>NZ_MKKE01000085.1 GCF_001942305.1 Saccharomonospora sp. CUA-673 | reverse complement strand
GGCAGGGCGCAAGGTTGTGATGTTCGGTGGCGGTTTTGTGGTGGGTTGCGCCCTGCCTGCAGTGTGATGGTTTCGGTTTCAGGTCGACGGGATGACACTCCGGGGTGGGGTTTGGTTTCGGTGAGGTTTTTGGGGTGGGGGTTTGTGCCCTTGCTTCGCTTCGGGGGTGCGTTACTGGGGGTTGTTGGTGTGGTGGGGTTTCTTCATTCTTGTGGGTGGTTCGTTTCGTGTGATTGTTCTGTAATATTGGGTGGGTGAATGGTTCTTGGGATGTTTCTTCCACTGTTGTCTCGATTCGAGGGCGGCGGGCTTGTTTGGATGCTGAGGAGATGGTGGCGTTGGCTGCTGCTGATCCTGGGGATCCACAGGGTCGGGCTTGGTTGGCTGAGGCGTTGGCGCCGGAGTATCGGGCCTCGGTGCGGTTTGTTGAGGCTCGGATCGCTCACGCGTCGAGTCTCGTGGCGCGGATGCCTCGGTTGTTGGACGCGATGCGCGCCGGGTTGATCGAGTACTACCCCGCCTCACGGGTCTTGGATGTCACGGCGCCGTTGTCCGATGAGCAGGCGCTGCTGGTCGACTCGCAGTTGACGGAGAAGCTCTCGTCTGCGGCCGAGACCACGTGGCAGCCGCACAACCTCGTGCGCATCGTCGGACGACTCGTGGAGAAGATCGATCCCGGTGGTCGGGTGGAGCGGGCCCGTAAGTCTGAGGCCGATCGCAAAGTTGTGGTCGAGCACGGCGATCACGCCCAATCCGAGCTGATTCTCTCGACCCGGTCCGAGGTCATCTCCGCCTGCTATGCCCGGGTGGACGCTATGGCTCGGCAGCTGCGGAAGAAGGGCGAGTCCCGCACCCTTGAACAGCTTCGCACCGACATCGCCGTCGACCTCCTGCTAGGCAACGATCCCGGTGCGCAGGTGCCTCAGGCCGCGGCCATGGTCTATCTACACATGCCCGTCGACACCGCCCTGTCGATCTCCGAGACCGGGGTCGAACTCGATGGCTACGGGCCAATCCCCGGCGCCATTGGCCGGGAGATCATGACCAACCCCAAGAGCGTGCTCCGCAAAGTCCTCTGCGACCCGGGTACCGGCGACCCCGTCGACCTAGGACGGTCGCGGTATCGCCCCACTACCACCCTCCGCGAAGCCATCCGCGTGCGTGACCGCGAGTGCACTATCCCCTGGTGCCGACGGCCCGCACGCCACTGCGACACCGACCACATCCAAGAATGGGCCCGCGACCACGGACCCACCTCACTGGCCAACCTCGCCGCACGGTGCCGACGCCATCACCGCATGAAGAACACACCCGGCTGGACAACCCGCCACGACCCCACCCACGGCACCACCACCGTCACCACACCACTCGGACGTACCCACACCGGACGTCGCACGTCCGTCCTCAGCCCGAAGACCCCGACGAACCCCCACCCTTCTGACCGTCGCGGGGCAGGTGATTGCGGCCGCCCGGGCACCGTCGCCCACAGGGGCTGAACGCCGGCCCGTTCAGGCGACGGTCGGACCCGCCGCGGCCGCGCCGAAGGGGCCGTAGGTCTCGCGGCCGGCTTGTTCGGCCTTGCCGATGTACTGCGCCAGCGCCGCCCGAGAGCGCGTCAGCGTCAGTATCTGATCGTCCAGGTGCTGCTGCCGGGCCCGCATGGCCGCCAGCAGCTCAGGACAACCGACCAACTCCGGGGCCTCCCCCGTGGCGCACGGCAACAAGTAGGCGATGTCCTCGGTCGACAGGCCGGCATCGAGGAGGTGGCGGATCTGCTTCACCTTCACGACATCGGCATCCGCGTACACGCGATATCCGGCGCCGGTGCGGTCCGGCGCCAACAAACCCTGCGCCTCGTAGTAGCGCAACTGGTGTGCATTGACCCCGGTCCGACGGCTCAATTCTCCGATATACACCGATCCTCCTTGACCTTCACACCGGTCTCAACGTTCATTCTGTCGACATGAATTCCCCAACACACACCGACATCACCGTCCTCGGACTCGGCCTCATGGGCAGCGCCCTCACGCGCGCCCTGCTCACCGCCGGACATCGGGTCACCGTATGGAACCGAACAGCCGCCAAAGCCGACCAACTCCAAGCCCACGGGGCGCTACCCGCCGAATCCGTCAACACCGCCGTCGACGCCAGCCCGGTGGTCATCGCCTGCGTCACCGACTACACAGCGCTCCGCGCAGCACTCGACCCGATCACCGGGGAACTCGACGGACGCATCCTCGTCAACCTCACCTCGGGCGACTCGACGCAGGCGCGCGACATGGCCAGCTGGACCGAGAAACACGGAGCGTCCTATCTGGACGGTGCCATCATGGCCGTCCCACCCGCCATCGGCACCACCGACGCCATCATCCTGCTCAGCGGACCCGAAACCACCTTCGGCGACCACCGGCGCACGCTCGAGGCACTCGGCACCACCACCTACCTCGGCGCCGACCACGGCCTGTCCGCGCTGTACGACGCCGCCGGCCTCAGCATGATGTGGGGCACCCTCAACGCCTGGCTCCACGGCGTCGCCCTGCTCCGCACCGCCGGCATCGACGCAGCCACCTACACCCCGTTCGCCGCGCACATCGCCCAGGAAACCGTCGGGTGGCTGACCGACTACGCCGACCAGATCGACAACAACACCTACCCGGCCGACGACGCGACACTCACCACCCACGCCGGCAGCATGGCCCACCTCATCGAGGAAAGCGAACGACTCGGCGTCAACGCCGAACTACCCACCCTGTTCAAAACACTGGCCGACCGCGCGATCGCCGCCGGGCACGCCGAATCCGGCTACCCCGCCCTCATCGAACAGTTCAGCCGAGCATCGGCGACCCGATGACCGGCGCCGCATCAGGTCAGGCGTCGCCGCCCGGGCCACCGCCGCCATTGCCGTCACCGCCGCCGCCATCGCCGCCGCCGTCACCGTTACCGCCGCCGTCGCCGCCGGCATCACCGTCACCGCCGCCCTCGCGCCGCCGTCGCCGCCGACGTCGCCGCCGTCGCCGCCGTCGCCGCCGTTGTCGCCTCCGTCGCCGTCGCCGGCCGACGGGGGCTCGGGCTCGGGTTCGGGCTGGGCACAGACGACCGCGGTCTCCCCGTTGTAGACGACATCGCGCCGCTCGCGGGCCACGACCTCACCCGTCTCGATGTCGCGCAGGATGCGCGTGTCGTTCGTGCTGAAACCACTCGAACCGCTGCTCGGCACACACGCATCGGCCGGGGCAATCTCCGTGGGCGGCGCGGTGAAGTTGTACTGGCCGCCGTTCACCGACTCGACCTCGTACCGCTTCGTGCCCCACAGTTTCACCGTGATGTCCGTGGGCGTCCAGATGGTTTGAATGACGATCCCCGTCGGCGCATCGTTCTTGAACTTCAGATCGATGACGCTCGAACCGTCCGGGTTCTGATACACCGTCGCCTCCCTGCCCATCGGGTAGCGACTGATGTAATAACTGTGCTCCTGGTGCTCGACGTCCTCCAACCCCGCGAAATAACTCGCGTTGTACAACGTCGTCGCGAACTGCGAAATACCACCACCGACGGCCGTGTCCGGCACCCCGCCGGAAATCACGCCCGCCCCGATGTAGCCCTGCTCGACGCCGCGCGGTCCCGTGAACCCGTTCAGGCTGAACGTCTCCCCCGGCTCGACCACGGCACCGTTGACGTCCTCGGCCACCTGCTGAATGTTCTGACCCGAGTCCCACGCGAACCCGCCGGTCGTGAACTCCCCGACGACCTCCTTGATGCCCAACCCCTCGGCATCCTCCGTGGTGAACTGCGCGGGCTGCTCCCCGTACGGCGCCGTCACCGCACGCTCACCGTCACCGGTCAACACCTCCGGCAACTCGCGCGCCACCGCATCCCACTGCACGCCGTAACCATCCGTGGACGGCTCGATATTCGGCTCACCACCGGCGAACGTGAACCGCGCGTCCCGGCCCGGGTTCTCCGTCGACCGCACCTGCGGACCCGCGACCTCACGCAGAATCTCCGGATCCACACCGGCCACCAACGACCCGTCGTCCTCGACGTCGAACGTCAACATCCGCGCGATCCCCCGCGGCTGCACCGTCGCGTCGGCGCCCTCGCCCCGGATCGTCACCGGCGCCGACACGGCGGGCTCGGCCAACTCGGTGACCGCCTCCCGGACCGTCTCCGGCGTCGAGGCCACCTCCAACGTCCGCACCGGCAACTGCACCGGCTCCGGCGCCGCCCACCGGCCCAACACCGTGGCACGCGCCTCCGCGACCTGCAGCTCCCGGCCCTCCTCCGGGTCGACCGGCACCGGCCGCGTGCCCTCGAAGCGGATCGTCCCCTCGTGCTCCTCGCGGTCGACGTCCTCGCGGATGCGCTCCAACTCGGCATCCAACTGCGCGTCGTCGGCCGTCGACACGAGATCGATGTCGTCCCCGGCGAACAACGACCAGAACCGGCTGAACGGATTGATCGGCTGATCCGTCGCCGCGTCGAGCGTCGCCTCCCAGTTCACCGCCAACCCGGCGGCCTCCGGGTCCAGCGTGTGCTCACCGCCGCCGGCGAGGTCCACCTTCCCCGACTCGTCCAGCTCCGCGCGCAGCGTGCGCTCGGCATCCTCCCGGCTCATCCCCGCGACATCGCGCCCGCCACCGTGCGGCCACGAGCCACATCGCCCTGGCTGACGAGCAGGTCCAACACCCACACCAACGCCAGCACACCCAGCACCGCCGCCGCGATCACACCGGCCTTCCGCCGCCCGATCGCGAACTCCTTCGCCGTAGCCAACCGGGCCGCCACGCCGCCGCCCGCCGCCGCGGCCACCGGCGGGGCCACATCCGGGTCCGACGGGGAGTCGGTGTCGGCGGAGTCGGTGTCGGTCGAGTCGGTGTCGTCGGTGTCCGTGCCGTCGGTCGGCTCTCCGGAGTCGGCCGGGCCCGCGTGCTCAATCGGCGGGGTCAGGACGGCGGTCGCGGCTGCCGCATCCGTCTCCGACGGCCACTGCGGATCCTCCGCGTCGGTATCCGCCGACTCCTCGGCCCCCGTTTCTCCAGTCGCCGTTGCGGCCGCCGCTTCGGCAGCGGGCGGCTCGACGGTCCCGGACTCGACGGTGGGTTCGTCGTCCGCGGGCGCCGCACCGGAAGCGTCGTCGGCGGGCTCGTCGGTCCCGGCCTCGCTGGTCTCGACCTCGTCGCCCTGGGGTTCGTCGGCCTGGGTCTCGGCGGACGGGTCGGGTACCGGCCCGTCGCCTGTGGCCTCGGACGCGTCGGCGGCGTTGGGTTCGGGATCGGCCTCGGGCGTGGACTCCTCGCCTGCCGGGTCGGGCTCGGCGGCGTTGGCGGCGGCGCCATCGGAGGCCTCGTCGCCGGCAGCGTCCTCGGCGGCTGTGTCCGCAGCGTCCTCACCGGCGTCGGCCTCGTCCTCGCCATCGGCGCCGGCGGCCTCGCTGTCGGCGACCTCGTCGCCTTCGGCAGTGTCTGCGGTGTCTGTCTGACCAGCACGGTCCTCACCGCTGACGTCCTCGCCGGAATCGGCAGCGGACGTCGTGTCGGTGTCGTCGATCCCGGCGGCGTCGGCGGCGTCGTCCGCGGATTCGGGCTTCGGGGAGTCGTCGTCCTGGGCCAAGATGTCCCTTACCTGCGTTCAGCTATGGCAATCGAACCAAAATTACCGCAGGGCACAGGCGTGGCCGCACGCACCTCACACGTATCGGCACCGACCGTGGCCCCCGGCCCCGCCCGGTGCGGCCCGTCAGCGCTCCTCGTCGTCCTCCTCGTCCTCCTTCTTCTCCTCTTCCTCCTCCTTCTTCTTCCGCTCCTCCTCGCGCTTCTTCTCCTCCTCTTCCCGCTTCTTCTCTTCCTCCTTCTTCTTCTCCTCTTCCTTCTCGTCCTTGTCCTCGTCGTCCTTGTCGTCGTCGTCCGTGGCGTCGTCGTCCTTGTCCTCGTCGAGCGGACGGGACGAGACCACCCGGTCGCTGTCGATCAGCGGATCGCCCGCGTCCGACACCGTCATGCCCAGCTGGTGCACCTGCCGGGTGCGCTCCCCCTCCTTCGAGGTCAGCACCAGCTGCACCTGCACCGTCTCGTCGTCCAACGCCCGCGGCCGCCGGTGATCCGGACGTCCTCGAAGCCGCCCCAGAACGCGTCGTAGGCATCTCGCCCTGGGCCTGCAACGACGGGCCGAGGCTGTTCCACGCCGCATCGGCATCGGACAGGACCAGTGCGTAGTACCGCGTCACCGCGGCCTGCATCTCCGCCCGCGACGGCTGCGGCGGTGCCGGGGGCTCCGTCGAGCTCGGGGCACTGCTGGTGGGCGGCGGACTCGGCGCAGGCGCGGCGTCGGCGTCCGACGCCGCGCGCACCAGCACCTCCGACACCAGCACACCGGCGAGCACCGCCCCGACCACGGCCAACGCCGTGACCGCCACCCGGTTGCGCCGGGCGGATGCGTTCCCGTCGTCCGCACCGGACTCCTCCGCGGCCGCCGCGGGCATGTCGACCCGCGTCCCCGTGCCCGGCGCCGCGGCGGGTGCGATCGCCGTCGCATCCGGCCGGGCGGGCGGCGGCACCGCGGCCATTGCCGGCACCGTCGGCGGGTCGAACTGCGGCGACCCGCCGGCGGCCACCACGCTGAGCCCGTCCGCCACCTGCGGCATCGTCGGCCGCTGCCCCGGCTCCGGCCGCAGCATCGCCTCGAGCGCGCCGGTCAACGGGCCGGCCTGCCGCGGCCGGTCGACCGTGCCCGTGGCGACCTTGTGCAGCAACGCGATCTCGTTGTCGACGTGGCCGAACGGCCCACGGCCCTCCACAAGCGCATAGAGCGTCGCGCCGAGCGAGAACACGTCCGAGGCCGGACCCGGGTCCGTCCCTCGCGCCGCCTCCGGCGACAGGTAGGCCGGCGTGCCGGCGAACATCCCGGTACTGGTCAACGTCACGTCACCGGCGGCCCGCGAGATGCCGAAGTCGGTGATCTTGGCGGTGCCGTCCTCGGCGATCAGCACGTTCCCCGGTTTGACGTCGCGGTGCACGACCCCCGCCGCGTGCGCGGCGGCCAACGCCGACGCCGCCTGCGCGCCGATCCGCGCCGCCTCCGCGGGCGGCAGCAGCCGTCCCTCGCCCTGCAGATCGGACAGGCTCCGCGACGGCAGGTACTCCATCACCAACACCGGCTGACCGGCGTCCTCGGCGACGTTGTAGACCGTGATCGCGTGCGGATGCTGCAGCCGCGCGGCCATCCGGCCCTCGCGGAACGCCCGCTGCCGCGCCGTCTCGGTCTCCCGCGCGTTCAGCCCGGGCGGCAGCAGCAACTGCTTGACCGCCACCGTGCGGTCCAGACGTTCGTCGACGGCCCGCCAGACCACCCCCATCGCGCCGGAGCCGATTCGCGCCTGCAGGCGATAACGCTCCGCGACCAGCCGGCCCTGACCTTCACTCACGGGCGAACTCCTCGGGCTGCGTACTCGTGCGGTGTCATGGTGCGCACAGGGTAGATGTCAGCGCACCGTCCCAGGACACGGATGGCCGAGATCGACATCTACCCCCACCACGACCTGCACGGCGAGTGGGACCCGGAGTGACGCCCACCCTCAAGATCCACCCAAATGGGTGGATAGACTGACTCCCCATGGTTTGGTTGATGCACACGTGGCGGGAGTCCGCCGCCAGGCGCGAGATCGCCGCGCTCGCCGACCGGCTCGGCCGGGTCGCGCGGCCATCAACACCCTCGCACCCGGACGCCTCGCGACCGTCGACCAGCACGCCGCCGCCGTCCGGGACATCCTCACCCTCGGCGGAGCCGGTGGCGTCGGGACCGTCCAGCTCGCGCACTACGCCAAGGGCGTCCAGGACGCCGCCCACGAGGCGGGCTGGACCCCGCCCGAACCACACGACGCCGCGGGCGACTGGGTCCTGCTGCGGCTGGCCGCAGTGTGCCTGCTCGCCTCGGCCGCCGTGGCCGTCGGCAGCGACCTCGACCCCGCCCTGTTCTCCTGACCGACCGACGACAACGGCGGATGCACCCTCGTGGTGAGGGTGCATCCGCCGTGGCGATGGAACGTTTCGTGCTGCGAGCCTCGTGCTCGGTGCTCGACCCCGCTTACCTGGGGTAGTCGCCCGCGTCCGGACGCGGCTGCTCGGACTGCATGCCCGAGGCCCCACCGGGCGCGGTCGGGATCGGACCCGTCTGCGGGTCCGGGTCGGCCGCCGCACCGGCAGCGGGCTCGCCGGACCGTGCGCGCATCGTGTCCTCACGGCCCCGCTGGTACGCCTGCTGCGCACCGCCGTTGCCGGGCATCTCGGCCTCGGCCCTGCCCAGCCACTGCTCCCAGCGCTGCTGCATCGGCCGGACCATGCCGCCGCCGACGCCGACGACCAGAATGCCGCCGACGGTGGCCAGCACCGCGACCAGCACCGGGGTCGTCACCGTGGTGGCGACGCCCATCTGGTTCAGAGCGGCGATCACCGCGAGGGCGATGATGAAGCCCTGGGCCACCCGGGCGACCAGGTTGCCCCAGCTGAACCCGCCGAGCGCCGAGGACACGATGTCCTTGACCGCGTTGGCGATCGCCGCCGCCACCACGATGATGACGATGGCGACCACGGCCATCGGCATCCACGCGACGAGGTCGGAGAGCAGATTGCTGACCGGGTTCGGACCGAACACCGCGAAGCCCATCTGCAACGCCATCAACAGGACGGCGTAGTAGACGATCGCCGCGATCAGGCCGCTGGCATCGTATTTGGAGCGTGCGAGGGCCCGCTGGATCCCACCCCGCTCAACCGCCCGGTCGAAATGGACGCGCTCGAGCACCATGTTGACGACCTTGCGCAGCACCTTCGCCACGATCCAGCCGACAACGAGAATTACGAGGAACACGGCCAAGTTCGGTAGGAAGTTGATTACCGTGTCCATGACGTTGCGGAACGAATCACCAATGTTCATCGCCGGTACCATCCTTTCCGGGTGGTTGCGGACTACCCGGAAAGTCAGGCTCACACGCACGCGCGTGTAACGCCTTTCGAGATCGACTACTCACCCCATTCGGGTGAGGGCGGAAAATCACGAATAATTCTCGCTATTTGTGCGATCTCCGCAGGTGAGACCCGACAGCATCCCCCCACCAGGCGCGCACCTTCCGCCATCCAGGCCATCACCTCCTCGGGGGAGAAGGTCGCCCGGCCGGCCCATTGACGCCGTGCGGCGTCCCATCCGTGACCACTGTTCGGGTAGGCGATCACCGGCTTTCCGGTCGCCACACGGGCGATGCGTACCGCCTCGACCACGTCCGCCGGCGCGCAGCAGTTCACCCCGACAGCGGTCACCCGCTCGTCGGCGGCGACCGCGAACGCCTCCTCGAGCGGCTGGCCGGCGCGCGTCCGGTCGCCGTCGACGCTGTAGGACAGCCACACCGGGATGCCCGACCCGCCGACGGCCTCCAGCGCCGCCAGCTCGGCGACCGCCTCGTCGACGTCCGGCACCGTCTCCAGCGCGAGCAGGTCCGGACCGGCCGCCAGGAGAGTCTCGATCCGCGGCCGGTGGAACGCCGTCAGCTCCCGGTGCGAGAGCCCGTAACCGCCCCGGTACTCCGACCCGTCGGCCAGGTAGGCGCCGTACGGACCGACGGATGCGGCGACCGTCCCGCCGCCCACCCGGCGGGCGGCCTCCCGCGCGAGCTCGACACTGCGGCTCAGCAACCGCTCCGCCTCCACGCGGCCGATGCCGTGAGCGGCGAATCCGGGCACGCTCGCCTGATAGCTGGCGGTGATCGCGATGTCCGCGCCCGCCCGGAAGAACGCCTCGTGCGCCGCGACGATCTCCCCGGGTGCGTCCGCCAGCAGCCGCGCCGACCACAGCGCGTCCGACAGATCGTGCCCCCTGGCCTCCAGCTCGGTCGCCAGCCCGCCGTCCACCACCCGAACGTCCACCCCACCCACGGTAGTCGGGCCGCCGCGGCGCGTCGGTAGATTGTGGCCGCCCGAGCGGCGAGACACCCGGCGGACCGCGACGTCCGCGACGCGAGAGGAGCACGACGCGTGGCCCATGAGGGCGCGGATACCGCGACCGGCGACCCGTCCGGCCCCACCGAGGACTTCTACGCGGTGCTCGGGGTCCCGGACGACGCCTCCGCAGCGGAGATCAAGTCGGCGTTCCGGTCCCGGGCCCGCAGCTGGCATCCCGACGCCGGTGGGGACGCCGCCCGCTTCGCCGTGCTGCGCGAGGCGTACGAGACGCTGTCCGACCCGTACCTGCGCCGGCTCTACGACGGGCTCGACCCGGACGACGGCGGGTTCGCGAGCGCGCCGACCGACGTGTTCGACGCGGTGGACACCGACCGGCCCGGCGAGCCCATGCCGCCGGGCCGGGCACGGGCACGGGCCCGTGCTTTCGGGGACGACCCCGCGTTCCGGCCGCCCCGGGTCCGCGTCGACCCCGAGACGCTCCCCTGGTGGCACGCCGCCGACGACGATCCCCGGCTGCGGTTCAGTCCGGCGAAGGCGCCCGGACATGCGGCCCCCGCGACGCTGCTCGTCGGCGCCGCGCTGCTGACCGTCGTCCTGCTCCTGACGGCCCCGACGCCGGTCGCCGTGCCGGGCTCCCTCGCGGCGCTCGCCGTCGCCGCCGCCCTGGTGATCGCGGTCGGCCGTGCCCGCCGCACCGCGCTGCGCGGTGCGCGGCACGAGGTGCGCGGCACCGTGTTCGGCAACCCCGGCACCGAGGACGACCAGATCGCCGAACGGCGCACGGCCGACATGCTCGGCCGGTACGTCACCCGACTGCCGGGCGCGCGGATCTTCCACGGTCTCGCCTGGCCCGGGTCGGTGTTCGCCGACATCGACCACGCCGTCCTGTGTGGACACCGGTTGTTGCTGGTGGAGTCGAAACGGTGGCTGCCCGGCCACTACTCGACCGCACCCGACGCCGCCGGGGAGCCCGTGCTGCACCGCAACGGGCGCCGCTTCGGCGGGGGCGGCAGCAGACTCGCCGAGGCACTGGACGTGTTCGAGGAGTTGCTGCCCGGCATCGAGGTGCGCGGCGCGCTCGTGCTCTACCCCAACCGCGCAGGGACAATCACCGTCGAGGATGCCGGGCCCGCCGCCGGCGACGACACGGTGCGCGTGCTGACCCCCGAGGGGTTCCTCACGGATGCCTGCGCCTGGCTGGCCGCTGATCCGTCCACTGTGGACGTGAGTGCCTTCCGCAGGGTGCTGGCGCAGGTCGTCAGCTGACCCACGCCGGGGTCACACTCCCCCGCGCGCCCCGGCAGCTCACACCGGTTTCACACCGACCCGCCCATCGGACTCCGACCCGTTTTCGGACTCCCGCAGCGGCGCCGCGACTGGTAACTTCCTAAGCGCACGCTTACTCGATGAGGAGGAACAGTGTCGGTGGACAATCCTGGACAGAACTCGGTGTCCCGTGTCGCCATCGTGACCGGCGCGGGCCGTGGGATCGGGGCCGCCGTTGCAGCTCGGCTCGCCGACGACGGCTTCGCCGTCGGCCTGATCGATCTCGACGAGGCCGGTGCGAAGGCCGGCGCCGAGGCGATCACCGCCGCGGGCGGCAAGGCCATCGGACTCTCGGCCGACATCAGCGACGCCGACGAGGTGGACCGCGCCGTCGGCACGGTCGCCGACGAGCTCGGACCGCCCACGGCGCTGGTGAACAACGCGGGCATCCTGCGCGACAACCTGCTGTTCAAGATGTCGGAATCCGACTGGGACGCGGTGATGAACGTCCACCTCCGGGGCGCGTTCCTGATGTCGCGGGCCGCGCAGAAGCACATGACCGAGCAGGGCTGGGGCCGCATCGTCAACCTCTCCAGCACCTCGGCGCTCGGCAACCGCGGACAGGCGAACTACTCGGCCGCCAAGGCCGGGCTGCAGGGCTTCACCAAGACCCTGGCCATCGAGCTCGGCAAGTTCGGGGTGACGGTCAACGCGATCGCCCCCGGCTTCATCGCCACGGACATGACGGCCGCGACCGCCGAACGGGTCGGTGTCGAGTTCGAGGACTTCAAGACCGCCGCCGCGCAGGAGATCCCGGTGCGCCGCGTCGGCCGGCCAGAGGACATCGCGCACACGGCCTCGTTCCTGGTCAGCGAGGGCGCCGGGTTCGTGTCCGGGCAGGTCATCTACGTCGCGGGAGGGCCGAGGGCATGACCACCACGGAACCGGAGCGCGTGTTCGCCGACCTCGACAGTTTCGTCGCCGTCGCCGGCCAGCATCTCGGCCGGAGCCAGTGGCACACGATCACGCAGGACCAGGTCGACCTTTTCGCCGACGCGACCCTCGATCACCAGTGGATCCACATCGATCCCGAACGTGCCGCCGCGGGTCCCTTCGGCGCCCCGATCGCCCACGGGTTCCTGACGCTCTCGCTGATCCCCCGTCTCGGTAAGGACATCTACCGCGTGGACGGACTGCGCATGGGCATCAACTACGGGCTCAACAAGGTGCGGTTCCCGCAGCCGGTGACGGTCGGCTCGCGGGTGCGTGGCAGCGCCGAGCTGACCGAGGTCACGCCCGTCTCCCAGGGCATGCAGGCGATCGTGCGCTGGACCGTCGAGATCGACGGCGAGGACAAGCCCGCGTGCGTGGCCGAGACCGTCAGCATCCTGGTGCCGTAACCCGCGCGGCGCAGCCCACCGGAACCACGTCGCGTTCCGCTCAAGGACAAGGAGGTCGGATGAGCAATGAGGATCCGCCCGGGGTGGACCTGACGCGCCTGCGCGCGTACCTCGACCGACAGCTGCCGGGGACCGTCACCGGTCCTCTCGCGGCCCGCCTCGTGGAGGGTGGCCGGTCGAACCTCACCTACGTGCTCGACGACGGGACCCATCGCTGGGTGTTGCGGCGGCCGCCGCTCGGGCACGTGCTGCCGACGGCGCACGACATGGGCCGGGAGCACCGGGTGATCAGCGGGTTGCACGGCACGCCCGTGCCGGTCCCCCGCGCCCACCTGCTGTGCACCGACCCCGAGGTGCTGGGCGCGCAGTTCTACCTCATGGATTTCGTCGAGGGCTCGCCGTTGCGCACGGCCGAGCAGCTGCGCCCGCGAGGACCCGAACGCACGAGGGCCATCGCCGACCGGTTGGTCGAGACGCTCGTCGAGCTGCACGCCGTGGACCCGGAGGCCGTGGGGCTCGGCGATTTCGGCAAGCCGGACGGCTTCCTCGAACGGCAGCTGCGGCGGTGGTCGAAGCAGCTCGCCGCGTCCCGCAGCCGCGACGTACCCGGCATCGACGAGCTGTTCGAGCGGCTCGCCGCCCGGGTACCGACGTCGGCGGCGCCGGCGGTCGTGCACGGCGACTACCGGCTCGACAACGTGCTGGTCGGCGAGGACGACCGGATCAACGCGGTGCTCGACTGGGAGATGTCGACGCTCGGCGATCCCCTCACCGACGTCGGCCTGCTGCTGGCGTACTCCCGATTGCACGAGCTCGACCTCGACGCCGTGAGCGACGTCGGGCGTGCGCCGGGGCATCCGTCGCCGGACGAGCTCGTCGAGACCTACGCCGGCGCCTCCGGACGCGACGTCTCGGAGCTGGGCTGGTACCTGGGCTTCGCCCTGTTCAAACTCGCCGTGATCCTCGAGGGCATCTACTACCGCTTCCGCAGCGGTCAGACGGTCGGCGAGGGCTTCGATCGCATCGGTGCGGGCGTGGGCCCGCTCGTCGAACTCGGCAACGCCGCCGTGAAGGAGAAGTGATGGATTTCGCCGTCGACAGCACCACCGAGGAGCTCACCGGGCGGTTGACGGAGTTCATGGACTCCCACATCTACCCCGCCGAGCCCGTGTTCCACGAGCAGCTGGCCGCGCGCACCGACCCGTGGTCGATCCCGCCGATCGTCGAGGACCTCAAGGCCGAGGCCCGCAAGCGCGGGCTGTGGAACTTCTTCCTGCCCGGCTCCGACGGCGCGGGGTTGACGAACCTGCAGTACGCGCCGCTCGCGGAGATCACCGGCCGCAGTCCGGAGCTCGCGCCGACCGCGCTGAACTGCGCCGCCCCGGACACGGGCAACATGGAGGTGCTGCACATGTTCGGTTCGTCCGAGCAGCAGCGCGAGTGGCTCGAACCGTTGTTGGACGGTCGGATCCGGTCGGCGTTCGCGATGACCGAGCCCGATGTGGCCTCCTCGGACGCCCGCAACATCGGCACCAGCATCGAACGCGACGGTGACACGTATGTCCTGAATGGACGGAAGTGGTTCATCTCCGGGGCGATGAACCCGAACTGCCGAATCTTCATCGTGATGGGCAAGACCGACCCCGAGGCCGAACCGCACCGCCAACAGAGCATGATCCTGGTGCCGCGGGACACGCCCGGGCTGCATGTCAAGCGCGGCATGCAGGTGTTCGGCTACGACGACAGCTCCGGGGGCGGCCACGCCGAGGTGGTCTTCGAGAACGTGCGCGTTCCCGCCGAGAACCTGATCGGCGAGGAGGGCGGTGGGTTCGCCATCGCCCAGGCACGCCTCGGCCCGGGGCGCATCCACCACTGCATGCGTCTGCTGGGCATGGCCGAACGTGCCGTCGAGCTGATGTGCAAGCGCGCGGTGAGCCGCGAGACGTTCGGCACGCCGCTCGCCAAACAGGGCGTCGTGCAGGAGTGGATCGCCGAGGCCCGCGTGACGATCGAGTCGCTGCGCCTGCTCGTGCTGAAGACCGCCTGGCTCATGGACACCGCGGGCAACAAGGGCGCCCACACCGAGATCCAGTCCATCAAGATCGCCACCCCGGCCGCCGTCGAGTCCATTCTGGACAAGGCGATCCAGCTGCACGGCGCCGGCGGGGTGAGCCAGGACTTCCCGTTGGCCGGGCTGTGGGCCTCGGCGCGCACCCTGCGGCTGGCCGACGGTCCCGACGAGGTGCACAAACGTTCCCTGGCCCGCCGAGAGCTGAAGAGGTACCTGTGATGACCGCTACCGACAGTTCCCCGGCGCTCGACGCCGGGACCCTGCGCGGCCGCGTGGCCGCGTTCCTCACCGACAACGACCCCGCGCGGACCGACCGCCTCGAGTTCCTGCGGGCACGGTTCGACGCCGGGCTGGCGTGGGTGCACTTCCCCGTCGGCCTGGGCGGCCTGGACGCCCCGCGCCCACTGCAGTCCGTCGTGGACGCCGAGTTCGCCGCCGCCGGCGCACCGGACAACAACCCGCGCCGGATCGGCATCGGCCTCGGCATGGCGGCGCCGACCATCCTCGGCTTCGGCAGCGACGAGCTGAAGAAGCAGCTGCTGCGTCCGTTGTGGACCGGCGAGGAGGTGTGGTGTCAGCTCTTCTCCGAGCCGGGCGCGGATCCGACCTCGCGGCACTGGCCACCCGGGCCGTGCGCGACGGCGACAGCTGGGTCGTCAACGGGCAGAAGGTGTGGACCTCCAGCGCACACACCGCGCAGTGGGCGATCCTGGTGACCCGCACGGATCCGGAGGTGCCGAAGCACAAGGGCATGACGTATTTCGTGCTCGACATGTCCAGCCCCGGCGTCGAGGTGCGCCCGCTGCGGCAGATCACCGGTGAGGCCGAGTTCAACGAGGTCTTCCTCAGCGACGTGCGCATCCCGGACGCGCACCGGCTCGGCGAGGTCGGCGCGGGCTGGCAGGTCGCGCAGACGACGTTGATGAACGAGCGCGTCGCGATCGGCGGCAACGCCCAGCCGCGCGAGGGCGGCATGGCGGGTGTCGTCGCCCGGGTGTGGCGCGAGCGCCCCGAGCTGCGCACCCCGGAGCTGCGGGACCGGCTCGTGCGGCTGTGGGTCGAGGCCGAGGCGTTCCGTCTCGCCGGCAGCCGGCTGCGCCAGCAGCTGGCCGTCGGCCAGCCCGGGCCGGAGGGCTCGGGCATGAAGCTCGCGTTCGCCCGCAACGCGCAGGCACTGGCCGGCCTGGAGCTGGAGCTGCTCGGCGACGACGCCCTGCGCTACGACGACTGGAGCATGCGCAGGCCCGAGCTGGTGGACTTCACCGGCCGCGAGGCCGGCTACCGGTATCTGCGCAGCAAGGGCAATTCCATCGAGGGCGGCACGTCGGAGGTGCTGCGCAACATCATCTCCGAGCGCGTGCTCGGCCTGCCCTCCGAACCCCGCACCGACAAGGACGTCGCCTGGAAGGACCTGCCCCGATGACCACCGCGGATCTGCTGTACTCCGACGTCGAGACCGATCTGCGCGACAGCGTCCGCGGATTGCTCGGCGACCGGTGCTCACCCGAGGCGCTCCTGGCCCGCGTCGAGAGCGACCAGCCGTACGACCTGACGTTGTGGCAGACCCTCGCCCGCGAGCTCGGCCTCGCCGGTCTCGCGGTGCCGGAGGAGTTCGGCGGGCAGGGCGCGTCGGAACGTGAGGTCGCCTGGTGCTGGAGGAGCTCGGCCGCGCGGTTGCGCCGGTTCCCTTCCTGGGCAGTGCGGTGCTGGCGACCTCGGCGGTGGCGCGGTGCGACACCGCGAGCACCGACGTGGCGACGCTGCTGCGCGGTCTGGCCTCGGGCGAGCGCACGGGCGCGCTGGCCGTCCCGCTGTCCACGCCGCCGGACGCGCCGCTGCCCACCGATGTCACCGTGTCCGCCGGCGCGGCGGGCAGCACGGTGGCGGGCACGGTGCGGTCGGTCGCCGACGCCGCGGTCGCCGACGTCCTCGTGGTGCCGGCCACGGGCCGGACGGGCCGGGGCTGTATGCCGTGGAGGCGAGCGCGGCCGAGGTGAGCACTCCGGTCTCGTTCGACCTGACCCGGCCGATCGCGGACGTGACGTTCCGCGACGCGCCGGCCGTGCCGCTGGCCACCGGCGACCGGGCCGAACAGGCCCTGCGCCACGCGCTGCGGACGGGTGCGGGCCTGTTGGCCTCCGAGCAACTCGGACTGGCCCAGTGGTGTCTCGACGAGACGGTGGCGTACCTGAAGGTGCGGTACCAGTTCGGCCGGCCGGTCGGCTCGTTCCAGGCGCTCAAGCACCGGCTGGCCGATCTGTGGCTGGAGCTGGTCGGGGCGCGGGCCGCGGCCCGGTACGCGGCGGACACGCTCGCGCGCGGCGACGACGACGCGCCCGTGGCGGTGGCGCTCGCGCAGTCCTACTGCGCCGAGACGGCGGTGCACGCCGCCGAGGAGGCCGTCCAGCTGCACGGCGGCATCGGCATGACGTGGGAGCACCCGGCGCACCTGTACCTCAAGCGAGCCAAGGCGAGTCAGGTCGCGTTCGGAACTCCGGGCCGGCACCGCGCGGTGCTCGGCGACCTCGTGGACCTGCCCGCATGAGAAGAACCTCGGTGGGACGTCCCGGCGAACCGGGGCGTCCCACCGTGCACCATCAGCGGGTCTCGCCGACGAGCCACTCCAGATAGTCGGCGTGCCCGCCCACGAGCGGGCTGACGACGACCTCGGGCACGTCGTAGCCGTGCCGCTCGGTCAACAGCGCGACGAGCTCGTCGGCGCGGTCGCCCGCGGTCTTGACCTCGACGCGCCATTCGCGGTCGGTCTCGACGGCACCCTGCCAGCGGTAGACGCTCGTGATCGGTCCGACGATCTGGGCGCACGCGCCGAGCCTCGCCTCCACGGCAGCGGCGGCGAGGCTCTGCGCGGCGTCCTCCGAATCGGTGGTCGTCACGACGACGACGTGTTCGTGGGTCATGGCCCCAGGCTGCCACCCGTTGCGCCCACGGCTTCCTCGAGGCCCCGCTGCAGTTTGTTCATCCCGCCCAGCCACCGGTCGGTCTCGGTGGCGCGGCGGCGGTAATACTCGGCCACCTCGGGGTGCGGCAGGATCAGGAACCGCCCGTCGGTCAGCGCCTCCAGGACCGTCGCCGCGACGTCCTCGGGTTCGATCGCGCCGGCCCCGAGCAGTGCCTGCCCCGCGGGACCGGCGTCGTCGAGCAGCGCCGTCCGCACGCCCTGCGGGCACAGCGCCTGCGCGCTCACGCCGCGATGGCGGTACGTCGCACGCACCCATTCGGCGAAGGCCACCGCACCGTGCTTGGTGACGGAGTACGGCGCCGAGCCCAGGTTGGTCAGCAGGCCCGCGGCGGACGCGGTCACGAGCAGGTGCCCGCGGCCCCGCTCGAGCCATCCCGGGAGCAGTTCGCGCGCCGCGCGGACGTGGGCCATGACGTTGACCTCCCACGACCGCGTCCACGCGTCCTCCGGTGCCTCGGGTCCGCCGTGTTCGGCGACGCCGGCGTTGGCGCAGTAGACGTCGACCTCGCCGAGTTCCTCGCGGGCGCGGGACACGAGGGTGCGCACACCGTCCTCGCTCGCCGCGTCGCCCGGGACGGCCACGGCACCGAGTTCCCGCGCGACCGACGTGACGGCCGCGCCGTCGACGTCGGCCAGCACGAGCCTCGCGCCCTCGGCGGCGAAGGCACGTGCCATGGCGGCCCCGATGCCCCGGCCGGCGCCGGTGACGACGACGCCGCGCCCGACAGCGCGACCGCCGGCTCGCTCGTCACAGTCCACCGCCCAGGGTCACGCCACCGTCGAGGATCAGGGTCTGACCGGTCATCCAGCCCGCGTTCTCCGAGAGCAGGAAGGTGACGGCGCCGGCGATGTCCTCGGGCACGCCGAGGCGGCCCAGCGGGTACGTCGAGGCGATCTCCTGCTCCCTGCCCTCGTAGAGCTGGGTGGCGAACGAGGTCTTCACGATGGCGGGCGCACGCAGTTCACGCGGATCTTCGGACCGAGTTCCTGGGCGAGCTCGGTGGTCGCGCGGATGACGGCGGCCTTGCTGATGCCGTACATGCCGATGCCGGGCGAGGTCCGGACGCCGGCGATCGAGGCGACGTTGACGATCGCGCCGCCGTGCTCGCCCATCCACGCGTCGCGCACGGCGCGCGTCCACGCGAGGGGTGCGAGCACGTTGACCTGGAAGATCTTGGCCGCGGCTGCGTCGTCGCAGTCCAGCAGCGACCCGAAGTGCGGGTTGATCCCGGTGTTGTTGACCAGGTAGTCGATCCGGCCGAAGGCGTCCATCGTCCTGGCGACGGCGTCCTGGCGGTGCTCGGCGTCGTCGGCGCGGCCCGCCACGCCGAGGGCGACGTCGGACCCGCCGAGCTCGGTCACCGCCTCGGCCAGCGGATCGGGTTTGCGCGCGGTGATGCAGACCTTGGCTCCCCGGCTGATCAGGTCCTGCGCGATGCCGAAGCCGATGCCCCTGCTCGCGCCGGTCACGACGGCGACCTTGCCGGTGAGGTCTCCGGGGCCTGCGGTGGTCGTCATGTGGTCGATACTCCAATCCGCGCTGAGCGCTCGCTTACACTTCTCACATGTCTGGGAGCCTGCCCGCCGGTCCGCAACCGGCCGATCTGTGGCCCGAGGTCCAGCCCGACGCCGCGCGCCGGCTGATGCTGGCGGGTGTCGAGTCCTTCGCCCGGCGCGGATACCACGCCACGACCACGCGCGACATCGCCGCGGCCGCCGGGATGAGCCCGGCCGCGTTGTACGTGCACTTCCCGTCGAAGGCCGCCCTGCTGTTCGCGATCAGCCGCAGCGGCCACGAGCAGGCGCTGTCGCTGGTGCAGCGTGCGCAGGACGACGCGGCCGGGCCCGTGGAGGCGATGCGGGAACTGGTCGAGCAGTTCACCGCGTGGCATGCGCGGCGGCACACGATCGCGCGGGTGGTGCAGTACGAGCTCGGGGCGTTGCCCGAGCAGGAGTACGCGGTGGTCGCGAGCCTGCGCCGGGACATCGAGGAGCTGGTCCGCACTCTCGTCGAACGGGGCCGGGACGAGGGTCTGTTCACCGTCGGCGACCCGCACACGGCCGCCCGCGCGGTGCTGTCGCTGGGCGTCGACGTGGCGCGCTGGTACACCGATCGCGCCCGGCAGACGCCCGACGAACTGGCGAAGGAGTACGGGGATCTGACGCTGCAGATGCTCGGCGCAGCCCACCACTCACCTCCGCGTTGACGACACCGTCTCGCCGACCATCCTAAGCAACCGCTCACCTCCAGCACCAGGGCCGGCTCCGGCGCCGGCGCCATCGGGTGCCGGCGCCGGAGCGGGCGGGGAGTCAGTACGACTTCGGCAGCCCGAGGCTGTGCTGGGCGACGAAGTTCAGGATCATCTCCCGGCTCACCGGCGCGATGCGGCCGACCCGCACGGCACCGAGCAGGCTGCCGAGCCCGTACTCCGACGCCAGGCCGTTGCCGCCGTGCGTCTGCACGGCCTGGTCGACGGTCCTCGTCGCGGCCTCGGCGGCGGCGTACTTGGCCATGTTCGCCGCCTCGCCCGCTCCCCCGTCGTCGCCGGCGTCGTACAGGGCGGCGGCCTTCTGGTACATCAACTTGGCCAGCTCGGTCTCGATCTTCACCTCGGCGAGCGGATGGGCGATGCCCTGGTGCGAGCCGATCGGCGCGCCCCACACGCTGCGCTGGTTCGCGTAGGCGGCGGCCTTGTCGAGCGCGTAGCGGGCGATGCCCACCGAGAAGGCGGCCCCCATGATCCGCTCGGGATTCAGCCCCGCGAACAGCTGCGCCAGCGCCGCGTCCTCCGAGCCCACGAGCGCCTCGGCGGGCAGTCGCACGTCGTCGAGGAACAGGCCGAACTGCCGATCGGCCGACACGAGGTCCATCGGGATCTCGCGGTACTCGAACCCCGGGGTGTCGGTCGGGACGACGAACAGCACCGGCTTGAGCTTGCCGGTGCGGGCGTCCTCGGTGCGGCCGACTACCAGCACCGCGTCGGCGTCGTCCACACCGGACACGAACACCTTCTGCCCGTTGAGGATCCAGTCGGCGCCGTCCCGGGCGGCCGTCGTGGTGATGCGGTGCGAGTTCGACCCGGCGTCCGGTTCGGTGATGCCGAACGCCATGCGCACGCTGCCGTCGGCGAACCCCGGCAGCCACCGTGCGCGCTGCTCGTCGGTGCCGTAGCGGGCGATCACCGTCGCGCAGATGGCCGGCGAGACGACCATCAGCAGCAGCGGGGTTCCCGCGGCGCAGAACTCCTCGCACACCGCGGCCAGATCGCCGATCCCGCCGCCCCCGCCGCCGTAGGCCTCCGGCACCGCGACGCCGAGGTAGCCGAGGTCGCCCGCCTCCGTCCACAGTTCCGTGGTCGATCCGCCGGAGCGGGCACGTTCGACGTAGTACTCGTGGCCGTAGCCGGCGGCCAGGTCGGCCACGGCTCGGCGGAGCGCCAGTCGTTCGTCGGATTCGGTGAACGGCGTCGACACCGTCATGGCACTGCCTCCAGGGGACTGTTGCACTGCTTTTCGGGTAACGGCTTCTCGCGTGGGTGGACGGTCAGCCGGTGTAGCCGAGCCGCTTCGCCGCCAGGCCGGTGAGGATCTCGGTCGTGCCGCCGCCGATGCCGAGGATGCGCACGTCACGGTAGTGCCGCTCCACTTCGGACTCGGCCATGTAACCGAGACCACCGTGCAGCTGGACGGCCTCGTTGACGACCCATTCGCCGGTCTCGACGGCGGTGTTCTTGGCGAAGCACGCCTCGGCCGTGACCTCCTCGCCGGCCGCGTGCCGCCGGGCGATCTCGCGCGTGTACGTCCGCGCGACGTCGACCCTCCGCGCCATCTCGGTGAGTGTGTGCTGCACGAGCTGCCGGGAGATCAGCGGACGGCCGAAGGTCTCCCGCGTCCGGCACCATTCGAGCGTCACGTCCAGCGCGCGCTGCGCGGTCGCGTACCCCTGCACGGCCAGCGACAGCCGCTCACCGACGAACTGCGCCGCGATCTGGGCGAAGCCGCTTCCCTCGGCGCCGACGAGGTTGGCCGCGGGCACCCGGACGTCCGAATACGACAGTTCCGCGGTGTCGGAGCAGCGCCAGCCCATCTTGTCCAGCTTGCGGCCGACCGTCAGTCCGGGAGTGCCCTTCTCGACGACGATCAACGACAGACCGTGCGCCCCGTCCTCGCCGGTGCGCACGGCGGTGGTGACGAAGTCCGCGCGGCAGCCGGACGTGATGAACGTCTTGGCGCCGTTGACGACGTACTCGTCGCCCTCCCGCCGGGCCGTCGTGCGGATCCCGGCGACGTCGGACCCGCCGTCGGGCTCGGTGATCGCCAACGAGCACACCTTCTCGCCCGCGAGCGCCGGCCGGACCCACCGCTCCAGTTGGTGGGCGTCACCGGCGGCCGCCATGTGCGGCACGGCGATGCCGCAGGTCAGCAGCGACGCGACCAGACCGCCCGAACCGCCCGCGTGATGGATCTCCTCGGTCACCACGAGCGCGTCGAGGAAGTCCCCGCCACCGCCGCCCGCGTACTCCGGCAGCGCCACCCCGAGCAGGCCGAGCGCACCGGCCGTGCGGTGCAGCTCGCGCGGCAGCTCGCCGTCGGCCTCCCAGGTGTCGAGGTGCGGCAGCACCTCTCGCTCCACGAAGCGGCGCACCGTCCTGCGCAGTTCGATCCGCTCGGGCGTCTGCAGCGGGTCGGTCGGCGCCGTCACGACCCGCTCCCCTGCGGCTGCCTGCCCGCGCCGGGTGGGCCGGCGAACGCCTGCGCGATGCCGAGCCACTCCTCGCGCCGGCGGTCGCGACGAGGTCGGTGTCGGCGCGGTTCCGGCGTTGTGTGACCAGCAGGCAGAAGTCGAGGGCGCTGCCGCTCACCCGCTCCGCGGCCTCGTCCGGGCCGAACGCCCACGTCGTGCCGTCGGGCGCCGTGAGCTCGACCCGGAACTCCTCGGCCGGGGGTGTGCGGTCGTGCACGGCGAAGGCGAAGTCGCGGGTGCGCACGCCGAGCCGCGCGATGTGCCGCAATCGTGCGGTGGGTGTCCGGCCGACCTCGAGTGCGTCGGCGACGTCCTGCGCGTGCGCCCAGGTCTCCATCATGCGCGCGGTCGCCATCGACGCCGGGCTCATGTCGGGGCCGTACCACGGCAGCTTCCGTCCCGCGGGTACCGCGGCGAGCGCCGCCTGCAGCTCGGCCCTGCCCGCGCGCCAGCGGCGCAGCAGTTCGGTCGGTTCGAGGCGGGCGAGCTCCTGGGCGCCCTCGTCGACGAAGTTCTCGCCCGCGGCGAACGCGCGGTGCCGTTCGGCGTCGAACTCGTCGGGGGTGCGCGCGGCGATCAGCGACTTCTCGTCCGTCCACAGCAGATGAGCGATCTGGTGCGCGACGGTCCATCCCGGCGCCGGCGTCGGCCGCTGCCACCCCGCGTCCGGAAGCCGGGCGACGAGCACGTCGAGATCGCCGCTTTCGGCCTCGAGATCGCTCAGGATCCCGTCGAGATCGACCACCGGGTACCTCCTCGTCGACGACCCGCTGTGCACGCCTGCCCGAACCGGGTGCCCGGAGATCGACAGCGTCGACCGCCGCGGGGCGCGCATGATCATTGTTACGCTGTTGACAGACCGCCAGCAACCCCGTACGCACAATGTCGTGGAGTATCCGCCTGCGCCGTGGAACCTGACGGCGAACGCCTACCTGTCACTGTGGACGGTTCCGGCCGCCGACATCCCGCGGCTGCCCGGCACCGCGACGCCGGTGACCGTCGGATCGACCGCCTTCGTGTTCACGGCCTGGTTCGACTATCTGCCCTCGGGCCAGATAGCCTACCACGAGCTGCTCGCCGCCGTCGCCGTGCGCGCCGGGCTCACGCCCACCGCCACGGTCACCGAGATCTGGGTGGACAGCCCGGAATCGCTCGCCGGCGGCCGCGCGCTGTGGGCGATTCCCAAGGACCTGGCCGAACTGGAGTTCACCGACGGACGCGCGTTCACCGCGACGGCCGGAACGCAGGACGACTGGATCGCGACGGCGGCGTTCTCCCCGCGTCCCGGACCTCCTCTGCGCCTGCCCGCGGCCTTCGCCGTCCAGCAGGAAGCCGCGGGAGCCCGCTCACCTCGGCGGTCAGCACGCTCGCCCGGCCCCGGGCCGCCTCGGCGGCGTGGAACATCAACCCGGACGGTCCGCTCGGCTATCTCGCGGACCGCACTCCCCTGCTCAGCGCCCACCTGGCCGACGCGCAGATCCGGTTCGGCGCCTGAACTCGCGCGGCGACATGCCGTGCCAACGGGTGAAGGCGTGGATGAAGCTCGAGGCCTCGCTGTAGCCGAGCCGTTGGGCGACCTGTTCGACCGTCATCGCCTCGCCGGCCAGGAGCTGATCGGCGCGCTCGCGGCGGACCCGGTCGACGAGCGACCGGAACCCGACTCCCTCGTCGGCGAGCCGGCGACGCAGCGTGCGTACGGTCATCGACAGCGTCGCGGCCACCTCGGCCATACCCAACGCGGGTCCCTGCTCGGTCAGCACCCGGCGCACGAGCGTCGCCGTCGCCGTGGCGCGCCTGCGCGCCTCGAGCACCTCGCGGCACTGCCGTTCGCACAATGCGAGATTGTGCTCGTTGGCCTGCGGCATCGGGTGGTCGAGGACCGCGTGCGGGAACGTGATCCGCGTGGTGTCGCCGAATTCGGGGACGACGCCCAGCACGGCGCGGTACGGTTCGGGGTCCGGCGGCGCGGGCGCGGCGAGCGTGATCGCGGTGGGCAGCAGCTCCGCCGCCGCCTGTTCGCGTACGAGCGTGGCGATCGCGGCCACATCCCGCGCCGCCAGGAAGCTGCGCACATCCGCGGGGACGTCGTCGGTGCGGCAGTGCAGTTCCGCGAGCGGACCGTCCGTGCGCAGCTCCGGGATGCAGAAGACGTGGGTCAACTCCACGTACCGCAGCGCCAGTTCGACCGCCTGCCGCACGGTCGCGCAGCTGGTGACCGCGTAACCCCAGATGCCGTAGGACGTCGCGTGGTACCGGGTGCCCGCCTCGAGGCCCAGCAGCCCCGGGTCCCGCAGCCGCGGATCCCGCAAGGGCTGTGCGCCGGCCGGGGCGGAGCCGGCAGCGCAGGTCGCCACGAGGTTGCGCACGACGGCCAGTTCCTGATCGGCCGACACGTGCGCGTGCGGATCGTCCAGTACCGCCGGGTCCAGACCGCTGCCGCGCAGGATGTCGTGCCGAGACCGGCCGAGCTCGTCGCGAGCCCGGCCAGCAGCACCACGCTCGCCACACCGCGAGGAAAGTCCCAACCCGCCACATGGCCGAAAATATCAACATTCTGTCCGCCGCTGCGATGGGCGCGCCCACGCCGCGTCCCTACATTGCGAGCATGACCACTCGCAGCACCGCGCTCATCGTCGGAGCCGGCTTCGGCGGCCTCGCCATCGCCATCGAACTGCGACGCCGCGGCATCGACGACTTCGTGATCCTCGAGAAGGCCGACGATCTCGGCGGGGTCTGGCGCGAGAACACCTATCCCGGCGCCGGCTGCGACGTGCCGTCGCCGCTCTACTCGTTCTCGTTCGCCCACACACCGCGCTGGCCCCGCCGCTACGCCCTGCAGCCCGACATCCAGGCGTATCTGCAGCGGGTCGCACGCGATTTCGACATCCTCCGGCACATCCGCTTCGGCCGGGAGGTCACCGAGGCGGAGTTCGACGAGACGACCGCCCGCTGGCGCGTGTCCACCGCCGGCACGGGTGCGGGAGAGCCCGAACTGTTCGAGGCGAGCGCGTTCATCCCCGCGGTCGGCCAGCTGTCCCGGCCGGCGATGCCGGACATCCCCGGCATCGACGAGTTCACCGGCACCGCGTTCCACTCCGCCGAGTGGAACCACGACTGCGACCTCGAGGGCAAGCGGGTCGCGGTGATCGGCACCGGCGCCAGCGCGATCCAGTTCGTCCCGGAGATCCAGCCGAAGGTCGCGCACCTGTCGGTGTTCCAACGGTCGGCCCAGCACATCCTGCCGCGACGCGACCACGCCTACGACCGCTGGTACCACGCTCCCCTGCGCGCGGTTCCCGCGTTGCAGAAGCTCGACCGGTTCGGCTTCTGGCTCTACACCGAGTTCGCCCAGTCGTGCATGTCGCGGTGGACCGCACTCACCCCGGTGTTCCGACTCCAGACCGCGCGGCATCTGCGCACACAGGTCGCGGATCCGGCGCTGCGGACCGCACTCACCCCCGACTACACCCTCGGCTGCAAGCGCGTGCTGTTCAGCAACGACTACCTGCCCGCAATCACGCAGTCCAATGTGGACCTCGTGACCGACGACATCACCGAGATCACCCCCGGCGGCGTCCGCACCGCGGACGGGACCGAGCACGAGGTCGACGTCATCGTCTACGGCACCGGCTTCGCGGCACTCGAGCTGCTGGCGCCCATGACGATCCGCGGCCTGCGGGGCCGGGAGCTCACCGAGGCGTGGAGCGAGGGTGCCCGCGCGCACCTGGGCATCACGGTCCCCGGATTTCCCAACATGTTCCTCATGTACGGGCCCAACACCAACCTCGGCGGCGGTTCGATCGTGTACATGCTGGAGAGCCAGGCGCGCTACGTCCGCGCCGCCGTGCAGCGTCTCGCGGCCCGGCCGGGCCGGTTCCTCGACGTTCGGCCCGAGGCCGAACGCGCCTGGGACGCGATGGTGCAGAGCAGGCTCGCGCGGTCGGTGTGGACGCGGTGCCACAGCTGGTACCGCAACGCCCACGGCCGCGTCGTGTCGAACTGGCCCGGCCGCACCCGCGAGTACCGCCTGCGCACCCGGACGCTCGACCCGGCCGACTTCCGGATCGGCGTCGTCAGCAGAGGCGACACCACCGGGGCCGGTTCTTCCAGGGATGACACCACCGGAATCGCCGCAGCGACACCGGGAACGAGCGAGGAGGTCACCGCATAACCCGTACGTCCGGCGGGAGGAACGTCCTTGTCCGCCCACCGGCGCATCATGCACGGTTGAGGAACGTCTCGACGAGGAGATGATTCACCCATGGCCGTCACACCGGTCCGCTCCGTCCGAGGTCTCCGCGACGCCGCGAGCAACGCCATCGGCAGCGCGATCAACACCGCAGGCACCGTCGTCCGGGAACGGGTGCCACCGCTCACCGCCCTGCCACTGCCCGCGGCCGTGGACGAACGGCTGTTGCGGCAACGCTGGCCGTCCGAGGTGCTCGCCGCGCCGCCGGCCGGCAGCGGCCTGCACCCGGTTCTCGGCGATGCGGGTCCCCCCGTCGTCGGCAACACCCTCACGCAGATGCGCTTCGGTGTCGACTTCGCACTGGAGCGGTTCCATCGCTACGGACCGGTGTCGTGGTCCGGCGCGTTCGGCCGCCGCATCGTCACCCTCACCGGCGCGGACGCCACGCAGGCCGCGTTGGTCAACAAGGACAAGGCGTTCTCCCAGGCGGGCTGGGAGTTCTTCATCGACGCGTTCTTCCACCGCGGGCTCATGCTGCTGGACTTCGACGAGCACCGCATGCACCGGCGGATCATGCAGGACGCCTTCACGCGCGAGCGGCTCGAGGGATACGTCGCGAGCATGGGCCCGACGTTGCGGGAGGGCGTCGCCGCGTGGCCGCGCAATCCGCGGCTGTACTCGGCGCTCAAACAGCTCACCCTCGACGTGGCCACCCGCGTGTTCATGGACATGCGCAGCGACGAGGAGGCCCGCGCGATCAACCGCGCGTTCGTCGCGTGCGTGCGCGCGGGCACGGCGCTCGTGCGCGCCCCCGTGCCGGGCGGGCGTTGGCGCGCGGGGCTGGAGGGCCGCAAACTCCTGGAGCGCTACTTCGCCGAGAACCTGCCCGCCAAACGCGCGGGCGACGGCAACGACCTGTTCTCCGCCCTGTGCCACGCCACCACGCCGGACGGCGAGCGGTTCGGCGACGAGGACGTCGTCAACCACATGATCTTCCTGATGATGGCCGCGCACGACACGACGACCATCACCTCCACCGCGGCGGCCTACTACCTCGCCAAGCACCCCGAGTGGCAGGAACGCGTCCGCGCGGAATCCCTGGCACTCGGCGACGACTATCCCGACACGGCGGCACTCGACACGCTCGAGTCGCTGGAGCTCGTCATCAAGGAGGCGCTGCGGCTCGTGGCTCCCGTGCCGTCGTTGCAACGCACGACGGTGACCGGCACCGAGGTACTGGGCCACTACATCCCCGAGGGTCAGCTCGTCGGCGTGGCTCCGGCGGTCAACCACTTCGACCCGGCGTGCTGGAGCGATCCGCACACCTTCGACCCCGAGCGCTTCGCCGAGCACCGGCGCGAGGACAAGTCGCACCGGTTCGCGTGGATGCCGTTCGGCGGCGGGGCGCACAAGTGCATCGGACTGCACTTCGGGATGTTCGAGACCAAGGCCCTGCTGCACGAGATGGTGCGCCGCTACCGGATCTCCGTGCCGGACGGGTACTCGGTCAAGTGGGACTACGTCTCGTTGCCCGTGCCCGTCGGCGGACTGCCCGTGCGCCTCGACCCGGTGTGACACGGGCATACGTGAGAGCGCCGCTGCTCGGAGCGCGGGTGTGATCCGAGTGCGCACCCCATGGAGTGAAATACGCCGGACGAGGCACACCCAGACTCGCACCGCCGGGACGGAAATCCGAAGCTCACCACCCGTCCCGGCGGCCGAAGGTCACACAGTGTGATGGCCACGGCGCGTGAACCACCCGTACAGACGGTGGACACAGCGTAGCTATCATGATGGTCTTGCAACGTTTTCGGCCGACTCGACCGGCAATGCGCACTCAGCGGTGTACCGCCGATGCGCGGACGGGCGAGCCGGCCTTTTCGACTGGTCAGGCCGGGTCCAGCGCGTCGGGGCAGCTGACCTCGGCAGCAACGTCGCACGCCGACGTCGCACGACAACGCCAGCTGAGAGAGGTGCACGGTGCCCGAACCTGGTGACGCACCAGGGATGTCCGACATCACCCGCCGCTGGGCCGCGGAGATCGCCGCCGCGGCCGGAGACGCCGTGCCCCGCGCCGAACTGGAACGGCTGGTGCGTTCGGCCGTGTCCGAGGCGGCCGATGCCGCCGCCGGCCACTGCCGGGTCACGCACGACTCCGCCGTGGAGCGCTTCGCCGCCCTCTACGCCGCGTCCCCCAGCGGCGTGGCGCTGGCCGACGCCGACGGCGCGATCCTCGACGTCAACCCGGCGATGCTGGACATGCTCGAGACCGACATCGACACGCTCGTCGGGCGGGCCCTCACCGAACTCACCACCGACCACCGCGGCACCGCCGCGCTCCGCACCGCCCTCGACGATCTCGCCGAGGACGGCCGAGCCCGCCGCCGCGAACAGGTCAACCTCGGGGTCGGGGCCGACAGTGCCGTGCTGACCAACGTCACCGTCACGACGCTGCCGAGCTCCGACGGCGAGCGCATGCACCCGATCCTGCTCGCCGAGAACATCGACGAGCTCCACCTGCTGCGCGAGACCCTGCGCCGCCAGAACATCCACGACCAACTGACCGGCCTGCCCAACTCGGGCAGCTTCCTGACGACCCTCGAGACATGGCTCGGTGCCGTCGGCGACCACCGGGTCGCGGTGATCTACCTCGACATCGACGGCTTCAAGGTCGTCAACGACGGGCTCGGCCCCGGCGCGGCCGACACGGTGCTGCGGCATGCGGCCGGCAGGATCGAGTCGGTCTTCAACGGGCCCAACACGGTCGTCGCGCGGCTCGCCGGCGACGGCTTCGGCGTCCTCGTCGGCGGGTACATCACCGCGGCCGACGTCATCGCCCTCGTCGAGGAGGCCATGGCCGAACTCGCCGAACCCGTCTACGTCGGCGAGACCGGCGTCGCCGTCAGCATCAGCGCCGGCATCGTCGTGCAGGAGGCCGGTTCCAGCAACCCCGACGAGATCCAACGCGCCGCCGAGATCACCCTGCACCGGGCCAAGGAAGCCGGGCGCGCGCAGTGGATGCTGTACGAACCCGAGCTGGACGAGGGCGACCGCAGGCGCTACGGCATCGGGGCCGGAATCGGCGGCGGCATGGAGAACGGCGAGTTCATCGTCGACTACGAGCCCACCGTCACGCTCGACGGCAGCAACCAGATTGCCGTCGTCAACGCCGTGCTGCGCTGGGAGCACCCTCGGCACGGCAAGCTCGACGGCTCCGAGTTCTTCCCGCTCGCCGACACCACGGGCATGACACCGGCACTCGGCAGTCTGTTGCTGTCGCAGGCCATGGGCGACGCGGCCGCCTGGTACAGCACGTTCCCCAGTGCACCCGACCTGTGCGTGCGGCTGCCCACCCGGCTCGCCGTCGACCCCAACCTGGTGCGGATCATCCGGCGGCTGCTCGACGAGACCGGCCTGCCCGCGCAGAAGCTCCGCATCTGCACCGACAGCCTCGCCCTGTTCGACCCGCGCGGCGAGGTCCTCGACACCCTGTCGGTGCTCGCCGACCTCGACGTCAAGATCACCCTGGCGATCTCGGGGGCGTCGGACCTCGAGCTGGTCCACACCCACAAGCTGCCGGTCGGGTTCGCCATCCTGTCCGGTCCGCTCGTCGACGGCCTCGCCGCCGAGGGCACCGAGGCCGACAACGCGCGCGCCCACCTGCACGCCCTGCTCGAACGATCCCGCGAACTCGGCATCAAACGCATGGGTGCCGACGGTGTGCGCAACGCGGCCCATGCCCGCAGGCTGCGCGACGTCGGCATCTTCGCCGGCCGCGGCAAGCACTACGGCGGCATCGCCACCGCTGCCGAGATCCGCACCGTCCTCGACGAGCGCTACGCCCACACGTGACAGGCTGATCGGCAATGAAACAGGACGAGTACGCCCCCGATTTCACCCTGCCCGATCAGACCGGCACCGATCGGTCGCTTCTCGGTTTCCTCGAGAGCGGACCCGTGGTGCTGCTGTTCTACCCGGCGGCCATGACCCCCGGCTGCACCGCCGAGACGTGCCATTTCCGGGATCTGGCAACGGAGTTCGCCGCCGTCGGGGCCCAGCGAGTCGGTATCAGCCGGGACGCGGTGGCCAAGCAGCACACCTTCGACGAGGCCCACGGCCTCGGCTTCCCGCTGCTGTCCGACGCCGACGGCACCGTGGCACGCCAGTTCGGTGCGAGCCGGTCGTTCGGACCACTCGCGACGAAGCGGCACACGTTCGTCATCGACACCGACCGGCGCGTCCTGTCGGTCATCAAGAGCGAACTGCGGATGTCGGTGCACGCCGACAAGGCACTCGAGGTCCTGCGCGCGCGGTCCTGACCACCGCCGTCGGATGACGGCCGGCGGCCAGGCCGCCGGCCGTCATTCCACGATCACGTTCTCCGGGATCTCCGTGTCGTTGCGCAGCGCGTCGAGCAGCGCACCGGACAGTTCGTCGTCCCAGTACTCCGCGGACGCGCTCGTGGTCGGCATCGTCGTGCTGACCACGCCGCCGCTGGAGATGCCGCGCATCGCCCACGCCAGTTTCACCAGGTGGTGCAGGTGGTCGTCGTCGTCGATCGTCAACGCGTCGGGCGCCTCGGCCAGCAACGGCACGGCCCGGAACGGGTTCAGGAACGTGCTGGGACTGGCCATCTGGCTCACCATCTCGCCGATGAACCGCCGCTGGTTCATGACCCGGTCCAGGTCGGAACGCGGGGTCGCCGAGCTGTAGCGCATCCGGACGAACCCGAGGGCCTGCGCACCGTCGAGCTTCTGCCGGCCTCCGGGATCGTCAGGCCCGTCATCGGGTCGTGCATCTCCTGCTCGATGTCCATCTCGACGCCGCCCATGGCATCGACCATCCCGGCGAAGCCGCCGAAGCCGATCTCCGCGTAGTGGTCGATGTGCAGCCCCGTGGCCTGCTCCACGGTCCGCGACAGCAGCGGCGCCCCGCCGATCGCGAACGCCGAGTTGATCTTGCCGCTGCCGTGGCCGGGGATCTCGACGATCGAGTCCCGCGCAGGCTCAGCAACGTCGGCTTCGTGTCGTTGTCCGGCAGATGGGCGATCATCATCGTGTCGGTGCGGTCGCCGCCCGAATCGCCGGTGGCCAACGACTCGCGCTGGTCGGCGTCGAGCCCCTCCCGCGAGTCCGAGCCGACGATCAGCCAGTTCGTGCCCTCAGCGGCCGCCGGACGGCCCTCGTAGTCCTCGAGCGCGTTGATCCGGTTGATGGAGAAGTCGAGGTAGGCCCACACCGCGCCGAGCAGCAACAGGATGACCAGCGCGAACACGCCGAGGACCTTGCCGAACGACCACCGGCGCCGGCGACCCTTCGGACGTCGCGGCGGAGGTGGGGGCGGCTCCTCCGGAGGCACGTCCCGCGGCGGCGGTGCAACCCGGGTCTGCTGCGGCCGCTGCCGCGCCCGCTCGCTGCCGGGCACCGGCATCATCTGCGCCTGCTGGTGTTCGCGCGGACCGCGCGGACGCCGCGGATCACGGGGGCCACCCGGACCGCCCGGGCCCGGGCCGCCCCGCCCGCCAGGGCCTCCCGGACCGCCGGGGCCGCCCGGAGGACCCGGCGGACGCTGCCGCCCGTGCGGCGGCCGACCCTCCGGCCATCCCCCGCCGTACTGTCCGCCCTGCGTCATGGCGTCTCCCGGTCCGTCCTGTCTCGTCCGTCGCTACGCGCCGTGTGGTGGCTTCCACTAAACCGCACACTCCGGTGTGAGCGACGTATGGAGCCCCGTGTCGGTTGTCCGATCCACCGATGGTGCCGGGCGCGTGACCGTTCTGCCCCGCTTCTAGAGCGAGATCGACAGGCGTCCGGGAGCAGGATCACACCACACCCGGTCGAGTGCGTCGACGGCACCCGGCAATTCGACGCCCCGCGCGGTCGCCGGGCCCTCGCCGGGCGGGCGGGCGTTCAGGGCCCGGGCGGTGACGTCGACCACGAGCCGGCGCCACATCGCGGGTCTGCGCAGCATCGCGTGCCGCTCCCCCGCGAGCTCGACCCTGGCCAGTCGCGCCGCGACCGGCTCGGCCCGGGTGGCGTAGGCCAGCGACGCCTCCGGCCTGGTCCGCACGTCGTCGGTGCCGTGGGCGATGAGAACCGTGCGCCCGCGCACCGGCTCGACGGGTTCGCCCTCCGGTGTCCAGGGCGCGAGCGCGCACACCCCGGCGACGCCGTCGCGTCGGCGACCCGCAGCGCGACCCGGCCGCCCATCGAGTGCCCCACGAGCACGAGCGGCACGTCCGGGGTGACCTCGCGGATGCGCTCGAGCGCCCACCGCGCGTCGGCCACGGGCTGCCGCTCCGGTTCGTTCCACCCCCGGACCCGGTTGCGCAGCAGGTGCACGTCGACGCCGAGGCGACCGTAGGTCGAGACCAGGGCCCGGGCGAACGGCACCATGCGCAGGTACGCCGCGCGCCACGGCGGCACCGGGTCGAGGCCGTGCTCGGCGCCGCCGTGCAGCACCAGCACCGCGGCCACCGGGCGGCGGCTCCGGGACCGGACCGTTCGCAGCACGGGCGACTCGGCCCGGTCGGCCCACTCGTCAGACCGCCGCCGGTTCGGCATCCGCACCGTCCTCCGCCTGTCCCTCGAACCCGTGCCCGTCGGACGCCGTCTCCGCATCGCCCTCGCTGAACTGCGTACGGTACAGCTGCGCGTACTTCCCCTCGGCGGCGAGCAGCTCGTCGTGGGTGCCCTGTTCGGCGACGCTCCCGTCCACGACCACGACGATGCGATCGGCGGCCTGATCGTCGACAGCCGGTGCGCGATCACCAGTGACGTCCGCCCGTCGAGCGCCTCGTTCAGCGCCTCCGACACGGCCACCTCGGACTCGGAGTCCAGATGGGCGGTGGCCTCGTCGAGCACGACGACCTGGGGCCGCGCCAACAACAACCGCGCGATCGTCAACCGCTGCCGCTCACCGCCGGAGAGCCGGTAGCCGCGTTCGCCGACGACCGTGTCCAGTCCGTCGGGCAGCGACCGGACCAGCGCGTCCAGCCGGGCCCGTGCGAGCGCCGCGGTGATCTCCTCATCGGTGGCCCCGGGCCGGGCGTACTCGAGGTTGGCGCGGATGGTGTCGTGGAACAGGTGGCCGTCCTGGGTGACGACGCCGACGGTGGTCTTGAGGCTGTCGAAACCGAGGTCGCGCACGTCGACCCCGCCCAGGCGCACCGCCCCGGCGTCGACGTCGTAGAGCCGCGGCACCAGGCCCGCGATGGTCGACTTGCCCGCGCCGGACGGGCCGACGAGGGCGACCATCTCGCCGGCATCGGCGCGGAAGCTCACCCCGTGCAGCACCTCCTCACCGCCGCGGTGGTCGACGGTCGCCACCTCCTCGAGCGAGGCCAGCGAGTACGCATCGGGTGCGGGATAGCCGAAGCGCACGTCGTCGAACTCGACCGACACCCCGCCGGAGGGCAGCCGCGCCGGATCGCGCTTCTCGGTGATCATCGGGTCGAGGTCGAGCACCTCGAAGATCCGCTCGAACGACACGAGCGCCGTCATGATGTCCACCCGCACGTTGGCCAGCGCCGTCAGCGGTGTGTAGAGGCGCGTCAGCAGCAGCGCGAGGGACACCACGGTGCCCGCGGCGAGGTCGCCCTCCAGCGCCAGCCACCCGCCGAGGCCGTAGACCAGGGCCAGCGCGAGCGCCGACACCAACGTCAGACCTGTCAGGAACCAGCGGGTGAGCATCGCGGTGCGCACGCCGATGTCGCGGACCCGTCCGGCGCGCTCGGCGAACTCGTCGGCCTCCACCCGGGGGCGGCCGAACAGCTTCACCAACGTCGCACCCGGCGCGGAGAACCGCTCGGTCATCTGGGTCGTCATCGACGCGTTCTGCTCGGCCGACTCGCGTTGCAGATCCGCCATCCGGCGCGCGATGCGGCGGGCCGGGATCACGAACACCGGCAACAGCACCAGTGCCAGCAGCGTGATCTGCCAGGACAGCGTGAGCATCACCGCGACCGACAGCACCAGCTGGATCACGTTGGTCACCAGCCCGGACAACGTGGCGGTGAACGTGCGCTGGGCGCCGATCACGTCGTTGTTGAGCCTGCTGACCAGCGCGCCGGTGCGGGTGCGCGTGAAGAAGGCGACCGGCATCCGCTGGACGTGCTCGAACACCGCCCTGCGCAGGTCGTAGATCAGCCCCTCGCCGATGTGCGCCGACTGCCACCGTTCCGCCAGCCCGACGGCCGCATCGGCCAGTGCGAGCCCCGCGATCGCCAACGCCAACCACACGACGACCCGCACGGCGTCGGCGCCGTCCCCGCCGACGATGGCGTCGACCACCCGTCCGGCCAGCAGCGGCGTCGACACGGCGATCACCGCCGACACCACGGTCAGACCGAGGAACACGATCAACCGCCGCCAGTGCGGCCGGGCGAACACCGCCACCCGGCGCACGGTGCCCTTCCGTAGTCCCTTGGGAGCGTCCGCGGCGCGCATCGCCCCGTTCATCAACGTCCAGGTGCCGTCCATCGGTCTCCGCCCTTCCCCGCCACTCCCCGGCACGAAACCTCGAGCATGGAGGAGGTTTCGACCCTGTCTGCCCAGCACAACGCGCCGGCCATGATGATCCTTCCCGATTCGGTGTCCGAACCTCCTACCGCATCCCCCACTGCCGTTCAGGGCCTGCGCGCCGTCACCTAACCTGACACGTCATGGGGAGCCGCCTCGTCCCGGAGTGGGTACGTGCCAGCTGGGCCGAGGGTCCACCCGGCCGGCCGCCGTATCGTCCGGTGCGACTGGATCTCGTGCTGTACGCGGTGTGCACCGCCTACGCCGTCGCCCTCGCGCTCACCGACAAGCACTACGGCTTCCGGGTCTGGGCCGTGTTCGCCGCCGTCGCCTACGGCGCGGCGCTCGCGCACAGCATCGGGCTGGCGATCTCGGAGCACCTGGCCGCGCGCGCCGAACGACCGCCCCGCGGGGCCCGGCTGCGCTCGCGTTGGATCGGCGTCGCCATCGTCGGCGTGGTCGGGATGCTCGCACCGCTGGTCGCACTGCTCGCGCGCCGACTGTCCGGCGGCGACTGGTCCCCCGACCCGAACCGCTGGGCCGCACAGCCCGAGGTGTGGGTGATCGAACGCTCGGCAGGGCTGCTGACGTCCACCGGGACCCCGTACGTCGACGTGACGGCACTCGGACGGCCGCCGGTCGTCGACGACTTCACGCCCTACGGCCCGGCCATGCCCGTGTTCGGCCTGCCGCGGGCGTGGTTCGGCGGCACCCCGGTCGGCGATCTGCTCACCGATGCACGGCTGATGTTCGCCCTGACCGCCGTGCTGTGCGCCTGGGGTGCGTGGCGGCTGCTCGGCCGGCCCGGCATTCCGGTACGCGCGGCGCAACTGGCCGCGGTCTTCCCGCTGACGGCGCTCACGTGGGCGACCGCCGGCCCCGATCTGGCCATGACGGGACTGCTCATCCTGGGCTGCACCCTGGCCGCGGTGGATCGCCCGCTGTGGGCGGCACTCGTGCTCGCGCTGGCGACGAGCGCCAAGTTGACCGTGCTGCCCGCGGCCGTGGTCGTGGGCGTGCTCGTCTGCGCCAGGCTCGGCGCGGGCGCGCTGGCCAGGTTCACGGGAGCATTCGTCGGTACCTGTGGTCTCGTCAACGTGCCGGTGCTGCTCGTCCACCCCGCCGCGTTCGTCGAGCACGTGCTGAAGTTCCCGACCGGACTCGGCGCGGTCACCTCACCGGCGGCGAGCCCGCTGCCGGGTCATCTCATCGCCTCGACGGGCGAGGCGGGCAGGATCGTCGCCTTCGTGCTGCTCGGCCTTGCCGGGGCCGCGGTCCTGTGGTGGCTGCTGCGCCGGCCCCCCGTCGACGGTGCGGACGCCATGCTCCGCATCGCCGTCGGTCTCGGCGCTTTCACGCTGCTGACCCCGGCGACGAGATTCGGGTACCTCGTGTATCCGGTCGTCCTGCTCGGCGCGATGCTCGTGCTACGCCGCAGTCTGCACCACGGCCCGCCTCGCACCCGATCGACCGGGACCTCCGCGCCTGAGGACGGCGCGCGGAGGTCGCGTTCTACTTCTTCTTGACCCGCGTGGCACCACCCCGGCCACGCAACTGGACCCCGGATTCGGACAGCACCCGGTGCACGAATCCGTAGGAGCGACCCGTCGACTCGGCCAGGGAGCGAATACTCGCACCCTTCTCGTACTTCTTCTTCAAGTCGGCGGCCAGCTTGTCCCGCGTGTTTCCGGTGATACGCGCGCCCTTCTTGAGGTCAACCACGTCGATCCACCTTCCGCCTGTCGTGTTCTGGGCCACATTCGGCCCCTCTCATCGCAATGATCGAACACGTACCGCGGGAATGCCAGACGAGAGCCGCAAAACGCAGCGGATGGGCCGAAATGTTGGGCCAACCCGGTATTTGTGCACGTCAACTAACTACCTGACCGGGTTCGCACAACCCGGCAGCAAGATCGGCTTTTTTCGTCAGGCGAGCTGGACCAGTTCCAGATAATCGGCGGACCAGTGGTCCTCGGTTCCGTCGGGCAGCAGGATCACCCGTTCCGGTTCCAACGCCTCGACCGCGCCCGGGTCGTGGGTGACGAGCACGACCGCGCCGTCGTAACTGCGCAGCGCGTCGAGCACCTGCTCGCGGCTGGCCGGGTCGAGGTTGTTGGTCGGCTCGTCGAGCAGCAGGACGTTCGCCGCGCTCGAGACCAGACCCGCCAACGCCAACCGCGTCTTCTCACCGCCGGACAACGTTCCGGTGGGCTGCTCGAGCTGTTCGCCGGAGAACAGGAACGAACCGAGCAGCGTGCGCAGTTCCTGCGCCCCGGTGTCGGGAGCCAGATGGCGGATGTTCTCCCACACCGACGCGTCGTGATCGAGCATCTCGTGTTCCTGGGCGTAATAGCCGAGCCGCAGACCGTAACCCGGGACGACCTCGCCGGTGTCGGCGTTCTCCATCCCGCCGAGCAGGCGCAGCAACGTCGTCTTGCCCGCGCCGTTGAGGCCGAGGACGACGACCTTCGACCCGCGGTCGATCGCGAGGTCGACGCCGGTGAAGATCTCCAGCGAACCGTACGACTTCGACAGGCCCTCCGCCGTCAACGGCGTGCGGCCACACGGCGCAGGGGCGGGGAACTTGATCTTCGCGACCTTGTCCGACTGTCGTTCCTCGTCGAGGTTCGAGAGCATCTCCTCGGCGCGGCGCGCCATGTTCTTGGCCGCGACGGCCTTCGTGGCCTTCGCCCCGAGTTTCGCGGCCTGCTGCTGCAGCGCGCCGGCCTTCTTCTCGGCGTTGGCGCGTTCCCGGCGACGACGCTTCTCGTCGGTCGCGCGCGCCTCCTGGTAGCGCTGCCAGTTCATGTTGTAGCCGTCGAGCTCGCCGCGGGTGGCGTCGAGGAACCACACCTTGTTGACGACCTCGTCGAGCAGCTCCACGTCGTGACTGATGATCACCAGCCCGCCCTCGTGGGCCTTGAGGAACCCGCGCAGCCAGTTGATCGAATCGGCATCGAGGTGGTTGGTCGGTTCGTCGAGCAGCAGCATCGTGCCCGACTTCCCGCCGGCCCCCGACTCGGAGGCGGCGAACAGGATGCGCGCGAGCTCCACCCTGCGGCGCTGTCCGCCGGACAGGGTGCCCAACCGCTGACCGAGGATGCGCTCCTCGAGGCCCAGGTTGGCGCAGATCCGCGCGGCCTCGCTCTCGGCGGCGTAACCGCCGAGCGAGGAGAACCGCTCCTCCAGCTTGCCGTACCGGGTGACGGCCTTGTCGCGCTCGCGCTCGTCGACGTGTTCGGCCATGGCCGTCTGCGCCTTCTCCATGTCGCGCAGGATCTTGTCGAGTCCGCGTGCGGACAGGACCCGGTCCTTGGCCAGCACCGCCAGATCGCCCTCGCGCGGGTCCTGGGGCAGATAGCCGAGTTCGCCGCTGAGGGTGACCTCGCCCGCGTACGGTTCGCCCTCCCCCGCGAGCACCTTCAGCGTGGTGGTCTTGCCGGCGCCGTTGCGGCCGACGAGGCCGATCCGGTCACCCGGCTGCACGCGCAGCGTGGTGTCGTCGAGGAGGATGCGCGAACCCGCGCGCAACTGCAGGCCGGTAGCCGTGATCACAGGAGAACTCCGGTCGTTGAAGAAGGTCGGCGGACACGCGGACAGGCGCAGCGGGCCCGGGATGCGGGCGGCTGCCTGCGCGGCTCATTCCAGCTTGACGACCACGACGACGAGTGTACGGACCACGCGCCACCGGATTCCCGACGGGCGAGAACACCCGCCGACGCGGCTCAGCGGCCGGTCGCCGCGGGGCGCACGACGATCTCCACCGCGCGTGCCCGGTGGGCGGCCTCGTCGAGCACGGTCCGGCGCGGTTCGGCGATGTCGAGCACCCGCGGCGTGGCCAGCGCGAACACCGGCTCGAGCCGCCGGTCGGCGCGCAGCTCGTCGAGGGCCTGCCGGTCGCCGCCGAGCACGACCGCGTCGAGGTCGGCGAGCCGGCCGGTGAGCACGTCGGCGACGTCGTCGGCGGCCGAACGCAGCGCCTGCCGGGCCTGGCCCGCGCGCCGGCGCGCGAAGCGTTGCTGGGACCACCCGCCCGCGGCGCTGCGACCCTGCACGTGGTGCCGATCGGTCCGCGACACCTCGACCGTGCCGTCGAGGGCGACCCCGACACTGTGGGCGCCCTTGCGCACCAGGACGAGCCCGATCCGCCGCGGCGTGCGGGCATGCTCGATCAACCACTCCACCACCGAGCCCTCGGGCGGGTCCTGCTGGTCCGGTGCGACCAGCGGTGGGAACGGAACCCGAGCGGTGGCGGTGGTGCCCTCGCCGCCGGTCACCACGACCTCCTCGGCGCCCGGCACGGTCGAGCGGATGCCGTCGTTGCGCTCGGCGAAGCGCGTGAACCACCGTTCGAGCCGTTCGGGCTCGACCTCGACGGCTACGCCGCCCCCGCCGACCTGTCTCTTCCTGCTCACGGCCGGATCACAGGACGAACGACTCCGACCACGGTTCCGGCGTGCGGCCCGTGATGCCGTCCAACAGGGCGGAGGCCTGACGGTCGGTCAGCGAGGCGACGAAGTCCACGACCGCCCGGCCGCGCGCGAGGGTCCACACGGCGTCCTTGCCCGACACCCGTTCCCCGGTGGCGCCGACCAGCAGTTCGGGCGTGTCCTCGGCCAGCCGCGTGTACTGCTCGCGCGCGAGAGTGACCAGATCGTGCAGCCGGCGCGGGAGCCGGCGCGCCTCGTCGCGGTCGGTGAGCCAGTCGTCGAGCGCGTCGACGAGATCGGCGATCATCCGCGCCTGGCCCCGTTGGTGCAGGGCCAGATCGGCGCGTTGCAGCACGAAACGCACGTGCACGAACTTGAGCACCTGCACCTCGTGCCACTGCGCGGGTCGCAGGGTGACGTGCCCGGTGCGCACGGGCGGGTCCGGATCGACGAGCACCCCGCCGACGAGGCGCGCCATCCAGCGGGCGGAGAAGGCCGCCATGGCCTGTTCGGCCTCCACCGAGCCGTCGAACGGGATGGCCAGCAGGTCGTCGACGAGCTCACCGCGCACGCGGGCGACCGCGCGGGCGAACGCCTCGTCGTCGGCGACCCAGCCGTCCTTGGCGTGCATCCGCCGGCGCAGCGCCTCGAGCGAGCGGCCCGGTTTCCGGTGCTGGTCGCCCAACGCCTCGGCCGGCAGTCCCGCGAGGTCGTCGACGTTGGCGAGCCACTGTCCCAGTTCCGTGGCCACGGCGGCGTGCTGCAGGACGCCGATGCGGTGGAAGTCCTGGATGTCGTGGATCGCGTAGGCGATGTCGTCGGCCAGGTCCATCACCGACGCCTCGACGGTCTGCTGCCAGGGCTCGACGCGGCCGGTCACCATCGCGCGGGACTGGGTGACGTCGGCCAGATCCGTGACGTAGGCCGAGAACTTGCCCGATCCGGTGCCCGGGGCGTCGGCGGGTTCACCGGCGCCGCGCGGCAGCACGGGCATCGTCGACGGATGCGGGTCGGGGTAATGCAACCGGGCCCACGGGTACTTGAGGATCGCCGCGCGCGTCGCGGCCGTCAGGTTCAGCCCGTGCGGCGTCGGGCCGCCGGCCTCGGTGGTGGTGACGATCCGGAAGCTCTGGGCGTTGCCCTCGAAACCGTCGGCCAGGCCGTACCGGTGGCGCGCGATGCGGTCGAGCACCTGCTCGCCGAGATGCCCGAACGGCGGATGCCCCAGGTCGTGTCCGAGCGCCGCGGCCTCGACGACGTCGGCGTCGCAGCCGCCGAGCTTGTCGACCAGTTCCCGCGCCTCGGGGTCGGCGACGACACGTTCGGCGATCGCCCGCGCCACCTGGCCCACCTTGAGGCTGTGGGTGAGCCGGTTGTGCAGCAGGCCCGAACCGCTCGGGCTCACCACCTGCGTGACCCCGCCGAGTCGGGCGAAGAACGGGGACGCCGCGATGCGGTCCCGGTCCACGCGGTACGGACTGCCGATCAGATCGGAGAACCCCGCCGCGGCCTGCTCCTCGTACCGTCTCCGGATGCGCGTGTCCCGCTGCTCGACCATGCGCCTCACCGTACGTCAGCACCGGCCGCCGGTTCGGCGACAACGAGCCGAAAACACGGCGAAAAACCGGCGGTGACCCAGACCTCCATTTTCGGTGTATCCACTGATCAGCAGCCTTGCGATTGACTGATCGTCCAGTCGAGTTCTTGCGATTACCGCAAGCGGTGATTACGGTCCCCCGACATGTCCGGAAGGGAAGAGTTGCGTGACCGGGTCCGCGGGCTGCTGCCCGAGAAGCCGGGAGCACAGCGCGAGTTCGCCACGGCGATCGGTCTGGACGAGACCAAGCTGTCCAAATCGCTCAAGGGAACCCGCCGGTTCTCCCCGCACGAACTCGTCCGGATCGCCGAGCACTCCGGGGTCACGGTCAACTGGCTGCTCAACGGCAGCGACGACGCCGCGACCGTCACGGCGGTGCCCGCCCCATCGGCGAGCGCCACCCAGGACGGCCCCCAGCCGGCGACCCGCAGACGGATCCTGGAAACCGCGTGGGAGCTCATCGCCGAACGCGGTTACCACCGCGTGCGGATCGCCGACATCGCGAAGGCGTGCGGACAGAGCACGGCCAGCATCCACTACCACTACCCCAGCAAGCACGCCGTACTCACCGAGGCGTTGCGCCGCAACGTGAAACTCGCCTTCGACCGTCAGGTCGCCGAACTGCACGCGATCGACAACGCCTACGAGCGGCTGCTGCTGTTGGTCGAACTGCAACTGCCCACCGACGGGCTGTTGCGGGACGAATGGTCCGTGTGGCTCCAGGTCTGGAACGAGTGCGCGCTGAACCCCGACATGCGCGCCCTCTACTCCGATTCCTACGACCGCTGGTTCCACACGATCGCCATGACCATCCGCAGTGGACAGCAGCAGGGCCTGTTCGCCGAACGGGACGCGACCGCGATCACCGCTCAGCTCAGTGCCCTCGTCGACGGCCTCGGCATCCAGGTGTTGACCGGCAAGCCCGCGCGTCGGTGGACACGATGCGCGAACACCTCAAGGACTTCATCGACCGCACGATCGCCACCTGCACCAGCACCGACACCAGCACCGACGACCCGGACACGAACACAGACACCGAAGGACCGTGAACACATGCAGGAGAAGGTCATCATCACCTGCGCCCTGACCGGCGCGGGCGACACGACCGGCAAGAGCGAGCACGTACCGGTGACCCCGGAGCAGATCGCCGCCGACGCCGTGGCCGCGGCGAACGCCGGCGCCGCCGTCGTCCACATCCACGTGCGCAACATCGAGACGGGCCAGGGTTCCCGCGACGTCGCGTTGTACCGCGAGGTCACCCGGCTCATCCGCGAGTCCGGTGTGGACGTCGTGGTGAACCTGACAGCCGGGATGGGCGGCGACCTGGTCATCGACCAGGAGGATCCGCTCAAGCCCGTCGACGGCACCGACCTGGTCAACGCCCACGACCGGCTGCCCCACGTCGAGGAGCTGCTGCCCGACATCTGCACCCTCGACTGCGGTTCGCTGAACTTCGGCGAAGGCAGCCAGCTCTACATCTCGACCCCGGACATGCTGCGAACCGGGTCGAAGCGAATCCAGGAGCTCGGCGTGAAGCCCGAGCTGGAGATCTTCGACACCGGCCAGCTGTGGTTCGCCACCAAGATGATCGAGGAAGGCCTGATCGACGCCCCGCCGCTGTTCCAGCTGTGCATGGGCATCCCCTACGGGGCGCCGGCGAACCCCGAGCTGCTGCAGACGATGGTCACCATGCTGCCCGAGGGCGCGCAGTGGGCCTCGTTCTCGATCGGCCGCAACCAGCTGCCGTGGGTCGCGCACTCGGCACTGCTCGGCGGGCACGTGCGGGTCGGCCTCGAGGACAACCTGTACCTCGCCAAGGGCGTGAAGGCCACCAACGCGGCGCTGACCGAACGTGCTGTGTCCATTGTGGAAGGTCTCGGCGGCACCATCGCCTCGCCGGACGACGCCCGCCGGATCCTGAACCTGAAGGGAGGCTCCGGTGTCCGAGGTGCCTGAACCGCAGGAGATCCGCACGGTCGCGTGCGTCGGCGCCGGGGTCATCGGCGGCGGCTGGGTCGCCCACTTCCTCGCCCGCGGGTTCCGCGTGCGCGCCTGGGACCCGGCTCCCGACGCCGAGGAGAAGCTGCGCCGCCTCGTCGACGGCGCGTGGCCCGCGCTCACCGAACTCGGCCTCGCCGAGGGCGCCTCGCCCGAGTCGCTCGTCGTGCTGCCCACCCTCGCCGAGGCGGTCGAGGGTGCGGGGTTCGTCCAGGAGAGCGCCCCGGAGGACCTCGAACTCAAGCGCACGCTGCTTGCCGACATCGACGCCGTCACCGCGCCCGAGGTGATCATCGCCTCGTCCACGTCCGGCTTCCCGATGACCGACATGGCCACGGCGGCGGAGAACCCGGGCCGGCTCGTCGTCGGCCACCCGTTCAACCCGCCGTACCTCATCCCGCTCGTCGAGGTCGTCGGCGGCGAGAAGACCGAGCGGTGGGTCGTCGAGCAGGCGAGCGCGTTCTACCGCCACGTCGGCAAATCGGTCATCACGATGGACCGGGAGCTGCCCGGGTTCATCGCCAACCGGCTGCAGGAGGCGCTGTGGCGCGAGGCGCTGCACATGGTCGCCGAGGGTGAGGCCACCGTCGAGCAGATCGACACCGCGATCACCGACGGGCCCGGCCTGCGCTGGCCGGTCCACGGGCCGTGCCTGACGTTCCACCTCGCCGGCGGCGAGGGCGGCATGGCGCACATGCTGGACCACTTCGGACCCTCGCTCGAGCGCCGTGGACCCGGTTGACCGCGCCCGAACTGACCACGCGGCTGCGCGACGACATGGTCGCCGGCTGCGAAGAGGCCTCGGGCGGTCGCAGCATCGCCGAGCTGGTCGCCGAACGCGACCGCGCCGTCATCGCCGTCCAACGGGCGGTCGCCGAGGCCCGCGGGGGCGCCCGTGGGTGAATGTATGCAGTACCGCGACCGGGTCCGTCCGGAGTGGATCGACTACAACGGCCACCTCAGTGAGCCGTTCTACGTGATGGTCTTCGGGTTCGCGACGACGAACCTGATGGACCACGTGGGTCTCGACGAGACCTACCGCGGCGAGACGGGGTGTTCGCTCTACACCGTCGAGGCCCATGTGCGTTATCTGCGGGAGGTCGGGCCCGATGCCGACCTCCACGTGACGACCTTCGCGCTCTCGGTCGGCGCCAAGAAGGTCCGGCTGTGGCACGAACTGCGTGTCGACGGCGACGACGGCGACGTCGTGGCGACCGAGGAGATCATGGCGATCCACGTTTCCGGATCGCGGGCGGCACCGTTCCCGGACCACGTGGCGGACAAGCTTCGACGCCTGCTCCGCCCGGCACCGGAGTACGCCGGACGAGCGATCGGCGCCTGAGACCCGTTCCGGCGGTGGCGCGCCCCCTGGGCGTCACCGCCGGAACGCTCCACCGGTTCGGCCCACGAGCCGGGCGCTGCGCTCCCCGTCGCCCTGTCCCCTACCGGAAGCCCGACGTCATGTCGCCTGTTCATTCCCAGAATTCCCGCATCTCCCGGAGGACCCTGCTGTTGGGTGGTGCCGCCCTCGCCGGCGCCGCGCCCCTGTTGTCCGCCTGCGGCGGGCGCACCAGCGCCGCCGAGGACCCGACCGGACCGCCGAAACGCGGCGGCACGCTGCGTGTCGGGGTCACCGGCGGCGGTGCCTCCGACACGCTCGACCCGCACTCCCCCGTCGCGAATCCGGACATCGCCCGGGTCCGCAACCTCTACGAGCCGCTCGTCGACCGCGATCACGAGTACGCGATGGAGTACCTCGTCGCCGAGCGCATCGAACGCTCCGCCGACGCGCGGACGTGGACGGCCACGATCCGCGACGGTATCCGCTTCCACGACGGCAGACCCGTCACGCCCGAGGACGTGGTCGCGACGTTCGCGCGGATCATGAACCCCGACGACCCGAAGTCCGGCGCCGCCAGTCTGTCCATGTTGGACCGGGTGGTGCCGAAGGGTGACCGGCAGGTGGAGTTCCACCTCAACGAGGCGTCCGCGGTGTTCGACGACTATCTCGGTCAGTACTCGCTGGGCATCGTCCCGGCGGACTTCGACCTCGAGAATCCGATCGGCACCGGCCCCTTCCGCGCCCGCGAGTTCACGCCCGGGCTGCAGAGCCGTTTCGTCAAGAATCACCACTACTGGCGGCCCGACCGGCCGTACCTCGACGAGCTGGTGCTCATCAACTTCACCGAGGACGACGCGCGGATCAACGCGCTGCTGGCCTCGCAGGTGGACGCGATCGACCAGGTTCCGGTCTCCCTGGTCGAGGTGCTGCGCAGCGACGAACGCATGCGCATCCTCTCGTCCGAGACCGGCGCGTGGCTGCCGTTCACGATGCGCGTCGACCGGCCGCCGTTCGACGACCCACGGGTGCGCCAGGCGTTCCGGCTCATCGTCGACCGCGAGCAGATGATCAATCAGGTGCTGTCCGGTCAGGGCCGGGTCGGCAACGACCTCTACGCCCCGTTCGACCCGGCATATGCCTCCGAACTGCCGCAACGCACGCAGGACATCGCCGAGGCGCGGCGGCTGCTCGCCGAGGCGGGTCACTCCACATTGGACGTCGAGCTCGTGACCGCGCCCATCCAGGCGGGTGCGGTCGAGGCCGCCCAGGTCTTCCAACAGCAGGCGAGGGCGGCCGGGGTGAACGTGCGACTGAACCGCGTCGACACCACCACGTTCTTCGGCGACAACTATCTGCAGTGGGATTTCGCCCAGGACTTCTGGTACACGCGCAACTACCTGCCGCAGGTCTCCAACGGTTCCCTGCCGGACTCGCCCTACAACGAGACGCACTGGCAGGACCCCGAGTTCCTCGACCTCATCGCCGAGGCCAGGGCCACGACCGACGACGGGCGGCGGGCCGAACTGCTGCGGCAGGCCCAGCGCATCGAGTACGAGCGGGGCGGGCTGATCGTGTGGGGCTTCCTCAACCAGGTGGACGCCCACCAGGTCTACGTGGCCGGGCTCGTCCCGGACCGCACGGGACTGCCCCTGTCCGGCTATTCGTTCGACCGGGTCTGGCTCGGCTGAGGAGGTGAGTGTGTCGTGTTCCGTGTAATCCTGCGCCGGCTCCTGGTGAGCGTCGCGGTGCTGTGGGTGGTGACGTTGCTCGTGTTCGTCGCGACCCTGTTGTTGCCGGGTGATCCCGCCCGCGCGATCCTCGGTCAGGCGGCCACGCCCGACCGGATCGCCGCGCTGAACGCCCAGCTGGGCCTCGACGCCCCGGTGTGGCAGCGCTATCTCGACTGGCTCGGTGGCGTGTTCACCGGCGACCTCGGTGTCTCCGCCGCGACCCAGGGTCCGGTGACCGAGCTGCTCGGCGAGCGGGTCGGCGCCTCGCTGGTGTTGCTGATCGTCGCGGCCGTGCTGAGCACAGCGGTCGGTCTCGCGCTCGGCACGTGGTCGGCGCTGCGGCGCGGCCGGGGCGTCGACCACACCGTGTCCGGGCTGAGCCTGGTCGTGGCCGCGCTGCCCGAGTTCGTGATCGGTGTGGCGTTGATCGTGCTGCTGTCGACTACGGTCCTGCCGATCCTGCCGTCGGTGACGCTCGCGCCGCCCGGCGAACCGGTCTGGGCGCAGCCGAGCCAGCTGATCCTGCCGATCATCACCCTCTGCCTGGTCGTGACGCCCTACATCACGCGCATGATGCGGGCGACGATGAGCGAGGTCCTCGACAGTGGCTACGTCGAGATGGCGCGACTGAAGGGACTGCCCGAACGGGTCGTGATCACCCGGCACGCCGTGCCGCACGCGATCGGCCCGGTCGCCCAGGTCATCGCGCTGCAGCTGGCGTGGCTCGCCGGCGGCGTGGTCGTGGTCGAGTTCCTCTTCCGCTATCCCGGGATCGGCCAGGCGCTGATCGACGCGGTCAACAACCGGGACGTCGCGGTCGTGCAGGCGATCACGCTGATCATCGCCGGCGTCTACGTCGTCGTGAACCTGATCGCCGACGTCGTCGGCATCGTGTCCAACCCCAAGCTGCGTGCCGAGGTGACCCGATGAACGCCACATCCCGGAGTTCCCGCCGCACCCAGCCGGGCCTGCTGCGCAGGGCCATGTCCCTGCCGCAGGCCAAGATCGGGACGGCCCTGACGGCGCTCGTGCTCGTGCTCGCCGTGGGCGGCGCCCTGTTCGGCTCCGCCCTCACCGGCTACGACGCAATGGAGTTCGTGGGGCGGCCGTTCCAGTCCGACGGTATCGCCGGAACCGACGGCCTCGGCCGCGACGTGTTCACCCGCTTCCTCGCGGGCGGGGCGACCCTGCTGCTCTACGCCGTGCTGGCCACGGCGCTCGGCGTCGTGCTCGGCGCGCTGCTGGGCATGCTCGCCGGCTACAGCGGCGGCCGGCTCGACTCTGTCATCATGCGCGGCAGCGACGTGCTGCTGTCGTTCCCGCAGCTGGTGTTCGCGCTGCTGGCGATCGCGATGATCGGGCCGGAGGGCTGGCTGCTGGTGCTGGTCATCGGCATCACGCACGCGCCCCGGGTCGCGCGGGTGGCGCGGGCGTCGACCGTGGCCGTCAAGGACGCCGACTTCATCCGCGCCGCGCGGATGTACGCCATGCCCCGCCGGCGCATCCTCGCCGGCGAGGTGCTGCCCAACATCACCGGTCCGCTCATGGTGGAGCTGGGCCTGCGGCTGACCTACTCGATCGGCTACGTCGCGTCGCTGTCGTTCCTCGGACTCGGCATCCAGCCGCCCACCGCGGACTGGGGTCTGATGATCAACGAGAACCGGATCGCGCTCGTCGTCGAACCGTGGGGCGTGCTGCTGCCCGTGCTCGCCATCGCGGTGCTGACCGTCGGCACCAACCTCATCACCGACTCGCTCGCGTCCGCCGCGGCGGGCCGGGAGCAGAAGAAGGAGGTCGCGGCGTGACGACCCAGGTAGCGGTACGGCACGCGCTCGTCGTCGACGATCTGCGCGTGGACACCACCACCGGCGCGCCCGTGCTGCGCGGCGTGTCCTACGACATCGCGCCCGGCGAGGTGCTGGCTCTGGTCGGCGAGTCCGGATCGGGCAAGACCACCGCCGGACTGGCCGCGCTCGGCCACTTCCGCCGCGGACTGCGCCACACGGGCGGCACCGTGACGGCCACCGCCCGCGGCGGGGACGGGGACGGGGACACCGTGTCGGTGCTCGAACTCGACGAACGCGGCCGCCGCACGCTGCGGGGGTGCACCGTCGCCTACATCCCGCAGGATCCGGCGGCGTCGCTGAACCCGGCGCTGCGCATCGGCCGGCAGATCGGCGAGGTCCTCGAGACCCACGGCTACGGCGACTCGGCGGCCGAACGCACCGCGCGGGTCGCGAGGTGCTCGACGAGGTCGGCCTGCCCGGCGACGAGGAGTACCGCCGGCGCTATCCGCACCAGCTCTCCGGCGGGCAGCAGCAACGCGTCGGCATCGCGATGGCGTTCGCCTGCCGGCCGAGCGTGGTCGTACTCGACGAGCCCACGACCGGACTCGACGTGACCACCCAGACGCTGGTGCTCGAGACCGTCGGCCGCCTCACCGCCGAGCACGACACCGCGGCGCTGTACATCACGCACGACCTCGCGGTCGTGGCCACCGTGGCCGACCGGGTGGCGGTGCTGCGGCGCGGCGAGGTCGTCGAATGCGGCACCACCAGCGAGGTGCTGCGCACACCGTCGCACGAGTACACCCGTGAGCTCGTCGCCGCCGTGCCGCACCTCGACGGCCCGGACGGCGCCTCGGCGTCCGGGGTCGGCACGGCGGAGCCCGAGTCCGGCGCGTCGGGGTCCGGCGCGTCGGGGTCCGGCGCGTCGGTGGCGGTGTTGTCGGTGCGGGACCTGTCCGTGTCGTACGGCGAGAACCGGGTGCTGCGGGACGTCTCGCTGGACGTGCGGGCCGGCGAATGCCTGATGCTGCTGGGCGAATCGGGCTCGGGCAAGACCACGTTGTCGCAGTGCATCGCCGGGCTCAACGAACGCCACCAGGGCACGATCGCGCTGTCCGGTACCGAGCTGGCGGCGTCCACGGCGAAACGTTCCGCCGAGCAGCTACGCTCGGTGCAGTACGTGTTCCAGAGCCCGTACTCCTCTCTCAACCCGCGCAAGACCATCGGACAGTCGGTCGAGCTGCCGCTGCGGACGTTGACCGACCTCGACAGGCGGGAACGAGCGGAGCGCGTGCACGCCACGTTGGAACGGGTGCGGCTCGATCCCGACCTGGCCGTTCGCCTGCCCGATCAGCTCTCCGGCGGACAGCGGCAACGCGCCGCGATCGCCCGTGCGCTGGTCACGACGCCGGACGTGCTGCTGTGCGACGAGGTGACCTCCGCACTCGACGTGTCGGTGCAGGCCACGATCATCGAGTTGCTCTGCACGCTGCGCCGGGAGCTGGGCACCGCGATGCTGTTCGTCACCCACAACATCGCGTTGGCCCGGCACGTCGCCGACCGGATCGCCGTGCTGCGCGGCGGTGAGGTCGTCGAATCCGGCACGGTCGACGAGGTGCTCGACGCGCCGCAGCACGAGTACACGCGCCGGTTGTTGGCCAATACGCCGAGGATGTGACCGATGGCGGTCGAGGGCATGGTCGCCCCGGGGTTCGAACCAGTCCGCGACGTGTTCGCCGACATCGTCGGCGACGCGCGCGGCGGGGCGGCCTTCGCCGTCGTCCGCGACGGGGAGCCGGTCGTCGACCTGTGGGGCGGGCTCGCCGACCCCCTCACCGGCACCCCGTGGCGGCGGGACACGTTGTGCGTGCTGTTCTCCGGCACCAAGGGCATCGTCGCGACCGTCGCCGCGGCGCTGGCCGACCGCCTCGACCCGACCGCACCCGTGCGCACGTACTGGCCGGAGTTCACCGCCGACGTCACCGTCGGCCACGTGCTGTCCCACACCGCCGGCCTGCCCTATGTGGACGGCCCGCACGACCTGCTCGACAGCGCCGGGTGCGCCCGACTGCTCGCCACGCAGAAACCCCTGTGGGAGCCCGGAACCCGGGTCGCCTACCACCCGCTGACCTACGGCTACCTCGCCGGCGAACTGCTCCGGCGGGTCACCGGGTCGTCCGTCGGGACGCTCGTGCAGGAGCTCGTCGCGCCGTACGGGCTCGACCTGCACCTCGGCACCCCCGCCGACTGCGATCCGCGCATGGCTCGGCTGGTGCGCGCGCCCGACTATGCGATCAGTACGTTCCTCACCGATCCCGAGCGGCGCCGCATCGTCGAGCGGATGTATGCCGGGCTGCTCGACTCCGATTCCCTGATGAACTCCGTCGCCTACCGGCGGGCCGAGCTCGCCGGTGGTAGTGGGGTGGGTACCGCTCGCGCGATGGCCTCCTTGTACGACCTCGTGCTTCGCGGGTGTGTCGTGGACGACTCCGCGCTGCGTCGGGCCACCGGGGTGTGGGCCGACGGGGTTGATGCGATCAACGATCGGCCTGTTCGGTTCGGGCTCGGGTACGAGCTCGGGGATTCGATCGGGACTTATGGGCCCGATCGGCGGGGTGACCGGGCCTTTGGGCACTCCGGGGCCGGAGGTGGGCGACACGGGGCCTGGCCCGGCGCTGAGCGTGGGGGTGTCGGCGGGGTTGGGTTTTCGTTTTTGTGCAACGAGTTGCGGAGTGAGGATCGGGACTCGCGGGCGGAGCGATTGTTGACCGTGTTGGATGAGGTTTTGGACCGGTAGTCGGCTCCGCTTTCCGGGGTATTCCGGTGCCGTGTCAGCACCTCACGTCGCCGTGTTGGCGTTCTGTGGCGTCGTGTTGGCGTTTTGTGGCGTTGTGTTTGCGATTCGGGGTGCCGTGTCAGCAATTCACGTCGCCGTGTCAGCGTTTCGGGACGTCGGGTTGGGGACCTGGGGGTTGGGGTGCTCGCCGGCGGGCAGGTCTCCGGGATGCTCGGGCGACTGGTGTCGCTGCTCCGTGTCATCCCTCGACCTCGCGTTGTGGGTATCACGCTGCAGACAGGGCGCAAGGTTGTGTTGTTTGGCTCCGGTTTTGGGGTGGGTTGCGCCCTGCCTGCAGCGTGATGGTGTCCGTTTTAGGTCGACGGGATGACACGGTGGAGGTGCGTGTTTGAGGGGGTGGGGGTGGCGGGTTTGCCCTTGCTTCGCTTCGGGGGTGGACATTTTTTGGGTTGTTTCTGGGGTTGCTCCTGGGGTGGCTTTTCGGGTTTCTTTTGGGTGGAGTTGTTGTGGGGTGTTTGGTATCATTTAGGGGTGTCGACGTTGACTTCTTCTCTTCTTGGTGAGCTTGATCGGGTTCGTGCTGATCGGGCTCGGCTTGATGCTCGGGAGGCGGTTTTGCTGGCTCGGTTGGAATCGGTTGAGTCCGATTCTGTGAGTGTTGTGGAAGCGTTGCGTCCGGTATTACGGGGGTCTCGGGCTCAGGTGGAGAAGCGGGTTGCTCTCGCCTCGACGCTGGTCTCTGATCACCCTGGGATGTTGGGGGCGATGTCGCGTGGGGAGATCGATGCCTACGGAGCCTCCCGGGTCGCTGCCGTGACGTCCGGGATGTCGGCCGCCGATGCACGCGCCGTCGATGCCCAGTTGGCCGAGAAACTGTCGTCGGCGCCGACCTCGACGTTCATACCCGACAACCTCGCCGCACATGCGCGGAAGATTGCTCATTCCGTGGATCCTGAGGGGCAGACGGCACGGGCCCGCGTTGCTCGACGCGGTCGGAAACTTGAGCTCATCCACGGCGAGAACGCCATGTCCCGACTGACCGCACACGTGCCCGTCGAGGTCGCCTCCGCCGCCTACGCGCGCGTCGACGGGATGGCTCAGGCCCTGCGGCGGGCCGGATCGTCGCGATCGATGGACCAGTTGCGGGCCGATGTCACCACAGATCTGCTCCTCGGGCGTGATCCCGGCGTCACCGCACCCGAAACCGCCGCCACCGTCTCCCTGCACATGCCCGCCTCCACCGCCCTCGGCATCACCGACTCGGGCTGCACGCTCGACGGCTACGGCACCATCCCCGCACCCATCGCCCGAGAGATCATGACCAACCCCGCCAGCACCTGGCGCAAAGTCCTCTGCGACCCCACCACCGGCCAACCCACCGCGCTCGGCCGAACCCGCCGCAGACCCTCAACCACCATCCGAGACCTCGTCCGCATCCGCGACCGCGAATGCGTCGTCCCGTGGTGTCACCGGCCGGCCACCCACACCGACTTCGACCACGAACAACCCTGGAACCACGGCGGCACCACCTCAACAGACAACGGCACCAGCCGCTGCCGACACCACCACCGCCTCAAACACCACCCACGCTGGACCCACAGCCACAACCCCACCCGCGGCACCACGACCATCACCACACCCCACGGCACCACCTACTACGGCGCGACCGACCCCATCGTCACCCCACCCCGCGCACGCAAACGGCGGGCCCCACCGTGATGGTGAGACCCGCGTCGCGGAAAACCTTGGCGCCGCTACAGCCGACGCTGCACTGTCAGACCGTGAAGCCCAGCGCGCGCAACTGCTCGCGGCCGTCCTCCGTGATCTTCTCCGGACCCCACGGCGGCATCCAGACCCAGTTGATCCGGAAGTCGTCCACACCCGACGTCTTCAACACCGACGCCGTCTGGTCCTCGATCACATCCGTCAACGGGCACGCCGCCGACGTCAACGTCATATCGATCGTCGCCGTGTTGTCCGGCTCCACCCGGATGTCGTACACCAGACCCAGGTCCACCACATTGATGCCCAGCTCCGGGTCCACCACATCCCGCATGGCCTCTTCGACGTCGTCGACCTTCGCCAGCTCGCCCGACGCCGGAGCAGTGCCGGCCGTCTCCTGGTCCAGATCCGCCGCCGTACGGCCCTCGCGCTCATTCTGCGTCTCGGTCATGCTCCCACCTCGTTCGACTTCGACGTGCGGGCCAACGCGTCCTTGAAAGCCATCCATCCCAACAACGCGCACTTCACCCGCGCAGGGTACTTCGCGACACCCGCGAACGCGATGCCGTCGTCCAACACGTCCTCATCCGGCTCCACCTGGCCACGGCCCTGCATCAGCTCCGTGAACGCCGCCATCGTCGACGTCGCCTCCTCGACCTTGTGGCCCACCACCAGATCGGTCAGCACCGACGTCGACGCCTGGCTGATCGAACAGCCCTGCCCCTCGTACGACACGTCCTCCACGACGCCGTCCGCGGACACCTTCACGCGCAACGTCACCTCGTCGCCGCACGTCGGATTCACCTGGAACGACTCCGCATCGAACGGCTCGCGCAGCCCGCGGCCATGCGGATTCTTGTAATGATCCAGGATGATCTCCTGGTACATACTCTCCAGCTGCACGCTCACGCTCCCACGCCGAAGAACCGCTGCGCCTCGCGCACACCCTCCACCAAGCGTCCACCTCAGACGGTTCGTTGTACAGATAGAACGACGCCCGCACCGTCGCCGGCACCTCCGCAGCCCGATGCAACGGCCACGCGCAGTGATGCCCCACCCGCACCGCGATCCCCAGACTGTCCAACACCTGGCTCACATCGTGCGGATGCACACCATCCACCACGAACGCCACCGTCGCACCACGGTCGACCGTGTCCCGCGGACCCACGATCCGCACCCCGTCGACCGCGGCCAACCCGGCCAGCGCGCGCTCCGCCAACACATGCTCGTGCGCCGCCACCCGGTCCATGCCCACGCCGTTCAGATAATCGATCGCCGCCGCCAGACCCACGGCCTGCGACGTCATCGGCACCCCGGCCTCGAACCGCTGCGGCGGCTCCGCGAACGTCGAACCCTCCATGCGCACCAGCTCGATCATCGAACCGCCCGTCAGGAACGGCGGCATCGCCTCGAGCAGCTCCCGGCGGCCGTACAGGATGCCGATACCCGACGGGCCCAACATCTTGTGCCCCGAGAACACCGCGAAATCCACGTCCAACGCGCGGAAATCCACCGGACCGGCCCCGTGCACGCCGTGCGGCACCGACTGGCACGCATCCAGCACCACCAGCGCACCCACCTCGCGGGCCCGCCGCACCAACGGCTCCACCGGATTCACCGTGCCGAGCACATTGGACTGATGCGCGAACGCGACGACCTTGGTCCGGTCCGTGATCACCGAGTCCAGTTCGGACAGATCGAGCCTGCCCTCGGACGTCACCGAGAACCACCGCAACGTCGCACCCGTGCGTTGGCACAACTGCTGCCACGGCACGAGATTCGCGTGGTGCTCCATCTCGGTCACCACGATCTCGTCCCCGGGGCCCACCGAGAACCGCTCGGCCTCCGGCCCCGCCGTCGCCGCATTGCTCATCGCATAGGCGACCAGGTTGATGCCCTCGGTGGCGTTCTTCGTGAACACGACCTCGCCCGCGGACACCCCGACGAACGACGCGATCGTCTCGCGCGCGCCCTCGTAGGCGTCCGTGGCCTCCTCCGACAGCTGATGCGCCCCGCGGTGCACCGCCGCGTTCGACGTCTCCACGAATCGGCGTTCCGCGTCGAGCACCTGGACCGGCCGCTGTGACGTCGCGCCCGAATCCAAATACACCAACGGTTTCCCGTCCCGCACGGTGCGGGACAGGATGGCGAAATCACCGCGCAGCGCCGTGACGTCCAATGGCCGCGAATCCGTGGTGGTCATCGCGCCGGCTCCCTTCGATGCGGGTGTGCCGGGCCCACCGGAGATACCGCCGGGCCCGGCCTCGGACGTTCTGGACGTGTCAGACCGTCGCTTCGGTGTACTTGACGTAGCCGCTCGCCTCGAGCTCGTCGGCCAGCTCCTTGCCGCCCGACTCGACGACCTTGCCGCCGGCGAACACGTGCACGAAGTCCGGTTCGATGTGCTTGAGGATCCGCGTGTAGTGCGTGATCAGCATGAAGCCGGCGTCGCTGGTGGACTTGAACTCGTTCACGGCCTCCGACACGACACGCAGCGCGTCGACGTCCAGGCCCGAGTCGGTCTCGTCCAGCACGGCGAACTTCGGCTTCAGCAGCGCCATCTGCAGGATCTCGTGGCGCTTCTTCTCACCGCCGGAGAAGCCCTCGTTCACGCTGCGCTCTGCGAACTCCGACGAGATGTCCAGCTTGCCCATCTCGTCCTTGACCTCCTTGACCCAGTGCCGCAGCTTCGGGGCCTCGCCCCGCACCGCGGTCGCGGCCGAACGGAGGAAGTTCGACATCGACACACCCGGCACCTCGACCGGGTACTGCATCGCGAGGAACAGCCCCGCACGGGCACGCTCGTCGACGCTCATCTCGAGGACGTTCTCGCCGTCGAGCAGCACCTCGCCGGAGGTCACCTCGTACTTCGGGTGCCCCGCGATCGCGTACGACAGCGTCGACTTGCCCGAGCCGTTGGGGCCCATGATCGCGTGCGTCTCACCCGAGCGGATCGTCAGGTTGACGCCCGTGAGGATCGGCTTGTTGCCCTCGTCGGTCACGACATCGGCGTGCAGATCCTTGATTTCCAGTGTGGCCATGCCTCTTCGTTTCTCTTCGCGTCTTGAGAAGTTCTGGGGAAGGTTCGGTCGTTTACACGCCGATGGCGGTCAGTTCCGCCTCGATCGCCGCCTCGAGCCGCTCACGCACCTCGGGAACGTCGATCTTCATCAGGATCTCGTGGAAGAACCCACGCACGACGAGCCTGCGGGCCTCGTCCTCGGGCAGTCCCCGCGCCTGCAGGTAGAACAACTGCTCGTCGTCGAACCGCCCCGTGGCGCTCGCGTGCCCGGCGCCGGAGATCTCACCGGTCTCGATCTCCAGGTTCGGCACGGAGTCGGCCCGCGCACCCTCGGTCAGCACGAGGTTGCGGTTGAGCTCGAAGGTCTCCGTGGCCTCGGCGGCCGCGCGGATCAGCACGTCGCCGATCCAGACGGCGTGCGCGGCGTCGCCCTGCAGCGCACCCTTGTAGAGCACGTTCGACTTGCAGTTCGGCACCGCGTGGTCGACGAACAGCCGGTGCTCCTGGTGCTGACCGGCGTCGGCGAAGTGCAGACCCAGCATCTCGACGTCGCCGCCGGGGCCGGCGAACGTGGCCGTCGGGCTCACCCGCACCAGGTCACCGCCCAACGTGACGACGATGTGCTTGAGGTGCGAATCGCGGCCGAGCTTCAGGTGCTGCTCGGACACGTGCACCGCGTCGTCGGCCCAGTCCTGCACGCTCACCACGGTCAGCTGCGCGCCGTCGCCGAGGACGAACTCGACGTTGTCGGCGTACGTACCGGACCCGACATGGTCGAGCACGATCGTCGCCTCGCCGAACTGCTCGGCCCGGATCTGCACGTGACCGTAGGCGGTCTTGCCCGCACCGGGGCCGTGCACACGCACCAGCGTGCGCGCGGAGGCCTTCGTCTCGTTCGGCACCGTGACCAGCGTGGCCTTCTCGAACGACGAGTACGCCTGGGCGGCGATCCGGTCGCTCGGCACGCCGGCCCGGCCGAGACGTTCGTCGTCGCGGCCGACGGTCTCGACCCGCACCTCGGGTGCGGCCTCGACCTCGACCTCGGCCTCGCCGGTGGCCGGGGCGGACCCGTCGTGCAGTCCGCGCAGACGCTTCATCGGCGTGAAGCGCCAGTTCTCCTCCCGACCACCGGGAACCTCGAACGCCTCGACGTCGTACGAGGCGAAACGCTCCGCGCGGGAGGCCGCCGGGACGATCGTCTCGGCGGCCTCCGCCGTGTTCGCGGCGTTCGCGGCTGCGGTGTTGTCAGCAACCGTCATGTCAGCCGACGCTTCCTTCCATCTGCAGTTCGATCAGGCGGTTGAGCTCGAGCGCGTACTCCATCGGCAGTTCCCGCGCGATGGGCTCGACGAACCCGCGCACCACCATCGCCATGGCCTCCTCCTCGGTGAGGCCACGCGACATCAGGTAGAACAGCTGGTCCTCGCTCACCTTGGACACCGTGGCCTCGTGGCCCATGGACACGTCGTCGTTGCGGATGTCCACGTACGGGTACGTGTCCGACCGCGAGATCGTGTCCACCAGCAGGGCGTCGCACACCACGCTGGAACGGGAGTTGCGCGCCCGCTTCGCGACCTTCACCAGGCCGCGGTACGAGGTGCGGCCACCGCCGCGCGCCACCGACTTCGACACGATCGTCGAGGAGGTGTTCGGCGCGAGGTGCTCCATCTTGGCGCCCGCGTCCTGGTGCTGGCCCTCGCCCGCGAACGCGACCGACAGGACCTCACCCTTGGCGTGCTCGCCCATCAGGAAGACCGACGGGTACTTCATCGTCACCTTGGAGCCGATGTTGCCGTCGACCCACTCCATGGTGGCGCCCTCTTCGGCCTTGGCCCGCTTGGTCACCAGGTTGTAGACGTTGTTCGACCAGTTCTGGATCGTCGTGTAGCGGCAACGGCCGCCCTTCTTCACGATGATCTCCACGACCGCCGAGTGCAGCGAGTCGGACTGGTAGATCGGCGCCGTGCAGCCCTCGACGTAGTGCACGTAGGCACCCTCGTCGACGATGATCAGCGTCCGCTCGAACTGGCCCATGTTCTCCGTGTTGATACGGAAGTAGGCCTGCAGCGGGATGTCGACGTGCACGCCCGGCGGCACGTAGATGAAAGAGCCTCCGGACCACACGGCGGTGTTCAGCGCGGAGAACTTGTTGTCACCGGACGGGATGACCGAGCCGAAGTACTCCTTGAAGATCTCCGGGTGCTCACGCAGCGCCGTGTCGGTGTCCAGGAACAGCACGCCCTGGGCCTCCAGGTCCTCGCGGATCTGGTGGTAGACGACCTCGGACTCGTACTGCGCGGCCACACCCGCGACCAGCCGCTGCTTCTCCGCCTCGGGGATGCCCAGCTTGTCGTAGGTGTTCTTGATGTCCTCGGGCAGGTCCTCCCAGCTGGTGGCCTGCTCCTCGGTGGAACGGACGAAGTACTTGATGTTGTCGAAGTCGATACCCGACAGGTCCGCGCCCCAGTTGGGCATCGGCTTGCGCTCGAAGAGCTTGAGGGCCTTCAGGCGTGCATCGCGCATCCACTCGGGCTCGGACTTCTTCTCCGAGATGTCGGTGACGACATCGTCGTTGAGACCACGCCGAGCGCTCGCGCCCGCCGTGTCCGGGTCCGACCAGCCGAACGCGTAGTTACCCAGGGACTCGATGGTCTCTTCCTGGCTCAACGGCGTGGTGGTGGGATTGCGCTGCTCGGCAGCGGCAGTCATGCAGTCGTCCCTCCGTTCGGAGTTCGTGCTTCGTGACCGGCTTCGGACCGGGCACGTGCGTGGTGCACACGGCGTCGCCGCGTGCGATGGTGGCCAGTCGCTGCACGTGTGTGCCGAGCAACTGGGCGAACGCCTCGGTCTCGGCCTCGCACAGCTGCGGGAACTCCACTGCGACGTGAGCCACCGGGCAGTGGTGCTGGCAGAGTTGCGCACCGGTGCCGGCGACACCGGGGGCGTCCCCGGACTCCGGCCCGGCTGCGCCGACCTCCCGGGTCGACGCAGCGTAACCCTCCCTGGTCAAGACGGCTGCCAGGGCCTCCGCCTTGTCCGCGGGAGCCTCCTCGTCGAGGATCTGCTCCCGGTACGGGTCGACGAGCGCCGCGACGCGCCGCTCGGCGAACGCGCGAACCGCGTCCTCGCCCGCATGCTCGGCGAGGAACCGGATCGCGGAGACCGCCAGGTCGTCGTAGGCGTGCCCGAACCGCGCCCTGCCCTGCTCGGTGAGCAGGAACAGTTTCGCGGGCCTGCCACGCCCCCGCCGGCCGCGCCGAGGCGCGTCCCGCGTCTCGGCCTCCTGGTCGGCCGACAGTGCGTCGAGGTGCCGGCGCACCGCCGTCGGACTGATGCCGAGTTGCTCGGCGACAGCCGCCGCGCTCATCGGCCCCTGCTCCAACAGGACCCGCGCGACCTCGCCGCGGGTACTGCCGTCCGGGCCACCGGACGTTCCGACGGCCGGCCCGGCGGAACCCGCGACCGTGGCCGGCGTGCTGCCGACCTGCTGGTCATCGTGCCCGCTGTTTTTCACAACACAATTGTGTCGTATTTCCTCGCGCCGGGCAAAGGCGACCTCCCGGGCCAGTGACCGGATTCACCGAGACGGGAGCCACCGAGGCCCGTATACCCACTCCTACGTGGCCTTCATCCTCCTCTCGACAGGTCCCACCCGTCACCCGACCACCACCCCTCAACGCGCGCTGACGCGCCGATAGTCTTTCCCAGTGGTTTTCGGCAGGGGACGCGGTCGACGCGCCGACGGGGCGCAGTCGGCGGAGGCGAACGAGGGGCAGAGCTCAGCAGGCTCGCTCGGCGCGAGCACCGCGTCGACGGTCTGGGTTCCCTCGCGTTCGCCCGCGCACCCCGGCGACCGACAGCCCCTGACCGACGACGAGCGCCGCTCGGTCCGCATGGTGCAGGGTTTCGGCACCGTCGGCTCGCTGATGCTGGCGTTCGGCTCGCTCGGCGCGGGCGCCGCCCCGGTGCTCAACCCCGTCAACCACCTGCCGGTGCTGCGGATCTTCGCGCGCATCCCGACGGTCTCGCTGGCCGTCGCGTTCATCGGCATGATGATGCTGATCATCGGCTGGCTGCTGCTCGGCCGGTTCGCCCGGCCCAGCCGCAAGCGGATGGTGGGTCGCAAGGAGATGCACCGCACGCTCCTGCTGTGGATCGCGCCGCTGACGGTGATCCCCCCGGTGTTCACCCGCGACCCCTACGTCTACCTGGGCCAGAGCGAGGTCCTGACCCGCGGGATGGATCCGTACCAACACGGCCCCGAGGTGCTGGGCAACGACGATCCGCTCGTCGTCGGCGTCGCCAACATCTGGCGCGACACCCCCGCTCCGTACGGCCCGTTGTTCCTGCGCATGGGCAGCTGGATCACCGGCATCACCGGGGAGCACGTCTCCGGCGGCATCCTGCTGTTCCGCCTGGCCACGCTCATCGGGCTCGGCGTGGTCATCTGGGTGCTGCCGCGATTGGCCGACCGCTTCGGCGTGCCGCCCAGCACCGCACTGTGGCTGGGCGTGGCCAACCCGCTCGTGCTGTTCCATATCGTCGGGGGCGCGCACAACGACACGATCGGCATCGGCCTGATGCTCCTGGGCATCTGGGTGGGCCTGCGCCGGCTGCCCTACCGCGTGCGCGGCGACTCCCCGCCCCCGCTGGTCAAGGGCGAGCTGTTCTACATCGTGCTCGGCGCGTCGATCATCACGGTCGCGGCCGCGGTGAAGGTGCACGCGATCGTCGCCCTCGGCTTCTTCGGCGTGATGATCGCCCGGCGCTGGTACGGCGGCATCAAGGACCTGCTCAAGGCCGCCGCCCTGATGACGGCGGTGTGCGCCGTGGTGATGACGGCCGTGACCTACGGCGTCGGCCTCGACTACGGCTGGGTCAACGGCCTGAGCACCCCGACGAAGCTGTGGAACTGGATCGCCCCTACCTCCGAGATCGGCCAGCTCGGCGGCGTCCTCGGCATCGCACTCGGCCTCGGCAACCACACCGCGGGCATCATCTCGGTGCTCGCGATCATCAGCTACCTGGTCGCGGGCGCGATCACCGTCAAGTTCCTGTGGGACAGCCTGCACTGGCGGTACCGGCCGATGATCGGCCTCGGCGTCTCGCTCGGCGCCGTGATGCTGCTGCACGTCGCGATGCAGCCGTGGTGGCTGCTGTGGGCGATCATCCCGCTCGCCGCGTCGGCGGGGACCTCCCGGTTCCGTGTCGTCGCGACCGGCATGACGGTCGTGCTCTCGCTGCTCGTGCCGCCCAACGGCAGCCCGTTCGACGGCCGCATGTACACCCTCCCGCAGGCCTACTTCGCCGGCGGACTCGTCGTGCTCGCCCTGCTGGCCCTGCTGTGGTGGCGCGCGCCGTCGGTGTTGTCGCCCGCACCGATCCGGCCGACCTGCTGCATCCGGCGCCCACCCGCAAGAAGCGCCGCGCCCAGGGCACGCCCGCCGCCCCCGCGGCGCGGCCGGCCGTGCCCGCAGAGGCCAGCGGTGCCGCTCCCCCGCGCGACCGCGAGCCCACCGGCTCCGCGAGCAGCACCGACACCTCGACCGGAGGCGACACCGGGGCCCCGGCCGGCACCAGCACCGACGCCGGCACGGAGGCCCAGGGCGAGACCGCCGCCACGGACGCCGAGGGCGACGGCGACCGGCAGGTCCACACGCCGTACCCTTGACCTTTGTGAATGCTGCGGCCGTCGAGATCACCGGTCTGGTGAAGCGCTTCGGATCGGTCACCGCCGTCGACGGGCTCGACCTGAAGATGTCGCGGGGCGTGATCCTCGCGCTGCTGGGCCCCAACGGTGCCGGTAAGACGACGACCGTCGAGATCTGCGAGGGCTTCCAACGGCCGGATGCCGGCACGGTCCACGTGCTCGGCCTCGACCCGGTCCGCGACGGCGCCGAGCTCCGCCCGCGGATCGGCGTCATGCCGCAAGGCGGCGGCGCCTACCCGGGCGTGCGCGCCGACGAGATGCTGCGCCTGGTGGCCGCGTGCGCCGCCGACCCCCTCGACCCGGCCTGGCTGCTCGACGTGCTCGGCCTCGGCCCGGCCAGCCGCACCCCGTTCAAACGCCTCTCCGGCGGGCAGCAGCAACGACTGTCGCTGGCGTGCGCGATCGTCGGCCGCCCCGAGCTGGTCTTCCTCGACGAACCGACCGCGGGCATGGATCCGCAGGCCCGCCGGCTCGTGTGGCAGCTGCTCGACGCGCTGCGCTCCGACGGGGTCAGCGTGCTCGTCACGACCCACCTCATGGAGGAGGCCGAGTCGCTGGCCGACGACGTCGTCATCGTCGACGACGGCGCCGTGATCGCCCAGGCTCGCCGAACGCGCTCACCGCCGAGCACGCCGAGGACGCCCAACTGCGGTTCCGTGCCCGCGCCGGCCTGGACACCCGACTGCTCACCGCCGCGCTGCCCGAGGGCTACCTCGTCCGCGAGTCGAGCCCCGGCTCGTACCGCGTCACCGGCGTCGTCGACCCCCAGGTCGTCTCGACCGTCACCTCGTGGTGCGCCCAGCAGGGCGTGCTCGCCGAGGAACTGCACGTCGGCCGCCGCGACCTCGAAGAGGTGTTCCTCGAACTGACCGGACGGGAGCTACGCGCATGACCACGTCGCCGTTCTCCGCCGGCACCTTCACGCCCGCGCCCGGCCGCGGGCGCTCGGCCGCATGCTGCTGACCCACGCCCGCGTCGAGACGTCGATGACGCTGCGCCACGGCGAGCAGATCCTGCTGACGCTGCTCATCCCGCTCGCCATGCTGATCGGGTTGAGCGTGCTCGACATCCTGCCCGCGGGCGATCTCGCCGGCATGGAACGCGTCGACTGGATCACCCCGCGCATCCTCACCCTCGCCGTGCTGTCGTCGGCGTTCACCGGACAGGCGATCGCACTCAGCTTCGACCGCCGCTACGGCGTGCTGAAACGACTGTCGGCGACGTCGCTGCCGCGGTGGCTGCTCGTCGCGGGCCGACTCGTGGCCGCGCTGGTCGTCGTGGCGGTCCAGGTCCTCGTCCTCGGCATCGTCGCCCTCGCACTGGGCTGGTCGCCGTCGACGGGCGGGATCGTGTTCGGCATCCTGCTCGTCACCGTCGGCACGATCTGCTTCGGCGCGCTCGGCGTGCTGCTCGGCGGCGCGCTGCGGGCCGAGGCCGTGCTGGCGCTGGCCAACATCGTGTGGTTCGTGCTGCTGCTCGCAGGCGGCATCCTCATGGTTCCGTCCGCACTGCCCGACGCCTACGCCGCCGTCGTCGTGCTCCTGCCTTCCGGTGCGCTCGCCGAGGGGCTGCACGCCGCACTCGTCGACGGCACCTTCTCGGTGACCTCGCTGCTCGTCCTCACCGTCTGGGGCGCCGCGGCCGCCGCCGTCGCCGCGAAGACCACGAAACTCACCTGACGACCGGGGTGAACGAGGGGCTGGCCGGACGCGCTCGGCGCCACCTCTACGGCCGGCCCCTCTCCCACCACCACCCAAAACGACGCGCTTCGCGCGACCTCTACAATGTGTAGTTGTGAGCGCTTTCGTGGAGCGGGTGTCCTCCCTCATCGGCCGCATGCCGTATCCGTCCCGGTCGGTGCAGCGCGCCGTCGCGATCGCCGCGATCCTCACGCAGGGCGGCATCGGCGTCACCGGTTCGGTCGTCCGCGTCACCGGCTCCGGCCTCGGCTGCCCGACGTGGCCTCAGTGCTTCCCCGGCAGCATGTTCCCGGTCGAACATCCCGAGTACGAGACGTTCAACCAGTGGATCGAGTTCGGCAACCGGCTGCTGACGGGCATCGTGGGCATCGTCGCCGCGTTGTGCGTGCTCATCGCGTGGCGCATCAAGATCGCCCACCCCGAGCGCACCCGCCTCGTCAAGCTCGCCTGGACGATGCCGGCCGGTGTGGCCGTGCAGGCCATCGTCGGCGCCATCACCGTGCTCACCGGTCTGCTGTGGTGGACCGTCGCGATCCACTTCCTCGCCTCGGCCGTGCTCGTCTGGCTGGCGACCCTGTTGTTGCACGCCTTCAACGAGGGTGACGACCCACCGCGCTGGGTCGTGCCCGGCCGCGGCCGGGTGTTGATGCAGGCGTTCGTCGTGGCCATGGCCGCGCTGCTGGTCACCGGCACCACCGTCACCGGTGCCGGCCCGCACGGCGGCGATCCCGACACCCCGCGGTTCGACGCACCCATCGAGACGCTCTCGTTCATCCACGGCGCGATGCTCGTGGCCTACCTCGTGGTGCTCACCGCGATGGGCGCCGAATGGTGGCGCCACCGCGCGAGTTCCCCGGTACCGCCGACCCTGTGGCGTCGCTACGCCGCGGTCTGGATCGTCGCCCTCGCCCAGGGCGCGCTCGGCAGCGTCCAGTACGCCCTCGGCGTCCCCGAGGCACTGGTCTCGCTCCACGTTCTCGGCTCCGCCGCGGTGATTGTGACGACCGCAACGCTCTGGTGCGGCGCGCGCGACCGCGGACCCGCCGTGGAACGCCCCGCCGCACCCGCAACGGGCGCCCCAGCAGCCTGAACGCCGCGCACGCCGGGAGTGAGGTTTTCTCGCGTTCCGGCGCGAAAAGCGCTGTTCACGGCCACGTACGCCCACGAGGGGCGACCGTTCCGTCACGTGTCATCACAGTGCCGCCCCTGAGTGCGGATTCTGGCGGTACTCTGCAACACGCTGTTCGCGGCACCCCGCCGGCCCAGCCGCCCCTGTCGAGCCGGCCGCACCGGCCGAGCCGGGCACGAGTCCCCCTCCCCCATCGATGTCTCGAGACGAGGTCCGCACGCCCATGAGCACTGCCCAACAGGCGCCGGAAACCACCGACGGGCCCAAACCCCTCCTCGGTGAGGCCCGCACGACCGGCCAGATGCTGGTGCTGAAAACCTTCCTCCTCGTTCCCTTCGTCGCGCTGCTCGCCGCCGTTCCGTTCGCCTGGGGCTGGGGCCTGAGCTGGCTCGACCTGCTCCTGGCCGTCACCTTCTACACGTTGGGCACGCTCGGCGTGACCGTCGGATACCACCGCTACTTCACGCACGGCGCGTTCAAGACGGGCCGCCCGATGCGCATCGCCCTCGCCATCGCCGGCAGCATGGCCGTGCAGGGATCGGTCATCTTCTGGGTCGCCAGCCACCGCAGGCACCACGCGTTCGCCGACCGCGAGGGCGACCCGCATTCGCCGTGGCTGTTCGGTTCGTCGCCGGCCGCGCTGCTGCGCGGTTTCTGGCACGCCCACATGGGCTGGATGTTCCAGCGCGACGTCACCAACTACCAGCGCTTCGCCCCGGACCTGCTCGCCGATCAGGACCTGAAGATCGTCAACCGGTTCTTCGCGCTGTGGATCGTCGCCAGCCTCGGTCTGCCGGCGCTCATCGGCGGTCTGGTCACGTGGTCGTGGTGGGGCGCGGTGACCGCGTTCTTCTGGGCCGGTCTGGTGCGGATCGCGTTCTCGCACCACGTGACGTGGTCGGTCAACTCGGTGTGCCACATGGTCGGCGAACGACCCTTCACCAGCCGCGACCGCGCCGCCAACTTCTGGCCGCTGGCGGTCCTGTCCATGGGCGAGTCGTGGCACAACTCCCACCACGCCGACCCGACGTGCGCCCGGCACGGCGTGCTGCGCGGTCAGCTCGACATCTCCGCGCGGTTGATCTGGCTCTTCGAGAAGCTCGGCTGGGTGCACCACGTGCGCTGGCCGCGTCCCGAGCGCCTCGCGGCCAAACGCGCCGCCTGATCCCGCCGGCCTGATCCCGCCCGGCCCGGTCCGATGGCTCCGGGCCGGCGTCGGTGTCAGGCGCGTCGGGGTCAGGCCAGGGCCGCGCGCACCGCGGAGGCGAATCGCACGGCGGCGTCGGCGCCGGTCTGACGGAAACCCAGGCTCGGCTCGCTCACCTCGAGTTCGAGGACGGCCGGGTCTCCCGCGTCGGTGCGCACGATGTCGACCCGGGCGTAGAGGAAGTCGGGTCGGCGCAGACCGAGCCGCGCCGCAGCGGCGTCGACCGCGTCCTCGGCCAGTGCCAACCAGTCCGCGTCCGGCGTGGCGGCGCCGAGCTTCTCGGTGACGAACAGGCCCGACTCGTCGACCTCGGAGCCGCCGAGCATCGGGCCCTTCGTGAAGGCGTGCGAGTACTGCCCGCCGAGGAACACCAGCGCCGTCTCGCCCTCCTCGTCGACGGCCGTCTGATACGGCTGGACGACCGCGGTGTAGCCCGCCGCGTGCAGACCGGCGAGATGCTCGGCCGCGGCGGCGTGCTCGTCGCGGGTGAACCGTGCCGCACCCCGTGACCCGGCGCCGACCGACGGTTTGACGACGAAGTCTCCCCTCTCGGGCCACTCCGCCGCGCGCCCGGTGCCACGAGCGTCGTGGGGACGGTGGCGACGCCGGCGTCCGCGAGGTCGACGAGGTAGGCCTTGTCGGTGTTCCAGCGCACCGCCTCGACCGGGTTCACCAGCCGCGGCACGGAGGCGCACCAGGCCAGGAACTCGTCCCTGCGTTCGGTGTAGTCCCACGTCGCGCGCAGGATCACCAGATCCGCGGCGGTGAAGTCCTCGTCCGGGTCGTCCCACACGGCCCACCGGGCCTCGACGCCGACGTCGGCGAGCGCGGGCAGCAGGGCCGCCTCGTCGCCGTCGCCCTCCGGGACGCCGGTGCACCCGACGAACAGGACCTGTCGGGTGTTCGAGGGGCGGACGGTCATGCGCGAGGGCCGGCCATCCTGCGCCGGTGCTCGGGGCCGATGACGGTCGCGTTGACGGTCGCGGAGTCCCATTCGGCGGCCTCGAGGTCGCCGATCGCCGCGATCAGCGCCTCGCCGGTCTCCTGGCTGGGGACGACGACGTCGCCCATGGCGCCGTCGGCGCCGACCAGCACGACGCGGGCGCCCTTGCGTCCGATCCGCTCCACGACGGCCCGGGTCGGGGCGCCGTGTGCCGCGACGAACGAGGTCGCGGCCGACCGCTGGGCCTTCGTCGGTTCGGCAGGACTCGTCTCGGTGCTCTCGTTGTCAGCCACGGCGACAGTCTAGGGGGCGCGGCCGACACGGACGTCCGGGCGCGCTGCGAATCACGATCATGCGGCGGTGATCACTAGGCTCGGGCGCAACACGGCCCAGTGACGGCCCAGTTCGCCTGCGAGGAGAGGAAGTGCGCATGCCTACCGCGATCCGGATCGAACGCACCGGGGGTCCAGAGGTCCTGACCCCCGCCGACGTCGAGTCGCCGTCCCCCGGGTCCGGGGAGGTGCTGGTCGACGTCGAGGCGGCGGGCGTCAACTACATCGACACCTACCAGCGTTCGGGCGTCTACCCGATCGCACTGCCCTACACGCCGGGGCTGGAGGGCGCGGGCACCGTCGCCGAGGTCGGCCCGGACGTCACCGGGATCGCGGTCGCGACCGGGTCGCGTGGCAGGGCTATCCCGGCGGCTACGCCCAACGGGCCGTCGTGCCGGCGGGCATCCTGGTGCCCGTTCCCGACGGAGTGTCGGCGCAGACGGCGGCCGCCACGATCCTGCAGGGCGTCACGGCGCACTACCTCGTCAACTCGACGTACCCGGTCACCGAGGGCGAGACGGTGCTGGTGCATGCGGCCGCGGGCGCGTCGGACTGCTGTTGACGCAGTTGGCCAAGGCCAAGGGCGCGCGGGTGGTCGGCACGGTCTCGACCGAGGAGAAGGAACGCCTCGCCCGCGGCGCCGGGGCGGACGAGGTCATCCGCTACACCGAACGCGATTTCGCCGCCGCGGTCGACGACCTGACCGGCGGCGAGGGCGTGCCGGTGGTGTACGACGGTGTCGGCGCCAGCACGTACGAGGCGAGCCTGCGGTCGCTGCGGCCACGCGGGATGCTCGTGCTGTTCGGCGCGTCGAGCGGACCGGTCCCGCCGATCGACCCGCAGGTGCTGAACTCGGGCGGATCGCTGTTCCTGACGCGCCCGACGACGGCGCACTACACCGCCACGCGGGAGGAACTGGAGTGGCGGACCGGCGAACTGTTCGCCGCGGTCGCGGCCGGGGAGCTGGACGTGCGCATCGGCGCGACGCACCCGCTCGCCGATGCCCGCCGCGCCCACGAGGACCTCGAGGGCAGGCGGACCACCGGCAAGGTGCTGCTCATCCCCTGAGGCCGGCTCCCCGCCGGTGACCTCGGCCGACTCGTATGCGGCCGAGGTCACCGTGGGGCACGACAAGCGTCCGGCGCCTCAGGAGACGGTCGTTCGGGAGACTGCGCCTCGGGAGACGGTGTCTCAGGAAACGCCGGTGACCTCGGCGACGACGACCAGGCTGTCCGAGGCGAGCGGGTTGCCGCCCTGCTCGGAGTAGCCCAGGTCCGGCGGCAGCACGAACACGCGCGTGGCGCCCTGCTGCGCACCCTCCAGGCCCTCGGCCCAGCCCTCGATCTCACCGGTGGGCGAGGCCAGGTTCACCGACGCGGTGCCGGAGTCGGCCACCGAACCGTCGGCCCAGCCGACGACCGTGTAGTCCACCTGCACGGTCGACTGCGGCGACACCTCGGCGCCGCTGCCCGGCTCGACGTCGTGGGTCACGACCTCCTGCGGAGCGGCGCAGTCCCGCGGGATCTGCACCTGCGGCTCGGCGCCGCCCGTCGCGACGGTGATGTCGGTGGCCGCACACTCGGCCGCACCGCCGCCGGTGGAGCCCCCGCGCCCCTCGCCGTTCTCCTCGGACGCGGCGCCGCTCTCGGTCACCGACACGGGCGCCGGCGTGTGCTCGGCCTGTTCCTCGGGCGACTGGTCGGTCGGCTCCTCAAGGGACGGCGAGCACGCCGCGAGCACCGTCGCTGCTGCTGTCGCGGCCCCCGCGATCATGATCTTGCCAGCTTTGCGCATGCGCCTACCCTAGCTGGGCGCTCACCGGGCGTTTTGCACGCCTTCACCACGTGTGTGTCGCCACTCCCGGCGCGGTCGAGGCCGCGGCGAGCGCGCCCGGCACGGGCCCGGTGTGCACGATTCCCAACCGCGTGGTCGCGCGCGTCAGCGCGACATACAGGTCATTCAGGCCGCGCGGCGACTCGGCGATGATCTCCTCGGGCGCGACGACGACCACCGCGTCGAACTCCAGACCCTTCGCCCGGTCGACCGACAGCAGCGACACGCGTCCGCCCGATTCGCCGGACGAGTCGAACGTCACAGCGGCCTCGAGCTCCGGTGTGGCCAGGCTCTCGGGGACGACGACGGCCACCGTGCCCCCGTCGGCCTCGGCCAGTTCGCCGTCCACGACGGACCGGATCTCCTCGGGCAGCCGCTCCCGCTCGAGCGTGCGCTGCCACGGCACGTCCCCGGTGTCGCGCACCGACGTCGGCGCGCGCAGCTCGGGGTCGATCTCGGCCAGCACGTGCGCGGCGAGCTCCATGATCTCGGCCGGGGTGCGGTAGTTGACGGTCAGCTCGCGCAGGCGCCACCGCTGCCCCACGTACGGCTCGAGCACGTCGCCCCACGCGGACGTGCCCGCGCGCGAACCGGTCTGCGACACGTCGCCCACGAGCGTCATGGAACGGCTCGGGCAGCGGCGCATCAGCGTGCGCCAGTCCATCGCCGACAGTTCCTGCGCCTCGTCGACGATGACGTGCCCGAACGTCCACGTCCGGTCCTGTGCCGCGCGCTGAGCCGCGGTGAGGTTGCTGCGCGCCTCCTGCCGCTCGGCGATCATCTCGGCGTCCAGCACGTCGCGGACGCGGATCTGGTCCTCGTCGAGGAGTTCGTCGTCCTGTTCCAACACGTGCAGCACGCCCTCGGCGTAGGCGCGTTCCTCGCGTTCCCGGCGCTCGCGTCGCAGCCGCGCCTCCGTGTCGTCCTCCCCCAGCAGCTCCGCGAGCTCGTCGAGCAGCGGAACGTCGGCCGGCGTCCACCACGAACCGGGGGCGCGCAACAGCGCATCGCGCTCGGCGTCGGTCAGCTGCCCCGCGGCGGCCGAGGCGAGCCGGCCGGGGTCGGTGAGCAGGTCCGCGAGCAGCTCCTGCGGCGTGAGCTTCGGCCACAGACCGTGCAGCGCGTCCCGCACCGCGCGGTCCTCGGTGAGCTCCTGCCTGATGGTGGCGTGGTCGCGCTCGTCGAGCAGCACGCCGTCGTCGGTCTCGTCCTCGGTGAGCGGGATGTCGGGCACGTCGTCGAGCACGCTCGACTCCAGCCGCGCCACGGCCTGCTCGGCGAGCGCGTCCAGCAGGGTGTCGACGAAGACCCGGCGGGCGACGTTGTGCGGCTTGAGCGTCGCCCGCGCCTTCTCGCGCGCGCGCTCGCACGTCGCGCGGTCCAGTTCGAGCACGTCGTTGTCCTCGGCGTCGATGTGCAGCACGTCCTCGGGCACGGTCTGTCGGTCGCGCACCGCCTGCGTCAGCACCTCGACCATGCCGACCCGGCCCTTGACCTCGGCCGTCTCGGGGGTGTCCGTGCCGACGGCCTCGAGACCGGGGAAGAGCTCGCCGACGGTGGCCAGCAGCACGCCCGTCTCACCGAGCGAGGGCAGCACCTGTCCGATGTAGCGCAGGAACGTGCTGTTGGGCCCGACCACCAGCACACCGCGTGTGGTGAGCTGACGCCGGTAGGTGTAGAGCAGGTACGCCGCGCGGTGCAGCGCCACGGCGGTCTTGCCGGTCCCCGGCCCGCCCTGAACGACCAGCACGCCGCCCATGTCGGCGCGGATGATCCGGTCCTGCTCGGACTGGATGGTCGCGACGATGTCGGACATCTCGCCGGTGCGGCGCCGTTCGAGCGCCGACAGCAACGCCGCCTCGCCCGCGAGCCCCAGGTGGTCGCTGTCGCCGCCGGAGCCGATGTCGAGGATCTCGTCGTCGACGTCCACGACCCGCCTGCTGAGGGTGCGCAGATGCCGGCGGCGCCGCACGCCGTCGGGTGAGGCGGCGGTGGCGAGGTAGAACGGCCGGGCGACCGGGGCGCGCCAGTCGATCAACAGCGGCCGGTAGTCGTCGCTCTCGTCGAACAGGCCGAGCCTGCCGATGTAGAGCGGGGACTCGATCTCCTCGCCTGCCCGGCGTTCGTCGCCGAAGTCCAGCCGTCCGAAGCACAGCCCCTGCTCCACGGACGTGAGTTGGGCCAGTCGGTCGCTGTAGGTGGCGGTCGCCGCCTCCCGCTCGGCCTGCGCCTGCGGCTCCCCGTCGGCCATCCGCAACGTCTCGGCTAGCCGCCGCTCCGCGAGCTGCCGTTCGGCGTCGAGGGCCGCGTAGAGACCGGCGAGATACTCCTGTTCCTCCGCGATCGCGGTGTGTTTGCCGTCAGCGGTGATGTCCCGGCCGTCCGCGGACACAGACAAGGGCGGCGCCTTTCCACGAAGATGATGTCGGACCTCGACCGATGTCCAACGATCGACGACGCCGATGAATTCCCCGGACCCGCGGTGGTTAACCCGAGCGGCGCCGTGCCGGGCGCCGAGGCCGTCAGACCAGGACCGGCAGGCCGATGGCCGAGTCGACCGCCAGCGCCACGAACACGATCATCAGGTAGGTGTTCGAGCGGTGGAACAGCGCCATCGGCTTGGTCTCCTCGCCCCGCTTGGCGCCGGCATGCAGACGGTGGGCGTAGAACAGGAACCAGGCGCCGGCCAGGCAGGCGAACGCGGCGTAGAGCCAGCTGGTGGCGGGCACGAGAAGCAGGGTCCAACCGACCATCACCCACGAGTAGATGACGATCTGCTTGGCCACGTGCTCGGTGCTGGCCACCACGGGCAGCATCGGGACGCCCGCGCGCTCGTAGTCCTCGCGGTACTTCATGCCGAGCGCCCACGTGTGCGGCGGCGTCCAGAAGAAGATCACGCCGAACATGACGAACGCGGGCCATTCGACGGTGCCGGTGACCGCGGCCCAGCCGATGACGACGGGCATGCACCCGGCGGCACCGCCCCAGACGACGTTCTGCGGCGTACGCCGCTTCAGGCCGAGGGTGTAGACGAAGATGTAGAACAGGATCGTCGCGATCGCGAGCAACCCGGCGAGCAGATTCACCGCGAAATACAGCAACGCGAACGACGCGACGCCGAGCGCCAGACCGAAGATCAGCGCGTTCCTGCGCGGAACGGTGTCGCGCACGAGCGGACGCGTCTTCGTGCGGTTCATGACCTTGTCGATGTCCGCGTCGACGACGCAGTTCAGCGCGTTCGCGCTGCCGGCGGCCATCGTGCCGCGACGAGGGTGGCCAGCAGCAGCCACGGGTCCGGGATCGACCGACCCGCGAGGAACATCGCGGGGATGGTGGTGACGAGCAGCAGCTCGATCACACGCGGCTTGGCCAGGGAGGAGTACGCGGCGATCGCCTGCCGAACACCGCGACGAGCACCCGGATCACCAGCCGGGGGCTCACCGGAAGGTGTACCGGCGGTGTGCCCGGCGCTGGTGTTGGCACTGCGCCCGTGCGACGAATGCGCAGCGTGCACCAACGACATGTCGCTCCCTGCGTCAGATTGCGGGCCGGAGACGTCCTCGGCGAGCGCCGGACGGCTCGTCGGCCGGTTCCTTGACAGAGGGTAGTAGAGGACTTTTCCGCATCTGCGCACGGCACCCCGGGTGCGAAGTCCACGTCACATTCCACACGCCCCCGGACGCCGGCGTGACTTATGTGCCCTCGCGTGCGCGCCCGCGCGCGTGCGACACGCGCGCGGGGCCGGGCCGCGGTGGTGACGGCGCCGGCGTCTGCGAGGCTCTCGCGCGGTGGGCGCGCCAGGCACCACCGAAGCGCGCGGGTCTACGCTGGCGGCATCGGTCACGTTCCACGGGTTACCTGCCAGTTCGCTGTGGTACCCGCGCCCTGATCGATTAAGATCGCGGAGGCAGCCGCCGATGGCCGGACCACCGGCGCGCTCGCCCCGCACGGCCAGCTTCAACCAAAGACGATTCAGGAGCCGAGTTCTAGTGTCGGAAATCGCCTCGACCGCGGACAACAACCCACTGCTGCGCCGGAACTACCCGGCCGACTGGGCCGACGTCGACACCCGGGCAGTGGACACGGCCCGCGTGCTCGCCGCCGACGCGGTCGAGAATTGTGGCAGCGGCCACCCCGGCACGGCCATGAGCCTCGCCCCGGTCGCCTACTCGCTGTTCCAGCGCATCATGCGACACGACCCGACCGACCCGGAGTGGCCGGCGCGCGACCGCTTCGTCCTGTCGGCGGGTCACTCGAGCCTGACTCTGTACATCCAGCTCTTCCTCGCCGGGTACGGCCTGGAGATGGAGGACCTGCGCCAGCTGCGCAAGTGGGGTTCGAGGACCCCGGGCCACCCGGAGTACAGCCACACCGCCGGTGTCGAGACGACCACCGGCCCGCTCGGCCAGGGACTCGCCAACGCGGTGGGCATGGCGATGGCCGCCCGCCGCGAGCGCGGCCTGCTCGACCCCGAGACCCCGGCCGGCCGAAGCCCGTTCGACCACCACGTCTACGTGATCGCCTCCGACGGTGACATCGAGGAGGGCGTCACCTCCGAGGCCAGCTCGATCGCGGGCCGTCAGGAGCTCGGCAACCTCGTGGTGATCTACGACGACAACAAGATCTCCATCGAGGACGACACCGCCGTCGCGCTGTCGGAGGACACGGCCAAGCGCTACGAGGCCTACGGCTGGCACGTGCAGGTCGTCGAGGGCGGCGAGGACGTCGTGGCCTTCGAGGACGCCGTCGCCGCCGCCAAGGCCGAGACGACCAAGCCCTCGTTCATCCTGCTGCGCACCGTGATCGGCTACCCGGCACCGACCAAGATGGACACCGGCAAGGCGCACGGCGCCGCGCTGGGCGCCGACGAGGTCGCCGCCGTCAAGACCGCCCTCGGGTTCGACCCGGCCCAGGACTTCCCCATCGAGGACGAGGTCCTGGCCCACACCCGCAAGGCCGTCGACCGCGCCAAGAGCGACCGCGCCCAGTGGCAGGAGCAGTTCGACGCGTGGGCCGCGCAGAACCCGCGGCGCGCCGAGCTCGCCGAGCGGCTGCGCACCCGCACCCTGCCCACCGGCTGGGCCGACGCCCTGCCGACGTGGGAGCCCGACGAGAAGGGCATGGCCACCCGCAAGGCCTCGGGTGCGGTGCTGAACGCGATCGCCGACGCGCTGCCCGAGGTGTGGGGCGGTTCGGCCGACCTGGCCGAGAGCAACAACACGATCATCGAGGGCGCGAAGTCGTTCGGCCCCGAGGCCGCGTCGACGGACATGTTCACGATGGACCCGCACGGCCGGAACCTGCACTTCGGTGTCCGTGAGCACGCGATGGGCTCGATCCTCAACGGCATCGCCCTGCACGGCGGCACCCGTCCGTACGGCGCGACGTTCCTGATCTTCAGCGACTACATGCGCCCGGCCGTGCGCCTGGCCGCGCTGATGAAGGCGCCGGTGACCTACGTCTGGACGCACGACTCGATCGGTCTCGGCGAGGACGGCCCGACGCACCAGCCGATCGAGCAGCTCGCCTCGCTGCGCGCGATCCCGGGCCTGAGCGTGGCGCGACCGGCCGACGCCAACGAGACGGCCGCCGCATGGAAGGCCGCGCTCGAGGACAACGAGCACCCGACCGGTCTGGCCCTGACGCGACAGAACGTGCCGGTGCTCGAGGGCACCGACGCCGCGGGCGTGGCCAAGGGCGGCTATGTGTTGGCCGAGGCCTCCAACGGCAACCCGGAGGTCGTGCTGATCGCGACCGGCTCCGAGGTGCAGCTCGCCGTCGAGGCGCGGGCCGCGCTCGAGGCCGACGGTGTCGCCACGAGCGTCGTGTCGATGCCGTGTGTCGAGTGGTTCGACCGTCAGGACCAGGCCTACCGGGACGCGGTCGTCCCGCCCACCGGTGTGGCCAAGGTCGCGGTCGAGGCCGGCATCGCCCAGCCGTGGCACCGTTTCGTCGGTGACTCCGGCGAGATCGTCTCGATCGAGCACTTCGGCGCCTCCGCCGACCACAAGACGCTGTTCCGCGAGTTCGGGTTCACCGCCGAGGCCGTGGTGTCCGCGGCCCGCCGCGCGCTGACCAAGAAGAACTCCTGACCGGATTGGAGATCGCCTCATGAGCAGCAATCTCGCAGCACTCTCCCAGGCCGGCGTGTCGATCTGGCTCGACGACCTGTCCCGGGACCGGATCGACTCGGGCAACCTCGCCGAGCTGATCCGCGACAAGCACGTCGTCGGCGTCACGACCAACCCGACGATCTTCGCCAACGCCCTCGGTGACGGCGAGGCCTACGACGAGCAGGTTCGGGAGCTGGCCGACCGCGGCGCCGACGTCGACGCGGTCGTGCGGGAACTGACCACGACCGACGTGCGCAACGCCGCGGACCTGTTCCGCGACGTCTTCACCGCCACCGGCGGCGTCGACGGCCGCGTGTCGATCGAGGTCGACCCGGGCCTGGCCCGCGACACCGACAAGACCGTCGCCGAGGCCGCCGATCTGTGGAAGACGGTCGACCGGCCCAACCTGCTGGTGAAGATCCCGGCGACCGAGGAGGGCCTGCCGGCCATCACCCGCACCCTCGCCGAGGGCATCAGCGTGAACGTCACGCTGATCTTCTCGGTCGAGCGCTACAAGGCGGTCATCGACGCCTACATCGCCGGCCTGGAGCAGGCGAAGGCGAACGGGCACGACCTCTCGTCGATCCACTCGGTCGCCTCGTTCTTCGTGTCCCGTGTGGACAGCGAGATCGACAAGCGGCTCGAGACGATCGGCACCGCCGAGGCGCTCGCGCTGCGCGGCCGGGCCGCGATCGCCAACGCCCAGTTGGCCTACGCCGCCTACGAGGAGCGCTTCTCCTCGCCGCGGTGGGAGGCACTGCAGGCCGACGGCGCGAACGTCCAGCGTCCACTGTGGGCATCGACGGGCGTGAAGAACCCGGACTACTCCGACACCCGCTACGTCGACGGGCTCGTCGTGGCGAACACGGTCAACACGATGCCGGAGTCCACTCTGGACGCCTCCGCCGATCACGCGAACGTCACCGGCGACACGGTCAGCGGCACCGCCGAGCAGGCCCAGGAGGTGTTCGACTCGCTCGCCGGCGTCGGCATCGACGTGGCCGACGTGTTCACCACGCTCGAGACCGAGGGCGTGGACAAGTTCGACACGTCGTGGTCCGAGCTGCTCGAGACCGTCTCGCGGCAGCTCGCCAAGGCGAAGGCTGATCCGGGGATGGGGGCCGACCAGATCGGGGTCGAGCTCGACCCCGCACTCGCCGACGCCGCCGCTCCACTGATCGACGCCCTCGTCTCCGACGGCGTGGCGGGCAGGCTCGCCGCGCAGGACGCCACGCTGTGGGGTCCGGACGCCGAGGCGGAGGCCTCGATCCGCCTGGCGTGGACGACCCTGCACCGCACGTCGCGTCCGCTCATCGGCGAGATCGAGGCGCTGCGCACCGATCTGCGCTCCGAGGGCATCGACCGCGTGGTGCTGGCGGGCATGGGCGGATCGTCGCTCGCGCCCGAGGTCATCACCGCGTCCGCGGGCGTGCCGCTGACGGTGCTGGACACGACGGACCCGGCGCAGGTGGCGGACGCGCTCACGGGCGATCTCGACCGCACGGTGCTCGTGGTGTCGTCCAAATCGGGCACGACGGTGGAGACCGACAGCCACCGCCGGGTGTTCGCCGCGGCCTTCGAGGCCGAGGGCATCGACCCGGCGCGGCGGATCGTCGTGGTCACCGACCCGGGTTCGCCGCTGGCCGAGCTCGAGCAGTGCCGCAAGGTCTTCCTGCCGATCCGAACGTGGGCGGGCGCTACTCGGCCCTGACCGCGTTCGGGCTCGTGCCGGCGGGCCTGGCCGGTGCCGACGTGGCGCGGCTGCTGGACCAGGCAGCGTTCGTCGCCGACGCGGTGGCGACCGATGCGGCCGACAACCCGGCGCTGACGCTGGGCGCGGCGTTCGCCGCCGCTCACGCCGACGGCGCGAGAAGCTCGTCCTCGCCGACACCGGGTCCGAGGCCGCGGGTTTCGGCGACTGGGCCGAGCAGCTGATCGCCGAGTCGACGGGCAAGGAGGGCACCGGCCTGCTGCCCGTCGTCGTCGAGGGTCCGGACGCGCCCGGCTTCGCCGGCGAGGCCCCGGCGGCGGGTGACGCGACGACCGTCGCCGTCGGACCGCCGGCCGCCGGCGCCCGCATCGCCGTGGACGGACCACTCGGCGCGCAGTTCCTGCTGTGGGAGTCGGCGGTCGCGATCGCCGGCCGACTGCTGGGCATCAACCCGTTCGACCAGCCCGACGTGGAGGCCGCGAAGAAGGCCGCCCGGTCGCTGCTGGACGAGCCGGACGCGAGCGGCGCCGCGGCGACGCCGTCGACCGTCACCGGCACGGTCGAGGTGCACGCCTCGACCGGCACGAGCGGCGACGGATTGCTGGCCGACATCCTGCGGGAGTTCGTCGCGACCGTGCCGGCCGGCGGTTACCTGTCCGTGCAGGCGTATCTGGACCGGCTCGACGACGCGTCCGCGTCGCTGCTGCGTTCCGAACTGGCCCGCCGCACCGACGTGCAGACCACGTTCGGCTGGGGACCGCGGTTCCTGCACTCGACCGGCCAGTACCACAAGGGCGGGCACCAGAACGGAGTGTTCCTGCAGATCACGGGTGAATCCGAGGAGGACCTGCCGGTGCCGGACCGTCCGTATTCGCTGGGCACACTGCAGTTGGCGCAGGCGCTGGGCGACGGGCAGGTGCTCGTCGACCGGGGCAGGCCGGTCCTGCGGCTGCACCTGACCGACCGGGCCGCCGGCCTGGCCGAGGTGATGCGCGCGGTACAGGAGATCACTCGATGACGCGTAGCTGGACCAACCCGCTCCGCGACCCCAGGGACAAGCGCCTGCCGCGCATCGCGGGGCCGTCGAGCATGGTCATCTTCGGCGTCACGGGCGATCTGTCCCGCAAGAAGCTGATGCCCGCGATCTACGACCTGGCGCACCGCGGTCTGCTGCCGCCGGGGTTCTCCCTGGTCGGGTTCGCCCGCCGCGAGTGGGAGCACCAGGACTTCGGTGAGCTCGTGCACGACGCGGTGGCCGAGAACGCGCGCACGCCGTTCCGCGAGTCGGTGTGGAACCGGCTCGCGGAAGGCATCCGCTTCGTGCAGGGCACGTTCGACGACGACGACGCCTTCGACCGGCTCGCGGCCACGGTGCGCGAACTCGACACCGAACGCGGCACGGGCGGCAACACGGCCTTCTACCTGTCGATCCCGCCGTGGGCGTTCCCCATCGTCAGCAAGCAGCTCTCGCGCTCGGGCCTCGCCGACGCCGACGACAGCACGTGGCGACGCGTGGTGATCGAGAAGCCGTTCGGGCACGATCTCGCGAGCGCCCAGGAGCTCAACGGCGTGGTGAACCAGGTCTTCCCCGAGGAGTCGGTGTTCCGCATCGACCACTACCTCGGCAAGGAGACGGTGCAGAACATCCTGGCGTTGCGGTTCGCGAACCAGCTGTTCGAACCGCTGTGGAACGCGCACTACGTGGACCACGTGCAGATCACGATGGCCGAGGACATCGGGCTCGGTGGCCGCGCCGCCTATTACGACGGCATCGGCGCCGCCCGCGACGTCATCCAGAACCACCTGCTGCAGCTGTTGGCGCTGACGGCGATGGAGGAACCGGTCTCGTTCGAACCGGGTGCACTGCGGGCCGAGAAGGTGAAGGTGCTGGGCGCGACGAAGGCGGTCGGCCCGTTCGACGAGACGACCGCGGCCGGGCAGTACTCGGGCGGCTGGCAGGGCGGCACCAAGGTACCGGGGCTGGCGCAGGAGGCCGGTTTCGCGAAGGAGTCGACCACCGAGACCTACGCCGCGGTGACGCTGGAGGTGCAGAACCGCCGCTGGGCGGGCGTGCCGTTCTACCTGCGCACCGGCAAGCGGCTCGGCAGGCGGGTCACGGAGATCGCCGTGGTGTTCAAGCGGGCACCGCATCTGCCGTTCGACTCCACCTCCACCGACGAGCTCGGCGAGAACGCCTGGTCATCCGCGTGCAGCCCGATGAGGGCGTGACGATGCGGTTCGGGTCGAAGGTGCCCGGCACGACCATGGAGGTCCGCGACGTCACGATGGACTTCGGCTACGGACACTCGTTCACGGAGAGCTCACCGGAGGCCTACGAGCGGTTGATCCTCGACGTGTTGCTCGGTGAGCCGTCGCTGTTCCCGGTGAACGAGGAGGTCGAACTGTCGTGGAAGATCCTCGACCCGGTGTTGCGGCACTGGGCCGAGCGCGGCGTCCCCGAGCCTATCTGCCGGGCAGCTGGGGGCCGGAGTCGGCGGACCGGATGCTGGAGCGCGCAGGACGCCACTGGAGGCGGCCGTGATCGACACTTTGCGCAGCCCCGACCACGGACGCCGACCGGGTGCGGGTGTCCCGCAGAACACTGGAGGCGGCCGTGATCATTGACTTGCCGTCGACGACGACGTCGCAGTTGAACAAGAAGATCGTCGAGCTCCGCGAGCGGGGCGGTGCGGTGGCGTTGGGCCGGGTCCTGACGCTCGTGATCGTGGCGGAGGACGACGACCAGCTCGAGGACGCGATCTACGCGGCCAACGAGGCGAGCCGGGAGCATCCGTCGCGGGTGATCGTGGTGGCCAAGGGTGCGCGCACGGCCGCGCCGCGGATCGACGGGCAGATCCGGGTGGGCGGTGACGCCGGTGCCAGCGAGGTCGTGGTGCTGCGGCTGTACGGTGCGCTGGCGAACCAGGGCCAGAGCGCCGTCGTGCCGCTGCTGTTGCCGGACGCGCCGATCGTGACGTGGTGGCCGGGTAACGGGCCGAAGTCGCCGAGCAAGGACGCGCTGGGCAAGCTCGCGCAGCGGCGGATCACCGACTCGGCGGCGGAGAAGAACCCGATCCGGTCGCTGCAGTCCCGGGCCAAGACCTACGCCGACGGCGACACGGACCTGGCGTGGACGAGGTTGACGGAATGGCGTGCCCAGCTGGCGGGCGCGCTGGACCTGCCGCCGTACGAGCGGGTCACCGGCGCGACGGTGACCGGTAAGCCGGACTCGCCGTCGACGGAGCTGCTCGCCGGGTGGCTGGCCGAGTACCTGGGAGTCCCGGTCAAACGCTCCAAGACGACCAGTGCGCAGGGCATCGTGTCGGTGACGTTGGAGCGGCCGTCCGGGCCGATCTCGATCGACCGGCCCGACGGCCGCACCGGCACGCTCACACAGCCGGGCCAGCCGACGCGGCGGGTGTCGCTGCAGCGGCGTGACACGCGCGACTGCCTCATCGAGGAGTTGCGCAGGCTCGACCCGGACGAGATCTACGAGGCCGCGTTGAAGGGGCTCACCAAGCTCGCCGGCACGCGGCGCAGTACGGCCACGTCGAGTGCGGCCAAGGCGGACAGCACCAAGGCAGACACCGCGCAGTCGGGCACCACCAAGGCGACCGCGAAGAAGACGGCCCCGAAGAAGAAGACGGCCTCGAAGAAGACCGCGGCGACGAAAACCACGGCGACGAAGGCGAGGAGAACCGAGTCATGAGCACCTCCGGCACCGAGGCACCCGTCGCGACGGTCGTCCATCCCGACGCCGACGTGCTGGCTGCGGCGACGGCCGCGCGGCTCATCACGGCGCTGGCGGACGCGCAGGCGGCCCGCGGCTCGGCGTCGGTGGTGCTGACCGGCGGCGGCACCGGCATCGCCCTGCTCGAGCAGGTGCGCCGCTCCCCCGCCCGCGACGCCGTCGACTGGTCGCGGCTGGACGTCTACTGGGGTGACGAGCGGTTCGTGCCCGCCGACGACCAGGAGCGCAACGAGAAGCAGGCCCGGGAGGCGCTGCTCGACCACGTCCCGGTCGACCCCGCGCGGGTGCACGCGATGGCGCCGTCCGACGGCGAGTTCGGCGACGACCCGGACGCCGCCGCCGAGGCGTACGCGCGCATCCTCGCCGAACGAGCCGGCGCCGGTGGCGGAGCCGGCGCCGTGCCCGAGTTCGACGTGCTGATGCTCGGACTGGGCGGCGAGGGCCACACGGCGTCGATCTTCCCGCACACGCCGGCCGCCCACGAGACGCAGCGGTCGGTCGTGGCCGTGCGGGACTGCCCCAAGCCGCCGCCGACCCGGGTGTCGTTGACGTTGCCGGCGCTGCGGCGCGCGCGGCAGGTCTGGTTGGTCACCGCCGGTGCCGCGAAGGCCGAGGCGGTCGGCCGGGCGCACCGCGGCGCGGGTGAGGTCGAGCTGCCCGTCGCGGGTGCCCGGGGAACGGCCGGCACGCTGTGGCTGCTCGACACGGCCGCGGCGGCCGATCTGCCCTGACCCGCCTGGTCACAGCACGTACAGCCCGGTACCCGGTCGTGCGCGCACGGTAACCACGACCGGGTGTTCCCATACGAAAATTTCATGCGCGGTGCGTTAACAACCGCACACTTTTTCCCGAATTCGGAGACACTTCGGGGCAAGATGTCCTCTCATGGTGGGGTCCACAAGACGAGAGGTCTCAACCATGACCACAGAGGGCACAGTGCTCCCGGATGTCTCGGTTCAGGGCCCGCGCTCGCGCACCGCTGCCGACCGCATGCGGCATACGCAGGCCACCGTCAAACACTCGCTCACGTCCGTGTGGAGCCGGCCAGCCGTGCGCAGCGCGGCTGTCGACGTCGCGGTGCTGACCATCGCGGTCCTGGACGTGGCACTCGCTCCCCCGTCGGACGCCCCGCCGTACTCGCTGTACCTGTCGATCCTCGGCTGTGCCGCGCTGCTGCTGCGGCGCTGGTTCCCGTTCGCGGTGCTGCTGCTGACCATCCCCGGGTTCATGGCCGGCTGGGCCCAGGTCGCGGCGATGGTGGCCCTCGGTTTCCTCGCAACCCGCAAGCAGCTGCACTGGCAGGTGTGGGTCGGCGCATGGTTGGTGTGGATGTGCCGGTTCGTGCTCTGGCCTCTGGACAAGTTCGCGGCACTGTCATGGCAACAGCACGGCCTCGACGTCATCTACAGCACGGTCGTCGCGGGCATGCCGCTCGCCATCGGCCTGCTCATCGGCGCACGGCACGAGCTGGCCACACGGCTGGCCGAGCTGCGTGCGAGCCGGGACCGGGAACGCAAACTGCACGCCGAGATGGTCCGGGCGGAGGAACGCACCCGGCTGGCCAGGGAGATGCACGACGTCGTCTCGCACAACATCACGCTCATCGCCATGCAGGCCGGCGTGCTCACGGCCCAGACGTCGGCCAACGGTTCGGGCAGTGGTTCCGGCAACGGGTCGGGTAGTGGCGCCGAGGCCGAAGCCGCCCGCAGCGCCCACACGATCCGCGAGCTGAGCACGCAGACGCTCGAGGAGCTGCGCGGCCTCGTGGGACTGCTGCGCTCCGAATCCGCCGACGACGACTGCTCCGACAGCCCGTCGGCACGGGTATGTCAGATCCCCGAGCTGGTGCGCGAATGCCAGGTGCCCGTGCGTCTGGAGTTCGACACGATGCCGGAGTTCGTCCCGGACCAGGTCTCGGCGGCGGCGTACCGCACCGTCCAGGAGGCGTTGACGAACGTGCGCAAGCACGCGCCCGGGGCCGACACCCAGGTCACGGTGCACTCCGACGATACGGGGCTGTTCGTGCAGATCCGCAACGAGCCGCCCGCGCGGCGTCCGGGCGACGGTCCCCTTCCCTCGGGCGGGTACGGCCTCACCGGCCTGGCCGAACGCGCCCGGCTGTTGGGCGGCACGCTCGAGTCGTCACCGACGGCCGACGGCGGGTTCTGCGTGACCGCCCGCTACCCGATGTCCGGCATGCACACCTGAGACCTCTCGGCCAACCGAGCTCCACGAACTGGGCGCTCCACGAACCAGGGGCACGAAACGAGCGATGCTCCGCAGGAGAAGGTCCCGCGGAGCATCACTCGTGTTGTCAATCAGGCAGCGGTGTCACACACCGCCGCGGCGCTGGCGCAGCCGCTCCAGCGCCTCCTCGAGGAGGGCTTCGCCGTCCTCGTCGCTGCGCCGTTCCTTGACGTACTCCAGGTGCGACTTGAACGGCTCGGACCGGCCCGCCGACGGCGGGTTCTGCTGGTCCTTGCCGCCGGGAAGGCCGCACTTGGGGCAGTCCCACTCGTCGGGGATCTCGGCGTCCAGCGCGAACGACAGCCGTGCCTCGTGGCCGTTGGCGCACCAGTACGACACGACGTGCCGGGGTGCGGTCTCGCCGCGCTCGGACTCGCTGGACGGACCAGAGGCCCCGATTCGCATCCCGCGGATCGCGTTACCGCCCACCATCACATCTCACCCACCAGAATCCCGGCGTGCTCACGCACGCGATCGATCAGATCTTCAGGAACAGGCCGAGCCCGATGATCGCGATGAGCCACACGAGGCCGAGACCGACGGTGACCTTGTCCAGGTTCGACTCCGCACGGCTCGACCCGGCCAGGCTGGCCTGCATCCCGCCACCGAACAAGGACGACAGTCCCCCACCGCGACCGCGGTGCAGCAAGACGGCGATGATCAGCAGGAGGCTGGTCACGACCAACAGAATTTGCAGGAACAGTTGCATGTCATCCTCTGTCTACTGCGAGTGGCGAGGGCACCCAGAGTAGCGGGTGCCACACGCGATCAGGGTAGCGGGCCTCCGGCGGCCATGGCGCAGAGTTTGGTGAACTCGTCGCCGTCGAGGCTGGCCCCGCCCACCAGGGCACCGTCCACGTTCTCACACGCCACCAGCTCGGAGATGTTGCCCGACTTCACCGATCCACCGTAGAGGATCCGCGTGGCGTCGCCGACCTCGGCGCCGTACTTCTCGGTCAGCGCCGAGCGCAGCGCGGCGCACACCTCCTCGGCGTCGGCCGGCGTCGCGACCCGGCCGGTGCCGATGGCCCACACGGGCTCGTAGGCGACGACGAGGTTCGCGACCTGATCGACCTTGAGGCCCTTGAGCGCCGCGATCAGCTGGTCGGTGGTGTGCTGGATGTGCCCACCGGCCTCGCGGACCTCGAGGCCCTCGCCGACGCACAGGATCGGCGTGAGCTCGTTCTTCAGCGCCGCCCGCACCTTCTTGCCCACGACCTCGTCGGTCTCGGCGTGGTACTCGCGCCGCTCCGAGTGGCCGACGACCACGTAGGTGCAGCCGAGCTTGGCGAGCATCGCGCCGGACACCTCGCCGGTGTAGCGCCCGAGGCGTGCTGGGACAGGTCCTGCCCGCCGTAGGTGAGCAGGAGTTTGTCCCCGTCGACCAGGGTCTGCACGCTCCGGATGTCGGTGAACGGCGGGATGACCGCCACGTCGACCTTGGCGTAGTACTTCTCCGGCAACGAGAACGCGATCTTCTGCACCAGGGCGATCGCCTCGAGGTGGTTCAGATTCATCTTCCAGTTGCCGGCCACCAGGGGCTTTCGACTACTCACGCACGCACCTCACGCTCTTCTTCGAGGGGGGTCCGGGGTGGAGCGGAGCTCCCCCTGGGGATTGAACACAGCCAGTTGCCGGCGACAAGCGGCTTGCGGGTGCTCATGCTGCTCCCTGGTCGAGCACCGCCACGCCGGGCAGGTCCTTGCCTTCCAGGTATTCCAACGAGGCGCCGCCGCCGGTGGAGATGTGCGAGAAACCGTCCTCGGGCAGGCCCAGCACGCGCACCGCGGCCGCCGAGTCGCCGCCGCCGACGACGCTGAAGCCGTCCCCGTCGGCGATGGACCGGGCGACCCCGCGGGTGCCGCCCGCGAAGGGCTCCATCTCGAACACGCCCATCGGGCCGTTCCAGAACACGGTGCCTGCGGAGCCGACGGCGTCGGCGAACAGCCGCACCGAGTCGGGTCCGATGTCGAGGCCCATCCAGCCGTCCTCGATGGCCGTGGCGGGCACGGTGCGGGTGGCGGCGTCGGCGGCGAACCGGTCGGCCGCGACGACGTCGACGGGCAGCAGCAGCTTGTCCCCGGCCTCGGCGAGCAGCCGCCGGCACGTGTCGACCATGTCGGTCTCGAGCAGCGAGCTGCCGACACCGTGGCCCTGTGCGGCCAGGAACGTGAAGCACATGCCGCCGCCGACGACGAGCCGGTCGACCTTCGGCAGCAGGGCCTCGATCACGGCGAGCTTGTCGGAGACCTTGGAGCCGCCGAGCACGACCGCGTAGGGCCGCTTCGGGTCGCCGGTGAGCGTGCGCAGCACCTCGAGCTCGGCCAGCACCAGTCCGCCCGCGTAGGCGGGCAGTTCGCGGGCCACGTCGTAGACCGACGCCTGCTTGCGGTGCACGACGCCGAAGCCGTCGGACACGAACGCCGCGTCCGGGCCGACGAGAGCGGCCAGCTCGCGGGCCAGCGCGCCGCGTTCGTCGGCGTCCTTGCTGGTCTCGCGGGCGTCGAAGCGCACGTTCTCCAGCATGGCGACCTGGCCGTCGGCCAGCCCGGCGGTGACGTCGGCGGCCCCGGGGCCCACGACGTCGCCGGCGAGCGGCACGGTCCGGCCGAGCAGCTCACCGAGCCGCGCGGCGACCGGACGCAGCGAGTACTTCTCGTCGGGTTCGCCCTTGGGCCGGCCCAGGTGCGCGGTGACGACCACCCGCGCGCCCGCCTCGGCGAGCCGCGTGATGGTCGGCAGCGCGGCGCGCACCCGGCCGTCGTCGGTGATGACCGAGCCGTCGAGCGGAACGTTCAGGTCCGAGCGGACCAGCACGTACCGACCCGCGACTCCCCCGTCGGCGATGAGGTCGTCGAGTGTCTGAACGGTCATCGATCAGGACAGCTTGGAGCCGACGAGCGTGGCCAGGTCGACGAGGCGGTTGGAGTAGCCCCACTCGTTGTCGTACCAGCCGAACACCTTGACCTGGTCGTCGATGACCTTCGTCAGCGGCGCGTCGTAGATGCACGAGGCGGGGTCGTTGACGATGTCGGACGAGACGATCGGGTCCTCGCTGTAGCGCAGGACGCCCTTGAGCGGGCCCTCGGCGGCGGCCTTGTAGGCGGCGTTGATCTCCTCGATCGTGGCCTTCTTGGTGAGGTTCACGGTGAGGTCGGTGATCGAGCCGGTCGGCACGGGCACGCGCAGCGAGTAGCCGTCGAGCTTGCCGTTGAGCTCGGGCAGCACGAGGCCGATGGCCTTGGCGGCGCCGGTCGAGGTCGGCACGACGTTCAGCGCGGCACCGCGGGCACGGCGCGGGTCCTTGTGCGGGCCGTCCTGCAGGTTCTGGTCGGCGGTGTAGGCGTGGGTCGTGGTCATCAGACCCTTCTCGATGCCGAACTCGTCGTGCAGCACCTTCGCCAGCGGCGCGAGGCAGTTCGTCGTGCACGAGGCGTTCGAGATGATGTTCTGCGACCCGTCGTACAGGTTGTCGTTGGCACCCAGCACGACCGTCAGGTCCTCGCCCTTGGCCGGGGCGGAGATGATGACCTTCTTGGCACCGCCCGCGAGGTGGGCCTTGGCGTCGTCGGCGTTGGTGAAGAACCCGGTGGACTCGACGACCACGTCGACGCCCAGGTCGCCCCACGGCAGCTTGGCCGGGTCGCGCTCGGCGAGGGCCTTGATGGTCTTGCCGCCCACGACGATGCCCTCGTCGGAGGTGGTGACCTCCTCGGGGTAGCGACCGAGCACGCTGTCGTACTTGAGCAGGTGCGCCATCGTGGAGAGGTCACCGAGGTCGTTGAAAGCCACCACCTCGATGTCCTGGCCGCTGGCTGCGGCGGCACGGAAGAAGTTGCGGCCGATCCGGCCGAAGCCGTTGACGCCTACGCGAACCGTCACTTCTGCTCTCTCCTCACAGTTCTTCGACCCGGCTTTACGTGCCGGCTTCCACGTCGTTGGGACGTCCACACCCTAGCGTGGCGACCAGGCCATACCCGGGTACCCCGGGCGAGACGTCGCGCACCTTGAAGCATGCAGAAATCGGTCAAGATCGTCGCGGCCTCAGGCGTCCTGTTTCGCGTAGACGCGGGTGGAAGTCAGGCGGGCGGTGCCGTCGGGGTCCGGGAGCGTCTCGAGTTCCTTGCGCATCGTGGCGTCGACCGAGAGGTACTTGCGGCCCGCGCGCAGATCGGCGTCGTTGCGCAGCCGCACGATCAACGGGAACTCGGCCAGGGCACCCGCGTCGAACAGGCCCGTCGTGTAGATCAGCTGCACGCCGAGAGCCCTGGCGACGGCGCGCTGCAGCTCGAGCAGGTACCCCGCCGACGCGCGGCCGATCGGGTTGTCGAGGAACAGCACGCCCGAGTGCGGGTTGCGCATCCGGCCGCGGTTGTTGGCCCGCAGTGCGGCGAGCGTGCAGTACAGGATGATCGCCGCGGTGAGCTGCTGGCCGCCGGAGAACACGTCGCGGATCTCCGAGACCCGTTGACGTTCGGTGCGCAGCACCGAGTCCGGTTTCAGCATGTCCACGCGGAAGCCCTTCGGCGCGGCCGCCCGCACGCCGCGCAGCACGAGCGAGAGCCCGTCCCGTTTGACGTCGCGGCCGTCGGCGGACTTGCCGACGGCGGCCTCGTCGACGACCTCGCCGAGCGCAGCGGCCAGGTCGGCGTCGTCGAGCTCGGTGAACCGGATGCGCAGGAACTCCTGCCCCGACCAGTCGCCGAGCCCGTCGGGCAGGCGCGAGACCCGCTGCGCCGAGCGCAGGGTGCGGATCGCGCCCTCGACCATGCTCTGCAGGCGCGTGACGATGCCGGTGCGGTGCCGGTCGATCTGCGCGAGGTCGTCGGTCAGGGTCCGCAGGCGGGGCCGCAGCGCCTGCGCCCACTCCTGCGCGTGCTCGGGCAGGCTGTCGCGGCGCACCGAGATCACCTGCTGGCGCACGGGCGTGTCCAGCTTCTCGAACCGCTTCTCGGTGGCGTACTGCGCGAGCGCGTCGGCCGCGGCGCGCACGCGCGTGGCCGCCTCGTCGACCTGCTGCTGTGCCGAGGTGAGCCGGCCGGTCAGCTCGGTCGCCCTCTGTTGTGCCTCCTCGACGTCACCGGCGAAGGGATCCGCGGTGTCCCGGGGGTCCGCCCCCTTGGCCGTGTGCGCGGCGAGCGAGTCGGCGAGCATGCGGAAGCCCGAGGCGCTCTGGGTCGCGGTGTCGAGCGTGCCCTGCGCGGCGGCGCGGGACTCGCGCAGCTCCTCGACGGCCCGGGTGGCCGCGGCCACCTCGTCGGCGGCCTCCTCGATGAGCTCGCGTCCGTGGTCGACGTCGCGCGGGCGCTCCACGGTGTCGAGCGGACCGGACGGGGCAGGCAGCTGGTCGAGTTCGGCGCGGCGGGTGGCGAGCCGGCCGATCACGTCGGTCCGTTCGGCCTCGAGGGTCTCCACCGCCCGTGCCGCGCGGGCCTGTGCGGCGGCGCGGGCCGAGGCGTCGGACCCGTCGGGGGTTTCCAGCAGTTCGGCGGCGCGCATCCGGACCGCCTCGTCGACGTTCTCCAGCGCGGCCCGCGCGGCCGATTCGGCGGCCTCGGCCTGTTCGAGCTCGGCACGCAGATCGCCGCCGACCTCGACGCGGGCGTAGGCCTCCGAGGCCGAGGTGAACGCGCGCCGCAGCGCGTCGACCGGTTCGGCGGGCACCGGCTCGGCATCCGGCCCGTCGAGCGAGACCGACCCGCCGCCCGGCACCTCGGCCAGTTCACCGCGGGCGCTCGAGGCGGTGCGGCGGTGCCCGTCGGCGGTGCGTTGGTGTTCGGCGGCCTGCTCCCGCAGCCGGGCCGCCTCCCCCGCGGCCGCCGAGGCGCGTTCCTCGGCGAGCGCCGCGGCCTCCCGGGCCCGCTCGGTCTCCTCGGTCCACTGCGGCAACCGGGCGGCGCGGCCGGCGAGTTCGGTGAGGGTACGCGCCGCGTTCTCGGCGTCGCGTGCCTCCGCCCGGAGCGCGGGCACCCGTTCGCGCAGGTCGTCGCGCTTGTCGGTGAGCCGCGCGGCGGCCTGCTCGGCCTCGGTGACGGCCTCCTCGGCCGCCGTCCGCGCCGTCTCGGCCTCCTGGGCGCGTTCGGCGAGCACCGCGATGCTGCCGGGCGGGTAGTCCTCGCGCCACGTGGTCAGCTTCCACGTCAGCGAGGCGTCCCGGCCGATCGCCTCCTCGAGCTCGGCGAGGCGGCGCTGCCGGTCGTGCTGCCTGCGGCTGATCGCCTCGCGTTCGGCGTCGGCGGCGTCCTCGTCGTACATCGCCGGGTTGGGCGGGACGAGGAACGCCACACCGGGCGCCCCGTCCAGGTGGCGGTCGGCCAGCGAGGACGTGGTCCCGACGGCGATGGCCGCGCCCGGCAGCAGCCGGTGCTCGGTCAGGATCTCGCGCGCCCGGTCGAGCTGCGCCGGCTCGTTGAGCAGCACGCCGGCCACGAGCTGCGGTGCCCGCTGCACGGCGTCGGCCCGCGTTGCAGCGTCCAGTGTGGACAGATAGCGCCAGCCGGACCACGCCGTCACACCCGCGTCCTCGAGGACGTCGAGCGCGGCCTGCACCTCCTCGGGCGGCGGCAGCAGTCCGCCGGAGCCCAGCGCCCCCAGGGCGCGCTCGTCGCGCGACTCCTCCATCCGCAAGACGGTCTGTTCCCGCTCGGCCTCCCCGCGCGCGTCCGCGAGCCGGTCCAGCAGCGCCGGGGTGTCGGTCTCCAGGGTGGCCGTGTCGGTGCCGAGCAGTTCCGCCAACCGCGGTTCCGCGGCCAACGCGTCCGTACGCCGGTGCGCGCGCGTCAGCTCCTCGGTGGCCCGTTCCGCGCGGTCCCGGCGCCGGCGGCGGCGCGCTGCGAGTCGGCGGCGGCCGTCTGGGCGGCGGACAGGTCCTCGGCGACACGTTCGAGTTCGCCCTCGCGCCGCGCCAGTTCCCCGGCCGCCTCCTCGCCGCGGGTCGCGGCCGCACGCGCCGCATCGGCGACGTCGGCGCCGGAGTCCAGCAGACCGTCGGCGGTGGCCTGCGCGACCTCGGCCCGCACCTCCTCGATGCGCGTCGCCAACCCGTCGGCTTCCGCGCGCCGGCCCGCCGCGGCCGACGTCGCCTCGTCCCGCTCGCGCTGGGCGTCCTCGGCGTCGGTCCGCAGCGCCGCTGCGCGCTGCTCGGCCTCCTCGGCCTGCTCGGCGGCGTCCCGCGCCAGGCCGAGCAGCCCGCGGGCGAACGCGGTCGCGGCAGCGTTCTTCGCCTCCAGCGCGGGCCGCGCCTTCTCCTCGCGGCTCCCGACCAACTCACGGATGTCGGCCGCCTTGCGGGCCGCGCCGAGCTGGGTCAGCACCGTGCCCGTCTCGCGCCACGCCTCGGCCGCCGTCTTCGCCTCTGCCAGCTCCGCGTCGACCCGTTCCCGCTCCGCCTCGGCCTCGTCCCGCAGCATCACGGCGACGAGCCGGCGCAGTTCGGTCAGCACGGCCTGCTTGCGCCGCAGGTCGCCCTCGGCGAGCCGTTCGGCGTCGGCGACCTCGGACACGTGGGCGTTCAGCGTGTCCAGCCGCTCGGTCTCCGCGGCGTCGCGCGCCGCGACCTCCCCGGCCAACGCGGCGAGCTCCGCGCGCGCCGAGTCCGCGACCGTGCGCGCCGCGGCGGCGAACCGTTCCTCGTCGATCAACGGGGTCAGCGCCTCGAGCGCGCCGGCGACGAAGTCCCGTTCGGTCATCAGCTCGCCGCGCTGGGCCAGGTTGTCGGCGTACGTGGCGACGACGTCGGCCAGGTCCTTCGGCTCCTCCTCGGTGATCACCGCGCGCAGCAGGAACTCGACGAACGCGTCGTCGGTGTTGAACGCGAACGCGTCCGCGGCCTCGCCCTCGCCGGCGTTCATCGCCCGCTGGTACCGGAACAGCTCGGTGTCCAGGCCCAGCTGGTCGAGCCGCTCGGTCCACTCGTGGTGCCGGCGGGTCCAGAACAGCTGCAGCTCGGGGATCTCGGCGTGCAGCGACGTCATCCGGTCGTGGAAGCCGGACATCGTGCGCAGCCGGCCCTCCTCGGTCAACGGCAACGTGTCCAGCCCGACCTCGTCGGACGGGCGGAAGCAGTACCAGGAGTCGACGAGGTTGGCCGGGTCCGAGGACGCCACGTGCCCACGCCATTCCGAGGCCTTGCCGGTGATCAGCCGCTGCCCGGACTCGACGTGCTGCCATTCGAGCGCCACGTGCGCGACGTCCTTGGCACCGACGAACTTCTCCAACACCCGCGTGTTCGTCGTGCCCACGACCTGCCGCCTGCCCGGCAGCATCACCGAGAAGATCAGCTTGATCAGCACCGACTTGCCGCCGCCGTTCTCGAGGAACAGCACGCTCGCCGGGGACGGCCGCCGCGGCGGCCCGCCACCGTCGGCAGGGTGGATGCCCGCGCCGAACAACGCGTCCTGCTGGGGCGCGGTGACGACGTCGCCGACGCCGGAGAAGTCCAGGACGACGTCCTGGTACCGCGCACCGGACGGACCCACGGAGTGCAGGCGCACCCGCGACAGCTCGTACATCTACTCCCCTACAGCGTGTCGGTGACCGACGCGCGCAGCGTCGAGCCCTCACCCGGAACCGCGACGACCCCGAGCGCGAGCAGCTCGTCGAACGCGGCGTCGGCCGCGAGCTCGCGCACCTGCACCTGGTATCGCGGCGTCGTCCGGTACGTTCCGCCCTGCTCGGAACTCACCGGGACGAGGAATCCCTGCTCGGCCAGGAACCGTAGCGCCCGGGTCACCATGCCGCGCGTGGTGTCCGGGGCGAGCCGCCCGTCCTTCGTCGCCGCCGCGGCGGGCCTGCGGGCGTAGGCGCGCCACGCCTGTTCCAGTTCCGGGGCGTCGGCCAGCGGGTCGGTGTTCGCGGCCGCGCGCTCGTCGAGGATCCGGCACGCCTCGCGCACGACCCCGTCGACCTGCTCGACGCTGACCCGGCCGATGTAGGTGTCGTTGGCCAGGTCGTCGGGCCGTGGATAGCCGAGCGCGGCCGTGGCCAGATGCACCAGGCCGTGCAGCACCTTCTCGGTGTCGCGGCGTTCCCGGATCTTCGACTGCCGCGCGTAGCTGTCCATCTTGATCTCGAAGATCGACTCGTCGGTCGCCGCCAGCACCGCACCGGCCTGCGCGTTGACCTCGAGGACCATGAGCCCCATGCCGGCCGCGACGCCGTGCGTGAGCTGTTTGAAGGCGCTGTCCTCCCCGTAGCGCGCACGAGGTCGGCGTAGACCACGTCCCGGCCCGGGACGAGTTTGGGCCGCATGCCGAACGCGAGCAGTCTGGCCGCCGCTTCCGCGTCGGCGGGCGAATGTCCGGTGCTCACAGAGCCGCCTTCCCACTGCCTTGAAGTTCCCCTGCCTGCATCTCCCCCGGGTCGAACTCGCCCGGCTGCTCGTCCGGTGCCTGCGTCGTCTCGGCGTCGGGGGTGCGTCCGGCCCATCGGGCCCATCGGCCACCTCGGGGTCGACGGCGGCCGACATCAGGAGAAGATCGGCCCCGCCGACCTCCGGGTCGTCGAGCACCGTGCCGTCGTCGATCGCCAGCAGCACGCGCTCCTGGCCCTGACGGCGCGCGCCGCCGACGTCGGGACCGTAGGCGTGCACGGCGCGCAGGGCCACGAGCCGGGCCACCGCGGGATCGGCCGCCCGCGCCTCCTCGAGCAGTCCGGACAGCCGGCGCGGCACCTCCGGCAGATCCAGCAGGGCGTCGGCCTGCCGCCACTGCTCGTCGCTGAAGGCGTCGGTGTCCTCGGCGGGCAGCAGTTCCGGTTCGGGCACCTCGCCGACCACCTGGTCGCGTTCCGGAGCGGGCCGCAGCAACAACGACACGAGCGAGGGCAACGACGGCACCGTCGGCAGCGACAGGCCCGTGCCCGCACGGAAGTAGGCCTCGGTCGGCGCGAGCGCATCGGCCAGCGACAACTCGAGCGTCGGGGTGAGCAACTGGCCGAACACGTCGATCGCCGCCCGCTGCGGCGGACCGGAGAACTGCTGGCGGTCCTGTTCCGCCCGGAACACCGCACCGGCCGCCTGCAACCGGTTCTGCAACTGGGTATGCCGACGGATGCAGTCGCCGACGATGTCCACCAGCTCGGCGGCGCGGCGCTTGTGATCGGGGTCCGCCGCCTCGTCGCGGGCGGCGGTGATGTTCTTCAGGATCGCCGTCTCGGCCCGGAACCGGGACTCGATGTGCGTCAACGCCGAGTCGAGCAGTTCCGGCAGCTCGCGCTCCCAGTCCACGGAGCGGACGTCGCGCCGCGTCGCGTCCAACCGCGCGCGCAGGATCTCGCCGTACTGCACGGTGCGGTAGCGGGCCTGCTCCGCGGCGAGTTTGGCGTCGGCGAGCCGCCCCCTCGTGATCAGGTTCTCCAGCTTGACCTCGGCGGCGATGTGCGCCGACTCGACGTCGGTGTCGAGCGCACCGACGAGCACGTTGATCGCCTCGTCGGTCGCCCGCAGGTACACCTCGCCGTCGGGCGCGGCCAGCTCGACGAGCAGCTTGAAGTCGAACGCCCGCCGCCGGTAGCGGCCGTCGGCGTCGACGGCGCCGTACACCCGGCGGAACCCGCGGTCGGTGGTGCCGACGTTGATCAGGTTGTCCAGCACCCACCTGCCACGTGGGCGTGCTCGTCGGTGGTCCGGTCCGGTGCCTGCGCCGCGATGAACGGCACCAGGCGTTCGTGACCTGCTGGTGGTCGGCGCCGGTGTCGAAGTCCATCGCGATCGTCACCTGGTCGATCGTGTGGAGCCCGATCTCCGCCATCTGGTAGACGGTCGCGTCGGCCCAGTCGAGTTTGGCCTTGCGCGCGTCGAGGTCGTGCAACGGCGCGGTGCACGCGAGCGCCTTCAGCCTGCGCGCGAGCCCCTCGTCGGGGTCGGCGGTCGTCTCGTCAGCACGCACGGTGTGAGGTTAAGCCACCGCGACCCGCGACGGTCCGACCGGGGAACCCCCGGCGACGACTCGTCGGATCAGCCGACCGGTGACGAGGCGCGCCGATCCGGCGGATCGTCCAGCGGACCGTTCGACGACCCGGCACCGTTCGGCCCCGCACCGTTGGACCCCGCACCGTTCGACTCGGCACCGTTCGACTCGGCACCGCCCGTGCCGGAGGCGTCGAGGCCGTCGGCGCCGCCGTCGTCCTCGGTCGGACCGTCGGGATCGGGTGTCGCGTGCTGGTCGTCCGGATCGAGGTCCCCGCGGTCCCTGCTGCGCAGGAACGCGGTGAGCCCGAGCGCGCCGGCCAGCGGCACGAGCGTCAACGCGGGCAGCTGGTAGCGCCAGGAGAACTCGAACGCCGCCGCACCGCCGAGCGACACCAGCGCCAGGCCCACGGGCAGCAGCGTCGCCGATCGCATGCCGCTCTCGCGCACCCGCCTGGTGAGTCCGACACCGGCCGCGATGCCGATCAACCCGGCGACGCCGAGCAGCGTGCCGTTGGTGAAGCCGCCGCCCAGCTGGTACCAGCGCAGCGGGGTGCCCAGCGACGGCCTCGATTCGGGCTCCTCGCCGCTGAACCGGAGCGCGTACTCCCTGCTCTGTTCCTCGTGGTTGTAGAACTGGTACGTCGGGAGGAAGTGCCAGCGCTGCACCGACACGTCGCCCTCGGCGTCGACCCGCCACGGCCGGAAGCCCTTGAAGAAGTCCTTCGTGATCGCCCACGCCACGTCGAACGGCTGCTGCCGGATGACGGCCTTGCCGAAGTCCTCCTGCACCCGCACGAGGTTCGTGCCCTCGGGCCACTGGGCCCGCCACTCCTCGTTGGCGCCCATGTGCGCGTACACGTCGCTGCCGAGCCGGTCGTCGAGCGGTTCGGACGGGCAGGCGATGCGCAGCGGTTCGGACAACTCGAGGTTGTCGCAGTCGGCGACGACCGCGCCGCGGGCGTACAGCACGTTGCCGGTGGACGGGCTGAGCGCGAAGTGACCCGCCCAGCTCGCGTAGTAGGCGCCGTAGCTGACGACGACGATCAGGAACGGCAGGATCAGCACCGCCAGCCGCGGCAGGATCGTCTTCCACGCCGCCCACGTGAACCAGCCCCGCCACACGCCGCCGGCGATCAGCAGGAACACCGCGGCCGGAATCACCAGCGGCAGCGCCACCATGCGGAACACGACGGCGATCCCGAACAGCAGACCGGCGATGGCCACCGCCCACACCGGAGGCTGCGCGCCGCGCCGCGTGCCGAGCAGCAGCCACAGCAGCGCGACGAGGATGACCTGGAACCAGACGTCCGACATGATCATCTGCTCGATCTGCACCGCGTAGGCGTCGAGCAGGATCGGCGCCGCCACGAGCGCCGCCAGCCAGTTCCGTCGCACGCCCAGGCGCCGGGCCAGCACGTACAGCGCGACACCGCACGCCAGACCCGCGGCGTGCTGCAGCGCCGTCACCAGACCCAGCCCGCCGATCGACAACACCGGGTTGAGGATGAACAGGTCGTACCCGATCGGGTGCAGACCCGTCGGGTTGTGCACGCCGACGTTGTCGAGGTACCGGAACGAGTCCCCGTACAGCAGCGCGGGCGGGTAGGCCAACCAGGCCGCGGCGCGCAGAGCTGCGCCGGCCAGGAAGACCACCAGGAGCAACCAGTGGCGCCGGCCGAAATCACGGGCCCGGCGAGTCAACGACGCGGGAGCGAGCACGCCTGGAAGCTAGCAATCACGGCAGCGGCAACCAGCACATACCCCCCTGAAAACACGCATTTCATGGGGCACGAAAGGCCCGGAGGGGCCGCTGCGGAGCCACTGTTACGACACCGTGTCCGCTCAGGTACGACACCGTGTCCACTCAGGCCGTGTCGCGCAACCGTTCCGTGACCTCACCGCGGTGACCGTCGCGGCCCGAGCGGACGGCCGAGAGCGGCTGCCGCTCCTCCAGCGTCAGGTCCGTGAGCACGAGGTCGCGTTCCACCCCGCTCCCTCCGGCGCCGGTGATGCGCTGGAACTGGGCCAGCAGCGTCGCGGGCGGCACCGACATCGACATCCGCCCCGAGCGCGTCAGCCGGTCCAACAGCGTGAGGATGATCTGCCCGGACATCCGGCCGAGCGCCTGCGTCGTCTGGTGCCGGTGAGTGCGGATGCCGAGGTCCACCTGGGCGAGCGCGTCGAGCCCGCGCCATTCGACGAGGTCGATCAGGTGCCCGACCTCCACGCCGTAATGGGTGACGAACGGGATCGCCTCGAGCACCTCCCGCGTGCCGGCGTACTCGCCGGCCAGCGGCTGCACGAACCCGGACAGCTCCGGCCAGAACATGTTCAGCAGCGGCCGGGCGACGAGCTCGGTGACCCGGCCGCCGCCGTCGGCCTCGCGGTGCTCGGCATCGACCAGCGGCCGGTGGTAGAAGCCCTTGACGTACTCGACCCCGGGCCGCGTCAGCAGCGGACCGAGCAGCCCGATCACGTAGCCGGCGGTGAAGTCGTACAGATCGCCGTCGACGAACACGACGACGTCGCCGCTCGTGGCGGCCAGGCCCTTCCACAGCGCCTCACCCTTGCCGCGGCGGCCGGGCAGCCACGGCAGCACCGCGTCCTGTGCGACGACGTCGGCGCCCGCCTCGGCGGCGACCGCAGCGGTGGCGTCCTGCGAGTGGGAGTCGACGACGAGGACCTCGTCCACCAGGGGCTGCTCGTCGACGAGCGCCGAGCGGATCGTGCCGACGATCTGCCCGACCGTCTCCTGTTCGTCGCGCGCCGGGATGACGACGCTCACGGTGCGGCCGCGTTTCGCGGCGACGAGCTCGGCGGCCGTCCAGTCGTCGGCCCGGGCCGACGCGCGTTCCAGCCAGCTGCCGATCTCGGCGGACACGGCGAGGTCGGTGCCTGCCTTCGGGGTCGTCCTGGTCGCGTGCACGTGCTGCCCCCTTTCGTCGAGCCCGCCGTCGATGCCGGCCGGACTGTCGTGTGAGGTGTCAGAACCGTTCTCGAACCGCTACTGCCCTTCGAGCGTCGACCTGCCGCGTTTCCGGCCGGGGACCGGCGATGCTACCTCTGCGTTACGAGATGACGTCCGTTCCGGTTCCCCGGTAACGGGCCCGGTTCACACGCGGGCGCGCCGCACCTCACACGTCCTCCTCGTCGAGCATGTCCTCGGTCACCGCCGATTCGGTGTCGGGAATGCCCAGCTCGGCGGCCTTCTTGTCGGCCATCGCCAGCAGTCGGCGGATCCGGCCCGCCACGGCGTCCTTGGTCATCGGCGGGTCGGAGAGCTGGCCGAGTTCCTCGAGGGAGGCCTGCCGGTTGCCCACGCGTAGCCGTCCCGCGGTCAGCAGGTGATCGGGTGCGCCCTCGCCGAGGATGTCCATCGCGCGCTCGACCCGCGCGGCGGCCGCGACGGCGGCGCGGGCGGAACGGCGCAGGTTGGCGTCGTCGAAGTTGGCGAGACGGTTGGCCGTGGCCCGCACCTCGCGCCGCATCCGGCGCTCCTCCCACGCCAGCACGCTCGAATGGGCGCCCAGCCTCGTCAGCAGCGCGCCGATGGCGTCCCCGTCGCGCACGACGACGCGGTCGGCGCCGCGCACCTCACGGGACTTGGCCTGGATGCCCAGTCGCCGCGCCGCGCCCACGAGCGCCAACGCCGCCTCCGGACCGGGGCACGTCACCTCCAGCGACGACGACCGGCCCGGCTCGGTGAGCGAACCGTGGGCCAGGAACGCGCCCCGCCACGCCGCCTCGCGTCGGCGATGCCGCCCGACACCACCGGGGCGGGCAGGCCCCGCACCGGCCGACCGCGCTGGTCGATCAGTCCCGTCTGGCGGGCCAGTCCCTCACCGTCCTTGACCACGCGCACCACGTAGCGGTTGCCCTTGCGCAGGCCGCCCGAGGTGATCATGTGGATGTCGGCCTGGTGGCCGTACAGCTCGTGGATCTCCTTGCGGAGCTTGCGGGCCACCGAGCCGGTGTCGAGTTCGGCCTCGACCACCACCCTGCCCGCCACGATGTGCAGCCCGCCGGCGAACCGCAGCATGGACGCCACCTCCGACCGACGCGGGCTCACCTTCGTGAGCTCGAGTCGGCTGAGTTCGTCCTTGACCGCCGCCGTCATCGCCATGTGAGGCCCTCCTTCGCGCCCTTCGCACCGAGCGCGTCTCGCACACAACCAGCCAGCGCATCCGGATCGTGCCGCCCCACCGCGGCGGGAGCCGCGATCGACGCCAGATGCGCACGCCCGCCCAGCGCCTCGGCCGCCGAGTGCAGCCGCGCGGGGGTGGGCACCGAATCGCGGTCGGCGATCACGGCGTCCACCCCGAGCCGGGGAGCGTGTTGGAAGAGTACGTCCAGGTGCTGCTCGGGTGAGAAGCCCGCCGTCTCTCCCGGCTGGGGAACCAGGTTGAGGATGACGACCTTCGTGGCCGTGGTCTCGACGAGCGCATCGTGCAGCTCAGGGACCAGAAGGTGCGGCAATACGCTCGTGAACCAGGACCCCGGGCCGAGGAACACGACGTCGGCCGACCGCACCGCCTCGACCGCTTCCGGGCACGCCTGGGGCGGTTTCGCGACCGGTGTCACGTCCCCGGCTTCACCCACCTGGTCGACACTGTGGAGGGTGATGCGCTGCACCTGACCCGGCGTGCTGGCGACCGCGACCTGTCCGCGGATGCGGCTGACCGCCCCGTCGGGTTCGAGTCCGGTCACCTCGGCCTCGATGTCGAGCGGATCGGTCGACATGGGCAGCACCCGGCCCGACACCCCGAGCAGCCGGCCGGCCTCGTCCAGACCGGCGACCGGGTCGCCGAGGACCTCGAACAACCCGGCCAGCAGGAGGTTGCCCACCGCGTGCCCGGTGAGTGCCCCGCTGCCGCCGAAGCGGTGCTGAAACACCTCCGCCCACCGCGCGCCGTCGTCGGTGGCGAGCGCCGCGAGCGCCTGCCGCAGATCGCCGGGCGGCAACAGACCCAACTCCCGACGCAACCGGCCGGACGAACCGCCGTCGTCGGCGACCGTCACGACGGCCGTGACGTCCGAGGTGACCCGCCGCAGCGCCGTCAACGTCGCATGCAGACCGTGTCCTCCGCCGAGGGCAACCGCGCGCATCCGAGAACTCACTCCCTGCCCAGGTCCCGATGCACCACCTTCACAGCCGTGCCGTCCTCTTTGGACAGGCGATTGGCGAGTTCCTCCGAAATGGCGACACTGCGGTGCTTTCCGCCCGTGCAGCCGATCGCGAGTGTGAGATAACGCTTGCCTTCCCGCTTGTAGCCGGCGCCGATCAACCGCAACAGATCGTGGTAGCGGTCGAGGAAGTCCTCCGCGCCCTCCTGACCGAGGACGTAGTTGCGCACCTCGGTGTCCAGACCGCTGTTGTCCCGCAATTCCGGGATCCAGAACGGATTCGGCAGGAACCGCACGTCCATGACGAGGTCGGAGTCCATCGGCAGACCGTACTTGTAGCCGAACGAGAGCACCGTCACCCGGGTCTGCGCGGAGGCCTCGCTGCCGAACGCGTCCTCGATCTTGGCGCGCAGATCGTGCACCGACAGCGACGAGGTGTCCAGCAGCAGATCGGCCTCGGCACGCAACGGCTCGAGCAGTCCGCGTTCCGCGGCGATGCCGTCGACGAGCCGGCCGTCGCCCTGCATCGGGTGGCCGCGGCGCACCTGGTCGAAGCGTCGGATCAGCACCGCGTCGGTCGCCTCGAGGAACAGCACCCGGGGCTTGTAGCCGCGCGTGTCCAACCCCTTGATCACCGAGGACAGGTCGTCGGTGAACGCGCGCGAACGCACGTCCATCACCACGGCGACCTTCGTGATGGCACCCCGCGACTGGGCACCGAGCTCGACCATCGTCGAGATCAGCTCCGGCGGGAGGTTGTCGACGACGAACCAGCCCAGATCCTCGAGGCACTTCGCCGCGGTGCTCCGGCCTGCGCCGGACAGACCGGTGACGACCGCGACCTCCATGCCCGATCCTCTGCCGTCCTCGTCCGCACCCCTGTGGTCCACGGCGCCGCCGTCCCGGTCGCCGTGGGCGCTGTGGGCGCTGTGGGCGCTGTTGTCGGCACTGGTCATGACTGTGACTCCCCTGGTTCCCCTGACTCGCCTTGCTCGCCTGACTTGCCGTGCTCGCCGCGGGTGGCCCGGGTGACTCCCCCGGCGAGCGCCGCGTGCACGACCTCCGCGGTCCGCCTGCCGAACCCCTGCACCTGCGCGATGTCGTCCACGCTGGCCCGTTTCAGCTTCCTGACCGAGCCGAAGTGCTTGATCAGGGCGGCCTTCCTCGCCTGCCCGAGGCCGGGAACGCCGTCCAACTCGGACGACTGCACCCGCTTGCCGCGTTTGTCCCGGTGGTACCGGACGGCGAAGCGGTGCGCCTCGTCGCGCACCCGCTGGAGAAGGTACAGCGCATCCGACGTCCGCGGCAGGACAACGGGCTCATCGTCGTCGGGCAGCCACACCTCCTCGAGCCGTTTCGCCAACCCGATCACGGCGACGTCGGTGATGCCGAGCTCGGCGAGGACGTCGGCGGCCGCGCTCGCCTGCGGGCCCGCACCGTCGACCACCAGCAGATTCGGCGGGTAGGCGAACTTGCGCGGTTTGCCCGTGTCGGGGTCGATGCCGGGCGTCCCGGGCTCTCCGACGTCAGCGGTCTCGCCGACCTCGGTGACAGCGGGGCCCTCGGTGACAGCGGGGCCCTCGGCCGGCACCGGAGCCTCGACCGGCTCGACCCGCTCGTCCGCGGTCTCCTTGAGGTAGCGGGCGAACCGGCGGCGCACGACCTCGGCGACGGAGGCGACGTCGCCCTCGTCGGCGGCCTCGCGCAGCGCGAACCGGCGGTACTCGGACTTACGCGGGACGCCGTCCTCGAACACGACCAGCGAGCCGACCACGTCGGTGCCCTGGGTGTGGCTGATGTCGATGCACTCGATGCGCAGCGGCGCGGTGTCGAGCGCCAGGTGCTCCTGCAGCTCCTGGAGCGCGGCCGACCGCGCGGTCAGATCGCCCGCCCTGCGGAGCTTGTGCTGCGCGAACGCCTCCTTGGCATTGCGTTCGACCGTCTCGGCGAGGGCGCGCTTGTCGCCGCGTTGGGCGACCCGCAGTCGCACGCGCGAGCCGCGCAGCTCCGAGAGCCACGTCGTGACGGCCTCGGCGTCCGGGGGCAGTTCGGGGACGAGCACCTCGCGGGGCACGGCGGGTCCGGTGTCGCCGGGGGTCTGCCGCGCCAGGTCGAGCTGCTCGGCGTAGAACTGGCTCAGGAACTGTCCGACGAGGTCGCCCACGCCCATCTCGTCGACCTTGTCGATCACCCAGCCCCGCTGGCCGCGCACGCGTCCGCCGCGCACGTGGAAGATCTGCACGGCGGCCTCGAGCTCGTCGTGGGCGAAGGCGACGACGTCGCGTCGGTGCCGTCGCCGAGCACCACGGCCTGCTTCTCCATGGCCTTGCGCAGCGCGGCGAGGTCGTCGCGCAACCGCGCGGCGCGTTCGAACTCCAGCTCCTCGGAGGCCTCCGCCATCGCCTTCTCGAGCCTGCGCACCATCGTGTCGGTGCGGCCGGCGAGGAAGTCGCAGAAGTCCTCGACGATCGCCCGGTGCTCGTCGGCGTCGACCCGGCCGACGCACGGGGCGGAGCACTTGTCGATGTACCCGAGCAGGCAGGGCCTGCCGATCTGGCTGTGCCGGCGGAACACGCCGTTCGAGCACGTGCGCGCTGGGAACACCCGCAGCAGCAGGTCGAGCGTCTCGCGGATCGCCCACGCGTGGGCGTACGGGCCGAAGTAGCGCACGCCCTTCTTGCGCGGGCCGCGGTAGACGTGCAGCCGGGGGTACTCCTCGTGCAGCGTCACGGCCAACACGGGGTAGCTCTTGTCGTCGCGGTACCGGACGTTGAACCGCGGGTCGAACTCCTTGATCCAGTTGTACTCGAGCTGCAGCGCCTCGACCTCGGTGGACACCACGGTCCACTCGACGCCGGCCGCCGTCGTCACCATCTGCCGGGTCCGCGGGTGCAGTCCGGTCAGATCGGCGAAGTACGAGTTCAGCCGGCTGCGCAGGCTCTTCGCCTTGCCGACGTAGATGACACGGCGCCGCTCGTCACGGAACTTGTACACGCCCGGCTCGTCGGGGATGCTCCCCGGCGCGGGCCGGTAGGTCGACGGGTCAGCCACGGACTCCACCCTATTTCGCCGGTCGGACATTCCCGGTGACCGCCTGCCCGTCCTCCCCGCCTGTCCTGGTCCGTCACCTGCGGCCCGGGGCCGCCCGCACCCGTGGCGACCCTCCAGGGCCGAGCGGTATAGGGCGTTATACAGACCCCGGGCTGTGCGAAGGTTCCCGCATGCGGATCGCCACGTGGAACGTCAACTCGATCACCGCCCGGCTCCCCCGACTGCTGGCGTGGCTCGAGGGCACCCGGCCGGACGTGCTGTGCTTGCAGGAACTCAAGTGCGCCGACGACGCCTTCCCCACCACCGCGGTGGCCGAGCTCGGCTACGAGGTCGCCTCCCACGGCACGGGCCGATGGAACGGCGTGGCGATCCTGTCGAGGGTCGGCCTGGCCGATGTCGTGCGCGATCTGCCCGGCCAGCCCGCCTACGACGGCGCCGTCGAACCCCGCGCCGTCGGCGCGACGTGCGGTGGGGTGCGCCTGTGGTCGGTCTACGTGCCCAACGGCCGCGAACCCGACCATGCGCACTACCACTACAAGCTCGACTGGCTGGCGACGCTGGGCGCGACCGTGGTCGCCGACCGGGCCGCCGACCCGGACCGGCCGCTGGCGGTGCTCGGCGACTTCAACATCGCCCCGGCCGACGAGGACGTGTGGGACATCGCCCTGTTCGCCGAGTCGACGCACGTCACCGAGCCGGAACGGAAGGCCCTGGCCGCGCTGCGCGACGCGGGCCTGTCGGACGTGGTGCCGCGGCCGTTGAAGTACGACCACCCGTACACGTACTGGGACTACCGGCAGTTGGCGTTCCCGAAGAACAAGGGCATGCGCATCGACCTGGTGTACGCCGACGCCGCCGTGGCCGGCGCCGTCACCGACGCCTACGTCGACCGCGAGGAGCGCAAGGGCAAGGGACCCTCCGACCACGCACCCGTGGTCGCCGACCTCGACCTGTGAACCCCGGACCTCCACCACGGCCGGTGGTGGAGGTCCGGTGGCGGGGTCACTCCTGCCAGGCCTGCTTGTGCAACTTGCGCAGTCCGCGAACCGCCTCGACGGCGCGGTGCCGGTCGACGGCCTGCACGGCCAGCATCGGGTAGTACTCGTCCTCGGGCAGTTCGAGCCGGGCGAACGACGCGCCGTCGGGGAAGCTCACCGACAGCACCTCGGACCAGGCGAAGTACTTGGTCGTCAGCACGTTGCGCACCGACACCCCGCGCGCGTCCGCGCGCACCTTCGGCGAGCCGAACGCGGCGCACGCCAGACCGAAGATGGCGCCGACGAGGCCCATCGCGATCTGGTCGCTCACCCGGAAGATCGCGCCCGTGTCCGACTCGCTCAGCAGGACGGCCACGGCCACGAACGCCCCGAACAGCAGGGCGCCCATCACCCCGCCGACCACCGCCGCCTGGCGCGGCCGGGCGACGAGCACGTCGCCGGCGCCTGCGGCGTCGTCGGCGGGTCCGGCCGGTCCTTCGGGCCCGTCGGGCCGGTTGTCCTCGGTCATCTGCTCACTCGCGTTCACACAAAGCCCCGTTCGGTCCACGGTTGACGCAGGCCCCGGAGCACCCCGGCGGTCGTCAACGCCGCGATCGTGGCCTCTCGTCCCTTGTTCTCTGTCGAATCCGGCAGTCCGGCCCGGTCGAGGGCCTGCTGCTCGGTGTCGCACGTCAGCACGCCGTTGCCGACGGGGGTCGACTCGTCGAGCGCGACCCGCGTCAGACCGGACGTCACGGCGTCGCACACGTAGTCGAAGTGCGGCGTGCCGCCCCGGATCACGACGCCGAGTGCGGCGACGGCGTCGTGGCTGCGTGCCAGTGCCTGGGCGACGACGGGCAGCTCCACCGAGCCCGACACGCGCACCACGGTCGGGTCGTCGGCGAGCTCCACCTCCGAGGCGGCCTGCAGCGCGTTGCGCACGAGGCTCTCGGTGATCGTCGTGTGCCAGCGGGTGGCGACGATCGCCAACCGCAAACCCGCACACTCCTTGAGGGCCTCGGCCGTGTCTCCGGCCTCGTCGGGGCGTCCCTCACCGCTCACCGCAGGCCACCGCCTTCCCGGTCGCGTCCGTTCGTGCTCACGTCCGGTTTGCCCAGATCCGCGTCGGTCATGCCCGCGCCGACGTCGTCGGCGTTCTCGAGCTGCGCGAGCTCGTGGCCCATCCGATCGCGTTTGGTCTGCAGGTACCGCATGTTCTCCGGGTTCGGCGACACCGGCAGCGGCACCCGGCCCGTCACGCGCAGCCCGTAGCCCTCGAGACCGACGCGCTTGGTCGGGTTGTTCGTCAGCAGCCGCATCGACCGCACGCCCAGGTCGGTGAGGATCTGGGCGCCCGTGCCGTAGTCCCGCGCGTCGGCGGGCACGCCGAGCGCGAGGTTCGCGTCGACCGTGTCGGCGCCGCCGTCCTGCAGTTCGTAGGCCTGCAGCTTGTGCAGCAGGCCGATGCCGCGGCCCTCGTGCCCGCGGACGTAGAGCACCACGCCCCGGCCCGCCTCGGCGACGGCCTCGAGCGCGGCCTGCAGCTGCGGACCGCAGTCGCAGCGCAGCGAGCCGAACACGTCGCCGGTGAGGCATTCGGAGTGCACGCGCACCAGCACGTCCTCGCCCTCGCCGAGGTCGCCGTAGACGAACGCGACATGCTCGATGCCGTCGAGCAGGCTGTCGTAGCCGATGGCGCGGAACGTGCCCGCGGCCAGGGGGATGCGTGCCTCGGCCGCGCGGGCGACCTGCTTCTCGAAGCGCCTGCGGTAGGCGATGAGGTCGGCGATCGTGATCAGCCGCAGGTCGTGGTCGGCGGCGAACACCTCGAGCTCGTCGCGCTTGGCCATGTCGCCGTCGTGCTTCTGCGACACGATCTCGCACAGCACGCCGGCCGGCGCCAGACCGGCCATCCGGGCGAGGTCGACGCCGGCCTCGGTGTGCCCGGGGCGGCGCAGCACGCCGCCGTCCTTGGCGCGCAGCGGCACGACGTGCCCGGGGCGCTTGAAGTCCTTCGGCCCCGTCGCCGGGTCGGCCAGCAGTTGGATCGTGTGGGCACGGTCGGTGGCCGAGATGCCGGTGCCGATGCCCTCGGCGGCGTCGACGGTCACCGTGTAGGCCGTGCCGCGGGCGTCCTGGTTGGTGTGGAACATCGGCGGCAGGTCGAGGCGCTCGCAGTCCTCACCGGTCAGCGAGACGCACACGTACCCGGACGTGTAGCGCACCATGAACGCGAGCAGCTCCGGCGTCGCCTTCTCGGCCGCGAAGATCAGGTCGCCCTCGTTCTCGCGGTCCTCGTCGTCGACGACCACCACGGCCTTGCCGTTGGCGATGTCCTGGATCGCCAGCTCGATCGACTCGAGGTCGAAGCCCGCCGGGGGGCTGTCCACTGCTGACCCCTCTGTCATGGTCACGCGTCCTCCTTGCCGCGGCCGTGGCCGGTGTCCACGCCGTGGCTGCCATTGTCCACCGCGAGTGCGCGCAATCCCGCAGCGGCCTGCTTCTCGACGTACTTGGCCAACACGTCCACCTCGAGGTTGACGAGATCGCCGGGTTCGGTGCGGCCGAGCGTCGTCAGGGCCAGCGTGGTCGGGATGAGCGCGACGGTCAGCTCCTCGTCGTCGACCCCGGCGACGGTCAGCGACACGCCGTCGATCGCGATCGAGCCCTTCTCCACGATGTAGCGGCCCAGCTCGGGCGGGAACGCGAAGTGCGTGACGTCGTCGGTGTCGCGGTGCAGGAACACGCCGGTGCCGTCGACGTGGCCCTGCATGACGTGCCCGCCGAAGCGGCCGCCCGCGGCCATGGCGCGTTCCAGGTTGACGGTGCGGCCCACCTCGGCCGAGGCCAGGCTGGTGCGCTTGAGCGTCTCGCGGACGACGTCGACGGCGAACTCGCCGCCCTCGGTCTCCACCACGGTCAGGCACACGCCGTTGACGGCGATCGAGTCGCCGTGCTTGGCGTCCCCGGTCACGACCGGGCCGCGCACCCGCAGGCGTGCACCCTCGCCGGTCTCCTCGACACCGGTGATCTCACCGAGTTCTTCCACGATCCCCGTGAACACGTCAGTGTCCTCCCTCGTCCGTGACCGGTACGGCCGTGATCCGCACGTCGTCCCCACTCATGGTGGCCCCTTCGACACGCCACCGGTGCGCTTCGGTGATGGTCGACACCCCCGCCGGGCCGAGCGCCGTCGCCCCGGAGCCCAGCAGCGCGGGGGCGACATAGGCGACGATCCGGTCGATCATCCCTGCCTGCGCGAACGCGCCCGCGAGGGTGGGTCCGCCCTCGAGCAGCACGTCGACGACGCCGCGGTCGGCGAGCGCGGCGAGCACCTCGGCCGGATCGTGGGTGCGCACGTGCAGCGTCTCGGCGGCGGCGTCCCGCACGCGGGCCGTGTCCGGGATCTCCCGCGTGCGACGATCACGCGCAGCGGCTGGCGCTCGGCGAGCCTGCCGTCGGCGGCGCGGACGGTCAGCCACGCGTCGTCGGTGAGCACGGTGCCGGTGCCGGCGACCACCGCGTCGGCCGCGGCGCGGATGCGGTGCACCTCGGCGCGCGACACCGGCCCGGAGATCCAGCGGCTCGTGCCGTCGGCGGCGGCGACGCGGCCGTCGAGCGTCGCGGCGTACTTCCACGTGACGTGGGGCCGCCCGGTACGCAGGTGGTGCAGCCAGGCACGCAGCGGGCCGGCCGCGACATCGCCCGCCAGCAGGCCGCCGCGCACGTCGAGTCCGGCGGCGCGGAGCACCTCGCCGCCACCCGCGGCGACGGCATGCGGATCGGCGACGGCGTATCGGACGGCGGCCACGCCGGCCTCCAGCAGCGCCTCGGTGCACGGTGGGGTGCGGCCGTGGTGCGCGCACGGTTCGAGCGTGACGTACGCGGTGCCGCCGCGGGCCCGCTCCCCCGCCTCGCGCAGCGCCATCACCTCGGCGTGCGGACCACCGGGCTGCTGCGTCGCGCCCGCGCCGACCCGGTTGCCGTCGACATCGACGATGACCGCGCCGACCGGCGGGTTCGGGCTCGTGCTGCCGCGGACGGCCTCGCTCAGCGCCACCGCCGCCGCCATCAGGTCCCGGTCGACGGCGTCGCGGTCGACGGCGTCCCGGTCGACAGGGTCTCGGTCGGCGGCTGCCGGATCGGCGTCGGCCGCCGCGCCGGCGGGGTCGTGCTCGGCGGGCACGTCAGTGCGCCGGCCGGGCGGCGGCCGCCTGGCCGCGCAGCGCGGCCACGGCCTTGCCCGGATCCTCCGCCCCGTACACGGCGGAGCCGGCGACGAAACAGTCCACCCCGGCCTCGGCCGCCTGCTCGATCGTGGCGGCGTTGATGCCGCCGTCGATCTCCACGACGAGCGTGAGGTGCCCGGTGTCGACGAGCCGACGCGCGGTGCGCACCTTCTCGAGCACGTCGGGGATGAACGACTGGCCGCCGAAACCCGGTTCGACCGACATGATCAGCAGCGTGTCGTAGTGCTTGAGCGTGTCCAGGTGCGGTTCGAGCGGGGTGCCCGGCTTGACGGACAGACCCGCCTTCGACCCGGCCGCGCGCAGGTTCTTCGCCAGCATCACCGGATCGTTGGCGGCCTCGACGTGCACCGTCACGTTGTAGCGCCCGCCTCGGCGTACCCGGGCGCCCAGCGGTCCGGGTCCTCGATCATCAGGTGGCAGTCGAGCGGCACGTCGGTGGCGCCGCGCAGCGACTCCACGACCGGCAGGCCGAGGGTGAGGTTGGGGACGAAGTGGTTGTCCATCACGTCGACGTGCACCCAGTCGGCGCGGGTGTCACCGTCGCCTGCCGCGCCGCTCACGGCGGCGACCTCCTCGCCGAGACGCGCGAAGTCGGCGGACAGGATGCTCGGTGCGATCAGCGGAGATACTCGTGGAGCCACACCCGAATCCTAGGCAGCCGCCCGCCGGGGCCGACACCGCCCCGGTCTCGGGGCGCGCGTCAGACGCGACGGGCGAGCCCGCAGAACATGGCGTCGGTGCCGTGCCGGTGCGGCCACAGCTGCACGGTCGGCCCGTCGCCGAGCTGCGGCACGTCCGGGAAGTACGGCCGCGCGTCGACGATCTCGGCGCCGGCGCGCCGCACGGCGGTCCCGAACGATCCCTCGGTCTCGGCCAGGTGCGGCGAGCACACGACGTAGGCGACAAGGCCGCCGGGCCGCACGAGCTCGAATGCGGAGGCGAGCAGCTCGACCTGCAGTTTCGTCAGGTCGGCGACGTCGCCCTGCTTGCGCCGCCACCGCGACTCCGGACGGCGCCGCAGCGCCCCGAGCCCGCTGCACGGCGCGTCCACGAGCACCCGGTCGTAGTCGCCGTCGAGGCCGGGCTCGCGGCCGTCGGCGACGTGCACGGTCACCGGCAGGCCCTCGACCGCGCCGGAGATGAGGCGCGCGCGATGTTCGGCCACCTCGACGGCGTCGACGTGCACCCCTTCGGCGTCGGACGTGTCGGCTGTCGCGGCCAGTGACCCGAGCAGCACCGCCTTGCCGCCGGGACCGGCACACAGGTCGAGCCAGCGGCTGTCGGACCCGGTGACGGGCGCGTTCACGGCGGCGAGGGTCACCAGCTGACTGCCCTCGTCCTGCACCACGGCGAGCCGTTCGGTGAGCGGTTCGGACGCCGACAGGTCGCCGCTGCCCGCGGGCAGGTGCACGGCATAGGGCGAGTACGGGGCGACGTCGCCGCCGGTCACGGCGGCCAGCTCGTCGGCGCTGATCTCGCCGGGCTTGGCCAGCAGGTGCACCTCGGGACGCGCGTCGTCGGCCTCGAGCGCCGCGGCGAGGTCGTCGCCGGTGTCGCCGAGCGCCTCCGCGAACGAGCGCGCGATCCACCGCGGGTGGGCGTTGCGCAGGGCGAGGTTACCGATCCGATCCTGCTCGGGGTCGGGCGCCAGTTCGTCGAGCCACTGCGCTTCGTCCTTGTCGGACACCTTCCGCAGCACGGCGTTGACGAACCCCGCGACGTGCGAACCGGCGGCGTCGCGCACGAGCTCGACGGCCGAGTCGACCGCGGCGTGCGCGGGGATCCGCGTGCGCAGCAGCTGATACGAACCCAGCCGCAACGCGTCGAGCACCACACCGTCCACCTCGGACAGTGGGCGGTCGATGCAGGCGGCGACGATCTCGTCGAGCAGGCCCGCGGCGCGCGCGGTCCCGTAGGTCAGCTCGGTCGCGAGCGCGGCGTCCCGACCGGACACCCGCCGCTCCCGCAACAGCTCGGGCAGCAGCAGGTTGGCGTAGGCGTCGCGCTCGGTGATGGCGCGCAGCACGTCGAACGCCACCTGCCGGGCCGGATCCACGGCCGGCGGGGTGCGGGGGCTCTCCTTGCGGGGCGCGGGCCGGCGGCCGCGGTCGCCCTCACCGGGCCGTCCGCCACGGCGCCCACCGCCGCCCCGGCGGTCACCACCTCGGCGATCGCCCCGGCCCTCACCGCCACGGCGGTCGTTACGGCCGTTGCGGCCGTTGTCGTTGCCCTGGCGGCCGCCGCCGCGCGGGCCGCGCCGGTCCCGGTCCCGGCCGTTCTCCCGGCCGTCCCCACCGCCGTTACCGCCATTACCGCCGTCGTTGCGGTGGTCGTCGGTCATGTGAGGCGCTCCCCCTGCTCGATCCTGGTGCCGCGAGCCCAGTCGGTCGCCGCCATCCGTTTCTTGCCCTGTGCCTGGACCTCGCCCAGCTCGACCGGGCCGGTCGCGGTGCCCGCGAGGACGCGTCGACGTTCGACGAGCAGCGCGCCCGGGGCCAGATCGGGCGCCGCCGCGGGATCGGCGGGCCGTACGGGTCCCAGTTTGCAGCGGGACCCGCGGAACTCGGCCCACGCACCGGGTTCCGGCGTCACCGCGCGGATCTGCCGATCGACGGTGAGCGCCGGGTCGGTGAAGCGCACGCGGGCGTCGTCGACGCTCACCTTCGGGGCGTACGTCACGCCGTCCGCGGGCTGCGGGACGGCCTGCACGGTGCCGTCCTCGATCCCGTCCATCGTGGACGTCATCAGCGCGGCGCCGGACTCTGCGAGCCGGTCGAGGAGTTCCCCGGCCGTGTCGGTCGCGGCGATCTTCTCGGTCACGACGCCGAAGACGGGGCCGGCGTCGAGTTCGCGCACGATGCGGAAGGTGGACGCGCCGGTGTACTCGTCGCCCGCGCGGACAGCGGCCTGCACGGGCGCCGCGCCGCGCCAGGCGGGCAGCAACGAGAAGTGCAGGTTCACCCAGCCGTGGGCGGGAATGTCGAGCGCCTCCTGCTTCAGCAGTGCGCCGTAGGCGACGACCGGGCAGGCGTCGGGGGCAAGTTCGGTGAGCCGGGCGAGGAAGTCGGGGTCGTCGGCCCGCGTCGGGGTCAGCACCTCGATGCCGTGCTCGTCGGCGAGCGCGCCGACCGGCGAACGGTGGAGCGTGCGACCGCGGCCGGCAGGCGCGTCGGGGCGCGTCACGACGGCGACGACCTCGTGGCGCGAGGCCAGCAACGCACGCAGCGTCGGGACGGCGGGTTCGGGGGTTCCTGCGAAGACCAGCCTCATCGGCCGCCCGTTCGCCTCGCGAGTGCGCTCATCGGCGATCAGTTTAGGTGTCGGCCGGCTCCCGCACGTCGGCAGGACGAGGCGACCACTAGGGTCATGGGCCATGACGGACGCCACGGTGCGCATCGCCACCGCCGACGACGCCGCCGCCATCGCCCGCATCCAGGTGCGCACGTGGCGCACCGCGTACGCCGAGGCGCTCGGCCGGGCCACCGTGGAGGCGCTCGACGAGGACGCGCTCACCGCCGAGTGGGCCGCGGCCGTGGGCCACGCCGGATCGTCGGTGTTCGTCGCGCTCGAAGGCTCCGAGCTCGTCGGCTTCTGCGCCGCCGGACCCGCCCCGGACTCCGATATCGCGGCCGCCGACGGCACTCCGCCCGACGACGCCGGTTCGGTCGCGCTCATCTCCACCGTGCTCGTCGAACCCCGGTGGGGGCGCCGCGGCCACGGCGGGCGGCTGTTCGGCACCGCGGCCCACGCGCTACGCGCGGGCGGGCACACCCGCGGCGTCACCTGGACCGCTCAGTCCGACTCCGCGTCCCTGTCGTTCTTCCGCAGCGTCGGCTGGAACCCCGACGGCACCGTCCGCACGCTCGACACCGGGGAGCGGACCGTGCGCGAGTTGCGCCTCACCGGCGGTCTCGACGTCCACTTCGACACCGATCGGGTTGATTCCGCCACCCTGGGGTAAACATCCGGTTTCCATCTGTCTGACCGCCGCCCGCACGAACGTCGGAAAATGCGGCACCACCAGGGCGGACATCGGCGGAGAACCACGACGCGACCACCCCATCACCCCGCGCCGTCTGGCATCCTCGTCGGCGGCGCCGCGACGGGTTCACATCACAGGACCACCACGCGGCCGCTGCCATCATGTCAGCGGTGTCGACCGGACGTCGGCACCCGAGTCCCCGTCCCCGCCCCGATCGCCACCGCCGCCGGTCCCGCTCCCCGACCACCCTCCCCCGTCACCGGAGTTTCCCTGTGCTGACCTGGCTGTGCATCGCCTTCGGCGTCGCCGTGGGCTCGTCACTGCTTCCCGTGGTCAGCATCGAACTCTTCATCATCACGGTGATGACGACGGAGGCCGAGCAGATCCCCTGGGTCCTGATGGGCGCGGTCGTGGCCGTGGGACATCTCATCGGCAAGCTGCCCTACTACCTGGCCGCCCGCGGATCCATCCACCTGCCGCGCGTGCTGCACGAGCGCATCCACCGGCCCCGCCGCGAACGCCCCATGACGCCGCGTCGCGAGCGGTGGCAACGCCGCACGAAACGCGTCCGCGGCTGGCTCGAGGCGCTCCGCGAGCGCTGCCACCGGCATCCGGGCTGGATGACCACGACCTACGGGGTCAGCTCCGTCGTCGGTCTGCCGCCCTACATGGCGACCGTCGTACTCGCCGGGTTCGTCAACATGCGGCCGGCCCTGTTCGTCGGCGCCGGCCTGGCCGGACGGTTCGTCCGCTTCAGCATCCTCGCCGGCGCCCCCGCCGTGTGCGCAGGCTGGTTCGGCGTGACCCTCTGAGCCGACGCTCCCGGTGAGCCCCGCTCAGGCGGCGCTGTCGGTCGAGGAACTGTCGGTCGAGGAGCTGCCGGTGGAGGTGCCGTCGCCGGCGGCCTCGAGCTCGACGGCCTTGCGCATCGTGGCCCGCGCGCGGCTCCGGTCGCCCGCGATGTCGTAGGCGTAGGCGAGGCGGTACCAGCGGCGCCAGTCGTCGGGTTCCTGCTCGAGTTCGGCGCGACGCTCCTCGAACCACGTGTCGGCGGCCGTGCGATCGACCCGCCCGGACGGGCGGCGCGGCAGATCGGACACGTCGGGCAGTCCGCCCTCCGCCTCGAGCTTGCGTGCGAGCCGCTGGATCTGGTTGCCCGAGCGCCACGTCATCCACAGCATCCACACGCCGAGCAGCGGCAGTACGAGCACACCCGCGCCCAGCAGCATCGGCACCGGTTCACCCGTGCCCAGCAACGCGACGGCGCGCCCGGCCAGCAACACCAGGTACAGCGCGACCGCCGCGGTCGCGAGGATCGCGAGGTTGCGCGCCTTCACAGGTCCAACACCTGCTCGAGGCCGACGGTGATGCCGGGCCGCGCCGGCGTCTCCCGGATGCCGAGCAGCACACCGGGCATGAACGACGTCCGGTCCATCGAGTCGTGCCGGATCGTCAGGGTCTCCCCCGCCGCGCCGAACATGATCTCCTCGTGGGCCACCAGGCCGGGCAGGCGCACCGAGTGCACCCGCACGCCGTCGAGGTCGGCACCGCGCGCACCATCCACTTCGGACACCGTCGCGTCGGGGCCGGGTTCGACGCCGGCCTCGGCACGGGCCTGCGCGATCATCCGCGCCGTGTGGGCCGCGGTGCCGGACGGCGCGTCGGCCTTGCGGTTGTGGTGCAGTTCGACGACCTCGGCCGAGTCGTAGAACTTCGCGGCCTGCTGGGCGAACCGCATCGCCAGCACCGCGCCGAGGGCGAAGTTCGGCGCGATGAGCACGCCGAGTTCCGGCCGGTCGGCGAGCCAGCCGCGCAGCTGCGCGAGGCGCTCCTCGGTGAACCCGGTCGTGCCGACCACGGCGTGCATGCCGCGGCTCAGGGCGAACTCCAGGTTCCCCATGACGGCGTCCGGGTGGGTGAAGTCGACGACGACGTCGACCTTCGCCTCGGCCAGCGTGTCGAGGCTGTCGCCGGACCCGACGGTGGCCACGAGCTCCATGTCCGGCGCCCCGTCGACCGCGCGTACGGTCTCGGCGCCCATGCGGCCGGTGTGGCCGAGCACGCCGACGCGGATGGGACTGGCGGTCATGCGATCACCTCGTGCAGTTCGTCGGGAAGGTCCTCGTCGTGAGCGTACGGCCCGACCACCACAGCGGCCGTCGGACCTGCCTGCCTGCGCAGGAGTGTGCGGGCGAGCACGGCCACCTCGTCGTCGGTGACCGCGTCGATCCGGGCCAGGTTGTCCTCGACGCTCAGGTGCCGGCCGTAGTTGAGCTCGTTCTTGCCGAGTCGGCTCATCCGCGAGGCGGTGTCCTCCATGCCGAGCACCAGCGCTCCGCGCAGTTGGCCCTTGGCCCTCGCGGTCTCGGCGGCCGACAGGCCGTCGGCGGCGACGTCGTCGAGCACGCCGCGCACGACGCCGGTCACCTCGCCCAGCCGGTCCGGTTGGCATCCGGCGTACACCGACAGGTGGCCGGTGTCGGCGTACGTCGCCAGCGACGAGTACACCTGGTACGCCAGCCCCCGCCGTTCCCGCACCTCTTGGAACAGCCGGGAGCTCATCCCCCCGCCCAGGGCGGCGTTCAGCACGGCCAGGGCGTAGCGACGCTCGTCGTGCCTGCCGAACGTGGGCGTGCCGAGCATCAGATGCGCCTGTTCGGTGTCGTCGGAGCGCAACGCGAGGGTGCGGGTGCGGCGCAGTCGGGCCCGCCCCGTGCGCGGTGCGGCGGGCGCTGCGCGGGGTCGGGCGCAGGCCGGTCGCGCAGCGCGCGCCGCACGAGCCGCAACACCGCGGCGTGCGTGATGTTGCCCGCGACGGCAAGGACCATGCGCTCCGGGACGTAGCGGCGGCGGTAGAAGCCTCGCAGCGCCCGCGGCGACATGCCGCGGATCGACTCCTGGCTGCCGAGCACGGGCCGGCCGAGCGGATTGCCGTCGAGGACGGTCTCGACGAACGTCTCGTGCAGCAGGTCCTCGGGGTCGTCGTCGCGCATGGCGATCTCCTCGAGCACGACGCTGCGTTCGGTCTCCACGTCGGCGTCGGCGCAGCGCGCCCCGAACACGACGTCGGTGACCAGGTCGATCGCCACCGGCAGGTCCTCGTCGATGACCTGCGCGTAGTAGCAGGTGTGCTCCTTGGCCGTGAAGGCGTTGAGCTCACCGCCGACGGCGTCGACCTCCTCGGCGATATCGGTGGCGTCGCGGCGCGCGGTGCCCTTGAACAACAGGTGCTCGAGGTAGTGCGCGGCGCCGGCCACGGCGGGATGCTCGTCCCGCGAGCCGACGCCGACCCACAGGCCGACCGTCGCCGAGCGCACGCCCGGGATCTGCTCGGTGACCACGCGCAGGCCACCGGGCAACACGGTCCGCCGCACCCGCGGACCGTCCGATGTGGACTCCAGGGTGCGGGTGGTGCCTACGGGCTGTTCGTAGCCGGAAATCTGCGCTGCCATCAACCTTGCTTCGTCGCGGGGATCGGTCTCGCACACACAGCGACCCGCCGGGGCACGAATGCCGTCGACGGGTCGCTGTCGCGTGCGGGTGTGGTGCGGCCGCGTTACTCGGCGGCGGCCGGCTCCGGCGTCTCCGCCGTCTCGGCCGCGTCGCCCTCGGCCGCGGCGGACGTGTCGCCCTCCGCGTCCTCGTTGACGACGACGAGGCTGATCTTGCCGCGGTTGTCGATGTCCTGGATCTCGACGCGCAGCTTGTCGCCGACGTTCACGACGTCCTCGACCTTGCCGATGCGCTTGCCGTTGCCCAGCTTCGAGATGTGCACGAGGCCGTCCTTGCCGGGCAGCAGCGAGACGAACGCGCCGAAGGCGGCGGTCTTGACGACCGTGCCCAGGAAGCGCTCGCCGACCTTCGGCAACTGCGGGTTGGCGATCGCGTTGATCTTGTCGATCGCCGCCTCGGCGGACGGACCGTCGGCGGCGCGACGTAGATCGTGCCGTCGTCCTCGATCGAGATGTCGGCGCCGGTCTCCTCGGTGATCGTGTTGATCATCTTGCCCTTCGGCCCGATGACCTCGCCGATCTTGTCGACCGGGATCTTCACGCTCGTCACGCGCGGGGCGTACGGGCTCATCTCGTCCGGCTCGTCGATCGCCTCGGACATCACGTCCATGATCGTCAGCCGGGCGTCGCGCGCCTGGTTCAGCGCGGCGGCCAGCACGTCGGACGGGATGCCGTCGAGCTTGGTGTCGAGCTGCAGGGCCGTAATGACGTCCTTGGTGCCGGCGACCTTGAAGTCCATGTCACCGAAGGCGTCCTCGGCGCCGAGGATGTCGGTCAGCGCGACGTAACGCGTCTCACCGTCAACCTCGTCGGACACCAGGCCCATCGCGATGCCCGCGACCGGCGCCTTCAGCGGCACACCGGCGTTGTACAGGCTCATCGTGGACGCGCAGACCGAACCCATCGACGTCGAGCCGTTCGAGCCCAGCGCCTCCGACACCTGACGGATGGCGTAGGGGAACTCGTCACGCTTCGGCAGCACCGGCACGAGCGCGCGCTCGGCGAGCATGCCGTGGCCGATCTCGCGGCGCTTGGGCGTGCCCACGCGGCCGGTCTCGCCGGTGGAGAACGGCGGGAAGTTGTAGTGGTGCAGGTAGCGCTTGGACGTCTCCGGAGAGAGCGTGTCCAGCGTCTGCTCCATGCGCAGCATGTTCAGCGTGGTGACACCCATGATCTGGGTCTCGCCGCGCTCGAACAGCGCCGAACCGTGCGTCCGCGGGATGACCGCGACCTCGGCGCCCAGCTGGCGGATGTCGGTCACGCCGCGGCCGTCGATGCGGACCTTGTCGCGCAGGATGCGCTGGCGCACCACCTGCTTGGTCAGCGACTTGAACGCGGCGCCGATCTCCTTGTCACGGCCCTCGAACGCCTCGCCCTCGCCGAGGCCGACCTTCTCCAGGACGGCGGCCTTGACCTCGTCGGTGGCGTCGTCGCGGTCCTGCTTGCCCTCGGTCGCCAGCGCCTTGGTCAGCTCGTCGGTCGCGATCGCGGCGACGGCGTCGTAGGCGTCCTGCTGGTAGGGCGGGAACGTCGGGTAGTCGCCGGTCGGCTTGGCCGCGACCTCGGCGAGCTGCTGCTGCGCCTCGCACAGGGCGCGGATGAACGGCTTGGCGGCGTCGAGGCCCTGCGCGACCGTCGTCTCGGTCGGCGCGGTCCCGCCCTCGGCGACCAGGTCGAGCGTGTTCTCGGTGCCCTCGGCCTCGACCATCATGATCGCGACGTCATCACCGACGACACGGCCGGCGACGACCATGTTGAACGTGGCCTTCTCCAGCTGCGACCAGGTCGGGAACGCGACCCACTGGTCCTCGATCAGCGCGATGCGCACGCCGCCGATGGGACCGGAGAACGGCAGGCCGCCGATCTGCGTGGACGCGGACGCGGCGTTGATCGCCAGCACGTCGTACGGGTCCTCGGGGTGCAGGCTCTGCACCGTGATGACGATCTGGATCTCGTTGCGCAGGCCGTCGGCGAACGACGGGCGCAGCGGGCGGTCGATCAGTCGGCAGGTCAGGACCGCGTCCGTGGACGGACGGCCCTCCCTGCGGAAGAACGCGCCGGGGATCCGGCCGGCGGCGTACATGCGCTCCTCGACGTCCACCGTCAGCGGGAAGAAATCGAAGTGCTCCTTGGGCTGCTTCGAGGCCGTGGTGGCCGACAGCAGCATGGTCTCGTCGTCGAGGTACGCCACGACCGAGCCGGCGGCCTGCTTGGCCAGCCTGCCCGTCTCGAAGCGCACCGTGCGCGTGCCGAACCGACCGTTGTCCAGCACGGCTTCCGTTTCGTGCACGGTGATGCCGTCTGCATCAGTCATATCTGTTCTTACTCCTCGTACCATCGCAACGCGGCACGCACAGCCCCGCCCTTCGGGGCACGTGGCGGGGTACGAGGCCGGCCATCGATCGAAGCCTCGGGAAACCTCCCGGGAGCCACTACCGAGGACCGGCTGCGGCGTCCCCGCACGCGGCGCGTGTCGCTGCGGAATCTTCTCTGTGGTGTTGTGTCCGGCCTGGTGTGTCCGGCCCTGCCGGTGCGGGGCCGGGTGGACCGAAGGGGAGCGACCCGGTGGGCCACTCCCCTTCGTCATGATGTCACCGGCGCAGGCCGAGTCGCTGGATCAGCGAACGGTAGCGCGCGACGTCCACCTGCATCACGTAGTTGAGCAGTCGGCGGCGACGGCCGACCAGCAGCAGCAGACCACGACGCGAGTGGTGGTCGTGCTTGTGCGTCTTGAGGTGCTCGGTCAGCCCCACGATCCGCTTGGTCAGCAGGGCCACCTGCGCCTCGGGCGAACCCGTGTCCGACTCGTGCAAGCCGTACTCGGACAGGATCGACTTCTTCTCATCGGTGGACAGAGCCACGCGTCACTCCTCGTGTTCGGTGCCGTGTTGTCAGGTCAGTACCGGCCGCCACGGACCGCAGCCGGACTCAGCTGTTCAGCCTATCAGCGCCCGGCCTCACCGCAGCGCACGGCCGAGGTCGACGCGGCCCACCGGCGTGTACACGGGCCCGTGGGACCCTCGGTCGCTGCGGAGCAGGACCACGGCCGCCGGCGCCCACTCCGGGCCCCGGTGGTCCGCCAGGGCGGCCGCCCACGTCTCGAGCACGGCCGGCGGACCACCGCGGGCAGGGTGACGTGCGCCCGGAACGGCCGGCGCTCGGTGTCCGGCCGCGCGGCCGCGGCGATGTCGGCCAGCGCCCGCCGGCCGGCCGCTCCCGCCTCGACGCCGGCCCACAGTACGCCCGGGAACGTGCCCGCCCCGGCGATGCGCAGCACCGGGGCCCGCATTCCGGCAAGCCTGTCGGCCAGCCACGCGCGGCGCTCGAGCGGATCGTCCGCACCGTAGAACCCCAGGGTGAGGTGCCAGCCGTCCTGCGCCGTCCACCGCAGCCCTCCCCCGCGGGGTCCTGCGACCGCGGCCAGCCGCCGCCGCAGCGTGTCGGCCGCCGCCGCGGGAACCGGGAAAGCACTGAACAGTCTCACGCGACCCCGGCGTCAGCGCGGGTCCTTGCCCGCGCGGCGCAGCAGGTCGGCGGTCGCGGGGAAATCGTCGTCGAGGCGTTCGGCCGCCGCCATCAGGTTCTCGCCGTCGGTGGCCTCGCGCAGCGCCGTCAGCACGTCCTGGTCGTCCGGCCCCGAGGCCAGCGGGACGTTGTCCCTGCTCACCGTGGGCCGCGCGGCCTTGACGTCCTCGAGCGCCGCCTCGATGGCCTCCTTGCTGCCGCCCGCGACGTCGGGCGTCAGTACCTTGCGTTCCAGCATGATCAGGCGCGCGAGCACCACGGGGTTGCCGATCTTGGCGCGACGTCCACTCATGACCTGGCTCAACATCGGAGCACTGATCCCCAGCACCTCGGCCAGATACGCCTGCGACACGTCGAAGGCCACGACAAGTCTGCGCACCCGGTCGCCGAGCGGTTCCCCGTACCACTCACGCTGCAACGCGATGTTGCGCTGGACGATCTTGTGGTCTTCCACGTCGGTCGTGCTCCCCTCGTTCATCCCGGTCGCCCGCCATCCTCGCGGACGGCCCCTGGGGGCATCCTGCCAGGCCGCGCCCGGCAATACGGACGGATCGCCACGAGCCGACGGCCCCGCAACGCGATTGCACCCCGCCGGAGGAGTCTCACCGAGGCGACCGGCCGCCGCTCATCAGGACAAACCGAGCAAATCCCTGGTCCTGCGCACGTCGTCGGCCATCTGGTCGATCAGTCCCTCCGGGCCGTCGAACCGGATCTGACCCCGGAGACGTTCGACGAAATCGAGGGACACCTGCTGACCGTAGAAGTCCTCGTCGACGTCGAGCACGAACGCCTCGACGGTGCGTTCCCGGCCGGAGAACGTCGGGTTGGTGCCGACCGACACCGCGGCCGCCACCGGCGGACCGCCGGCACGCTCGAACCAGCACGCGTACACGCCGTCGGCGGGGATCGCGGCGAGCCGCGGCGTCGACAGGTTCGCCGTCGGGTAGCCGAGTTCGTGCCCGCGTCCGTCGCCCCGCACGACGATGCCCTCGAGTCGGTGGGGCCGGCCGAGGGCCTCGCCCGCGGCGCGCACGTCACCGGCGTCGATGCACGAGCGCACGTACGTCGACGAGAACGTGATCTCCGCGCTCGTCTGCTGCCCGTCGGGCAGCGCCGTGCCCTGCAGCGTCGCACCCTGCGCGGTGAAGCCGAACCGCTTGCCGAGCGCCTTGAGCACCTCCACGTCGCCGGCGCCCTTACGGCCGAAGCGGAAGTTCTCCCCCACGATCACGGCCGCGGCATGAAGCTTGTCGACGAGCACCTGGTGCACGAACTCCTCGGGTTCCAACCGCGACAGCTCCGGGGTGAACGGCAGCACGCAGAACACGTCCACGCCGAGCTTCTCCACCAGGTCGGCCTTGCGCCGCAGGGTCGTCAGCTGGGCGGGGTGCGAACCGGGCCGCAGCACCTCGGACGGATGCGGGTCGAAGGTCAGCACGACCGACGGCACACCCAGCTGCCCGGCCGTGGCCACCGTCCGTTCGATCAGCACCTGATGGCCCAGGTGCACCCCGTCGAAGACCCCGATGGTGACGACGCATCGGCCCCACCCGCCGGGAAGATCTGTCAAACCGCGCCAACGCTGCACAATGCAGCAGCGTAACGACCCGGTCCGCAGGCGCTCCGGCGGGCGCTGGGACGCGGGAGCTGGGGCGCGGTGGCCGGGACTCAGGCGGGCGCGAGCACGACGAGCGGCTTGGTCACCGGGCCACGGTCCTCCGCGAGCGCCAACGCCACACCGTCGGGGGCGAAGATGCCGTAGGTGCCCGCGATACCGGCGGCGGGCAACCGCTGGCCGTGCCGCACCGCGCGGGCCGCGGCGGCGTCGACGTCGCGTCGCGGGAACGCCGCCGCGACGGCCTCGGCCAGCGTCAACGACAGTCCCGGTTCGGCCTCGATCGCCTCGAGGGTGCGTGCGGCGGCCAGGCTGAACGGCCCGACGGTGGTGCGGCGCAGCTGGGTCAGGTGCCCGCCCACGCCGAGGCCGGCGCCCAGGTCGCGCGCCAGCGCGCGCACGTACGTGCCCGAGGAGCAGTCGACCATCACGTCGAGTTCGACGCGGGTCCCGACCCGGCGCGCGGCGAGCAGGTCGAACCGGTGCACGGTGACCGGCCGCGGCGGCAGGTCCACCTCCTCCCCGTCGCGCACCCGCGCGTAGGCACGCTTGCCGTCGACCTTCACCGCGCTGACGGCGCTGGGCACCTGCTGCAGATCGCCGGTCAGGGCGGCGATGCCGTCGGCGATCGCCGCGTCGCCGGCCCCGCTCGCGTCGGCCTCGTCGAGGACGTCGCCCTCGGCGTCGTCGGTCGTCGTCGAGGCGCCGAGCGTGATGGTCGCCAGGTAGGTCTTGCGGTCGAGGGCCAGGTGGCCGAGCAGCTTCGTGGCACGTTCGACGCCGAGCACGAGCACGCCGGTGGCCATCGGGTCGAGGGTGCCCGCGTGGCCGATCTTGCGGGTGCCGAGGAAACGTCGGGCCTTGGCGACGACGTCGTGGGACGTCATCCCCGAGGGCTTGTCGACGATGAGCAGTCCGGGTGCGGGCGGTGTGGGCACGGCCGACGACCCTAACGAAGCGCCTCGCCCGGCGCGACACGAGGTCCCACGACCTGCGTCGGATCGGCACGGGCACGTCCTCGCCGCGGTCCTGCGCGGCCAGCACGCTCGCCCGCACCCGGCGGTACCAGACGAGCACGCGGCAGACGCCGAACAGCAGCACGGCGATGACCGACAGCAGTGCGATGCGGTAGTCGCCGGTCAGCTGCACGAGGATGCCCACCAGCAGCGAGGCGGCGGTGGTGGCGCAAAACCCGCCGACGTTGACCGCGCCGGTGGCCGTGCCGACGCGCGGCAGCGGGTTGTAGTCGCGCACGAGGGCGAACCCGACGGTCGACACGGGCGCACCGAGCGACATCACCAGGAACGCCGGTACGAGCGCCGCGACCGGTACCTGCCCCGGCCAGGCCAGCAGCACGGCCCACGTCACGGCCAGCAGCGCGCCGTAGCCGAGAACGGTGGGCATCCGCAGGTCCGGCCTACGACTGAAGTAGCCGCCCGCGAAGGGGCTGGTGAGCATGGCGCCGAGGACGAACACCATCAGCAGGGAACTGGCCGTGGTCTCGGCGTAGCCGAGCTGTTCGACCATGTAGGGCACGCCCCACAGCAGCGTCATCACGTTGAGGCTGAACGGCATCGAGAAGTGCGTCCAGAACGCCAGCCGGGTGCCCGGTTCGCGCCACGCGCCGCGGAGTTCGCCGCCGACCTCCCTCAGCGACTTGGCCGACGAGCGGGCGGTGCGCCGCTCCGGGGTGTCGCGCACGGCCACGAGCACCACCGCGACGTACGCGAGCGTCGCGACGCCCACGCCGAGGAACGTCGCGTCCAGCCCGGCCCCTCGAGCAGCAGCGCCAGCGGCAGCGTCGCACCGAGGTTGCCGAGGAAGCCCAGCGATCCGGTGAACGCGGTGACGAGCACGTACTGCCGGCCCGGGAAGTGGTTGGCGGCCAGGCGCAGCACCGACACGAACGCCAGCGCGTCCCCGACACCGAGGACGGCGCGCGCCAGCAGGCCCAGGGCGTAGGTGTCGACGACGGCCAGCAGCACCTGCCCCGAACCCAGCATGACGACGGCACCGATGAGCACCGACCGCGAGCCGAAGCGGTCGACGAGCATTCCGGTGGGGATCTGCATCGCGGCGTACACGGCGACCTGCAGCACGGTGAACGTGCCCAGGGCCGCGGCGCCGACGCCGAACCGTTCGGCCGCGCTCAGCCCCGCGACGCCGAACGAGGCGCGGTGGAACACGGCGAGCAGGTACACGATCGCGCCGGCGCCCCACACGATCCACGCCCGCAGCGGCGGGGAGGTCTTCACCGGGGCGTTCGCCGGTCGGCTGGCCTGCACCTGCTTCTCCTCGTACTCGGATGATTCGGACAGGCACTCGCCACCGTCCCTGTCCGTTCTAGTCGATGCCGCCCGATCGCAGTACCCGGCTGCCCGGTGTAGTTGCTCACGCGCGTACGGCGCCGGTGACGGCCCAGCGCTCGCCGCGCCAGCGCACGACGACGAATCCGAGCCGCAGCAGCATGAACACGGTCAGACCGGTCCAGATGCCGGCCAATCCCCAGCCGAAGCCGAGCGAGGCCCAGATGAGCGGCAGGAACCCGAGCAGGGCGCTGCCGAGGGTGGCGTTGCGCAGAAACGCCGCGTCGCCGGCGCGAGGAGCACGCCGTCGAGGGCGAACACCACCCCGGCCACGGGCTGCAGTGCGACGAAGAACCACCAGGCGTGCGGGATCTCCGCGAGCACGCCCGCGTCGCCGGTGAACGCCAGCGGCAGCACCTGGGACACCGCGGCGAAGGCGATCCCGAGCCCGCAGCCGAGCACGAGGCCGTAGCGCACGATCTGGCCGGCGATGCTCTGCGCGCGGCGCCGCGCTCCCCCGCCGAGCGCGGCGCCGATCAGCGACTGCGCGGCGATGGCGATCGAGTCGAGCACCAGCGACAGGAACGTCCACAGTTGCCACACCACCTGGTGGGCGCCGACGGCCTCGGTCGACGTGCGCGCCGCGACGGCCGTGGCCGACAGGAAGCACGCCTGGAACCCGAGACTGCGCAGCACGAGGTCCCGGCCGAGGACCAGCTGGGCCCACATCACCGACGGCCGCGGGCGCAGCCGCACCCGCTCCCGCACGAGCGCGGCCAGGAAGAAACCGCCCGAGACGGTCTGGGCGATGACGTTGGCGATCGCGGAACCCTCCAGGCCCAGTCCCGCCGGGTACACCAGGACCGGGCACAGCACCGCCGACAGTCCGTTGCCGGCCAGGACGTACCGCAGCGGGCGAACGGGGTCCTGCACGCCGCGCATCCACCCGTTGCCGGCCATCGTCACGAGGATCATCGGCGTGCCGAGCAGCGCGATCCGCAGCCAGGACACCGCGGCGTCGGTGATCTCCTCGCTGCCCGACATCAGGCTCGCGACCGGCCGCGCGAACAGCTGGCCCAGCGCCACGATGACCGTGCCGACGGCGAGGGCGAGCCACGTGGCCTGCACGCCCTCCCCGACGGCCTCGGCGCGCCGGCCCGCGCCGTGCAGCCGGGCCGTGCGCGCCGTCGTGCCGTAGGACAGGAACGTCAGCTGCGTGGACACCAGCGCCAACAGCGTCCCGCCGAGCGCGAGCGCCGCCAGCGGCAGCGCACCCAGGTGACCGACCACGGCGGTGTCGACGAGCACGTACAGCGGTTCGGCCGCCAGCACGCCCAACGCGGGCACCGCAAGACCGAACACCTTCCGCGCGGGAACCCGCTCCGCGGTGTCGTTGTCAGGAGCCTCGTGCTCGGGAGCGTCGTTCTCGTTCGTGCTGTTGTCGCTGTTGTCGGCGGCGGCGGTCACTCGTGGCAGGCTAACCCGCAGTAAGCTCTCGCCGATGCCCGAGTACGCCATTCTGATCCTGCCGTCCGCGAACCGCGTCTACACCGAGACGTCGGCGCAGCTGCTCCAGGCCGAGCTGACCGTGTTCGGCGACACCGTGCTGTCGCGTGTTCCCTCCGACGTCGCACCGACGAGATCGGCGGCGCCGAGTACGTCACGTTCGCCACCGACGAACCGCTCACCGACACCGACCTGGCGGCACTGTCCAATCTGTCCTCGGCGTACGTCCTTTTCGAACGGTCCCGATCGGACGCTTCGGGCGAACTGCTGCGGCCGCTGCCGCTCAGCCGGCTCGACCGGTTCGACTCCGACCTGCTCACGATCCAGAAGTACACGGGCAAGACCAACGAGCTGTTCACCAAACTGCTGCTGAACCTCACGGTGCTCTCCACCGCACGTCCCCAGGCGCTCACCGAGGCCGGCCTGCACGTGCTCGACCCGCTGTGCGGCCGCGGAACCACGCTCAACCAGGCCATGATGTACGGCTTCGACGTGACCGGCGTGGACGTCGACGAACGCGACTTCGAGGCCTACCAGCAGTTCATCAAGACCTACCTGCGCACCAAGCGGGTCAAGCACACCGCCGAGGCCACCCTGGTGCGGCGCAACAAGATCCGCCTCGCAACCGGCTCGACATCACGTACGCCCCCACCAAGGAGGAGTACAAGGCCGGCAACACCCGCGCGATCCACTACCTGCGCTGCGACACCCTCGAAACCGACGAACTCGTCCGCCGTGGCAGCGTCGACGTGATCGTCGCCGACGCGCCCTACGGCGTGCAGCACGGCAGCCGCGGCCAGGACGCGGCGCTCGCCCGCAGCCCCCGCGACCTGCTCGCCGCCGCCGTCCCCGGCTGGACCCGCACCCTCCGCCGCGGCGGCGCCCTCGGCCTGTCCTGGAACACCCACGTCGTCCCCCGCGACGAACTCGCCGACATCCTCACCCGCGCCGGCCTGCGCGTCCTCGACGGCGGCCCCTACGACCGCCTCGGCCACCGCGTCGACCAAGCCATCACCCGCGACATCCTCATAGCCGTGAAGTAACCCCGGGGGGTGGCGGGCCCGGCGGGGTGCGGTGCGGGTGGGGTGCCGTGTCAGCACCCCACGTCGCCGTGTTGGCACCTCGCGTCGCTGTGTTGGCAATCCGCGGCGCCGTGTTGGCAATCCGCGGCGCCGTGTTGGCAATCTGCGGCGCCGTGTTGGCAGTTCGCGGCGCTGTGTTGGCAGTTCCCGTCGCTGTGTTGGGGTTTTGTGCGCGAGGGTGCGTTACGGGCATCGCCTCGCCGGCGGGGCAGGTCTCCGGGATGTGGGCGGCTTTGCCGCCGGTGATGTGTCATCCCTCGACCTTCGCTTTTCGTTTATCACACTGCAGTCAGGGCGCAAGGTTTTGTTTCTTGGCTGCGGTTTCGGGGTTGGTTGCGCTCTGACTGCAGTGTGATGGTTCCTGTTTTAGGTCGACGGGATGACACATCACTGGGGGGCGGATTTGTGGGGTTGTTGGGAGTGGCGGGTTTGGCCTTGCTTCGCTTCGGCGGTTGGCGTTATTGGTGGGGGATGTTTTTGGTTACTTTGCGTTCGGGTTTCTTCATTCTTGTGGGTGAGGTTTGACGATCGCGTGTTCGGTATTATTGGTTTCGTGACAGGTGTTGAAGAGATTATCGATCGGGCCCGTTCGGTGCTTGCTTTGCGGGCTCGGGCTGATGCTGCTGAGGTGTCGTTTCTTGCTTCGCCCGACTGCGGATCGTCGTCGGATTCGGTGGAGCGTCGGTCGCTTGCTGAGGCGCTGGCGCTGAGCTTCGATTGTCGCCTCAGGTGGTTTTGGGTCGGATTGATACCGCGCTCGCGTTGACCTATCGGATGCCGCGACTGCTTTCCGCCATGCACGGCGGACAGGTGGATCGGTATTGCGCTGAGCGGGTACTGAACGTTGTCGCTCCGGTTTCCGACTCCGATGCCCTCGAGGTCGATCGGCTACTTGAGGAGAAACTGGGCCGCCTGTCTCTTACTGCTTGGCAACCACGCAATATGGCCTGGCACGCCTCTCAGATCGTCAAGCAGGTCGACCCGGGTGCCGAGACCGCGGCCGCACGCAGGGCCCACGAAGGGCGCAAGGTGACGCTCGACCACGGGGTTCACGCCCAGTCGCGGATCGCCGCCGACCTGCCCTCCGACATTGACTCGGCCGCCTACGCCCGCGTCGACGCCATCGCCCGTAAGCTCCGGACCTCCGACTCGTCACGCAACCTTGACCAGCTCCGCGCCGACGTGTTCGCCGACCTGCTCCTCGGCAACGACCCCGGCGTCACCGTCCCCCAGTCGGCGGCAATGGTCTACCTGCACATGCCCATCGACACCGCGCTCTCCATGTCCGAGACCGGCGCCTCAATCGACGGAATCGGACCAATCCCCGCCGCCTACGCGCGCGAGATCATGACCAACCCCAAGTCTCTCTGGCGCAAGGTCCTCTGCGACCCCGCCACCGGCAACCCCGTTGACCTCGGCCGATCGTCGTATCGTCCGAACTCGACGATCCGGAAACTCGTCGAAGTACGCGACCGGATGTGCGTTGTCCCCTGGTGCCGACGGCCCGCACGGCACTGCGACTTCGACCACCACCACGAATGGGCCATAGACCAAGGCTCAACCTCGACCAGCAACGCGGCACCGCGCTGCCGACGCCACCACCGACTCAAGAACGCACCCGGATGGATCCACTCCTACGACCCCACCCACGGCACGTCGTCGGTCACCACACCACTCGGCGTCACCTACACCGACAAACGCGAAACCGTCCTCGAACCGCGATAGTCCGAATCGGGCAGCAACCGGGACCCGCCGATGCCGGAACGCGAACACTCAGCCCTCGTCGGCGTCCTTGGCGGGCTTGTACGGGTCGGCCTCACCTGCGGGCTCGGCCGACGTGGCCTGACGGGCGACCTCGGCGTCGGCCTCACGCGCCTTCGCCAGCAGATCGTCGATGTTGCGGGCCTCCGACGGGATGTTGTCGGCCACGAACGTCAACGTCGGCGTGTAGCGCACACCGGTGCCCTGGCCGACCTTCGTGCGGAGCACACCGCGCGCCGACTCCAACGCGGCCGCGGCGCCGGCGAAATCGGGCGCCGCGTCGAGGGTCTCGCCGAGCACCGTGTAATACACGGTCGCGTCCCGCAGGTCACCGGTGATGCGGGCATCGGTGATCGTGACGTTGCCCAGCCGAGGGTCCTTCACCTCGTGCTCGAGCGCCGACGCGACGATCTGCGCGATCCGCTTCGCCAACCTGCGCGGGCGTGCATTGTCAGCCACCCGAATCCCCTCACTCACTCATCTCATTCGTCGTCGCCGCCGTGCACCCGGCGACGAGCCGACAACAGTTCGATCTCCGGCCGCTCCGCGACGGATCGCTCGCACGCATCGAGAACATCCCGCACATGCGCGCCGTCGGCAGCGACCACGGCGACCCCCACGGTCGCCCGGCGATGCAGGTCCAACTGGCCGGCCTCGGCGACCGCGACGTCGAACCGCTTCCGCAGCTCGGCCACGATCGGCCGCACCACGGAACGCTTCTGCTTGAGCGACCGGACATCGCCCAACAACACGTCCAACTCCAGCGAACCCACGAACATCGTCACCCCGCATCGCCCGGGTCCGACGAAGGAGCGGCTACGCCTGCGGGTGGCGGACCGACCTCGATCCACCACCCGCAGGCACCGCACCTCGTTACGCGCGCGGCTTCTCGCGCTGCTCGTACGTCTCGACGACGTCGCCGACCTTGATGTCGGAGAACTTGCCGAGCGTCAGACCACACTCGTAACCGTCGCGCACCTCGGTCGCGTCGTCCTTGAACCGCCGCAGCGACGCCACGGGCAGCTCCTCGCTGACGACCACACCGTCCCGCAGCAACCGCGCCTTGGCGTTGCGGCGGATGATGCCCGACGTGACCAGGCAACCGGCGATCGTGCCGAACTTCGAGGACTTGAAGACGTCGCGGACCTCGGCCTTGCCGAGCTCGACCTCTTCGTACTCGGGCTTGAGCATGCCCTTCAGAGCCTGCTCGATCTCGTCGATCGCCTGGTAGATCACCGTGTAGTACCGGACGTCGACGCCCTCGCGGGTGGCCCGCTCGGTCGCCTTGCCCTGGGCCCGCACGTTGAAGCCGATCACGACCGCGTCGGACGCCGTCGCCAGGTCGATGTCGCTCTCGGTCACGCCACCGACACCGCGGTGCACGATCGCCAGCTCGACCTCGTCGCCCACCTCGATCTGCATGAGCGACGTCTCGAGCGCCTCGACGGTACCCGAGTTGTCACCCTTGATGATCAGGTTGAGGGTGTTGGTCTCCTTCAACGCGGAGTCCAGGTCCTCCAGGCTGACCCGCTTGCGCTTGGCCGCGTTCTCGGCGTTGCGGATGCGGGCCTGGCGGCGCTCGGCGATCTGCCGTGCCACCCGGTCCTCGTCCACGACCAGGAACGTGTCACCCGCACGCGGCACCGACGTGAAGCCGATGACCTGCACCGGACGCGACGGATCGGCCTCGGTGACATCGCGGTTGTGCTCGTCGACCATGCGCCGCACGCGGCCGTACGCGTCGCCGGCCACCACCGAGTCGCCGACCCGCAGCGTGCCGCGCTGAACCAGCACGGTCGCCACGGGGCCGCGGCCACGGTCCAGGTGGGCCTCGATCGCGACGCCCTGCGCCTCCATGTCCGGGTTGGCCCGCAGATCCAGCGCCGCGTCCGCGGTCAACAGGATCGCCTCGAGCAGCCCGTCGATGTTGACGTTCTCCCGCGCGGAGATGTCGACGAACATCGTCTCGCCGCCGTACTCCTCCGCCACCAGGCCGTACTCGGTGAGCTGCTGGCGGATCTTCTGCGGGTTGGCGCCTTCCTTGTCGATCTTGTTGACCGCGACCACGATCGGCGACTTGGCCGCCTGCGCGTGGTTGATCGCCTCGATCGTCTGCGGCATCACGCCGTCGTCGGCCGCGACCACGATCACCGCGATGTCCGTGGCCTGCGCACCACGGGCACGCATGGCGGTGAACGCCTCGTGACCCGGGGTGTCGATGAACGTGACCGTCCGGTCGTCGCCCTCGAGCTCGGCCTCGACCTGGTACGCACCGATGTGCTGGGTGATACCGCCGGCCTCGCCCTCGGCGACCTTCGTCTTCCGGATGGTGTCCAGCAGACGCGTCTTACCGTGGTCGACGTGACCCATCACGGTCACGACCGGGGGCCGCACCTGCAGGTCCTCGTCGGTGCCGGCGTCGGAGCCGTACTGGATGTCGAAGGCCTCGAGAAGCTCGCGGTCCTCCTCCTCCGGGCTGACGACCTGAACGTTGTAGTTCATCTCGCCGCCGAGCAGCTCCAGCACGTCGTCCGACACGGACTGCGTCGCCGTGACCATCTCGCCGAGGTGGAACAACACCTGCACCAGCGAAGCCGGGTTGGCGTCGATCTTCTCGGCGAAGTCGGTCAGCGAGGCACCCCGCGGCAGGCGGATCGTCTCGCCGCTGCCCTTGGGCAGACGCACGCCACCGACGGACGGCGCCTGCATGTTCTCCATGTACTCCTGGCGCTTCTGCCGCTTCGACTTGCGGCCCTTGCGCGAGGGACCACCGGGACGGCCGAAGGCACCTGCCGTGCCACCACGACCGCCACCGCCGCGACCGCGGAAACCGCCGCCGCCACCACCGGGAGGACCACCGGGCCCACCACCGCCGGGACGGAAGCCGCCGCCACCGCCGCCGCCACCACCGGGAGCGCCGCCGGGTCCACCGCGACCGGGGGGACCACCGGGTCCACCGCGACCGCCGCCGGGACCGCCACGACCGCCGCCGGGTCCACCGCGGCCACCGCCGGGTCCACCGCGACCGCCGCCGGGACCGCTCGGCTTCGCCGGACGGGACGGCATCATGCCCGGGTTCGGGCGGGGCGGCATGTTGCCGGGGCTCGGCCGGTTGCCGCCGCCCTGCTGACCCTGCCGGTCGGAACGCTGACCCTGCTGGCCACCGCCCTGCTGACCGCCCTGGCCGCCCTGACCGCCCTGACCGGGCTGGCCCTGCGGCCGGTCGGAACGCTGACCGCCCTGGCCGCCACCGGGACGCGGCGCCGACGGACGCGGGGCCGGCGAACCGGAACCCACGCCGAACGGGTTGTTGCCGACGCGCGGCTGCTTCGGGCCGGGCTTGGGACCGGGCTTCGGGCCCTGCGGCTTCGGCGGAACGACCGCCCCGCCGGACTGGTCCTGCTTGGCCGCGTCCGACTTGGCCGCGTCCTGCTTCGCCTCGTCCTGCTTCTCACCGGCCGCCGGACCCGCGGACGCCGCGGGTGCCGGGGCCTGCTCGGCGGGCTGGGCCGGCTGCTTCGGACCGGGCTTCGGTCCCGGCTTGGGGCCGGGCTTCGGCGCCGCACCGGGCTTGGGCGCGGCGGCCGCCGAACCTCCGGAGTCCGCCGTCGCGGCACCGGTCGCCGGCGCGCGACCCCGCCGCGGCACCGTTCTTCGCACCGCCGCCGGACTTGGCCGTGGACTTGCCACCGGCCTTGTCGCCGGCCGCGGGGCCGTACGCATCCCGCAGGCGCCGGGCGACCGGCGCTTCCACGGTGGATGACGCAGACTTCACGAACTCGCCCTGCTCCTTGAGCTTGGCGAGTACTTCCTTGCTCGTGACACCGAGCTCTTTTGCTAGCTCGTGCACGCGGGCCTTGCCTGCCACTGCTCTCCTCAACTGAGGCCAGACAGGCAGATACCCGCTGACCTCGTCCTATCGTCGCGCGTTCATGGCTTCAGCTTCACGGCTGACTCATGACGGGTCGACCTGCTTCCTTGTTTCCGACCAGGACCCGGGGATGTCCCGGGCCCTCTCATTCTTCGGTGACGAGCTCGGCCAGCGTGTTCCGCACCGCGGACACGTCGACCGGACCGGCGACCCGCAGTGCGCGGGGAAAAGCCCGTTTACGCTCGGCCTTGGCCAGGCACTCCGGGTCCCGATGCAGCCAGGCACCGCGTCCTGGGAGTCGGCGACGTACGTCGACGACCAGTTCCCCGTGTGCCACGACCAACCTCACCAGCTCGTCGCTCAACGCCCGTCGACGACAACCGACGCAGGTACGAACCGGGGCGGTCATCGACGTCGGGCGTTGCACCGGGCTCCAGTTTAGCCCTTGACCTCTCACTCAGCCGAACCGGTTACCGCTGTGCGCGGTGCGTCCTCCGGGCCGCCGTCCGGGGAGGCCTCCTGCTGGGGTCCGGCGTCGGGTGCGGCGTCGCTGCGGATGTCGATCCGCCACCCCGTGAGCCGGGCCGCGAGCCGGGCGTTCTGCCCCTCCTTGCCGATGGCCAGCGACAGCTGGAAATCGGGCACGACCACGCGGGCGGTCTTCGCGCGTTCGTCCACGACCGTCACCGACACGGCCTTCGCGGGCGAGAGCGCGTTGCCGACGAACCGGGCCGGGTCGTCCGAGTGATCGATGATGTCGATCTTCTCTCCGCCGAGCTCGCTCATCACGTTGCGTACGCGACCGCCCACGGGGCCGATGCACGCGCCCTTGGCGTTGACGCCCGACACCGTCGACCGCACGGCGATCTTCGACCGGTGTCCGGCCTCGCGGGCCACGGCGGAGATCTCCACGGTGCCGTCGGCGATCTCCGGGACCTCGAGCGCGAACAGCTTGCGCACGAGGTTCGGGTGGGTCCGCGACAGCGTGATCTGCGGACCCCGGGCGCTGCGGGCCACCCCGACCACGTACGCCTTGATGCGGGCTCCGTGCTCGTAGCTCTCCCCCGGGACCTGCTCGGCCAGCGGCAGCACACCCTCGGTGTCGCCGCCGATGTCGATCACGACCATGCCGCGGGCGTTGGCGCGCGCGTCCCGCTGGATCACCCCCGCGACGATCTCGCCCTCCTTGGCGGAGAACTCGCCGTAGGTCTTCTCGTGCTCGGCGTCCCGCAGCCGCTGCAGGATGACCTGCCGTGCGGTGGTCGCGGCGATCCGGCCGAACCCCTCGGGCGTGTCGTCCCACTCCTCGGCGACGTCGCCGTTCTCGTCGTTGGTGTAGGCCAGCACCCGCACGTAGCCCGTCTTCCGGTCGATGTCGATCCGGGCGCGCGGCTGATGTCCCTCGGTGTGCTTGTAGGCCGTCAGCAGCGCGGACTCGATCGCCTCGAGTACCGCCTCGAACGGAATGTCCTTGTCGGCCTCGATGGCGCGCAGCGCGGCGATGTCGACGTTCACCTCGGCTCCTCCTTCGGTGCTGCCGAGGGCGACGCGGCACCCTCGCTGTTGTCCTTGCTCGTCGATTCCGCGGCCGGGGCGCTCTCGGCGTGCCGAGCGTCCTGCTCCAGCTTCTTGAGCTCGTCGGCGGGCGGTTGTTTGAACTCGACCTCGAGGACGGCCTTGGCGACGTCGGCGTAGCGCACGTCGCGGATGGTGCCGCCGACCAGCATGCGCGCCGCGGTCTCACCCGCGTCGCCGACCCTGCCGGTGAAGTCCGCGCCCTCGGTGGGCGTCACACGCACCTGGCGGAACCTGGCCCGGCGCCAGTGCCGCGGCGCGGTCAGGGGCCGGTCCACGCCCGGGGACGTGACCTCCAGGGTGTAGGCGCCCGCGATGAGGTGTTCGTGCTCGTCGAGCACCCCGGACAGGACCCGGCTGACCTCGGCGACCTCGTCGAGGCCGACTCCGTCGTCGCTGTCGACGACAACCTTGACCAGTTTGCGGCGTCCGGCCGGTTGAACGTCGAGCGCGTCGAGATCGAAACCCGCGGCCGTGACGGCTTCGGCCACGACGGGCTCCAGCCGGCTGGCGAGTTCGTTGGGCACCGTGATGCTCCCGCTTGTTGCTGTTGTACTGACAGTTGTTGGCCACCTCTTGACAAGTGGTGGTCCAGCTTATCGTGCCCCGCTGCCGGCACGCCGACCAGCGGGGCTTCGGCGAGCCGCCGCGCCTGGCAGGATGGCCCCCTGTGACATTCCGACGATCGGTGCCGACGAACCGGCGTGCGGTGCTGCGCGCGGCCGTGTTGGCCGTTCCCACGGTGGCGGGCCTCGGGGCCGTCGCCGGGTGCACCGACTACGACGACTCCCCCGACCCCCTGCTGCCCCTGTTGGTCCGCGCCAAGGCCGACGCCGACGCCGCCATCGCGGCGGGTGGACCGGAGGCCCGGCAGGTCGCGACGGTGCGTCAGGCCCACGCCGACGCGCTCGACGAGGAGATCCGGCGGCTGAACCGTCCGCGCCCCGAACGCATGCCGCGCGTGCCGGCCACCGTCGACGACGTCGCACAGCTCGGCAACCGGCTCGGCGAGGCGCAGGAGCAGGCCGCCGGGCTCGTCGGCGGGCTCCCGCGGTACCGCGTGGGGCTCGTGGCCGCGGTCGCCGCCGGCTGCGCCGCCGCACGGCAGCTCGGCCCCGACCTGGGCGGGGGCCATCCGGATCCGCTCGAAGGTGTCGACGCGGCCCGCCCCGACGAGGAGGCGGTGTCGGCGCTGCAGGACGCGTTGTCGGCCGAGTACGCCGCCGAGTGGGTCTACGACACGGTGACCGCGTTCCTGCCCGCCGCCTACGACAACGGTCTGGCCGCCGGGGCGGACGCTCACCTCGACCGGCGTCAGGCCTGCCGCAGGCTGATCGCCGACGCCGGGTCCACCCCGCGTGCGGCCGAGCCCGCCTACCAGGGCGCCGAGCAGGTCTCCGACGAGGAGTCGGCGGCCGAGCTCGTCGTGGCGGCGGAGACGGACGCCGCGAGCGCGTGGCACGGCGTGCTGGAACGGACCGACGACGGCCCGCTGCGCGAGGTCGCGGTCCAGGCGCTCATCGGCTCGGCGACCCGGTTGACGAGCTGGCGGCTCGACGCCGGCGTCGAACCCGCCGCGCCGCCCCTACCGGGCCGTGGCTGACAGGCGCAACGCGTCGTGGGCGATGTCGCCCAGCCGGTCGGCCGGCCCGCCCGCGTCGGCGTAGTAGGCCACCTCGACGATCGTCAGCTGCGCCCCGACCACCCGTGAGGCGTACTGCCCCTGGGCGACGTTCGGCGCACCCTCGATGCCGGCCGTGCCGTCGCGCACCAGGTCGTTGACGTTGCCGGTCCCGTTGGTGTCGGTGGTGACCTTGAGTTCCTGCGCGCCGCGCTGTTCGGGCATGGTCACGACCACGACCGACACGAGCGCCCGCGCGTCGCCGTCGCGGGTCTCGTACAGCGACCGGTGCACCCGTTCGCACGGCTGCTGCTCGAACCACTCGACCACGCGCCCGTAGGAGTTGCCCGCGCAGTCGTCCGAGACCTCCGGACCGGCCACCTGCTCGTAGGCGAACTCACCGCTCGTGAGTGGGTCCTCGGTCGCCTCGGCGTGGCCCTCGGTGGTGGGCTGGTAGCGGATCAGCCACCAGACGAGCCCCGAGACGAGCGCGATGGCGATCAGCCCGCCCACCTTCGCGGCCACCGGCAGCCGATGCATTCCGTGACGTTCGTGCGAGCCACCCTCCCGGGGTGCACTCGTTCCGGCGAAGTTCGGCTGCTGTCCTGACACGGGCCGTGACGGTAGTGCATGAACGGTCAGCGCAGGGCCTCAACCACCAGATCCACGTCCTCGTCGGTGTTGTACAGGTGCCAGCCCAGGCGGAGCCGTCCGGCGCGGATGCTGCCGCGGACGCCCGCCGCGGCGAGGCGTTCTCGGGGCACCGACGTCTCCAGCGACACGATCGCGCTGCCGGCCGGCGACAGGCCGAGCCGCCCGCGCAGCTCGTCGGCGAGCCCGGTGCAGTGGGCGTGCACGGCACGGACGTCGAGCGACGCGAGGTGGTCGAGCGCGGCGGCCGCGCCGACGAACGCCAACCAGGCCGGGGACGCGTCGTATCGCCGGGCACCCGCCGCCAGCCGCAACGGCAGGCCGTACACCGTGTCCCACGGGTCCTCGCCCGCATACCAGTTCGCCGCGACGGGATGCCCGCGGTCGAGCGCCCGCGGATGGACGGCCAGCCACGCCGCACCACGAGGGGTGAGCAGCCACTTGTACCCGGCGCCGACGACCCAGTCCGCCCAGTCCACGGCGAGCGGCAACCACCCGGCGGCCTGCGTGACGTCGAGAACCACCGCCGCACCGGCCTCGGCCGCCGCCGTCCGCAGCGCGTCGAGGTCGACCATGGCCCCGTCGGCGGACTGGACCACGCTCACCGCCACCAGGTCGTGGCCCTCGACGGCCCCCGGCAGGTCCGCCACCGGCACCTCGGTGACGGTGACCCCGCGGTGGGCCTGCGCCGCGAACGGGAACGTGACGCTCGTGAAGTCGCTGCGGGCGGTCACCACCCGCGCCCCGCCGGGCAACCCCGCCGCGACCGGCGCGAGCAGCCCGGCGACCGTGCCGCCGACGGCGATCCGGTCGGCAGACACGCCGACGATGCGGGCGAACGACGCACGCGAGGCGTCGACGTACGCGGTGAAGTCGCCCGGATCGTCGGCGCCGGCCCGCCAACGGTCCACAGCCGCGGCGACGGCATCGGCCACCGCGACGGGCGGGATCCCGATGCTCGGGGTGTTGAGATAGCCGGCAGGCACGTCGAACTCCGCGCCGAAGGCCGACCGGCGCGCACCGCCGGTCACGGCTCGTCCCGGCCTTCCAGCAACGGTCCGAACAGGCCGGGTACGGCGTCCTCGGCGAACACCAGACCCTCCGACGCGTCGACGTCGTGCACCGAGTACGCACCGCCGCCGGCCGCCGTCGTCGCGGTGAGGGTCATGAGGCCCTTGCGCCGTTGGAAGATCGACTGCCGCGCGGTGTAGCCGATCACGCCGCGCCGCTGCAGCGCCACCGTGCCGCGGCGCACGGTCCCGTGGCGCGCGACGAGGTAGTCGCCGCTGATGGCGTGCCCCAGGTTGCGGTAGGCGTCGAGCGCGAGCGCCAGCGCGATCGGGACCCCGAGCAGCGCACTGATCCACGCCAGGTGCAGCAGCACCGACAGCGACAACAACCAGCCGAGCACGGCGAGGGTCAGCACCGGCACCGCCGCGGCGGCCAGGGACCAGCGGATCCGCCGTCCGCGCGCGGCCCGCGGGTGCCCGGTCAGCTGCGCCGACGTCGGCGAGGCCTGCTCCTGCAGGACCACCGCCGCCACCCGGTCGGCCTCCGCACGCGGCGCCGCAGGCAGCAACGTCTTGCGGTCGTCCTGGTCCTCCTTGCCCTGGGCGGCGCGGAGTCCGGTCGCGACCGCGTCGACGCGCGCCCCGCCCACCGTCCGCACGCCCAGCGGTTCGACCAGTTCGACGCCGCGCAGCCGCTGCTCCTCGAGCGAGATCGACCGGGACGTCAGCAGACCGCGCTGCACCCGCAGGGTGCCCCCGGACTCCCGGTCGAGGCGGTAGTTCCACCACATCTCGACGAACACCGCGAGCGAGCCCACCACGCCGATCAGCACGCCGAACACCACGACCACGGCGATGCCGCCGACGAGACCGAAACCGCCCAGCAGGTCGATGACCCACGAGACGACACCGGTCTGCAGGCCGAACCATTCGGAGGCCTGCAACACGGCGCCGTAGGCGGCCACCCCCAACATCGGGGTGACGAACGACAACGGCGCGTACCGTGCCCACCGCGGGTCGAACGTGGCCAGCCTGCCCTCGGTGCGGGCGGTGTCGGGGGCCGTCGCACGGTCCAGCAGTTCGCCGCGCAGGCGCTCGCCCTCCTCGCGCGCGACGGCGTAGAGCATCAGCGAACTGGTGCCCGACCCCTGCTCCCCCGTGTCGATCTTCGCGGTGACGATGCCCAGGAACCGCGCGAGCGGACCCGCCGTCAGGTCGACCGTGCGGATGCGTTCACGCGACACCGAACGGCGGGTGCGCACGACGATGCCCTTCGCGAGCTCCACCCGGTCGGCGAGGATCCGGTAGCGCGTCTTGCGCAACCGGATCCGTTCGACCACGACGGCGCCCAGGACGGCGGCCACCGCGGCCGGCACGATCGCGGCGAACAACCAGAACACCGAGCCGACACCGACGGCCGTCGGCACACCGCCGGCCACGCACACTCCCGCGACGGTGAGCACGCTCGCCACGACCGTCCGCGGGTCGAGCCGGCGCCACGGGACGGCCGCGTCCTCCGGTGCGGCGTCCTCCGGTGCGGGGTCGGCGGCGTCGGCGGGTGCGGGGTCGGTCATGTCGCGTCGCCCGGCGTGGCCTGCGTGGTCTCGGTGAGTTCGCGGACGAGGTCGGCGGCCAGCTGGTGGTCCAGACCGGGGATCGTCACCGCCCCCTTCGCGGACGCGGTCGTCACGGTGACGGTGGCGAGGCCGAAGAGCTGTTCGAGGGGCCCGCGCTCGCTGTCGACGGTCTGGATGCGCGACATCGGGGCGACGCGCCATTCCTGCCACAGCGCGCCGGTGCGCGTGTAGACGGCGTCGCCGGTGACCTCCCAGCGGTGCACGCGGTACCACCACAGCGGCAGCGGGACCGCGCCGACCACGGTGGCGACGGCGACCACGACCGCGGCGGTCGACAGCCAGAACCGCGCGGCCTCGGGCAGCACGACGGCCAGCACGACGAGCGGGACCAGGACCACCAGGCCGGCCACGACGCCCTGGGCGGCCCACCACCCGACGGCCTTGCGGTGCACGCGATGCCGCGGCGGCCGCAGTCGCACCCGGCGCACCGCCGGGTCAGGTGCGCCGGTCGCGCCGGCTGCGCCCGTGTCGCCCGTGTCGCCCGTGTCGTTGTCCACCGCACCCCCAAAGACGCTGCGCCGTCACGGACGCCGCGCCGCCGATCACCGTTGACAGGCCGAACGCTAGCACCCGCGCGCATCTCCTGCCGTGTCGGCATTCTGCGTCGCCGTCTTGTGCCAACACGGCGACGCGAGATGCTGACACGGCGTCGTGGGGTGCTGACACGGCTCAGCCGAGGGGTTCCCACCACGGGTCGAGGTCGGGCGGGGTGGCCAGGTCGACGCGCTCCCCCGGTTTCGGGACCACCAGGTGCGCCCCGCGGGCCGCGGCCTCCTTGCGGGCACGGTCGACGGGTTCGGCCCATCCGTGCGGGCCGAGGTCGAAGGTGCCCCAGTGCACGGGCACGAGCGCGGCACCACCGACGTCGACGTGCGCCGCGACGGCCTCCTCCGGTGTCATGTGGACGTCGGGCCAGCTGGGCGCGTAGGCACCGAGTTGCATCAACGTCGCGTCGAACGGCCCGTAATCGCGGCCGATGCGGGCGAAACCGGGGAAGTAGCCGGTGTCGCCGCTGTAGAACACGCGCCGGGAGCCGCCGGCCAGCACCCACGACGCCCACAGCGTGTTGTTGCGGACCAGGCCCCGTCCGGAGAAGTGCCGGGCGGGCGTGGCCGTGATCCGCAGGCCCGCGATGTGCGCCGAGTCGTGCCAGTCGAGTTCGATGATTCGCTCGGGCGGTACGCCCCACCGCAGCAGGTGCGCGCTCACCCCGAGCGGCACCAGGAACGGCGCGCGCTGCAGGCGGGTCAGCTCGCGCACGGTGCGCATGTCGAGGTGGTCGTAGTGATCGTGCGAGAACACGATCCCGTCGACCTCGGGCAGTTCCGGCAGCGCGCACGGCGGGCCGAGCAGCCGCCGCGGCCCGGCGATCCGCGACGGGGACGCGCGGTCGCTCCACATCGGATCGACGAGCAGCCGCGCTCCGTCGATCTCCACGAGCGTCGAGGCGTGACCGAACCAGGTCACGTGCAGACCCGCCGCCGCCGAGGCGCCGCCCACCGGACGGCAGCTCGGCACCGGGCTCGCCGGGCGCCGTCGACGGCTGCGCAGTATGTCCCGGGCCGCGTCGCGCACGCTGCCCGGCGGCAGCCAACGCAGCGGTTCGGTATTGCGGAATCGCCCTTCGACGAACTGCGGCGACGACGGATAGTGCTGCGGCCGGCCGCCCATCGCGGCCAGCACGTCGGCGGCGACCACCGCACCACCGGCGGCACCCCCGACCGCGAACGCAGCCCCCACAGCTCTTCCCGCACGGGCGAACTTCGGCACCGGGCGACTCCTCCCTCACGCGACCGGTTCCGCGAACCGCGTCCACCGCAGGATACGCGTGCCAGGATGCCCGCCGCCCGGTACGGAAGACCGAACACCCGGTGTCCGAACGCGGAACTCGCGCGCCCGAACGCAGGTCTCGCCGTCCTGAACGCAGGTCTCGCCGTCCTGAACGCAGAACTCGTGGTCCGGTCAGACGATGGTGCGGGCGCGGGCCTCGCCCTCACCGGGGCCGTGGCGGAGCAGGTCGCTCCACGCGCCGGCGAGTCGCCGCACGAGCTCGTCGAACACGTCCGGCTCCTGCATGAACGGCAGGCGGAAGTAGTTGTCGTGCGCGCCGGTCGGGTCCATCGTGGACCCCGGGATGATCTCGACGCGTGGCGCAGCGCGATCTGCGCGAACACGTCGGAGTTCCCGCCCTCGGGCAGCGCGATCCACAGCGACGACCCGCCGTCCGGGGTGCGCCAGCTCCACCCGGGCAGCTGCTCGGTGAGCATCTGCTCGGCGTACTCGCAGCGTTGCGCGCGTTCGACGGCGCCCTTCTTGACGATCTCGGGCAGCCGCGGGAACAGCCGGGCCGCCACGGCCTGTTCGATCAACGGACCGCTGAGGTCGGCGAGCGCCTTGCGGCGTGCGCAGCGTTCGACGATCCCGCGGGGGCCGCGGATCCAGCCGATCCGCAGGCCGCCCCACACCGATTTGAGCGACTCCACCGCGACCGCCTCGGTGCCGGCGGGCAGATACGTCGACAACGGCGGCGGCACGTCGAGCCCGTTAGGGCCGCTGTCGCCCGCCATCACGCAGCCGGCGTAGGCGTTGTCCTCGACGACGGGCACGTCGTGGCGCGCGGCGAGTTCGGCGACGCGGCGCCGGCGGGCGTCGGACATCAGCACGCCGGCCGGGTTGTGGAACGTCGGCATGACGTACAGCAACGAGGGGCGCTGCTCGGCGAGCACGGTGGCGAGCCGCCGGTCGTCGATGCCCTCGTCGTCGAGGGGCACCGACACGAGGTCGGCGCCGGCGGCGCGGAAGACGTCGATGCACGGCTGCCAGCTCGGCGCCTCCACCGCCACGCTCGACGCGCCGCGCAGGTACACCTCCGACAGCAGCACGAGCGCCTGGTGCGCGCCGGTGGTGATCAGCACCTCGTCGGCCGAGGTCGGCAGGCCCTGGTCGGTGTAGTACCGGGCGACCTCCTCGCGCAGCGCGGGCAGGCCGCGCGTCTGGTAACCCGGATCGGCCAGCAGCCCGGGAAGGTCGTAGCGGGCGACCTCCTCGAGGGCCTCGGACACCTCGGGCACCCCCGCGTCGGCGGCGCAGGCCAGGGAGATCACCGAGCCGGGCCCGTCGATCAGCCGCTGGAACGTCGCGGTGCCCCGGCCGCCGCTCACCCGGCCGTCCGAGCGGGCGGCGCGCGCGGCCCGGCTGATCCGGGTACCGCTGCCCTGCCGCCGTTCGAGGAGGTCACGCGTGTGCAGATCGTCGTAGGCGGCGACGACGGTCGACCGGCTGACGGCCAGCGCCTTCGCCAGTTCCCGTTCCGAGGCAGGCGCTGTCCTGCTCGCAATGCCCCGTCCTCGACGGCCCCGGCCATCGCGTCCGCGAGCTTGCGGTAGAGCGGACCGCCGCCGACGGTCCAGTTGCCCAGGACGGCCGTCAGCTCGCCGACCCGCGGAAAACGGTCCACTTCTCGTTCCATTGGCACTTACTCCAGTCCAGTGTTCGGAGGAGTCTAGTGCACGGGACGAGGAGTAGGACACGAACCCGAAGGAGACGAGACACAATGGTGACCCTGGCACTGTTCTTACTGGTCCTCACGCTACTGCTCGCCGGGATCGGCGCGTGGTGCGGCACCCCGGGCTGCCGTTCGAGGTGGAGCCGGCCTTCGCCAGGTACGTGGTGACCGGACTGGTGGTCATCTGGCAGAGCGGACAGGCCAGGGCCGACGCACTGGACCGCGCCGGCCTGCACCCCGGGATCCACGAAAGCGGGCGGCCGGACCAGCACCGGTCCATTTCGGGCTAGCCGGCGTCGCGGTAGTGGATGTCCAGGCCCGAGCGTCCGGGCCGCAGGTCCGGCCGCAGCACCAGATCGCCGTCGTAGTCGCCGCCGTGCTCGCTGCGGTACGGCAACGCCGACTCGGCGGCAGGATCGGCGGGGTCGATGAGGCCCCCGAGCCGGCGACGCAGTCGTTCCCGCGCGCGGCGCACCTCGGCCTCGCCGGCGCGGTCGGCGCCGTACACCGCCAGCGGCGGCAGCGCGGCCATGCCGGTGTACCAGAACATCCCGTGGTTCAACGGGAACAGCACGTCCTCGAGTCCGCCGTGGATGCCCCGCGGGCCGAACGAGCTCTCGCGGGCGCCGATCGTGGTGACGATCAGGCCGCGTTTGCCGGCCAGTAGCCCGTCACCGTAGCGCCGGACCCGGCCGGCGTCGGGATCGGTGACGCCGTAGCCGAAACCGGCGACCAGCACCCGGTCCAGCCAGCCCTTCAGGATGGCCGGCGGACCCAGCCACCACAGCGGGAACTGCAGGACGACTGCGTCGGCCCGGCGCAGTTTCTCCTGTTCGGCCTCGATGTCCGCGCTCAACGTCCCGCGTTCGTAGGCCCGCCGGGACGCGGCGGCGACGTGCAACCGGCTGCCGGGGTCGTGTCCGAAGTCGGCGGCCTCGACGACGGGATTCCAGCGCATGGCGTACAGGTCCGACGCGAGCACGCTGTGGCCGGCGGCCTCGAGCGCCTGCGTGCCCTCGGCGGCCAGCGTGGCGCCGAGCGACCTCGGTTCGGGATGGGCGTGCACCCACAGCACGGTTCTACCATGCATGCCCCGAGCCTCGGGCAGTCCACTTCTCCGGTCCAGTGGCCGATGAGACGATATGTGAAAGAATCGGGCCATGACGGGTTCGGCACCGCCCCGCACGGCACCGCCCAGCGCCGCAGACCGCCACCGCGTCGCGGTGCTGGTACGCCCGGGTGTGATGCCGCTGGAACTCGGCCTGGTCCACCAGTTGTTCGGTGCGGCCCGCACCCTCGTCGACCCGGAGCGCCCGCGACGCCGCGGCGGCTGTACGAGGTCGTGACCTGCGCCGAGGAGCCCGGCACGGTGCCCACGGACGCCGACTTCCCGATCCACGTCGACCACGGCCTGGAGGCCCTCGAGCACGCCGACACGGTCGTCGTCCCTGCCACGCACGCCCCGGGTGAACCCGAGGCCGGCGGCACGCTGTCGCCGCGGCTGGCGAGGCGCTCGCGGCACTCACCGAGCGGCCCACGGGCACCCGGGTGGCGTCGATCTGCACCGGTGCGTTCGTGCTGGCCGCGGCCGGTCTGCTCGACGGGCGGACCGCGACCACCCACTGGCAGTCCGCCGACGACTTCCGCGCCCGGTTCCCCGGCATCGCGCTGAACCCGGACGTGCTCTACACCGACGACGGGGACGTGCTGACGTCCGCGGGCGAGGCGTCGGGGATCGACCTGTGCCTGCACCTGATCCGCCGCGACCACGGCGCCGCGGTGGCGGCCGACGTCGCGCGCCGCACCGTCGTGCCGCCGCACCGCGAGGGAGGGCAGGCGCAGTACGTGCCGCAGCCCGTCGCCCGTCCGGGCGTGTCGTCCACGGGGCGCGCCCGCCAGTGGGCGCTGGAACACCTGGGGCGACCGCTGTCGTTGCACGAGCTGGCGGCCCGCGAGTCGATGAGCGTGCGCACGTTCACCCGCCGGTTCCGCGAGGAAACGGGCAGCTCACCGGCCGAATGGATCACCAGGCAACGCCTCGAGCGGGCCCGCGGGCTGCTCGAGGAGACCGACCGGCCGGTCGACGTCATCGCGACCGACGTCGGATTCGGTACCGGCGCATCGCTGCGCCAGCACTTCCGTAGTGTGCTCGGCGTCTCCCCCAGCGTGTACCGCGCCACGTTCCGGGGAGGAATGACACCGGGCTGACGCGCGTTGTCAGGGCAGAAAGAGGTGACAACGATTGGCAGAAGCCACGAAGACCCCGACCCGCCGCACGCGCGCGACGGGCACCGACGGGGCAGACGCCGACCTGGTCCGTGTCTACCTCGACGAGATCGGTAAGACCCCGCTCCTGACCGCCGAGCAGGAGATCGACCTCGCCAAGCGCATCGAGGCAGGCGTCTACGCCGCCGAACTCCTCCGGCGCGTCGACCAGGGGCGCGCCGACGCCTCCGCGCTGCCCGCGAACCGGCGCGACCTCGAGGTCGTCGCCGGCGACGGCGAGTGCGCGAAGGACCACATGGTGCGGGCGAACCTGCGGCTGGTGGTCACGGCCGCGCGCAAGAACCGCAACACGAACCTGTCGCTGCTCGACGCCGTGCAGGAGGGCAACCTCGGCCTGATCCACGCGGTCGAGAAGTTCGACTACGCCAAGGGCTTCAAGTTCTCGACCTACGCGATGTGGTGGATCCGGCAGGCCATCCAGCGCGGCAACGCCTTCTTCAGCGGCACGATCCGGCTGCCGATGCACACCGCCGAGCAGATCAACAAGCTCGACCGGCTGCAGCGCACGCTCGAGTCGCAGGGTCGGCACTCGCTGTCGATCGAGGAGTTGGCGGCCGCGGCGGACATGCCGGTGGACCGCGTGCTGGCGCTGCGTCAGGCGGGGCAGACCACCGCGAGCCTCGACGTCCCGGTCGACGAGGACGGCGAGCTGACCCTGGGCGATCTCGTCACCGCCGGGTCCGTGCCGGGCGTCGGCGAGTCGTTGGAGCACTCGGCGATGGTCGGCGAGCTCAACGCCGCCCTCGAGACGCTGCCCGCGCAGGAGGCGACCGTGCTGGCCCTGCGCTACGGCCTCACCGACGGCGAACCGCACACCGTCCCCGACATCGCGCGTCGCCTCGGGCTCACCCGCAAGCGGGTCCGGTCGCTCGAGGAGCGGGGCCTGGCCCAGCTGCGCGAGGGCAACCGCGGTTCACTGCTCGCCTGGGCCAGCTGAGCGGGGCCGGCTGAGCAGGGCTGAGCGGTCCACCACGGGAAAACCGTGCCGGCGGCACCGGGCAGGCCTACGATCGGTCCGTGGACCTCCCCGTGATGCCGCCGGTGCGCCCGATGCTCGCCACGCTCGTGCGCGAGCTTCCGCGTGAACCCGGGCTGCGCTACGAGCCGAAGTGGGACGGGTTCCGGTGCATCGTGTTCCGCGACGGCGACGAGATCGAGCTGGGTTCGCGCAACGACCGGCCGCTGACCCGCTACTTCCCCGAGCTCGTCGAGCAGCTGGCCGCCGTGCTGCCGCCGCGGTGCGTGGTGGACGGCGAGATCGTCATCGTCGGGTCCGCTGGTCTCGATTTCGACGCGCTGCAGCAACGCCTGCACCCGGCCGACTCGCGGGTGCGCAAGCTCGCCGCCGAGACGCCGGCCGGGTTCGTCGCGTTCGACCTGCTGGCCCTCGGTGACGACGATCTGACCGAGGAGCCCTTCGCCGCGCGGCGCGCGCGGTTGGCGGACATCCTCGACACGGCGCAGGCCCGCGTGCACGTCACCCCGCTCACCGACGACGCCGACGTCGCCGCCGACTGGTTCACCCGCTTCGAGGGCGCCGGGTTCGACGGCGTGATGGTCAAGGCGGCCGACGATCCGTACCGCCAGGACAAGCGGACCATGCGCAAGGTCAAGCACGAGCGCACGGCCGACTGCGTCGTCGCCGGGTTCCGGTGGCACAAGGACGGCCAGGGCGTCGGTTCGCTGCTGCTCGGGTTGTACGACGACGCGGGCACGCTGCACCACGTCGGGGTCGCGAGCAGCTTCACCGCGGCCCGGCGCCGGGAGCTGGCCGACGAGCTGGAGCCACTGCGCGTCGACGCGCTGGACGAGCATCCGTGGCGCGAGTGGGCCGATCAGGCCGCGCACACGGCGGGCGGAGGGCGCATGCCGGGCGCGGAGAGCCGGTGGAGCGCGGGCAAGGACCTGTCGTGGGAGCCGCTGCGGATCGAGCTGGTGGCCGAGGTGCGCTACGAGCATCTGCAGGCGTGGCGGTTCCGGCACGGCGGCCGGCTCGTGCGGTTCCGCCCCGACCGGACACCCGATTCGTGCACGTACGCCCAGCTCGAGCAGGTGCCGCCTGCCGAACTGGCCGCCCTGTTCGCCGAGGTGTCGCGCCCGGCCCCGGCGGGGCCGTCGACATGAGCGACGCGGTGGTGCTCGACGCGGGCGGCACGGAGGTGTCGATCTCGAGCCCGGACAAGGTGTTCTTCCCCGAGCGCGGCGAGACCAAGCTCGACCTGGTGCGCTACTACGAGGCCGTCGCGCAGCCGCTGCTGGCGACCCTCGGCGGCCGGCCGTTGCTCATGGAGCGCTACCCCAACGGAGCGCTCGGGAAATCGTGGTTCCAGAAAAGGGTCCCCGCCTCGGTGCCCGACTGGCTGACGACGACGGTGGTCTCGACGCCGAACGGCACGACCAGCGACGCCCTCGTGGCGGCGGATCTGGCGCACGTGCTGTGGGCGGTGAACCTGGGCTGTCTGGGTTTCCACGTGTGGCCCTACCACGCCGACACGCCGGAGCTCGCCGACGAGCTGCGGATCGACCTGGACCCGTCCCCCGGCGTCACGTTCGGGCAGGTGCGGGACGCGGCGTGGCGCACGAAGGAACTGCTGGCCGAACTGGATATCGAGGCGCTCGTCAAGACCACCGGTTCGCGTGGACTGCACGTGTACGTGCGGTTGGAGCCGCGGTGGGACAGCTACGCGGTGCGCGCCGCGGCGGTGGCGCTGGCGCGCGAGTTGGAACGCCGGCATCCGACCTCGATCACCGCGCAGTGGTGGAAGGAGGAACGCGGCACCCGGGTGTTCGTCGACTTCAACCAGAACGCCCCGCACCGCACCGTGTTCGGCGCGTGGTGCGTCCGCCCGGTCGCCGACGCACGGGTGTCGACGCCGATCGCCTGGGATGAGCTCGACGACGTCGATCCGCGGGCGTGACCGTGGCGACGGTGCCGGCCCGCCTGGCCGAACGCGGCGACCCGTGGGCGGGTGCCGGCGAGCGGCCGCAGTCGCTGGAGCCGCTGCTGGAGATGTCGCAGCGGGATCTGGCGTCGGGGATGATGGACGCCCCGTGGCCGCCGGTCTACCCGAAGCAGCCCGGTGAGCCGCCGCGCGTGGCGCCGAGCCGGGCGAAGAAGACCTGACGCGCCGCGAGTCCGGCCCGCCCTATACGCCTCACCTCGCGCGTCACCGGGAGCGCGACCGGGTGCGGCGCCCGCTCTCGGCCTGCAGGGCGTCCACGAGTTCGCTCTTCGTCATCCTCGAGCGGCCGCTGATGCCGAGTTCCTTGGCTCGTTCGTACAGGTGCTGCTTGCCGGCGTTCGCGTCGACGCCGCCTGCCGTGGAGTACTGCCGGGACTGGCGCGCTCCGCCCTTGGCCGCCTGCATGTCGGACGGGCCGGTGGCCTGCTTGGGTTTCCACCGATCGCCGACCTTCTCGTAACCGCGTTTCAGCGCGGCGAACGCCGTCTGATGGGCACGCCGACCCTCGCCGTACTCCTCGACGGCCGAGTCGTGTGCCTTGATCCACGTGCGCTGCGCCTTCTCCGGCGACCGGCGGACCGTGTCGGGAAGTTCCTGACGTCCGGGCATCACCACACCTCCTTGCCGTGGGACACCAGGAGTCCTACCCGTGTCGCGCCCTGGCAAACGTCACGAGCCTGCCCATTCGCCGGTGAAGGTCGGCTCGGTCTTGCCGAGGAACGCCTCGACCGCGGCCTGGGTGTCCTTGGTGGCGAAGTTGACGGCCTGGGCGCGGGCCTCGTTCTCGAGCGCCTCGCGCAGCGTCGCGTCACCTCCCTCGTTCAGCAGCGCCTTCGTCTGCGCCAACGCCACGGGCGGGCCGGCGGCGAGCCGTTTCGCGGTGTCGGTGACGAATCCGTCGAGTTCGTCGGCGGGCCGGACCCAGGTGACCAGGCCGAGCCGCTCCGCCTCCCCGGCGTCGACGAAGTCGCCCAGCAGGGCGATGCGCTTGGCCTGTTGCAGGCCGACCAGCTTGGGCAGCAGCCACGAGCCGCCGAAATCGAGCGACAGTCCACGGTGGACGAAGATCTGACTGAAGCGCGCGCGGTCGGAGGCGGCGACGAGATCGCAGCCCAGCGCGAGATTCCAGCCGGCGCCGACGGCCACCCCGTCGACCTTGGCGATGGTCGGAGTCTCCAACTCGTGCAGCGTGATCGCGGTGCGGTTGACGTAGTGCATGCGCCGCAACGGATGCGTTTCCGCCCGCGCCGCGCCGGCCGCCAGGTCGGCCCCGGCGCAGAAGTCGCCGCCGGCTCCGGTCAGCACGATCACGCGGGTGTCCGGGTCGGCGTCGGCGTCGCGCAGAGCCTGGGCCAGCACGCCCCACGTGTCCGGGTCGATGGCGTTCTTGCGCCGGGGCCGGTTGAGGGTGATCGTCGTGACGGCGTCGGCGCGGTCGACCAGCACGCTGTCGTCACCGAGAACGCTGTCATCGGCGGATTCGGGCACGGTGAACTTCCCTTCAGGCCGTCGCGGCGGCATAGCGTTCGACGAGTCGGTGCTTGACGAGCTTTCCCGTGGGGGTGCGCGGAAGTTCGTCGACGAAGTCGACGCTCTGCGGCGCCTTGTAGTGGGCGATGCGTTCGCGCACGTACGCCAGGATCTCGTCGGCCAGCTCGGGCCCGGCCTCCACTGTGGACGACGGTTCGACGACGGCCTTCACCTGTTGACCCATCTCGTCGTCGGGTACCCCGATGACGGCGACGTCGGCGACGGCCGGGTGCAGGGCCAGGACATCCTCCACCTCCTGCGGGTAGATGTTCACCCCGCCCGAGATGATCATGAAGGCCTTGCGGTCGGTGAGGAACAGATAGCCGTCGGCATCGAGGTAGCCGACGTCGCCGCTGGTGGCCCAGTTGGGATGCTCGGGGTGCTGCGCGGAACGGGTCTTCTCCGGTTCGTTGTGATACGTGAAGGAGACCTCCTCGCGTTCGAAGTAGACGGTGCCGATCTGCCCCGCCGGCAGTTCGGTGCCCTCGTCGTCGCAGATCCGCACGATCCCGAGACCGGCGCGGCCGACGGACCCGGGCCGTTCGAGCCATTCCTGCGGGGAGATGAACGTGATCCCGGCGCCCTCGGTGGAGGCGTAGTACTCGTAGAGGATCGGCCCCCACCAGTCGATCATCGCCTGCTTCACCTCGACCGGACACGGCGCGGCGGCGTGCACCGCGACGCGATGGGTCGACAGGTCGTAGCGGGTGCGCACCTCGTCGGGCAGTTTCAACATGCGCACGAACATCGTCGGCACCCATTGGCTGTGCGTGACGCCGTAGGTCGCGATGGCCTGCAGTGCCGCCTCGGCGTCGAACTTCTCCATCATCACGAGCGTGCCGCCGACGGCGTGCACACACGCGCCGTACCGCAGCGGCGCGGCGTGATACACCGGTGCCGGCGACAGGTACGTCATGGACTCGTCGAAGCCGTACATCAATTGCGTGAGCGGCAACAACGGGTTGCCCGGCTCGCCGATCTGCCGTTCGGGCAGGGTGATCTTGATGCCCTTCGGCCGGCCCGTGGTGCCCGACGAGTAGAGCAGGTCCGCCCCGGCCGGTTGGTGGGCCGGACGTTCGGGCGAGGCCTCGGACAGCACGGTGTCGTAGTCGTCGTACCCGGGGACCGGCCCGCCGTAGGCGAGCCGCACCGGCACGTCGACGAGGTCGGCGACGTCGGTGACGAGGGAACCGAGCGAGGCGGAGACGACGAGGGCCTTCGCCCCGGAGTCGGTGACGATGTAGGCGATCTCCTCGGCGGTGAGGTGGCTGTTGACGGCGGTGATGTAGAGGCCCGAGCGCACGGCGGCCCAGTAGACCTCGTAGGCGCGCAGGTGGTTGTCACTGAGGAGCGCGACAGTGTCGCCGGTCCGGAATCCCTTGTCGCGTAACGCGTTCGCGAGGCGGACCGAATGGTCCTCGAGCTGCGCATAGGTCAACTTCTCACCGGAGCCGGCCATGATCACGGCGGGCTTGTCCGGTGTCGTGGCGGCGAAAGTGCCCGGGTACATAACGGCTCCTCCTTGAACCGAGACGTCCCCGTGAGACTGCCGTGCCCGATACGCGGCAGTCAATGTCGCTTGTCCGGCACCCGGAACGTCCGTGGGGACGTTCGGGTGACGGGCCGGCCGCGGATCGTGGTCGGGTGACCGGCGGGCGCAGTTCTGGAAGACTGGCCGACGTGACGGACCTGACCAGCACCACCCCGCTCTGGCTGTCCCTCGACGGCGCGGTCAACATCCGCGACGTCGCAGTCTCCCCACGACCGACGGCGCCGCGACCGCGCGCGGCCGTCTGCTGCGCGCCGACAACCTGCAGGACCTCTCCCCCGCCGACATCGCCCTGCTCGTCGAGACGGTCGGCCTGGACACCGTGGTGGACCTGCGCACGGCGTTCGAGATCGAGTCCGAGGGGCCGGGGCCGCTGCGGGCCTACGAGACGGTGCGGCACGTGCACCATTCGCTGCTGCCCGAGTCCGGCGGCGACGCACTGCTGACCCGCGACCGGCTCCGCGACGCCGCCCACAACAGCGCGAGCGGCAACGGCGAGAACGGCAGTGACGACGAGCTGGGCCGCATGGTGGCGCACTATCTCGGGTACGTGGCGTTGCGGCCGGACAGCATCGTCGGCGCGCTGCGCGCCATCGCCGACGCCCCGGGCACGGCGCTCGTCCACTGTGCGGCGGGCAAGGACCGCACCGGCGTGGTGACGGCGTTCGCGCTGGAGGTGGCCGGCGTCGACCGGGCCACGATTGCCGCCGACTACGCGGCGACCGCCGAGCGGATCGAGGCGATCATCCGGCGGCTGCGCGGCACGCACACCTACCGCGACGACATCGACCGCAAGACGATCGACGAGCACCGCCCGCACGCCGCGTCGATGGACCAGTTCCTGGCCGAGGTCGACAGGCGGCACGGCGGTGTGCACACCTACCTCGACGACCACGGCTTCGGCGCCGACGACCTCACCCGGCTGCGCACCAAGCTCCGCGACTGAACCCCACGGCCGGACCCAGCCCCACCGGCCGGACCCAGCGGCGTCACGGGGCGCGCCGCGCGAGCACCCCCGTCGTCGTCTCGGTCGCCTGCTGCTCCAGCACGGTGAATCCGGCGGGCAGCCGCTCGGCGAGGGTGCCGTGCGGAATCCGGTACGGGTGCGGCGCGGCGCCGCCGGGCAGGCGCAACGCCTCCCAGGCCAGCACCCCGCCGGGCGTCACCGCGTCGGCCGCGGCGGCGAAGGCGCCGGGGTCCCAGAACAACGTCGACAGCACGCACGCCCAGCCCGCGCCACCCGCTTCGACCGTCTCGAGGGCCTCGCACGCGTCGGCGCGGACGCACGTGATCCGCGCGCCCAGGCCGCGGCGTTCGGCCTCGGCCCGCAGCTGCTCCAGGGCCACGTCGGAGACGTCGACGGCGGTCACGTCGCGGCCACCTGCGGCCAGGGCCAGCGCGCTGCCCGACGGGCCGCACGCGAGTTCGAGCACCGGACCGGCGGGCAGCTCACCCGCAACGTCGGCGATGCGGTCGAGCAGCGGGTGCGGTGCGAACGAGGGCTCCCTGTCGCGATAGCGTCCGTTCCACCGCGCCCGGTCGGCGTCCGGGTCGCCTGCAGCGTCCGGGTCGGTCACAGCAGCCCGGAGAAGTAGGTCCAGAACCGCTGCACCACGAGGAACGTGACGAGCGCGAGCCACAACGCCAGTCCCCACACGTGCCGGTGCACCGGCCGGGCCGCCACACCGGGCAGGTGGCCGGCGGCGACGTTGTGCACGGTCGTGTACCAGAAGACCGGGATCATCGCGGCCCACACCACCAGGCAGTACGGGCACAGCGCGCCGATCTCGTACAGGCTCTGCGTCATCAGCCAGTGCACGAACCCGACCCCGAACAGCGCCGGCCTGCATGCCGAGCCAGAACCACCGCGGCAGCCGGGCGCCGGCCAGCAGCGCCACGCCCACGGTCACCACGACCGGGAACGCGGCGATGCCCAGCAGCGGATTGGGGAAGCCGAACGCCGCGGCCTGGGCGCTCTGCATCACCGAGGTGCAGGAGACGGTGGCGTCGAGCGTGCAGCTCGGCCGGTAGGTCGGGTCCTCCGCCAGCGCCAGCCGCTCGAGCGTCAGCACGAAGGCCGACGCCGTCCCCAGCAGGCCGCCGACGGTCAGGACCCAGCCGACCACCAGGCGGAGCCTGCGCTCGAGGAACCCCGACTCGGCACCGGCGGCGGTGTCGATATCACCGGCGCCGGCAGTGCCGTCGGGGCCGTCGGGGCCGTCGTTCACGGGTGCGGACATACCTCCAGTGTCCCCGGCGTCGTGTTCGCTACGTGTTGAGGTCGCACGCCTCGTCGGGATATGTTCACCCCAGCAGTTGTGGACGATGGCCGTCTAGAAAAGCCGGGGAGTCAGGGTTGACGGAACCGAACGAGCCGCCCAGCGGGACAGCGCCGGAGGGCATCACGATCCTCGGCACCGCCCAGTGGAGCGCGTGGCAGGAACGACTGCTGCCACCTGTCGAGAAGATCGGCGGCGGGATCTGGTCGGTGCCGGTGCCCATCCCGCACAACCCGCTGCGCTACACGCTCTGCTACCTGCTGACCTCGGACGACGGTCTGCTCGTGGTGGACCCCGGCTGGAACTCCCCGGAGGGCTGGGAGGCGCTGCAGGCGGGACTGGCCGAGGCCGGGGCGACGGCCGCGGACATCCACGGCATCCTCGCCACCCACGTCCACCCCGACCACCACGGACTGTCGGCGCGACTGCGCGAGGAGTCCGGCGCGTGGATCGCCATGCACCCCGCCGAACGGGACACCCTGCCGCAGCGGACGACGCGGATCGCCGGCTCGCACCGCACGATCACGGCGTGGCTGCGACACCGCGGCGCCTCCGACGAGGACGCCGAGGCGCTCGGCGGCCCCCTGGACGCGCGCACGCCCGAGTCCGCCGGGATGGCCGATCCGGATGTGCTGCTCGAGGACGGCGACCTCGTCCCGTTGCGCGGCCGGACGCTGCGCGCGGTGTGGACGCCGGGCCACACCCCCGGCCACCTGTGCGTGCAGGCCGTCGACGAACGGCTGCTGCTCACCGGCGATCACGTGCTACCGCGCATCACGCCGAACGTGGGTCTCTACCCGGGCGGGACGGGCACTCCCCTCGCCGACTTCTTCTCCTCGCTCGAGCGCACCGGCGAGTTCGACGACCACGACGCGTTGCCCGCCCACGAGTACCGCTTCCGGGGCCTCGGCCAGCGCACCCGGATCCTCGCCGAGCACCACGAGCGGCGGTGCCAGGAGCTCGTGGACGTCGTGGCCCGGTTGGGCGCGCCGACGCCGTGGGAGATCGCCCAGCACCTGAGCTGGTCCCGGCCGTGGTCGGAGATCGGCCGGATGCGGCTGAGCGCCCTGTCGGAGACCGAGTCGCACGTCGACCACCTCGTCCGCCAGGGCCGCCTCACCTGGGACGAACGGACCGCAGGAGCCAGGGTCCGCCTCGCAGGCCCGGCCACCGCGCACACGGGGAGCACCGCATGACCACCCACAGCTCCGACCTCGATCCGCGGACCCCCGTCCTCGTCGGCGTGGGCCAGTCCGCCGAACGCATCGACGACGCCGACTACCGCGCACTCTCGGCCGTGGACCTGGCCGCCGAGGCCGCCCGGGCCGCCCTCATCGACAGCGGAGCCGGCGACCGTGACGTTGCCGGCGCGATCGACACGGTCGCCGGGATCCGCCAGTTCGAGCACTCCACGCCCGGTGCGTTCCCGCCGCTGGGCAGCGCGGACAACTTCCCGCGTGCGGTGGCGGGCCGACTCGGTGCCGATCCCCGGCGCGCGGTGCTCGAGGTCGTCGGTGGGCAGGGTCCGCAGCACCTGGTGAACGAGTTCGCCGCGACGATCGCCGCCGGCGACGCGGAGGTGGCGCTGCTGATCGGGTCCGAGGCGATCTCCACGGCCCAGCACCTCGCAGGCTCGGCCGACCAACCCGATTTCACCGAGCACGTCGGCGGGCAGCTCGAGGACCGCGGCCGCGGTCTGCAGGGGTTGATGACGCGGGAGCTGCTGGCCGCCGGACTCGCCGACCCGCCCAGCCAGTACGCCCTGTTCGAGAACGCGCGGCGCGCGGGGCTGGGAGCCTCGCGCGCGGAGTACGCCCGCGCGATGGGCACGTTGTTCGCGCCGTTCACGTCGGTGGCCGCGCGCAACCCGTACGCCGCGGCCCCCGTGCAGCGCTCCGCCGAGGAGCTGACCACGGTGACCGAGTCGAACCGACTCATCGCCGATCCGTATCCGCGCTTCGTCGTCTCGCGCGACAAGGTGAACCAGGGCGCGGCGGTGCTGATGATGTCGGTCGGCGCGGCGCGGCGACTCGGCGTTGCCGAGGACCGGTGGGTGTTCCTGCACGGGCACGCCGATCTGCGCGAACGCGAGCTCCTCGACCGCCCGGACCTGTCGGCCTACCCGGCGGCGGTGGCCGCGGTGCGGCACGCCCTCGACGTCGCCGGGCTCGACCTCGACGACATCACCGCGTTCGACCTCTACAGCTGTTTCCCGATCGCCGTGTTCGCGGTGTGCGACGGCCTCGGCCTGGCGCCCGACGATCCGCGCGGACTCACCCTCACCGGCGGCCTGCCGTTCTTCGGCGGCGCGGGCAACAACTACTCGATGCACGCCGTCGCCGAGGCCGTGGCCGTGCTGCGGTCCGCACCGGGCGGCTACGCGTTGGTGGGCGCCAACGGCGGCATGCTCAGCAAGTACTCCGTCGGCGTGTACTCGACGACTCCTACACCGTGGCGACCGGACGACAGCGGGCGCGTGCAGTCCACACTGGACGCTGCCGAGGTGCCGGGGCGCACGCGATACGCCGACGGGTGGGCGACGATCGAGACCGCCACCGTGCTGTATGAACGGTCCGGGTCCCGGCGCGGAGTCGTGATCGGACGGCTGGAGTCCGACGGCAGCCGGTTCGTGGCCAACACCGAACGCGGCGACGACGAGCTGCTGGAACTGCTGGCGACCGGCGATCCCGTCGGCACGCGGGTGTTCGCGCGCTCGTTCGGCTACGGCAACCGGGTCACGCTCACCGCGGAGCGGATGGCCGAGTTCCATCCGCCGCGCCCGCCCGCGCTGCGCGAGGCCTACGAGCACGTGCTCGTCCGCCGCGACGGCCACGTCCTCGAGGTGACGATCAACCGTCCCGACGCGCGCAACAGCCTGCACCCGGAGGCGAACGCCGAGCTCGACGAGATCTTCGACGCCTACTTCGCCGACCCCGAGCTGTGGGTGGCGATCCTGACCGGCGCCGGCGACAAGGCATTCTCGGCGGGCAACGATCTGAGTCACACCGCCTCGGGCGGTCTGCCGTGGACACCGAAGAACGGTTTCGCCGGTTTGACCAGCCGCGAGCACCTGCCGAAGCCGGTGATCGCCGCGGTCAACGGCTACGCCATGGGCGGCGGACTCGAGATCGCGCTCGCCTGCCACCTGATCGTCGCCGACGAGAACGCCCGGTTCGCGCTCAGCGAGGTCAAGGTCGGGCTCATCGCCGCGGCCGGCGGATTGGTGCGGCTGCCGCGGGCGGTACCGCCGAAGCTCGCCAACGAGATGATCCTGACGGGCAGGCGCATCGACGCCGACGAGGCCGCCTCCCACGGTCTCGTCAACCGGGTCGTGCCGGCCGGCACCGCGATGGACGGGGCCCGCAAGCTCGCCGAGGAGGTCCTCGCCGGATCGCCGACGTCGGTGCGCGCGTCGCTGCAGTTCATGGGCGAGACCGCGCACATCGCCGATCCGGTCGAGGCGGTGAACCACCCGTCCCGGGTCATGGACCATCTGCTCGTCGCCGAGGACACCATGGAGGGCATCATGGCCTTCACACAGAAGCGGCCTCCACAGTGGAAGAACCGATAGGGAAGAACCGATGACGCACGCCACGACGGGCCGGCCGCGGGACCCGGAGGTCGACCGGCGGATCGCACTGGCCGCGGTCGCGGTGTTCGGCGAGGCAGGCTGGGCCGGGTTCAGCGTCGAATCGGTGGCGCGGCATGCCGGCGTGGGTAAGGCGTCGATCTACCTGCGCTGGCAGACGAAGGAACAGCTGCTGCTCAGTGCGCTCGCCACGCACGTCACCCCGGTCGTCGACGCCGACACCGGGACGCTGCGCGGCGATCTCGTCGCGCTGGCCCGCCAACTGGTCGAGCTGTACTCGGGGCCCAGCAGGCAGGCCGCGCTGCGGATGATGCTCGAGGCGCCGATAATCCCGGGCCTGGCGCGGCGCTGCGATCAACTCCGCCAGGCCCAGGTGACCGCGGCCCGCGCGATGGTGCGCCGGGGCATCCGGCGCGGCGACATCGACGCCGACACGTCCGTCACGTTGCTGCTCGACACGCTGGGCGGCGGGGTCATCGCGCACATCCTGTCCACTCCGGACCATCTGGCCGACACGGTGCACGCCCGGCTCGACGGCTTCGCCGACCAGCTCGTCGACTTCGTCCTCGACCCGGCCCGCCCCTGACTCTCGCCCCTCCCCGCCGAGACCCGCACTCAGTCCGCCGAGATCGTCATTCAGGCCCGCTTGGCCTGCGTTCCGGACGTCGAGCGCCGCAGTTGGGCGGCGATGTCGCGGGCGAGCTGCCCGCCCGTGTCGGCCTCGACGGGGGCGTGTCCGATCAGCAGGCGGTACCAGAGGACGCCGTGGATCTGGTCGACGGCGAGGTCGGCGGCCACCTCCGCGACCTCGGGCAGCCACCGCTCGACGACGAGGTACACCTGCTCGCGCTGGTCGGCCGTGAACTCGGCGAGCACCGACGCGGCATGCTCGTCGCGCAACGCCTCACCGACGATCCCGCGCAACGTCGCCGCGTACGCCGGATCGCTCGCCGCCGCGAACGTGGCGGCGACGAACGCCTCGAGGTCGCCCTCGAGCGAACCGGTCGACGCGGCCGGTGCGGTCTCGCGGGCGCGTTCGGCCATCGCCTCCAGCACGACCGCGCCCTTCGACGGCCACCACCGGTAGATCGTCTGCTTGCCCACCCGGGCGCGGCCCGCGATAGCGGTGAGCGTCACGGGTTCACCGGCGGCCAGCAGTTCGGTGGCCGCGGTCAGGATCGCCTGCCTGGCCTGGTCGTTCCGCCGTCGCCCGGTGTGCACGCGCATTATTTGACGGTACCAGCGGTCTCGACTTACTGCTCGGAACTCGCCGACCTGCCCCGATCGACGCGCTCGCGTTGCGGCACGACGACGTACTTCGGGTCCTTCGTGGACTCGACCCCGGCCTCGAAGATGCCGAGCCGTTGCAGTGCGCTGCCCGCCACCAACGCCACCCCGGACGCCACCGCCACGGCCCGACTGCGCCCGGCGAACAGACTGCCCAGTGCCCCGCCGGCGGTCAGGTACTCCGACCACTGCCGGAGCCGATGTGCCTTGCCGGTGCGGTACGCCTCGCTGACGACGCCGAGCCGCTCGTCGAGCTGACGCGAGGTGACCAGTTCCGCGACCGCGCCGATCGCCGCCATCCGCCGCGCGGGCTCGGCCTCCTCGACGGGCGCGCACACCATCGCGAACCCACCGCCGCTCGCGGCGGCCGAGCCGGTGAACACGAACGGCAGCCACTCGCGCGCCTCGTTCCACGCCGGCACCGCGGTGTGCGACAACAGCACCGCGGTGTACGACGCGACGCCGGGGGCGACCGCCGCCGACGACAGTCCCGCCGGCCGGGCCAGCTTCCCGACGAGCCTGCCCAGCACGGTGCGCCGCAGCCGCACCGGCATCAGCTCGGCGGCCGCCGCGGCGCCGACGCCCGGTCCGTAGGCCACGAGGATCCACGTGCCCACGCTCATCGGCGAACTGGGTTTGGCCACGCGCAGCATGTGGTGGAACCGCTCCGGCCGGCCCAGGTCGGCGATGAGGAAGTACATGCTCGCCCCGAGTCCGCCCAGCGCGCCGATCCGGGAGACCTTCCGCAGTCGCGGCCGGCGCGTCAGATCGGCCCCGGCGGCGAGTTCGGCGCACGCCGCCGACAGTCCTCCCGCGAACAGGTACGCCGGCACGAGCCAGTCCCACACCGGTTCCTTCAGCACGGGCCTGCCGTAGTACGACCGGAACGACGCCTGCGGCACCGCGCGTTCCTCCTTGGTGCCGTCCCCGCCCGTCAGGCGTCCGAGCGTGCGGCTCATCGCCCGCTCCGTCCGACGAACACGGACACGGCCGCGGCGGCAAACGCGGCCGCCGCCACGCCCGCCTTGGCCCACATCGAGCCCGCGTCCCGCGTCGGCACCACGGGGTCCGGCGGCAGTCCGTACACCTCGGGTTCGTCGAGCAACAGGAAGAACGCGCCGTCCCCACCGACGCCGTCGTTCGGGTCCTCGCCGTACAACCGCGCCTCGGTGATGCCGCGGTCGTGCAGCGTCTCCACCCGCTGCCGGGCCCGCTCACGCAGTTCGTCGAGCGGTCCGAATTGGATCGAGTCGGTCGGGCATGCCTTGGCGCAGGCCGGTTCCATGCCGCCCCGCAGCCGGTCATAGCACATCGTGCACTTCCACGCCCTGCCGTCGCCCTCGCGGCGGTCGATGACGCCGTAGGGACAACCGGACACGCAGTACCCGCAGCCGTTGCAGATGTCGTCCTGCACCACGACCGTGCCGAACTCGGTGCGGAACAGCGCGCCGGTCGGGCACACGTCCAGACATCCGGCGTGGGTGCAGTGCTTGCAGACGTCGGAACTCATCAACCACCGGAAGTCGGTCCGCGTCTCCTCCCCCGTGCTCGCACCCGGCAGGTCGAACGACGGCAGGCCGAGGTCGACGGCCGTGGCCGTGTCGGCGGAGGGCCCCAAGTCCCCCGGAGACTCGGCCTCCCGCGGAGGCGCCGGCTGTTCGATGAACGCCACGTGCCGCCACGAGTTGGCGCTCAGCTCACCGGTGTTGTCGAACGACATGCCGAGCAGGTCGAACCCGTCGTCGGGGAGCAGGTTCCATTCCTTGCACGCCACCTCGCACGCCTTGCAGCCGATGCACACCGACGTGTCGGTGAAGAACCCGACGCGTTCGGGGTGGTCGGCGTACCCGGCATCACCCGCGACATCGTCGAGCGGCCCGTAGAAGCTCTCCCGAGATACGGTCACGATTCCTCCTCCCGCACAGTCATCTCCGTCGTCCCGGCCGTCATCCGGTCCGTTCCGGTGTCCACGGTCACGCCCGCCCGCCGGCGATAGGCCTCCAGGTACGCCAGCAGCTCCCGGCCTCGCGGCCGGCGGCCGGGGCGGATGTCGCACGTGGCGACCTTGCTCTCCTGGATCATCGTGTTCGGGTCGAGCACGACCCCGAGCAGGTCGTTGACGACGTCACCCTCGACCTTCCCGCTGGGGCCCCAGTGGTACGGCATCCACACCTGGTGCACCACCCTGCCGTCCAGGCGCAGCGGACGCATCCGCTCGGTCACGAGCACCCGCGCGTCGACGGCGGCCCGGCTCGTCACGACGTGCGCCCAGTCGAGGTGCTCGAGCCCGCGCTCGGCCGCGAGCTGCGGGGAGACCTCCACGAACAGCGACGGCTGCAGCTCCGACAGGTACGCCAGCTGCCTGCTCATGCCGCCCGCCGTGTGGTGCTCGGTGAGGCGGGCCGCGGTGAACACGAACGGGAACACCTCGCCGCCGGCCTCCGGCGGGGCCGGGTTCGACGGGTTGTCGCCGCGGCCGTAGACCTTCCGCACCGGGCTGCCCTGCTGGCCGTAGAGCGGATTGCGCATCGGCGACTCGTGCGGCTCGTAGTGCGTCGGCAACGGGCCGTCGACGACGCCGCTCGGCGCGAACAGCCACGCCTTCCCGTCGGCCTGCATGATGAACGGGTCGTCACCGGCGAGCGCATCCGGACCGGCGTCGCCGTCCTCGGGACGGAAGTCCGGTGGCGTGTGCTTCGGGAAGTCGGGGATGTCGTGACCGGTCCACTCGCGACGGTCGGCGTCCCACCAGACGAGCTTCTTCCGTTCGCTCCACGGGTTCCCGTCCGGATCGGCCGACGCGCGGTTGTAGAGCACCCGCCGGTTCGCCGGCCACGCCCAACCCCAGTCGTGGGCGACCTCGTCCTGCTTCTCCCGGTCGGTGCGGGCCCGCGCGTGGTTGACCCCGCCGGCGTAGACCCCGCTGTAGATCCAGCAGCCCGCGGCGGTGCTGCCGTCGGCCCGCAGGTCCAGGTAGCTGTCGACGACCTCGCCGGTGCGCAGGTCGACCCCGTTGATGCGGCGCAGCACGTGATCGGCGGAAGGCTCGGCGAACTCGTCACCGCCCTCGAGTTCGTAGTCCCAGGCCAACTCGAGCAGAGGCCGGTCGCGCGGGTCGGTCGAGGAGGCCAGTTTCTGCCGCAGCAACCGTCCGAGGTGGTAGGTGAACCACAGTTCCGAACGCCGGTCGCCGGTCGGTTCGAGCGCGCGGTCGCGCCACTGCAGCAGCCGCTGGGTCTGGGTGAAGGTGCCCTCCTTCTCGACGTGCGAGGCCGCGGGGAAGAAGAACACCTCGGTGCGACATTCCTCGGCCACGATCTCCCCGGTCTCGATCTCCGGGGCGTTGCGCCAGAACTCGGCGCTCTCGATCATCGTCAGGTCGCGGACGACGAGCCAGTCGAGGTTCGCCATGCCGAGCCGTTGCAGGCGTCCGTGCGCGGAACCGACGGCCGGGTTCTGGCCGAGCAGGAAGTACCCGAACACCTCGCCGTCGATCATGTCCATCACGGTGCGATAGGTGCCGTGATCGCCGTCGATGCGCGGCAGGTGGTCGAAGCAGTAATCGTTCTCGGCGGTGGCCGCCTCGCCCCAGTACTCCTTGAGCAGCGACACCAGATAGTCGTCGGCGTTGTGCCAGAAGCCCTTCTGGTGGCGGCCGCGGATCGCCTCGACGTAGTCGTGCTTGCCCTCGTGCCGCGCATCCGGCATCGGCAGGTAGCCCGGCAGCAGGTTGTACAGCGTCGGGATGTCGGTCGAGCCCTGGATGCTGGCGTGCCCGCGCAGCGCGAGGACCCCGCCGCCGGGGCGGCCGATGTTGCCGAGCAGCAACTGGATGATCGCGCCGGCCCGGATGTACTGCGCGCCCATCGAGTGTTGCGTCCAGCCCACCGAGTACACGAGCGCCGACGTGCGATCCCGCCCCGAGGCCTGCGTCCACGCCCGGCACACCGCGAGGAAGTCCTCGGCGGGCACGCCGCAGACCCGCTCGACCATCTCCGGGGTGTAGCGGGAGAAGTGCCGTTTGAGGATCTGGAACACGCAGCGCGGATGCTCCAGCGTCGGATCGGTGACGATCCCGGTGCCGCTCTCGAGTATCGGCCCGCCGGAACCGGCCTGTTCGCCGGCCGACTCCTCCCGGTGCCGACGCCCCTCGACGGAGCTCTCACCGACGCCGTTCTCGTACTGCCACGTCGACGTGTCGTAGCTGCCTGATCGGGGTCGTAGCCCGAGAACAGGCCGTCGAGGTCCTCGGTGTCGGCGAAGTCCTCGTGCACCAGGAAGCTCGCGTTGGTGTAGGCGCTGACGTACTCCCGGAAGTCCAGGTCGTTGGACAGGATGTGGTTGATCACCCCGCCGAGGAACGCGATGTCCGAGCCCGCCCGCAACGCGACGTGCCGGTCGGCGACCGCACTCGTCCTGGTGAAGCGCGGGTCGATGTGGATGACCGTGGCGCCGCGCGCTTGGCCTCCATGACCCACTGGAACCCCACCGGGTGGGCCTCCGCCATGTTCGAGCCCATGACGACGATGCAGTCGGCGTTAGCCAGGTCCTGCTGATAGTCCGTCGCGCCACCGCGACCGAAGGAGCTCCCAGACCGGGAACCGTGGCGGAGTGTCAAATGCGCGCCTGGTTCTCGATCTGGATCGCCCCGAGTGCGGTGAAGAGCTTCTTGATCAGGTAGTTCTCTTCGTTGTCGAGCGTCGCGCCGCCGAGGCTGGCGATGCCGCGGGTGCGGCGCAGCGGGCGGCCGTCGGCGTCGGCGTCCTGCCAGCCCTTGCGCCGGGCCTCGAGCACACGGTCGGCGACCATGTCCATCGCCGTCTCGAGGGGCAGCTCCTGCCACTCGGTGCCGTACGCGCCCGGTACAGCACCCGGTCCTCGCGGTGGTCGCCCGTGACGAGCTGCTTGCTCGCCGAGCCCTTCGGGCACAGCCGGCCGCGCGAGACGGGACTGTCGGGGTTGCCCTCGATCTGCAGGACGCGCTCGCCGTGCTCGGCCGTCTCGTCCTTGCCGACGTAGACGTTCTGCGCACAGCCGACGGCGCAGTAGGGGCACACCGAACTGGCCACGCGCGCGGCATCCTCGGTGCGCGGTTCGCGCTCCCGCGACGGCGGGGACGCGGCGGCGTCTCCCCTGCCGAGCCGGTCGGCCCCGGTGAGCTGGCGAAAGACCGGCCACGACCGGATCCAATCGCTCACACCCATGAGAGCCCTCCACACGGTTCGCCTCTGACGTAGTCGACACGGTACCCCGCGACGGCGCGCTCGTCAGGATGCTGATCAGCTGAATGGAACCCTCAGGTGAGACCGCGGATGACGTGCGCGGGTGTTTTGTCGCCTTTGATCACCGACACCATCTCGAGGGCCTGGCACGTCTCGGCGACGTTGTGCGCCCGGAAAACCGCCGCACCCTGCCAGGCGCACACGGCTGTCGCGGCGAGCGTGCCGTACAGCCGCCGCTCGACCGGCAGGTCCAGTGCCTCGCCGACGAAATCCTTGTTGGACAACGCCACCAGCACGGGCCACCCGGTGTCGACCAGCCGGCCGAGCTCACGGGTGAGCGTCAGCGAGTGCCACGTGTTCTTGCCGAAGTCGTGCGTCGGGTCGACGAGCAGACCGTCGGCGGGCACGCCGAGCCGGACGAGCTCCTCGGCCCGGCCCGTCACCTCGGCGATCACGTCGGCGACGACGTCCGGATAGCGCACGCGGTGCGGGCGGGTGCGCGGCACGGCGCCGCCGGTGTGCGAGCAGACGTAGCCCGCGCCGAACTCGGCGGCGACCTCGGCCAGCGCCGGATCGGCCCCGGCCCACGTGTCGTTGATCAGATCGGCGCCCTCGGCGCACGCCCGCCGCCCCACCTCGCGGCGCCACGTGTCGACGCTGATCGCCACGTCGGGGAACCGCGCGCGCAGTTGCGCGACGAACGGCACGACGCGGCGGGTCTCCTCGTCGACGTCCACGTCGGCGCCCGGACCGGCCTTCACCCCGCCGACGTCGATGATGTCGCGCCCTCGGCGACCACGCGGTCGGCCGCGTCGAGAGCTCGGCGGTGCCGTAGGTCGCGCCGCGGTCGTAGAACGAGTCGGGCGTGCGGTTGACGATCGCCATCACCAACGGCCGGTCCCGGCGCATGGTCCGGCCCCGGAAGCGGATCACGGGCGCGCGCACGGATTCGGCAGGCGCTGGACTGTCACCGGTCTGCACGGGCCCGAGTATCCCGCGCGCCACGCGGGCCGCCTGCACTGCCCTCGGCGGGGACACGCGACCCCGCGGACGCGGTCACCGGCTCGACTCCGGAACGGGAGCCGCCTTCGGCTTCGGGGGCGGGCCCTGTGGCGGCCGCTGGGTCGGCGGGAGGACCGGGCGTCACGGCGGCGAGCACGCCCGCGAGTACGCCGGCGCCGCCGGCGATGAGGAACACCACGGTGTAGGCGTCGATACCGGGCAGCACGACCCCGTCGATGCGCACGACGATGCCCGCCGTGACGGTGGCGATGACCGCGCTGCAACTGGAGGTGCCGATCGACCGGCACAGGGCGTTGAGACTGTTCGCCGCGGCTGTCTCCGACTGCGGTACCGCCCGCATGATCAGCGCGGGCACGGCGCCGTAGGCGAGGGCGGCGCCGATGGCGGTCGCGATGACGGTGGCGATCGCGGCGACCAGCGGGGCGTGCACGAACGCCCTGGCGATGTTGCCGAGCGCGAGGATCGCCGCGCCGATCACCACGGTCACCCGCGGCCCCCAACGCCGCGAGATCACGGCCGACAGCGGAGAGAACACCACCATCGCCCCGCCGACGGGCAGCAGCGCCAGTCCGCTCTCCATGAGCGAGAGGTCGAAGCCGTAGCCGGTGGCCGCGGGCGCCTGGAGCATCTGCGCGCTGACCATGAAGCCGGCGAACATGGCGACGCCGATCAGCACGGACGCGATGTTGGTCAGCAGTACGGCCGGTCGCGCCGAGACGCGCAGGTCGACCAGGGGAGCCGCCGGCCCGCGCAGCTCGTACCAGCCCCACCCCAGGAGGATCACCACCGAGGCGACCAGCAGGCCCAGGACGAGCGGACTGTCCCAGCCCCATTCACTGCCGCGGGAGACCGGTAGCAACAGGCACAGCAGACCGGCCGACAGGCCGGTCGCGCCGAGCACGTCGAACCGCCCGCCGCTGCGCACCGACGACTCGGGCACGAGCGCCCACACCAGCAGCATCTGCACCAGACCGAAGAGGGCCGAGCCCCAGAACAGCCAGTGCCAGTCGGCCTGTTCGGCGACGAATCCGGTCAACGGCAGGCCGACCGCGCCGCCCGCGCCGAGGGTCGAGCTCATCACGGCGATACCCGTGCCGACCCGCTCGGGAGGCAGTTCGTCGCGCATGATGCTGATACCGAGCGGGATCACGCCGATGGCCACGCCCTGCAGCCCGCGGGCCACCAGGACGACGGCGACCTCGCTGGTCATCGCTCCGATGGCGCTGCCGACGGTCATCGACGCGAGCGCCGCCAGCAGCATCCGCCGCTTGCCGTACATGTCCCCGAGCCGGCCGAGGACCGGCGCGAAGACCGCGCCGGTCAGCAGGGTGATCGTGATGAGCCACGCCGCGGTCGAGGGCGTGGTGTCGAGCAGCCGCGGGAACTCCGGCAACAGCGGCACGGCGAGCGTCTGCATGAGCGCGACGGCGATGCCCGACAGGGCGAGAACGGCGACCACGGACCGTGCAGCGGGTGTTCGGGCCACGGCCGAGGCTCTCCGTTCTTCGGTGGCACCGCTCGCCCGGACCGGCGCACCTGAGTCGATATGAGTGGATATGGACCGCCACCGAGCTTAACCCCACTACGGCACGCCCGTACAACATCCCACCGCCCCGGCGTCGACCTTGGGGTGCGGCCCCGGCGGCGGTACCCTGCCCGCCATGTGTGCGCGCGGCGGTGGACCGAGAGGCGGTGGCCTGACGACCGGCGCGCCGCGGCTGCTGCGCGGCGCCGCCGCCGGACTGTCCACCGCACTGCTCGCCGTGGTCGCGCACGCGGCCGCCGGTGGCGCACTGCCGGACTGGCCCGTCGTGGCCGGTCCGATCCTCGCGCTCGGCACGCTCGCGACCGGACTGGCGCGGGTGCGCCTCCGGCCCGCGACCCTGCTCGCCCTGCTCGTCCTGGGGCAGCTGGCCGTGCACACCGTGCTGTCCCTCGGCTCCGGCCACGCGCCCACGGCGGCGGGGACACCGCGACCATGGCCGTCGCACACGTCACGGCCACGCTGATCGTGTTCGCCGCGCTCAACGGCGCCGAACGGACGCTGTTCGCGCTGATCGACGCGCTCGTCGCCCGGCTTCCGCAGCGTCCGGGCACGCTCTCCGTGGCGGGCCCGGCCCGCACGCCCCGCCCCACGGACCCGCCGCAGCGCGCCACCTTCGACGTGCTGTGCCGCCGGGTCCACGGCCGGCGCGGTCCGCCCTGACCCGCAGCTCCGCAGTCCTCACCCTTTCCACGTGCACCGCCCGCCGCACCCGAGCCCCGGGTGCGGCCGGCGCGCGTCCACGTGTCCACGCCGTCACTGGAGCGAGCTGTCATGTCCGAAACCACCGTGCGCCCACCGGGCGACCCCGATCCGACCCCCGAACCCGACCCCACGCCGGAATCCACCGCCGAGTCGCCCCCCGAGCACACCCCGGGCGCCGCCTCTCGGGGCGGCGGCGCACGACCGTGGCGCGGGCTCGTGCTGCGGCTGCACTTCTACGCCGGCATCCTCGTCGGCCCGTTCATCCTCATCGCCGCGCTCACCGGCACCGGCTACGCGCTCACCCCGCAGCTGGAATCGTGGCTGTATCACGACGAACTCACCGCGACGTCCACGGCGACACCGTTGCCGCTGGCCGACCAGGTGCACGCCGCCGAGCAGGCGACACCCGACGGCGCCCTGCACGCGGTACGCCCCGCACCGGAGGCGGGCGACACGACGCGGGTGCTGTTCACGACACCCGAACTGGGCGAGTCGGAATGGCACACCGTGTTCGTCGACCCCGGCGACGCCGCGATCACCGGCGAACTCACCACCTACGGAACCAGCGGCGTGCTGCCGCTGCGCATGACGCTCGACCAGCTGCACCGCAGTCTGCTGCTCGGCGAGCCGGGCCGGGTGTACAGCGAACTGGCGGCATCGTGGCTCGCCGTCGTCGCCGTCGGCGGCCTCGCCCTGTGGCTGGCCCGCCGCCGCACCCGCACGGCATCCGCGAAAGCCGCAACCGGGAAAGCGGCATCCGGCAAGGCGGTGTCTGGCACGGTCACGTCCGGGCGGGCGCGCACGGTGCGGTGGCACGGCAGGCTCGGCGTGTGGGTGCTGGCCGGGGCGCTGATGTTGTCGGCCACGGGGCTGACCTGGTCGGCCTACGCCGGCGCCAACGTCTCCGACCTGCGCGCCGCGCTCGGCTGGAACACCCCGGAGCTCGACGCCTCCGGAGGCGAACACGCCGGACACGAGGGACACGCCGGACACGAGGGACACGGCAGTCACGAGGGACATGGAGACCACGGCCACGGCAGTCACGGCGGGCACGGGGACCACGCCGGGCACACCGATGCGGCCGACGTCGACGAGGTGCTCCGGGCCGCGCGCGGGGCCGACATCGACGCGGGACAGCTCGAGATCACTCCCCCGGCCGAGGACGGCGGGGCGTGGGCGGTCACCGAGATCGACCGGAGCTGGCCGACGCAGGTCGACGCGGTCGCCGTCGACGCCGCACAGGGCGAGGTCGTCGACGAGGTGCGGTTCGAGGACTACCCGCTGGTCGCGAAGCTCGCCCGGTGGGGCATCGACCTGCACATGGGCAGCCTGTTCGGCTGGGCCAACCAGATCCTGCTCGTGGCGCTCGGGCTCGGCCTGGCGGCGATGACGGTGCTCGGCTACCGCATGTGGTGGCAGCGGGGCGCACGTCGCGCGTTCGGCACCCCCATTCCGCGCGGGCAGTGGCGACGGGTCCCACCGTGGGCGTTGGCGGTGGGCACGCTCGCCGCGGTCGGGATCGGCTGGTTCGTCCCGCTGCTCGGCCTCAGCCTGGTGGCGTTCCTGCTCGTCGACGTCGCAGTCGGTTGGGTCGGGCGACGCCGTGCGAGCGCGCGCGCCGAGGAGGTGTCCACGTAGGATCGGCGCGTGCCTCACGCGTCGGCGGCCGACGGGACCGCGCTCCACTACCGGGTTCAAGGCCGCTCCGACGACGCCGCGGCGACGCTCGTGCTCATCGCGGGCCAGTCGAACGGACACCGGTGGTGGGATGCGGCACTGGCCGACTTCACCCCGGTGTTCCGGGTGCTCACCATGGATCACCGGGGCATCGGCGACAGCGACAAGCCCGACGACGACTCCTACAGCATCGAGCAGTTCGCCGCCGACGTCGTCACCGTCCTCGACGCGGCGGACGTGGAACGCGCCCACGTCTACGGCACGTCGATGGGCGGGCGCATCGCGCAGCGGCTGGCGGCGGCGCACCCGAGCCGGGTCGATCGGCTCGTGCTCGGGTGCACCTCCCCCGGCGGTCCGCACGCCGTGGAACGGGACGAGGCCGTCGGCCGCAGCCTCACGCAGTATTCGGCGAAGGCGGTCCGCCGGGCGCTGCTGGAGCTGATGTACACCCCGGAGTGGCTCGCCGAGAATCCCGGCCCGTACCGCACGATCGGCGAACGCGACACCCCGCAGTACGTGCTGCGCAAACACCGTATCGCCAGTGCCCGGCACGACGCCTGGGACGACCTGCCGACGATCACCGCGCCGACCCTCGTGGTGCACGGCGAGGACGACGTGTTCAACCCGGCCGCCAACGCCGCGTTGCTGGCCGAGCGGATCCCCGGCGCTCGACTCGAGCTGATCCCGGGCGCGCGGCACGCCTACTTCGAGGAGCGCCGCGACGTCGCCGGCCCGCTCGTCGTCGACTTCCTCACCGAGTGACCCCGGCTCGCCGAATGATCGGACCGCGCCGAGTCCGGGCGGGCGGTGTCACTCGCTCCGGACAGCGGGGCCCGGTTCCGTCGGTTCGGCGGCGTGGTCGGCGAGGCTCTCACCGGCGGACCCGTAGAGGTTGAACGCCGCGTCAGCGCCGTAGGCGCGCAGCTCCTCGACGTCCGTGGCGCGCTGGGCGATGGCCGCGACCCTGCCGGTGAATCCGTTGCCGCGCAGCAGCTCCAGGACCTGGACGTTGTCACCCTGGAACGGCATGGCCAGCACGACGAGCCCCACCCGGCCCGACCGTTGCACGCGCTGCCAGAAGTCGATGTCGGTCGCGTCGGCTTCCACGACGCGATAGCCCTGCTCGCGGAGCTGCTCGACCCGGACGGGGTCGTGTTCGACGCCGACGGCACGCCGTCCGTGCGCGGCGTGCAACCGTTCCACGGTCGCCGTACCGACGCGTCCCATGCCGAGCACGATCGTGTCGGCGTCGCCGAGGTCGATGGGGCAGTCGTCGGGGGTGAGCCGGTCAGCCTGCTGCCGGGGAAGGGTGCGGTTGAGCCATGCCTCGACGGCCGGCGAGAGCCGGTTGAGCACCGCCGACACGAGGAAGCTGATCGCCACGGCGAGCGCGAGCACGACGACCCATTCCTCGGCCAGCGCACCGGTCGCGGCGACGACGGTCGCGACGATGAGCGCGAACTCGGAGTAGTTGCCCAGCGAGAGTCCCGTCAGTGCCGCAGTACGGTACCGCAGCCGCAACAGCCCACAGCAGTCCGAAGAACGCGACGATCTTCACCGGGATCAGCAGGTTCAGCAGTGCCGCGATGCCGAACGCCTCCCACGTCGGGGTGCCGGTGAGGCCGATGCTCACGAAGAACGCGATCAGCAGCACTTCCTTGCCGGTGAACAACATCCGCGAGAGCTCGGCGGCCCTGCGGTGCCCGGCGAGCAGCGCACCGAGCAGGAGGGCACCCAGGTCGCCCTTCAGCCCGACGAGTTCGAACAGCACGTACCCGGGCACCAACGCCATCGTCAGCCCGAACAGCGCGGCCAGCTCGACGGACGTGATGCGGTCCCATGCCTTGCCCACGAGCCACACACCCGGCACGACGAGCACCAACGCCAGCGCCCACGGCGACGGCACCTTCCCCTTGGACACGGTCAGCACGACGGCGGCGACGATGTCCTGCATGATCAGCACGCCGATCGCGATGCGGCCGTAGAGCGTCTGGTTGTCGCCGCGTTCGTCGAGGATCTTGATCACGAACACCGTCGAGGAGAACGAGAGCGCGAGCGCGACGATGGCGAGGTCGCCCAGGTCGGTCTCCGCGACGAGCGTGAACCCGAGCGGTGTGATGGCCAGCAGCGCGGCCAGTCCGATGAGGACGCTGAAACCCATGTGCGCCACCGCCGTGGCCCACACCCGCGGCTTCACCAGCGACCGGAGGTCGAGCTTGAGCCCGATGCCGAACAGCAGCAGCGTGACGCCCAGGTCGGCCAGCGTCTGCAGACCGGGCATCTCCTCGACACCGGCCGCGTTCAGGCCGAACCCGGCGACGAGGAAGCCCACCAGCGGCGGCAGTTTCACCGCCATCGCGAGTCCACCCGCACCGAGTGCGGCCACCAGATAGATCGCTGCAATGTCCATGACCATGCCTCACTGCCGAACCGACGCCGGAGCATACCGAGGCCGCTCGGGAGCATCGCACGCCGTTTAGCGCGATGGGTGTCAGGGAACGCCGGACGGGTACGCCCGCGCGGTGGGCGCGGCGCGGCACAACGCGTCGCGGCCGGGGTCGTCACCGGAAAGGAAGGCGCCTGTGATCCCGTTCGAGTACCGACGTGCCGACGACGTGTCGACCGCGGTGGACACCGTGGCACGGAACCCCGCCGCGTCGTTCCTCGGCGGCGGTACGAACCTCGTGGACCACCTCAAGCTCGGAGTCACCGCGCCGGAACATCTCGTGGACGTCACGCACCTGCCGCTGGACGACATCGTCCCGACCGCCGACGGCGGGCTGCGCCTCGGCGCCACGGCGCGCAACAGCGACACCGCCGCCCACCCGGACGTGCGGGCGAGGTACCCGGTGCTCGCCGAGGCGCTGCTGTCCGGCGCGTCCGGCCAGCTCCGCAATCTCGCGACCGTCGGCGGGAATCTGCTCCAGCGGACCCGCTGCCCCTACTTCCAGGACGTGACCACGCCCTGCAACAAGCGCGAACCCGGTTCCGGCTGCTCCGCGCTCGAGGGATACCAGCGCTACCACGCGATCCTGGGCGCGTCCCGGCACTGTGTCGCCACGCATCCGTCCGACATGGCGGTGGCGATGGTCGCGCTCGACGCGACCGTCCACGTGCACGGGCCCGGCGGGGCGCGCAGCATCCCCGCCGAGGAACTGCACCGCCTCCCCGGCGACGAGCCCGACCGCGACACAGTGCTCGACCACGGCGACCTCATCACAGCCGTCGAACTGCCCGCTCGGCCGTTCGCCGCGAACTCGGCCTACCGCAAGGTGCGCGACCGCGCCTCGTACGCCTTCGCCCTCGTGTCGGTGGCCGCCGCCCTCGACGTCGACGACAGCGGCACGATCCGCGACGCCCGGATCGCCTTCGGCGGCCTCGCGCACAAACCGTGGCGGGCGCGTCGGGCGGAGGACACCCTGCGCGGCGGCCCCGCCACCGACGACCGCGTCGCCCGCGCCGCCGACGCCGAGCTGGCCGACGCGGAACCGTTGGACGGCAACGGCTTCAAGGTGCCGATGGCCCGTGGTGCGCTCACCGCGACCGTGCGGCGGCTGCAGGGCCACCGGGCGTAGGCGCCACGGGCGCCACTCGTCCGACGAGTGCTGCTCCCCTGCTCACGAGGCGAGGAACCGGTCGGCGGTGACAGGCAGCTCGCGCACGCGCACCCCGGTCGCGTGGTAGGCGGCGTTGGCGATCGCCGCGGCCGTGCCGACGATGCCGATCTCGCCGATCCCCTTGGTGCCCATGGCGTTCACGTGCGGGTCGTCCTCGTCGATCCACTCGGCCTCCACCGAAGGCACGTCGGCGTTGGTGGCGACGTGGTACTCGGCGAGGTCGTGGTTGACCACCATGCCGAGCCGCTCGTCCATGACGCCGTCCTCGTGCAGAGCCATCGACAGGCCCATCGTCATCCCACCGAGGAACTGCGAACGGGCCAGGCGCGGGTTGACGATCCGACCCGTGGCGAACACGCCGAACAGCCGGGGTACGCGGACCTCACCGGTGTCGGCACTGACGTGCACCTCGGCGAACTGTGCGCCGAACGCGTGCATGGCGAACCGCTCGGTGTCGGGATTCTCCGGGGCGACCTCGGTGTGCTCGGACCCGGCGGGAGGGTCGTCGTCGCCGAACCGCGCACGGAAACCCTGCGCCGCGGCCACCACCGCCGATCCCCAGTTCGCGGTGCCCGACGAGCCGCCGGCAACCGAGGCGAACGGCAGATTCGTGTCCCCGACCCTCACGACGACGTCCTCGAACGGGACGCCCAGCGCGTCGGCCGCGATCTGGCCGAGCACCGTCCACGCGCCCGTTCCGATGTCGACGGCGCCGATGCTCACCCGGTAGCGCCCGTCCGTCTCGCGTTCGATCCGCGCCGCGGAGCCCGGCGAGTGGTGCACCGGGTAGGTCGACGACGCCACACCGGTGCCGATCCACCACTCCCCCTGCCGCGTCTGCCGGGGTTCGGCGGGACGGGACGCCCAGCCGAACCGGCGCGCGCCCACCCGCAGGCATTCGGCCAGGTTGCGGCTCGAGTACGGCTTGCCGGTCTCGGGATCGCGGTCCGGCTCGTTGCGCAGGCGGAGCTCGATCGGGTCGAGACCGCATCGCTCGGCGAGCTCGTCCATCGCGACCTCGGGGCCGAACATGCCGGGGCACACGCCGGGCGCGCGCATCCACGACGGCACCGGCACGTCCAGCGTCGCGAGCCGGTGGCTCGTACGCCGGTTCGGCGCGGCGTACATGGTGCGGGACGGAACTCCGGTCTGCTCGGCGTACTCCTTGATCCGGGAGGTCTGTTCCTCCACGTCCACTGCGAGGGCGTCGATCCGGCCGTCCCGGTCCGCTCCCAGCGCGACCCGCTGCACGGTGGGGGTGCGGTATCCGGTGAGGGTGAACGTCTGCTGGCGCGTGAGGGCGAGCTTCACCGGCCTGCCGGGCATACGTTTCGCCGCCAGCGCCGCGAGCACCACGTGGGCGTGGGGCGTGCCCTTCGACCCGAAGCCTCCGCCGACGTACGGGGCGAGAACCCGGATCTGCGATTCGTCCAGGTCGAACAGTCCGGCGACGACCTCGCGCAGCGAGTGCACCCCCTGGGTGGAGTCGTGGAGCGTGAGGCCGTCGGCGTCCCACACGGCCACGGTCGTGTGCGGCTCGAGCGGGTTGTTGTGGTTCCGCGCCGTCCGGTACTCACCCTCGACCCGCACGTCCGCGCTCGCCAGTGCGGTGCCGACGTCGCCGTCGTCGGTGTCGGTCTCGTAACTCGGGTTGACCACGTCGGGCCGGTACAGGTCGAACGATTCGCGGGGGAAGGAAACGTCGTGGTCACGGCGCTCGTAGTCGACCTCGACGAGGTCGGCGGCGTGCCGCGCGATCTCCGGGGTGTCGGCGACCACGCATCCGATGAGCTGGCCGCGGAACGCGACGTCCGGTTCCTGCAGGATCTCCAGCTCGGCGTCCTGCCCCGTACGCAGTCGCGGGGCGTTGTCCGGGGTCAGCACTGCGTGGACGCCCTCGACGGCGAGCGCGCGTTCGCTGTCCATACCCCGGACCCGGCCCACGGCGATGGTGGCCTGGATCGGGTGAGCGTACGCGGGCCGGTCGACCGGGTGCTCGTAGGCATACGGTGCGCGGCCGGCGATCTTGGCCCGTCCGTCGACCCGTGCGGTGTCCTCGCCGACCGCGTTGGTGCGTTCGAGCGAGCGGGTCATCGGCTCGCCACCTCTCCGTGCACCTGGCCGTCGCCGTCCGCGAGGTCGCCGCCACCGTCGCGGTTGCCGTCGGCGCCGGCGTGGCCGTTGGTTCTGCCGGCGACCTCGCGGATGGCCGTGACGATGCCTGCGTACGCACCGCAGCGGCACAGGTTCCCGCTCATGCGTTCGGCGATCTCGCCGTCGTCGAGCTCGGGTTCGGTGCGGACGTCCTCGGTGACCGCGCTGGCCCAGCCTGCCTCTGCTTCGTCCAGCATCCCCGCGGCGGAACAGATCTGGCCGGGGGTGCAGTAGCCGCACTGGAAGCCGTCGTGGTCGAGGAACGCCTGGTGCAGCGCCTGTCCCCGGTCGTCGGACTCCAGCCCCGCGCTGGTGGTGACGTGAGCGCCGTCGTGCGCCACGGCGAGCGCCAGGCAGGTCGTGGCCCTCCGGCCGTCCAGCAGCACCGTGCACGTGCCGCACTGGCCGTGGTCACAGCCCTTCTTCGGGGAGAAGATGCCCAGCCGGTCGCGCAGGACGTCGAGCAGTGTGGTGCGCGTGTCCGTGACGAGCCGATGCTGCTCACCGTCGACAGTGATCGTGATGTCGGCCTCCATGCTCCGGGCACGTACCCCTGGAGCGGGCCGCGGAAACGTGCGGGAGGCGGCCCCACGGCGAATTCGTCCAATTCGGACAGCAGAGGCGCCGCCCCTCGGGCGGTGTCACTCTGTGTCACTCGCCGACGGAACCGTCGGCCAACTCACGCAGCAGATCGAGGTGCCCGACGTGGCGGCCGGTCTCCTGGACGACGTGGGCCAGGACCCAGCGAACGGTGTGCCGCCCTTCCGCGGTGAGATCGTCGGGTGACACACCCGTCAGCGCCGCGGCGGACAGCCCCCATTCCCTTCGGTAGGCGGCAATGACCGACCGCGGGGTGTCCACATCGGATAGATCCCACGAGGGGTCGGGAGCACCGGGCCACAGGGAAGGAAGGTCGGCACCGGCGACGACGATCGAGATCCAGTGCCGTTCGACGGCGGTGAGGTGCTTCAGGACGCCGAGCGCGGTCAGCCTCGGCGACGTGGCGACGGGCGCGGTGGCAGCCGAAGCGCGGTCGAGTCCGGACACCTTGCCGACCGCGGTCATGCGCAGGAAGTCGAGAAACTGCCACTGCAACCGCAGCTCGTCGTGCGCCAGCTCGTCCGGCCAACGGCGTACCCGCAGGTCCTGCGCCGACTGGTCCTCGCGATCCGTGGCACTCATCGACGACGAGTATAGGACCGAAAGTGCAGAATTCCCGGAGAATCAGGCCAGGCCAGCGGGTAACAAAAAACCCAGCCTACGGCCTGGGCTGATGCTCCCCCAGTTGGATTCGAACCAACAACCCTCCGGTTAACAGCCGAATGCTCTGCCAGTTGAGCTATGGGGGAATGTTCTGTTGTCTCCGGACTGTGCTGTCCGACGGGTAGTAACTGTAGACCATGCCCGGCAGCGCCGTGACACGGGGGTCCCCACGGCACGTCACTGCCTGTTACCCCCGGGTACCCGGCCCGACACCGAGCCGCACCGTGCAGAATGACCCCTTCAACGACACAGCCACGAGGAGGCTCGGCGCTATGAACAAGTTCCTGCTGGGCGCAGCCGTCGGCTACGTTCTGGGCGCTCGTGCCGGCCACGCTCGGTACGAGCAGATCGTGCGGACCTACCGCAAGGTGGCCGACCATCCGGCCGTGCAGGGCGCGGCGGGCGTCGCTCGCGCCAAGCTCGGCGAGAAGGTCGGCGAGCGCATGCCGTTCGAGGGTTCGCCTCGGAGCTGAGCCGGTCGGAACCGGTTCGCACCTGGTGCGAGCCGGCCCGAACCGACCCGCGGACGGGCTGGTCACGGCGTTCGGGCGACGGCGAAGACGCGGCGGAACGGCAGCCATGTCGTACCGTCCGACCGTCGCGGGTAGGCCTCCGCGAGCCGCTCACCGAGCTCGCCGCGGAACGCCTCCCAGTCGTCGTCGCCGAGCGCCGCGCGGATCGGCCGCAGCGCCGTACCGGTGATCCACCTCAGCACCGCGTCGGGGCCCTCCAGCGCGTGCACGTAGGTCGTCTCCCAGGCGTCGACGGCGCATCCCGCGTCGGCCAGCAGTTCGGCGTACTCGACCGGGTCGGACACCGTCTCGGCGCCGCGCAGCAACCCCGGGCCCAGGCGGGAACGCCACTCGTCGCTCGCGGCGAGTTGCCGGGTGAGCACGTGTGACGGGGCGTCGAAATTGCCGGGCACCTGCATCGCCGACCAGGCGCCCGCGGGCAGCGCGGTCACCCAGCGTCGTAACAGGTCGCGATGCTCCGGGATCCACTGCAACGTGGCGTTGCTGATCACGACGTCGGTGTCCGGCCGCGGCACCCACTCGCGCGCGTCGACCACTTCGGCCGCCAGGCCCGCCGCCCGCGCCGCCTCGACCATCTCGGACGAGGAGTCGAAGGCCTCCAGTTCCGCGCCGGGCCAGCGTTCGCGCAGCGTCGCCGTCAGAGTTCCCGGACCGCAGCCGACGTCGACCACGCGCCGCGGCGCCTCGACAGGCACCCGGGCCAGGAGCTCGTGGAACGGACGTCCCCGCAGGTCACCATATGTTTGATACGCCACCGGATCCCACATACCGTACAAGCGTACTGCAAGAGGTTACAGCCGTACAGGCGTACGGTTTACGGATCGCCGGACAGCAGCTGCGCCGCCTCCCGCGCCATCGCGCGCACCGCATCGACGTCGGTCCCGGTGTCCGGCCGGGCCTGCAGCACCACGCCGTCGGTGCCGGGCACCTTGCGCAGCACGAACCACACTCCCCCGCCGTCGGCGAGGTCCTTGCGATGCCGTGCCCGGATGGCACTCTCGACGCGCCTGCGCACGAGCTCGGGCAACCGGCCCGCCCGCGGCACCTCCAACCGCACCGGCGGCAGATCCCGCAACAGCACCGCACCGTCCAGGTCCTCGACCTCGACGGCCTCGACGACCGTGAGCACCCCGTCGGACCACGCGGCCTTGCTCACCAGGTGCCACCCGACGCGGCGCGGGCCGGCGTCCCCGGGCAGCCACAGGCCGAGGTGAGTCACGGCCACGTGCCCGCCGTGCGCGGGCGCCGCCCCGACGATGTCCTCGCCCTCGGCGAGCGCGTCCCGCAATGCGTCCGACACGGCCGGACCCGACACCCGGCGCCACCACCGCGACAACATCATTCGAACCCGCCCGACGCCTGTTCCTTCAAGGCCTTCCGGTACTCCTCCAACGCGACGAGATCACCGAACAACTCCCGGTACTCGTCCGCGGCGTCCACAGGGGACAGTCGCTGGAGCCGCGACTTCAGTTCGCCGATCTGCCGCGCCACCAGGTTCTCCTGCACGGCCGAGAGCATCGACTGGACGTAGCGGGTGTCGGGTTCACTCACCGACTGGAACGACTCCACCGCCAGCTCCGACAGCAGCGACGCCACCCCCGGCTGCTCGGCGTGCCGCGACGCGGCCTCCAGCAACCCGGGGCCCGACAGGCCCGACGCCGTGCCACCCGCCGCCAACAGCGCCCGGTGCACCGCGACGTATCCGGGATGGGTGAAGGCGTCCTCGGGCAGCGCGTCGTACTGCGGACCCGCCAACGCCGGCTCCTGCAACGCGGCCTTGAGCACCTCGCGCTGCGCGACCCGCTCCGGATCGCGGGGGTGCGGACGGGGAATCGCCTGCTGCTCCGCCGAATCCGCCGAACCGGCCTCCGCGCGCGGCGCGGGACGCCGACCGCTCGCCTTCATCGGGGCCCCCGCGGACTCGCGGACCCGGCGCACCACCATCGCCTCGTCCTGCCACCCGGTCCACCAGGCGAGCTTCGTGGCGTAGCCGTCCCGCTTGGCGCGGTCCTTGATCTGCGCCACGAGCGGAACGGTGCGCTGCAGCGCCGACACCTGACCGTCCACGGAGTCCAGGTCGTAGTCGGCGAGCAGGCTGCGGACGGCGAACTCGAACAGCGGGATGCGCCGCGCCACCAGGTCGCGCACCGCGGCGTCGCCCTTGGCCAGGCGCAGCTCGCACGGATCCATGCCGTCCGGCGCGATCGCGATGTAGGTCTGCCCGGCGAACGTCTGATCGCCCTCGAACGCCTTCAGCGCCGCCTTCTGCCCGGCCGCATCGCCGTCGAAGGTGAAGATGACCTCGCCGCGGAAGGCGTCGTCGTCCATCATCAGCTGGCGCAGCACCCGCATGTGCTCCTCGCCGAACGCGGTGCCCGACGAGGCGACCGCGGTCGGCACGCCCGACTCGTGCATCGCCATCACGTCGGTGTAGCCCTCGACGACCACCACCTGGTGCCGCTTGGCGATCTCGCGCTTGGCCAGGTCGAGCCCGAACAGCACCTGCGACTTCTTGTAGATCGGGCTCTCGCTGGTGTTGAGGTACTTGGCCTGGATGGGGTCGTCGTCGAACAGCCGGCGCGCGCCGAAACCGACGACGTCGCCGCCACGGTCCTTGATCGGCCACACCAACCGCCGGTGGAACCGTCGATCGGCCCGCTGCGGCCCTCCTTCGAGATCTGCGCCTTGTACAGCTCGGCCAGCTCGAAACCGTTGTTCAGCAGGTGCTTGGTGAGCTTGTCCCAGCCGCCGGGCGCGAACCCGCAGCCGAACTTCGCCGCCGAGGCTGGTCGAACCCGCGCTCCTTGAGGAACGTGCGGGCCGCCTCCGCCTCGGGCGTGGCCAGCTGCTCGGCGTAGAACGCCTGCGCCGCCTTGTGCGCCTCCACCAGCCGCAACCGCGTGCCGCGGTTCTCCCTGCGGACGTCGCGGCCGCCGCCCTCGTAGGTCAGCTGCAGGCCGATGCGGTCGGCGAGCCGCTCCACCGCCTCCACGAAAGGCAGGTGCTCGATCTGCATGATGAACTTGATGACGTCGCCGCCCTCACCACAGCCGAAGCAGTGGAAGGTGCCGTGCGTGGCCCGCACATTCATCGACGGCGTCTTCTCCTCGTGGAACGGGCACAGGCCCTTCAAGGCCCCACCGCCCGCGCGGCGCAGCGCGACGTACTCGCCCACGACGTCGTCGATCCGATTGCGCTCGCGCACCTGTGCGATGTCGCTGTCCCGGATCCGTCCCGCCACGTCTCCACCTTAGGCCAGGCGTCCGACACCCCCCAGCGGGCATACTCACCGCATGTCCGACACGTCGACGGGGACGTCCGAAGACCGCGGCGCCACCGGCGGCACGGGCCCCGGCCCGCTCGCCGCACGCTTCGACGCCCTCCGGCCACACCTGATCGCCGTGGGCTACCGCCTCACCGGCTCCGTCGCCGACGCCGAGGACGCCGTGCAGGAGGCGTGGCTGCGCCTGGCGGCCCTCGACACCGACGCCGGCTCCGCGCCGCGCGACCTCCAGGCCTGGCTCACCACCGTCGTCGCCCGGCTGTGCCTCGACCGGCTGCGGTCGGCGCAGACGCGCCGCGAGCGTTACGTCGGACCGTGGCTGCCCGAACCGATCGTCACACCCATCACCTCGCACGGACCCCCGGACCCGTTGGAGTCGGTCATCGCCGACGACGGTGTGCGCATGGCCGCCATGGTCGTCCTCGACACCCTGCCGCCTCCACAACGCGTCGCGTTCGTCCTCCACGACGCCTTCGACGTCCCGTTCGCCGAGATCGCCGGCATCCTCGGCTGCACCACCGACACCGCCCGCCAACACGCCTCCCGCGGACGCCGCGCCGTCCGCGACGCCGACCCGCCCCCACGGACCACCCACGACGAACGCCGGCACGTTCTCGAAGCGCTCATCGCCGCCATGGCCACCGGCGACGTCCACGCCGTCGCGAGATCCTCCACCCCGACGTCGTGCTCATCGGCGACTCCGACGGCAAGGGCCGCACCACCCGCCGCATCATGACCGGCGCCGACAAGATCGCCCGCTTCTTCGCCGGACTGCTCACCACCTACCCGCCCGGCGCCTTCGCCGCAGCCCGCCCCGTCCTCGTCAACGGCGACGTCGGCTTCCACATACCCGCCATGGACGGCGGCGGCCGCTATCACGACATGGACGTGCACGTGCAGACCGTCGCCCTCCGCGACGGCCTCATCGTCGGCATCTACGACCAGGTCAACCCCGAGAAACTGCAGCACCTGCGGGTCTAGGGGCTCCGCGGGTGCGGGTTCGGTCCCGTGTCAGCACCTCACGTCGCCGTGTTGGCGTTTCGCGGCGTCGTGTTAGCAACTCAGGTCGCCGTGTTAGCAGTTCGCGTCGCCGTGTATGCGTTCTGCGCGGGCGTGTCAGCATTCTGCGTCGCCATGTTGGAATCTCACGTCGCCGTGTATGCATTCTGCGTCGCCGTGTTAGCAGTTTGGGGTGCTGTGTTGGCAATTCATGTCGCCTTGTTGGGGTTTCGGGGTGGGTTGTTGGGGTGCAACCTTGGGGTGGGGGTGCCTCGCCGGCGGGCAGGTCTCCGGGATGATGACGCGACTGGTGTCGCTGTTCCGTGTCATCCCTCGACCTCGCTTTTTGGTTATCACGCTGCAGCGCCAAGGGTAGGGTTTGGTTGGAGTTTTTGGGTTTCGGTTGTCCAGGGTTTTCGGTTTCGGGGGGTTTTTCGGCTTTGGGGGGATTCCCGCCCGGC
>NZ_MKKE01000084.1 GCF_001942305.1 Saccharomonospora sp. CUA-673 | reverse complement strand
AAACGAAAACGGAGGGTCGACGGGATGACACTTCACCCAGCGGCAGAGCCGCCCCACCATCCCGGAGACCTGCCCGCCGGCGAGGCACCCCCACCCCCCAAAGCAACACCCCCGGCACCGCGAAACACCAACACGGCCACGCGAGGTGCCAACACAGCGACGCGGGATGCTGACACAGCGCCGCGAGATGCCAACACGACGCCCCCACCGCCACCCCACCCCCCCCGGGGCTCAGCCCCCGAGATCCTCCCCGACCTCGAAGACAACCCGAATGGCGTCGGCGCGGATCCACCGTTCGGTCAAGCACACGGGGGTCCCGCTGACCCGGTCGGTGTTGAGGGATTTGACGAACCAGACGGCGGCGCCGGGGTCGATGGCGAGTTCGTCGGCGACTTCGTCGGGGGCGGCTTCCATGCTGGCGCGGACCCAGCTGCGGGTGGGTGCGACGCCGCCGACGGTGCGGATGACGTGGTCGAGCGAGTCGGAGACGCGCAGGGCGGTGGGCAGTTCGGGGACGGTGGCGGCGGGGACCCATTCGGTGCCCCAGGATGCAGGGAGCTCGTCGGTGAAGGAGCGGCGTTGGAGTCGCCAGACGGCGGTGCCTTCGGGGGCGTCGAGTTTGGCCGCCACCGCGGCGGGCATCGGGATCGACTCGCAGGACCGCACGACGGTGCGGGGTGTCGCCCCGGCGTCGCGCAGTGTGTGGCTCCAGGAGGGGGCGCGATGGCTGGAGATCGGGTAGTCGACGCGGCGCGCGGTGAAGGTCCCCATGCCGCGGACGCGGCGGACGAGGAACTGTCGTTCGAGTTCCTGCACGGCGGCCCTGGCGGCGGCGCGGCTGACGTCGAAGCGCGCGGCGATCGCGAGTTCGCCGTCCACTTTGGTGCCCGGTGGAAGGTCGGCGATCTCGGCGGTCAACGCCGCTGCGATTTCCCGGTACTTGGCCGACGCCACAGCCTCACTCTGCCACCCACGCGGGCGTCGGGGTAGGCACCGTGTTGTCCGAACAACGGCGCCGCACGCGTGCCGGTCGGGGTCAGTCGACGCGGTTGAGCAGGTAGTTGCCGAAGTGCGGGACGGTGAACGCGATGTGTCCGCGTTCGGCCGAGTAGACGAGGCCCTTCTTCATGAGGCTGTCGCGGGCCGGCGACAGCGAGGACGGTTTGCGGCCGAGGTAGACGGCGATGTCCGAGGTCACGGCGCTTTCGTCCTTGCCCTCGGTCAGTTCGGCCATGGCGCGCAGGTACTCGCGTTCGGCGGGGGTGGCGCGTTCGTAGCGGGAGCCGAAGAAGCCGACGGCGAGTTCGGCCTCGGCCTCGGGGGCGGCGACGCGCACGTCCTCCTCGGTGATCGGGTTCGACGGTGCCGCGTCCCAGGCCGCCTTGCCGTAGGCCTGGATGAAGTAGGGGTAGCCGCCGGAGGCGGTGTACATGGCGTCGAGGGCCGCGGGTGCGATCTCGGCGTCCTCGCGTTCGACGGGCGCGAGCACGGCGCGGTCGGCGTCCTCCCTGGTCAGCCTGTCGATTCGGGTGTAGCGGAACAGGCGCTCCGAGTACGACTTGGACGCCGAGAGCACGGCCGGCACGTGCGGCAGGCCCGCGCCGACGACGACGAGCGGCGCGCCGGACTGCGACAGTTCGTGGCACGCCGCGCACAACGCCGACACGTCCTCGGGCGTCAGGTCCTGGATCTCGTCGATGAGCAGCGCGACGCCGCTGCCGACGTCGGTGGCCAGTTCGGCGACCTCGGTGAACAGCTCGACGAGGTCGATCTCGATGTCGCCGGAGTCGGCGCGGCCCTGCGCGGGCGGGACGTCGATGCCGGGCTGCCAACGGTCGCGCATCTTCGCGTCCGGCTTGTTGGCCTTGAGCGCGAACGCCTTGAGCACGGCGAGCACCTCGTCGACGCGGTCGGGTGCGCGGTGGCGCACGGCGAGGTCGCGGATCGCGCGATGCAACGCCGCCGACAGCGGGCGGCGCAGTTCGGCGTCGGGACGGGCCTCGACCTTGCCGGCGCCCCAGCGTTGGCGGATGGCCATCGACCGCAGCTCGCCGAGCAGAACGGTCTTGCCGACGCCGCGCAACCCGGTGAGCATCAGGCTGCGCTCGGGGCGCCCGCGCGCGACGCGCTCGAGGACGACATCGAAGGCGTCCAGCTCACGTTCGCGGCCGGCGAGCTCGGGCGGGCGCTGACCGGCTCCAGGGGCGAACGGGTTCCGCACGGGGTCCATGGCTAGCACGGTATTGCCTTCTCTAGCCAAATCCCGATATTCCCCGAGAAATCCCTACGCGTGTCGGTTGGCCTGTCGGGAGGCCGCACCGCCACCACCCGCGAACAGCACGCGCGTCAACCGGGTCGCGAAAGCACCTCCCGATTGGGTGGTGGTGGGCCGGCGGGTGGGAGTGTCGGTTGGCCTGTCGAGCTCGTTGCCGTCCGTGTTTGTTCCATCTGGGGATCACCTGGGCGTCACCTGAAGGTGCAAGGGTTCGCTGGTGAAGACCACTCAGCGCATCGCAGCCCTCGCGGCGAGCGTTCTCACTGTCATCGGGATCGGCGTGCCCGCGGCGGCGGCCGGTCCGAAGCCGGGCAACCCCGGCGGAGCGCATTTCGACATCCAGGCCCACCGTGGCGGCCTCGGCCTCACCGTCGAGGGCACGCTCAAGGCCTTCGACCGTGCCCTCGAGCTGGGCGTCACGACGCTCGAGCTCGACATCCAGATCACCCGCGACGGCCGCGACGTGATCACCCACGACCGGCAGGTCGATCCGACCAAATGCCAGGACACCGAGCCGGTGACACCCGACGATCCGCAGTTCCCGTACGCGGGTAAGTACGTCAAGGACCTCACGTTCGAGCAGGTCCGGAGCCTCGACTGCGGGTCCCAGCAGCACCCCGACCACCCCGGTCAGGAACTCGACCCGGGTGCGCCCATGCCGACGCTGGAGGAGCTGTTCGCGCTGGTCCGCGAGAAGCGCGCGTTCGGCGTGAAGTTCAACATCGAGACGAAGGTCGAGGCCGCCGCGCCGCACGAGACGGCGCCGCGTGAGGAGTTCGTCGAGCGGGTCGCCTCCGAGGTGGAACGCTCCGGCTTCGCCCGCAACGTGACCATCCAGAGCTTCGACTGGGGCGCGCTGATGGCCATGTCGGAGCGCATGCCGAAGGTGCCGCTCGTGGCGCTGACCGTGCCGAACTTCCTCGAGGTCGGCGAGCCCGGCAAGTCGCCGTGGCTGGGTGGAATCGACATCGACGACTTCGACGGCAACCCCGTGCGCGCGGCCCACTCGTTCGGCGCGAGCGCGTTGTCGCCGGTGCACGGCGAGCCGCAGGACGGCGAGATCGGCGACCCGGACTACGTCCCGTTCACCACGAAGGAGATGGTCGACGAGGCGCACGCCCACGGCATGACCGTCATCCCGTGGACCGTCAACGACAAGCCGACGATGCGCAAACTCGTCGACGACGGCGTCGACGGGATCATCACCGACTACCCCGACCGCCTCCGCGACGTGGCCGCCGAGTACGGCTTCAAGCTCCCCAAGCAGTACTGAGCCGAGATGCACCCGTGGCATAGTTGCGCTCAACGCAACTATGGGGCCCACGGGTGCATTTTCTATGCGGGTCTATGCGGGCGTATCGGGGTTTATCGGGTGGGAGCTAGAGAGCTGTAGAGAGTCGGAGACGGCGTTCGTGGGTAGGTTGGTCTGCGGAGACCTCGTCAGTCGATCTACAGGAGCTTCGATGATCGTGCGCCGTGTGGCCCGTCCCCTGCTCGCCGCCATCTTCATCGCCGGTGGTCTGAACGCCATTCGGCAGGCGGAAGGGCATGCGCAGGCGGCCGAACCGTTCCTCAGCGAGAACGTGCTGCCCGTGGCCGACAAGCTGCCCGTCGACACCGATCCCGTTGCCGTCGTCAAGTTCGACGGGGCGGTGAAGGTCGCCGCCGGCACGATGCTGGCGCTCGGCAAGTTCCCGCGGCTGTCGTCGATCGCGCTGCTGACGAGCATCACCGCGACCACCGTCGCCGGACACCCGTTCTGGGAGAAGCAGGACGCCGGTGAGCGCGCCCAGGAACAGGTGCAGTTCCTGAAGAACGCCGGCCTCGCGGGCGGGTTGATGCTGGCGATGGTCGACACCGAGGGCAAGCCGTCCGTCGGCTGGCGCACCAAGCGCGCCGCCCGCAAGGCCCGCAAGCAGGTCGAGGACACCACCGCCAAGGCGACCGGCGCCGTCGAGTCCGTCCTGCCGAACTGACCCACGGCGCCGCACGGCGCTCCCAGGACCCGGCGCACCCGCCGCCCCTAATGCGACCAACGGCCCCATGGTTGCGTGGAATCGAGCCCAGCCACGCGGAGCGTGTCCGTTTGGGTGGTGGTGGGCGACGGGTGGGCGCGACCATGGGGCCCTCGGGGGCTTCTAGCGTTCGAGGATGGCGGTGATGCCTTGGCCGCCGGCGGCGCAGATGGAGATGAGGCCGCGGCCGGAGCCCTCCTCGGCGAGGAGCTTGGCCAGGGTGCCGACAATGCGCCCGCCGGTCGCGGCGAACGGGTGCCCGGCCGCCAGCGACGAGCCGTTGACGTTGAGCTTCGCGCGGTCGATCGACCCGACGGGCTCGTCGCGGCCCAGCTTCTCCTTGGCGAACGTCGGGTCCTCCCACGCCTTGAGCGTGGCCAGCACCTGCGACGCGAACGCCTCGTGGACCTCGTAGAAGTCGAACTCGTCGAGCGTGAGGCCCGCGCGGTCGAGCATCCGCGGCACGGCGTACGCGGGCGCCATCAGCAGGCCCTCCTCGCCGTGCACGTAGTCGACGGCCGCGGTCTGCGTGAACGTCAGGTACGCCAGCACCGGCAGCTTGTGCTCCTTGGCCCACTCCTCGGTGGCCAGCAGCACGGCGGACGCGCCGTCGGACAGCGGCGTCGAGTTGCCCGCCGTCATCGTGCCGTCCTTGCCGCCGAACACCGGCTTGAGCTTGCCGAGCTTCTCGGCCGTCGAGTCGGCGCGCAGGTTCTGGTCGCGGGTCTGCCCGAGGAACGGGGTGAGCAGGTCGTCGAAGAAGCCCGCGTCGTAGGCGGCGGCGAGCCGCTGGTGGCTCGTGGCGGCGAGTTCGTCCTGGTCGCCGCGCGCGATGTCCCACGAGTTCGCGGTCAGCGACGCGTGCTCGCCCATGGACAGGCCGGTGCGCGGCTCCGCGTTCTGCGGGATCTCCGGCACGATGTGCCCGGGACGCAGCTTGCCGAGCAGCTTGACCCGCTGGCCGACGGTCTTCGCGGCGTTGAGCTTGACCAGCAGGCGGCGCAGGTTGTCGTTGACGGCCAGGGGCGCGTCGCTCGTGGTGTCGACGCCGCCGGCGATCGCCGAGTCGATCTGCCCGAGCGCGATCTTGTTGGCCGTGTTGACGATGGCCTGCAGGCCGGTGCCGCACGCCATCTGGACGTCGGACGCGGGCGTGGTCGGCGCGAGCTTGCTGCCCAGCACCACCTCGCGGGCCAGGTTGAAGTCACGCGAGTGCTTGAGGACGGCACCGGCGGCGACCTCGCCGAGCTGCTCGTTCTGCAGCGCGTACCTGCTGACGAGGCCGTCGACGGCGGCGGTGAGCATGTCCTGGTTGGAGGCGTTCGCGTAGGGGCCGTTGGACCTGGCGAACGGGATGCGGTTCGCGCCGACGATCGCGACCCTGCGGGCAGTCGGCGCCTTCGGCTTGGCGGGCCGCGCCTTGCCGCCGCTCGGCTTCTGCGCTGAGGTCATGACTTCCTCCTGCTCGGGTGGTTCTCGAGAACGCTCGACGTGGTTCCCAGGGTAACCTACTCGCTAGTAGGTTAGGCTGTGACGGTAGCAGTTCCAGCCGGACGAGGACGGTGACGACAGCGATGGCGGACACGTATCAACAGTTCACCAAGAGTGCGGTGGGCAAGTTCCTGGTGCCGAAGCTCGGCCTGCCCAACCCGCCGAAGCTGCGGCGTTACCGGCCGGGCGAGCCGCCGCTGGCCGGGCCCGCGCTGATCGGCGCCGCACCGGGCGGACGTCTCGAGAAGGCGCTGAGCAAGCAGATCGCCGCCGCGGGCATCGACGTGCTGACCGAGGCCGCCGGGGACGACACGCGCTACGGCGCCCTCGTCTTCGACGCCACCGGCATCACCGACCCGGCGCAGCTGCGCGAGCTGCACCGCTTCTACAAGCCGGTGGTGCGCAAGGTCGCCCCGTCGGCGCGGGTCGTCGTGCTCGGCACGCCGCCCGAGTCGACCGACGGCCGCGAGCGCATCGCCCAGCGCGCGCTCGAAGGCTTCACCCGCTCGGTCGGCAAGGAGCTCAAGCGCGGCGCGACGGCCCAGCTCGTCTACGTCGCCGAGGGCGCCGAGGAGGCGACCGAGTCGACGATCCGGTTCCTGCTGTCGGCGAAGTCGGCGTTCGTCGGCGGTCAGGTCATCCGCGTCGGCACCGGCGGCGTGACCACCGCGACCGCCCCGGAGAACTGGGACACCCCGCTCGCCGGCAAGACCGCGCTGGTCACGGGTGCCTCCCGCGGCATCGGCGCGGCGATCGCCGAGACGCTCGCCCGCGACGGCGCCCACGTCGTCGCCCTCGACATCCCCGCCCAGGGCGCGGACCTGTCGCAGGTCGCCAATCGGATCGGCGGTTCGGCGCTGCAGCTCGACATCACCGCCGACGACGCCCCGGCCAAGCTCGCGACGTACCTGTCCGAGCGGCACGGCGGGGTCGATGTCGTCGTGCACAACGCGGGCATCACGCGCGACAAGACGCTCGGCAACCTCACCGACGCCGCGTGGGACTCCGTGCTCGGCGTCAACCTGGTCTCCCAGCTCGCCGTCAACGACACGCTGTTGGCCGACAAGGTGCTCAACACCGGTGGCCGCATCATCGGCGTCTCGTCGATGGCCGGCATCGCGGGCAACGTGGGCCAGACCAACTACGCGGCCAGCAAGGCCGGCGTCATCGGCATGGTCGACGAGACCGCGCCGAAGCTCGCCTCCTACGGCGGCACGATCAACGCCGTCGCGCCCGGGTTCATCGAGACGCAGATGACCGCCGCCGTGCCGATCATGATCCGCGAGTTCGGCCGCCGTCTGTCGTCGCTGGCGCAGGGCGGGCTGCCGGTGGACGTCGCCGAGACGATCGCCTGGTACGCCAACCCCGGCTCGGCCGCCGTCAACGGCAACGTCGTCCGCGTGTGCGGCCAGGCCTTCCTGGGAGCGTGACGATGACGGTCACGGAGTTGAACGGGCCGCCGAACGTGGCGGCGCTGTACCCGAAGGTGGTTCTCGGCGGGCTGCGCAAGAGCGGCGGGCAGCTGCCCGACCTGGAGTTCGTGCGCACCGACGTCGTCACCGACCCGGAGCACCTCGCCGCGTACAACCAGGTGTGCGGGTTCCGGCTGTCCGACGAACTGCCGATCACGTATCCGCACATCCTGGCGTTCGGTCTGCAGATGTCGCTGATGGCCGAGCCGTCGTTCCCGTTCCCGCTGCTGGGCATGGTGCACGTGGCCAACCGCATCACCCAGCACCGGCCGATCCGCATCGACGAGCCGATGACGCTGCGCGTACGCACGGCCGACCTGCGCCCGCACGAGAAGGGCACGCAGTTCGACGTCATCAGCGAGGCCCATGTCGGCGGCGAGGTCGTGTGGTCGGACGTGTCGACATATCTGCGGCGCGGTGGCGGCACGGGGTCCGGTTCCGGCGGCGGGAAGCAGCTGGCGCCGCCCACCCCGGGTGCGATCTGGCGGGTGCCGGGCGACATCGGCCGCCGCTACGCCGAGGTGTCCGGCGACCGGAACCCGATCCACCTGCACCCGCTGACGGCGAAGGCGTTCGGTTTCCCCTCGGCGATCGCGCACGGCATGTGGACCAAGGCCCACGCGCTGGCGGCGTTCGAGGGCAGGCTCCCGGACGCCTACACCGTGGACGTCAAGTTCAAGCTGCCCGTCCTGCTGCCGGCGAAGGCGGCGTTCACGACGTGGCAGACCACCGACGGGCACGCGTTCGAGCTGTGGAACGCGCGCAAGCCGAAACCGCACCTGTCGGGCACCGTCACCGCACTGTGAGCGACGGGCCGGGTGTGGCGGTCAGCGGTCCGTCGGCCGCCACACCCGGACACACGATGATCGTCAAGCTTCCTCACGGGGAAGGCCTGCGCCGCGGTCGGGCGTGTGGTCGGTCGGTGAGACCAGCCGGTCCCTGATCTCGTGCTTGAGGATCTTGCCGATCTTCGAACGCGGAAGATCGGGCCAGACTCTGATCAGTTTCGGCGTCTTCACGCCGCCCAGCCGTCCTTTCACGAACGACATCAACTCGTCCGGTGTCGTCGGCCGCTCGGTTCTGAGCTGGACCACGGCGGTGACCTGCTCACCCCATTTTTCGTCCGGCAGACCGACCACTGCCGCGTCGTGTACCGCCGGGTGGGCAGTCAGAGCCTGCTCGACCTCGGCCGAATAGACGTTGAATCCACCCGTGATGATCATGTCTTTCGCGCGGTCGACGATGTAGAGGTAGTTGTCGTCGTCGAGATAGCCGATGTCGCCGGTATGGTGCCAGCCGTGTTTGCTGACGTCCTTCGTCGCTTCGGGGTCGTCGTGATAGCCGGCCATCACCAGTGGGCCGCGGACCACGATCTCCCCGCGGCGGCCCGGCGGAAGCAGCGTTCCGGCGTCGTCCATCACCGCGACCTGGGTGAACGGCGTGGGGCGTCCGGCGGATGACAGTCGCTCGGTGGCGACGGATCCGTCGTCATGGAAGTGGTCTTCGGGCGGGAGGGCCGAGATCATGTTCGGGGCCTCCGTTTGTCCGAACAGTTGCCCGAGTACGGGTCCGATCCTGGTGAGCGCCTCTGCCAGCCGGGTCGGTGAAATGGGTGCGGCGCCGTACCACAGGCACTGCAACGATTTCAGGTTCGTGGAGTCGAGGTCTGGGTGTTCCAGCAGCCCGTAGATGACCGTCGGTGGCAGGAACGCGTGCGTGATCCTGTGTCGCTCGACGAGCCGGAGGAACTCGCCGAGATCGGGTTTCGGCATGATGACGATCTCGCCGCCGAGGGTCATGATCGGGAAGGTGAGCACACCGGCGGAATGGGTGAGCGGGGCCAGTGCCAGGTACCGGGGCCGGTGCGTGAACGGGTAGCTCATCAGGGTCAGCGCGGTCGCGGTCTCCATGTTGCGCCCCGTGAGCCGCACACCCTTCGGTTTCCCCGTGGTGCCACCGGTTCCCGCGAGCATGCATGGTTCGTCGTCGCTCGGCGATATCGTGTCCGGTTCGCGGTGATTACGCGTGAGCCATTCCGAGAAAGAGAGCGCGCCGTCGACCGTGCCGTCCAGGCAGACCAGCGTGATCAACTCGGGCAGGTTGCCGCGGATCGCCTGCACCAGCGGGGCGAACTTCTCTTGGAAGAACAGGCAGCGGCAGCCGAACAAGTCGAGGAGCTGCTGGTTCTCGACGGCCTCGTTGCGGGGGTTGACCGGACACCAGACTGCTCCGGCACGTGAGATGCCGAATACACAGGTCAGTGCGAGCGGGTCGTTGGCGGAAAGTACTGCGACTCGGTCTCCGGCGCCGACGCCCGAGCCGTGCAATGCCCCGGCGATGCGCCAGGACTGCCGCTGCACCTCGCGTAACTGAGGGATTCGCCGTTCGTGGTCAGGCATGGTGCATCCCCACCGAGGGACGCACCTTTGTCCAAGTAGTCGGTGAGTTGCACGGATACCTCACTGTTGGAATGGGTGTGGGCCGGCCGGACCGTGGCGGCCGGCCCACACTCGTTCAGTTGTGGACTTCGAGGATGGGCTCGAGCACGAGACCGAAGGAACGCAGCGTCCCGAGCAGTTCGCGGTGTCCGAACGCTTGACAACTGGATGCGAACCCGACCTTGTGCGGCGGTTCCTGGAGTAGATGTGAGGCCGCGTGCACGTTCATTAGTGCCGTCTGTTTGTAGTTGCAGTTTCCATGGATGACGCAGTGTGCCCGGCCCAGCGGCCCGGACGCGTACACCGAATCGAGTGAGGTGTTGATCCGAGGGTTCTCCCGCGGCGGCATCTCGCTGCGCACCTGGGCCGACTGCTCGTCGATGACTCGGTACTTGTCCTCGGTGGACAAACCCTCCGTTTGTTGCAACGCGGACGCAACGATCTGCGGGACCGCCTGCATCAGCGGCCGGTTGAACACGCCGCCGAGTGCGCGCACGTTGGCGACTCGACGGTCGTTCTTGAACCACACCGGATGCGAGGTTCCGCCCCATGGCAACGCGAGCCCCAGCTCGTGCTGCCCGGGGACGGTCAGCTCGGCGGGCCAGCCGTCCGCGGGCCATTCCACGTACTCGTTCTGCTCCAAGTAATACGCCTTCGCGAAAGCGGCGTTGGTCAGGATCGTGTTCGTGGAGGCCACCGTGGGGTGCCCCTTCCAGAACACCTCGATGTCGAGGGTGTCCAGACCGGGGTTCTCCAGGCACAGTTGGGCCGCGATCTCACCGATGGTGTACATCTGTGCCAGACCGGGTGTGAGCACCAGTTCCTGTGCGGCGAAGGCGGCAGCGTAACGCTCGTCGGCTTCGATCATCCAGTTCTGTTCACCGTTGGTGTCGGTGTAGTGCGCCCCGATGTCCAAGCAGGCCTGCGCGACCTCGTGTCCGTAGCGGGCGAACGGGCCGACGGTGTTCAATACGACTCGGGCGCCGCGGAACGCCTCGGCCAGACCGGCGGCGGTGTGTTCGACCTCGGTGACTTCGTGCTCCACCGTCTCGATGCCGGGAACCGCGTCGACTGCCTCCTTGACCCGCTGGCGGTTTCGTCCAGCCGCCAGGAACGGGATGTTGTACTCGCGCAGGTACTCGCAGATCAGACGTCCGGTGTAGCCGGAGGCACCGTAGACGACAACGGGTTTGTCAGTACTCACGGATCTTGTCCTTCCGTTGTTGGGAAAACGGGTCACATGCCCATGCCGCCGTCGACCGAGAGGCCCGTCCCGGTGATGTACTTCGCCGCGTCCGAGGCCAGGAAGACCACCGCGTCGGCCATGTCGTCGACCTGGCCGAGTCGGCCTAGGGGTGTCAGGTCGACGACGGCCTTGGCCGCTTCGTCCGGGGAAGGGAACAGGCCGATATCGGCGCAATCCTCGGCGAGCTGGGTGCCCATCGCGGTCGGTGTCAGACCCGGGTAGATGCAGTTGACCCGCACGCCGTAGCCGAGCTTGCCCGATTCGGCGGCGCCGACCCGGGTGAGCCGGTCAATGGCGGATTTTGTCGCGGAGTAACCCGCGATTCCGGGGAAGGCGATGGTTGCGGCGACAGAGGCGGTGTTGATCACTGTGCCTCCTGCCCCGGCCGGGCCGTCCGGGCGCATCGCGCGGAACGCGTGCTTCATCCCGAGCGCGGTTCCGAGCACGTTCACGTCGGCCATCTTCTTCATGTCCGCCGGATCGAGGTCGACGAGCAGGCTGGTGATCTCCACGCCGGCGTTGTTCACCAGAATGTCGAACCCGCCAAGTGCATCGATCACCTTCGGTACCGCCTCGGCCCAACTGGCTTCCTCGGGCACGTCGAGTGGCACGAACTCCGCTTCGGCGCCCGCATCACGCAATGACTGCGCGGTCTGTTCGCCGGCGTCCTGGAGCACGTCCGCGACCGCAACGGCCGCTCCCGCTCGGGCAAGTGCGTCGGCCATACCCGCGCCGAGTCCGCGCGCACCGCCGGTAACCAGGGCTTTGCGCCCGGTCAGGTCATAGCTTGTCATCCGGAACCTCCTCGTTGAGATCGCCGACCTGTCGTCTCCTTGCTTCTGTTCGCGAGGAGGGAGCGTGCGACGTGGGCCACACGCTAGCAGCGTCTTGACGGTCGTCAAGAGTTTCTTTGACGATCGTCAAGCACGATGGGGTAGCTCGACACGGCCGATAGACTGTCGCTCGGCCCGTAGAGTGCGGGCCCGGATCGAGTCGACAGGACGAAGCACGTGGCCGAGGTCGCCGAAACGAAGCAGGACCGGATCGCTCGCCGCCAGGTCGATAAGTTCGAGGCGCGGCGTAGCGAGCTTGCCTTGGCCACCTTGGCCACCTTGGCCGAGTTGGGCTATGCGCGGACCAGCCTGCGTGAGATTGCGCAGAACTCCGAATTCTCCCACGGAATCCTGCACTATTATTTCGCGGACAAGCGCGACTTGCTGACCCATGCTGTGCGTCAGTACGAAGCCGTATGTGTCACCCGCTACGACGACGTCGTAGCGGGTGCAGAGTCTGCCGAAGTCCTCGCTCGGGATTTCGCCGACACCTTTTTCGGTACGCTGAAGTCCGATGCCCAGTTGCACCGTCTCTGGTACGACCTGCGTAACCAGAGCCTCTTCGACGAGTCGTTCCGTGCCGATGTCCTCGAAATCGATCAGCGTCGTGAGGAGATGATCTGGCGGGTGGTGAGCCGCTACGCAGAATTGTGTGGGGCAGAGCCGGCCACTTCGCCCTCCGGTGCGTACGCCGTCCTCGACGGAATTTTCCAGAGCGCACTGCTGCACTCATTGTCGGGAGTGAGCGACACCGTCAGCCGGTTCGAGAACGAGTTGACCACCATTCTCCGCCTGCTGGTTGTGCAACGGTAGGGCGATCCACGCCTGCCGGATGTCGGAGTTGGACGGGGGCCGAACGTGGCGGCGCTGCATCCGAAGGTGGTCCTCGGCGGTCTGCATAAGAGTGGTGGCGAGCTGTCCGACGAACTGCCGATCACGTATCCGCACATTCTGGCGTTCGGCGATCGCGCACGGCATGTGGACCAAGGCCCACGCGCTCGCGGCGTTCGGGGGCAGGCTGCCGGACGCCTACGCCGTGGACGTCAAGTTCAAGCTGCCCGTGCTGCTGCCGGCGAAGGCGGCGTTCACGACGTGGCAGACCACCGACGGGCACGATCACCGCATTGTGAGCTGGGCCATGATCTGCTGGGTGATGCTGCGTGGCTCCCGGCCGAGCAGCTCTTCCAGCAGTGTGCCGGGGTCGGCGAAGTAGCCGCTCCGCGCTGTCTTGAACAGGGCGAGCGTCATGTCGGCCACGACCTCCGGGACGCCGGCCGCCAGCTGGTCGGCGCGCCACTGCGCGTCGTCGACGACGACGCGTTCGACCGGGTGACCGGTGGCTTCGGTCAGGGCCGAGGCGAAGTCGTCGAGCGTGGCGGGTGGGGCGGCGAGGGTCACGGGGCCGTCGAACGTCCGCTCCCCGGCGAGGACGACGGCCGCGGCCTCGGCGAGGTCGGAACGGTCGGTCCACGGAATCGGGCCGTCGGCCGGCTGCGCGATCGTGTCGGTCCGCGCCCAGGGGCCGAGCAGTTGATCGAGGCCGCCGAAGAAGCCGTTGCGCAGCGCGGTCCAGGCCACCCCGGACTCGGCGAGGGCCGCTTCGGTGGCTGCGTGAAGCGCAGCGGGCGCGTACGGACTGTCCGCCGCCGCGTTCTGCTGGCTCGTGTAGAGGATGCGCCGTGCGCCTGCGGCGACGGCCGCCTCGATCGCCCGGCGGTGCTGGCCGGCGACGTCGGCCGACAGGTCGCCGGAGCTCACCAGCAGTACCTGGTCGGCGTCCTCGAACGAGTCGCGGAGCGCGGCCGGATCGTCGTATGAGCCTGGCGCACCCGCACGCCGCGCTCGGAGAGGTGTCGCGCCCTCCCGGCGTCGCGCACGCTGACACCGATGCGGTCGGCCGGCACACGTTCGAGGAGGTGTTCGACGGTGGCGCCGTTGAGCGCGCCGGTGGCTCCGGTGACGACGATCATCTGCTCGACCCTTCCATTAAGTTGACCAAGGTGGTCAGTTTGCCTCGCATCTCGAAGCTAGATAATCTGACTCGGCGGGTCAAGTTATGGCGAGGTCGGCTACGTCGAAGTGAAAGGACGGCGACATGACCGTTGGGGAACCACGTTTGCGGGCCGACGCCAAGCGCAACGCGGAGCAGATTCGCCGTGCTGCGATCGAGGCGTTCCGGGGTCGCGGTTTGGCCGTGCCGCTGGACGAGGTCGCCAAGGCGGCAGGCGTGAGCAAGGCGACGATCTTCAATCGCTTTGGGGGTCGGATCGGGCTCATCGAGGCCGTCATCGAACAACTCGTCGCCGGTGAGTTGTTCGCCATCATCGACCACGCGCGGACCATCGCCGATGCAGGTGAGCGAGCCGCGTACTACATCGATGCGATTCGCGAGCTGCAGTACCGCCAGCCCGCGGTGAACGACGTCCTGTTGCAGCTGTATCCCGAATCGCAGCAGCTCATGGCGATCTGCCGGGTGGCGGGCGGGTTCAACGCCGAGCTCGTCGAGGCGGGACACGAGGCGAGGCGGCTCCGCCCGGAGTTCACCGAGGGCGACCTCCAGGCGCTCGTCCACGACAGTGCGCTCGCACTCAAGTACGGAAGCCGGCCGGCGGCTGCCGACTACGAGCGCCGCACCACGTTCCTGCTCGACGGCATCCGCACGCACTGAGGATCACGCGTCCGTCGGCCGCCACACCTGCCCCTCGACCAGGTCGTTGAAGCCGAGCCACGTCAGGTTCATCAACCACGAGGCGAGCACGCCCGGTGAGATGTCGGGGTGGTCGAGCCACCAGTCGGCGAGCGATTCGGCGGCGCCGACCAGCGCGGCCGCCAGCCCCTCACCCGAGGCCTCGGCCTGCTCGCCCAGCCCCTTGCGGCGCCCTGCGACACGACCAGTTTCGTGACCATCGTGATCGCGTGCGAGCGCAGGCCGTTGATCTCCGTGGCGAACGAACCGCCCACGGCCAGCGCCTGCTGGTGCAGCACCGTCCACGACTCGCGGTTCTCGGCGACGAAACCGTAGAACGCGCGCAGACCCGTCCACAGCTGCATGTCGGGCGCCACGTTCAGGTCGATCCCGCTCTGCACGGCGTCGATCAGCAGGTTCGCCTCGCGGCGGATGCACTGGAGGAACAGGTCCTCCTTCGAGCCAGGTAGCTGTAGATCATCGGCTTGGACACGCCGGCCACCTCGGAGACCTCGTCCATCGAGGCCGGGTGATACCCGTGCCGGGCGAACACCGTGACGGCCGCGTCGAGGATCTGCTTCTCCCGCACCGCTCTGGGCAGGCGCTTCGCCCTCTCGACCTGTTGATCGCTGCCTGTCACATCTTCCTCCCGCTTCGGTGCTCCGAGGCCCACGTTGACCCGTGTCGGTGCCGCCGATTGCCGGTTTTGCATACCGCTGAGTAACCTTACGCCGTGCCAAGCGGAAGTGTCCTGGACGAGTTCGCGCGCAGCATCGACATTCAGGTGCTGAGTACCGAACAGTTCCTGCGTGTCCTGGAGACTCTCCAGATGTTGGACAGTGCGGGCGCCGGAATCGAGCTGAGTTCGCTGTCCACCGACGTGCTCGCCGAGATGGTGGCCACGGCGACGAGGGACCAGCTCAGAGGCCTCGCGAAGCACCCCCAGCTGCGGACGCTGTTCCTCGAAGAGGTGTTCCGCCGCATGGCCGACCACTTCGACGCCGAACGCGCCGGCGACGCCGACATCGTCGTGACCTGGCGATTCCCCAACGGCGACGACTTCGACCGGTATCAGACGGTGATCGAGAACGGCCGGTGCGTGTCGACGGCCGACTGCGTGCTGACCCCCGACACGACGATCACGGCGCCCGTGGAGGACTTCCTGCGCGTCGCGACCGGCAACGCGCGGGCCGCGTCGCAGTTCGTCCGCGGCAAGCTCAAGGTCAAGGGCGACTACACGCCCGCGCTCCGCCTGCTGAGCTTCTTCGACCTCCCCGGCGGAAACGCCAACGGCGCCTGACTCAGCCTTCGATGATGCGGGGTGGGCCGTCGTCCGGGCGGTTGTCGGAGCGGCGGTCCGTGCCGGTCGGGCGGTCGGTCCCGGTTGTGCCGTCGTCGGCGCCGTCGTCGACGACCTCGCTGTCGACGACGATCACCTGACTGCGCATCCGCGGTCCGAACGGGCCGCCCGCGGCGCCGCCCACGGGGGCGCGTTTCGCGGCCGCCCGCAACCAGCGCTTGCGCAGCACCTTCCGGGTCGGCGGGACGAGGAACAGCAGGCCGACGACGTCGCTGACGAAGCCCGGCAGGAGGATCAGCAGCCCGCCGACGCCGATGAGCATGCCGTCGGTGATCTCTTCGTGCGGCGAGCGGCCCGACCGCGCCGTGGCGGTGAACGCGCGCATCGCCTTACCGCCCTCACGCCGCGCGAGCCACGACCCCACGAAGGCGCCGGCGATGAGCAGTCCGATCGTCGGCAGGAAACCGATCGCCGACGCCACGAACCACACGGCGGCGACCTCGGCGATCACGTACAGCAAGAGCACAACGGCCATATCGGGTCCAACGTACGGGCCGCCCCGTTTGATCCCGCACCCCGGACCCCGAACCGGCGCCCGCCCGGCGCGGCGCGTCGACCCCACCTGTTCTCCCGCGCGGCGGCGGGCCCACAATCCGGGGCATGAGTGAACAGCAGGAGTGGACCGTCGCCCCCCGGTACGTGCCGCCGCGCCTCAGCGTCGTGACGCTCGCCGCCGGCAACGTGGCCGAACTGCGCGACTTCTACAAGGCCCTCGGCTGGGAGGAACTGCCGGCGAGCAACGACGACTGGGTCGGGTTCCTCGTCGGCGGCGTCGTGTTGGCGCTGTACCCGCGGGCCGCGCTGTCGGAGGAGACCGGTGCGGGCATGTACGGCGGCGGGTTCACGCTCGCGGTCAACGTCGAGACCCCCGAGGAGGTCGACGCGGCGTACGAGGCGGCCCTGGCCGTCGGCGCGGGCTCGGTCGCCGAACCGCAGCCGCGCGCGTGGGGCGGCCGGTCGGCCTACTTCGCCGACCCCGAGGACAACCGCTGGGAGATCGCCTACAACGCGCGCGTCACATTCGGCGACCGCGGCGAGGTCGTCGGCTTCAGCGACACCGACGGGGACGCCCCCGCCGACGACTCCGCCTGACGACCCCGCCCCCGAACCGCCAACACGGCGCCGTGAGCTGCTGACACGGCGTCGTGAGCTGCTGACACGCCGTCGTGGAACGCTGACACGGCGTCGTGGGGTCAGCCGTTGGCGTGGGCGTCGAGGAAGTGGGCCACCGCTTCGGTGACGCGTTCGGCCTGCGGGACGTGCAGCCACTCGTCGGGCACGTGGGCGTTCGAGTCCGGGCCCAGCGCGCCGGTGACGAGGAACTGCGCCTCCGGGTACTTCTCGCCGAGCAGGCCCATGAACGGGATCGACCCGCCGAGGCCGCTGGTGCGCCACGGCGCGTCGAAGACGGTGGTGCTGACCGACTCGAGCGTGGCGGCGAGCCACGGCGCGGCGTCGGGGGCGTTCCAGCCGTCGGCGGCCTCGATCCCGCCGAGCTCGACCGTCGCGTCGTAGGGCACGTCGGTGGTGAGGGCCTTGGTGATCGCCTCGAGCGCGGCCGCCGAGTCGGCGGTGGGCGGCAGGCGGAAGCTCAACGCGAGCGTCGACTCGCTGCGCAGCACGTTGCCGGCCTCGGCGGGGTCGGGGAACCCGGCGGCGCCGATCACCGACAGCGTCGGTCGCCACGCGTTGTTCAGCAGCAGCTCGACGTCGTCGTCGGCGACGGCGCGGGTCGAGCCGTGCAGCGGGAACGTCGTGGCAACCGCGCCGGGCGGGGTGATCTCGGCGGTCGCGCGCGCCTCCTCGACGCGGTTGGTCGGGATCGTCACGTTGGCCTCGGGGATCAACACCTCGCCGGTGCCCGAGTCCTCGAGCCGGTCGAGCAGGGTGCGCAGCACGCGGAACGACGACGGCACGACGCCGCTGGCCAGGCCCGAGTGCTGGGCCGAGTCGAGCACGCGCACCGTGACGTCGATCTGTGCCATGCCGCGCAGCGACGTCGTCAGCCACAGCCGTTCGTAGTCGTGGCCACCGGAGTCGAGGCACACGACGAACGTGACGCGGCCGAGCCGTTCGGCCAGGTGCTCCAGGTAGGCGGGCAGGTCGGGGCTGCCGGACTCCTCGCCGGTCTCCAGCAGCACGACCGACCGGGCGTGCGCGCCGCCGCCCGCGCGGACCGCCTCGAGCGCGGCCGTCGCGGCGTACCCGGCGTAGCCGTCGTCGGCCGAGCCGCGGCCGAACAGCTTGTGCCCGTCGCGCACCGGCGTCCACGGTCCGAGGCCCTCGGACCAGCCGCCGACCGGCGGCTGCTTGTCCAGGTGGCCGTAGAGCAGCACGGTGCCCGCGTCCTCGGCGCCGGCGTGGCGGGCACGTCGAGCAGCAGCACCGGACTACGGCCGTCGAGCCGGACGACGTCGACGGTGGCGCCGGGGATCTCCCGGGCGGCCATCCAGGCGCGGACGTGCTCGATCGCGGCGTCGAGGTGACCGGTCGTGGCCCACTCGGGGTCGAACGCCGGCGACAGGGCGGGGATCTCGACGAGGCCGGACAGGCTGGGCAGGATGTCGTCGGACCACGTCTTGCGGACGGTCTCGCTCACACGTTGCTGTTCCACGTTCGCCATCCTGCCTCACGCGCCCGTGCGCGTGCGTGCGTGCGCGTCGATGATGCGGGCGACGGCCTCGGTGACCCGTTCGGTCTGTTCGAGGTGCAGCCATTCGTCGGGGACGTGCGCGTTGTTGCCGGGTCCGCGCGGTCCGGTGACGACGAACTGCGCGTCCGGGTAGGCGCGGCCGAACATGCCGAGGAACGGGATCGTGCCGCCCAGGCCGAGCGCCCGCCACGGCAGGCCGAACACGTCGTCGCTCACGGTGTCCAAAGTGGATTCCAGCCAGGCGGCGCGGGGGCCTGCGTTCCAGCCCGTGGCAGCGTCGGTGCGGGCGACCTCGACCTGCGCGCCGTACGGCGGATCCGTCGTCAGGGTCCTGGTCAGCGCTTCCAGTGCGGTGGCGCCGTCGACCGTCGGCGGCAGCCGGAAGCTGAGCTTGACGCTCGTGTACGGCCGCAGCACGTTGCCGGCGTCGGCCAGCGGCGGCAGCCCGTCGGCGCCGGTCACCGACAGCGTGGTCTCCCACGTGTTGGCCAGCACCTGGCCGGTGACGTCGTCCTTCGCGTACCGCATGCCCTCGACGAGCGGCAGTGTCGGCGCGAGCGCCGCGCCCGCCGCGCGCACCTCGGCGAGCCGGTCGGCCGGCACCTCCGTGACGAGCTCGGGCAGGTGCAGTTCGCCGGTGCGCGGGTCCTCGATGCGGTCGAGCAGGGCGCGCAGCACGCGGAAACTGCTGGGCACGAAGCCGCTGGCGTGTCCGGAGTGGACACCCGAGGTGAGCACCCGCACGGTGAGGTCGAACGAGATCATCCCGCGCAGCGACGTCGCGAGCCACAGCCGTTCGTGGTCGGCGCCGGAGGTGTCGAGGCAGACGACGAGGCCGACGTCGCCGAGGCGCGGGCGCAGGTGCTCGAGGTAGGCGCCCAGGTCGGGGCTGCCGGACTCCTCGCACGTCTCGAGCAGCACCACGGTGCGCGCGTGCGCCCCACCCGCGGCGTGCAGCCCCTCGAGGGCCGTCGCGGCGGCGTACGCGGCGTAGCCGTCGTCGTTGGCGCCGCGGCCATACAGCCGGCCGTCCTTGACCACGGGCGTCCACGGGCCGAGCCCCGGTGACCACTCGCCCGCCGCGGGCTGCTTGTCGAGGTGGCCGTAGACGACGACCGTCTCGTCGGTGGTCGCCTCGCCGGTCGCCGGGACGTCCAGCAACAGCACCGGCGTGCGGCCGGGCAGCTCGACGACCTCGCTCGTCGCGCCGGGCAGTCCGCGCGCGTCCAGGTAGGCGCGGACGTGGTCGACCGCGGCGTGCAACGCGCCCGTGGCCTGCCACTCGACGTCGAACGACGGCGACAGCGCCGGTATCTCCACCAGGCCCGACAGCCCTTCCAACGCGACACCGGAATCCGGGGCCCAGCGGTTACGGACCGTCTCGCGCAGCACCGTCGTGTCCATGGCCGCCATCCAAACATGTCCGGGCGATGTGACCGGTTTCGCTCACCGCGTACAGAGGTTGCACACCCCGTCACGACGCCGCGCGGCCGCCGCCGAACGGGCCTGGCCAGCCCCCGGATGGATGCCAGACTTTCGGCGGGCACACCGTCGGTGGTCCAACTATTTTCCCAGTTCAGCGGCACCGGAACGACAAAAATTCGGACACGGGCCCTCCGCAAACCTCCCCCGTTCGTGCCAGGATGGCGACGTGAACCGTCACCGCCGACGGACACCGGCGCGGCCACACCAGGCGCGGCGCCGGCGGTGCCGGCGGCGAGCCGTATCGGTTGCCACAAGCGGCCGAACGGCACGACCTGGAGGAGAAACCATGCCGTCCCCAGAACAGTGGACGCGACCGGAACCCGGTGCCGGACCAGCCGCGACAGCAGCTCAACCGTCTCCGGAGCAGGTGATCGCGGGTTTGCGAGCGACGACAGAAGGCGGTGCCGAGCTGACCCAGCTGCTCACGCCCGAAGGTGAGCGGCTGACCGACAGCCGGTTCGACCCCTACCTCTCCGACGTCGATGCCGAGGCACTGCGCGGGTTGTACCGCGACATGGTGCTGGTGCGCCGAGCCGATCGGGAGTCCAACGCCATGCAGCGGCAGGGCCAGCTCGGCATCTGGGTGCCGCTGCTGGGCCAGGAGGCCGCGCAGATCGGCTCGGGTCGCGCGCTGCGCCCGGACGACATGGCCTTCCCCAGCTACCGGGAACACGGTGTCGCGTACACGCGCGGCGTCGACTTCCGCGAACTGCTGGGCATCTTCCGGTGCACCGACCACTCGGGCTGGGACCCGGCGGCGCACGGCTTCCACCCGTACACGATCGTCATCGGCAACCAGGTGCTCAACGCCGCCGGGTACGCGATGGGCCAGCGGTTCGACGGCAAGGTCGGCAACGCCGACGACGCCGAGAACCAGGCCACCATCGTCTACTTCGGCGACGGCGCCACCAGCCAGGGCGACGTGCACGAGGGCTTCGTGTGGGGCGCGGTGTACGACGCGCCGATCGTCTACTTCTGCCAGAACAACCAGTGGGCGATCTCCGAGCCGACCGAACGCCAGTCGCGGCTGCCGCTGTACCAGCGCGCCCGCGGCTACGGCTTCCCCGGCATCCGGGTCGACGGCAACGACGTCCTGGCCTGCCTGGCCGTGACGCGGTGGGCGCTCGAGGAGTGCCGGCGCGGCAACGGTCCGGTGCTGATCGAGGCGTTCACCTACCGCATGGACGCCCACACCACGACCGACGACCCGACGCGCTACCGGCTCTCCGACGAGCTCGAGGCGTGGAAGTTGAAGGACCCGATCGAGCGCGTGCGCGCCTACCTCGCGCGTGCCGGCTTCGCCGACCAGGAGTTCTTCGACTCGGTCGACACGGAGTCCGACGAGTTCGCCGCGCAGTTGCGCGATCACTGCTTCACCATGCCCGATCCGCCGCCCGAGCGGATCTTCAGCGAGGTCTACGCCGACACACCGGCCACTTTGGACGCCCAGCGCGAGGAGTACCTCGGTTACCTCGCCGGTTTCGCGGGAGGTGAGCACTGATGGCCGCACCCGCAGCGTCCCCTGTGGACACCCCGGACACGAAGGTCGCGAACCTGACCATCGGCAAGGCGCTCAACGAGGCGCTGCGCGCGTCGATGGAGGCCGACCCGAAGGTCATCGTCATGGGCGAGGACGTCGGCAAGCTCGGCGGCGTCTTCCGCGTCACCGACGGACTGCAGAAGGACTTCGGCGAACACCGCGTGCTCGACACGCCGCTCGCCGAGTCCGGCATCGTCGGCACGGCCGTCGGGCTCGCCGTGCGCGGGTTCCGTCCCGTGTGCGAGATCCAGTTCGAGGGTTTCATCTTCCCCGCGTTCGATCAGATCTCCAGTCAGCTGGCGAAACTGCGCTACCGCTCGCAGGGCAGGCTCAAGCGCCCGTGGTGATCCGCGTGCCGTTCGGCGGCGGGATCGGTGCCGTCGAGCACCACTCCGAGTCGCCCGAGTCGCTGTTCTCGCACATCCCGGGGCTCAAGGTCGTCTCGTGCTCGAACCCCGTCGACGCCTACTGGATGTTGCGGCAGGCCATCGACTCCGACGACCCCGTGCTGTTCTTCGAACCGAAGAAGCTGTACCACTCGACGGCGTTGAAGGCGCCGGTCGACACCACGGTCACGCCCGAACCGCTGCACGCCTCGCGCGTCGTGCGGCACGGCACCGCCGCGACCGTCGCCGCCTACGGGCCGTCGGTGAAGGTCGCCCTCGACGCGGCCACCGCCGCGCAGGAGGAGGGCACCTCGCTCGAGGTCGTCGACCTGCGCACGTTGTCCCCGCTCGACCTGGACCCGGTGTTCGAGTCGGTGCGGCGCACCGGCCGGCTCGTGGTCGTCAGCGAGGCCTCCGGCGAGGTGTCGCTGGCCTCCGAGGTCGCCGCGCGCGTCCAGCAGGAATGCTTCTACTCCCTCGAGGCACCCGTCCAGCGCGTCACCGGGTTCGACACCCCGTACCCGCCGGCGAAACTCGAGGAACACTTCCTGCCGGACCTCGACCGGGTCCTGCACGCCGTCGACCGCGCGCTGGAATGGTGAGGAGGATTCATGCCTGAGTACAAGCAGTTTCCCCTCGCCGACACCGCGGAGGGGCTCACCGAGGCCGACATCCTCGACTGGAAGGTCAAGCCGGGCGACGAGGTGACGGTGAACCAGATCGTCGTCGAGGTCGAGACCGCGAAGGCCGCCGTCGAACTGCCCATCCCGTGGGCAGGCGTCATCACCGAACTGCACGTCGAACCCGGCCAGACCGTCGAGGTCGGCACGCCGATCCTCACCGTCGACGTCGACCCGCACGGTGCCGGCGGCGGGTCCGCGGCCAACGGTTCGGCCGTCGCGGCTGCCTCTCCGGAGGCTGCTTCTTCGGACGCTGCTGCGGATTCCGGGGACGCGGACGAGATGAAGCCGCTCGTCGGCTACGGGTCGAAGGCGGCGAGCACGAAACGGCGTCCCCGTAAGGCGGGCGTCGCCGCGGGCGCGAACGGTTCCGGTGCGAACGGTGCCGTTGCAGCGGAACCCGTTGCACCTCAATCCGTTGCACCTCAATCCGTTGCACCTGAATCCGCTGCGGCGGCGCCGGTTGCCGAGCCCGGCTCCGGGGCTGTTGCTGCGGCCGCGGGCGGATACGTGCCGTTGGCGAAGCCGCCGGTGCGCAAGCTCGCGAAGGACCTCGGCGTGGACCTGCGGACGTTGGCCGGTTCCGGCGACGGCGGGGTGATCACGCGCGAGGACGTGCAGCGTGTGGTCGACCAGGGCGGCGCGCCGACCGGCGTCGGGTCGAACGGTGTCGTGCCGGGTGGTTCGGTGGCGCCGGTCGATCCGTCCACGCGGGAACGCCGGGTGCCGATCAAGGGTGTGCGCAAGGCGACGGCGCAGGCGATGGTCGACAGCGCGTTCACGGCGCCGCACGTGACGGAGTTCCTGACCGTCGACGTCACGCCGATGATGGACCTGCGGGCGAAGCTGAGGTCGAGCCGGGAGTTCGCGGGCGTCAAGCTGACGCCGTTGGCGTTCGCGGCGAAGGCCGTGTGCCTGGCGGCGAAGCGCACCCCCGAGATCAACTCGCTGTGGGACGGCGACACGGGCGAGATCGTGTTCAAGGACTACGTGCACCTGGGGATCGCGGCCGCGACGCCGCGGGGCCTGGTGGTGCCGAAGATCCGCGACGCGGACGCGATGTCGTTGGCCGAACTCGCCGGTGCCATCGAGGAGCTGACGGCCACGGCGCGTGACGGCAAGACGACGCCTGCGGACATGCTGAACGGGACGTTCACGATCACCAATGTGGGCGTGTTCGGGGTCGACACGGGAACGCCGATCATCAACCCCGGCGAGTCCGCGATCCTGGCCGTCGGCGCGATCCGCGACATGCCGTGGGTCGTCGACGGCGAACTCGCGGTGCGCAAGGTGATGCAACTGTCGTTGTCGTTCGACCACCGCGTCATCGACGGCCAGCAGGGCTCGGAGTTCCTCGCCGACGTCGCGCCCTCATGGCCGACCCCGCCATGGCCATCACCTTCTAGCCCACGAGGCAACCCCACCAAGAAGCTCCCAAGGGCCCCATAGTCGCGTTCAACGCGACCATGGGGCCCACGGGAGCTTCTCTCGACCTACGAAGTTGAACCATGGTACTAATAGTACTATCGTTCAACTTGGCTGGTCGGGGGTGCGGCGAACATGGAGACGTCGAAGCGTGCGGGATGGCGCGAGTGGGCAGGTCTGGCCCTGCTGGCGCTGCCGACGATGTTGCTGGGGCTGGACGTCACGGCGCTGTACCTGGTCGTGCCGAACCTCGTCGACGATCTGAACCCGACGGCGGCCGAGTCGCTGTGGATCATGGATGCGTACGGCTTCTTCATCGCCGGCTTCCTGGTCACCATGGGGACGTTGGGTGACCGGCTCGGCCGACGTCGTCTGTTGCTGATCGGTATGGCGGCGTTCGGGGCGGCGTCCGTGTTCGCCGCGTTCGCGCCCAGCGCGCTGTGGCTGATCGTGGCCCGAGCCCTGCTCGGCATCGCCGGCGCGACGCTCATGCCGTCGACATTGTCGCTGATCAGCGTCCTGTTCACGGACGTCCGGCAGCGGGCGTTGGCCATCGGCGTGTGGGCGACGATGTTCGCGCTCGGCATGGCGGCGGGTCCGGTCGCCGGTGGCGTGCTCGTCGCCGGGTTCTGGTGGGGCGCCGTGTTCCTGGTCGCTGTGCCGGTGGCCGTGCTCGTGCTGGTCGCGGCGCCGGTCCTGCTGCCCGAGTACCGGACGTCCGGCGGGCGGATCGACCTGCGCAGTGTCGGTTTGTCGCTCGTGGCGATGCTGTCCATCGTCTACGCGATCAAGCACGCCTCCGCCGAGGGCGTGGACGCCGCGGCGACGGCAGCGGCCGTCGTCGGGATCGCCGCCGGGGTCGTGTTCGTCCGGCGGCAGCTGCGGCTGGACGACCCGTTGATCGACATGCGGCTGTTCGCGAGCCGCGACTTCTCGACGGCGTTGTCGGTGCTGTTGCTGGGCCTGGTCGGTTTCGGCGGCGTGATGTTCCTGGTCACGCAGTACCTGCAACTCGTCGAGGGGCTGTCGCCGACCGTGGCGGGGCTGTGGATGGGCCCGCCCGCGCTGGCGATGCTCGTCGGCGCCATCGGCGCACCGCTGCTGGCGCGGCGGGTGTCCCCGGGCGTCGTCATGGCCGCGACGCTGGTGTTGTCGCTGGCCGGTTACGTGTTGTTGGCCGTCGCCGGGGCCGGGGAACCGTTGCGGGTGGTCGCCGGCTTCGCGTTCGTCTACTTCGGACTCGGCGTCATCGCCGCGCTGGGCACCGACATCGTCGTGGGAGCGGCGCCGCCGGCGAACTCCGGTTCGGCTGCGGCGATGTCGGAGACCGTGCAGGAACTCGGCATCGCGGTCGGCGTCGCGCTGCTGGGCAGTCTCACGACGGTGGTCTACCGCGGCGGGATCGACCCGCCGCCCGGCCTGTCGGATGGTGCGGAACAGTCCTATCGCGACAGTCTCGCGGGGGCGGTGTCGGTGGCCGATCAGGTGCCGTCGGCGGCGCTCGAGTCGGCGCGGGCGGCGTTCACGGGTGGTCTGAACGTGTCGGCGGTGGTCGCCGGTGTCGCGGTCGCCGTGGCCGCGGCGGCGTGTCTCGTGACGCTCCGACGGCTGCCGCCGCTGGGTGCACGCGATGCCCAGCAGCTAGTCTCGGTGGAGTCCGCAGGCGACGAGTGAGCGCGAACGATGGTGGCTGAGCACGAGAATGTCGATGGGCGCACGGCGCGTGGCCGGCGCAAGCGTGAACAGATCATCGAGGCGACGCTCGCCATCGTGCGCCGCGACGGTGCCGCCGGGGTCACGCACCGCACCGTGGCGAGGGAAGCGGGCATCACCACCAGCCTGACGGTCTACTACTTCGCGACGCTCGACGACCTGCTCGTCGCGGCCCTGACCGGGGTCACCGACGAGTACACGCGACGCATCCGCGAGCTGGTCGAAGCGGACGCCGATCCGGTGGGCGGACTCGCGGAGCTGATCGCGGAGTCGGCGGGCCCGGGCCGTGAGCGCGCGCTGGCCGAACGCGAGCTGTCGACGTTGGCGGCACGCCGCCCGGCGCTGCGGCCGATCGCGCGCCGCTGGCGGGACAACGTCGCCGACCTCGCGCGCACCCGCACCGACGACCCGGACGTCGTCGACGCGTTCGTCGCCCTGTCCGACGGACTGTGCGCCGCCATCCTCCTCGGAGACGAGGACGCCGACGTCGACGTATCCCGAATCCGCTCCGTCCTGTCCACAGCCCTGCCCCATTAGCTCGTTCCGGTGTTTCGGGCGGACAGGTAGGCCCGGCCGCGCGGCGATAGCTCGTAGCCGGTGCTCAGCGAGCGGGTCAGGCCGTGTTCTTTGAGCTTGCGGATTCGGCGCTTCAGCGCGTCCTTGTCCATGTCGAGCCGCGCTGCGAGATGTGCGGCGGTGGCACCGGGTTCGTCGGCGAGGTGCGCCAACACCGGGCGCGCCCACGTCACGCGTGCGTCCAGCCGGTCGAGCAGGACGTCGATGTCCGTCACGTCCGAGGCAGCGAGTTCGGCGGTATCGGCCAGCGCGTCGCGGGGGTCCGCCCCGACCCAGCTCAATTCGATCAGGAAGACCGGATCGGTCGGTGTACCCCGGAAGGTCGCGAGCAACTCGGTTCGGGATGCGTAGCCCGCGGCGCGTGCGTCGTCATCGGTCACTGTGCTCGACTCGACCGTGCTGACGGCGTCGATGCGCACGATTCCGGCGACGGTGAGCAACGTTGAACCGGCCGTGACCCGCGGCTTCTGCCATCTGCGGTAGGCACACCGCACGTCGCCGGCCGCGACGCCGTGGGCGATGCGATCGGGAAGGATCATCGACACCTCCGAGGTCGGTCCCGCCCCACAATGCCAGGGTCGCACCGCCGCGAAGGGAAGATCAGTCGCGTTAAGCGCAGCCGCGCGTCAGCGTGTCCTTGGGGGCGGTGGTCGGGCGACGGGTGGGCGCACCCGACGGCCCCATGGCTGCGTTCAACGCGACTATGGGGCCTCGGGAGCATGACACCGCGGGTCAGCTGTGTTGCCAGGTGAGGTGCTCCGGGGTGAGGGCGTCGAGGAACGCGTGGGGGTCGAACAGTTCGCCCGGGGCTGCCGGACCGTGGGCCGCCGCCCGGCCCTCGAGCAGGCGTTGCTTGACCAGGCGTTGCACCGCCTCGCCGACGAGGGGTGCCGTCACCGCGTAGATGTCGCGCCCCGACGCCGTCGCTCGCCGCGTCCGGGTTCCGCGCCTGACCTCGACGTCCACCACGAACCGTTGCGCCGACCTGCCGCGGGCGTCGACGGCGGTCGGTGGCGGGGTCGTCTCGTTGCGCAGGTCGGCGAGCGCGTCGGCCGCCAGGTACGTGCTGATCGACGACGCCCGCAGATGCCGGTGCAGCACCACGATCTCGGACAACGGCGCCTCGACGACGGTGCGTTCGCCCAACGGCGGTCCGAACGCCCACGTGCGCGACGGTGGCTGCGCCGGCGCCGCGACCAGTTCCCCACCGGCGACGACGAGCCGGGTCGCCGTGTTGCGCCGTCCCGTCGCGCGGGTGCCCGCGGTCGGCCACCACCGGTCGATGCCGATCGCGACGGTGACCTCGTCGGCGGCGGGCCAGTCCCCCATGGCCGCGGTCGCGAGGAGGTCGCCGAGCCCGCCGAAGAACGCCGTCGCCGGGACGACCGCGACCTCCGTGACATCGGCCGCGGCCCGGTACACCTGCGTGGCCGCCGCCTGCTCGGCCGTCACGTCGACGTAGTGCGCGCCCGCGCGGGCGGCCGCCGTCGCCACGGGCGGGCCGGTGTCCAGGAACGGACCCGCGCAGTTGACCACCGCCGCCACGCCCCGACATGCGGTGTCCAGGTCGTCGATGGTCGCGGGACGGACGTCAAGTCCGGGGAACTCCGCGGCGAGGTCGCCCAGTGCCGCGGCGTTGCGCCCGGACAGCACGGGGGCCAGCCCGCGCCGGACGAGGTCGGCGACGACGAAACGGCCGGTGTGCCCGTAGGCGCCGTAGACGAGGACGCGTCGATTCATGGACAGATTCCACCTGGCGACGACGGTCCACGACGAGCGTCCGATCTGACACTGGTCGTACAGTTTCGGACATGACGAGGGTCGGGCTGGTGCTGCACGAGCAGGCGATGCTGTACGAGACGGCGATCGCGGCCGAGGTCTTCGGCGTCGATCGCGGCGACCTGACCCCGGCCGGCAAGTGGTACGACTTCGCGACGTACACCCCCGACGGGACGCCGTCGGCGTGGCTGCCCGGCGCCGCGGCGAGGCCGTACGAGGCGCTGGCCGAGGTCGACACGGTGCTCGTCCCGTCCGTCGACGACGTCGACGCGCAACCGGACCCCGCCCTGGTCGACGCCGTGACGGCGGCCCACGCGGCCGGTGCGCGGATCGCGGCGCTGTGCACCGGAACGTTCGTGCTGGCGGCGGCGGGACTGCTCGACGACCGTCACGCGACGACACACTGGATGCACGCCGACGCCCTCGCCGCGCGGTTCCCGCACATCGGTGTCCGCGCCGACGTGCTCTACACGTCCGACGGCAGCGTTTTCACGTCGGCCGGCAAGACGGCGGCCCTCGACCTGTGCCTGCACCTGGTCTACACCGACTTCGGCGCGACCGTCGCAAATGGACTCGCGCGGCGCCTCGTCACCCCCGCGTACCGCGCGGGCGGGCAGGCGCAGTTCGTCGCATCGCCTGCGGACCCGGGGGTCGGCGACCGGCTGGGCGACGCGCTGGCGTGGGCGCGGGCACGGTTGGACCGGCCGATCACGGTGCGCCAACTGGCCGAACAGGCGGCGATGAGCACGCGGCAACTCGCGCGGCGCATGCACGCCGAGGTGGGCAGCGGGCCGCTCGACTGGCTGCACCGGGAACGCATCCGGCGGGCACAGGAGCTGCTCGAACGCACCGACGCGTCCGTGGAACAGATCGCGAACCGCTGCGGCATGGGCACGGCGACGACCCTGCGCAGGCACTTCGTCCGCACACTCGGCGTCACCCCGACGACCTACCGCACCGTGTTCCGCACGCCGCGAAGGGACGATTAGTCGCGTTCAATGCGCCCGACGGCCCCATGGCTGCGTTCAACGCGACTATGGGGCCCTCGGGAGCACTCTCAGCGGTCGCCGGTGCCTCGGGCTGCGAGGGCTTCGCCGAGTTGGTCGGCGTGGCGGAGGGTGCGGACGAGGAAGGGGACGACGAAGGCGGTCGGGCTGCGGTCGGCGCCGCGGGCCTTGGCGGCCGCGCGCACGTCGCCGGCGATGCCGGACAGGGTCGCGATCGCCTGCACCGTCAGGCCCACGAGCAGGCCGACCATCTCCGGCCGCACTCCGAGCCGCCGCAACGGGCGCACCGCACGTTCCACCGTGGACACCACGTCGTCGACGCGGGTCGTCAACGTGAACAGGCTCGCCGCCGCCAACGCCGTCACCAGGCGCAGGCACACCACGGCCGCGGTCGACGGCCCGAGCAGCCACCACTGGATGCCGAACACGAACGCCGACACCAGCAGCAGCATCCGCACGAGCGGCCACCAGCGTCGTACCGGAACCCGCGCCACCACGTACAACACGGCGACCGCCGCCAGCAGTCCGCCGAGCCACCACGGCGATCCGAGCAGGATCACCGCCGTCGCCAGCGCCACCACCGCGAGCAGTTTCGGCCCGGTCGGCGCGCGGTGCAGCACGCTGCCGCCCGGTTCGTACAGCCCCAGCGGCGTCACGACACGAGCTCCCGGTAGTACCGCAACGCCGGCGCCGGTTCGTCGTCGGCGACCACCTTGCCGCCGTCGAACACCAGCACCCGTTCGAAACCGTCCAGCAGGTCCAGATCGTGCGTCACCAACACGATCTGCTGCCGCAGTTCCGTCAGCGATTCGGTGAACCGGCGTTTGTTGCGCAGGTCCAGCAGCGTCGTCGGCTCGTCGCACACCAGTACGTCCGGGTCGAGCACGAGCATCGAGCACAGCGCCAGCAACTGTTTCTGCCCGCCCGACAACTGATGCGCCGGATGGTCCGGGTCGAGTCCGTACTCCGCGAGCGCCTCGGCTGCCCGCGCGGCGCGTTCCTTCTTGGACAGTCCGCTGCGGCGCAGGGAGAACGCGACGTCCTCGCCCGCGGTGGGCATCACGATCTGCGAATCCGGGTTGGTGAACACGAATCCGACCTGTTGGCGCACCTTGCGCCCGTCCTTCGCGGTGTCCAGTCCGTTCACACGCACCCGCCCGCGCGAGGGCACCACGAGCCCGTTGATCATCCGCGCGACCGTGGACTTGCCGGAGCCGTTCGCGCCCACGAACGCGACCCGCTGCTCGTTCAGTGTCAGGTCCACATCGGACACCACGGGGGTCGTGTCGTAGGTGTGCCCCACGTTCTCGAACTCGATCACTGCACGACCGTCCACATCGTCGCCACTCCGATTCCGCCGCCCGAGGACAGCGCCGCCATTCCCGTGCCGCCGGTCCCGCCGAGCCCCTGCCGGACGAGCCGGGTGAACAGGCGGACGACCAGCACCGCCCCCGACGCGCCCCACGGGTGGCCGAGCGCGATCGCCCCACCGTCCGGGCTCACCACATGCTCGTCCAGGCCCACCGCATCGAGGCACGCCAGCACCTGCCCCGCGAACGCCTCGGTGAACTCGACGACGTCCGGGCCTGCGTCGACGATCGCCCGCATCGCGGGCACGGCGCCGAGGCCGAGCCGTGCCGGGTCGCCCGCGCGCGTCGCGGCCGCGGTCAACCGCAGTCCCGGGACGCCGAGCCGCGCCCGCACCTGTTCGCTCACCACCGCGACGACCGCCGCACCGTCGTTGACGCCGCACGAGTTCGCCGCCGTCGCCGTGCCGTCGGAGGTGAACGCGGCCGGGAACCGGGCCAGCCGTTCGACGGTGAACCCGGGTCGTGGCCGTTCGTCGGCGGTCAGTCCGCCGACCGGCACCAGCTCGTCGTCGAACCGGCCCGCCTGCTGCGCCGCGACGGCCCGGGCGTGACTGCGCGCCGCGAACGCGTCCTGCCGTGCGCGCGTCACCCCGGCCTCGGCGGCGACGACATCGGCCGCCGGGCCCATGTCGGGGTCGCCGTATTCGGCTGGCGCGAACGGCGCGCGGGTGTAGGGCGTCGGCGGATCGGTCGGCCACGCGCGGTGCGGCGCCGTCGACGCACTCTCCACCCCACCGGCGAGGACGACGTCGGCGTCCCCGGCGCGGATCTGCGTCGCCGCGGACACGATCGCCGCGAGCCCGCTCGCGCACTGCCGGTCGACCGTCACCCCGGGAACGTCGACGCCCAGCCCGGCTCGTAGTGCCGCCACCCGCGCGGGGTTCCCGCCCGGGCCGAACACGTTGCCCAGCACGACGTCCTCGACCCGGCCGAGCCGGTCGAGTCCGATGTCCTCCACCACGGCACGCAGTACGGGCGCGGCGAGCTCGTCGACGGTGTGGTCGCGCAGGGCGCCGCCGCGGGTGCCGATCGGTGTCCGCCGCGCGGCGATCACCACCGGCTCCCGCCCGCTCACCGGCCGACCCCCAGGGACTCGCCCGGCAGCGACCCCAGCGCCACGGCGTCGAGGGTGCCGTCGCGGAGTTGTTGCGCCACGGCGGAGCGGGCCGGTTTCCCGGACGCGGTCCGGGGCAGCGCCGTCGTCCACAGCCACCGCCGGGGCCGCAGTTCGGGGCGCAGCGCCTCGCGCGCCGCCGCCCGCAACGCGGCCGACGACGCGCCTGCCGCGCCTCGACGACGGCTGTGACCAGCTGTCCGAGGCGTGGGTGCGGGGTGTCCGTGACCAGCGCGTCGTCCACTCCGGCGACGGTACGCAGCACCTCCTCGACGTGCTCGGCGGGCACCTGCACCCCGCCGCTGGACACGACGGCGGCGCCGCGCCCCTCGACGACGAGTCCGCCGGAGTCGGTCACGCGCACGCGGTCGCCGTTGCTCAACCACTCCGGCGCCGGGTCGACGACGCCGCCCCGCAGGTAGCCGTCGAACGCCAGCGGCGAGCGCACCCACAGCTCGCCGTCGCGGACGTCGATGTCCACGCACGGCAGTGGGCGCAGTTCGGTGTCGCCGTCACGGCGGACGGCGATCAGCGAGTGCTCGGCCGATCCGTAGTACTCGACGAGCTCGGTGTCCGGGAACGCGGCGGCGAAGCGTTCCCGCAGCGGCTCGGCGAGGTGCGCCCCGCCGCAGACGACGGTGCGCAGGGCCGACGGTCCGGGGTGCTGTTCGGCATCGGCGACCAGGTCGGCGAGCATCGCCGGGACGACGTGCACCGCGCCGGCTGCGCGCGCCTCCGCGGGCCGCCAGCGCCGGCGCAGCAGCGGCGTCGCCCCGCACCACAGGGCGTGCAGGGCGCCGAACAGGAACAACGACGAACTGAGCGGTCCGCCGATGTACACGGGGCCGTCGAGCGGGCCGAGCGCGGCGAAGCTGCGCGTCCACGACGAGCGGGTGCGGATGCCGACCTTCGGCGGCCCGGTGCTGCCCGAGGTCGTCGGCAGGTAGAAACGCGCATCGCCTGCCCAGCCGACCTGCGGCGCCGGGTCGAGGGCGGCCGCCGGTTCGGGACTGCCGGTGACGGTGACAGCGGGACGGGCCGCGTCCCACACGGCCGCCCGGTCGTCCGGCGTCCACGTCGGTTCGACCACCAGTGCCGCCGCGCCGAGCAGGTCCGCGCCCAGCAGCCACGGCAGCACGTCCGGCGAGTCGATCGCGACCCGGTCACCCGCGGCGACGCCCCGTGCGGCCAGCGTCCGGGCGGCGCCGCGGGCCTCCGGCGGCAGCGCCCCGCGGGCAAGGAGCTCGACGGTCGTCACTCGTGCTGCGCGGTCCTGGGCGATGCGCCGGGCAGCGTGCCGGGCAGGGCGCGGTGGACGACGGCCGCGATCACCGCCGTCGCCGCGACCTTGCCCAGGTCACCGGGCACGAACACGAGCGACTGCACCACCGCGGAGCCGAGGTCGCCGATGTAGGCGCCGAGGAACGGGATGCCGATCAGGTAGCTGCCGAGCAGGCCGGCCATGGACGCGACCCCCAGCACCGCGAGGTTCGGCTTGACCGCGCGCGCCGCGATCAGCCCGGCGATCAGCGCCGAGAGGATCCAGCCGAGGAGGAACCCGCCGCTCGGCCCGACGAACGGCGCCAGTCCGCCGCGGCCGCCGGACAGCAGCGGTAGGCCGATCGCGGTGAGCGCGAGCATCAGCACCACCGCCGCCGTTCCGCGCCGCGCGCCGAGCAGCACACCGGCCAGCAGCGGACCTGCGTTCTGGATGACGACGGGCACGCCGGACGCGCCGAAGTAGATACCGGGAAAGATCCCCAGCACGGCGATGAACGCGGCAAAAACGACGATCCGTGCCAGGTCGGACGCCGGTAGCGAGACGCGGGGTGCGGGCATGGTCGCAAGGTAACGCGGGTCGCCCGCGGGCGCGGTTAGACATGGGTCACGTCCGTCGCGCCGGCAGGTGTGCGTGGCGTCCGGCGGCTGGTCCGAATGCGCGTCCGGGCGGGGTCGGATGGGGGCCACGCGGGGTTATGGGCGGTTCGGTAACCATTCCGTGATCAGCAATGAAACCGCTACGTAACGACCCTGGTAGTGCCAACTACCCACTTGGAGTGGCAGGATGCATTAACCGACCGGTACTCATTACTAGGAGTGAAGATCGTGGCGCGTCGTACCCCCCAGCGTCGTCAGAAGCTTCGCGCGTTCGCCCTGCTTCCCGCCGTCGCCCTGGCCGTTACCGCGGCCGGCTGTGCGGAAGAGGTCAACACGGCGGGCCAGACCCAGGCCGGTGACGAGGTTCAGCTGATGAACGATGGTCAGCTCACCGTCTGCACCCACCTGCCCTACGAACCGTTCCAGTTCCGCGACGGTGGCGAGGTCGTCGGCTTCGACGTCGATCTTGTCGACCTGGTCGCCGAGGAGCTCGGCGTGGAGCAGAACCTGGTCGACACGAGCTTCGAAGGCATCGAAACCGGTCAGTCGTTCGAAACCGGGCAGTGCGACCTCGCGGCGGCCGCGATCACGATCACTCCTGAGCGCGACAACGTCATGGACTTCTCCGAGGGCTACTTCGACGCCGACCAGGCGCTGCTCGTGCAGGCCGACTCCGATGTCGAGAGCCTCGCCGACCTCGAGGGCAAGGTCCTCGGCGTGCAGCAGGGCACGACCGGTGAGGAGTACGCCACCGAGCACGCCGAGCAGCACGGCTACGACACGCGCCAGTACGAGGACCTCGAGCTGCTCCAGCAGGGTGTCCGGAACGGCGCCGTCGACGCGGGCATCAACGACAACTCCGTTCTGCTGTACGCCACCAAGGACAACGACGCGGTCGAGGTCAGCGCCGAGTTCGACACCGGCGAGCAGTACGGCATCGCCGTCGCCGACGGCAACGGCGCGCTGAAGGCCAAGATCGACGAGGTCATCGAGAAGGCCAAGCAGGACGCACCTACGACGAGATCTACGAGAAGTGGTTCGGCGAGGCGCCCGACGACAGTGACGAGAACTCCGGTGAGAATGGCGGCGAGACCGGCCAGGACAGCCGATAACGCGACACGCGATACAGTTCTGCCGTGAGGAGCCGGCCTTGCTGAGGCCGGCTCCTTACTGGTGAGCAACGTTTGAGGAGTCGGTCCATGCCGATGTCGCCACGTAAACGGGCGAAGATTTTCCGCGGTGTCCAGTACGCGATTCTCGTACTGATCATCGCGGCCGTGGTGCTGTTCGCGGACTGGGAGACGCTGGGAGACGCGTTCTTCAATCTGGAGGCGATGGGCACCCAGTTCCCGGGAATCATCACCACCGCGCTGGTCAACACGATGATCTACACGGCGCTCGGGTTCGCGCTCGGTCTCGCGATCGGGCTCGTGCTGGCGCTGATGAAGCTGTCGTCGGTCGGCCCGTACCGGTGGATCGCGACGATCTACATCGAGTTCTTCCGCGGCGTGCCCGCGCTGCTCGTGTTCATCGCGCTCGGTTTCGGGGTGCCGCTGGCGTTCCAGCTGCAGTTCAACACGTACTCGACCGCGGCGATCTCGCTGGCCCTCGTCGGCTCGGCCTACATCGCCGAGACGTTGCGTGCCGGCATCCAGGCGGTGCCGAAGGGGCAGATCGAGGCGGCACGGTCGCTGGGCATGTCCCAGACGCGTGCCATGGTCACGGTCGTCATCCCGCAGGCGTTCCGCATCATCCTGCCGCCGCTGACCAACGAGCTGATCCTGCTGACGAAGGACTCGTCGCTGATCTACCTGCTCGGTCTGCTCGGTTCGGAGTACGAACTCGCCAAGTTCGGCCGCGAGGGCATGAACGCGACCAACTCGATGTCGCCGATCCTGCTCGCCGGCCTGTGCTACCTGATCATCACGGTTCCGCTGGGCTACCTGTCGCGGTACCTGGAGCGGCGCGGCGGACGTCAGCGCGACAAGGGACTGGAGGTGTCCGGATGAGTGCCGAGACCAGCGAGGAGATCGTCGAGATCTCCGGGCTGCACAAGGCGTTCGGCAATCTCGAGGTGCTCAAGGGCATCGACCTGAGCGTGCGCCGCGGTGAGGTCGTCTGCATCATCGGTCCGTCCGGTTCGGGCAAGTCGACGCTGCTGCGCTGCGTGAACCTGCTCGAGGAGCCCAACTCGGGCACCGTCGTCGTCGGCGGTTACGAGATGACCGACCCGGATGTCGACATCGACAGGGCTCGCCGGTCGATCGGCATGGTGTTCCAGAGCTTCAACCTCTTCGGACACCTGTCGGTGCTCGACAACCTGACGGTCGCCCAGCGCAAGGTCCTCAAGCGTGACGCCGCGGAGGCCGAGAAGGTCGCGCGGGAGAACCTGGAGAAGGTGGGCCTGGCCGAGAAGGCGTCGTCGATGCCCGACCAGCTCTCCGGCGGCCAGCAGCAGCGCGTCGCGATCGCGCGGGCACTGTCGATGCAGCCCGCGGTGATGCTGTTCGACGAGCCGACGTCCGCACTGGACCCCGAGCTGGTCGGCGACGTGCTCGGCGTCATGCGGCAGCTGGCCGACGAGGGCATGACGATGCTCGTCGTGACCCACGAGATGCAGTTCGCCCGCGAGGTGGCCGACACGGTGCTGTTCATGGACGGCGGGGTCGTCGTCGAGCAGGGCGCACCGTCGAAGGTCATCGGTGACCCGTCCGAGGAACGCACCCAGACGTTCCTGCACCGCGTGCTCAACCCGGTCCACGCCGGCGACCCGACGTAAGCCCCGGCGAAGATCACCGGAACCGGTGATTTTCCCCTGTCCGCGCGGTAGGTTCGCTCTGCGCCATCGCGACGGAGCGTCATCGGGCGGCAGCGGAGAGGGGCGTCACGCATGGCCGGATCGCCGGAACACGCGGAGCGGCCGCGGTACGACCCGTTCGATCCGGACGCCGTGCCGGAGCAGATCGTCGACGCCGCCGAGCTGGTGCGCCCGTTCATAGAACCGGCGTCCGGTGCGCTGCGGCGGTGGCGCAGGCAGTCGACGAACGCCCCGATCGTGCAGGTCGAGAACGCCTACATCACCGGCAGGCTCGACCTGCGCGGCGCCGACCTGCGCTACCTGTTCCGCTTCGAACGGTGCCGGTTCGAACAGGTCCCCGACGTCCGCGAGGCGAACCTGCTGGGCCTGGTGTTCCGGCGCTGCCGCCTGCCCGGTCTGCACGCCAGGAACCTGCGCACCGGCAACGACCTGCGGCTGATCAAGTGCAACATCGAGGTCGACCCCGAGACGGCCGACATCGACACCACGGTGCGGCGCGTCGGCGAGTTCGACCGCGGCCTGCCCGACGCGGCCGTCAACCTCACCGACTCGGTCGTCGAGGGTTCGGTCGTGTTCACCGGCACGCGGGTGCACTATCCGCGGAGCAGGGCGATCCAGGCCGACCGGCTCGTCGTCACCGGCGCGTTCCTGGCGTACCGGCTCAGCGCCGACGGCGAGGTCCGCGTCCCCGGCCTGCGCACCGGAGGCAACGTCAACTTCTCCGGTGCGCGGCTGCGCAACCCCGACGGGTTCGCCCTCAACGCCAACGGCGCGCACATCGGCGGGAGCCTGCGGTGCGAGGTCGAACGCGCCGTGGGCGAGGACGGGGTCCGCCCGTTCTCGGCGGCCGGGCTGGTGTACCTGGCCGGCGCGCGCATCGCAGGTGACATCAACCTCCGCGGAGCGCGGCTGCGCATGAAACAGGGCGGGGCGCTCGCCGTCGACGCGTGGAAGACCGGCGACTGGTACGTCGACCCGTGGCCCGCGCTCGTCGCCGACCGGCTGCAGGTGGACGGCAATGTCGAACTGTCCGACGGGTTCGACGTCACCGGCACGGTCCGCCTGGTCAACTCCCGCATCGGCGGCTCGCTGCGCATGTCCGACGCGCACATCCGCGTGCTGCCGAGCAAGGAGCCGCCGTTCCGCGACCGCGCCGTGCACCTCGACGGCAGCGAGATCAACGGCGACGTGGACGGTCAGCGGATGCGGGTCCGCGGGCAGTTGCGGCTCGCCGACGTCGCGGTCCGCGGCAACGTCCACCTCACCGACGGCACGTTCGTCCACCCCGGACGGGACGTGCTGTCGGCGCGGCGCAGCACCGTCTCCGGGAACATGCAGATCAAGCGCTCGTCGGCGAAGGGGACGCTGCGGCTGATGGGCATGACCGTCGGCGGCAGCATCGACCTGCGGGCCGTCGAGGTCTCCGATCCGGAGATCACCGAGTACGGACACTGGGCCGTGGACCTGCGGTCGGTGAAGGTCGCCCGCAGCGTGCTGCTGACGTCCGAGAAGCGCAGGCCGCCCGTCGTGCGCGGCGGCGTGACCACCGACGGGGCCGCCATCGCGCGGCAGTTCGACGTCACCGACGCCGAGCTGCACGGCGCCCCGAACGACGGCGAGGACCCCAAGGACGGCGTCATCGCGCTCGACGCGGGCGACACGAGCGCCGACGAGTTCGTCCTGCGGCCCGGCTGTCCGCCGCGCGGCAGGGTGGTGCTGTTGCGTTCGCAGTGCGGCACGCTCGACGACTCCACCGAGCTGTGGCTGGCCACCGGCGGGCTCGCACTCGAGGACTTCCACTACGGCGGGCTCGCCGAGCCGATCGCGATCGACGACCACCGTGCCGTGCGCCGCAGGCTCACGCTGCTGCACGACGCGATCGGCGGGTACCGGCCCGGGCCGTACGACCAGTTCGCCGCGATGCTGCGCTCCGGCGGCAACGAGGACCACGCCGACTGGGTGCTGGCGAAGAAGCAGCAGTACCGGTACGAATCGCTCGCCCACGGCAGGCCGGTCGTCGGGCTCGGCGTGCGGCTGTGGAGCCTGCTGCAACGGTGGATGGTCGGGTACGGCTACCGTCCGGTGCGCGCGATCGGCCTGCTGGTGCTGCTGCTCGTCGGCGGCAGCCTGTGGTTCGGCCTCCGCTCCGACGACTGCGTGCACGACCCCGACCACGTCGCCATCAGCGACACCCGCTGCGTCGTCAACCAGGACGACACCGGGCTCGAGTGGAACCCCGTGCTGTACACGGTCGACCTGCTGGTGCCGATCGTCGACTTCGGCAACAAGGGCCGCTGGCACATGGCCGACGAGGACAAATGGGTCTCGACCGCGTTCACGGCCACCGGCTGGGTACTGGCCACCACCGCCGCGGCCGGCATGACCCGAGCCCTCCGCCGAACCAACTCCGGGTGACGCTGCGTGGTGTCACCGGGGCCCGATCGGTGGGCACTCGGACAGAGCATTCGTGCGACTGTCGGTACGACCAGGGCGGCGGCGAGCAACACCGTCCGGTGACCGGCGACGCCGGGTGATCGCTCTCGTGGGTGTAATGGAGCACTGGGGGGCTTAATTTTGGGCTCCGGTGGCGTTCACTTGAACTGTGAGCACTACCGATCGAGACCCCGCAGCAGCTGAACCGACCGCCGCGCGACGCCACGTGCGCGCCCCCGAACTGGCCGGCACCGACTGGCTGAACACGGGCGGACGGCGGCTCCGGTTGGCGGATCTGCGCGGCAAGATCGTGCTCCTGGACTTCTGGACGTCGGGCTGCATCAACTGTCTGCACGTCCTGGACGAGCTGCGGCCGATCGAGGAGGAGTTCGCCGACGTCCTGGTGACGATCGGGGTGCATTCGCCGAAGTTCACCCACGAAGGCGAGTGCGACGCCATCGCGGCCGCCGTCGAGCGCTACGGCGTGCACCACCCGGTGCTGAACGACCCGGCGATGACCACGTGGCAGCAGTACGCGGTGAAGGCGTGGCCGACGCTCGTGCTGATCGACCCCGAGGGCTACGTCGTGCACGTCGCCGCCGGTGAGGGACACGGCGAGGCGGTGCGCCGCGTGCTGGCCGAGCTGGTCGAGACCCACGACGCCAAGGGCACGCTGCGCCGCGGCGACAGCCCGTACGTCGCGGCCGAGCAGGCCGACACCGACCTGCGCTACCCGGCGAGCGCCGTCGTCACCGCGGCCGGGCGGCTCCTGGTCGCCGATGCCGCGGGCCACGGCGTCGCCGAGTTCGCCTCCGACGCCGAGACCGTGGTCCGCCGCTTCGGTAGTGGCGAGCGCGGCGGCCGGGACGGTGCGTTCGACGTCGCCACGTTCGCCGAGCCGTCCGGGCTCACGTTGCTGCCGGAGGAGGTCGCGAACCGGGTCGGCTACCACCTGGTCGTCGCCGACACGGCAGGCCACACGCTGCGTGGTGTCGACCTGTCGACCGGGTCGGTGACCACGGTCGCCGGCACGGGCACGCAGTGGCGCGACGGGGACGACAGCGGCAAGGCCCTCGACGTCGACCTGACCAGCCCGTGGGACGTCTGCTGGTGGGACGAGGCGGGCGGCGTCGTCATCGCGATGGCGGGCAACCACACGCTCGGCGTGTTCGACCCCGTCGAGGACACGGTGCGCAGGCTCGCGGGCACGACCACCGAGGGGCTGCGCGACGGCGCCGCCGGTGAGGCGTTCCTCGCCCAGCCGTCCGGGCTGGCCGTGGGCCGCAACCGGCTGTGGTTCGTCGACGCGGAGACGTCGGCGCTGCGCTGGATCGAGAGCGACGGCCGGGACGGTTTCGACGTCCACACGGCCGTCGGGGTGGACCTGTTCCAGTTCGGGCACCGCGACGGCAAGGCCACGCAGGCGCTGCTGCAGCATCCGCAGGGCGTGGCCGTGTTGCCCGACGGCACGATCGGGATCGCCGACACCTACAACGGCGCCGTCCGCCGCTACGACCCGTCGTCCGGCGAGGTCAGCACCCTCGCGGCCGGGTTCGCCGAACCCGCGGGCCTGGTCGTCACCGACGCCGACGTGCTGGTCGTCGAGACCGGCGCGCACCGGCTGACGCCGTTGGACACCTCGGGTGCCGACCAGGTGGCCGGCGAGGCCCTCGAGGTGCGCAGGCCCGCCACGGTGCTGGCCTCGGGCGCGATGCAGCTGGAGGTCGTGTTCACCCCGCCGCCCGGGCAGAAGCTCGACGACCGCTACGGCCCGTCGACGCGGCTCGAGGTGAGCGCGTCGCCGCCGGAACTGCTGGTCGAGGGCGCAGGTGCGGACACCGACCTGTCCCGCATGATCCGCCTGTCCGGCGATGTCACCGAGGGTGTGCTGCAGGTCGTCGCGCAGGCCGCGAGCTGCGACGTCGACGCCGAACACCCCGTCTGCCGGGTCACACGGCAGGACTGGGGCGTGCCGGTGCGGATCGAACGGTCGGGCGAGAGTGGGTTGAGCCTCGTCATGTCCGGAAATCCCGGAGCCGGGGAGGCCTAACATGAGCGTGTGGTTGAACCCCGGAACGACACGAAGCTCGAGATCCAGATGCTGCACGACCGGCTGCTCGTCCGGCAGCCGTCCGACGAGGGCGAACGGAGGAGCAGCAGCGGAATCGTCATCCCCGCGACGGCGCAGGTCGCCAGCAGGCTCTGCTGGGGCGACGTCCTCGGGGTGGGCAACAACGTCCGCAACATCCAGATCGGTGACCGAGTCCTGTTCAACCCCGAGGATCCGCTCGAGGTGGAGATCCAGGGGGACGGCTATCTGGTGATGCGTGAGCGTGACGTGCACGCCATCGCCAGCGAACGGACCGAACAGGGCACAGGCTTGTACTTGTAACCCGACCACACGGGGAGGGCTGGTGCGCGAGGAGGACGACCGGCCGTGGGACGACCCGGCCCGACCGGACAGCGGCGGCGGTGACGCCGACGTCGGTGCGGCGGACAGTCACGTCCCCGAGGGCGCCCCCGACGGTGCTCCCCCCGGTGGCCCCGGCAGTGACTCCCCCGGTGACTCCCCCGGTGACTCCCCCGGTGCCTCCCTCGGTGACGATTCGCTGGATCTGCCCGACAACTGGCTGCTCTCGCACGATCCCGCGTGGGAGAACGACCCCGGCGCGCCGGTGACCGATCCCGACATGGACCTGCCCGCCGCCGCGTTCTCCGCCTACCCGAGCGTGCGCTACCGCGACGAGGCCGCGGGCGGTCTCGGGGCGGCGAGCGCGGCCGCCCCTCCCGGACTGGCCGCCGACCTGCTCGGTTCGGCCGACGAACGGCCCAGTGGGCGCGGCACGCGGGTCAAACGCGGCATCGGCAAGGCGTTCATGGTCTTCGGCGGCACGGTCGTGGTGCTGCTGCTCGTGTACATGGTCGACCTGATCACCAGCATCGGCGACGTGCCCCGCGGGGTGAGCGTCGCCGGCGTCGAGGTGGGCGGCATGCCGACCGCCGACGCCGAGGCCAAGCTGCGCGACGAGCTGGGCCCGCGGCTGACCGACCCGATGCCGGTGCGCGCCGGGGACGTCACGACGCGGCTCGACCCGGCCGAGGCGGGGCTCGGTGTCGACTGGGCGGGCACCGTCGAGCAGGCCGGAAACCAGCCGATCGACCCGCTGTCCCGGCTGACGTCGCTGTTCACCACGCGCGAGATCGGCGTCGTGTCGTCGGCGGACGAGGACAAGCTGCACCAGGCGGTCACGAAGTTGGCCGAGTCGGAGATCGACCACGAGGTCCGCGAGGGCAATGTCGGCTTCCGCACCGTGACCGGTCCGAACGTCGAGCCCGGCGCGGTCGAGCCGTTCCCGATCTTCCCGCGGCAGGGCCAGTGGCTCACCGACGTCGACGGCGCGGCCTCCACCATCAGGTCCGACTGGCTGGCCGGCAACGCCATCGAGCTCGACGTCGCGGTGACGGAGGCCAGGACGTCCCGGCAGGGCGTGCAGGAGGCCGTGGAGCGGACCACACCGCTCGTGTCGGCGCCGGTGACGGTCCAGGCGCCCGGCACCGACGGTGAGGAGGGCGTCGAGCCGGTCGCCGACAGGTCGGCGACGTTGACCCCGAAGCACATCGCCGACGCCACCCGGCACTCCCCCGGAGAGGACGGCGCGCTGCGGATGACGCTCGACCGGTCGGCGTTGCAGGAGTTCCTCGCGCCCCAGCTGCGGGACACCGAGCGGCGCGCGTCGAACGCCGAGATCGTGTTCGCCGGTGCGCGGCCGTCGGTGGAACCGTCCGAGGACGGCAGGCGGATCGACTGGCAGCAGACGTTCGCCCCGTTCGTCAGCATCGCGAGCAGGGACGACAACCGCACGCTCGACGTCGTCTACGCCACCCAGGACCCCGAGGTCAGCACCGGCGACCTGCGCGGGCTCGGCATCCGGGAGGTCGTCGGCGAGTTCACCACGGGCGGTCTGGGCGGGGCCGCGGCGAGCAACGTCGCCACGATGGCCGACGCCGTGACCGGCACGGTCGTGCATCCGGGGGAAACGTTCCGGCTGAGCGAGGTGACCGGTCCGCGGACCGCGTCGCAGAACTACGTGTCGGCGCCGGTGAACGAGGACGGCACGGGTCCCGACGTGATCGGCGGCGGGACGTCGCAGCTGACCAGCACGCTGTACAACGCCGCCTACAACGCGGGCCTCGAGGACGCCGGTCACACGCCGCACAGCACGTTCCTCGGTCGCTACCCGGCGGGCCGGGACGCCGTGGCGGTGCTGGCGGACGGCTCGAGCGCGGAGCTGGCGTTCACGAACAACCTGCGCAGCGGCGTCGCGGTGCAGGTGACGACGTCGGGCGGCGACGTCACGGTGCGCCTGTGGGGCACGCGGCAGTTCGACGTCTCCGGGCAGACGAGCGAGCGCCGGGACGTCCAATCGCCGCCGGTGCAGCGTGAGCGCGGGCCGGGCTGCGACGCCGCGGCGGGCGCGGAGGGTTTCACGGTGACCGACACGCGGATCGTGACGGCACGCGACAGCGACCGGGTCGTGGACCGTCGGTCGACGACGGTCACCTACGACCCGGTGCCGCGGGTGGTGTGCGAGCGGCCGAACCAGGACCGCCCCGATCAGCGGCCGCGTCCGCGACCCGAACCGGGTTTCCCGATCCTGCCGGGTGACGATGCACGTGCCCAGCAGGTCGACCGGAACGGGCCGCGGAACTGAGTCGGCCGCCGAGTCGGTTGTGGACGACTAGTTGCGGACGGCTCTGCGGTCCTTGCCTGCGAAGCCGGCGACGAGCGATACGCCGACGGCCGCGACGACGAGCTGGGTGAAGAATTCCAGCCACGACCAGCCGGTTCCGTCGGCGTAGCCGATGCCGCGGGCGATGGCGGTGCCGACGAACGCCGCCGCGATACCGACGAGGATCGTCAGCCAGATCGCGATCTTCTGCTTGCCCGGGGCGATGAGCCTGCCGAGCACGCCGAGTACGAGTCCGACGAACACCGCCGAGAAGATCCCGGTGATTGTCATGCTCTGCGCCTCCCGTGTAGGTACCCGCCCGTGACCAGGCGGTCACTGCTCACCTAAGCACCCATGGGAAGCACCCGTGGGCCCCATGGTTGCGTCCAATGCAACCAAGGTGCCCTTGGGCGGAAAGTCCCAAACAGTCGCCGGGCGCCGCTGCCGGCCCGAGTGACGGCCCCGGTGCGCCCGGGGCGACGCCGGCGATCGGGGTGTCAGCCGGTGCCGGAGCGCATGCCCGGAACACGAAAAAGGGCACTCCGGCCGCCAGGGGGATGAACGGCCGGAGTGCCCGGTCCTCGTGCGCTCGGCGTCCGAGCGCTGCGGGGCAGCGCTGCGCAGTACGCGAGCGCTGCGCTCACTGATCAGTCGATCAGAACGCGGCCTCGTCGACCTCCATGAGGTCGTTGTCGGCGGCCTCGGCGATAGCGCGGCGGGCGGTCAGCTCGGGCAGGACCTGCTTCGCGAAGAACGAGGCCACGGCGATCTTGCCCTCGTAGAAGCTCTTGTCCTTGGCGGACGCGCCGTCGAGCTTGCCGAGCGCGATCTCGGCCTGCTCGAGCAGCTTCCAGCCGACGATCAGGTCGCCGGCCGACATCAGCAGGCGCACGCTGTGCTGACCGACCTTGTAGACGTTCTTGACGTCTTCCTGCGCGGAGGTCAGGTTGCCGATCATCGAGCCGAGGATGCCCTGGGTGTCGTCGAGGGCCTGCTTGAGGAGCTCGCGCTCCTTCTTCAGGCGGCCGTTGCCGGCCTCGGACTCGATGAACTTCGTGATCTCACCGGCGATGTAGGTCAGCGCCTGGCCCTTGTCGCGGACGATCTTCCGGAAGAAGAAGTCCATCGACTGGATGGCCGTGGTGCCCTCGTACAGCGAGTCGATCTTCGCGTCGCGGATGTACTGCTCGACCGGGTACTCCTGCAGGAAGCCGGAGCCGCCGAACGTCTGCAGCGACTGCACGAGCTGCTCGGTGGCGCGCTCGGAGCCGACGCCCTTGACGATCGGCAGGAGCAGGTCGTTGACCCGCTCGGCGAGCTTGACGGTGTCCTCGTCGGCCTCGCCGTCCTCCTTTGTCCACACGACGTCCTGGAACGACGCGGTGTACAGGTACACGGCGCGCAGGCCCTCGGCGTAGGCCTTCTGCAGCATCAGGCTGCGGCGCACGTCGGGGTGGTGCGTGATGGTGACGCGCGGGGCTTCCTTGTCGGTCTGCCGCGTCAGGTCCGGACCCTGCTCACGCTCCTTGGCGTACTCGAGCGCGTTGAGGTAACCGGTGGACAGCGTCGCGATGGCCTTGGTGCCGACCATCATGCGCGCGTACTCGATGACCTGGAACATCTGCGCGATGCCGTTGTGCACCTCGCCCAGCAGCCAACCCTTGGCGGGCGTGCCGTGCTGGCCGAACGTCAGCTCGCACGTGGTGGAGACCTTCAGGCCCATCTTGTGCTCGACGTTGGTGACGTAGGCGCCGTTGCGCTCGCCGAGCTCACCGGTGCCCGAGTCGAAGTGGAACTTCGGCACGAGGAACAGCGACAGGCCCTTGGTGCCGGGGCCGTGGCCCTCGGGGCGGGCGAGCACCAGGTGCATGATGTTCTCGGTCATGTCCTGGTCGGCGGAGGTGATGAACCGCTTCACGCCGTCGATGTGCCACGAGCCGTCCTCCTGCTTGACGGCCTTCGTGCGGCCCGCGCCGACGTCCGAACCGGCGTCCGGCTCGGTGAGCACCATCGTGGCGCCCCATGCGCGGTCGATCATGATCTGGGCCCAGCGCTGCTGCTCCTCGGTGCCGTTCTCGTCGACGACCATCGCGAAGTTCGGGCCGGCCATGTACATGTACAGCGCCGGGTTCGCGCCGAGGATCAGCTCCGAGGCGGCCCACTGCACCGACGGCGGCAGGCCGAAGCCGCCGAGCTTGTTGGTGAGGCCGATGCGCCACCACTCGCCGTCCCACAGCGCCTGGTAGCTCTTCTTGAACGACTCCGGCAGCGTGGCGGAGAAGGTCTTCGGGTCGTATACCGGCGGGTTGCGGTCCGCGTCCTCGAACGACTCGGCCAGCGGGCCGACGGCGAGGTTGTTGAGCTCGGACAGTACGCCGCGGGCGGTTTCCTCATCGGACTCCGCCAGCACGCCCTTGCCGAGACGATCCTGGATGCCGAGGACCTCGAAGAGGTTGAACTCCAGGTCTCGGACGTTGCTCTTGTAGTGGCCCATGTCGTCGCTCCGTACGAGGGTTGTTCGGGATGTGGCGGCTGGGCACTGCGGTGACGTCCGTGTGCCGTCCAGGGTGTGAACAGCGTGGGACACGGCCCTACTCGCCGGTAACTTGAGGATATTACCCCTAAGTAACCGACGGCAACCCGGGGAAGCTGTTTTCTGGGTCTCGTCCGAACGCCGTCGACCGGTCGGGCGCCGGATCGCTACGCCGCCTGCCCGATCCCTACGCCGTGACGCCGCCCGCGCCGGGTGTCGTCGGCCGCACGGCGGCCGCTGCGGGCGGCGCCGCCGGCGGCGTGTGTTGCGGCGGCGGAGCCGTGACGGCGCCGTCGGCCGACGGCGCGGTGCTCTCCTCCGGACGCGGAATGAGGATCCCCGAGCGGAACGCCTTGGTCACCGCGTGGGTGCGGTCGCGGGCGGACAGCTTGCGCAGAATGCTCTTGACGTGCGTGCGCACCGTCTCCACCGACAGGAACAGCGTCTTGGCGATCGCCGAGTTCTCCAGACCTTCGGCGACCAGCTGCAACACCTGGTACTCGCGGCGGGACAACGGCATCTGCTGCCGCTGGCCGGGATCGGTGCCCTCGGCCGACGACTGGCGCTTGGGGCGCGCGGTGAGCGCGGCCAGCGCGGGGTCGGTGTAGCGGCGGTCGATGTGCGCCCGGCGGATCGCCTCGGCGAGCCGCCGCGGTTCGGCGGTGCGCGGAACCGTGGCGTGCGCGCCGGCGGTCGCGGCCGTCGACAGGAACTGGGGCGTGCGGTGGGCGTCGCGCACGAGGACGACGACCACGAGGGTCGGGTCGCCGTCACGCAGCAGCCGCACCAGGTGGCAGTGCGGGTCGAAGCCCGAGTCGAGGATCACGATGTTCGGTCGCAGCTGTTCGCACAGCTGGAGCGACGCATGGTGGCTCGCTGCGTGGCCCGCCCACTGCAGGCCGGGTGTCTTGCTGATCAGGACGTTGAGACCTTCCCGGAAGACCGGGACGGGATCCAGTGCCGCAACCGTCAGGGTGCGGGTTCCCGCTGGTCCGGGACTGCCCGTGGGGCGGCCCCTTTCGATGCCGTGCGCCATACATCACTCCGTCTCCGCACGTCCAATGGACGCGTTCGCCGCCGTGTCGCCACGGTCCCCCGGCGAGATCTGCTCGCATGCCGTTCGTTGAGGTGACTGGCGCGTGCTGACCTCATGACGCGATGAGCCGATGTTTATTCAGTTGATAGCCGGAGTCTGCCTCGTTCGTTGCAGTTCTGCCCGATAAGGCGCGCAAATGGTGGACGCCGTTGGTCGGGAAAAGCTGCAGGCAGAGGTCGGTTCCGGCCGACCGGACGCGGGTGGCGTGTGAGCGGATGCTCAGGTACACTCTGTGATCTGCCGCACACACCACATCAAAGGAGATGGCGTGTACCTGGCAACGGTCATCAGCCTCTGCGTGCTGATCCTGGTCGGCGCGGCCGTCCTGGTCGTGTGGGAGGACCGGCGCGCGGCGAAGCGGCATGCCCGCACGCGCCACGCGCGCCTCGTCGCTCTCGGTGAGATCGATCCGCGCGTCGAAAGGGCGTTGTGATTTCGAGTCCGGTGAAGTGGGAAGACGTGGTGGCGTTCGCCACCGAGTTGCCGGAGGTCACGGAGTCGACGCTGTACGGCACGCCCGCGTTGAAGGTGGGCGGCAAGAGTTTCGCGCGACTGCGCACCGAGGCCGAGGGTGGCCTGGTCCTCATGTGTGGTCTGGACGCGAAGGAAACGCTGCTCGCGTCGGGTGATCCGGCGTTCTCCACCACTCCGCACTACGACGGCTGCGGTGTGGTCGTCGTGGACCTCGGGCTCGTCGACGCGGCCCGGCTGCGCGAGCTGGTCGAGCAGACGTGGCACCGCAAGGCGTCCAAACGCGTCAAGGCCCAGCTCTGACGAGGCCGAGTCGCACGTCCTGAACGCACGGCTCCTGTCCAGCGCACGGCTGTCCAGCGCATGGCTGTGATGGGCACGAGCGCGCCGGCGGTTCGGGGTTGCCGTCCGGCGCCGCTCGTGTCCGCACGACGGCCTGCGTCCTGCCTGCTACGTCTCGAAGCTCGCCACGAGTCGGGACGGAGCCGGGTCTTTCGAAGTCGGGGGCTTCGAACCCGGGTCCTTCGTGGCGGTCGGGGGTCTGTCGAGGCGTTGCTCGGGGTTGGCGGGACCGGCCGAGGTGTACGCGTGGTGCCCGTTCGCGGTTCGGGGTTACCGCGAGGGGCTCGGTGAGAGCACCACGAGCGAAACCAGCAGCAGGAACGCAAGTCCTGCCACCAGGAACGCCAGCACGCCGGTGACCGACCATGCGGCCAGTCCTGCCAGTCCGAGCGTGCCCGAGGTAGATGTCCACATGGGCCATCTCCGTATCGGTCGGGGGATGTGTACGGGGTTCGTCCGGCGTATCGACGTTCGCCCCCGTGCCGTTATCACCCCGTGACATCGAATGGCATGGATCACCCGATCGGCGGGCACGTGTCAGCTGACCTGCAGTGACGCGGAGTGTCCGGCGTCCTACTTCCAGTTCTCGTCCTTGTTGTTCTCCCAGTCACCGATGACCGGCGGGGCGATCGCTTGACCGGCGGCGAAGAAGTCCTCGTCGTCCTCCAGGTAAGCGGCGACGCGGTGTTCCTTCTCCTCCTCATCCTTCTTGCCGCCCATCGGTGCCATGCCGGGTGCCATCCCGCTCCCGGCACGCCACCCGCGCCTCGCCCGGTCGCAGCGGCGGGGCCGCTCGCGGCCCCGCCGGGCTGGCCCGAGGCCCCGGATGCGCGCGCCCGCGACAGCGCCGCCCGGCACGTTGCGCCCGGCACGTGTCCGCGCCGGGCCGGCCCCCTGCGGCCGAGCCACCGGCGCCTCCTGCGCCGAGCGCACCGCCCGCCCCGAGGCCGCCGGCACCGATGCCGCCGGCGGCGCCCGGGCCGCCGCCAAGCCTGTTGGATATGTCGCCGTTCGTACCGCCGTTCCAGCCGGGCGTGCCGTGGCCTGTCCTGACGTCCGGCACGTCGATCCGCGGCGGTGTGTACGAGGACGAGCCGGTGGTGTCGGTGAACTCCGGCGGTTCGACATCGGGCACGGAGACGCCGCTGTGGGTGCCCCCGATGGCGTTCCGGTCGTTCGGGATCGGCGTGTTCGGCACGTACCGGCCCGGGTCCGGCGAGATGTCGTTCGACGAGATCGCGCCCGAGGGAACGCCGCCTGCCGGGATGCCGTCCGTTGTGCCGGTCATGGATGCGTCCGGGATCTGTGCGATGTGCGGCTGGTAGTCCGCGCCGTGGCTCCCGCCTCCGGCATCACCCGTCACGTTCCCGGCGCGTGCGCCCGTGTCCTCGATACCGAGGCCATGGGCGCTCGTACCGCCGGTCATGCCGCCGGCGGGCGCGCCGAGACCGTCGCGCCGGCGATTCCGTCCGCGACGGCGTTCGCCCCGGCACCGGCGCCGGCCATCTCGGGGCGGTTGCCGGACTCGTTCAGGCTCCGCAGGTCACCCCGCCCGGCGTCGACGCCGCCGGCAGCGGCACTCGCTCCTCCTGCGCCGGCCAGTTTCGGTGGCGCCATGAACAGCGGCATGTCGGTAGCGCTGCCCACGGTGTCGTCGAACTGGTTCATGATGCGCGCCGCCTGCTCGCGAGCCGCTTCGCTGCGTTCCTGGTTGGCGAGTTCCTGCATGGTCGCCGCGGCGAGCTGACCAGGGTCCGAGATCGACGCCAGACGCGCGTTCGCCGCCGATGCCGAGAAGGGCACCGGCGGGTTGTCCGCCATGGCCTTCTGCGTCTCGTTGAGAGTCTGGGAGTGGGTCTGCTGCTGCCGGCCGGTGAGAACCGAGCCCTGGGCGGTGCTGCCCAGCCACTGGGCGACCTGTGCCAGGTGGCGTCGCGCAGCGTCACCGGCTTCGCCGTGCCAGTCGCCGAGGCTGTCGTTGATGGCATCCGCGACGGCCTTCTGGTGCAGGGTGAGCTCGTTACCCAGGCTGACCCATTCCTCGGACGTCTCCGCGACCGTGGCGGAGTTGGCGTTGCTGTTGAGGGTCTCGACCATCTGTTCGTGGGATGCGTTGTCCCACAAGGATTTCGGCACGTCGCCCATCTGCCGGATGTCGATACCGTCGGGCAGGCTCTCCTTGGCTTCGTCCACCTTGTTCTGGTACACGGCCTGGGTGAGCGGATCACGGAGGCCGAGGTTGCTGAACACGTTCAGCGGGAACCGCTCGACCTCCTCCTCGGCCTCCCGTCGCAGGTCGTGGCCCGACATCGCCGCTGTTCCGATGTCACCGGCGTAGAACGTCGACGACGAGTCAGCCGTGACATCGTAATGGGGACTCGCCGGGTCGTATTCGGCGCTCTGCGGGTCGGAAACGGCGCGGGTCTTCTCGTCTACTGTGGACTGAGCCACGGCGCTGGCACCTCATTCTGGTGAAGTGGAACGAGATTTCAAGGTTGGGCGTGGAAATCGCTCAGCGTCGACTTCGTCGAGGCGTCGGTGTCGGTGTACCGTCGCTTGGCTTCCCGGATGGCTTCGATGTACTGCGGCAGTTCGGCGCGCGCCTGCCGCAGCTGGGTGAGCAGTCCCTGTTCGTCGGAGGCCGTGTTGACCGTGTGCCGGGCGACCCACTGCGCGGTCTGTGTCGAACTAAGCTCCGGCGAGCGGGCGAGCTTCTCGATCGTGGACCACCGTTCCTCCAGGGCATCGACAATGTCCTCGAAAGCCTGGATCATGCGCTCGCCCGTGGAGTCGTCCACACTGAACTGGCCGCTCTCGGCCAGATCCTTGAGTTCACGGCCGCTCAGCATCCGAGCGGTCGGCGCCTGTTCGGTAGAGGCTGCGGCGTGGTCGTTCATCACTGGCTCCGAAACTCGGTACGGGTCGGCATTCAGTACAGGTCTGCGACGAGGTCGCGGATAGCTCTCGACAGGTCGGCATATCCCGTCGGCTCGTACCGCGCGACCAACTCGTCGCCGGTTTCCTCGATGTGGATCAGATGGCGGCCGTCGTCGGTGTCGACCCAGCTGAGCAGGCGGCGCGTCGCCCTGCCCCCGTGCCCGGACGCGACTATCCGACCGACGCCCATGCGCTCACCCGAGAGGGCTCGACCCAGTTGCTGCTCCTCGGTGAGCGTGCTGCCGCGGGATCTGCGCGGTGTCTCGGTCATCCGGACGATCTTCAGGTTGCCGAAGGCTTGGGTCTCCGCCTCTTCGTGGTCCCGTTCGGCTGCCTTGTGTGCGGAGTAGGCCGAGCGATACTTGGCGGCACTGTGTCTGATCGTCGCCCCGGCCCCCGGCGCGGCTCCCATGCGCGGTAGTGCGTCGGCGACGGTGCCGAGGAAGTCGTCGTCGGACAACGACGTGAAGTAGAGCTCGTCCTCGCCGTGCCGTTGGGTGATTCGGAGGGCCTCGGCGCCATCGGTGACCAACAATGCCGCGATGTCATGCTGGCGAGCGTCGATCCCGCTCACGGCAACGGAAACACGATGATCGGCGAGCAACTCGAACGCCCTCTTCAGGCGCGGGTTCGGCTCGCCGCCCGATCTTCCGGCGAGCAGGCCGCGTTCGGCCAGGCGGTCACCGACGCGAGCCGCCAGCCCGCGCAGTCGGTCCCGATCGATGGTGGTGTTGCGAATGCGCAGTGGGAAACGCCGAATGTCGACGCCCAGGGCTTGTCCGACGACACTGGCCTCGACGCTGCCGAGGACGAAGTCGTACTTATCGGACACCGTGTGTTGCCCGCCTTTCCGAACGGAGTGCCTGACTCGCAGAGCTGGCCCGAACGCTAGCAACGCCCGCACCGCAACGCATATACCGGAGGGCGAATCGGGCAGGAACGTGCTCATGTGAGCGGATGTTGTTCGAATTCGAACCCGAGGCTGGTCCCGTCGTCGCGTGAGTGGAAGGCTTCGGGCGTGACCGCCGAGGACTGTCCGCTGTGGACATAGGAGATCTCTCGGAGATGCGAGGAGAGTGGTGGAACCGAATCTGAGGCCCGGCGAGGACCTGCAGCACTATCTCGAGCGGCAGGCGGGCCAGATGCAACAGCAGGCGCATGAGCTGCAGGAGGCGATGGCCGCGGCGGCGGCGACGGTGACGTCGCGGGACGGCGCGGTCACGGTGTCACTGGCGCCGAACGGAGCACTGCGCAGCATTCAGCTCGGCAAGCGTGCGTGCGAACTGGGCGAGGCGAGACTGACGACCACGATCATGGAGACCGTGCGTCAGGCGCAGAGTCAGACGGCGCGGGCCGTGGTGCGTTCGGTGGAGTCGATCACCGGAAACCAGGAGGCCGTCGAGATGATGCGGAGCTTCCTGCCTCCCGACCCGAACGCCGACGAGTCGACCGAGCGGGACAAGTTCGCACCGGAGGCCGACGCCGAGGAAGCCGCGAAACCCCGGCCGCCGCACACCGCCCAGCAGCCACCGCAGTCGACACCGAGGCCGGAGCAGCGGCGACGGCCGCCCCAGCGTCCGGACGACGAGGAGGGGAATCCCTGGTGAGCGGCCAGTACGAGGTCGAGGACACGGATGTCTTCGACCCCATGGAGAAGAGGCTGGCCTCGATGTCGGACGAGGTGCGTGAGATCGGCGACCTGGTGGCCGGGATGATGCTCGATCCGGGCCTGTTCGGTGTCGGCGTCGGCCAGGTCATCGGCGCCGCCGCGTCGGACGCGTGCAGCAAGACGGGCGAGGCGTTGCGCGACTACGGCGAAACGATCGACGTGCACAAGGAGAAGCTCAGCAACGCCCGGGAGTCCTATATGGAGCAGGAGCGCAGCGTGCAGGCGGCGATGTCGGAGTACGACCTGTGAGCGACACGAAGGAAGAGGCGGACGAAGACAACGACTACGCCGACAACGTCGATTACCGGCCCGGCGACATCTGGCACGACCCGAAGGACCTGATCGAGAGCGACGACACGCGCACGCTCGGCTGGGCATCGGCAACACGATCGACTCCCTGCACGTCGCCGTCCAGGACGGCGACACGGTGACTGCGGGCATCGCAGGCGCCGGTCTGGCTTTCGATGTCCTCGGTTTGGTGATCGACCCGCTGGGCACGGTCTTCGCCGCGGGGATCGGATGGCTCATCGAACACGTGACGCCGTTCCGTGTCCCGCTGGATCTGTTGCTGGGCGACCCCGAGGGCATCAAGACGGCGACGTCTGCTCTGGAGGATGCCAAGGACAAGGTCGCGGCCTGGGCGGAGGACGTCCGGAGCGACCTGAGGAAACTGATGGAGTCGTGGTCGGGCGCGGCCGCGGAGGCGTTCGACAAGACCACCAGCGAGCTCGCGGACGGTTTGGACGCCTTGAGCGAGTCGCTCCAGTCGACGAGCAAGACCATGGAGATCTGCGGTGCCGTCATCGGCGCCGTGCGGGGGATCATCCGCGACATCGTCGCTGGGGTGCTCGGCGGCATCATCGCCGGCGCGCTCGCGGCACTCGCGGCCATGCCGTTCACGTTCGGCACGTCGGTCGGCATCTTCCTCGGCACCGTCGCAGCGACGGTGGGGATCGCGCTGGGCAAGATCGGCATCCACGTGTCGACGTTGTCGAGGAACATGGACGACGCGGCCCGGGCGGTCGGCGACGTGACGAGGGCGACCACGTCCCTCTCGGACGACGCGGCGCGGGCCGTGGGAAGTGGTGTGGGTGGGGGCATGCCCTCCGGCGGAGGCATCAGCAGCGGCGGTGCGACGCCCAGTACCGGCAGGGCTCCGGATGTGACCGCCCCGAGTGGCACGGTCCCGAGCGGCACGGGCCCGAACGGTGCGGGTTCGAGTGGCGCGGGTTCGAGCGGTAGCGGTTCCAACGGGCCGGGTGGGGACACCGTGCCCGGCGGCGGTTCCCGAGGGGCTGGCCCCGCGGAGAGCACGCCGGGCGGCCCGTCCGACTCCGGTCCGGATGGCACTGGTCCGGGTGGTGCCGGTCGAGACGGTGCGGACAGTGATGCTTCGAGCGTGGCATCGGGTGACGAGGAGTTCTTCGACGCCCCGGCGTGGCCGGGGCAATCCGACTCCGGTCCGGATGGCACCGGTCCGGGTGGTGCCGGTCGAGACGGTGCGGACAGTGATGCTTCGAGCGTGGCATCGGGTGACGAGGAGTTCTTCGACGCCCCGGCGTGGCCGGGCGACTCGCCGTCCCCGGAGGGGCAGGCACCCACGCCCGGTTCGCCGGGCGAGCACACGTCGGGCGGGCAGGGTTCGGGCGGATCGATCTCGGATCGGCTGGGAGGCGGCACCGACAACACGCCAGCTGCTTCGGATTCGTCGGCCGCGCCCGACAGTCCAACTGCACCGGACAGTCCGACCGCGCCGGACAGTGGCTCCGGCAGCACTCCCGACAGCCCGGCCGACGGGGTGGCTCACGAAAGTAGCGGTCCTGACGTGCTTCCCGCCGACCGGCCGGGGACCGACGTCGACAGCGGTCCGGATCGGCCGCACGGTGACCAGGGACCGGGTGACCAGGGGCCGGGTGACCAGGGTCAACCCGGCAACGAGGCCGGGGACGGAAAGAGCTGGCTCAAGGACGGCCCGGACAAGGTCAAGCAGTTGTTCGTCGATGGGGCGAAGGAGTACGGGAACGGTATTGATGCCGGGAAGCTCGCACAGTTCGAACGTGGCCTCGACAAGACCTTCAACATGACGCCGGAAGGGCTCAAGGCGGCCGGTGTGGACCCGCAGGTCGTGGACCGTTTCGTCGAGGTCTCGAAGACCATCACGGATGCGACTCACAGCCCTTCGGCGCTCGCGGTGAAATCCGGGATCGACCTGGTTCGCAACGCATTGCTTCCGCAGTTGAAGGAGGCGGGGATCCTCGGCGGCGAGGACGACGAGTAGAGCACTGAACATCCCGCGACGGCCTGTTCGACGAACCGGGCCCAGTCGGCGGCCGACCTCGGAGGCAGCGGACTCTCCGAGGTCGGCCGCCTAGGAATTCGCGCAGGCTCGAGGTCAGCACGTCGTGCGTGGGCGTTATACCCGAAAACATCTCGGAGTCCGTGTCGACGTTCCAGGCTTTCCGTCGACGAGTCGACAACAGGGGTGTCATCACCGACAGCCCTGCGAAAGGCGTGTTATACGGGTGAGGACCTGATCGAGCTCATTCTCGTTCCGTTCGGTCCGAAATTTCGGACTTGCGCGATGTGCTTGCCGGGCAATGTGTGGCGAACGGTGTTCAATTCGAGTCTCGGTAGTGAATCCGATCCCGGTCATGTGAATTCGTGTTAGCCTCCGATCGCAGGCTGTGAGCGCGCATTTCGGCTGATTTCCGAACATGCGGGTAAATCAGACACGGCGATCTGGAGGGCGACGTGTCAGCTGACCGATATGGGGCTCTTGACGGGGTTTCCGGGACCGTGCCGCCGGCGGTGATCGGCCCCGAGTTCGTGGACGCCGGTTCCGACGAGGTCGAGGATGTGTTCCTGCCGTCCGAGCGGGTGCAGTACGGCGACGAGGAGGCGACCGTCGAGCTGCGGCGGCTCGAGGACGGACGTCTGGTGGTGTTGGCGTACACGTCGTTGGAGAGCCTCGTCGAGGGTTGCGGCGAGGGGCAGCCGTGGCTGTCGGTGCGCAGTGACTATCTGCAGCAGATCGTGGTCGACAGTGGTGCGACCGAGGTGTTGTGGAACGCGGTGCTGCCCGATGACCAGCGGCGGAACGCGGCGGCGGGTGGTGCGTCGTGAGCGGCTACGGCGTCGAGCGGGACGATCTGGGCGGTATCGCGCGGCAGTTGCGCAGCGGTGCGACGTCGTTGGAGGAGGCGGCGGGCGATCCGCCGGGTGCGCCCGAGGCGGGCGAGATCACGGACGTGGTGCAGGGCCTGGTGGGGGCGTTGTCGACGTCGTTGGCGGGTGTGGTCGAGGGCTGCGGCGCCGCCGGTGACGCGGTCGAGTCGGGGCGGCAGGCGTACGAGACGGCAGAGCAGGACAGTCGGCGGGACGTCGCGAACGCCGCCGGTGAGGGGGCGTAGCGATGCCGATCGACACGGAGATCAAGGCCGAGCCGGGCAGTATCCGCCGGGTGGCCGAGTGGTTGTCGCAGCGGTCGGAGAACGGGCACGAGGCCGGTTCGCAGGTGTACGGCGCGCGCGGCGCGTCGGAGGGCACGTGGACGGGCGGCGCGTCGGACGGTTTCCGCGGCACGATGACGCAGTTCGGCAAGCAGATCGACGGTTTGGGCGAGGACCTGGGCGAGACGTCGACGAAACTGGGTTCGCACGCCGACGACGTCCACACGGCGAAGTCGCGCATGGAGCAGGCGTTGGAGATCGCGCGCAAGGGCGGTCTGACGGTCAACGGCCACGTCATCGAGGACCCGGGCCCAGCCCCGGCCGCGCCGGCGGCGTTGCCGACCGACAAGCCGCCCTCGCCGAGGCAGCAGCAGATCCACGACCAGGCCACGGCGGCGCAGTCGGCGCACGAGCAGAAGGTGAAGGCCTACGTCGAGGCCGAGCGCACGGCCACGCCGGCGCGCGAGGCGTTCGTCAAGTCGCAGCAGGCGTTCGTACGATTCGCGAAGGGCTACGCCGAGAAGGCGCCCATCAACATCGCCGACATCTCGACGGGCCTCGCCGGCGCCGTGGCCCAGCGCACCAGCGGCTACCGCGCCGCCGCCCGCGCCATGGACCCCGCCATCGACCGAGCCGCCGCCTACGCCAAGAGCGGCCGCACCAACCCCTACGCCCAGGCCCGCGCCGACGCCCTCGAGATCGAACGTCGCCTCGCCAAGCAAGCCGAGTTGAACAAGGCCACCGCCACCCGGACCGCCCGGATGGTGGATCGGCTGCCGGACTCGGCGAAGCGAGCACTGACGAGGAACTTCGCTTCCTATGACCCGAAAGCGCCACCCGCCAACTCGATGCTGCGAGGCGCAGTCAAGTTGGGCAGCAAACTCCCTGTCGTCGGTGCCGGAATCACCGCACTCGGCGTTGGGTGGGACATCTCAAGCGGCAAGGACGCGGGCACTGCGGTGGCGTCGGGCGCAGCAGCTTCGTCGCCGGTTCCCTTGCGACTGCGGCCGTTGCCAGCGCAGGCGGACCCGTCGGATGGGCTGTGGCTGGTGGCGCCATCGTGTCGGCGGGCGTCGGTTTCGCGGTCGAGGAGTGGGGCGATGACGTGGCCAACGCGGCCGGCGACGCAGCAAACTGGGCAGGTGACAAGCTGTCCGACGGTGCGAAGTCGGTAGGCAACTTCGTCAGCGACCTCTTCTGAGGGAGACATGGATATCCAGCAGCTGCCCCCGATGCCGGACCGCCACACGGGCGAGCCGCGGCCACCTGCTGCGCCACTGGTCAACGAGAACTCGACAAGTGAGATCAACGAGGATTCGCCACGGGAAAAGGCGCCGAGGACGCCGCCCGGCGAGGCCGAGGCCCTTGAGTGGCACTACCCGTCCCGGCTGGGGAGGGTTACTGCCGGTCTGTTCGTTACGGCTGTCGGGCTCGCCATGTATATCTTTCAGGGCGGGTTCAGTTGGATGGGAAACATCTGGCTCTGGCTGTTGTTGGCTCTGCCGCCCTTCGTCTTCTTGTTAGTCGGCCGTCGGGGGAAGGTTTCTGCGGGCGTCGACTGGGTTGCGTACACCGACAAGAAATACGTGAAGACCTATCGCTTGAAACAGGTCACCGTCCATATCGATGGCATCGCGCACATGGTTCAACTGGTCGACGACGAGGGGCGCAGCATGCGCCCCCAGGTCAGTGACTTGCAGGCCAACCACCGTCTCTGGGACCTGGTCTACAACGGGATCCTGCACTCGGTGCATGTGAACGGTGCGGAGACGAACAAGCGGGCCCGCGAGTACCTGCAGCTCGATCACCCGCCGCACCTGCGCGATTGGTAAGCGTGTCCCGTGGACGTCCGCAGGCTCCCACCGATGCCGGACCGCCACACCGGCGAGCCGCGCCCACCGGCGGCGCCGCTGGAGAATTCGAATTCGGCCGGTGTCGGCAACGCTGATTCCAATGCGGCACGAGCTCCTCGAGGTCCGGACGCCGAGGGGCCGCGCCTCGAGTGGTACTACCCGACGAGGTCGGCGAGGGCTTTGGCCGGCGTCATCACCAGCGCGGTGATTCTCCTGATGTACGTCTTCCGCCTGGGGTTCGACTGGGTCGGGAACGTGTGGCTATGGGGACTGCTGATCCTGCGGATCCCGGTGTTCCTCCTGGCCGGCAGAACCGGCGGCGCCTCGGCGGGAGCAACCTGGGTGGCGATCTCCGGCGGAGATTATGTGAAGACCTACGAGCTCGTGAAGGTAACCGTTCATGTGGACGGCTTGGCCCATGCGGTGCAGATGGTGGACTCGTCCGGGCGCAGCGTGCGTTCCCGCATCGGCGTATTGCAGGTCAACCACCGCCTCTGGGACCTGGTCTACAACGCGATTCTGCACTCGGTGCATGTCAACGGCGCGGAGACGAACAAGCGCGCTCGGAAGTACCTGCAGTTGGACGACCCACCGCATCTCTACGGCTGGGGAGCGTGATGGACATCCAACAGCTCCCGCCGATGCCGGACCGCCACACCGGCGAGCCGCGACCGCCGAAGGCTCCGTCCGATCAAATGGACCGTGACGAGCCGGTGCGCCACAACTCTGGTGTGCACAAGGCGATTCCGGCTCCGGATGGCGAGGGGCCGTTGTTGGAGTGGTCTGCTCCGACGAAGGGCGTGCGGGTCCTGGCGGGTGTCGTGATGTCGGTGATCTGCCTTGTTGTTGCGACGTTTCACTACGGTGGCGTCGGGTGGGTTGCGACGTGGTGGATGTGGCTGTTGATTCTGCCGTGGCCGTTTCTGTTCATTTTCGTTGGCCGTGAGCAGAGGGTCTCGGCCGGCGCCGATTGGGTGGTGATCTCGACTGGCGACTACGTGAAGATGTACGAGCTGGTGAAGGTCACGGTGCACATCGACGGTATGGCGCACACGGTGCGGATGCTGGATTCGGCCGGCCGTAGTGCGCGGGTCCGTATCGGCGTGCTGGAGATCAATCACCGTCTCTGGGACCTGGCCTACAACGGCATCCTGCACTCGGTGCATGTGAACGCCGCCGAGACAAACAAGCGCGCTCGCGAGTACCTGCTGTTGGACCGTCCGCTCCACCTGCGTGAGTGGTGATCGGGATGGACATCCGGAACCTCCCACCCATGCCCGACCCCGATACGGGAGAGCCGCGTCCTCCGAGCGCTCCACTGGTGAACGAGAACTCGACGAGCGAGACCAGCGAGGAGTCGCCGTCGGGGAAGGCGCCGCGGACGCCGCCTGGCGAGGCGGATGTCCTGGAGTGGCACTACCCGTCGCGGATCTCGCGGGTTGTTGCCGGGTTGACGTGCTCCGTCTTGGTCCTCGCGGTCTACATCGTCAGGCTGGGGTTCGATTGGATCGACAATGTCTGGCTCTGGATCCTCGTCGTCGGTCCGCCGTTCCTCTTCATGTGGATCGGCCGTCGCAGCAAGCTGTCGGCGGGAGCTGATTGGTTGGCGGACTCCGATAAGCGGTACGTCAAGACGTATCGCTTGAAGCGAGTCACCGTCCATATCGACGGCGTTGCGTACATGGTGCACCTGGTTGACGACGAGGGTCGCGGAGTCCGGCCGCACGTCAGCGACCTCCAGATGAACCACCGGCTCTGGGATCTCGTTTACAACGGCATCCTGCACTCGGTGCATGTCAACGGGGCCGAGATGAACAAGCGGGCACGGGAGTATCTGCGGCTGGATGATCCGCCACATTTGCGTGGGGTGTGGTGATCCGCAGTGACGAACCGCGTTCGGTCGACTGTGCTCGGTGGCGTCAGAACGGTGGTGGATCCTCGTCGGGCGGGGTGCCGGACGCGTCGCCGGTCGGTGAGTCGGGTGTCTCGCCGGGATTCGACGATTTCGGGTTGAGGACGGGTTCGCGTTTGCCGTCGTAGGTGACGCCGAACGGTGTGGTGACCGACGAGGTGCCGTGGACCGGGTCGTAGTGGTTGATCCAGCCGGGCGCGTTCTTCATGAGGTGGTGCTTGCGGCAGCGGGGGCCGGCGTTGTCGATCGACGTCGGACCTTGGTCCTTGACCCATTCCTGCTGGTGGTCGATGTCGCAGTGTCGCGCCGGGCGCCGGCACCACGGGACCACGCACATCCGGTCGCGCACCTGGACGAGCTTGCGGATCGTCGCATTTGGACGATACGACGAGCGGCCCAGGTCGACCGGGCTGCCCGTCGCCGGGTCGCAGATCACCTTCCGCCAGATGCTGCGGGGATTCGTCATGATCTCGCGCGCCAACGGACCCGGAATCGGGCCGATGCCGTCGATCTCGGCGCCCGTCTCGCTGATCGACAGGGCGGTGTCGATGGGCATGTGGAGGTACACCATCACGGCCGGTTCCGGCCGGTCGATCATGGGTTCGTTGCCGAGTAACACGTTGGCGAACACGTCGGCGCGGCACTGGTCGAGGGTGCGGTCGTCGAACGCTCGGTGCAGCCGGTGGGCCGTGACGTCGATACGCGTGTAGATCGCCTGTGCCACCTCCGACGCAGTTCGGCCGACAGGCGGGACATGGCGTTGGGCCAGTGGTCGAGGACGACCTTGCGGGCGTCGCGCGCCATGCGGGCCGCGGATTCCACGGCGCCCGGGTCGATGTCCTGGACGAGTTTCGAGGCGTGCCAGGCCATGTTGCGCGGCTGCCACGCCGACATCTTCATCGTCGCCAACTTGTCCAACAGCAGCTGATCGACCACGCGCGCGTCGTCGTCGGACACCGGGGCGACCACGTTGAGGACACGCTCGGCGCCGTAGCGGTCGACCTGTCCGTCGCGCATCGCATCCAACAGACGCGGCATCCGGTGCGTCAACGCCAACGCCGTGTGAATGCGATTCAGCACCTCGTGCGGCGTCAACCGCAACTCGGGCGCCAAGGCCTCCGCACGCTGGCGGCGTTCCTCCGAATCCGACGTCGAACCGTCGTCCAGGGATACAAGGAACTCCACCTCCCGCGCATCAGCTCGAGCGCGCAGGGCAAGAACCTCGCGCGCCTCATCGATAACCTGCTCGACCGTTTTCACGGGACCAATGTTACCGAAGATATGAGCGAAATGACTCACTCGAAAGTGTGGCTACCGATGGGTCACCCAGGCGTTTACCGTGGGCACGGGCGAACGTCTGCGGGTGGTGGGCGTCGGAGGGGGTCGGCGGGTATGTTCGCGGCGGGCCGGCAATCGACGAGCTGATGCGGAAAGGCGGCGTCCGATGACCGAGGACAGCGCCGAATCGCCCAACAGCGCCAATTCCGACCAGGCCGACAGCGCCGAATCGCCCGACAGCGTCGAGCCCGGGTTCGTCGTGACGAACGAGCCGGATGTCGATACCGAGACGATCGTCGCGATGATGCGGAAAGCGGGCCGGGCGTGGGGTGTGCGTCCGCATCCGGACCGCGTGGAGCGGCTGCGGGCGCACCTCGACGAGCTGCGCGGCGGGTGGCCCGACGACCTGTACCGGCGGTACGAGCGGTCCGCGATCATGCAACTGCAGGTCGAGGCCATCACGGCCTACGTCGCCGCCGCCGGCTCGGGCGACCTGCACATCCTCACCGAGGACGGCGTCACCACCGCAGGCTGGGACGACCCGCCCGGCCGGCCCGGCACCCGCTGACGACGCCCCGGCACCGGACGCCAACGTGCTCAGGAACGGTGCTGTTCGGCGAGTTGCTTGAAGTTGAGGAGTTGCCGTCGCGCCATGACCAGATCGCCGACGGACAGCCCGGCGCCGATCACCCGGTTGACCTGCATGACGATCTTCAGCAGCAGGCGCGTGCTGTCGGCGCCCTGCGGCACGAGGACGTAGGACAGGTACGCGCCCATGATCGTGGCCGTCAGGTGCTTGCCGGGTTCGACCGACACGATCCGCCCCGCCTGCAGCCCGCCGGCCTTGGTGAAACCGTCCCCGACGCGGGGCTCGGGCAGGTCGACCAGCTCGCGCGGCGAACGGCGGCCGAGGTTGTCGATCCAGTCGTACGAGTACGGCGCCAGCCGGACCTGCGTCACCCACGGCCACACCTCGTCGGCCGGCGCGGCGACCGTCACGCCCCGCCACGCCTGCATCGCGGAGGCGGTCACGAACTCGTCGCACGGGTAGGCGCGCGCGACCTCGTCGTCGCTCACGCCCCATCGCCGGCCGATCATGCGCCCAGTCTCCACCGCGGACCGGCCCGGGTCGACCGGTTAACGGCGAGGGCACGCAGATCATCGATCTGCTCGTGCGGCTCGAAGCGGCAGTCAAAGGCTGACCGGAAGGATCAAGGACGACCATGAACGGAAACGGGGACGGCAGGCAAGCCTGATGAGCAAGGTGCCCTGGGCGATGCGCGTGGTCGGCGCCCTTCTCATCCTGCTCGTCGTGGGCGCTGCGGGCTACGCCCGCTTCGCAGGCGACGAGGTCGAGGACTCCGGGCTCCCGTTGCAGTCGGGCACGACCTACTACCTGGTGGTGACATCCGGAGGTGTCGCGCACTGCGACCTGGGTGGGCGACAGTTCGACATCCCGCCGCGCGGCGCGCGGGAGCTTCTCGACGGCGAGAGAGTCGAACCGGCCGTCGATGCGCAACTGACCTGCGAGGGCGGCGACGTCATGGTGACCAGCGGTCCCGCCCTGGTCGCCTACCCGGTGGCCGAGTACGACTTCCTCCCGATCATCGTCGGAGGTGCTCTGATCGCCACCGCGCAGTTCGTGCGCCCGCCCCGGCGCAAGAACGAAACGAGCTGAAGGGCCCGCCCTCCGCGGCTGTGCACGGGGCAAGGACCGACGACGATGACGAGTCAGCCGAGGGCACGCTAATGGCACGCCAATGGCACGAGGCCCCGACATGACGAAGGCCCAGGTCCGAAGTGGATGGCTTCTGACCTGGGCCTTCGTGCTTGGAGCGGATGACGGGAATCGAACCCGCGTTCTCAGCTTGGGAAGCTGATGTTCTACCATTGAACTACATCCGCCTGGTGACGTCCGATCTTACAACGATCGTCCGGGTCGACGTCCACTCCCCCTCGGGTCGGCCGGACGTGCATGGGCGGCGGATCGCCCGGCTAGGGTGGGCCCGTGCTGCTCAGTGACCGCGACCTCCGCAACGAGCTCGACGCCGGCCGGCTGCAGATCGAGCCGTCCGGCCCGCAGATGCTCCAGCCGTCGAGCGTCGACGTGCGTCTCGACCGGTTCTTCCGCGTCTTCGACAACACCAAGTACACGCACATCGACCCGTCGTTGCAGCAGGACGAGCTGACCTCGCTCGTCGAGAAGACCGACGGCGAGGCGTTCGTGCTGCACCCCGGCGAGTTCGTCCTCGGCTCCACCTTCGAGCTGTTCACCCTGCCCGACGACCTCGCCGGACGTCTCGAGGGCAAATCGTCGCTCGGCCGCCTCGGCCTGCTCACCCACTCGACGGCAGGCTTCATCGACCCCGGCTTCAGCGGGCACATCACGCTCGAACTGTCGAACGTCGCCAACCTGCCCATCACCCTGTGGCCCGGCATGAAGATCGGCCAGCTGTGCCTGTTCCGCCTCACCAGCTCCGCACAGCACCCCTACGGCTCCAACGAGGCCGGCTCCAAGTACCAGGGCCAGCGCGGACCCACCCCGAGCAGGGCATACCGCAACTTCGACCGCGTCGACACCGCCCGCTGAGAACCGGCCGCGTACCCGTCGGCGGGCTCGACACCGGCTGCTGACATCTCGTGACCGGGTGTGTCGACTGTCTGATCCCGCTCACATAACGGTCCAGTAACTCACTCGTTGGTGGTAGCTTGCCCGGTCGTGGCTACCCCGATCACCCGTACGCGCGGCGCGCTCCTCCTGGTGGGCGTGCTCGTCGGCGTCGTGATCGCCCTGGGCAGCCACCTCTTCTGGGGCGAATCCGACCCCGATGCGCCGTCCTCGGCGGCCGGCCCCGGCACGTCGCTCGAACGCGACGACACCGCTGCCCCGACCGGCACCCCCGGCGAACCGGACACCGAACCGGCCGACCCGCCCGGCCCGGCCACGTCGTCCGTGTCGACGCCCGGCGGCGAACCGACCACCACACCCGTCACGTCCGACTCGCCCGACACGTCGGACGCCGAGCCGACGACCACCGGCGAGCGCCCAGAGCCCACGTCGCCGTCGCCGACGTCCGGATCCACGTCGCCCACCGGCGAGCCGACCACCGGCACCGTGACGTCCACCAGCCCGAGCGAACCCGACGAGGACCCCCTCACCGAACTGCTCCGCCACGTCAACGACGAACGCGTCGCCGCCGGCTGCGAGCCCGCCACCACCGACGACGCCCTGTCCAGTGCGGGGCAGGCCCACAGTGACGACATGTCCGAGAACCGCAGGCTCTCGCACGAATCGTCCGACGGCACCACCTTCGAGGAACGCGTCGAATCGTTCGGCTACGACGACCCCGCCGCCGAGAACCTCGCCATGGGCGTCACGTCGCCGCGCGCCGTCGTCGACAACTGGATGGCCCAGCCCGCGCACAACGCCAACATCACCGACTGCGCCGTCACCGCCATCGCGCCGGCCTCAACACCGACGGCTGGTACTGGACCCTCGACCTCGGCTACTGAGGCCTGAGCGGACCAGGCCTGATCGACAACCGTTACCCGACCTCGGTGCGGGCGAGGATGCGGCCGGTGTCGACGCCGGTGGGGAGGGTGCCGAAGGCGACGCCCCAGTCGCCGGACAGGCGGGACGCGCAGAACGCATCGGCGACCGCCTCGTCGCCGTACCGCACGAGCAGCGAGCCCTGGAACACCAGCGCGATCCGCTCGACGATCCGCCGCGCGCGGTACTCCACATCGGACAGGTCGGCGAGTTCCTTGCGCAGACCGGCGATCGCGTCGTCGAGCCGTCCGTCCACACCGGACGAGGCGTCGAGTTCGGCGAACAGCGCGTCCACCGAGTCGGGCTGCTTGGCCATGGCGCGCAGCGTGTCCAGCGCCGCGACGTTGCCCGAGCCCTCCCAGATCGACGACAACGGCGACTCGCGGAACAGCCGCGGCATTCCCGACTCCTCCACGTAACCGTTGCCGCCCAGGCATTCCAGCGCCTCGGCCGCGTGCGCGGGCGCGCGTTTGCACACCCAGTACTTCGACACCGCCAGCGCCAACCGGCGCAGTGCCGCCTCGCTCTCGTCGGAGGGCGCGCGGTCGGTGGCGCCCGCGATCCGCATCGCGGCCAGCGTCGCCGCCTCGGACTCGACCGTCAGGTCCGCCAGCACGTTCGCCATCGCCGGCGCGTCGATCAGGCGCGAGCCGAACGTCGACCGGTGCCGCGCGTGGTGCGCCGCCCGCATCGCGCCGTAGCGCATGCCGGCCGCACCGCCGATCGTGCAGTCCAGGCGCGTGTTCGACACCATCTCGATGATCGTGCGGACCCCGCGGCCCTCCTCGCCGACCAGCCAGCCGATCGCGCCCTCGTACTCGATCTCGGCGGACGCGTTCGACGTGTTGCCCAGCTTGTCCTTCAGGCGCTGCAACCGGATCGCGTTGCGCGAACCGTCCGGCAGCACCCGCGACACCAGGAAGCACGACAGTCCGCCCGGTGCCTGCGCGAGCGTGAGGAACACGTCCGACATCGGCGCCGACGTGAACCACTTGTGCCCCGTCAGCGCGTAGCTGCCGTCGCCCGCGGGCTCGGCCGTCGTCGTGTTGGCGCGGACGTCCGAACCGCCCTGCTTCTCCGTCATCGACATGCCCGCGATGAGCCCGCTCTTCGTCGTGGGCACCCGCAGGCCGAAGTCGTAGCTGGTGGCCGCCAGCAGCGGTTCGTACACCGCGGCCAGTTCCGGGTTGTGCCGCAACGTGGGGATCGCCGAGTACGTCATCGAGATCGGGCACGTGTGGCCCGCCTCGTTCTGGCTCCACACGTAGAACTTCGCCGCGCGCGCCACGTGCGCGCCCGCGCGCGGATCCCGCCACGGTGCGGCGTGCAGCCCGTGCGAGACGGCCACGTCCATCAGGTCGTGCCAGTGCGGGTGGAACTCGACCTCGTCGATGCGGTGCCCGACGCGGTCGTGCGTGCGCAGCACGGGTTTGTTCTCGTTGGCGAGCCTGCCCCACTCCTGCACGCGTTCGGTGCCCGCGAGTCTGCCCAGTTCGTGCACCTCGTCGGCGGCCCAGCCCGCGCCCTCCCGCTCCAACGCGGAGAGCAACGTCGGGTCGTCTGCGACGTCGTGCCCGGTCAGCGGCGGTACCTGGTTCGTCACGTCATGAGTAGCTGGCATCGCAGGCAGGGAACCACCGTTCGGTTCGTGAGGCAAGGTCGGTTCCGCACACTCCGGGTTCGCGCGGTCTTCTTGTCCTGTTCAGCCTGGACACATCCACGCGGGCTAGAAAGCACCGATGCGAAAGTGCAACCGAATCCTCGCCGGCGCCGCGGCCGTGGCCCTCACGGTGACCCTGACTCCGGCCGCCACGGCGAACCCCGGCAGCACGAACACCGGCAGCACGAACACCGCGGCCCCCACGAGCGCCGATCCCGATTTCGCGTTGCCGTCCGGGGAGCACTTCGTGCGCACGTCGACGATGCCGGTGCACCACAACTCCTCGCCCGACGAGGAGACCGCGGCCGAGATCTCCGCGGTCACGCCGGACGGCCGGACGGTCGTCCACACCGACTCGCCCGCCGAGCGCATCGGCTTCTCGACCCTCGCCGGACGAGACTCGCTCGAGCCCGCGGGCACCCTGGACATGCCGGGTGAGCCCACGTCGGTCGACATCGTCGGCGACCTGGCGCTCGTCGCGGTGAACACGTCGGAGAGCTACACCGACCCGTCCGGCGAGCTGGTCGTCGTCGACCTCGCCGACCGCGCGATCGTCGCCTCCCACGACCTCGGCGGCCAGCCCGACTCGATCGACATCTCGCCCGACGGCCGGCACGCCGCGGTCGCCATCGAGAACGAACGCGACGAGGACGTCGACGACGGTGCGCTCCCGCAGCTGCCCGCCGGGTTCCTCGCGATCGTCGACCTCGACGGCGCGCCCGACGCCTGGCAGGTGCGCACGACGGAACTGATCGGCCTCGCCGACGTCGCCCCCGAGGACCCGGAACCCGAGTACGTCTCGATCAACGACCGCGGCCAGGTCGCCGTGACGTTGCAGGAGAACAACCACATCGTCGTCGTCGACGTGGCGAGCGGCGAGGTGCGCAACCACTTCAGTGCCGGCACGGCGACGGTCGAGGACGTCGACACCACCGAGAACAACCGCATCGAACGCGACGGCTCGGTCACCGCGCCGCGTGAGCCGGACTCGGTCGGCTGGCTCGACGACGACACCCTCGCGACCGCCGACGAGGGCGACTACCAGGGCGGCACCCGCACGTGGACGGCGTTCGACGCCGCCACCGGCGACGTCGTGTACAGCTCCGGCAACGAGCTCGAGGAACTCGCGATCCGCCACGGCCAGTACCCCGAGCACCGCGCCGAGGCCAAGGGCGTCGAACCGGAGGGCCTGGCCGTCGCGACGTACGGCAAGCACCGCTACGCCTTCGTCGCCCTCGAACGCGCCAACCTCGTCGCCGTGTACAACGTGGACGATCCGCGCGACCCGCAGCTCGTGCAGGGCCTGCCGACCGACGTCGCGCCCGAGGGCGTGCTGCCCGTGCCGCAGCGCAACGCGCTCGTCGTGTCCGCCGAGGAGGACGACGCCGAGGCTGGGGTGCGCTCGTCGCTGAGCCGCTACCAGCTGACGCGCACCCCACTGGCCGTGTCGCTGCGCAAGAACGAGGGCGCGCCGTCGATCGTGGCGGACAGCGGGATCGGATTCGGTGGCCTGTCGGGACTGTCCGGCGTTCCCGGCTCGCCCGGTGAGGTCGTCGCGATCCACGACAACGCCTACGAGCCCAGCCGCGTGCTCACCGTCGACACTGCCTCGCACCCGGCGCGCGTCACCGACGAACTCGTGTTGACGCGCGACGGCGACGAGGCCGCCTACGACCTCGAGGGCATCGCCGCGCGCGACGACGGCGGCTACTGGGTCGTCGCCGAGGGCGAACCCGCCGACGACCTGCCCAACCTGCTCATCGACGTCGGCCCCGACGGCCAGGTGCGCGAGGAGATCGCCCTGCCCGACGCGATCGCCGAGGGCGCCACCCGCTTCGGCTTCGAGGGCGTGGCCGTCGACGGCGAGCACGTGTGGGTCGCCGTCCAGCGCGAATGGGCCGACAACGAACCGGGTCAGAGCACGCTCGCCCGCTACACCCCCGCGACCGGGCAGTGGGCGTTCGCGGCGTACCCGCTCGACACCCCGCCCGAGGGCGGCTGGATGGGCGTGTCAGAGCTGACCGCGCTCGGCGACGGGCGGATGCTCGTGTTGGAACGCGACAACCAGCGCGGCGAGGACGCCGAGACGAAGAAGGTCTACGAGATCGACGTCTCGACCGTCGAACCGGTCGGTGTGGGCGAGCGCAAGCCCGTTGTCGACAAGTCGCTCAACCAGGACCTGATTCCCGCGCTCGAGGCGGGCGGCGGCATCGTGCACGACAAACCCGAGGGCCTGGCCGTGACCGCCGACGGCAAGCTCGTCGGCGCGGTCGACAACGACGGCGTCGACGAAGCGCCCGGCGAGTCCGTGCTGCTGCGCCTCGGCAAGCCGTAAGGGCGGCTACTCGGATCCGGTCACTGGGGTCCGGTCACTCGGATCCGGTCACGACAGTCGGTGCAGGCCGGCGAGGACGCGCTGCATGAGGTTGAAGTCGGGGCGTCCGTCGTCGGTCTGCATGGTGTCGACGTGGATGTGCACCAGGTCGGAGTCGGCGAGGTCGGTCAGCAGCACCCGCGCGACGCCGAGTGGCACCGACATCAGCGCCGCCACCTCGGCCACCGACCGCGGCTCGCCGCAGATCCGGCGCACCGCCTGGTGGTCGGAGTTGCCCTGCTCCCGGGACCACGGGCCGCGCGGGTTGACCGTGATCATCGTTTCGATCGCCAGGTCGTCGCGCGCCTCCGTGCGCCCGCGCGTGATCACGTAGGGCCGCACGCGGAGCCGGTTCTCCTCGTCCGCGTCGTAGGCCGTGTAGTCGGCGTAGTCCTCGTGGTCCTCGAGCGACGGCGGCACCGTGCTGCGCGCCGGTTCCTCGAGTGCCCGGCGTGCGGGCTGCTCCGGCTCGGTGGACCCCGCTCGGGTGCCGGGCTCGCCGGGCTCGGGTGTCGGTTCGGAGGGCGGTTCGGGAGTCGGTTCGTCGGCGTAGCGCTCGAGGTCGGCGGCCGAGGGGAAACGGGCGCTGCCCCGGCCGGTCCGGGACTTCTTCTGCGAGCCGGCCGAGTCGCCGTCGGCGCTGCCGGCCCTGCCCTGTTGCTTGGACTCCTTCGCGGCGGCCTTCTGCGCGGCCTTGCGTTCGGCCTTCTCGATGCGCTCCAACGCTTGGCCGAGGGGAAACGGGCGCCGACCGGGATGACTGGTCGGGCGCCGACGTCGCCGACGTCTCAGCTGCGTTGTGCTCGCTGCGGTCCGGTCTCGCTGGTTCGTTCGGGGGATTCATGACCCACGCCCTCGCCTCGCACTGTCCGTGCTCATGTCGTCGCCGGGTGCGACGACATGAGAGCAGGCGATGCTACTCGCACGCGCCCGACGCGATTGTGGAGAAAACCGATGGGCCGTGTATTTCGGGCACGTAAACTTGCAGTGTTTTCGCCGCGATACGCCGCGGGCGCCGCCCCGGAGTCCGGAGCGGCGCCCGCGCGTGTTCACCGTGTCGGGTTACTTGGCGTCATCCGACTGGGCGCCACCCTCGCCTTCGGCAGTCGGGGCCGCGTCGGAGTCCCCGGCGCCGACGCCCGCCGGCTGCTTGCCGCCGCGCTTGACGGCCGAGAGCAGCAGCTGCGAGACGTCGACGACCTCGAGATCCTCGCTCGCCGCGCCGTCGCTCTGCCGCGACGTCACACCGTCGTTGAGCATCACACGGCAGAACGGGCAGCCCGTCGCGATCTTCGACGCGCGGTGCCGAGCGCCTCGTCGACGCGCTCGACGTTGATCCGCTTGCCGATCTGCTCCTCCATCCACATGCGGGCGCCACCGGCGCCACAGCACATGGAGCGGTCACCGTGCCGCGGCATCTCGCGCAGATTCGCGCCCGCCGCGCCGACCAGCTCACGCGGCGCCTCGTACACCTGGTTGTGGCGGCCGAGGAAGCACGGGTCGTGGTAGGTGATGTCCTCGGCGACCGGGGCCACCGGGGTCAGCCTCTTCTCCCGCACCAGACGGTTGAGCAGCTGGGTGTGGTGCACGACCTCGTAGTTGCCGCCGAGGTCCGGGTACTCGTTGGCGAGCGTGTTGAAGCAGTGCGCACACGACACGACGATCTTGCGCTTCGACTGCTCCACGTCCTCGAACACCGAGTTCAGCACCTCGACGTTCTGCTGCGCGAGCATCTGGAACACGAACTCGTTGCCCGCACGGCGAGCCGGGTCACCGGTGCACGTCTCCTCCGGGCCGAGCACCGTGTACTTGACGCCCGCGATGTGCAGCAGCTCGGCGACGGCCTGCGTCGTCTTCTTCGCGCGGTCCTCGAACGCACCGGCGCAGCCGACCCAGAACAGGTACTCGGTGTCGTCGGTGAACTCGCCGTCGAAGACGGGCACCTCGAAGTCGAGGTCGTCGGCCCAGGCCATGCGGTCCTTGGCGTTCTGACCCCACGGGTTGCCCTTGTTCTCCAGGTTCTTGAACAGGGCGTTGAGCTCGGTCGGGAAGTTCGACTCGATCATCACCTGGTAGCGGCGCATGTCGACGATGTGGTCGACGTGCTCGATGTCCACCGGGCACTGCTCCACGCACGCACCGCAGTTGGTGCACGACCAGAGCATCTCGGGGTCGATGACGCCGTTCATCTCGGCGTCGCCCACCAGCGCACGCTCCGACTCGGCGAGGGCCAGGACGTCGATGCCGGCGTGCGGGTCGTCGCCCGTCAGGCCCACCTCGTCGCCCGCCATGTCCTTCTTACCGCCCGCGAGCAGGTACGGCGCCTTGGCGTAGGCGTGGTCGCGCAGCTGCGTGATGAGCAGCTTCGGCGACAGCGGCTTGCCCGTGTTCCATGCCGGGCACTGCGACTGGCAACGGCCGCACTCGGTGCACGTGGAGAAGTCGAGCCAGCCCTTCCAGCTGAAGTCCTCGACCTGGCCGGCGCCGAAGACGTCCTTCTCCGGGTCGGCCTCCTCGAAGTCGAGCGGCTTGCCGCCGCTCATCATCGGCTTGAGCTTGCCCAGCGCGACGCCGCCGTCGTCCTCGCGCTTGAAGTAGATGTTGAAGAACGCGCTGAACCGGTGCCAGGCGATGCCCATCGTCAGGTTCCGGCCGACGACGGCCAGCCAGATCATGCCGGACAGCAGCTTGATCAGCGCCATGATCGACACCCAGATCGTGGCGGTGGGCAGCACCTCCGCGAGCGGCTGGGTCACGAAGCTCGACCACAGGGGCGCCTCGGTGATGCCGCTCGAGAACTTGAACGCCTTGACACCGAGGATGCCGAGACCCTCGATGATCACCACGGCCTCGACGAAGTAGGCCGCACCGAAGTTCGAACCGGCGAACCGCGACTGGCGGTCGGCACGGCGCGGGTGGTTCAGCTGGCGGATGATCACCAGCGCCACACCGGCGACCACGGTGCCGATACCGAGCAGTTCGAGCAGCAGCTTCCACGGCGCCCAGTCACCGATGATCGGCCACGCGAAGTGCGGGTCGAAGATCTCGCCGTAGGCCTCGAACAGGGCCAGCGAACCCAGCAGGAAGCCCCACATCACGACCCAGTGCCAGGGCCCGACGCTGCGGAACTTGTTCATCCGCGTGTGCGCGGCGAACTCGATGATGAGCGTCTTCAGACGCGCCGCGAACGGTCCGTTACGCGTGCTGTCAGGCTGCCCGAGTCGGATGATCTTCACCTGCCGGACGACGGCGGCGGCGAACACCCCCCAAGCGGCGATGCTGACGGCAACGCCGATCACGCCGAGCGTGATCTGCAGTGCACCCATGATCGGGCCTTTCGGTTCGGTCTTCGTGGTGGGTGACGGGAGCGTATCTCTTCCTACTGAGGAGTAATGGATCGGAGATGCCCAAGTCCCACTGATGTGGCAGAAACCTCGCAGTTAGTGGGACGTACGTTCAGGTAGTTTGGCCGACGTGAGTGCGTACGTGTTGATCGCCGGTGCGATCGTGGCCGAGGTCGTCGGCACCGTGTCCTTGAAACTGTCCGAGGGCTTCAGCAGGCTCGTGCCCTCGATCGTCGTGGTCATCGCCTACATCACGGCGTTCTTCCTGCTCGGTCGCGCGCTGGCGAACGGACTGCCCGTCGGCGTCGCGTACGCGATCTGGGCGGCGGCCGGCGTGGCGCTCGTGGCGCTGATCGGCGCGGCGTTCCTCGGCGAGCCGATGAACGCGACGATGGTCCTCGGGTTGGCGCTGGTGATCGGTGGTGTCGTGCTGCTCGAGATGGGGCGTCCGGCATGAAACGGCAGGCCGACGGCAGGAAGCTGCGCGGCGAGAAGCGCCGCACCGAGATCATCGAGGCGACGCTGCGCGTGATCGAACGCGACGGCGTCGCCGGCGTCACGCACCGCACCGTGGCCGCGGAGGCCGGCGTGCCCACGACGTCGACGACGTATCACTTCGCGACCCTCGACGACCTGCTCGTCGCCACGTTGATCGACTGCGCGCGCGACATGGCCACCGAGGTGTACTGGATGATCGACCGTGCCCGCTCGCACGGTCGTGGCCGCGGCGCCGACGAGATCGCGAACCTGCTCGCCGAGGCGCTCGGGCCGAAACGCGGACGCACGATGGCCGAGTACGAGCTGTATCTGCTGGCCGCGCGGAAACCGGAGCTGCGGCCCGCGGCGCGGCGCTGGCTGGACGTGCTGACCTCGATGGTCCGGCACGACGACGAGGTCGCCTTCCGCGTCTTCCTCGCCGGTATCGACGGACTGCTCGTGCAGGGCCTCATCGACGACGAACCCCCCACCGCCGAGGAGCTCCGCCCGGTCGTCGACTACCTCCTCAACCCGAGGTAACCCGCCGCCGTGTCAGCACCCCACGACGCCGTGTCAGCACCCCACGCGGGCGTGTCAGCGTTCTGCGTCGCCGTGTTGGCATTCCGCGACGTGGCGTTGGCATGTCCCGGGCTCAGGAACAGGCAGAACGGATGACCCGCGGGGTCGAAGAGGACGCGCACATCGTCCTGTGGCTGGAAATCCGCGAGCGTGGCACCAACGCCAAGCGCATGATCGACCGCGGCGGGGAGGTCGTCGACCGCGATGTCCAGGTGCGCCTGAACCTGTTGACGGCCTGCTTCCGAAGGCCACGTCACGGGGACATATGTGGGTTCGTATTCGAAGTTCAGTGTCGGACCCGCGCCGTCGGGGCGGATCTGTGCCCAGCCGTCTTCGGGCGGGTATCCGGGCCGCGGCGGTTCGGTCACCGTGATCCGGACTCCGAGCAGGGCGGCGTAGAACTCGGCCAGGGCTCGCGGGTCGGGTGCGGCGAGCGACAGGGATGTGGCGCGCAGGGTCGGTCCGGCCATGTGCGAACCGTAGGCGTGGCGACGTGGGATGGCGACACAGCGCCGTGGGGTGTCAACACGGCGACGCCAAGTGCCAACACGGCGACGCGGGATGCTGACACGGCGACGTGGGGTGCTGACACGGCCGCGTGCATGCGGGCACCGCGCCGGCTGGAGTTCCGGCGCGGTGCCCGATCAGCGTGACCGGTCAATCAAGCCGGTCGGCTGCCGTCTGATCAGAGCGGCAGGAAGGCCAGCAGGCCGTCGACCGTGGCGAGAACCGGGGCAAGCACGCCACCGATGGTGTCAACCAGATCAGTAAGCATTGTGGATCTCCTTGTGCGTTGAGGGGCTGTTGCTACTGGAGTGTGTTCGCGCCGGCCGGGCGAGATCGAAACGCGAGTCGATCGCCACGCGTTCGATGTCGCGCATCAAATCGGGAACATGTGTCACGCCGGTAACCGGTGTTTACCGTGAGGTTGCACCATTTGTCCGACATCGAAGGTCGGTCCGAGTTTTCGCAGGCGAGGGGCCTGCATGTCGCCTCGCGAGACGTGAATCACATTCATGTTCAACGCGATCGGCCGACGGTTGGTGAGGACGGGCCATCGGGTGTCGAACGCAGAACACGCGTGCCCTGCGGGAGGGCACGCGTGTCCGTGAGCAGTGGGTTCCGTCCGGGGCGCTCGAGCCCCGAGGGCGTCAGCCCTTGTTCTCGTGGGTGGGCGTGATGATCGCGCGGGCGAGCGTGCTGCCGAACATGTTGAACGACAGGAACGCGGGCCGGGACTCGTCCGGGATGTCGAGAGTCTCGACGTCGAGGGCGTGCACGGCGAACATGTAGCGGTGCGGGCCGTGCCCGGGAGGCGGCGCGGCGCCGAGGTACTGACGCACCCCGCCGTCACCGGAGAGCATCTTCGCGCCGGCGGGCAGATTCGCCCCGCTCGGATTGCCCGCGTCCGTGGGCAGCTCGGTCACCGACGCCGGGATGTTGAACACCGCCCAGTGCCAGAACCCGCTCACCGTCGGCGCGTCCGGGTCGTAGCACGTGACGACGAAGCTCTTCGTGCCGTCGGGGAAGCCGGACCACGCCAGATGCGGCGACGTGTCCTCGCCGCCTGCGCCGAACAGGCCCGACAGCTGCGGGGTCGGCAACGGCTGCCCGTCGGCGACGTCGTCGCTGCGCAGGTCGAAGGACGGCACCTGCGGCAGGAAGTCGTAGGGGTTGAAGTTGAACGGCGCGTCGGCCATCTCACGCTCCTCGCGGATCGACATGTGCGGCTCCGCCCCGAGCGTAGGCACCACCGTGTTGCGGCCGACACACCCGTACCCCGAACGCAGACCCCTGGGAGCCCCTGAGGCGGCGGTCCGGGACAAGCCCGGGATGTCCCCAATGTCGCCGCCGGTGCCACGCGCCTACGGTTGCTCCTGACACGAACCGAGGGGAATCGACATGGGACGTCCGATGGTGCAGCGCCCCGCGCTCGCGGTCGGCGGGATCGCCGTTATGGCCGCGGGTGTTGTGCTCGCGTTCGGATGGTTCGACGAGACGACCACCGAGCGCACGTCCACGTTCGCCGCCGACGAGGTGGACCGGATCGCGGTCGACGTCGGGGGCGGCAACGTGGCCGTCCGGGTGGAGGACGTCGACGAGATCACCGTGGTCGAGCGGTTCTCGTACCGCTGGAACGAACCGGGGGACGCGCATTCGGTCTCCGACGGCGCGCTGCACCTCGACGGCTGCGCCATGTGGTGCCGCGTCGACCACGAGGTCGTCGTGCCGCGCGCACTGGCGGTCGACGGCGAGATCGGCTCGGGAACCCTCGACATCGAGGGGGCGTCGTCGGCCGACGTCCGCGCCGGGTCGGGGACGCTGCGGCTGTCCGACGTCACCGGCGACGTGCAGGTCGATGTCGGGTCCGGCACCGCCGAGTTCACCGGCATCGGCGGGGAGGTCGTCGCCGACGCCGGCTCGGGCTCGCTCGTCGGACGGGACCTGCGGGGCGCGGTCGAGGCGGACGCCGGTTCGGGCCGCGTCGACCTCGAGCTCGCCGAGGCCGCGGACGTGACCGCGTCGGTCGCAGCGGCGACGTGCGCGTCGTCGTCCCCGACGGGGACTACCGCGTCGAGGGCGACACCGGCAGCGGGACGCGCGAGCTCGGCATCGGCCACGACCCCGACGCCCCGCACACCCTGACTCTCGACTCGAACAGCGGTGACGTCACACTCATCGGCAGCTGAGCCGACCGGCCTGCGGGAACAAACGCCGCTGGTCGGCCGTTGACCCGGCAGGAAGGTTGAGTTGGCATCGCTCAAGTCTGGTTTGACGCCACTCGGCCAACCGCGCTAGAACTTGAGTGAGCCCCGCTCAGGTCTTCGGATCACGCGCGTGAAGGCGGCAGAACGGCCCGCGCGAAACGCAGCAGGGGCATCCACAGGAGCAGTAGGAGGGAAAGACACATGGCGCGAGCGGTCGGCATCGACCTTGGCACGACCAACTCGGTCGTTTCGGTCCTCGAGGGCGGTGAGCGACGGTCATCGCCAACTCGGAGGGTGCCCGCACCACCCCGTCCATCGTGGCGTTCGCCAAGAACGGCGAGGTGCTCACGGGCCAGCCGGCGAAGAACCAGGCCGTCACCAACGTCGACCGGACCATCCGGTCGGTCAAGCGGCACATGGGCACCGACTGGAACACCGAGGTCGACGACAAGGCATACACCGCCCAGGAGATCAGCGCGCGCGTGCTGATGAAGCTCAAGCGCGACGCCGAGTCCTACCTGGGCGACGAGGTGACCGACGCGGTCATCACCGTCCCGGCGTACTTCGAGGACGCCCAGCGGCAGGCCACCAAGGAGGCCGGCCAGATCGCGGGCCTGAACGTCCTGCGCATCGTCAACGAGCCCACCGCGGCCGCCCTGGCCTACGGCCTCGACAAGGGCGAGAAGGAACAGACCATCCTGGTCTTCGACCTCGGTGGCGGCACGTTCGACGTCTCGCTGCTCGAGATCGGCGAGGGTGTCGTCGAGGTCCGCGCCACCAGCGGTGACAACAACCTCGGTGGCGACGACTGGGACGACCGGATCGTCGACTGGCTGGTCGACAAGTTCAAGGCGTCCAACGGCATCGACCTGACCAAGGACCGCATGGCCCTCCAGCGCATCAAGGAGGCCGCGGAGAAGGCGAAGATCGAGCTCTCGAGCTCCTCGACCGCCAGCATCAACCTGCCGTACATCACGGTCGACGGCGACAAGAACCCGCTGTTCCTCGACGAGACGCTGTCCCGTGCCGAGTTCCAGCGCATCACCTCGGACCTGCTCGAGCGCACGCGCAACCCGTTCAACAACGTGGTGCGCGACGCGGGCATCTCGGTCGGCGAGATCGACCACGTCGTGCTCGTCGGCGGTTCGACCCGTATGCCGGCCGTGACCGAGCTGGTCACCGAGCTGACCGGCGGCAAGGAGCCGAACAAGGGCGTCAACCCGGACGAGGTCGTCGCCGTCGGCGCCGCGCTGCAGGCCGGCGTGCTCAAGGGCGAGGTCAAGGACGTCCTGCTGCTGGACGTCACGCCGCTGTCGCTGGGCATCGAGACCAAGGGCGGCGTGTTCACCAAGCTCATCGAGCGCAACACGACCATCCCGACCAAGCGCAGCGAGATCTTCTCGACGGCCGACGACAACCAGCCGTCCGTGCAGATCCAGGTGTTCCAGGGTGAGCGCGAGATCGCCGCGCACAACAAGAAGCTCGGCATGTTCGAGCTGACGGGCCTGCCGCCCGCACCGCGCGGCGTGCCGCAGATCGAGGTCTCGTTCGACATCGACGCCAACGGCATCGTGCACGTCACGGCGAAGGACCTCGGCACCAACAAGGAACAGTCGATGACCATCACCGGCGGCTCCGCGCTGCCGCAGGAGGACATCGACCGCATGGTCAAGGACGCCGAGGCGCACGCCGACGAGGACCAGAAGCGTCGCGAGGAGGCCGAGACCCGCAACCAGGCGGAGACCCTGGCCTACCAGACCGAGAAGTTCGTGTCCGACAACGAGGACAAGCTGTCGGACGAGCTCAAGGGCAACGTCAAGTCGGCCATCGACGAGACGAAGGAGTCGCTGAAGGGCGACGACATCGCCAAGGTCAAGGAAGCCGTCGAGAAGCTGAACACGGCCTCCCAGGAGCTCGGCCAGGCGCTGTACGCGAACGCGGGCGCGACGGTGCGGGTGCTGCGGGCGCCGGTGCCGCGGGCGGCGACGCGGGTGCCGCCGGTGGTGACGCCGGCTCGGCGAAGGCCGACGACGACGTCGTGGACGCCGAGATCGTCGACGAGGACGACAAGAAGTGACCGAACGCGACGAGACCGACCAGCAGGAGTCCGAACCGGTCGTGGTGCGGGATCGCCGCAAGATCGACCCGGAGGCCACCGCCGCGTCGCAGGCCGAGCAGGGTGAGCCCGGCCCGGCCGACGTCGTGGACGCCGACCAGGTGATCGACGCCGATGTCGTGCAGGGTTCGGAGGCGCCCGCGGGCGCTCCGGCCCGGAGGCCACGGCAGCTGAGGCGGCCGAGGCGGGTTCGCCCGTCGAGGCCGACCTGGCCAAGCAGCTCGAGGAACGCACCGCCGACCTGCAGCGCGTCCAGGCCGAGTACGCCAACTACCGGCGGCGTGCCGACAAGGAGCGCGAGCAGCTCGCCGCGTCGGGCAAGGCCTCGCTCGTGGGTGACCTGTTGCCGCTGCTGGACGACCTGGAACGGGCCGCCCAGCACGGCGACCTGACCGGTGCGTTCAAGTCGGTGGCCGACAAGCTCGTCGAGGCGCTGGAGAAGTCCGGCCTCGAGCCGTTCGGCGCCGAGGGCGACGAGTTCGACCCGAGCGTGCACGAGGCGGTCCAGCACGACACGTCGCCCGACGTGTCCGGTCCGACCGTCACCACCGTGCTGCGGCGCGGGTACCGGTTCGGCGATCGCGTGCTGCGGGCCGCGCTCGTGGCCGTCACCGACCACGAGCCGGGCGCGGCACCCGCCGCATCCACTGTGGACGGATCGGCGGACGCGCCGGCCGAGGAGCCGATCGACCCGCCGGTCGAAGGCGAACTGCCCATCGACACCGATGAGCAGAAGAACTGACGAGAAGCGGAAAGGAGGAGACGTCCGATGAGTGCTCGGGAGTGGCTCGACAAGGACTTCTACCGTGAGCTGGGCGTCTCCTCCGACGCTTCCACGGACGAGATCAAGAAGGCCTACCGGAAACTGGCGCGGGAGAACCACCCCGACGCCAATCCCGGCAACACCGAGGCGGAGAAGAAGTTCAAGGCCGTTTCGGAGGCCTACGGCGTACTGTCCGATTCGGACAAACGCAAGGAGTACGACGACGCGCGCGCCCTGTTCGGCTCCGGCCGCACCGGGGGCGGCTTCGGCGGCTTCCCCGGCGGCACGGGCGGTCCGGCGGGCGGCTTCGACCTCGGCGACATCTTCGGCCAGGGCGGCAACGCCCAGGCCGGCGGCGGTTTCGGCGGACTCGGCGACATGCTGGGCAACCTGTTCGGCCGCCGCGGCGCGCCCGGCGCGGCCGGCGGTGCCCACCGCGGGCAGCGCGGCAGCGATGTCGAGACCGACGTGCGGATCGACTTCGCCGAGGCCGTGAAGGGCGCGACACTGCCGCTGCGGCTGTCGAGCCCGGCGACGTGCGGCACGTGCGGCGGCAACGGCGCGCGACCCGGAACGGCGCCGCGCATGTGCACGACGTGCTCCGGTGCCGGCCTCGTGACCCGCAACCAGGGCGCGTTCGCGTTCTCCGAACCGTGCCCCGACTGCCGCGGCCGCGGCCAGCAGATCGACGACCCCTGCCCCGAATGCGCGGGCGAGGGCGTGTCCACGCGGACGCGCACGCTCACGGTGCGGGTTCCGCCGGGCGTCGACAACGGGCAGAAGATCCGCCTCGCCGGACAGGGCGAGCCGGGCAAGGGCGGAGCGCCGGCGGGCGACCTGTTCGTGCGTGTGCACGTCAACGGCGACGACCTGTTCGGCCGCTCGGGCAACGACCTGACCATCACGGTGCCCGTCGAGTTCACGGAACTGGCGCTCGGCACGACGTTGAGCGTGCCGACGTTGGACGCGAAGGTGTCGGTGCGCGTACCGGCCGGCACGGCGAGCGGGCGCACGCTGCGCGTGCGCGGCAAGGGAATCGCCAAACGGGATGGTGCCCAGGGCGATCTGCTCGTTACGCTGCAGGTGGTCGTTCCGGCCAAGGTCGAGGACGACGCGAAGGCAGCACTCGAGAAGTACGCCGACGCGGTCGCAGAGCACGATCCGCGACCGGAGATCACCGCGCTGCTGCGCGAGCGAGGTGCGTGATGTTCGGATCAGGTTCCCCCGGGTTCGGGATGCCGCACGGCGCCGACGAGGACACCCCCGTCTTCGTCATCTCCGTGGCGGCCCAACTGTCGGGTCTGCACGCCCAGACGTTGCGCTCGTACGACCGGATGGGCCTCGTCTCGCCCGGTCGTACGACCGGCGGCGGTAGGCGCTACTCCATGCGCGACATCGCCCAACTGCGCGAGGTGCAACGCCTGTCGCAGTCCGAAGGCGTCAACCTCGCGGGCGTCAAACGCATCATCGACCTCGAGAACCAGGTCGAGGCGTTGCAGGCCCGCGTCACCGAACTCGCGGAGGAACTGTCGGCGGCCTATGCGGCGGCCGAACAGGCCGCGGCAGCGGTCCACGCCTCCTACCGCAAGGACCTCGTCCCCTTCCGCCAGCAGAACGCCCTGGTCGTCTGGAAACCCACCCGCTGAAACGCGGCCGTGTCAGCACCTGGCGTCGCCGTGTTGGCATTCTGCGACACCGTGTCAGCACCTCGCGCGGGCGTGTCAGCATCCCGCGTCGCCGTGTTGGCGTTCTGCGGTCGGTCAGCCCTGCGAGGCCTGCGGACCGGCGAGGTGTTCGTGGAAGAACGCGAGCACCCGGCGCCACGAGTCCTCGCTGGCCTCGTGGTCGTAGGCGAACCCCGTGATGCGCGCGGCGAGGTTGAACGGGCCCAGCGGCAGCTGATTGGCGAAGCTGTGCTTGGCCTGCGGATACTCCTTGACGTCATGGGTGACACCGCGCGCGGTGAGCTCGGCCTCGAGCGTGGCCGCCGCGCCCTTCAACGTCGGGTCCTTGCCGCCGAAACTCGCGACCACCGGGCACGCGTCGTCGAGCACCGACATGTCCGCAGGCAGCTGGCCGTAGTACGGCGCCGACGCGCCGAAACCGCTGTTGGCTGCCACCAACGCGAACCCGCCACCCAGACAGAAACCCACGATCCCCACGTGGGACGTGCAGTCAGCGCGTGCCGCCAACGTCCGGCGCGTCGCGTCGAGGTCGGCGAACGCGCGGCCCTCACCTGCCAACATCGCCCGGAACACCGACCGGACGCATCGCACCAGCCCGCCCCGTGAGTACAGATCCGGTGCCAACGCCACGAAACCCGCCGTCGCGAACCGGTCCGTGATCAGCCGCGTGTCCCGCGTGATCCCGAAAACGTCGTGCACCACCACGACGCCCGGCCACGGACCCGGCCCCGACACCTCCGGCTGCGGGACCGCCAGATAGCCCCCGATCGACCCGTCCTCGACCTCGATCCTCGTCTCCACCACAACTCCCAGCGGGTAGGGAACTCCCATCGTCGCAGGTGTGGGTGGGTGGCGCGAGCGGTTGTGGGTTGGATGGTTGACAGGTCGCGGGCGAGGTGGGCCGGATGCCGTGCGCTCCAGGTCGCCAACACGGCGACGCCAAACGCAAACACGGCGACGCCAAACGCTGACACGGCGACGCGGGGTGCTGACACGGCCTCGGGTCTGCGACCTGGGGCTGATCCCGCTTTCGCCTTGGGGTGGGGAGATACGTAGTCGCCGGGCCGATGCGGATCGCGCTGGTGCTCGCGAAGAATCACTCCGGTATCGACAGCGGGGATATCGGATTGTGGGGCGACACATGCGCAGGACCGCAGCTTTGATCATGGCGGGGGCCACGGCGTTGACAGCGGTGCCAGGAGTGGTGGCCGTCCCTGGAGCCGCGGCAGCGGCGTCGGAGGAGCGGAGTGGGTCGGCCGGCCCGGAGGGCCTGACGTGGGGTCCGTGCCCCGAGGAGATCGACACACCCGACCTGGAGTGCTCGACGCTGACGGTCCCAGTGGACTATCGGGAACCCGGAGGGACCACGATCGAGGTACACGTGTCCCGCCTGCCGAGCGAGAATCCGGCGAAACGGCGCGGTGTGCTGCTGACCAATCCGGGAGGCCCGGGCGGTCCGGGCCTCGAGTATCCGGCTCAGTTGGCTGCCGGACTGCCGGAGCAGGTGCTGGACTCCTACGACCTCATCGGCATGGACCCTCGTGGTGTCGGACGCAGCGCCCCGGTGACCTGCGACCTGACGGACGAGCAGCGGGCGCGCGGTGCGTTTCCCCAGTACGCCCACACGAGCGCCGACGTCAGGGAGGAAGCGACGTTCGCGCGGACGATCGCCGAGCAGTGCGCGACGTCGAGCACGGGGTGGATGTTGCCGCACCTCACCACCGCGAACACCGCACGCGACATGGATCGGCTCCGTGCGGCGCTCGCCGAACAGAAGGTGTCCTACCTGGGCGCCTCCTACGGCACCTACCTCGGCGCGACCTATACGACCATGTTCCCGGAACGCAGCGACCGGGTCGTGCTCGACAGCAACCTGGGTGCGGGCGGCTACGACTACGACGCGATGCGCGGGTTCGCCCGTGGCATGGCTGATCGATTCCCGGACTTCGCGGAGTTCGCCGCCGCCCGACCGGAGTACGGACTGGGTACGACGGAGGCCGAGGTGACGGCCAAGTTCTTCGAACTGGCCGCACGTCTCGACGACACACCCGTCGAGGGCATCGACGGCACGATATTTCGTGGCATGACGTTCGAGCTCCTGTACGTCGACGCCCTTCTGCCGCTGCTGGCCGAGATGTGGCAGGCGCTCGACGAGAACAGCCCGCTTCCGGACCCTCCTCCGTCGCCGTCGGGCGACATGGAGAACCTGATGTCCGCCCGGCTCGCCGTGACCTGTGCCGATTCGCGCTGGCCGGATTCGGTGCGCGACTACCGGCGCAACGTTGCCGTGGATCGGCTGAAGTACCCGATGCTCGGCGGGTCGACGGCCAACGTCAGCCCGTGCGCGTTCTGGCCGGACGAACGGCCCGAGCAGCCGGTCGCCATCGGTGACGACGGTCCGTCCAATGTGCTCATGGTTCAGAACGAACGTGATCCGGCGACCCCGTTGGCGGGTGCGCTCGAACTGCGGAAGGCCTTCGGGAGTCGCGCGACGATGGTGACCGCCGACCAGGGTGGACACGGCGTGTACCCGTTCGGTGCCAACACGTGCTCCAACGAGGCGACGACCGAGTATCTGACCACCGGGCGCATGCCGGCGCAGGACATGGCGTGCGCGGCGGAACCGGACGAGCGGGTCACCGGGCAGTAGCGGTGCTCACGCCTCCGCGTCGCGGACGACGAGCGCGATCTGCACCCGGTTGCCTACGGCCAGTTTCGACAGCAGGTTTCCGGTGTGGGCCTTCACGGTGGCCACGCTGATATGCAGCCGCTGCGCGATCTCCGGGTTGCCCAGTCCCTCGGCGATCGCCCGCGCGGTGTCGAGTTCCCGTTCGGTCAATGTGGACAACTTCGCCCGCGCGGTCTCCCGGGAGGCCGCGCGGGTGTCGGCGGGCGGGGCCGCGGTCGCGGCGGCGATCACGCGCGCCGCGGCGGTCGGCGACAGGGTGGGGTCCCCGGCGGCGACCGTGCGGACGGCGTCGACGATCTGCGCGGGTGGCGTGTCCTTGAGGACGAAGCCGAGCGCCCCGGCGCGCAGGGCGCCGACCACGAGATCGTCGGAGTCGAAGGTCGTCAACATGAGGACCCGCGGCGGGTCCGCGGCATCCAGGATCGCGGTGGTGGCGTCGATTCCGTCCCGGCCGGGCATGCGCACGTCCATGAGGACGACGTCGGGTGCGTACTCGGCGACCGCGTCGATGGCGGCGTCACCGTCCGGTGCCTCTGCGACGACGGCCAGATCGGACTCCCCCTCCAGGACGAGTCGCAGTGCCATGCGCACCAACTGGTCGTCATCGACGATGAGCACCCGCGTCGGGTCGTTGTCCACTCAGGATCCTTTCTCCACATCGATGCCGGTCGACGGTAGCCGCGCGGTGAGGACGTAGCCGCCGTCGGCCGTGGCGCGGTGGTCGAGCGCGCCTCCGGCGAGCTGTACGCGTTCGGCGAGTCCGAGCAGCCCGAATCCGGACACCGGTGGTGCCGGAGCCGGGGTGGGCGTGGGTGAATTGCGGACGATGACGTGTAGGTGTCCGATGTCGTTCCGCTCGACCGTGACGCTCACCCGCGAGCCGGGGGCGTGCTTGGCGGCGTTGGTGAGTCCCTCCCGGACGATCCGGTAGCAGGTGCGGCCCACGGTTTCGGACGGCACGGACGGCATGTCCGTCGCGAGAATGACGTCCAGCCCCGCCGACCGTGCTTCATCGACGAGGTTCGGCACCTCCTCGAGAGAAGGTTGGGGCGGTTCGGGACCGTCCGGTTCGGCGCGGAGCACGCCGAGGACCTCGCGCAGTTCCTCGAGTGCGCGGCGGGAGCTGTCGGCGATGCTGCGGACCAGGACGCGGCTGTCCTCGGCGCCGAGGTCGCTGCGGTGGTCGAGAACCCCGGCCTGCATCGACACGAGGGAGATGCGATGGGCGAGCACGTCGTGCATCTCGCGGGCGATCCGGTTGCGTTCCTGGGTGCGGGCCTGCGCGGCGCGGGCGTGCTGCTCGCGTTCGGCGCTCTCGGCGCGTTGGCGCAGGGATCGCAGCTCGACGCGGCGTGCGCCGATCGCCGCGCCGACGGCCGCTGCGATTCCCGTGACGAGTGCCCCCGCGAACAGTTGGAGCCACAGTGGACCGTCCGCCGGATCGCCCATGCCGTACTCGACGTAGAGCTGCGAGATCCCCGCCAGGACGACGGCCGCGGGAGCGATCTCGACCGGACGTCGACGGGTGGCCAGCGAGCACAACGCCAGGAGTGCCGCGCCGGCCGCCGCGGTCGAGGCGACGGTCGCCACGGCGGTGATCATCGCGACGGTGAACGGGAACCGCCGACGCCACAGGACCGCGGTCAGGCAAGCCACCCCCACCGCAGGGTCACCGATGGCGTACCAGGTGGGCAGCGGCCCGACCTGGAGGAGCAGCGCCGCATTGGACCACCACGCCAGAAGGCCGAGCGCCGCGGCCGCGAGGATCCGCCATGTCTGCTGGGACGGCGTGAGTCGCGGTGCGGCGTCGGTGGTCACGGGTGTCAGTATCGCCGCGCGGGTCGGCCTGCGCACCCGACCTGGGTCGAAGACGGTGTTGGACTCCGGTCGGGGTGCCTCGGGCCGCCGGGCGGATGCGGCGTGGCGGACGATGCCGATCGCCAACTCGCGCCGCTCCCACCATGATCGTCCGAAACGGACAGTGCATCACACGACACGACCCGCCATCGTGCTGATGGCGGGCCGTCGGACCCGAGAACTACGATGCGGCGGCCACCTCCGGACGGCGGCCGCCCGTGGTGTCGAACGCGCCGGTGCGGACATCGTGGTGCAGACGCTTCAGCTCGCCCTGCGCATGGATCGAGCTTGCGCCCGCGATCTCCAACGACAGGTCCACGACCTGGGTGGCCGTGTCGGCGGCCTGCTGCTTCGCCGCCGACAACGTCGCCAACAACTCGTCGGGAACGTAGCCGCCGGCCAGGGCAGTGGTGAGATTGTCCAACCGGGCCGTCTCGTTCTCCAACAACAGCCTTGCCTCCGCCGTACGGTGCTGCACCGACGACGTGTGCGGCACCGAATTGGCACCGACATGGGCGGCGTTGCGGCGGCGCGCACTGTCCGTCGCCGTGTCGAGCGCACGCTCCGCGATACCGAGCGACACGTTGCCCAACAAGGGCAGCGCCCACGGGAAAATGCGCGACACGGTACCCGGGCGGTGTCCGAACGCGACGGTCTCGACGACCTTTTCCCGTGGCACGAACACGTTCTCGAGCACCGTGTCCTCACGATCCACCCGAACACCGTCGGCGGAACGGTCCACGAACGCATGCACCACGGTCGAACCCTGCGGATCGGTGGAGTTCGTGGCGTGCACGCCCAACCAGTTCCACACCGACGCCAACGGCGTCGCCGGCACGTGGCCGTCGAACACATACCCACCCGGCACCGGAACGGCCGACGTGGCCGCCGGAACGTCCGCCGTCTCACCGTGGCTCGCCGAGACGAACCGGCCCGCCACGGCCTCCTCCAACAACCACGTCAACCGGCGATCCCCACCACGGTGCACATCCGCCGCCGCGCCCGTCCAGAACACGTGCACAGCCACCACACGCGCCGTCGGCGCGCCCAATACGCCAACCTCCGTAGCTCCAGATTCACCTCATGCACACTCAAACCCTCACCACCGAGCTCCTCCGGCACCGCGGCCCGGAGAAAACCCGCCCCCGCCAGATCGGCCAGATCCTCCGCCAGCGCATCGGCATCGGCCCCATCGCCGGCGGCGCGGGCGTGGAGGGTGTGCAGCAGTTCGTCAGTCAAGATGTGTCGGCTCATGAGCTCAACGTAGAAGCGCCCATCAAGCCGAAGAAAGCAAATCCAGAATGTGGGAACACCGATTTTCCGGCGAGAATGTTCCGACGTGCGAAGAAATTGTTTTCGAGAGTTAGTAATGGAGTGTTCTCACCCGCGCGGACGAGGTCACTCCACCGTGAACGGGTCGTAGCGGATCTGGTCGAGCGTCGTACCGGCGACGAGCATGCGGCTCACCGTCGCCCGGACCATCGACGGCGAACCCGACACCAGCACGTCGTGGTCCTGCCATGCGCCGTGCGCCGTGACCGCGTCGGCGAGCGTGCCGACCTCGAAACCCGACAGGCCCGCATCCTCCTCGACCACGGGAACCACCGTCAGCCACGGATTCACCGCAGCCAACTGACGCAACGCCTCCAGCGCATACAGATCCTCACGCTTCGGCCCGCCGTAGAAGATCGTCACGTTCGGGTTCTGGCCGAATCGGCCCAGGTCGTCCACCAGCGACTGCAGCGGCGCTACGCCGGTGCCGCCCGCGACCATCAGCACGTCCCGGCCCGCGTCGCGATCGACGTGCAGCCGGCCCATCGGCGCACCGAACCGCCACACGTCACCGGGCTGCGTGTGGCCCACGATGCCCCGCGACACCCACCCACGGTCGATCGCCCGCACGTGGAACTCGAGCGAGCCGTCGGGACGCGGCGCGTTCGCCGGGGACAGGTAGCGCCACAACCGCGGCCGCTGCGGAACCTCGACACTCAGATACTGCCCCGGCCGGAACGGGATGTGCCGATCCGGCTCGATCCGCACCAACGCCAGGTCCCAGCTGAGCCTGCGGTGCTCGGCGACCGTGCCCGTCCACGACGCGGGGTACTCGTCCGCCTCCGCCGCATCCTGCATCGAACGGGCGACGATGGTGAACGCCTCCGCCCACGCGCGCTCCACCTCCGGGGTCCACGAGTCCTGCAACTGGCGCTTCACCGCGGCCAGCAGCGCCGTCCCGATCGCCTCGTAGTGGTGCGGCTGCACGCCGAACTTGCGGTGGTCGCGGCCCAGCTGCACCAGGTAGGGCGCGACGTCGTCGGGCCGGTCCACCGACTGCAGGATGTTGACGATCGCGCGCACCAGCTTGCCGCTACGCACGTCCATGTGGATCGGGAAGAAGTCGCGCGCCTCGGGGGCGAGCGTGAACAGCATCCCGTAGAAGAACTGGGCGACCTCCGGTGTGTACGGCTCGCACTCCTGCCACGACTCGCGGACGTGCCGAACCATGGTCGTCACGGCTTCCGGGGTCTCCCGGTTGTCGGCGACCTTCGGGATCGGGTTGATCGGCTCGGCTGTCATGTCGCGACGCCGGATTCGTGGAAGGGGGCGAGGTTGATACGCACTGTGATCGTCAGGGCCTTTCGGAGCTAGGCGCGCGTGGGTGACCCGGCGGTCTGCGCGGAACCGCCGGTGGACGTCGAACCACGGTCAGCGCGACACGTCGAACGCGACGCGGAGCTCGCTGTGAAGCACACTGTCCAATCCACCTTTCGGTGCTGTACGCACGGCCCAACCCTAGATTCATGTGCAGCTGCACGGTAGGGCGAACGGGCGAGGTTGTTTCGTTGTTGCTCCGGACGGGTGGTTGCGGGGTCCGTTTTGCGGCGAACATCACCACCAGCCCCGACAATACGTGATCCCTTGATGACGCACAGTCAATCACTTTGCGTAGTCGACATAGCCACTCGGACGTGTTGCAGGCGCCGACGACGGCGAACGGCCCGGCACCCACAGTTGGATGCCGGGCCGTCGCTACCGGGACTGGGGTCGTCGGGCCGGAGCCGTCAGACCTCGGTCATCTTGTCGTTCCGTTGGATCTCACCGCTGTCGATCTTGCCGAGGAAGGCCTTGACCTCCCTCTTCACGATCGGCATCAGCAGATACAGACCCGTGATGTTGAACAGTGCGACCACGAACAGCACCGAGTCGGCGAAGTCGATCACCGACTGGAGCGTGATCACCGCGCCCGCGGCCGACATGGTGCAGAAGATGACCTGGTAGATCCGGATCGACACGAGGTTCTTGCCGAACAGGTAGCCCCAGGCCTTCTCGCCGTAGTAGCCCCACGTGATGAGCGTCGACAGGGCGAACAGCACCACCGCGACGGTCAGCAGGTACGGGAACCACGGCATGACCGTGGCGAACGCGTCCGAGGTGACGGTGACGCCGTCCGGCGCGTCCGCACCGTCCTGGTTGACCGCGATGAAGCCCTCGCTCCAGATGGCCGGAGCGGCGATGACGATCGTCAGCGCGGTGAGGGTACAGATGATGACCGTGTCGATGAACGGCTCGAGCAGCGCCACGAACCCCTCGGTCGGCGGGTTCTTCGTCTTCACCGCGGAGTGCGCGATCGGGGCCGAACCGACACCGGCCTCGTTCGAGAAGGCGGACCGCTGGATACCGACGATCAGCGCACCGATGATGCCGCCCGCGACGCCCTCGCCGGTGAACGCACCCTCGAGGATGGTGCCGATGGCGCCGGGCACGGCGCTGAGGTTGGCGCCGATGACCACGAGGCACGCGGCCAGGTAGATCAACGCCATCGCCGGCACGAGTCGCGAGGTGACCTTGCCGATCGACTTGATGCCGCCGATCAGCACGACACCGATGATGATCGCCAGGATGATGCCGAACGTCAGCGCCGAGCCGTCGTTGCCCAGCCAGCCGTCGTCGCCGCCCGTCACGTTCTTCAGCTGCGCGAACGCCTGGTTCGACTGGAACATGTTGCCGCCGATGATCCCGAAGAACAGGATGCCGATGGCGGTGCAGACGGCGAGGACCTTGCCGAGGCCGACGCCGAACGCGCCCTTGATGACCTCCGGCACGCCCTTGCTCAGGTAGTACATCGGGCCGCCGGACACGGTGCCGTCGGCGTGCTCCTCGCGGTACTTCACACCGAGGGTGCACTCGACGAACTTCGTGGCCATCGCGAGGATGCCGGCGCAGATCATCCAGAACGTCGCACCGGCACCACCGATCGTGACAGCGGCACCGACGCCGGCGATGTTGCCGAGGCCGACGGTGCCGGATAGAGCCGAAGCGAGGGCCTGGAAATGGTTGATCTCGCCGGGTTCGCTCTTGTCGGTGTACTTGCCGCGGACGATGTCGGTGGCGAGTTTCAGCTTCCGGATCTGAATGAAGCCGAAGTACACCGTGAACACGATCGCGCCCAGGATCAGCCAGGCGACGATCCACGGGAACTCGACCCCGCCGATCGCGACCTCACCGAAGACGAAGCCCGACACGGACTCGGAGAACGGGGTGAAGTTCCCCTCGATCCACCTCTCGATGCCGCCGAAGAGGCCTCCGCCGCCTTCTTCCTGCGCAAGGAGGTTCGTGGAGTCGGGCGGTGTGGTTTCCGCTCCGACTGTGCTGTGCAGATACATGGTCAGGTAGTTGACCTGAACGAATGGTGTAGGGCAAGACAAAGGACCGTTTTGTTACAGCGTGTTATCGAGAATCCTGATCCGTGTAGGTCCTCGCTCGGGCACTCGGCGCAGGTCAGTGCGCCGAATGGCGTATTCCGGGCGTTGCGGGTCCACCATTCGCAGCTGCAACGGGAGCTCGGATGAGCGCCGAGTTGATCACGGTCCGTGCGGTCACCGGCGTGCAGAGTGACGTGGACCACCCCGGAAACGACAGTGCCCCCGTGGGCCCCATGGTTGCTTTGAACACGACCAAGGGGCCCACGGGGGCAACCGGCGGGAGTGTCAGGCGTCGGTCTTCTTGTCGACGTGCTGGATCTCGCCGGACTTGATCTTCCCGACGAAGCCCTTGACCTCCTTCTTGACGATCGGCATGAGGAGGTAGAGGCCGATGATGTTGAACAGCGCCAACGAGAACACCACGGCGTCGGCGAAGGAGAGCACCGCGCCGAGCGTCAGCACGCAGCCGACGACGACGGTCAGGCAGAACAGCACCTGGTAGATGCGCTCACCGATGCGCGAGCGGCCGAACAGGAACGTCCACGCCTTCTGGCCGTAGTAGCCCCACGTGATCATCGTCGACACGGCGAACAGCACGACCGCGACGGTCAGCACGTACGGGAACCAGGGCAGCACGGTGCCGAACGCGGCGGACGTGATGGCCACGCCCTGCTCGTTGTCGGGCGCGTCGCCGCCTGCGAAGACGGTGGCCTGCGTGTCGGTCCACATCTGCGGGCTGGCGATGACGATCGTCAGCGCGGTCATGGTGCAGATGACGACGGTGTCGATGAACGGCTCGAGCAGCGCGACCAGGCCCTCGGTCGACGGGTTCTTCGTCTTCACCGCGGAGTGCGCGATCGGGGCGGAACCCAGACCGGCCTCGTTGGAGAACGCCGAACGTTGGAAGCCGACGATCAGGCGCCGATGGCACCGCCGACGACACCCTCACCGGTGAAGGCGCCGCTGATGATCTGCACGATCGCGTCCGGCACGCTGCCGATGTTCATGAGGATGACCAGCAGGCACGCGGCGATGTAGATCAGCGCCATCGCGGGCACGAGCCGGCTCGTCACGGCGCCGACGGACTTGATGCCGCCGATGATCACCATGCCGACGACGGTGGCGAGGATGATGCCGAAGACCAGCGCCGAACCGTCGCTGCCGAACAGCCCCTCGTCGCCGCCCGTGACGCTCTTGATCTGGGAGAACGTCTGGTTGGCCTGGAACATGCTGCCGCCGGCGATGCCGAAGAACAGGATGCCGACGGCGGTGCAGATGGCGAGGACCCTGCCGAGGCCGACGCCGAAGCGTTGGGGAAGCGCTCGGCGAGGCCCTTGCGCAGGTAGTGCATCGGCCCGCCCGAGACGGTGCCGTCGGCGTGCTCCTCGCGGTACTTCACACCGAGCGTGCACTCGACGAACTTGGTACACATGCCGAGCAGGCCGGCCACGATCATCCAGAACGTCGCACCGGCACCACCGATGGTGACGGCCACACCGACACCGGCGATGTTGCCGAGACCGACCGTTCCGGACACGGCCGAGGCCAGTGCTTGGAAATGGTTGATCTCGCCCGGCTCGTCCTTGTCGGTGTACTTACCGCGCACGATCTGGATCGCGAGTTTGAACCGGCGGATCTGGATGAAGCCGAAGTACACCGTGAAGATGGCCGCGGCGACGATCAGCCACGCCACGATCCAGGGGAAGCTGACCCCGAACAGGGTGATCTCGGCGAAGACGAAGGCCGAGAACCCGTCGGAAATCGGGGTGAAGACCTCGTTCACCCAGTTCTCGATGGAGGCGAGGACGCCACTCTCGGCCGCGAGGACGTGGGTGTTTCCCGACGACGACGGCGGGTTTGTCAAGGCTGCGCTCGGTACAGGCATGGACTACACATTGACCCGGATGGGCTCGCTCAAACAAGGCTTTCCCAGGGTTTGTTACGCGGAGTTGTTACAACCGGAGGGCCCGATCCGTGGTATAGGCGGCAAACCGCACATAGCGCTCATCTGGGTTGAGCGGAACAGACTCAAGTTTCCTGACGTTGGACTACGTGACGGCAGGCCGACCGGGAGACTGCCCACGAGGACAACCACGCCACACCACGTGACACACAGGCGAAGAGGGACAGGGGATGGACGCGTTCAATCCGACCACGAAGACCCAGCAGGCGATCTCGTCGGCGGCGCAGGCCGCGACGATGGCGGGCAATCCGGAGATCTCGCCCGCGCACCTGTTCGGCGCGCTCCTGGCACAGTCCGACGGGCTCGCGGGACCGCTGCTCACGGCGGTCGGTGCGGACCCGCAGGCGATCCACGACGAGCTCGAGTCGATCGTCGCGAAGCTGCCGGCGGCGACCGGCTCGACCGTGTCGTCGCCGAACTTCGACGGCCACGCCGTGAAGGTGCTGACGCACGCCCAGAAGCTGGCCACCGAGCTCGGTGACGAGTACGTCTCCACCGAGCACGTCCTCGTCGGACTGGCCGCCGAGGGCGGACCGGTCTCGCAGCTGCTGACCCGGCACGGCGCGTCGCCGGAGGCGCTGCGCGAGGCGTTCACACAGGTCCGCGGCTCGGCGCGGGTCACCAACCCCGACCCGGAGGCACCTACCAGGCGCTCGAGAAGTACGGCGTCGACCTGACCGAACGCGCGAGGGCGGGCGACCTCGACCCGGTCATCGGCCGGGACACCGAGATCCGCCGCGTCGTGCAGGTGCTCTCGCGGCGCACCAAGAACAACCCCGTGCTCATCGGCGAACCGGGCGTCGGCAAGACCGCGATCGTCGAGGGGCTCGCCCAGCGCATCGTCGCCGGGGACGTGCCCGAATCGCTGCGCGACAAGCGTGTCGTCTCGCTCGACCTGGGCTCGATGGTCGCCGGGTCGAAGTACCGCGGCGAGTTCGAGGAACGCCTCAAGGCCGTACTCAAGGAGATCAAGGACTCCGACGGGCAGGTCGTCACGTTCATCGACGAGCTGCACACGATCGTCGGCGCCGGCGCGTCCGGCGAGGGCGGCAGCATGGACGCGGGCAACATGATCAAGCCGATGCTCGCCCGCGGCGAACTGCGCATGGTCGGCGCGACCACGCTCGAGGAGTACCGCAAGCACATCGAGGCCGACGCCGCGTTGGAGCGCCGGTTCCAGCAGGTGCTCGTCGGCGAGCCGTCCGTCGAGGACGCCGTGGGCATCCTGCGCGGACTCAAGGAGCGCTACGAGGTGCACCACGGTGTGCGCATCACCGACAGCGCACTCGTCGCCGCCGCGACCCTGTCCGACCGCTACATCACCGCGCGGTTCCTGCCCGACAAGGCGATCGACCTCGTCGACGAGGCCGCGTCGCGGCTGCGCATGGAGATCGACTCGCGTCCCGTCGAGGTCGACGAGGTCGAACGCGCCGTGCGCAGGCTCGAGATCGAGGAGATGGCGCTGTCCAAGGAGGACGACGCCGCCTCGGCCGACCGGCTGAAGGCCCTGCGCGGCGAGCTCGCCGAGAAGCGCGAGCAGCTGAACGCGCTGACCGCACGCTGGCAGAACGAGAAGGGCTCGATCGAACGCGTCCGCGAACTGAAGGAGCAGCTCGAGCAGCTGCGCGGCGAGGCCGACCGGGCCGAACGCGACGCCGACCTGGGTCGGGCCGCCGAGCTGCGCTACGGTCGGATCCCGGCGCTCGAGAAGGAACTGGAGCAGGCCGACAGCGCCTCCGGCTCGGGCGCGGGCCCGGCGGACGTCGACGTGATGCTCAAGGAGGAGGTCGGGGCCGACGACGTGGCCGACGTCGTCGCGCCTGGACCGGCATCCCCGCGGGCCGCCTGCTCGAGGGCGAGACCGGCAAGTTGCTGCGCATGGAGGACGAGCTGACCGGCCGGGTCATCGGCCAGGCCGACGCGGTCAAGGTCGTGTCCGACGCCGTGCGCCGGGCGCGCGCGGGAGTGGCCGACCCCGACCGGCCGACCGGCTCGTTCCTGTTTCTCGGTCCCACCGGTGTCGGCAAGACGGAGCTGGCCAAGGCGCTCGCCGAGTTCCTGTTCGACGACGAGCGCGCCATGCTGCGCATCGACATGAGCGAGTACTCCGAGAAGCACAGCGTCGCCAGGCTCGTCGGCGCCCCGCCCGGCTACGTCGGCTACGACCAGGGCGGCCAGCTGACCGAGACCGTGCGCAGGCGGCCGTACTCGGTGGTGCTGCTCGACGAGGTCGAGAAGGCGCACCCGGACGTGTTCGACGTGCTGCTGCAGGTGCTCGACGACGGCCGCCTCACCGACGGCCAGGGCCGTACGGTCGACTTCCGCAACACGATCCTGGTGCTGACGTCCAACCTCGGTTCGCAGGCCATCGCCGACGGCTCGCTCGAGGAGGACCAGCGCCGCGACGCCGTCATGGCGGTGGTGCAGACCCACTTCAAGCCGGAGTTCCTGAACCGCCTCGACGACATCGTCGTGTTCCACGCCCTCGGCACCGAGCAGCTCGGCGCGATCGTCGACATCCAGGTCGACCGGCTCGCCAAGCGGCTCGCCCAGCGCCGGCTCACGCTCGACGTCTCCCCGGCGGCGCGCGAATGGCTGGCCCTCGGCGGCTACGACCCGGTGTACGGGGCGCGTCCGCTGCGCAGGCTCGTCCAGTCCGCGATCGGCGACCAGCTGGCGAAACAGCTGCTCGCGGGCGAGATCCGCGACGGCGACACGGTGCGCGTCGACGTGCCGGAGTTCGGCGACGGGGACATTTCCGGCGGGTCCGACACGCTGGTCGTCACGCGCGGCACGTAATCACGCGAGAGTCCGGCCTGCCTCCTCTACGTGACGGGCCCGGCGGGATACGCTGCTCGCGTGGGTATTCCGGCGTGGATCTGGTTCGTCATCGCGGCCGTCGCCGCGGTCGCGGGCCTCGCACTGCTGATGACCGATCGCGCGCGCGAGAGCTCCCGGAACCGGGAACGCGCGCGCTGGGCCGAGCTGCGCGGCTGGCAGTACGTCGAGGAGGACGAGGAGCTGCCGCGCGAATGGTCCGGCGGCGCGATCGGCTACTTCGGCGCGGAGGCCGCGGTCAACGTGGTCGCCGGGTCGACGTTCACCTCCGACGGCAGACGTCCGGTGTTCGTGTTCGACATCGTCGCCGACGGCGTCATCCCGTCGGTCGTCGTCGCCGTGCGCTGCAACCGCGTGCAGCCCGTGCTGCTCGAGCTGTGGCTGGCGTCCGTGCCGTTCCAGCGCGCCGAGATGCCGGAACTGCTGGGCCCCGTGGGGCAGCGCTACGCGTTCGCCGACGAGGTGACCGCGGGCCGCGCGCTCGTCACGCAGGAACTCGTCGAGGCCGCCGACGCGCTCGGCGGCGACGTCGGCGTCGCGTGGATCGAGGAGGAATGGGTGCTGGCCAGCGTCGCGCCCAACGTCGGGCCGTCGCGGCTCGAGCGGCTGCTGCGCGACCTCGGCGAGATCGCCGACATCATCGACCCGTCGGCCGAGGCGATGGAGGAGCGGTACGTGCCGCCCCAGGCGTCCGACATGCCGGCCCCGGGTGTTTCCGGTGTTCCCGCGCAGGGGTCCGCGCCTGAGGGCGGCCCTGCCGGTACCGCCGGTCCCGGTAGTGGTGCGGAGCCGGGTTCGGCGTCCGACCAGGGCATCAGTGAGGAAGGTGCCAACCGCTGATGCCGACCGCGGTCATCACGGGGGCGACGTCGGGCATCGGCGCGGCCTTCGCGCGCGAGCTCGCCGGCGAACGCTACGACCTCGTGCTCGTCGCACGGGACGAGGCGCGGCTGCGGACCCGGGCCGATGCGCTGGTCGAGGGCTACGGCGTGGCCGTCGACGTGCTGCCCGCCGACCTGGCGACCGCCGAGGGGCGCGCGGCCGTCGAGGAACGCGTCGCCGCCGGCGTGGACCTGCTCGTCAACAACGCCGGCTTCGGGTTGTCCGGCGAGTTCTGGACCGTGTCGGCCGAGGAACTGAACCAGCAGCTCGACGTCAACGTCACCGCCGTGCTGCAGCTGACGCACGCGGCCGTCCCCGCGATGCGCGCGGCGGGCGCGGCGACGTCATCAACGTCTCGAGCGTCGCCGGGTTCTTCTCCGGCCGCGGATCGACCTACACGGCGAGCAAGGCGTGGGTGACGTCGTTCTCGGACGGGCTCGCGTCGGCGCTGCGTGGGTCGGGCGTGCGCGTCATGGCGCTGTGCCCCGGATTCACGCACACCGAGTTCCACGAACGGGCGGGGCTGAGCAAGTCCGGGCCGAAGCTGATCTGGCTCGACGCCGACGTCGTCGTGCGCGAGGCACTCGCCGACCTGCGGCGCGGCAAGGCGATCTCGGTGCCCGGCGCGCTGTACAAGTTCGCCGTCGCGCTCGGGAAGTTCCTGCCGCGCGGACTGATCCGCAGGCTCGGCGGGCTGTTCGCGGGGCGCGACCGGACCTGATCGCGGCGCGTGTAAGACTGCGAGCCGTGGCGACACCCTCGTTGGATCAAGCGGCGAAGAGCGAACTGGCCAGGCTCGTCACCGAGCTGTGCGTGGTGCACGGCAAGGTGACCCTCGCATCGGGAGCCGAGGCCGACTACTACATCGACCTGCGGCGGGCGACCCTGCACCACGCGGCCGCGCCCCTCATCGGCACGTTGCTGCGGCAGCTCACGGCGGACTGGAACTACGTCGCCGTCGGCGGGCTGACCCTCGGCGCCGACCCGGTGGCGACGTCGATGCTGCACTCGGCCGCCTCGGACGGCATGGTGCTCGACGCGTTCGTCGTGCGGAAGAACCTCAAGGAACACGGCATGCAGCGGCGGATCGAGGGCATGGAGGTCGCCGGGCAGCGCGTGCTCGCGGTGGAGGACACGTCCACGACCGGCGGCAGCGTGCTCACGGCTGTCGAGGCGCTCGGCGAGGCCGGCGCGACGGTCGTCGGCGTCGCCACGGTCGTCGACCGCGGCACCGCGGCCCGTGAGGCCATCGAAGCCGCCGGCCTCGAATACCGCTACCTCCTCGACCTCGACGACCTGGGCCTCTAACCCCCTGGCCGGCCCTCGGGTGCAACCTCGGCGGGCGTTTCCTAACGCAACTGATACGGCGCGATCACCCATCAGGGTGGGGTAAACCGGCAGAATGTCCCGTTCCTCGTGACGAACGAAGGGACTGGGGCCTTGCTTACCGAACGAATGGGAATGACCCGCCGGACGTTGCTGCGGTCGATCGGCGTCGCCGGCGGCGCGGGCGTCATGTTCGAGTCGATGCGGGCGCTGGGGCTCGCGCCGGCACCGCAGGCGTTGGCCGCACCGGACTTCCAGGAACCGCGCGAGGGCGACCTGCCCGCGCACGCGCGCGGCTCGACCGTCGTCGTCCTCGGCGCGGGAATCGCGGGCCTCACCGCCGCCTACGAACTCGGCAAGGCCGGCTACCGCTGCGTCGTGCTCGAGGCCAAGGACCGCATCGGAGGCCGCAACTGGACGGTGCGCGCCGGCACCACCGACACCGACCTCGACGGCAACACGCAGACGGCGCAGTTCACCGACGACGCCGACACGTACCTCAACGCCGGCCCCGGCCGCATTCCGCAGTCCCACATCACCGTGGACTACTGCAACGAACTCGGTGTGCGGCTCGAACCGCTGCTCAGTTCGAACGCGGCCGCGCTCCTGCACAGCGACGGCGCCGATCCGCAGATGCACCGCACCGTCAAGGCCGACCACCACGGGTACGTGGCCGAACTGCTGTCCAAGGCCGTCGACGCCGGCGCCCTCGACGGCGAGCTGACCGCGGACGACAAGGAAGCACTGCTCACATTCCTGTCCGGGTTCGGCGACATCGGCGGCAGCGACACCGGGTTCGTGTACGAGGGCAGCAGCAGGCGCGGGTACGCCGTTCAGCCGGGTGCGGCCGACCAGGAAGGTGTCGTGCTCGGCCCGACGCCGTCGCTGTCGGAGACGTTGTCGAGCGGGCTCGGCAGGTACCTGCAGCTCGACCTCGGCCACGACCAGGCGATGACGATGCTGCAGCCGGTCGGCGGTATGGACGCGATCGTCGACGCGCTGGTCGACGCCGTCCGCGGCAACGGCGCGGAGATCATCACCGGTGCGCCCGTGACCGAACTGCGCAACACCGACGACGGCGTCGAGATCACCTACCGCGGCGCCGACGGGGACACCGTGCTGCGCGGCGACTTCTGCATCGCGACGCTGCCGCCGCACCTGATGGCCGAGCTGCCGACGAACCTCGACCCGGCGGTCGCCGACGCCCTGCGCACCCCGGAGATCTGGGCCGCGGGCAAGCTCGGTCTCGAGTACGACCGGCGCTGGTGGGAGCTCGACGAGGGCATCTACGGCGGCATCACCTACACCGATCTCGACCTGCTCAGCATGTGGTACCCGTCCCACGGCTTCGGCCGCGAACACGGGGTCCTCGTCGGCTACTACAACGAGGGGCCGATGGCCGAGGCCTACGGCGCACTGTCGCCCGCCGAGCGGACGCGGCGCGCCCTGGCCGAGGGGGCGAGGATCCACGGCGCGCAGTACCGCCGCGGCCTGCGGGACTCGTTCTCGGTGGCGTGGGACCGCACCCCGCACGTCGAGGGCGGCTGGGCCATGTGGTCGTCGCGCGGGCCGGAGTACGAGCTGCTGAACCAGGCGGCGGGCAACGTCTACTTCGCGGGCGACTGGCTCAGCTACCAGACCGCGTGGCAGGCGGGTGCGATGGACTCGGCACGGTACGTCGTCGCGGCGCTGCACGAACGGGTTGCCACGGGATAACGCTTTTCGCGGACGCGGAATGCCCGCCCCGACCGGTACGTTGAATCGGTGTGAAGGGGGTTTGTCGCCCCTCATCGCCGAGTCGGTCGGGGCAGGTGGGGTTCGATGTTGTGGCTGCTGACGCTGCTGGTCACGATCTCGCACTTCGTCGCGCTCGCGTACATCGGCCTCGGCGGTTTCCTGACGTGGATCTGGCCGCGCACGATCTACGTCCACGTCGTGTTCGCCCTGTGGGGCTTCGCCGTCATCGCGTTCCCGTTGCCGTGCCCGCTGACCGTGGCCGAGGACTACTTGCGTGACCTGCGCGGACTCGGCCCGCTGCCCGGCGGGTTCAACGAGCACTACATCTACGGCACCATCGTGCCCGAGTCGTTGCTGCCGACCGTGGCGGTCGTGGCGATCCTGTTGGTCGTCGGCTCGTACGCCGGGGCCTACGTGCTGCACAAGCAGCGCGAGGCCGAGGGCCGGCAGGCGATCCGGCTCGGCTGAGTCGGGGCGCCGGTCGGAGAATGGCCTGCGTGACGTCTGATGCGAACGTGGCCGGGCCCAGCGAATGGGGCGCCAATCCCGAGGTCGGCGTGGGGCCGTGGGAGGGGCCGTGGCCCAACGACGAGCGGTACGACCCCGAGCTGCTGGCCGAGGGCGACCGCCGGAACGTCGTCGACGCCTACAGGTACTGGCGGCGCGAGGCGATCGTCGCCGACATGGACAGCCGCCGGCATCCGTTCCACGTGGCGATCGAGAACTGGCAGCACGACCACAACATCGGCACGGTCGTGCGGACGGCGAACGCGTTCGCCGTGGCGGCGGTGCACATCGTCGGCAAGCGGCGGTGGAACCGGCGCGGCGCGATGGTGACCGACCGCTACCAGCATCTGCACCACCATGCGACGGTCGACGGTCTCGTCGAGTTCGCGCGGGCGCGCGCGTTGCCGCTGGTCGCGGTCGACAACATGCCGGGCTCGGTGCCCGTCGAGACGGCCGAGCTGCCCCGCGAGTGCGTGCTGCTGTTCGGTCAGGAGGGCCCGGGGCTGTCGGCGGAGGCGGCGGCCGCGGCCGAGCTCGTCGTGTCGATCGCGCAGTTCGGCACGACCCGGTCGATCAACGCGGGCGTGGCGGCCGGCGTCGTCATGCACACGTGGGTGCGGCAGCACGCCGACGTCACGTCAGCCTGGTAGCTCGGCCGCGTCCTCCGGTTCCGAAGCGCCGGTCACCGAATCGTCCGTCCTTGAATCGCCAACACGGTGTCCCGAATCGCTGACACGGCGTCCTGGGGTGCTGACACGCGCGCATGAGCTGCGGACACGGAGTTGCGGGGGCAGGCGCACGGTCTCCGGCGGGCAGTCCGGGTCCTCGATGCGGCGCAGCAGCAGGCGCATCGCCTCGCGGCCGATGTCGGCCACGGGCTGGGCGATGGTCGTCAGCGGCGGGTCGACGAGGTCGGCCCATTCGGGGTCGTCGAACCCGGCGACGGCGAGGTCGGTGCCGATGCGCAGGCCGCGTCGGCGGGCCTCGACGAGCACCCCGGCCGCCAACGCGTCGTCGGCGGCGAGCACCGCCGTGGGCGGTTCGGGCAGGTCCAGCAGCGTCGCCACCGCCGCCGCGCCGCCCTCTCGGGAGAACTCGCCCGCCGCGACGAGCTCCGGATTCCACGACACGCCCGCGCGGCCGAGACCGAGCCGATGTCCCAGCACACGTTCGTCGCTCGTCACCTGGCCCTCGGGTCCGCTGACGAACCCGATCCGGCGGTGCCCCTGCGCCACGACGTGCTCGGTGAGCGCCGACATGGCCTGGATGTTCTCCGGGCCGACCTGGTCGACGTCGCTGCGCGTGGTCAACCGGTCGACGAGCACGGTCGGCACGCCCGCGGCGAGCAGTTCGTCGACGACCTCCTTGTCCCCGGGCGCCGACACGAGCAGGACGCCCTCGATCCGGTGGCTGCGCAGGGCCCGCACGACCGCGCGCTCGATGTCGACGTCGTCGCGGGTGTCCGACAGCAGCACGGTGTGGTCGGCGGCCGCGGCCTCGCGTTCGATGGCCTGCACCAGCGTCGCGACGTGCGGGCTGCCGCTGAGCGACACGGCCAGTCCGACGGTCTGCGTGCCGCCGGTGACCAGCGAGCGGGCGATGGCGTCACCGGTGTAGCCGGTCTCGGCGACGGCGTTGAGGACGGCTTCCTTGGTGGCCGGTGCCACGGCTCTCGTACCGTTCACGACATGTGACACGGTGGTGATCGACACTCCGGCCATCTCGGCGATGTCGCGTTGGGTCGGCCTGCGGGTGGACCTCTGCGGGGGCACGGGAGCGCGGGACTCCTTTCCGGGGTCGGCGAAATCGGCGAACGGGTGAGCAAGCGTTTGCGCAGGCGTTTGCGTGGCACGATACCGCTGCCTACCGTCGGTCATGATCACGGCCCGGCGAGCGGTGTCGGTGCGGCGGGCGCGATGATGGGAGCGAGATGACGACTTTCGACGATCTGCTGACACGGGCCGAGACGCTCGCCGCATCCGGACAGCGCCGGGTGCTCGGCATCGCGGGCGCCCCCGCCTCCGGGAAGACGACGTTGGCGTGGCGGCTCGCCGGTGCGCTGGGCAACCGCGCCAAGGTGGTGGGCATGGACGGCTTCCACCTCGCGCAGGTGGAACTCGCCCGGCTCGGCAACGCCGACCGCAAGGGCGCCCCCGACACCTTCGACGGCACCGGCTACGTCCACCTGGTGCGCCGGCTCGCCGCCGGTGACGAGCACGTGTACGCCCCCGAGTTCCGCAGGGAGATCGAGGAGCCGATCGCCGGCGCCGTCTCCGTGCCCGAGGACGTCTCGCTCGTGATCACCGAGGGCAACTACCTGCTGCTGGACTCCGATCCGTGGGCGCCGCTGCGCGGGCTGCTCACCGAGGCGTGGTTCCTGCAGCCCGAGGAGGACGTCCGGCTCGAACGGCTCGTGACGCGGCACCGCAAGTACGGCCGCTCGCTCGTCGAGGCCCAGCAGCGAGCCTGGGGCTCCGACCAGCGCAACGCCGACCTCGTCGCACCGAGCTCGGCCCGTGCCGACCTCGTCGTCACCGACATGGAACTCCCCAACTTCGCCGTCTGACCCTTGGGAGTTTTCAGTCGTGCACAGGGGTGTGGATAACTTGAGGTTGTCCACAGGTTTGTCCACACGTGGACGTGCATTGTGCCGGTCGGAAAATGCCGCGACGAGGTCCACTTCCCTCCGGTAGTCTCGGACACGGCCTGTTGCCGTTCTTGGGAGCCCGCGAAATGGGTGACGACTGACCGCTCCGCGTTGATCGCCGGCGCCGTATCACCAGCGTTGTAGCTGGTCCGGCGCCCGCTGCAGCGATCCGCGGGGCATGCCACCGATCCGTCGGTGGCGTCGGTCTGCCTGTCCACCCGACTCTCCCGAGGACTCCGCTGTGTTCGACGCGCCCACTCGCGCCACCCCTGCCACCGTCGTCTGCTCCCACCTGTCGTTCACCTGGCCGGACGACGCCCCCGTGTTCGACGACCTCTCGTTCACCGTCGGCCCCGGCCGTACGGGTCTCGTCGCGCCGAACGGCGCCGGCAAGAGCACCCTGCTGGGCCTCATCGCCGGCCTGTACGCCCCGAGCTCCGGTTCGGTGACCGTCGGCGGCGTGCTCGGCCACCTGCCGCAGACGCTGCCGTACCGCGGCGACCGCACCGTCGCCGACGTACTCGGCGTGGCCGACGTGCTCGCCGCGATCGCCGCCATCGAGGCCGGTGACGTCGACGAACGGCACTTCGCCGTCGTCGGCACCGCGTGGGACGTCGAGGACCGTTCGCGCGCCCTGCTCGACCGGCTCGGCCTGGGCGACGTCGCACCGGGCCGGCGGCTCGACACGCTGTCCGGCGGTCAGATCGTCCAACTCGGCCTGGCCGGGCAGCTGCTAGCCGAACCCGACGTGCTGCTGCTCGACGAGCCCACCAACAACCTCGACGCCGACGCGCGGCAACGGCTCTACGACGTGCTCGACGGATGGTCGGGATGTCTGCTCGTCGTCAGTCACGACCGCGCGCTGCTCGACCGCATGGACCGCATCGCCGAACTGGGCCCCGGACCCCACGGCGGTGGTGAGATCCGGTTCTTCGGCGGCGGGTTCACCGCCTACGCCGAGGCGATCGAGGCCGAGCAGGAGGCCGCCGAGCAGCGCGTGCGCACCGCGAAGCAGCAGGTGAAACGCGAGAAGCGCGAGATGCAGGAGGCCAGGGAGCGCGCCGCGCGGCGGGCGGGCACGGCCTCGCGCAAGGCGGCCGACGCGGGCCTGCCGAAGATCGTCGCCGGGGAGTTGAAGCGCAAGGCGCAGGTGTCGGCGGCCAAGGCCGACGACGTGCACGCGGCGCGGCTCGGCCAGGCGCGGGACCGTCTCGACGAGGCCGAACGGTCGGTGCGATCCGACGACGCGATCGTCGTCGACATGCCGCAGACCCGGGTGCCCGCGGGGCGGACCGTGTTCGACGGTGCGGGTATCCGCGTGCGGGAGCTGTTCGACGGGTGGATCGAGACGCTCGACGCCGACGGCGAACCGGTCCCGACGCCGGTCGAGGGCGTCGACCTGACGATCCGCGGGCCCGAGCGGATCGCGCTCCGCGGCCCGAACGGTGTCGGCAAGTCGACATTGCTGCGGGTGATCGGCGGGGAGATCGAACCGGACGCCGGCACGGTGCGGCGCCACGACGGGCGCGTGGCCTACCTGTCGCAGCGGCTCGACGTGGTGGACCGCGACCGGTCGGTCGCGGAGAACCTGGCGGCGTTCGCCCCGTCGAGGCCGCCGGCCGAGCGGATGAACCTGGCCGCACGGTTCCTGTTCCGCGGGGACGCCGTGCACCGTCCGGTGAGCGCGTTGTCGGGCGGGGAGCTGTTGCGGGCGACGTTGTTGTGCACGCTGCTGGCCGAACCGGCGCCGCAACTGCTGCTGCTGGACGAGCCGACGAACAACCTCGATCTGGTCAGCGTCGCCCAGCTGGAGAGCGCGTTGCGGTCGTACGAGGGCGCGCTGGTGGTCGTGAGCCACGACGCCCACTTCCTGTCCGCGGTGGCCCCCACCCGAACGCTCCACCTGGCCGAAGGCCGTCTCACGGCCGTGGGAGCTTGAAACGGCCGGAGGTCAGGCGGGTTCTTCGACGGGGCGGCGGGTTTCCTGGCGGTAGCGGTAGAGGCCGTAGGCGGTGCCGACGACGAAGAAGGTGACCATGGCCCAGATCAGGGTCGTTTTCAGCCACGGGACATCGTTGAGCAGGGCGGAGCCGTAGTAGCCGATGAGCACCAGGGTCGGCACCCAGATCGTCGCGCCGAGGACCGTCGCCAGCATGAACCGCCGGTGGTTCATCTTCGCCGCGCCCGCGATCATCGGCGCGAGCGTGCGCACCCACGGGATCCACCGCGCCAGCACGATCGCGAGGAAACCCCTGCGGTCCAGGAAGTCCTGCGCCCGGTCGAGATTGCGTTGGTTGAGCATCTTCCCGTTGCGGCGCGCGATGAAATGCGTGCCGGTCTTGGTGCCGATGCGGTAGCCGACGTGGTTGCCGACGATCGCCGTGGCCAGCACCGTCATCGCCAGCGCCCACGCCTCGGCGTCGGACGCGCCGTGCTTGGCCAGCAGCAGTCCCGTCGTGAACAACAGTGAGTCGCCGGGAAGGAACAGACCGAGGATGACGGCACATTCGAGGAAGATGAATGTGATCACGATGAGCCAGAGCAGCACCGGACCGACCGTCGCCAGCCAGTCCAGCCCGATTCCGGCACCCTCGGCATAAGCAAAACCCACGTCGTGCAGCGTACGTCGTCGCACGTCACGCCCGGCCGCAGAGCTCCCGAACGGGGTAGAGCGTCACATTCCGAACGTGGGGAACCGGCACAATTCGGGCCCGGCCACGCCGCAGCACGCGTGCCCGTGGGCCGGTCACATCGCGGGCAGCGTCTCGCCCTGCACGACCTGGAGGTCGATCTCGATCTTCACCGTCGTGCCGATCGCGGCGACGCCGGCGCGCACCATCGCGTTGTAGTTGATCTTGAAGTCGTCCCGGCGCAGCTGCGTCTCGGCGTGGAACGCGGCGCGCGTGCCGCCCCACGGGTCCGGGCCGAAGCCGCCGTAGGTCATCTCGAGCGACACGGGCCTGCGCTCGCCGTTGAGGGTGAGCTCGCCGTCGAGGGTCCACTCGGTGGGGCCGCGCTGTGACAGGCCGGTGCCGACGAAGTCGATCGTCGGGTGGTTGTCGACGTCGAGGAACTCGGGCGAGCGCAGGTGGTCGTCGCGCATCTTGATGCCGGTGTCGATCGCGGACGCGTGATCTGCGCCTGCACGGTCGACCGTTCGACGGGCCGCGTGACCTCGAGCCGGCCGCCCACCTCGGCGAACCGGCCCTTGATGCTCGAGATGCCCAGGTGGCGGGCGGTGAAGTGCACGGTCGAGTGCAGCGGGTCGATCACCCACGGGCCGGTGGGCGGCAGCTCGATCGCGCCCTCCTCGAGGGCGAGGACGATCGCACCGAGTTCGGCGCTACCGGCGTCGCCGATCTGCGCTGTGCGCGCGACGGGCTGATAGCCGTTGGCGGTGACGACCGCGGTGTACATCCCCGGCGCGAGGTCGCCGGTGCGGACGCCGCCCTGGACGTCGGCCGTCGCGCGCGCGGCCTGCTGTCCGGTCAGGTCGGTGACGGTGAGGACGGCGTGCTCGATTCCCCAGCCGTCGTTCGTGCAGACGGTGGCGGATAGTCCCGGCATCAGCGGTGGATCCTTTCGGTACGCAGGCCCTCGCTCGCCCGGGTGATGCTAGCGGCGATCGTCCGCGGGCGGCAGGTCACCGTCGTCACGTCTGCTCCGGATTTGTCGGGTTCGCTGGTGCGGGCTCCGCTGGGGGTTCGGCGGCCGGCTCGGTGGTCGCCGGATTCTGCTGCTGGAACGTCTCGAACTCGTCGTTGAGCCGGTCGAGCAGCGTCGTGACGGCGACGCGGTCCGCGCGGTCCCAGCCGGACAGCATCTCGGCGATCGACCGGGCCCGGAGCCTGCGGTTCTCCTCGAACACGCGCACCCCCTCGGGGCTGGGCGCGAGCAGCGTCGCGCGGCCGTCCTCGGGGTCGGCGGTGCGTTCGACCAGGCCGTGCCGCACCAGCAGCGTGCTCTGCCTGCTGACCGTGGAGATGTCGGAGTGCAGTGCGTCGGCGAGCACGGACGTGCGCTGCGGGCCGTTGTTCACGAGGTAGAACAGGATCGCGTAGGCGGCGCGTTCGATGCCGTCGGGTCCGATCTTGGCCAGGTGCGACTTCGTCTTGGCCATCGCGCGGAAGAAGCGCACGAACTGGGTCCCGAGGCGTCGGCGATGTCGAGCTCGTCCTGCGTGGGCTCGGACGGCTGTGTGGGCTCGGACGCCGACGGTGCTGACTCTGGCATGGGCTGGTTCCCTCGTCGGTTCTCTCTCGACGTCCTTCGCCGCCGCTCGGCCGTTCCGGCCGGGTTCGTTGGCAGCTGCAACTATTCTCAGCCTACGTCAGCATCTACCGTGCAGATCATGACCCGTTCCCCAGTCAGCCGGAACCCCGAGGCCGCCGGTGCCGATGCCGCAGATCCCGCGGGTGCCGAGCTCGTCGCGACGTTGACCGCGCGGCTCGGTGCGGTCGGCGTGCGCACCGATCCCGACGTCATGGCGACCTACTCGCGCGACCGGCTGCCGTTGGCGCCCGCGGGAACGCCGCTGGCCGTCGTGTTCCCGTCGAGCACCGAGCAGGTGCAGGACGTCGTGCGCGCGTGCGCGGACGCGGGCGTGCCCATCGTGCCCCGCGGGGCGGGCAGCGGACTGTGCGGCGGCGCCAACGCCCTCGACGGCTGCGTCGTGCTGGTGCTGACCCGCATGAACCGCATCGTCGAGCTCGACCCGGCGAACCGGCTGGCCGTCGTCGAACCGGGCGTGGTCAACGCCGACCTGCGCGCGGCCGTCGCCGAGCACGACCTGTTCTACCCGCCCGACCCGGCGAGCTACGACTTCTGCACGATCGGCGGCAACCTCGCCACCAACGCGGGCGGGCTGTGCTGCGTGAAGTACGGCGTGACGTCCGATTCGGTGCTCGGTCTGGAGGTCGTGCTCGCCGACGGGTCCGTGCTGCACACCGGCAGGCGGACCGTGAAGGGCGTCGCCGGGTACGACCTGACGAAACTGTTCGTCGGCAGCGAGGGCACGCTCGGCGTGATCACCAGGGCGACGTTGTCGCTGCGGCCGCTGCCGCAGGCGCCCGGCACGCTCGTGGCGGTTTTCCCCGACACCGCCGACGCCGGAGCCGCCGTGACGCGCATCGTCGGCGAGGGGCTCGTGCCGTCGCTGATGGAGATCATGGACGCCGCGACCGTGCACGCCGTCGAGCAGCACCTGGGCACCGACCTCGGCGGGGGAACCGGCGGCGGAACGTTGCTGCTGTGTCAGTCCGACGCGGGCGGGGAGGCGGCGGAACGCGAACTCGACGTGCTGCAGCGGGTGTGTGCGGACTCGGGCGCCTCGCTCGTGCACGCGACGTCCGACCCCGGCGAGGGTGCCCTGTTGATGCAGGCCCGGCGGTCCGTGCACCCCGCGATCGAATCGATGGGCAGGGACCTCACCGACGACGTGTGCGTACCCCGCACCCGCATCGCCGAGCTCATCGACGGCTGCGCCCGCATCTCCGCCGACGTCGGCCTGCGCATCGTCGTCAACGGGCATGCGGGCGACGGCAACATGCACCCCACCGTGATCTACAACCACGACGACGAGTTCGACCGCGCCCGCTCGGCGTTCGACGCGATCTGCGAACTCGCCCTCGGCATGGGCGGCACCGTGAGCGGCGAGCACGGCATCGGCAAGTTCAAGCAGGACTGGCTGGCCCGCGAACTCGGCCCCGTCGGCCTGCGCGTCCACCGCGACATCCGCCGCAGCCTCGACCCGGATGGCCTCTTCAACCCCGGCTCCATGTTCACCTGAGAGCCCGGGGGCGGTCAGGCCACGGTGAGGAGGCCGATGATGCAGCCGCAGGCGAGGCCCAGGGCCGTGGCGAGGAGCAGCACCCAGGGCAGCGTGATCGGGCGGTCGCGGTCGAGAATCCGGCTGAGGGCGTGCGCGCCGGCGCCGTCGGCGTCCCGGGGGGCGCTGGCGTGTCCGCGGACGGGCCCGGTCTGGGCGTCGAGTGCCGCCCGCTCCCGTTCGAGAGATCCCTCACCCGCGCCGGACAGCAGGCCGTACCCGCCGGGGGTCTCCACGACGGGTGCGTCCGCCGGGGCGGCCGTCGCCTGCCGCTGTCCGGACGCCTCGACCGCCGCCACGCTCGACTGAGCCACGCTCGACTGGATCGGGTTCGACGGTGCGGGGCCGTGCTGTGCGGGACCGTGCTGGAGGTGGCTGTGCTGGGTATGTCCGGACGGTGCGGGGTTGGACTGCGGGGCGTTGGGCTGGGCGGCGTTGGGCGACACGGGGGTGGCGGGCGCGGAATTGGCGGGTGCGCTGCGAGCCTGTGCCCGCAATGCCTCGGCCAACAGGCGCTCGGGGTCGTCGCTCATCACAGCCCAGCGTAGTGCGCCGCGAGCGCGCGGGTCAGCCGGTCGGGCTCGGATGTCACTCGTTGGTGACCCAACGTCCCGCGTGCATGACGCGTCGTGTCCGCAGCTGGTCGTCGAGGACGACCAGGTCGGCGCGCAGTCCGGCCTCGATCCGCCCCACGCGGTCGTCGACGCCGAGCAGCTCGGCCGGCCTGCGTGACGTGGCGTGGATCGCGTCGTCGATGTCGAGGCCCACGCTGTGGACGACGTTGCGGAACGCGGCGTCCATGGTGAGCGTGCTGCCGGCCAGTGCGCCCGATCCGGGCAGGGTGGCGACGCCGCCGCGGACGTCCACGTCGAGTGCGCCGAGGGTGTAGCGCCCGTCGGGACCGCCGGTGGCGGCCATCGCGTCGGTGATCAACGTCGTGCGCCCGCGGCCGGCGTGCGTCGCGGCGAGGTGCAGGACGTCCGGGTGCACGTGGACGAGGTCGCTGATCAGCTCGACCGTCACGCGCTCGTCGTCGAGCAGCGTGCCGACGACGCCCGGTTCGCGGTGGTGCAGTGGGCGCATGCCGTTGAACAGGTGCGTGGCGACGGTGGCGCCGGCGTCGAGGGCAGCGCGCAGGTCGTCGCGGCGGGCGTCGCTGTGCCCGACCGCGGCGAGCACGCCGGCCTCGGCGATCTGCCGCACCGCCTTCACGCCGCCGGGCAGTTCGGGCGCGAGCGTGACCATGCGCACCGGACCGGCGTCCAGGAGCGTCGACACGGCACCGGGGTCGGGTTCGCGCAGCACGGCGGGATCGTGTGCGCCGCAACGGGATTCGGCGAGGAACGGACCTTCGAGGTGGATGCCGGCGAGCAGGCCGTCGGTGACGAGCTCGGCCAACGCGGCGACCTGGCTCGCCAGGGTCGGCACGGGTTCGCTGACGAGGCTCGCGAGCATCGTCGTGGTGCCGTGGCGGCGGTGCGCGTGCACCGCGCGGACGGCGTCGGTGGGGTCGGTCGTGGAGAACGACGCGCCGCCCCCGCCGTGGCAGTGCGTGTCGACGAACCCCGGCACGACGAGCTGTCCACCCAGGTCCACCCGCGGTCCGGCCGGCGGCGTGGCGGTGCCGGCGGCGACGATCGTCTCCCCCGCGACGGCCACCCAACCGTCGTCGACGACCCCGGACGGCAGGGCGACGCGCCCCCCGGAGAGGACGAGATCTGCGGCGGTGGGCGCGGTGTCGTGGGGAGTGCTCACGGCATCATCCTATTGGTCCAGACCAGGACGTGGTCGCCACGCGGTGCCGAGCGGCCTGCTGTGCGGTGGATCCCCGGCGGATTCCGGCGGGACGTCCGAGGGGTTCCCGGGCGGGCGAGGTCCGAACCGCGCGGCCCGGCGAGGGTGACTACTGCTTGCCCTCGGGCATCGTGCGCTGGAGCGCCTCGAGGCGCGGCTGGCCGTCGACTTGACGGTGCCCTTCGAGATGCCCGTCGCCTCGGCGATCTCCGCCTCCGACAGGCCGCCGTAGTACCGCAGCACGAGCACCTCGCGTTGCCGCGGCGGCAGCTTCGACAACGCCTTCACCACGGCCTGGTGCTCGGTCGACAGCATCGCCAGGCTCTCGGCCGACCGGGCGTTCACGGCGTGCGGCGGGATGTACTCGCGGGCCGTCTTCCGGCGGCGCAACACGCTGCGCGAACCGTTCACCACCGCGGCGCGCAGGTAGCCGACCGCGGCCGCGGCGTCGCGCAACTTGGCCCAGTTGCGGTGCAGACCGGTGAACGCCTCCTGGACGACGTCCTCGGCCGTCGCCGGCTCGTCCACCAGCAGGATCGCCAACCGCACGAGTCGCATGCGATGTTGCCGGTACAGGTCCTCCAGCGTCAGCGGGCCCTCGTGCTGCGCGGAGGAGTCACCGGCGGCCGGATCGGTCGCCGGGGCGTCGAGGGTTCGCAGGTGCCGCAGCGTCTGCTCGACAGCGTTCGTCGCACCGCCGTCGCCGGCAGGCGCGCCGCTCTCGGCACTGCTCATCGAACCCGTCCTTCGGTGCTGGGGACCTCACCGCTGACCCGCGCTCAGCGTATCGGTTCCGGTATCGGCGGACCCAGGTTTCCCGCCGAGGGGGTGCGGAGGTCGGTGAGGTATTGGGGTCGAGGACAGTGCGAGGTGTGGCTGCGTAGGGTCGGTGACCATGACTTGGTACGTGGTTCAGACGCGCTACGACGGCGACAAGTACAAGGACGTGCGGCCCCGCCACCGCGACTACCTCGTGGGCCTCGCCGACCAGGGCGTGGTCGCGCTCGGTGGCCCGTTCGAGGACAGCACGGGCGGCATGATGATCATCCAGGCCGACGACCGCGAGGCGCTGGACCAGCTCCTCGACGCCGACCCGTACCACCTCGAGGGCGCCCTCGCGGAACGCACCGTCCGCGAGTGGAAACCCGTCCTCGGCGCCTGGCTCCCCGAAAGCTGACCCCCGTCAAGGCGCACCCCAACTGCGCCCAGGCGCACCCGCAGTGCGCCCAAGATGCTCCCGAGGCCCCATAGTTGCGTTGAGCGCAGCCATGGGGCCGTCGGGCGCATTGAGCGCAGCCATGGGGCCGTTGGGTGCATTGAGCGCAACCGAGGGCCCCATGGCGCGTCGCGTAGCCGGTCTCACGCGTCGTGGACGATGACTCCTCGGATGTTCTTGCCGTCGCGCAGGTCTTGGTAACCGTCGTTGACCTGGTCGAGCGTGTACTTCGTGGTGACGAGCTCGTCGAGCTTGAGGTGGCCCTGGTCGTAGAGCCGCAGCAGCCGCACGATGTCGTACTGCGGGTTGGCCGACCCGAACAGCGTGCCCTTGATCGTCTTCTCGAACAGGGTCAGCACGCCGCCGGACACATGCACCGTGAGCTTCTCCGGGTTCGCCAGGCCGGTGATCACGACGGTGCCGCCCTTGCCGACGACGTCGAACGCGTCGGACACGACCTGTTCGTCGACGGTGCCCACGCAGATCAACGCCTGATCGGCGAGCTGTCCCCACGTGAGTTCGTTGACCTTCTCCGCCGCTTCCTGCGCGGTCGCGAACGCGTGGGTGGCGCCGAGTTTCAGCGCCGTCTCGCGTTTGAAGTCGATCGGGTCGACGGCGATCACGTTCGCCGCGCCAGCGTGCGCCGCACCCTGCACCGCGTTGATACCGATGCCGCCGACGCCGTACACCACGGCCGTGTCGCCTGCGCGTACGCCGCCGCTGTAGTTGGCGGTCGCCCACCCGGTCGGCACGCCGCAGCCCACGAGCACCGCGGTCTCCAACGGCAGCCAGTCGTCGACCTTGACCACCGAGTGCTGCGAGATGGTCGCGCGTTCGGCGAACGAGCCGAGCATGCACATCCCGCCGACGTCGGTGCCGTCGCTGTGGAACCGGAAGGTGCCGTCGGGCATGTGCCCGTCGAGGATCGTGGCGCCCATGTCGCACAGGTTCTGTCTGCCCGTCGAGCAGTAGCGGCACGTCCCGCAGTTGGGGATGAAGCTGCACACGACGTGATCGCCGGGCGCCACCTTCGTCACGCCGGGGCCGACGGCCTCGATGACGCCCGCGCCCTCGTGCCCGCCGACGATCGGGAACCGCGGCACCAGGTCGTTGTCGATGAGGTGCAGGTCGGAGTGACACAGTCCCGCTGCCGTGTACTTGATCAGCACCTCGCCGGGGCCCGGTTCGTCGAGGTCGAGTTCGACGATCTCGAACGGCTTGCCGGCGTCGAACAGAACAGCTGCCTTCGTCTTCACGGTGACACCTCCGTATTGCGTCATTGCAATGCGTTCACCCGATGAATTCTCGAGGTGTCGGGCTGGGCGAAGGTGTGCAGCTTTTGGACAGCCCGCGCCGTTCGGGCAGGTCCGGGCAGGTCCGACGCGGGCGGTTCACGTCGTGATCTGCAGGGTGCGGATGCGGTTGTACAGCGTCGAGCGGCTGATGCCGAGTGCGCGTGCGGCCTGCACCTTGTTGCCGCCGACGGCCGCGAGGGCGCGCGTGATCGCCTCGTACTCGGCCTGCTGCCACGCCGACAGGTTCTGCGCGGTCGTCGTCACCGGGCACAGCGGCGCCAGGTCGCGGGCGGTGATGTCGCCCGTCGACCGCTCCTCGGTGACGTCGGTCAGCACGGTCTCGAGCTCGGTCAGGTTCCCCGGCCACGGCTGCGCGGCCAACAACTCGAGTGCCCCCGCGGTCAGTCGTGGTGTCCCGTGTGGACGGATGCCGGCGAGGATCGCCTTGGCCAGCGCGGGAATGTCACGCCGGCGCGAACGCAACGGCGGCAGCTCGACCCGGCGGTGCACGCGCGCGGACAGTTCGGCGTGCACCCCGGTCTCGCTGTCGGCGGTGAACGCGAACCAGGTGGACGCCTCGTCGAGCAGTCGGGCCGTCCGCGTCGCGGACAACGGCGGCAGCAGGTGGACGTTCCGCACCACGACGAGACCCTGGTGCGTCACGAGTCGTTCCAGGCGCGCGCACCACTCGTGCTCGCCGAGCGTCGCGACGTCGCCCGCGTCGAGCCGGGCCGGTGCGCGCGTGCCGGCCAGGACGGCCGTCGCGGCGCCGTGCCCGCTGCCGGGTTCGCCCAGTACGAGGACCCGACGTCGGGCCTGGGCGCTGCGCACCAGCCGGTCCTCGACGTCGCCGGGCAGCACGCTCACGGGCGTGCGCCTGCGCACCGCGCCCCGGTACGCCGGACGCAGCGGTGCCAGTTCGAACAGCATCCCCGCGTTGACCGACACGGCCTCCATGCGCACCTCGACCTCGGTGCCCGACGACAGCCGGATCCGCCGCACGCCGCGCCGCGTGCGGGACAACTCGCGCAGCAGCGGGTGGTCGACCGGGTCGACGAGGTCCACGGCGGCGCTGTTGGCCAGCACGACGTCCTCACCGAGCGCCAGCACCGCCGACGAGCGGTGCTGCGCCGCCTGGAACGCCGCCAGCAGCCGTTGTTGCGCCTGGTTCGAGCCGTCCAGGAGGCGGTGCTCGATGTCGGCCACCGCCTGTATGAGGAACGGCGCGAGCAGCGGATTGGCGTCCTCGACCAGGCCCGTGATGTCGAGAACGCCCTCGAACCGGCCCGTGGCCGGATTGCGGATCGGATGGCCGTAACACGTGAACCGTTTGAGCGCGTCGAGGAAGTGCTCCTCGCCGTGCACGGCCACCCCACGCCGCAGCTCGTGCGGCGTGGCAAGGGAATTCGTGCCGCTGGTCTCCTCGGTGAACAGGCTCCCCGGGACGGCGCTGACCGCGTCGAGGGCGCGTTCGAGCGCCCGGTCACCGTAGCGGCGCGCGACGATCCGACAGTCCCGATCGGCCAGCAGCACCGACAGCCGGGTGTCGCGCAGATGCCGTGCGATGTCCTCGAGCACCGGATCGGCGGCCCGCAACAGCCGGCTGCGGGTGTCGATGTCCGCGATGATGTTGCCCGCCAACCGGTCGGCCGGAGTGTTCGGTGTCAGTCCCGACAGCTCGGCGCGCCGCCAGGACTGGGCGATCTCGGTACGCAGCTCCACGGCGAGCTCCCTGGCACTCGACGACGAGTGTGATCCACGTCATGGTGCCAGGTCTGCGCCCAGCTGGGAAACGTCCCTGAAGGTGACCTCAGGAGGACAGGATCGGCGGGACGAATCGGCAGCGGGGTGGCTCCGCGTTGGCCGGGTCGAGGGCGTTGAGGACCAGCTGACCGGCGATCGGGTCGTAGGTGATGCCCAGGTGGTCGGTCTTGTCGGCCGGGCAGACGTCCTGGAGCAGGACGTTGTCCACGTTCGGCGCCGGGTCGAGGAAGGCGTTCGTGTACGGCGTGACCACCTGGTCGTACTTCGTCTGGATCACCGTGTAGTCGACGCCGGGGACCGTGTCGCCACCCTCGTTGAGTTCGGCGAGGAACTCCGAGTGCGTCTCCTGATCGTTGAACGCCGGGAACGGGACGCCGACGAGGTCACGCAGCAGCGGCACGCGTTGCACCAGTGTGAGCAGGCCGAACAGGTCGGTGCCGTAGTTGGACGGGGCGAGGCCGATCAGCCGGTCGATCGTGTCCTCGCCGCCGAGGTTCTTGATCCAGTAGCGCGGATTCATCCCGCCCTGCGAGTGGCCGACGACGTCGAGCCGCTCGGCCCCGGTCGCGGCGAGCACCCGGTCACCGAACTCGGCGAGCTGCGTGGCGGTCTCCGCGACGGGGGCGACCGTCTGGATCGGGCTGCCCTCCGCGCCGCCGAGGTTGACGCTGAACACGCAGAAGCCCGCGTCGGCCAGCTTCCCGGACAGTCCGGCCCAGTCGGCGTACGAGTTGACCAGCGTGCCGTTGGACAGCAGCACCGGATTGGGATGTTCGGCGCTCGGCTCGCAGTCCCAGTCGTTGGTGTGCGGCGGCATCACGGTCGGCTGGGCGAACGAGTACGCCATGGCGGTGAGGATGTTGGGCTGCGCAGGTCCGGTCGGCTCCTGCCCGGAAGGCCCCCGCTCCGTGGCGTGCGCCTGGCCGCCGAGCGTGAGGACCAGGCCGATCGCGGCGGCCAGTGCGCCCAGCCGCCGCAGTCGTGTGCCGACGACCATGTCGCCTCCCGTTGTTCGTCACCGTTGACGCAGGGAAGCGTATTCGATCAGTACGTTCCACCGAGTTTCGTGTGGTCCCAGCTGACGGTCTTCGTGGGGGTGAACACGAGGCCGATGCGTTTCGGGGCCTGGTGGGCGATACCGGCGGTGAGTTCGGCAGGCGGGTCGCCCTCGAGGCCGGCGTAGCGCATCGCCAGGCGCGTACCGATGTCGGCGACCGTGTCGGTCTCCTCGACGAACTCGACGTCGCACTCCATCGACACGCCGCGCAGCTGCTCGTACGACTCGCCCGACTCGATCAGCACCGTGGCCTGCGCGAGCCGCATCAGGTTGGCGACCTTCTGCGACTTGCGGTAGGTCCACGTCGACAGCCGCCCGCCGCCGGCCGGGAAGTACCACAGCGGCGCCAGGTGCGGTCTGCCGTTCGGGCTCATCGTCGCGACGTTGATGACGCGCTGCTCGGCGACATAGGCCCGCAGCTCGTCGTCGCTCATCCGGATCTGATCGCGACGCGACATGCCGGCCGCCTACTTGATCGCGGCGCGGCCGCCGTGACCGTTGGTCGCGGACTCGCGGGCCCCGCGCTTGGCGATGTCCTCGAGCGCGGCCTCGTCGGCCTTGGCGACACCCTGGAAGCGCGAACCGAACTCGATGATCGGCGGCACGATCGCGCGCACCAGCTTCATCACCCCGACCCACTTGGGCACGTGGATCACCCTGGCGCGCTTGCGGATGCCCACGGTGAGGTGGTCGAGCGCGAGGTCGAGCGGGTACGTCTTGCCCATCAGGCCGGGCATGCCGGAGCGCAGCTTGCCGAACACCGGGTGCGCGTCGGCGCTCTCGACGAGGTCGGTCTTGATCCACGTGGGGTGGGCGACGCCGACCTTGACGCCGAGGTGCTGCAGCTCCGCGCGGAGGCTGTTGCAGAACGCCTCGACGCCGGCCTTCGCGCCGGCGTAGTTGGCCATGCCGGGGGCGTGTGCGATCGCGGCGAACGACGAGATCGCCAGCAGGTAGCCCTTGCGGTCGATGACGTGCGGCATGGTGACGCGGAACGTGCGCCACACGCCGAGCAGGTCGACCTCGAAGACCTTCTCGTAGGCGTCGCGGTCGATCGAGCGGGCGAAGCCGGTCGTGGCGATGCCCGCGTTGGCGACGACGATGTCGATCCCGCCGAAGTGGGCGACGATCTCCTCGGTGGCCTTCTCGAGGGCGTCCCAGCTCGTGACGTCGGCCTCCCACGAGCGCGCGTTGGGGCCGATGCGTTCGGCGACCTTGGTCTGCTCCTCGGCCTCGAGGCCCACGAGGGCGACCTTGGCGCCGTCGGCGGCCAGGCGTTCGGCGAGGCCGGCGCCGATGCCGCGTGCCGCGCCGGTGATCAGCACGACCTTGTCTCTCACGTTCTTCGGGCCATTCTTGCCGCCGGACAGGAACGTCACTGTTGCCTCCTCGGTGCTCTCACCTGGGACCGTACCTCAACTTACTCAAAGTAGGCTACTGCTCGGTAGTTCTCGATCGTGGTTGCGGCGGTGAGGGTGGAACACGTGCCGGGCGCGCGACGTTGCCCGGGACATGGCAGTGAATCTTGGGAAGTACGGAATCTGGCGTTGGTGGAGCGGTGTCGACGCCGCACTGGCGGGCGAGGTCGAGAAGCTCGGCTACGGCACGCTCTGGCTCGGTGGCAACCCGCCCGGCGACTTCGAGCACATCGAAGGGCTCCTCGACGCGACCTCGTCGCTGACCATCGCGACCGGCATCGTGAACATGTGGACCGACGACGCGGCCACGGTCGGCGCGTCGTACCACCGCATCGCGGCCAAACACCCTGGTCGGTTCCTGCTCGGCGTGGGCGTCGGCCACCGCGAGGCGCAGCAGGAGTACGAGAAGCCGTACGACAAGATCGTGTCCTATTTGGACCAGCTCGACGAGGCGGGTGTTCCCGTCGAGGACCGCGCGCTCGCCGCGCTCGGACCGCAGGTGCTGAAGCTGTCGGCGCAGCGCACGCTCGGCGCGCACCCGTACCTGACCACCCCCGAGCACACGCGGGAGGCGCGTGAGCTGGTCGGTCGGGGCGTGCTGCTGGCGCCCGAGCAGAAGGTCGTGCTCGAGAGCGACGAGCAGCGTGCGCGCGAGGCCGCGCGGGGGCCGATCAACAACCCGTACCTCGGGCTGACGAACTACCGCAACAACCTGCTGCGCCTCGGCTGGTCGGAGTCCGACATCGACGGCGGCGGCAGCGACGCGTTGATCGACAAGCTCGGCCTGCACGGCGACGCCGCGACCGTCGCCGCGGGCGTGCGCAAGCACCTCGAGGCCGGCGCCGACCACGTGTGCATCCAGGCCCTCCCCATGGACATCGACCCGCTCCCCACCTACGCAGCCCTGGCCGACCACCTGACGTAGGCAAAAAGCGCCCGAGGGCCCTTTGGTCGCGTGGAATCGAGCACTGCCGCGCGGAGCGCGTCCGTTTGGGCGGTGGTGGGAGACGGGTGGGCGCGACCATGGGGCCCTCGGGCGCACCTGCCCTACCGGACGGGTGGCCTACTGAATCGAACACTGAATCGATGCTGCGAAAAAGGCCACGTCAGGGGGTGTGCGGGCTTCACCGTGTCACCGGGTGATGCCAGGCTGTGCCTCGTAGGATCCGGCGCAGGAATCCCCGCCCGGACGCGTTCCGGCGCCGTACTCGCACGACTCGATCGCACCCGGGATGCCGAACACGGCTGGGGGCGATAAGCCAGGCCCGTAAGTCTTGAGCCCGAGGAGGACAACGATGCCCATCGCCACACCTGAGGTCTACGCCGAGATGCTGGACCGCGCCAAACAGGGTGAGTTCGCGTACCCGGCGATCAACGTGACCTCGTCGGAGACCGTCAACGCGGCGATCCGCGGCTTCGCCGAGGCCGAGAGCGACGGCATCATCCAGTTCTCCACCGGTGGCGCCGAGTTCGCCTCCGGTCAGAAGGTCAAGGACATGGTCACGGGCGCACGCGGCCTGGCCGAGTTCGCGCACGTGGTGGCCGACAAGTACGACGTCAACGTCGCCCTGCACACCGACCACTGCCCGAAGGACAAGCTCGACGGCTTCGTCCGTCCGCTGATCGAGATCTCGCAGGAACGCGTCAACGCGGGCAAGAACCCGCTGTTCCAGTCGCACATGTGGGACGGCTCGGCGATCGACCTCGACGAGAACCTCGACATCGCGAAGGAGCTGCTGGCCGCCTCGGCCGCCGCGAAGATCATCCTCGAGGTCGAGATCGGTGTCGTCGGCGGCGAGGAGGACGGCGTCTCCAACGACATCAACGAGAAGCTCTACACCGCCGAGGGTGACTTCACCAAGACCGTCGACGCGCTCGGCGCGGGCGAGCAGGGCCGCTACCTGCTGGCCGCGACGTTCGGCAACGTGCACGGCGCGTACAAGCCGGGTGCGGTCCAGCTGCGCCCGGAGGTGCTCAAGCGCGGCCAGGCCGTCGCGGCCGAGAAGCTGGGCATGCCCGCCGGGTCGAAGCCGTTCGAGCTCGTGTTCCACGGCGGCTCCGGTTCGCTGCTGGAGGAGATCCACGAGGCGCTCAGCTACGGCGTGGTGAAGATGAACGTCGACACCGACACGCAGTACGCGTTCTCGCGGCCCATCGCCGACCACTTCTTCAAGAACTACGACGGCGTGCTGAAGATCGACGGCGAGGTCGGCAACAAGAAGACCTACGACCCGCGCAGCTACCTCAAGGTCGCCGAGGGCGCGATGGCCACCCGCGTCGCCGAGGCCGCCGAGCACCTCAAGTCGGCCGGCAAGAAGCTGTGAGCGGCGCAGCCGCCGATCCCCGGCCCGAAGCTCGACCAGGGACCCCCGGTGCACCCCCTGGGTGTACCGGGGGTTCCCCCGTTGGAGGGCACCGGGGCGGCCCGATATGTGCGGTCCGTCGTCAGGCACAGTGTCAGCCGTGATGCCGAAACGTCTCGTCGCCGTTGTTCTGATCGCCACTCTGGTGCTGATGGCCATGGTGTCGTCGCTGTCGCTGCTGCTGTAGGACCCACCGCGAACCGGGCGCGAAACCGGCGCCCGCGTGCCCGCCGCGGCGGTGGTTGAATGACGCCATGACCCACAACCTGCTCGAACCGGACCCCACCACGCTCCCGGAACGCCCCGACGCGGAAGCCGCGCTCGACGCGGGCACCGAGCCGAGCGAAGTCGCCGCCGAGCACCCCGACTTCAGCGAGCGTGGGCCGCACTCGCCGAGCGTGCCCTGAACGAGAACGAGTTCGTCGACGCCTACGCCTACGCCCGCACCGGCTACCACCGCGGCCTCGACCAGCTCCGCCGCGCGGGCTGGAAGGGCTTCGGCCCCGTGCCGTGGGCGCACCGCCCGAACCAGGGGTTCCTCCGCAGCGTCGCCGCGCTCGGCAAGGCGGCCGGCCGCATCGGCGAGGCCGACGAGTACGAACGCTGCAAGCAGCTGCTGCTCGACTCCGATCCGGCGTCCGCCGAGGCCACCGGCCTCGCCTGAGTCCGCGTCCAGGGAGTGAGCCTGAGCCCGGCAGGCCGCCGGCGTGAACCACCGGCGGCCCTGGATCCGCGCCGGGCGTCAGAACTCGCCGCAGTTGCTCGGTGCCTCGGCACCCTGCACCCGCTGGTCCAGCCAGCGGAACGCCTTCGGGTAGGCGCCCACGTAGCCGCCGACGTGCGTCGGGATGGCCAGCGTGTCGAACCGCACCGTGGCGCCGTCCTCGCACCACGCGCGCGCCATGTCCCGGCCCTGGCCGTACGGCACGATGTCGTCGAGCCTGCTGTGCGCCACGTACACGGGCGCCTGCGGCGCCGACGTCCCGATGCGCTGTTCCTCGACGGCGCTGCGGAACGGTTCCTCGCCGAGGTAGTCGCCGATCGGCCTGCCGTCGGCCGTCAACTCCGAGGTGCGGGTGAACATGTGGCCCAACAGCCCGTCGCCGGTGCAGCTCTCCTCGATCTTGTCGCGGACCTCGCGGCCCTTGTCGTTGAGCATGTCGTCGATGCCCAGGTCCGGGTACGCCTCCTGCATGCCGGCGACCGCGAACATCAGGAACGCCACCGCGTAGTGGCCGTCGAGCAGGTCGGCGACCTCGGTCAGGTCCGCGGGCGGCGCGCCGGCGAACGCGCCGATGAGGTCGATGTCCGGCGCGTACTCCGGCTGCAACTCCGCCGCCGCGGCCGACGCCCCGCCGCCCTGGGAGTAGCCGGCGGTCAGCACCGGCCCGTCCGACGGCAGTCCCGTGTCGGGCGTGCGCTGTGCGGCGCGCACCATGTCGAGCACCGCGTGGGCCGTGGCCTTGCGGTTGACGTACGTGTGCACGCCGGGGGTGCCGAGGCCCTCGTAGTCGGTCAGCGCCACGGCGTACCCGCGGGCGAGCATGCCCTTGATGAAGATGCCCTCGTACTGGGTGCCGGCTGCCAGCGCCTTGGACGGGGCGCACTGATCGCCCATGCCCTGCGTGCCCGCGGCGTAGCCGACGATCGGCCGTTCGCCGGGGCCGTCCCAGTCCCGGTTCGGGACGAGCACCGTGCCGGTGACGGCGTTGCGTTCGCCGTGGGTGTCGTTGCTGAGGTACATGATCCGCTGCGCGTCGGCGGGCGCCTGCACCAACCGGAGCGGGTCGAGGAAGAACGACGTCGGCTCGTGGCGGATGACGTCGCCGTCTCACCGGCGGGCAGCGGGGACGGTGGTTGGTAGAACTCGTCGTCCACGGCGGCCGGTTCGGCGGTCGGGGTGGCGTTCGGGTCGTCGGCGGGGGCCGGGCTTGCGCCGGCGGGAACCGCGGTGAGCAGGGAGGCGGCGACGGCGGACGCGGCGATGGCGGCCGTGATCCGGCCGCGGCGAACTGAACGCATGGAGCTCTCCGTTGAGCTTGCGGTGGACGGTTCGGCGATCTTGTTGTTCGAAAAAGATTCGCGTTCCGCCCCGTGGGTGTCAAGCCCACGTGAACCCCACACCCCCGGAAGAAGCACCCGAGGGCCCCATAGTCGCTCCCACCCGTCTCCCACCGCCACCCAAACGGACGCGCTCCGCGCGGCAGTGCTCGACTCCATGCGACCAAGGGGCCTCGGGAGCAACGTCAGCAGGTGGAGAGCATGTCCTTCAGGGAGGCCTTCTCCGCCTCGTGGACCGTGAGTTCGTACTCGTGCTTCACGGTGATCCACATCGAGGCGTAGGTGCAGTGGTACGACGAGATGGGCTGCCACTCCGACGGGTCGGAGTCGCCCTTGGACCGGTTGGAGCTGGCCGTGACGGCGATCAGCTGCGGCGAGTCGAGGTCGTTGGCGAACTCCTCGCGCTCGGCGGTCGTCCACTCCGAGGCGCCGGTGCGCCAGGCGTTGGCCAGCGGGACGACGTGGTCGATGTCGATCTCCGACGGGTCGGACACGGTCTCGCCGTCGAACTCGCTGTACCAGCTGCCGTCGGTCGGGTAGCAGTCCGTGCCGACCTCGACGCCGTCGCCGTCGCGCTCGAGCACCAGCTCACGGGTGTTGCAGTTGTCCTCGTGGCTGCTCCAGTGCGGGAACAGGTCGCGGTCGTAGCCGTCGCTCGAGCCGTCGGGGGCGACCTCGAGGGCGTTCAGCTGCGTCTCGGCGGTGCCGGGGCTGGGGATGTTCGGCGGTTCGGCCACGGCGGTGCCCGCGGCGGCGGTCATGGTCAGCACCGCGGTCGCACCCAGGGCGACCGCGGAATTACGGAGAGTGCGGGGGAAAGTCACGACAGCACCTCTTTCGACGAAGGGGAATCCGGTGACGTGAAGGACTTTCCGACTGTCTCCAAGGCAGGTAACGGAGTAGTTAACCCCGGGCGGATTCAGACCGATGTCGGTGGCAGAACCAGACGGAAGTCGTGTGTATGCCTGTACCAAGTCCACCGCGACATGGGCCGCGGATACGCCACGCCGTCGAGTTCCGGCACCACCTCGCCGCCGCCGAGCTGCAACGCCCTCCCGGCGAGCCGGGTGCGTCGTTTCAGCAGTCGTCCGCGGGTGATCGTCACGTTGAGTCCGCCCGCGGACGTGTCACTGCCCGCCTGCGGATCGGGCCGCACCTCCAGCAGATCGGCCTCGCCCCGCAGCGCCTCCGTGTCGTCGCAGTAGGCCACCCCGCGCGGCGTGCGCACGACGCCGAGCCCGAGCAGCACCCCGCCGGCGTCGTCCCTGATCAACGGAACACCGGTGGGTGTTCCGGACCACGCCGCGTCCCATGCCGCCGTCCGCTCGCGTGGCAGACCCCACAGTGCGGCCACCTCGGACGCGGCCGTCGGCACGAACCCCACGTCGGACTCGTCCAGGAGTTCCTTGCGCAGCAGGCGCAACGCGACGGCGGCGAGATCGGCGTCGGTGCCCACCACGACGAGGCGGTCGAAATCGCCGGTCAGCAGCGTGTCGACGTCCTTGCGGCCCGGCCGGGCGGGCAGTTTCTCCGCCTCGGCCCCGTCCGGCAGTGGTAATCCCAGCTCAGCGCCGCCGCACAGCAGTACCAATCCCCGCACGTACAACCCCTCGGTTAGGCTCATGTACCGGCATTTCCCAGTCCTACCGACTGACCAGTGTCAGCAGTACACACCAGCCACTACACACCTTGGAGTTTCACATGCCGGCCATCGTGCTCATCGGTGCCCAATGGGGCGACGAAGGCAAGGGCAAGGCCACCGACCTGCTCGGCGACAAGGTGCAGTGGGTGGTGCGGTACCAGGGTGGCAACAACGCCGGGCACACGGTCGTGCTGCCCGACGGGCAGGACTTCGCGCTGCACCTCATCCCGTCCGGCATCCTCACCCCGCACGTGACGAACGTGATCGGCAACGGTGTCGTGGTCGACCCGGGGGTGCTGCTGGAGGAGCTCGAGGGGCTCGAGGCGCGCGGCATCGACACGAACAGGCTGCTGCTGTCGGCGGACGCGCACTTGATCATGCCGTACCACGTGGCCATCGATAAGGTCACCGAGCGTTACCTGGGCAGCCGCAAGATCGGCACCACCGGACGCGGCATCGGCCCGTGCTACCAGGACAAGGTCGCGCGCGTGGGCGTGCGCGTGCAGGACCTGCTGGACGAGAAGATCCTGCGGCAGAAGGTCGAGGCGGCCCTGGAGTTCAAGAACCAGGTGCTGATCAAGGTCTACAACCGCAAGGGCCTCGACGCGGCGGAGGTCACCGACACCGTCCTGACGCAGGCCGAGCGGTTCCGGCACCGCATCGCCGACACGCGCCTCGAGCTGAACAAGGCCCTCGAGCGCGACGAGACGGTGCTGCTGGAGGGTTCGCAGGGCACGCTGCTCGACGTCGACCACGGCACCTACCCGTACGTGACGTCGTCCAGCCCGACGTCCGGCGGCGCGAGCGCGGGCTCCGGCATCGGCCCGGGACGCATCACGACGGTGCTGGGGATCCTGAAGGCCTACACCACGCGGGTCGGCTCCGGGCCGTTCCCGACCGAGCTCACCGACGAGGCGGGCGAGAACCTGCGCAAGTCCGGTGGCGAGTTCGGCGTGACGACGGGCCGTTCGCGGCGCACCGGCTGGTTCGACGCGGTCATCGGCCGGTACGCGGCGCGCGTCAACGGCATCACCGACTACTTCCTCACCAAGCTCGACGTGCTGTCCGGGCTCGAGGCGGTGCCGGTGTGCGTGGCCTACGACGTCGACGGCGAGCGCACCGAGGACATGCCGATGACGCAGACGGACGTCCACCACGCCAAGCCCGTGTACGAGGAGCTGCCCGGCTGGTGGGAGGACATCAGCGAGTGCCGCAGCTTCGACGAGCTGCCGAAGAACGCGCAGGCCTACGTCGAACGGCTCGAGGAACTGATGGGCACACGCATCTCGGCCATCGGCGTCGGCCCCGGCCGCGAGCAGACCATCGAACGCCACACCATCCTCTGAGGACGCCTCAGGCCCAAAGCACCCGAGGCATGCTCGCGTTCAACGCAACCATGGGGCCTCGGGTGTTGTGGACTTACTCGTTTTCGAAGCTGCGGACTGCTTCCACGGCGATGTCCGGGTGGTCGGCGAAGACGCCGTCGATGCCGGTCTCGAGGAACGCCTGGTACTCGGCGAAGATGTCGCCGTAGGCGGCCGGGTCGTCCGACGACTGCAGGTTCGTCGGCAGGAACTCGTTCTCGGCGCGGAACGTCCACGGGTGGACGATCAGGTTCTCGTGGTGGGCGTCGTCGACGAACGTGGTCGGCTCGGTCAGGTTGCCGTCGTCATCGGTGGGGATGATCCGGTTCTTCTCCGGGCCCACGGCGTCGGCGTAGCTCGCGATCTCCTTCAGGCCCTCGGGCGTGACGAGGTCGTCGTAGGTGCGCGGGTCGCCGGACTCGACGAAGTCGTACGGCGCTCCGGACGCCCCGATCAGCTGCACCAGCGGCACGCGCACCTGGTCGCTCAGTTCCTTGAGGTTCGCCACCTCGAACGACTGGACGTACACATTGGACTTCGGGTGGTTCATCTTGTTGCGGTTGAGGATGTCCACCAGCATCGGCTCGAGCGCGATGTCCTTCTGCTGGAAGTACGTCGGGTGCTTGAGCTCCGGGTACACGCCGATGTCGCGGCCGAGCTCACGGGAGAGCTTCTTGGACAGGTCGATGATCTCCTGGAACGTGGCGACCTCGAACCGACCGTCGTAGATCGTGTTGTGCGGCCGCACGTCCGGGATGCGCTCCACAGCGCGCAGGGTCTTCAGCTCGGCGAGCGTGAAGTCCTCGGCGAACCAGCCGGTGACGGGCTGCCCGTCGACCTGCTTGGTGGTCTTGCGGTCGGCGAACTCGGGCCGGGTGTCCACATCGGTCGTCTCGCCGATCTCGGGCTCGTGCCGCGCGATGAGCACCTCGTCCTTGGTGGTGACGAGGTCGGGCTCGAGGTAGTCGGCGCCGGTGCGGGCGGCGAGTTCGTAGGCGGCGAGCGTGTGCTCCGGCCGGTAGCCGGAGGCACCGCGGTGCGCAACGACCTTGATGGCGTCGGCCTGTTCGCCGCGTTCGGCCGCCTGGCCGGGGGCGGTGGTGGACGTCTGGTGCGCGGCCGTCGCGGGGGCGAGGCCGGTGGTCGCGAGCACGGCGAGCGCGCTGAGCGCGGCCACCGTCAGGCGCTTACGGAGTCTGGACCTGTTTGCCATGTTTACGTCGTTGCCCTCTCGTTGTCCGGTGGGGACGTCGCTACGGTCGCGGCCGTGGGCGACCACTCGGCGACAGCCTGGCAGCCGGGAGGGCACATGCGGGTGAACCCCCGGCGATGCACATGCGGGTGCGCACGGCGTGACCGGGGTGTCTACCCTCTCTACCTGTGCGCTTCCTGGTTATCGGCTCCGGTGCCCGCGAGCACGCCATCGCCCTGGCCGCCTCCCACGACCCGTCGGTGACGGCCATCGGCTGCGCGCCCGGCAACGCCGGGACCGCGGCGCTGGCCGAGTCGCTCGGCGTCGACATCACCGACCCGTCCGCCATCGCGGCGCTCGCCGTCGAATGGCGGGCCGATCTGGTGGTCGTCGGGCCCGAGGTGCCGCTCGTGGCGGGTGTGGCCGACGCCGTCCGCAAGGAGGGCATCGCCTGCTTCGGCCCGTCGGCCGCGGCGGCGCGGATCGAGGGTTCGAAGGCGTTCGCCAAGGACGTCATGACGGCCGCGGGCGTGCCGACGGCGCGCAGCGAGGTCGTGGACAACCCGGCCCACCTGGACGCGGCGCTGTCGCGGTTCGGTCCGACCTGGGTCGTCAAGGACGACGGACTGGCCGCCGGCAAGGGCGTCGTGGTGACCCCGGACGCGAACAGGCGCGCAAGCACGCGCTGATGCTGCTCGACGGCGGCCACCCGGTGGTGCTCGAGTCGTTCCTGGACGGGCCGGAGGCGTCGCTGTTCTGCCTCGTCGACGGGCGCACCGTGGTGCCGCTGCTGCCCGCGCAGGACTTCAAGCGCGTCGGCGACGCCGACTCCGGGCCGAACACCGGCGGCATGGGTGCCTACGCGCCGCTGTCGTGGGTGCCGGAGGGTCTCGTCGACGATGTCGTGGCGCGCATCGTGCAGCCCGTGGTCGACGAACTGGCCGATCGGGACGCCGAGTTCTCCGGTCTGCTGTACGCGGGTCTGGCGCTGACGAGCGAGGGTCCGCAGGTCATCGAGTTCAACTGCCGCTTCGGCGACCCGGAGACGCAGGTCGTGCTGGCGTTGCTGCGCACGCCGCTGCCCGGGCTGCTGGCCGCGACCGCGAACGGCACCCTTGCCGAGCAGCCGCCGCTCGAATGGGCCGACGGCGCGGCCGTCACGGTCGTGCTGGCCGCCGACGGCTACCCCGGCAAGCCCCGCACCGGCGACGTCATCACCGGCGGCGAGGCCGAGGGCGTCCTGCACGCAGGTACCCGGCGCCGCGAGGACGGTGCCGTGGTCGCGAGCGGGGGTCGCGTGCTGTCGGTGGTAGGGACCGGTTCCGACCTCGAGGCGGCCCGCGCCGACGCCTACGAGCGGGTCGCGGGCGTCAACCTCGCCGGGGCGCACCACCGCACCGACATCGCCCTGCGCGCATCCCGCGGCGAGATCACCGTCCCCACCTCCTGAGCCGTCCCCACACCTGAGCCGCCCGGAAATTCCCTCCCTTCGGAGGGAACCGGGTCGCCCGCCGGAACGTCGAAGTTCAGGTCACCGTCACATCTCAGTTGGTAACCTGCCAGGGAAACCGGACGACTACCGGCCGTAACAGGGGGCTCGCATGGCGTCAGACGCAGGCACTGGTCCGAACAGCGACGGGGGCCTCGGCGAGTTCGCCTGGCTGCCCGGCGCCAAGGACATCGACGTCGCGCCCGAGAAGGTCGCCGAGGCCGCCGGCATCATCGACGCGCAGGCCGCGGCCCTCGAGGAGAAGCTCTCCGAGCACCTCGAGTCCCTCGAGATCACCCCGCCGTCCGAGGACACCGTGTCGCAGCACGCCGTTCGCGCGTGGAACGAGGTCGTGGCCGGCGACGAGAACTCCTACGCGGCGCGCGTGCGCGCCTACGTCACCGGGCTGCGCGGACTGGCCGAGCAGCTGCGCAAGGCCGGCGAGGACTACACCCGCTCGGATCAGGAGAAGGCGGACAGCTTCGGAGGCGGCCGTGGACCTTCGTGACATGCGGGGACGGCCGAGCAGCAGGTGGCGCGCGACGCGGAATGAGGGGTAGGCGAGATGGCTGAGGCGACGTCGGACGTCACGGGGAAGGCGGAGCAGATCCGCAACCACCGCTTCGACGGCTACACCGACAACATGCTGGCCGACGAGATCGACCGGTTCCGCGGCGGTGCGGGCGTGAAAGGCATCGGCGACGCGGTCGACGCGCTCCGCGAGATCTCCAAGGCGTTGAGCCGCACCGAGAACACCCTCCGCGAGGAACTCGGCAAGCTCGGCGTGAACTGGACCGGCAACGCCGCCGAACAGGCGCAGCGGTGGATCTCCGGCGAGGCCGACTTCTCCAGCGACGCACACGGAAAGGCCGAGGAGACGGCCAAGCAGATCTTCGCCCAGGGCGAGGCGTTCAACCGCACGATGCACAAGCTGCCCGACGCGCAGGCGTTGCGCGACGGCGCGGGCGGCATGGGCATGCTCGACTCGTTGGGCAGCCTGATCGGTTTCGAGACCGACCACGCCCGGCGCGTCGCCCAGGCGCAGGAGGCGCGGGCACAGGCGCTCGAGGCGTTGAACGGCTACGCGCAGTCCTCCGGTGAGGCGCTGGGCAACGTCCCGACGCTCGAGGCGCCGCGGATGATGGTCGGTTCCGTGGGCAGCGCGCCCACGGGTGACGTGCCGAAGGACATCTCCGCCGGTGGTCCGCCGGTGCCGGACGTCGGCGCTCCGCGCCCCGACGCCCCGCCGCCCGGCGGTGATGCCACCGACGCGTCCGGCGTGGCCCCGCGGCCCGCGCGCCGGCGGCCCCGGTCGCACCGCCCGTGTCGGCTCCCGTCGCGCCCGCACCCACCTACGACGCGGCGCCGCCCCCCGCAACCGGTTCGGTGCAGCCCGCCAAGCCGTACGCCGGCACGGCGCCGTCGTCCGCCGCACCCAGCAGCACCGCGCCCGTGCAGTCGATCTCCGGCGGCGGTGTCGGCTACATGCACGTGGGACATCCGGGTGGGCAGTCCGGTGCCGGCAGTGGTTCCGGATCGTCGGTCCCCGGTGCACCCGGTGGCCAGGCCGGTGCCCCCGCGGCGCCCGGCACGCCCGGAGCACCCGGTGCCGGCGGCGTGGTCGGCGGTCCCGGCGGTGTCGGTGGCGTCGGCGGCAAGGTCCCCGGCGGCGCCCTTCCCGGTGGCGCTGTTCCCGGCGGAGCTGTCCCCGGTGGCGGGGTCCCCGGTGGCGCTGTCCCGGGTGGTGGCGCGACTCCGGGTGCGCCCGGCGCCCCCGCGGGTCCGGACCAGCCGGGCAACCAGACCGGCAGCAAGCAGCCCGGCGCGGTCGGCGGCAAGGCCGGTGCGCCCGTCGCCGGGGCACCGGCGCGGCGCCGCACCCGGCGCAGGGCCGGCGGTGCGGCGGGTGGGGCCGTTGCGCCCGCGCCGGTCGCCGGTGGCAAGGCCGGTGCGCCCACGTCCGGGCAGCCCGAGCAGTTGGCGAAGGGCAAGTCCTTCGGGGTCGCCCCGCTGTCCGGCGGTGACACGACCGCGGCGTCGGGCCAGGAGTCCGGCGGAGGGTCGTCGTCGGGCGGTGGCATCACGGCCGACGGCCTCGGCGGTGCGATCGGCGCGGTCGCGGCCGGCGGCATCGCGGGCGCGCTCGCGGGCGACAGCGACCGCAGCGGTCGTCAGCGCGGCACCCCGCGTTCGCCGGTGCAGAACATCGGCAACCTGCCCGAGGAGCAGGCGCGGGCCGACCGCAACAGGTCGGACGGCCAGGACCGCCGGGGCGTTCTGCACAAGGCGGCGCCGCAGGACGGCGACGACGACCAGACGCACGTGCGCCGCTTCGGCGTCGACGACAACGACCTCTTCGCCGACGATCGGATGGTCGCGCCCGACACCATCGGCGACTGGAAGGCGGAGGCAGCACGGTCGGCGGAAGCAGCAGCGCCTGCGGAGTCGGCGGCACCGGCGGCGGGAACGGACTCGGAACAGCGGTGAACCACCTGTGACCAGTGGTGAAAGCGTGGTGTTGTCCACGCTCGAGTTCGACATGCTCTGGGAGGCGGAACGGCTGCCGCGCCGGCATCCCGCGCTGGACGTGCCGAGCGCCGGGATGACCCACAGCGAACGTGGGGACCTCATCGAGCAGGCGTGGAGCTCGCTGGCGCAGCGCAGGCTCGCGAAGGGACGGCAGGCCACGAGCGACCTGGTGGACATGCTCAACCTGTTCATCCGGCCCGCCGTGGCCATCGACCTGTGGGTGTGGACCGACCGGCAGATCTCCGGGCTCGCCGTGAGCACGGGCAGCCAGGCGTTGATGGGCGTGGTCGACGGCGACGAGGTGTGGCTCATCCCGGCGCGCGACTCGTCGCTGCCCGAATCGGCGGTCTCGGTGGCCGGGGACGCGACTCCCGGCGTCGGCTGGTCGGCCAGCGTGCCGCACGACGTCCTCGTCGAGGCCGACCGCGAGGCCGCGGGCGAGGCGCGCACGCTCGTCGGCGCACTCGCCGACCGCGGGGTCGCGATGAGCGAGGCGCAGGAGTTCGCCGCGATGCTGCAGGGGCAGACGATCCGTGGGCAGTTCGGCGCGCAGACCTACGGCCGGGACGGCAGCGTGCGCCGCGCCCCACGGGTGATCGGGTTCTACGACACCGAGCGTGGTCGATACCTGTTACAGGTCGCCCCCGGAGGCGACGGACGCCAGTGGGCGACGGTCGCTCCCGCGGACAACGCCATGCTCGCCGGACGGGTGTGGGAACTTCTCGACGAGATGTAGCGAGAACACGCGAAACCGCCGCGTACGGCTTTACAGTGGGGTGGAACCGCCGGTGGTGTCGCGTGCGTCGAACCCCGGTGACCAGCGATATCGATCGTCTGAAGGGGGAGAACCACCGTGCCGGTTTACGACGCCGAATCCATGCGTAGCACGGCGGGGAAGGTCGACGGGATCGCCGACCGTGTCGAGCAGGACCAGAAGGGCCTCCGCGGTGTCGAGGGGGAGAGCCCGTTCGGTGAGGTCGAGGACGAGGACGATCCCGACCGGGTCGACGCCGCGCTCGGTTCGTTCACCGCGGGCATGCAGTCCGAGTTCGACTCGGCGCGCCGGCACATGCAGGCCGCCAGCGGCGCGCTGCGCAACGCCCTCCAGGCGATGTCGGAGGCGGACGCCACCGCGGCCGACAACCTGACGATGCGGGGCGAGGTCTGACATGTCACTGGGGCTGCCGGACAACTGGAACGCCGTCGAGGCGCAGGCCGCGAAGGTCGACAAGGTCAACCCGGGGCAGATCGGCGAGGTGGCCGAGCAGTTCGAGAAGGCCTCCGAGAACACCGGCGACCACTCGGCGCAGCTGAAGAACGCCGCGGCGCCGCTGCAGGAGGGCGGCGTGTGGAAGGGGCCTGCCGCCGAGTCGTTCTTCGAGTACGTCGCGAACGTCGCCTCCGCCGGTGACCGCGTCAAGGCGAAGCTCTCCGACGCCGCCGAGGAGCTCACCACGCTCCAGGAGAAGCTCTCCGAGATCAAGCGCAAGATCACCGATGCCAAGGAGTCGGCGAAGATGGAGATCGAGGACCGCAACGAACGGGCCGAGTCCGAGGCGCGCGAGGCCGAGGGCACGATCCAGGCCGCCGCGGGCGGCGGGGACGGCGGTGCCGGTGGGGGCGGCGCCGACCCGGAGGCGATCCGGAACGCCGCGCGCGAGGCCAACCGGCGGACCGCGGAGCAGGCGACCGAGAAGATCAAGGGTCTGATGAACCAGGCCAACCAGGCCATCAAGCAGGCCCAGCGGCTGATGCAGCAGGAGATCGAGGGCGGCGGCTACTCGCAGGTGCCGATGCCCGGGGACGCGCAGTCGCAGATGTCGTCGACCGGTGGCGTCTCGGCCGCCGGTGGGGCGCCGAGCGTCGGCAGCGGCGGTGGTGGCGGTGGCGGTGGTGCTGCCGCCGCGGCCGGTGGTGGCGGGGAGGCTGTGGCCGCCGGTGGCGGTGGTGGCGGCATGGGGTCCAGCGGTGGACCGCCTGCCGGCCCGCCGCCCGGGAACGTCGAGCAGTGGATCAAGGAAGCGATCAAGATCCTGCAGGACAACGGCATCCCGGTCACCGAGGAGAACATCGACCAGATCTGGACGATCATCGAGCACGAGTCGGGCGGCGATCCGCACGCGATCAACGACTGGGACTCCAACGCCGCGAAGGGCACCCCGTCGAAGGGACTGATGCAGTGCATCGACCCGACGTTCGACGCCCACGCCGTGCCCGGCCACACCGACATCTGGGACCCGGTGGACAACATCGTCGCCGGTGTCGCCTACACCTTCGACCGCTACGGCAGCCTCGAACAGCACCCGGGCATCGCGTCGATCGCCTCCGGCGGCGGCTACCAGCCCTACTGACCCGGAGGTGTCCCACGCAAGGTGGGCGATTCGGACATGAAGGGTCCTTCACGGTCGACTCAGGCGGGATTCACGCACGGCCTGCATCGTGGTTGTCATGAGCGAACAGCAGTGGCAACCGGCGGAGGCGGAACTCCACGAACTGTGGGCCGCCGTCGCGGAGCTGGGCGGCGCGACCGCCCACGGTAGCCGCGTCACGCACCGCGACGTCCAGCGCGCGAGCACCACGGTCGCCGCGCAGGTCGACGTCACCGGCGCGGACGGGCGCCGCGTCGCCGAGACGTTCTGCGCCAGCACGTCCGCGAAGGCGCGCGGCGCGATGCGGATGTCGGACGGCTCGGTCGACCTCGGCGTCTGGCGCTTCCCGCACGACCCGGCCCTGCCCGGCCTCGCCGCCGCGGTGGACGCCGACCGGATGCGCGCCCTGCTCACCCGCTTCGGCCTGCCGACCGGCGGCCTGACCATCCGCGTCCGCGCCTACCGCCCGCTGCGCCGCGCCGTCGTCGAACTGCGCACCGACGCGGCAAGCGTGTTCGTCAAGGTGCTGCGTCCCGACCGGGTCGAGGCGCTGCACCGGCTGCACCGCGCCGCCGAGGGGGGCATCGTCCCGGAAAGTCTGGGATGGACGGACGACGGACTGCTCCTGCTCGCCGGTGTCGGCGGCCGGTCGCTGCGCGATCTGCTGTGGAGCGGCAACACGATCGAGCTCGAGCGGATCGATCCGGCCTCGCTCGTGGACACGCTGCGCGGTCTGCCGCAGGCGTTCGCCGACCAGGGGCACCGGCCGAGTTGGGCCGACCGCGCGCGGCACTACGCCGACGTCGTCGCCCGCCTGCACCCCGCGGTCGGCGGCCGTGCCCACGCGATCGCCGACGCGTCGAGGCGCGGCCGACGCATCCGCACGTGCCCGTGCACGGCGACTTCTACGAGACCCAGTTGCTGGTGTCGGGCGGCGAGTTCGTCGGCCTGCTCGACATCGACACCGCGGGGGCGGGCGATCCGCACGACGACCCCGCCTGCCTGCTCGGACACCTGTCCGTGCTGGCGCAGGTGAAACCCGACCGGGCGCCCGTCATCGAACGGTTCGCCCAGCGGTGCCGCCGCGAGTTCGACCGGCACTACGACCCCGCGGCCCTGCGGATCGGCGCGGCAGCCGTCGTGCTGTCGCTCGCGCCGGGCCAGCACCGCACCGGCGGCAGCGGCTGGCGCGCCGTGCTCGAGCAACGCCTCGAGCTCGCCGAACGGTGGTGCAGCACCACCGACTGACCGCCCGGGAACGGCCCCACCCGAAACCCGACCACTGCACGCGGCGGATCCGCGCGCAGCAACCCGATCCTGAGCAATTCCCACAATGGAAGGAAACACCATCATGGCCAGCAACAAGCGTCCCTGGTTCGTCGTCGCCGCAGCCGCTGTCGGCGTCGGAGGTGCGATCGCCATCGGCGGTACCGCCGTCGCCGCGGGTGACGACGTGCACGACCCGAAGATCCCCGCCCAGGTTCAGCTCGCCGAGCAGGAAACCACCGACAACGGCGGCAAGAACGGCAACCAGAACGCCGAGCAGTCCGGCAAGCAGGGCGGTCAGGCCGACAGCGCGAACACCGGCGACAGCCCCAACAGCCCGAACTCCGCCAACACGGCCGACACCGGCGACTCCCCGAACTCGCCCAATTCGCCCAATTCCCCCAACAGCCCGGACTCGCCGAACAGCCCGAATTCCCCGAACTCGCCCAACTCGCCGAACTCTCCCGACTCGGCCGACTCGCCGGAGTGATTAACTCTCCGGACTGATTGAGTTCAGAAGGGATTCACCATGACGACGAGGTCGGCCGAGAACGCCCACGAACCCCGGCAGGTTCTCTCCACACCGGTGCGCATGAATCGCATCTGGTGGATTCTGTTGGGCGTCTCGGTCGCCCTCAACGTCATCAGCATGGCGGTGCCCGCGCTGATCAAACATCCGCTCACCACGGGGCAGGGCGAGATCCGCATGTACCTCGACGTGTTCGTCGAGGGCAATCTGCCGACGTGGTGGAGCGTGGCGCTGCTCGTCGTCACCGCGGTGTTGTTCGGGATCGTCGGCGTGCTGGCGAAATCGGCAGGCGCGCGGTCGGCGGCGTGGGGTTGGTGGTGCGGCGCGGTCCTGTTGGGACTGCTCTCGCTCGACGACCACACGCAACTGCACGAACGGCTCGATCGCATCGGCCGCCGGCTGACCACGTTCGACAGCGATTTCCCGTTCTACTGGCTGATCCCGGGCGTGCTGGCCGGCGCCGTCGTGGCGGCGGGCCTGCTCGTGCTGGCGGTCCGGCTGACCGGCCGCGCGCGGTGGCTCGTGGTCGGCGGCGGTGCGCTGTTGTTGTGGTCGGCGCTCGGCATGGAGGCCATGCAGGGTCTGCTGATCGCCCGGCACGAGAGCGGCCCGCTGTACGTACTGACCTACCACGCCGAGGAGCTCGGCGAGAACGTCGGCGTGCTGCTGCTCATGGCCGGTGCGTTCGCGGCGGCGTCCGTGCGGCGCCTGCCCGAGGGCACCCTCACGCTCGGCTACGCGAACCCGCGCCCGCGACCGTAGAATCGGCGCGTGGCACCGATGAGTCCGCGTGAGGACCAGAACCGGCGGTTGTTGCGCGCCCGCGACGCGATCGACCGCGACTTCGCGCAGCCGCTCGACGTGCCCGCGCTCGCCCGCATCGCGTTGATGTCGCCGAGCCACTTCACCCGCTCGTTCCGCACCACGTTCGGCGAGACGCTGCACCGCTACCTGCAGCGCCGCCGGATCGAACGGGCCATGGCGATGCTGACCGACCCCGGTGCCACCGTGACGCGCGTGGCCGAAGGGGTCGGGTTCGACAGCCTCGGCACGTTCAGCCGCACGTTCCGCTCCGTCGTCGGAAAGTCGCCGACCGAGTACCGCGCGAGCTCGCGGCCCGCGCACGTTCCGGTGTGCTTCGTGAAGACGTGGCGCCGGCCCGCGTGACGAGTCGTTTCGGATAAGCCGAATCGGCCGGTTCCGCCGTAGCGTTCCCGACATGTTCACGCGAATCGGAATCACCTCGATCATGGTCCTCGACCAGGACGAAGCGCTCGACTTCTACTGCGGCAAGCTCGGTTTCGAGGTCGCCGCCGACGTCGACATGGGGTTCATGCGGTGGCTCACCGTCGAGCTGCCCACGGACCCGGGCCGGCAGCTGCTGCTCGAACTGCCCGGCCCGCCCGCGCACAGCGAGGAGGTGGCGACGCAGATCCGCGACCTCGTCACGAAGGGCGCGCTCGGCGCCGCCGCCATGCTCAACACCGACGATTGCCAGAAGACCTACGAGACGCTGCGCGCGAAGGGCGTCGAGTTCACCGAGGTGCCCACGCAGCAGCCGTACGGCATCGATTGCGCGTTGCGGGACCCGTTCGGCAACCACCTGCGCATCACCCAGCTCGCCGACGGCCCCGTCGAGATCACCGACGAGGACATCGAACGATTCAAGCGCGGCACCTGAGAAGCTCCCAAGGGCCCTTTGCGTCGCCGTGTCAGCAATCCACGCGGGCGTGTCAGCATCCTGCGTCGCTGTGTTGGCAGTTCGCGTCGCCGTGTTGGCGGTTCGGGGACGGCGAATACAGTCGTGGGCATGACGAGCACTACCCCGTTCCCGCCGCCCGCCCAGCGTTCCGACGTGCCGCCGTTCTACGTGATGGACGTGTTGTCGGCGGCGAAGGAGCGGCAGGCCGAGCGGGGCGACGTCGTGTTCCTGTGCGCGGGACAGCCGACGGCCGGGGCGCCGAAACCGGTGCTCGCGGCGGCGGAACAGGCGTTGCGCAGCGGCGACCTGGGCTACACGCCGCAGCTCGGCATCCCCGAACTGCGGCAGGCGATCGCGCGGCACTACGACCGTTCGTACGGCCTCGACGTCGACCCCGGCGACGTCGTCGTCACGACGGGGTCGTCGGGCGGTTTCCTGCTCGCGTTCCTGTCGGCGTTCGAGGCCGGCGACCGGGTCGCGATGGCCCGGCCCGGCTACCCGGCGTACCGGAACCTGTTGCGCGCGTTGGGATGCGAGGTCGTCGAGTTCGGCACCGACGAGTCCACGCGGTTCCAGCCGACGCCGGAACTGCTCGACGGGCTGAGCGACATCAAGGGTCTCGTCGTGGCCAGCCCCAGCAACCCGACGGGCACGATCGTCTCGCCAGGCGAGCTGGCCGCGCTGACGTCGTGGTGCACCGAGCGCGGCGTGCAGCTGATCAGCGACGAGATCTACCACGGCATCTCCTACGAGCGGGACGTCGCGTGCGCATGGCAGACGTCCGACGAGGCGCTGGTGCTCGGATCGTTCTCGAAGTACTTCGCGATGACCGGCTGGCGGCTCGGGTGGATGCTGGTGCCGGGCAGGCTGCACCGCAGCGTCGACGTGCTGACGGGCAACTTCAACATCTGCCCGCCCGCGCTGTCGCAGCACGCGCTGGTGGCGGCGTTCGACGAGGACTCGTACGCCGAACTCGACGGGCACGTCGAGCACTACCGGGTCAACCGCGACCTGCTCGTCGACGGGTTGCGCGACATCGGCCTGACGCGGATCGCACCGATCGACGGGGCGTTCTACGCCTACGTCGACGTCTCCGCGTACACCGACGACTCGCTGACCTGGTGCCGCAGGCTGCTCGACGACACGGGCGTGGCGATCACCCCGGGCGTCGACTTCGACCCCGTCGACGGCGGCCGGTTCGTGCGGCTGTCGTTCGCCGGTGCGCGCGAGGACATCACCGAGGCCGTGCGCCGGATGGGCGGCTGGCTGCAGGGGTGACACCGCGCGGCCCGGGGGCCGACGCGCTCGGGCTCGGGGTGAACCCGGAGTTTTCCCTGAAGGTCGCCTGCGCGGCGGGACTTCCGGCGCGGGCCGTGCCAACCTGGAATCAGACATCCGCAGCGAGCTGGAGGAAGCACATGTTCTGGAAGATCGTCGGTGGCCTACTCCTGGCGTGGGTCGCCTTCATGGTCATCGGGTCGGTCCTCGGCTTCCTCGTCAAGGCCGTGTTCTGGGTGGCCCTCATCGGCGGCGCGGCGTTCCTCGGCGCGGCCGCCTACGGCGCGATCAAGGGCAACGACAAGAAGCAGATCGGCCGGTAAGCGCGGTTCAATGCACCCAACGGCCCCATGGCGGCACTCAACGCGACTATGGGGCCCTTGGGAGTCGGTCAGAGGAGGGTGGCTGCTTTGTCGGCGCCGGGCCAGAGTTCGGCGCGGAGGCCGGCGGCCCGGGCGCGTCGATGTTGATCTGCCGGTCGTCGAAGAACAGGCAGTCGCCCGGCGCGCAGCCCAGACGCTGCACGAGCAGCCGGTAGATGTCGGCGTCCGGTTTGGCCATGCCGACGTCGCCGGAGAACACCAACTCGCGGAAGTGTCTCGTCCACGGCTGCTGTTCGGCGTGCCGGGCGAACGACTTCGGCGCATTCGACAGCAGCGCCAACTTCCGTCCCTGGCCGGCCAGCGACTCGATGAGCTGCTCCGCCGCGGGGTCGAGCGTCGACCAGCCGCGCGCGTCGATCGCGGCCAGTTCGCGCACCGTGTCCAGGTCGACGTCCGCGTCGACGGTGTCGCCGACGGCCTGCCAGTAGGCGTCGTCGGCGGCGCCGCGGTCGTACGGGTCACGGTGCGCCCAGTAGGCCGGTTCGAACGTCGCCGGCGGCACGTCGAGCCGTCCCGCCAGCTCGGGCAGTGCGTCCGTGCGCCGGCACAGCACCTCGCCGTAGTCGAACACCAGCCACTCCGCCGGTTCGGAACCCGTCATCGGCCGTCCTCCTCGATGCGCCGGAGCGCCTCGTCGACGTCGTCGGCGGTCACCTCGCGGTGGAGGACGAACCGCACCTTGCCCGCCATCGGCAGCGCGCGAATCCCCAGTGCCTGCAGGTTCTCGAGGGTCCACGCCACGTCGGGGACCGCGGCGAGCACGATGTTCGTCTGCGGTTCGGCGACGTCCCAGCCCCGCTCCCGCAACCCGGCGGCCAGGGTGCGGGCGTTCGCGTGGTCATTCCTGAGCTCGGCGATCCGGTCGAGCGCGAGCAGCCCGGCGGCGGCGAGCACGCCGCCCTGCCGGACCCCGCCGCCGAGCATCTGCCGCATGCGGCGGGCCCGTTCGACGAACTCCTCGGTGCCGGCGACGACCGATCCGACGGGCGCGCCGAGGCCCTTCGACAGGCACGCCGACACCGAGTCGACGCCCACGGTCAGCGCGGCGGGCGGCAGGTCCAGTTCGGCGGCCGCGTTCCACAGGCGCGCGCCGTCGAGGTGGACGCCCAGACCACTGGCGCGGGCCGCGGCGACCAGCTGGGCGTGCTCGTCGGGCGGGGTGATCGTGCCGCCCGCGGCGTTGTGCGTGTTCTCCAGCGACAGCAACGTGGTCCGCAGCGCGTAGTACGGACCGTCGGCCGGACCGACGGCGGCGCGCACCGTGGCGGGCGTCGGCCGGCCGGGACCGGCGTCGTGCTCGAGCGCGTGGGGCATGCCGCCGGCGAGCCACGCGGCGGAGCCGAGTTCGTTGATCAGCACGTGCGCGTCCCGCGGGGCGAGGAACCGGTCCCCGCGCTGCAGGTGCAGCGACAGTGCGATGAGGTTGGCCATGACCCCGCTCGGGGTCCACAGCGCCGACTCCATGCCCAGCAGGTCCGCCGCCCGTCGTTCGAGCGCGACGATCGTCGGGTCGGAGTCGATGACGTTGTCGCCGACCTCGGCGGACGCCATCGCCGCGCGCATCTCCTCGTCGGGCGTGGTGATCGTGTCGGAGCGGAGGTCGATCGCCGACAGGGCCGTGGTGGGTGCGGAGGTCACGTTTCGATCACATCACACGTCCGTTCCGGGGCCACACCAGGGTTCGTCGATCCGGGGGCGAAAAACTTCCCGAGACGTGCAACCGTGGACCCGTCCGGTGCCGTCTAGGGCACGAACAACTGAGACCGACCGGAGATCTACCGCGTGGACCCCCGCGAGGAGCAGGAGTTCGCGGCGTACTTCGCCGCGAAACGAGACTCCGTGCGCAGAACGGCGTACATGCTCTGTGGAGACTGGCATCGTGCGGACGACCTGGCACAGACGGCTTTCGTCGCGCTGCACCGGCGCTGGCGGAAGGTGCGTGACAGGGAGGCCCTCGACGCCTACGTGCGCAAGACGCTGGTGCGGGCGGCGATCGACGAGTCGCGTCGCCCGTGGCGGCGGGAACGGCAGACCGAGGATGGTTCGGACCTGCCGGAACCGGCGGCATCGGGGCCGCAGGACACGCTGGGCGACAGCGTGGCCACGAGGGAGGACTTGTTGGCAGGGCTGAAGCAGGTGCCGCCGAGGCAGCGTGCCGTGCTCGTCCTGCGGTATTTCGATGGTCTGGACGTCAGCGGCGTGGCCGGCGTCCTCGGTTGCAGCGAGGGCAACGTCAAGAGTCAGACCGCACGCGGGCTGGCGGCGCTGCGTAAGGCGCTCGGTACGGAGGTGGACGCGCATGGATGAACGGCAGCTGTCGGAGTTGTTCCGTTCCGCGCCGGGCGAGCCGCCTCCGTCGTCGTTCGACTCCGACGACGTGGCCGCGGCGTCGCGGAAGGTCACCGCGCGCAGGCGCATGGCTGCGGGCGGGGTCGCCGCGGCGGTCGTGCTGCTCGTCGGCGGCGGCCTGGCGACGGGCGCCGTTCTGGGCGGATCGGACGATCCGGACCGGATGCCCCCGGTGGCCGAGCGCGCACCGTCATCCGACGGTGCGATCGAGCCGCGCACCGCGCAACCGGCCGACACACCGGAACGTCAATCCGAGAGCGTCGAGCCGCCCGTCGAGCCGACGACGGCACCCGAGCCCCAGGTACTCCCGGAGTCCGAGCCGAAGCAGGGCGGCGAGGGCACCGGGGAACGCACCTACGGGTGCGGAGAGGTCGACCGAGAGCTCGCCGCCGCCCTCGCCGGCGAGCTCTCGGTCGACGCCGGGGAGGCCTCGCCCGGCGAGTACTGCCCCGACGGCGGGACGTCGGTGGCGTTCCGCGTCGACGGTTCGGCCCTGACCGCGGTGCACGCCCCGGCGGGCGTGTCGGTCGCGGCGCCGTCCGGCAACGTGCAGACGGCCGAGCGCGGCACCGCGGGCGGCGGGACGCTGATGGTGGTGAACGAGCCGCTGACCCGCATGGCCGTCGAGGGTCCCGACGTCGACCGGCTGGCCGACCGGATCGCACCCGGGTTGTGACTGGACCTGCACACGACCTCGACAACGGAGTGGCAGACTTTTCGGGCATGACGTCCGCCAGTACGCCGAAGGGTGAGCGCCGCCGCCACGCGTTGGTCACGGCCGCGGCCGAGCTGTTGGCCGAAGGCGGGTTCGACGCGGTCCGGCACCGTGCCGTCGCCGAACGCGCCGGGTTGCCGCTCGCGTCGACGACGTACTACTTCGACTCCCTCGACGACCTGGTCGCGGCCGCCACCGAGCACCACGGCCGCGGCGAGCTCGCGAAGGGGCGCGCGCGGCTGGACGCCCTGTCGACCGAGCACCGTGGTCTGGACACCGTCGTCGAGCTGGTGCTCGACCAGTTGCTGGGCGAGGACCCGGCGCACGACGCGGTGCTGCTGCGCTACGAACGGCTCGTCGCCACGGGACGGCGTCCGTATCTGCGGCCGCTGATGCGCACCCTGTCCGGTGAGCTGCGCGAACTGCTCGCCGAGATCTTCGTCAAATCCGGTATCGAGACCGACGCGCGGCGGATCGAGCAGATGATCGCCGTCGTCGACGGCGCCGTGGTCAACGCGTTCATCGCCGTGGACCCCGACCCGCGCGGCGTCGCCGCCCGCATGCTCCGTGAGACGCTCGCGAGCTCCCTGCCGGTCGACCTCGGCGACGACTACGACGAGAGCCTCGGCAGCTCCGGCGGCGACCCGGACGAGCGCCGCGGCACCGACGACCTGCTGTGAGCTACGCGTGTGACGTGCGACGTGACTCGGGTGTGACCTGGGCCTCCCGTTAGCCTGGCCTAGTGACCGACAAGCCCCGCATCCCGAACGTGCTCGCAGGCCGCTACGCCTCGCCCGAGCTCGTCGCACTCTGGTCGCCCGAGCAGAAGGTGCGACTCGAGCGCGAGTTGTGGCTGGCCGTGCTGAAGGCGCAGGGCGAGCTGGGCGTCGAGGTGCCCGGCGGCGTCGTCGCCGACTACGAGCGGGTGCTGCCCGACGTCGACCTCGCCTCGATCGCCGCCCGCGAGCGTGTCACGCGGCACGACGTGAAGGCCCGCATCGAGGAGTTCAACGCCCTCGCCGGCCACGAGCACGTCCACAAGGGCATGACCTCGCGCGACCTCACCGAGAACGTCGAGCAGCTGCAGGTCCGCCGGTCGCTCGAGCTGCTGCGCGGCCGGACGGTCGCGGTGCTGGCGCGGCTTGCGGAACTGGCCACCGAGCACTCCGAGCTGGTCCTGGCCGGCCGGTCGCACAACGTCGCCGCGCAGGCCACGACGCTGGGCAAGCGGTTCGCCACGGCCGCCGACGAACTGCTCGTCGCGTTCGAGCGTCTCGACGAGCTGGTCGCGCGCTACCCGCTGCGCGGCATCAAGGGCCCGGTCGGCACGGCGCAGGACATGCTCGACCTCGTCGGCGGCGCCGACAAGCTCGCCGAGCTGGAGACACGCGTCGCCGGGCACCTCGGGTTCGAGCGGGTCCTCGACAGCGTCGGCCAGGTGTACCCGCGGTCGCTGGACTTCGACGTCGTGTCCGCGCTCGTGCAGGTCGCCGCGGCGCCGTCGAACCTGGCCACGACGATCCGCCTGATGGCCGGCAACGAGCTGGTCACCGAGGGCTTCCAGCCCGGTCAGGTCGGCTCGTCGGCGATGCCGCACAAGATGAACACCCGCTCCTGCGAGCGCGTCAACGGCCTCGCCGTCGTGCTGCGCGGCCACCTGTCGATGCTCGGCGAGCTGGCCGGTGACCAGTGGAACGAGGGCGACGTGTCCGACTCGGTGGTGCGCCGGGTCGCGCTGCCGGATGCGTTCTTCGCGCTCGACGGCCTGCTCGAGACGATGCTGACCGTGCTGCGCGAGTTCGGCGCGTTCCCCGCGGTCGTCGACCGTGAGCTGAACCGCTACCTGCCGTTCCTGGCGACGACGAAGGTGCTCATGGCCGCCGTGCGCGCCGGCGTCGGCCGCGAGACCGCGCACGAGGCGATCAAGGAGAACGCCGTCGCCGTGGCGCTCGCGCTGCGGGAGGGCCAGGCCGAGAACGACCTGCTCGACCGCCTCGCCGCCGACGACCGCCTCCCGCTCGACCGCGACACCCTCGCCGAGCTGATCGCCGACCGGCTCTCGTTCACCGGCACCGCCGGCGCCCAGGTGGACGCGGTCGCCGGCCGCGTCACCGAGGTCGTCAAGCGGTTCCCCGACGCGGCCACGTACGAACCCGCACCGATCCTCTAGCCGTTCCGCCGCCCACCGACTGCCAACCCCGTCTGAGGTCCGCCCATGATTGCGCTCCTGCTCTTCGGCATCGCCGGGTTCATCGCCCAAGTGATTGCCGGCGCCCTCGGCATGGGCTACGGCATGATCTCCACGACGGTGCTGATCGCCGTGGGAACCGCGCCGGCCGTCGCCTCGGCAGCGGTGCACTTCGCGCAGGTCGGCACGGCCATCGCCTCCGGTGCGGCGCACTGGAAGTTCCGCAACGTCGACTGGCGCACCGTGGGCATCCTGGCCGTGCCGGGTGCCATCGGCGCCGTGCTCGGCGCGTTCGCGCTCGTGGCCATGGCCACCAACGTCGCGCGCGTGTGGATCACGTCGTTCCTGTTCCTGCTGGGCCTGTACGTGCTCATCCGGTTCGCGTTCCTCAAGGCGGGCAAGCTGATCACCGAGAAGCGTCCCGGGGCGAAGATGCTCGCCCCGCTCGGCCTGGTGGCCGGGTTCATGGACGCCAGCGGCGGTGGCGGCTGGGGCCCGGTCGCCACGACGACCCTGCTGTCGTCGGGCCGGCTCGAACCGCGCAAGGTCGTCGGCTCGGTCAGCGCGTCCGAGATCGTCGTCGCCACCGCGGCGTGCGTCGCGTTCGTCATCGCGCTCAAGCACGAGGGCATGAACTGGCTCGTGGTGCTCGGCCTGATGATCGGCGGCATCCTCGGCGCCCCGTTCGGCGCGTGGATGGCGCACCGCCTGCCGCCGCGCGTGCTGGGCACCGCCGCGGGCAGCCTGATCCTGCTGGCCAACGCGTGGATGGTGCTCGAACTGGTCGGCATGCCGCGGCCGCTGATCATCGCCTCGTACGTCGGCCTCATCGGCTTCCTCGTGTACGCGATGATCTCCGCGGTGCGGGCGATGCGCGAGGAGAAGCGGGTCAACGAACTGGCCGGTGAGGACGACCCGGACCCCGACTCCGACCGCGAGAAGGCGTCCGAGTTGTCCTGAAACAGGTGAGCGAGGGCGTTTGTCGGCCGTGTTTCACCGCGCCCTCACCTCGATGCCGCAGGACGGTCATCCGCGGCTGGCCCCATGGGAGGCGTGGAACCCTCACTGCTGGTCTCCCTGTCCGGGGTGAACGTCCGCACGCTCGAGCGGTGCGCGGACCTCGCCCGGGAACTCGACGCGCGTGACGTGCCGCTGTCGATCCTGTTCACGCCGAGCGCCGCGGACGGATCCCGCCGCGTCGCCGAGTGGGTGCGCACCCGAGTAGCCGGTTCTCGTGATGCTGCGGCCGGCGCGGCCGGTGATGCGGTGGTGCTGCACGGTTACGACGGGCGGGTGCGCGCGGAGTTCGCGTCGCTGCGCCGGCACGAGGCGGGTCTGCGGCTGATCGCCGCGACGGCCGCCCTGGACGCCGAGGGCCTGCGCACCGACGTGTTCGCCCCGCCGCACTGGCGCATCACCCGCGAGGGCCGCGAGGCACTGGCCCGGCACGGGTTCGCGGTGTGCGCCGACGAGGGCGCCGTGCGCGATCTGCGGTCGGGTGTGGTCGTGCGCGGCAGGGTGCAGACGTTCGGCGGGAGCCAGCACGTCTCCGCGATGCGCTGCCGCACCGCGGTGCTGTCGACGACCAGGTCGGTGCGGCGCGGCGGGCTGGTGCGGCTCGCCGTGGAGGCCGCGGATCTGACCGACCCCGGAACGCGCAGGGCGGTGATCGACGCGGTCGAGGCGGCGATCGACGGCGGCGCACGGCCCCGGACCTACGCCTCGTTCGCGGGCGCCGACACCGGAGTGGCACCGCGGGTGCCGGAACAGCGGGTCAGACGGTCGACTGCCGGCCTCGCGGCAACACCCTGACCTCCGTGCCGTCCGGCGCGAGGTTGGTGAACAGGCCGTAGTGCATGGCCGGGTTGGCCAGCACGGCCTCGTGGATCGGCACCGCCAGGCGCGGCGCGACCGCGCGCAGGTAGTCGACGGCCTCACCCGCCTTCAACCAGGGCGCGCCCGTGGGCAGACCGAGCACGTCGACCTCCTGCTCGGGCACGAAGAACGCGTCGCCGGGGTGGTAGAACGCGCCGTGGTCGACGAGGTAACCGACGTTGGGGATCACCGGCACGTCCCGGTGGATCGTGGCGTGCTGCCCGCCGACGACGTGCACGGGCGTGCCCGCGATGTCCAGCACCTCGCCCGGGTGCGCGGTGTGCGACGCGAGGTCGAGCTTGGCGACCGTGTCGTGCGAGCCCGGGTCGGTGATCAACCGGGCGCGCGGGTTGGCCGCGAGCAGCGCGGGCAGCTTCTCGGTGTCGATGTGGTCGAAGTGCTGGTGCGTGATCAGCACGGCGTCGACGTCGGTCAGCGTCTCGAACCCCGTCGAGAACGCCCCCGGATCGACGAGGATCCGCGCCCGCTCCGTCTCGAGCAACACACACGAGTGGCCGAAGTGAGTGACCCGCATCCCGCCACCTTAATGCTCCCGAGGCCCCATAGTCGCGTTGAACGCGACTAATCTTCCCTTCGCGGGCGCGCCGCAGCGAGGGGAACAATAGTCGCGTTGAGTGCGACCAAGGCCTCGGGAGCAGCTAATTGGCACGTTGCCAGTAGTGGTGGGGACGTCGTAGCCTCGGGGCCATGACCACGCTCACTGGCGAGACGTTCGAATCGGTCGACCCGGCAACCGGTGCGGTGGTCGGGACCCACCCGGTGCACACCGCCGACCAGGTCGAGGCGGCCGTCGCGGCGGCCCGCGACGCGGCCGACTGGTGGGCGTCGCTCGGCTTCGCCGGCAGGGCCGAACGACTGGCCCGGTGGCGCGCCGCGCTCGCCCGGCGCATGCCCGAGCTGTGCCGGGTGATCACCGCGGAGACCGGGAAGCCCGCGGGCGACGCGCAGCTCGAGCTGGTCCTCGCGATCGAGCACCTGGCCTGGGCCGCCAAGCACGCGCGCAAGGAGCTCGGCCCGCAGCGCCGCGCGCCGGGGATGCTGCTCGCCAACCAGGTCGCGTCGGTGGAGTACCACCCGCTCGGCGTCGTCGGCGTCATCGGACCGTGGAACTACCCGGTGTACACGCCGCTCGGCTCGATCAGTTATGCCCTCGCCGCGGGCAACGCCGTCGTGTTCAAGCCCAGCGAGTACACGCCTGGTGTCGGCCGGTGGCTCGCCGACGCGTTCGCCGAGGCCGTGCCCGAGCACCCCGTGTTGCAGCTGGTCACCGGGTTCGGCGCGACAGGTGCGGCGCTGACGACGGCGGGCGTCGACAAGATCGCGTTCACCGGCAGCGCCGCCACCGGCAAGAAGGTGATGGCGAGTGCGGCCGAGACGTTGACGCCCGTCGTCATCGAAGCCGGCGGCAAGGACCCGCTGCTCGTCGACGCCGACGCCGACCTCGAGGCCGCCGCCGACGCCACCGTGTGGGGTGCGTTCTCCAACGCCGGTCAGACGTGCGCCGGCGTCGAACGCGTCTACGTGCACGAGCGGGTGTACGACGCGTTCGTCGACAAGGTCGTGGACAAGGCCCGGAAGGTCGAGGCGGGCGAGCACTACGGGCCGATGACCATGCCGTCGCAGGTGGACGTCGTGCGCAAGCACATCGACGACGCCCTCGCGCGCGGCGGCAGGGCGCTCGTCGGCGGCAACGGCGCCGTCGGCGAGCGGTTCGTACGGCCCACGGTGCTCGTCGACGTGCCCGAGGACTGCTCGGCCGTGCGGGAGGAGACGTTCGGCCCGACGGTGACGATCGCCAAGGTCGCCGACATGGACGAGGCGATCGAGAAGGCCAACGACTCGCCCTACGGACTCGGATCGACCGTGTTCTCCAAGTCGCGGGGCATGGAACTCGCGCGGCGCCTGCGCACCGGGCAGACGGCGATCAACGCGCCGCTGTCGTTCGCGGGCATCGCGTCCCTGCCGTTCGGCGGCAGCGGGGAGTCCGGGTTCGGCCGCATCCACGGACCGGAGGGGTTGCGCGAGTTCGCGCGGCCGAAGTCCATCGCCCGGCAACGCTTCACCGCACCCATCGCGCTCACCTCGTTCGCCCGCTCCAAGCGCACCGAGGCGATCGTCGGCAAACTCATCGCGAAACTCCACGGCAAACGCTGACGTGGTGCTCCCGAGGGCCCCATGGTCGCGTTCAACGCGACCAAAGGGCCCTCGGGAGTACATCCGGTGGACACGGTGCGTCACGGGGATACGGTCGTTGTCCTCCATACCGGTGAGTCCGACAAGTGCGACGCAACCGGCGCGATACCTACGCGTCTCCCGACGTAGAAGCCCGTGCTGATCATGCGGGGCCGAGGGGCGTCGGGGGTCTCTCGGCCCCGCGGGCCGCGCGCCGGCCGGGCTGGGTTACGCTGAACGGGCATCCGACCTGCGGAAACGTTCTTCAACGCAAGGAGCAGCCTGTCGTGGCCCGAGTAGTCGTCGACGTCATGCCGAAGCCCGAAATCCTCGACCCTCAGGGCCAGGCGGTCGCCGGCGCCCTTCCCCGACTCGGTTTCGACGGGGTCACCGAGGTCCGTCAGGGCAAGCACTTCGAGCTCGAGGTCGACGATTCCGTCGACGACGACACGCTCGCCAAGATCGCCGAGGGCTTCCTCGCCAACCCCGTGATCGAGGACTGGACGATCCGGCGGGTGGACCAGTGACCGCCAGGATCGGGGTCATCACCTTCCCCGGCACGCTCGACGACGTCGACGCCGCCCGCGCGGTGCGCTACTCCGGCGCCGAGGCCGTGTCGCTGTGGCACGGCGATGCCGATCTGCACGGCGTCGACGCGGTCGTCGTTCCCGGCGGCTTCTCGTACGGCGACTACCTGCGCTGCGGTGCGATCGCCCGCTTCGCACCCGTGATGACGTCGGTCATCGACGCCGCGGGCAAGGGCATGCCGGTGCTCGGCATCTGCAACGGCTTCCAGATCCTGTGCGAGGCCGGTCTGCTGCCGGGCGCGCTGGTGCGCAACGACAAGCTGCACTTCGTCTGTCGCGACCAGTGGCTGCGCGTCGAGAACAACACCACGGCGTGGAGCACGCGCTACGACTCGGGCGCCGAGGTGCTGGTCCCGCTGAAGTCCGGCGAGGGCAGCTACATGGCCGAACAGTCCACACTGGACCGCCTCGAGGGTGACGGCCGCGTCGTGTTCCGTTACGTGGGCGAGAACCCGAACGGATCGCGCGGTGACATCGCGGGTATCGCGAGCGAGAACGGCCGCGTCGTCGGCCTCATGCCGCACCCGGAACACGCCATCGACGCGCTCACCGGCCCGTCCGACGACGGCCTCGGCATGTTCTACTCCGCGCTCGACGCGCTGAGCACCGTCGCGGCCTGAAAGGAGCCTCCATGTCCTCGGATGTCGCCGCCGGCACACAGGCCGATACGACTCTGACCGACACCACCGCCCACGCCGCGGAGACGCCGGACGTCCCGCAGCCGTATGCCGAGCTCGGTCTCGCCGACGACGAGTACGAGCGCATCCGCGAGATCCTCGGCCGCAGGCCCACCGAGGCCGAGTTGGCGATGTACTCGGTGATGTGGAGCGAGCACTGCTCGTACAAGTCGTCGAAGGCGCACCTGCGCTACTTCGGCGAGACCACGACCCCCGAGATGCGCGAGAAGATGCTCGCGGGCATCGGCGAGAACGCGGGCGTCGTCGATGTCGGCGACGGCTGGGCCGTGACGTTCAAGGTCGAGAGCCACAATCATCCGTCCTATGTGGAGCCGTACCAGGGTGCGGCCACGGGTGTCGGCGGCATCGTCCGCGACATCCTCGCGATGGGCGCGCGCCCGCTCGCGGTCGCGACCCGCTGCGGTTCGGCCCCGCCGATGCCGAGGACACGCGCCGGGTGCTGCCCGGCGTGGTGGCCGGTGTCGCCGGTTACGGCAACTGCCTCGGCCTGCCGAACGTCGGCGGCGAGGTCGTCTTCGACAAGACCTATGCCGGAAACCCGCTCGTCAACGCCATGTGCGTCGGTTCGATGCGCGCCGAGGACCTGCACCTCGCGCACGCCTCCGGCGCGGGCAACAAGATCATCCTGTTCGGTGCGCGGACCGGCCTCGACGGCATCGGCGGTGTGTCCGTGCTCGCGAGTGCGACGTTCGACGGCGAGGAGAGCGCGGGCGGCCGCAAAAAGCTGCCGAGCGTGCAAGTAGGCGACCCGTTCACCGAGAAGGTGCTCATCGAGTGCTGCCTCGAACTGTTCGCCGAGAAGGTGGTCGTCGGAATCCAGGACCTCGGCGGCGCGGGCCTGTCGTGCGCGACGTCCGAGCTGGCTGCGGCCGGTGACGGCGGCATGTACGTCGACCTCGACCGGGTTCCGTTGCGCGCCACGGGAATGACGGCCGCCGAGATCCTCTCCAGCGAGTCGCAGGAACGGATGTGCGCGGTCGTCGCACCGTCCGATGTGGACGCTTTCATGGAGATCTGCCGCAAGTGGGACGTCATCGCCACCGAGATCGGTGAGGTCACCGACGGGGACAACCTCGTCATCGGCTGGCAGGGCGAGACGGTGGTCGACGTGCCGCCGCGCACCGTCGCCCACCAGGGCCCGGTGTACGACCGCCCGTATGCCCGCCCGACGAAGCAGGACGAGGTTCAGGCGTCCACTCCGGACTCGTTGCCGCGTCCGTCCACTCCGGATGAGCTGCGGGAGACGGTGCTGAAGCTGGTGTCCTCGCCGGACCTGGCCTCGCGCGAGTGGGTCACCCAGCAGTACGACCGCTACGTGCGCGGCAACACGGTACTCGCCCAGCCTGCGGACTCGGGCATGATCCGCGTCGACGAGTCGACATCGCGCGGTGTCGCCGTGTCGACCGACTGCAACAGCCGCTACGTCTACCTCGACCCGTACCGCGGCACGCAGCTGGCGTTGGCCGAGGCGTACCGCAACGTCGCGGCGGGCGGCGCGCAGCCGCTGGCCGTGACGAACTGCCTCAACTTCGGTTCCCCCGAGGACCCGGGCGTGATGTGGCAGTTCGAGCGCGCGGTGCACGGCCTCGCGGACGGCTGCGCCGAACTGGGCGTGCCTGTCACGGGCGGCAACGTCAGCTTCTACAACCAGACCGGTGACACGGCGATCCTGCCGACGCCGGTGGTCGGCGTGCTCGGCGTGATCGACGACGTGCGGCGGCGGATCCCCACGGGCATCGGCGACGAGCCCGGCGAGTCGCTGCTGCTGCTCGGGGACACGCGGGACGAGTTCGGCGGTTCGGCGTGGGCGCACGTCGTGCACGGTCACCTCGGCGGGATGCCGCCGGAGGTGGACCTGGAACGGGAGCGGCTGCTGGCCGAGATCCTCGTCGCCGGTTCGCGCGACGGCATGATCTCCGCGGCGCACGACCTGTCCGACGGCGGTCTGGTGCAGGCGGTCGTCGAGATGGCGCTGATCGGCCAGTGCGGCGCGCGGCTGTTGCTCGACCCGGACGCGACCCGTTCGTGCAGCTGTTCTCCGAGTCCGCGGGCCGCGCGGTCGTGGCCGTGCCGCGCAGCGAGGAACTGCGGTTCACCGAGATGTGCAGCGCGCGCGGACTGCCGTGGCGCAAGTGCGGTGTCGCCGACGAGCAGTCGGGCGAGCTGGAGATCCAGGACGTCGCGACGTTCGGTCTCGACGAACTCCGCGCGGCGTGGGAGGGCACCCTCCCGGCACTGTTCGCCTGAAAATGCTGCCCTGACACGAGAAACGGGCCGGCGAAGCACTGCTTCGCGGCCCGTTCGTCGTGTGTGCGTCAGAATCCAGGAGACGGGCTCTGCCCTGGCTCCGTCACCGGGGTGATGTTCGAGATGCACCACCCGTTCTGGTCTTCGAGAGTCATCTCGAGCCCCAGGTCGGCGGTCTGGCCCTGGGTGGTCACCGTGCTGTCCACCCGGGCGGTGGCCTCTCCGGCGGAGGTCTCTTGCACGTCGGTCAGCTCGGCCTCGAACGAGAGACTGGCCGGGATCTCGGTTTCCTCGGGTGCCACGCCGGTCGCTCCGTCGCACACGACTTCGGCCATGGTCGGGACGTCCAGGTCGTTGAGGCCGTCGACGTACTGCTGTGCCGCGGCTTCCGGGCCGTCGTCGGCACCGCCGCCGAGGCCGCCCTCGTCACCGGTGTCGCCGCCCTCGTCGGCACCGCCCTGGCCGTCGTCCTGACCATCCTGCTGACCACCGTTGGCGTTGCCCTCGGCGGAGGACTCCTTGTCGTCGCCGAGGAAGAAGCCGGGCGCCCAGAAGCCGGTCACGAGCAGCGCGGCGACGGCTACGACCGCCACCGCGATGCCCGCGATGAGGGGCGTCTTGCTCTTCTTCGGCGGTTCGGGGAAACCGCCGGGCCCGGGCTGGCCGTACCCCTGTTGCGGGTACGGCTGCCCGGGAAACCCACCCTGCTGCGGGTATCCCGGCTGACCGGGTGCCTGCTGCGGATATCCCTGCTGCGGGAAGCCACCGGACTGCGGATACCCGCCCTGCCCGGGATATCCGCCCTGTCCGGGGTAGCCGCCGGGCTGCTGGCCGTACGGGTTCGGCTGCTGGCCCGGCTGTTGGCCCCACGGATCAGGCTGGCCCGGCTGTGGTGGGTAGGTCATGCGTCGCCCCTCGACTGTGCGGTCGGCGTTCGTGCGCCGTGATGTCGCCGCTCAGTATCCGCCGTACTCGGACTCGTAATCAGGCAGGTCCGGAACGGACGGGTAGCCGTCCGGCATGTCGGGCACGGACGGCATATCAGGTGTATCAGGCACTTCGGGCGTATCCGCCCGGAAGTCGTCGATGCACCAGCCGTCATTGTCCTTGAGGACGAGCTCGCCCGTGAGTTCCTGGGACATTCCCCCGCCGCTGACGGACATCGAGATCGGCACGATCGCTTCGCCGGAGGTCTCATTGGCATCGCCGGTTACGCGGACCTCGGCCTTGAAGTCGGCGGGGGCGTCGGGCGGCGGGCTGTCGAGGTCGGTGAACTCGCTGTCGTCGAAGTCGGACACGTCGCAGAAGGAGCCCCTGACCGCGTCGGCATCCTGGTTGGTCACGCCGCTCGCGAAGTCCTCGGCGACGCTCCTCGGGTCGTTGCCGCCGGCGAAGACAACGATCAGGATGACGACCACCGCGACCAGGGCGACACCGCCGCCGGCGAGGCCGATGATCAGACCGGTCTTCTTCTTCGGCGGCTGGCCGTACGGTCCGGTCTGGCCGGGGTAGCCGCCCTGTTGCGGGTGGCCGTACGGCGGGAATCCGCCCGGCTGCTGCGGGTATCCCTGCTGGGGGAAGCCCCCGGACGGTGGTCCGCCCATCGGCGGCTGGCCGGGCTGCTGCGGGTATCCCTGAGGGCCCGGGCCTCCAGGCTGGCCGCCGTAGGGCGGCTGTCCGCCGGGCTGCTGTCCGTAGGGTCCGCCCGGTCCGCCGGGCTGCGGTGGATACGTCATGAGGTCCCTTCCCCCAGAGCTCACAAATCTCTCACAGGGGCCCTACTGTGCCATGTCACCCCTGATGGCTGGTGCGGGATACCTCGAACGGTTCCGGACAGGTCCGACATCTGGCCGACATCGAGTGAGGCCCGGAGTTTGCCGCGGGGCGTTGATCAGCGCGGGGGATGCAGTTCGAGGCCGGGGACCTCGACGGAGCGCCAGCACCACGCGTCGCCGACGGTGTCGAGGACGAGCCGGAGGTCGATGTCGTCGTTGCCCGCGGAGATCCGCCCGCCGATCGTGACGATGCCGCCTTGTTCGGTGGCCTGGCCGGTGACGTGTGCGGCGGTGACGCCGGGTGCCTGCTGGATGGCGTCGGCGACGGCGGGGTCGGCGTCGGCGCACGCGACGGAGCGGAGTTCGGCCTTGTCCTGGTCGGCGAACGCGGTCATGATCCGCGTCGCCAGCGCGTGGGCGCCCTCGCCATCCTCGGTCTCGTCGTCGGCGACCAGGAAACCCGGTGCGACCCATGCCGTGAACACGAAGATGCTGGCGACGAACAACAGTCCGCCGCCGACGAGCAACACCAGCGGCCAGGTCCGGTTGCCGGACGCGGACGGGAACGAACCCTGTGGATGCGTCATCGCCTCAGCCGTCGAGTCGGGTCGCGACGTACATCGAGACGGCGCACCATCCGCCGGTGTCGTCGTCCTGCCGGAAAAAGTGCGAGCGCCCGATGTTCCCGCTCTCGTCCGTGCCGTGGTACAGGAAGGTGACGTAGCCGTCGTCGGATCGCTCGCTCGACTCGATCTCGAGCTGTGCGCCGGCATCGATCAGTTCCTGGGCCGTCTCGGCCGACGACTCGGCATATATCTCGCAGGCGACCGTGCTGGCCGCGTCGGCGTCGCCGGAGTTGATCGCCTCGACGAACCGCTGAGCGCCTTCTTCCGGGTCGGCCGGGTAACTCGGTGGGGCTTCGCGGGTGTCCTCGGCGGTCGGGCCGGGGTTGGCGCCGTCGGCGTTGTTGTCCTCGTCGTCGAGCAGGAAACCGGGCGCGACCCAGGCGAGGATCGCGAACCCGCCGACCAGGAGCGCGACACCGCCGAGCGACAGACCGACGATCAGGCCCGTCTTGCTCTTCGGCGGCTGTCCGCCGGGGTGCATGCCGTGCGGCGGGTGGCCGGGCCCGCCCGGATATCCCTGCCCTGCCGGGTAACCGGCTCCGGCCGGGTAGCCCTGACCCTGCGGGTAGCCCTGGCCCTGCCAGCCCGACTGTCCCGGTGGCTGTCCCGGCTGCGGTGGATACGTCACGGTGCCCCCTCGTAGCGACGACCGAGACACTATGCCACGTGCCCGGTTCGCCGGCTCTTCCCAACGGAGGGCGCCGTTGTCCGCCCTGGGGCTCACGCACGTCAAAGTGCCTTTTGTACGCCTGCCTCGACGCACGCATGATGGTGTTACGCACTGATAGTGAGGTGGATGGCGAATGGTGGAACAGCGAGTACAGGCACCGAGTCGCGCGTCGTCAGCGGGCCCGGGTGGTGGCCGTTTTCGCGCGGCCCACACCGGTGGTCTCGGCGGAGGCCCGGTTGCCGGCGATCTCCTCGTGGTGGGCGACCGCCCACTCGGCCATCGCTGTGACGGCGTCCAGGAGTGACCGGCCGAGGTCGGTCAGGTCGTACTCCACCCGTGGCGGGATTTCGGCGTAGGCGGTGCGGGTGACGAGCCCGTCGCGTTCGAGCAGCTTGAGCGTTTGGGTCAGCATCCGCTGCGAGATTCCCGGGATGCTCGCCTGCAGGTCGGAGTAGCGCAGCGATCCGGCACTCAGGGTGCTGATGACGAGCACCGTCCACTTGTCACCGATGCGATCGAGCACTTCCCGGATGAAGGCGTGGTCCTCCGGCCACGACTGACACGGGCCGCTGACCGTTCGCGCTGTCGCCACCGCATTACCTCCCTGTCGGTATGTAACCGCATCACCAGTATGGCCACATCTGTCGAGATAAGGACACCCGTATGTCGTACCTGCTTCATGTCGATTCCTCCTCGCTCGGCGAGGCGTCGGTGTCGCGACGTGTCGCGCGGAGTTTCCTCGCGGGCTGGGACGGGGACGTCGTCCACCGTGACCTGGCTGCCGCTCCGGTTCCGCACATCACCGCCGCGGGCGTCACCGCCCGCGAGGCCGACCCCGCGGACCACTCCGAGGAACAGGCCGCTGCGGCCGCGCTCCAGGACGAGCTCATCGACGAGTTCGTCGGCGCCGACGCCTACTTGTTCACGGTGCCGATGTACAACCTGTCGATGCCGTCGGTCTTCAAGGCCTGGCTCGACCAGATCATCGTCTTCGGTCGCACCGTCCGCCCGTCGCCGACGGCCGGACGCCCGGCGGTCCTGATCTCGGCGCGAGGCGGCGGCTACGGACCGGGCACGCCCCACCATGGTCTGGACTATGTCGTGCCCACCACCGAAGCGGTCCTCGGGAGGGAGGAACTGCTCGGACTCGAGGTCCACACGGTGGTACCCGAACTCATCATGGCCACGCACAATCCGGAATTGGCCGACCTCCTCCCGAAACACGAGGAATCCATGGCCGACGCACACCGGCGCGTCCGTGAACTCGCCGCGACGATCACCGCCGCGACCGCCGCCTGAACCTCCCGGTACAGACCGGTGGGGCATCAATTGCCCGCTGATGGACCAAGTACGCGGAGTGGGTCCAGTTCGTATCAGGCGGTGACGGTCACGAGGACGACCGTGCGTCTCGGGCCCACTGCACGCACGTGGGGCGCGTGCCGTTGCTCATGAACTCGTGAGCAGCCCGGCGGATGTCGGCGAGCGGGACCTCGGCGTCGACCGGGAACTCGGTGTCGCTGCCCATGTAGTAGTACAGCGGCGGTTCGTCCGCGACGGCGCTGCCGCCGTTGGTCGTCCAGTATGCGGCCTGGTTGTCGCTGTAGAGCGCGACACCGACGCCGCGCACGCATCGATGCCGAGGTCGAGAAATCCGGAGCGCAACGGGTCAGCGGAGTCGACGAGCTGCACCATGTTGCGACCCTGCCAGGTGCCGAGGGTGTCGAGAACCGCGTCGAGTTCGGCGGTTGTCGTGACGGTGGTCGGGCCGTCGTGCTCGTACCACGCCTCAAGAGTCCGCATCGGCGTTCAGTGAGTGTAGGGCTGCCACTGCACGCAGGCGGGGCGTGCGCGTGTCTCGACGTACTCTCGCGCTGCGCGCCGCGCATCGGCGATCGGGACCTCGACGCCGGCCGGGAACTCGCGCTCGTGATCTTGGTAGAAGTACTGCGGCGTCTCGTCCTCGCTGCCGTTCGAGGACACGTAATTGCCCTGTGGCGACAGGAAAACAAGAACACCGACCCCGCGCTCGGCGTCGAGTCCGACGTTCATCATCGGCGTGCGCCAGGGGTCGTCGGTATCGGAGAGCTCGATCAGGTTCGCGCCGTTCCACGCGGCGACCGTGTCGAGCACCGCGTCGAGTTCGGCGGTCGTGGTCACGGTCGCCGGACCGTTGACGTCGTACCAGGCGGTTACTGCCACGGCGGTTTCCTTCCTCCACGGTAGGTCTGCTTGAACGGCGTGCCGTCGGGCTCGGTGCCGTACACCGTCAGCGATGAGCCGGTCGGCAGCAGCACCGACAAGAGGTTGTCACACGACAACGCGCCCTGGCATGGCCGGTTATTGATGACGACGGTCGCCTCGGTGATGTTGTTGTCAGCCATGTACTGGGCGAGTTTCATCTCGACGTCGGCGCTTGCCGCGATCGGCCAGGGCGCGTCCATCTGCGCGAACCTCTCATCGACACGGCGCGCGGCCTCGTCGCGTCCGCTGGTGAGCGCCGCCGGCTCGCCACCACTGCTCGACCACCACCGCCCGTGCGTCTTGCGGCGAACCGAATCACTGCCGACGCGCGGCGGCAACTGCGCACGCGCTCGCTCGACCTGCTCCTGTGGCGACGCAGCTGCGACCGGCGGACCGTTCCCGGCCGGCGCCGCATCTCTGGCAGGGCTGGCGCCCGGGGCCGGCGCCGTGGTCGCGCCGAGTTGCTCGAGGTAGCCGCGCAGCATGTGCTCGATCTGCGTGAGCCGACCGTGCTGCGCGTCGGTCTGTTCGACCGCCTCGGATGCGGCGGCCGGTGCTTGTCCGGCATCCGGGTCGCGCGTTCCGTCGACGCAGTAGGCGTAGGTTTCACGCGCCTCGACCATCGTCTGCGATGCCTGCGCAATCGCACTGCGCGCGGCGGCGAGTTGACCGAGTGCGCAACCGATCGCCGCGGCGAGCTGTTCGACCGACATCGATGTCCCCCAACCATGTCGAGTGCGTGAGTCAGACGCAGCGCTCGCGTTCGGCCGCTGCCGCCGCGAGTACGGCGGCGATCTCGCGGAGCTCGTCGGCCAGTCTGCGTAGCCGGATCGGTGCTACGTCGCCGTTTTCGTCGATCAGGTCGGCCGAGACGATGCCGAGCTGTCGGTTCATGCGCGCGATGTTGCGCAGCAGTTCGCGGTCGCGGTGGATCACGGCAGACCGAGCCATGTCGCCCAGCAGGCGTGGCAGTCGAACACCGCCGGATGCTCACGGCGACGCCACCGCGGCACGGTCACCAACATTCCGCACAGCATCTCGGCCGTCGTTCCCGGCACCGGTGCGTACATGGCGCCGCCGATGTGCCGCACGCCGCCGACGACCGGCCGCCATCCCGGCACGGTGTCGAGATCGGGCGCGTCCGGGTCCGCCTCGATCGGCCACCCGTCGGTACCGATCGTGACGAAAGAGCCGTCGGCGTGCTGCATCCACATGCCGGGGACGTTATGCACCCGCCGTGGCGAGATGTGTCCTTCCGGGACACACCGGGTCGCATCACCCGTTGGGAGCAACTCCCATGCGCCAGGCCAGGCCGCGCAGGTCGCGGCCGCCTGCGTCGCGGCGGGCACGTCGCAGGTGGTCGGCCACGGCCTCACGCACGAACACGTTGGTACGCACCTTCTGCGGGGCGAGTTCCTCCGCCTTGAGCAGGGCAGCGACGCCGCGGGCGCGGTTGCGCGGCTCGGCGAGCAGGCCACGGCCGTAGTCCATCCAGAACGCGGCCTGGCGGCTCTTCGACACACCCACCGGTCTCAGGGTGGACGCGATCTCGTCGACCTTGCCGCCCTGTCCCAGTTCGACGGCGATGGAGGTACGCCAGATACCGACGTTGGTACGGCCGAAGTTGGTCTGCTGCCACGGGGACACGTCGGCGTCGAGCTGCTCGGCCAACGCCGCGGCCTCGGAGAGGTGGGTCTGGGCAGTGTCGTCGTCACCCTGAGCAGCCCGCGACAGCGCGGCCGTCAGGTGGGCCATGCCGCGGGTCTCGATACGCGCGCCCGGTTCGTCGGCGATACCGACGGCGAGTTCGTACTGTCGGCGGCGGTTGCTGCCGCTGAGAAGCTGGGCGCGCTGGTAGCCGGCGTAGGTGGTCCACACCGGATCGTCCATGCGCTCGGCAACTTGCCGCATGCGCTCCACGGCCAGCGTGGGCAGCCCGGACACGCCGATGTCGTGGGCCAGGTAGGCGGCGCTCTTGTAGGCACCGACCAGCCCCGTGAGGGCCCCGCGCTCGGTGGCCGGGTCGTTTGCGGCGGCGAGCAGCTCCCGGATCAGACCGGGCAGCAGGCGCGCCTGCCCTGCCAGGTCGGCGGCCGGACGAAGAACCTTGGTGAGTCGTTCACAGTCGGCGTGGATCTCCGGCCACGGACGGATCGGCGTGTCCGGCACCTCGTCGACCTGCCAGCCGGTCAGCGCGTCGACCACGTCCGGGATGGAGGCGTGCAGCTCGTCGGATGTCGCGTCCACCGGCTCGTTGAGCGCTCCGGTGATCTCGGACGGAGCGACCCGCAAGGTATTCGCCAGTGACTCCAGCACGCGGCGGGAGTTGATCGCCTTGTCGCCGCGTTCGAGCTTCGCAAGGTAACTGTAGGAGATGCCGGACAGTTCCGCGGCGGCGCGCACGCTCAACTGTCGCCATGAACGAATCTCGCGCAGACGGCGCCCGATATGCGCAGTGTCGTCGTGCATGGAGTCTCCTCCGTCGCGTGGCCGGGAACCGTCGCGAAGCCTTCAGGAGTCGTAACCAGGCGACGGGTTCCACCGGCCAGAGTACCGCCCACACGAGCGACAACCGCTGGTACCGCAGGTGACAACCGCGGCGGTTGCGTCACCGTTGACCCGGCCGGCCCGGTGTGGTGGATGCGTCATCGTCCGTGGTACCCGAGTCCCATGGCGTGGGCGGAGTAGACGCACCAGGCGTCGTCGCCGGTCTCGTACCGCAACATCAGAAGAGCCGTGCCGTCCTGGCCGTTCGCGCTGCCGGAGAGCCTGGCGGACACGACGTAAGTGGTGTCGGTCGTGCTATCGATCTCCAGCTGCGCATCGGCGTCGACCATCCGGTCCACGTTGTCCGCGACGCTGTCCTCCATGCGGGAACATGCGAGCCCCGTGGCCCCGTCGCGGTCGCCCGAGTTGATCGCCGACGTGAAGTCCTCGGCCATGGCGACCGCGTCGGCGTTCTCGGCACCCGTACCGCTGTCGCCGCGATCATCCAGATCGTCCTCGATGTCGTCCGGAACAACCCGCGACGCGTTCGGGTCGGGGACCACCTGCGACTGGGGCGGTTGCGGCGGCGTGGGATCGGAACCGGCTGCGCTGCTCTCGTCATCGTCGTCGAGCAGGAACCCGGGCGTGACCCAGGCGAGCAGCGCGAACACGCCGAACAGCACCACCACGGCGCCGGCGGCCGCCCCGACGATCAGGCCCGTCTTCTTCTTCGGCGGCTGCCCGTCCGGCCCGCCGTAGGGCGGCTGGCCCGGGTCGCCCGGATAGCCCTGCCCCTGGAATCCCTGTCCGGGAAACTCCTGGCCCGGGAATCCCTGCCCGCCGTACTGGCCCGGGTACTGCCCGTAAGGACTCGGTGGCTGGTTCCCCTGCTGTGCCTGCCAATCCGGCTGCCCCGGTTGCGGCGGATACGTCACGATGACCCCCAGTGTCGGTGACCGCGTCACTATGCCATATGTCGTTTTTGACCGGCTCAGGGTTCACCGATTTCGTTGCGGAGGCGTAGCCGGAACAGGCTTGTGACCAGGGATATGTCAGGGGGTCGAGAGGCGGACGCACAGGTCGCCCTCGTCCTGGCCGGAGACCCAGACGCGAAGCGGGCCGACCCTCCCGGGGGCCGCGTTGTGGTCGGTGAGCTCCGCCGTGCCGCCGGGCCGGGTTGCCCACTCCTCGTAGGACGCGTAGTCGACCTCGAGATCGGCGCCGGAGTCGATCAGTTCGCCGACGCGGCGCTCGTTCTCGGCCGACGGGCACAGCAGCCCGGTCACCTCCGCCGAGCGACCGGCGTTGACGTGGCCGACGGACTCGTCGATCGCCTGGCGTTGCGCGGGATTCGGCTCGATCCCGTCCCGGGGCTCGGCGAGCTCGCCGAACTCGCCGCTGAAGGCCATGACGGAGACGATGCAGGCGTCCCTGCCGCCCGGATCGTTGAGACTGGTGAGGAGGCTGACGCTGGAGGTGTAGCCCTCATCGGCTTCCGGCAGGGTGAGCTCGACACTGCCCGAGTCCCCCGCATCGCTGATCTCCAGCGTCAGTTCGGCGTCGAGCACTCGGTCCATATCGCGCACGACCCTGGGTTCCCCCAGCGGGCAGGCGAGTTCGTAGGCCGCGTCCCGGTCGCCGGTGTTCACGGCGTAGGCGAAATGCTCGCCCAGCGACTGCGGGTCGTCGGGCTCGCCGGTCGGCGGTTCGTGGTTCGCCGGCGGGGTCGTGGTCTCAGCGGTCGTGTCCGTTGTGGACCCGGCGTCGGCATCGGAGTCGTCGCGGTCGTCGGCCAGGAACCAGGCGAGCAGACCCAGTGCCACCACGATGACCGCGAACGTGCGGCCGGGGCGCCTCGCCGGACCGCTGTCCACGCCGCCGATCGTGGCGCCCGGGTTCTGGAACGGGTCCGTGTACTGAGCGCCGTACGGCTGCTGGTGCGTCGGACGTATCTGCCGCGGGTCGGGCTGGTTCCCCGGTGCCGGCTGGGCCTGCCCGGGGCCCGGCTGCGGTTGGTGGCCCTGGCCGGGATGTGCCTGGTGGCCCTGCCAACCCTGCTGGCCCTGGCCCGGGTAGGCCTGGTGGCCGTGCCAACCCGGCCGCCCCGGTTGCTGCGGATACGTCACGATGACCCCCTACTTCGTCGAAGGCCACTATGTCATGTCGGGGCGTTTGTCCGGATCGGTTCCGGGAATCGGTGGCACGGACGGGATCTCCGAGTCCCGAGCGAACGGTGCCCGGGTCGGTCAGAGGCCGCTGACCCAGCTCATGCACACGCCGCCCGCGTCGTCGTCGGTGGCCGTCAGGCTCACCGGGACGCCCTCGCCGGCGGCGGTGCGGTCGGTCGCCAGCACGAGCCCGCCGCCGCTCACCGACTCCTCGTACGTGGAGTAGTCCACCTCGAGTTGGACGCCGCGGTCGATCGCCCCGTCGATCCGGTCGTCGTGGAAACCCTCCGTGCACATCGCCGAGCGTGCCGCCTCGGCGTCCCCGTTGTTGAGCGCCGCGACGAAGTCGTCGATCATCCGGCGGTGGTCCGGGTCGACCTCCACGTCCTCGCCGCCGTCGCCGCCGTCGGCTCCGCCGCTGTCGGTCTCGGCGGTCGCGGGCGCGGACGTTTCCGGCGTCGACCCGATGATGCTCTGCTCACCGCCGTCGCCCTCGTCGTCAAAGACGCCCAGGATCCACAGCAGGCCGAGCGTCAACGCCCCCGCGGCGACCACCGTCACCACCGTGATGAGCAGGGTCCGGTTCCTCGGCCCGCGGGACGGCCCGCCGATGCCTGCGCCCGGGTTCTGGAACGGATCGGTGTACTGCGCCCCGTACGGCTGCTGGCCGTGCTGGCCCGGGTGCTGTGGATACGTCACGGCCTGCCCCCTCGCCGACTGTGTGTGCCGCGCGCGAGTCTGGCACGGTCGCGGTGGTGCCGCGCGAAACGTGCCCCTGCCGAGTGGCGTCCCGGCGCGCGGCAGGTGTCTGCGCGCGCCGGGACGACCGTGGCGAGGTGGCCTCAGCCCCTGGCGAGCACCCGGAGCCGGTCGTAGGAACCGTTGAACGAGTTCTGGTCCAACGGGCTCGACGTGTACTGCCAGAATGTGTGGTAATTCCAGCCGTTGGGCAGCGCCCCCACCGAATCCGAGTACCGCGCGACCCACAGCGGCACCGTGCTGCCGAACGATTGCGCCGTGCCGACGCACATGTTCCACCAGCTCGTCGACGTGTAAATGACCGGGTGCCGGCCCGTGCGACTGTGATACGTGTCGTGGAAGTCGCGAATCCACGACGCCATTTGCGCCTTGGAGAGCCCGTAGCACGCGTTGTCACCGTACGGGTTGTATTCCATGTCGAGTGCGCCCGGCAGCGTCTTGCCGTCGGCGGACCAGCCGCCGCCGTTGTTGACGAAGTAGTTCGCCTGCGCCCGACCGGACGAGGAGTTCGGCACCGCGAAGTGATACGCACCGCGGATCATGCCGACGTTGTAGGAGCCGTTGTACTGCTGCGTGAAGTACGGATTCTTGTAGCTGGTCGCCTCGGTCGCCTTGACGTAGGCGAACCGCTTGCCCTGGTTCCACCAGTGCCGCCAGTTGACATTGCCCTGCCAGCTGGCGACGTCGATGCCCTGCACCGTGGCCTGAGCGCGCGTGCCGTCGGCGGTGACGCCCTGCGGCAGCATCGCGCGCGCCTTCGTCACCGCGGACGACAGTTCGCCCTCGACCCGGGCGATCTGCGAACCCATGGAATGGTTCCCGATCTCGAACGCGTCGACCGAGTCGGTCACGTCGCTCAGCGGGTTCGGTGCCGCACCCGCGGGGGAGAGCGCGCCGAGCAGGAGCGCGCCGATCGAGCCGGCGACGACGAGCGATCTCAGTCCACGCCGGATTCTTCGCTTGGTTGACATACGGGGGGTCCCCTTCAGAAATTTATGTGCCCTCGCTTGGCGGTCGACTTACTTGCAGGTAGCCGTCCGCGCGTTGATTGTTATCGGCGCTCACGAACTTTGTCACTAGTTGGCATGAAAACTCCGCTACGAGTGGGTGATGGACAACTCGAATGTTGTCGCCCAGCGCAACGGACGCACTCGCAGTGCGAGTGGGCGTCCGATTTGTAGCATTTATTCGAGTCTGCCGAGTGGCGACGTAATTCGTTCGAGTGAGCCGTCCTTGCGGAGCGGTGCTACTGCTCCTGCGCGAGGGCGTGCCGAAGATGATGTGCGGGCACGACGGCCGTCACGAGGTCGTGCGGATTGATCGCCAGCGGATGATCGCCCAGCAGATCCACCACGTCCCGACCCAGCACCGCGCGGGCGTGCGGCCACTCGCGCGGAACCAGCGACTTCTGCGTGTACGCGGGTACCAGCACCCGGCCGTCGGTGTTGTGGAAACCGATCACCGTGCGCTGCACCGGCGAGAGCGCGTAGAAGAACAGTGTCGAATCGAGGATCACCGGCGGCAGGTCCTCCGCCGGACGATGCTTGGTGTGGACCAGCTGCAGCAACCGCTCGAGATCCGACGCCGGCTCCGGATAGCCCAGCGCCTGCGGCGACGGGCGGTACCGGTCGTTCGGATGGAAGTCCTCGACGATCTCGCCGTCGTTGTTGACCGGGTAGGCGCCCACGACCGCCCACGACGGCACGCGGCCGGCGGGGTCGAACGCCTCGTCGATCACGTACAGCCAGCTGTTGGGGTTCGCCCGCGCGTTGGCCCGCATCTCCTTGGTGATCTCGGGATTGCGGCCCGCTTGATGCGCGCCCGATGCCACCCGGTTCGCCTCGTCCCGCTGTGCCATGTAGCTCTCCACATTCCCGCCGCACTTGCTCGGGGCCCACTCTAGTGTGGACGCATGCCCGCATCGCGCTCGGTCGATCCCGAAGAGTTACGACATGCTGTCCGTACCGTGGCCGCCTGGTTGGACACCCCCACCGAGTCCGATGCCGAGCCGGACGCGGGCGCCGAGCCGACGCGGAAGGAACTGGCGTCGGCGGTGCGGCTGAGCCTGCGCACGCTGGCGACGATCGCGCCCGGGCACAGCGTCGAGGTGCGGGTGCCGCCGTTCTCGGCCGTCCAGTGCGTCGAGGGTCCGCGGCACACGCGGGGCACGCCGCCGAACGTGGTCGAGACCGATCCGCGCACCTGGCTCGAACTGGCCACCGGACGCCTGGACTGGACCGACGCCGTCGACCGCGGCCTCGTCGCCGCCTCCGGCCCCCGAGCCGACATCTCCCCCTGGCTCCCGATCGTCCGCCCCTGAAGTGCTCCCGAGGGCCCTTTGGTCGCGCTCAACGCGACCAATCTTCCCTTCGCTCCGGCGCGCACCGCGAAGGGAAGAAAAGTTGCGCTCAACGCGACTATGGGGCCCTTGGGAGCTTCGAACGGGGGTCAGGGTTTGCGGGCCACGCCGCCTGCGATGCAGTGCTGGGCCCCGTTGAGGGGCGTGAGGCGGGGGCCGTCCTGCCACCAGTCGGCGAGGCGGATGACGCCGGGCTCGACGAGTTCGAGGTCGCCGAACAGCGTGCGGATCTCGTCGAGGGTGCGGAACGTGCCCGATCCCATGGGGCTGTGGCGGAACTTCTCCTCGGCCTTGCGCGCCATGGCCGTGTACTCGTTCTCGGGGTCCATGAAGTGGCTGATCGCGACGAACGAACCGGACGGCAGCCGGTCGTAGTATTCGCGCATGATCTCCGCGGGGCCGTCGGCCGGGCCCTCGTAGTGGTGCAGCGTGCCGACGTGCAGCAGCGCGTACGGCTGGTCGAGGTCGAGGTGCTTGCGCACCGTCTCGTTGTCGAGCACCGCCGACGGGTCGAAGATGTCGGCCGACACCAGCGTCGTGTCGTCGTTCTCCTCGAGCAGGGCCCGCCCGTGCGCCATCACGACCGGGTCGTTGTCGATGTAGACGACCCTCGTATCGGGGTGCACGCGCTGCACGACCTGATGAGTGTTCTCCGCCGTCGGCAACCCGGAACCGCAGTCGAGGAACTGCCGGATGCCCGTCTGCTGCGCGAGGAAACGGCACGCGCGGATCAGGAAGTCGCGGTTCTCGTAGGCGAGGTGCCGGGCGTACGGGGCCTCCGCGAGCACGCCGTCGCGCACCTTGCGGTCGATCTCGTAGTTGTCCTTGCCCCCGAGGAACGCGTCGTAGACGCGTGCGATGCTCGCCCGCGTGGGGTCCACACCCACCGGCGCGCGTTCGGGTGTTGCGGCAGACATGGCGGGGACCTCGCAAGGGTCGGGGACGTGGGATCGCACACAGCGTAGTCACCCGGGGCGGAGCGAGTAAACGGCCGTGTCGCCTACCAGGGCTTGATCGCCCGGGCGGGTGGGCCTACGTTGAATGTCCGGACGACTCTGCTGCGTTACGATGATCTTTCTGGGTAATGGCCGGTCCCCACGCGGTACCGGCGTAGGCATGAGAGGGACGGAACGGCGGATATGACACCCGGATCAGAGGCTGAATGGCCTGCTGGGTCGTCCGCAGCGGCTTCAGGGGCCTCAGGGGCCTCGGGACCTTCGGCGGCGGGCGGACCGGGAGCGGTGCCCCCGGCCTCGGTCGCCGAGGTGTCGGACACGGCCGAGGACAAGGGCCCGACCGCACGGCGCATGATCCTCGGCTCGCAGCTGCGCAGGCTCCGCGAGTCAGCGGGCCTGTCCCGCGCCGACGCCGGCTATCACATCCGCGCCTCCGAATCGAAGATCAGCCGGCTCGAGCTCGGCCGCGTCAAGTTCAAGGAACGGGACGTCGAGGACCTGCTCACGCTGTACGGCGTCAGCGAGCAGCAGGAGCGCGCGTCGTTCATGGACCTCGTCGGCCAGTCGGCGCAGCCGGGCTGGTGGCAGAAGTTCAACGACCACATGCCCCGGTGGTTCGACGACTACGTCGGACTCGAGGAGGCCGCGGCCCGGATCCAGACCTACGAGCTGCAGTTCTTCCCCGGTCTGCTCCAGACCCGCGAGTACGCGCGGGCGATCATGACGCACGGCCTGCCCGAGCACGCCTCCGAATCGGCCGAGGCCCGCGTGCACCTGCGGATGCGCAGGCAGCGACTGCTCTTCCGGCCGGACGCGCCCAAGTTGTGGGCCGTGGTCGACGAGTCGGTGCTGTACCGGCCGATCGGCGGGCGCACCGTGCACCGCGCGCAGCTCGACCAGATCCTCGAACTGACGGCGATGCCGCACATCACCGTGCAGATCGTGCCCTACGAGCGCAGCGGCTACGCCGCGGAGGGCTCGTTCACGCTGCTCCGGTTCGCCGAACCCGAGCTGCCCAACATCGGCTACGTCGAGCACATCGCGGGCGGCGTCTATCTCGACCGACCCGACGACGTCGAACTCATCGGCCGTTCGCTCGACCGCCTCGCCGTCGACGCCGAGACGCCGGACCGGTCCCGGCAGCTGCTGACCAAGCTCGCGCCTCCGCCTGATCGCCGCCCGAGGCTGATCTTCACCTGATGCCGATCTCCGCCTGACGTTCGTCCGCGGCTGACGTTCCGTTCACCCGGCTGCTCCGGCCGGGCGGCGCCGCTGCGCCGGCTGCGCTATCCGGGCTTCGGCTGGACCGCGGCGGTGCACGCTCCGTGGTGGGTAGCTGTTTCGAGTGAACCCGAAAAGCTGTACGCAATGCGTCCAGTTACTCGTCGACGGAAATCGACCGCTCGTCGCAGCACAAGATCCATTCACCGACGGTGAATCGCCCGCATGTCCCCGGAATTGCGGTTGACCTGCGGATTCATCTCTGAGTGGCCTGCCGGGACCCAAGATCACGAGCTGATGCACGTGCATTCACACGAGCAGTCGCGCGTGCTAGCGTGATTGCACACGTTGATGCACGTGCAGATGCATCGCCAGAATCCTCCAAGGTTGACAGTCGGGAAGGTGAGGATCATGGAGCGGATCGAGAACGGCATCTCCGCGGAGAGGCTGACCGGAGCCCAGTGGCGCAAGAGCCGTTACAGCGGCGCGATGGGCAACTGCGTCGAGGTCGCACCCCTGACGGGCGGCGACATCGCGATGCGCAACTCCCGTGATCCCCAGGGTCCGGCCCTGGTCTACACCCGTGCCGAGATCGATGCGTTCGTGGCAGGTGTGAAGGACGGCGAGTTCGATGACCTGCTCGCCTGAGATCGCCCCCAGCGAGGTCGAAGCCACGCTCGGCAGGCTCATCGCGCACGGCTACCGCTTCGTGCACCCGCGCGACGCCTCCGGTGAACTCGTCACCGTCGTGGGCGTGCGGATGCACGACACGGTCGTCGACGTGATCCGACTCGACGCCGAGCACGACGTCACCGCCCTGCGCATGCCGCACGACGAGCCGAACATCCTCGAGCCCAAGCAGGTGTTCTGGCAGCGTTCCGGCGGCATGGACGAGGTCGTCGACGAACTGCTCGCGCTGGCCGACGACGCGTACTGCCAACCGGCGTCGCAGTCGCGTACGAGCGCTCGGGGCTGCTGGGTCCCCAACGGATCCGGTCGCACCAAGTGGCTCCAGGCCACCGCCTGACAACCTGCGGAACACACATAACTGAACGCTTGAGTACCGCCCCATCGGCGGGTTTCGACCCGCCCTCGACGCGGCCACCGCGCCGGTCGCGTCCCCTGGTCGCGCTCAGGCCGGAGACGAAGCAGCGCACCTCCCCCCTCGTCGCTGTGGAATCCCGGTCTGAGCGCCATCTCACCCCGACGGGCCGCCTCCGTGGACCTACACTGGAGGCGGCCCGTTCTCATCCTTCAGGGGAGTCCTTCGGTGCACACCGACCAGCACGAATCCTCCGTCGAGTCCCTCACCGATCCCACGATCGAACCCGAGCAGGAGCCCCGCGAGGAATGCGGCGTCTTCGGGGTCTGGGCGCCCGGTGAGGACGTCGCGAAGCTGACGTACTACGGCCTCTACGCCCTGCAGCACCGCGGGCAGGAGGCGGCGGGCATCTCCGTCGGCGACGGCAGCCGGGTCGTCGTGTTCAAGGATCTCGGGCTCGTCAGCCAGGTCTTCGACGAGCAGACGCTGTCGTCACTGCAGGGACACGTCGCCGTCGGCCACTGCCGCTACTCGACCACCGGCGGCGGGAGCTGGGAGAACGCCCAGCCGACGTTCCGCACCACGGGCGCGGGCACGGGCATCGCGCTCGGGCACAACGGCAACCTCGTCAACACCCACGAACTGCACGAACGCGCGCGCGAACTCGGAGTCGTCAGCACGAACGGCGCCACCACCGACTCCGACCTCGTCTGCGGGCTGCTCGCCGCGACCGCGGCCGACATCGGCATCGAGGCCGCCGCGACGAAACTGCTGCCCACGCTGCGCGGCGCGTTCTGCCTCACCTTCTCCGACGAGTCGACGCTGTACGCCGCGCGCGACCCGCACGGCATCCGCCCGCTCGTGCTCGGCCGGCTCGAACGCGGCTGGGTCGCCGCGAGCGAGACCGCCGCCCTCGACATCATCGGCGCCTCGTTCGTCCGCGAGGTCGAACCGGGCGAGCTGATCGCCATCGACGCCGACGGGATCCGGTCCACGCGCTTCGCCAACCCGGAGCCGAAGGGCTGCATCTTCGAGTACGTCTACCTCGCCCGGCCCGACACGACGATCTCCGGCCGCGGCGTGCACGCCACTCGCGTCGACATCGGGCGCAGGCTCTTCGACGAGTACCCCGCTGACGCCGACCTCGTCATCCCCGTGCCCGAATCCGGCACGCCCGCGGCCATCGGCTACGCCCAGCCTCCGGCATCCCGTACGGCCAGGGGCTCGTCAAGAACAGCTACGTCGGCCGCACGTTCATCGAGCCGTCGCAGACGATCCGCCAGCTCGGCATCCGGTTGAAGCTGAACCCGCTGCGCGACGTCATCCGCGGCAAGCGGCTCGTCGTGGTCGACGACTCCATCGTGCGCGGCAACACCCAACGCGCGCTCGTGCGCATGCTGCGCGAGTCCGGGGCGCTTGAGGTGCACGTGCGGATCGCGTCGCCGCCAGTGCGGTGGCCGTGCTTCTACGGCATCGACTTCGCCTCCCGCGCCGAACTCGTCGCCAACGGCGCCGACCTCGACGGAATCCGGAGGGCCATCGGCGCCGACTCGCTCGGCTACGCGTCCGTCGACGCCCTGGTCGCCGCGTCCGAACAGCCGCGCAACCGCGTGTGTGCGGCCTGCTTCGACGGTGAGTACCCTGTGCCGCTGCCCGACGAGGCGCTCATCGGCAAGCACATGCTCGAGAACCTCGGCGGGACATCTCGGGACCTCCCCGTCGTACCGGCCGGGTACGGTGCCGAGGACGCCGTCCGGCGTCCGTAACCACAACGTTTTCGTGCTCCCAAGGGCCCGATGGTCGCACTCGGCGCGACCATTCTTCCCACCGCGACCGGCTGGGCGCGAAGGGAAGATCAGTCGCGTTCAACGCGACCATGGGGCCCTCGGGGCGGTTCGAGTGAGGAGTTCGCGCCGGTGATCAACGAGTCCGCCCGCGAGTCGGTGACCGGGGGATCCGGCGCCACCTACGCCGCGGCCGGTGTCGACATCGACGCCGGTGACAACGCCGTCGAGCTGCTGAAGCCGCACGCCGCCCGTGCCACGCGCCCCGAGGTCGTCGGCGGCGTCGGCGGGTTCGCCGGGCTGTTCTCCCTCAAGCTCGACCGCTGGACCGAACCGCTGCTCGCCTCGTCCACCGACGGCGTGGGCACGAAGATCGCGGTCGCGAAGGCGCTCGACAAGCACGACACCGTCGGCATCGACCTGGTCGCCATGGTCGTCGACGACCTCGTCGTCACCGGCGCCGAACCGCTGTTCCTGCAGGACTACATCGCCGTCGGCAAGGTCGTGCCCGAGCGCATCGCCGCGATCGTCGCGGGCATCGCCGAGGGGTGCGTGCAGGCAGGCTGCGCCCTGCTCGGCGGCGAGACCGCCGAACACCCCGGGGTCATGGCCGAGAACGAGTACGACATCTCCGCCACCGGCGTCGGCGCCGTCGAGGCGGCCGACGTCCTCGGTCCCGAGCGCGTGCGCCCCGGCGACGTCGTCATCGCCATGGGCTCGAGCGGACTGCACTCCAACGGCTACTCGCTGGCCCGCCACGTCCTGCTCGACATCGCGCGGATGCCGCTCGAGGGGCACGTCGAGGAACTCGGCCGCACGCTCGGCGAGGAACTGCTCGAACCGACCCGCATCTACGCCAAGGACTGCCTCGCGCTCGTCGCCGAGGCCGACGTGCGCACGTTCGCCCACATCACCGGCGGCGGACTCGAGGCCAACCTCGGCCGCGTGCTGCCCGACGGTCTCGTCGCCCACCTCGATCGCGGCACGTGGACGCCCGCACCGGTGTTCGCGATCATCGGCCAGCGCGGCCGCGTCGAACGCGGCGAGATGGAGAAGACGTTCAACATGGGCGTCGGCATGGTCGCGGTCGTCTCGCCCGAGGACGTCGACCGCGCGCTGGCCGTGCTCACCGCGCGGCACGTGCCCGCCTGGGTGCTCGGCGAGGTCAAGACCGCCGACGGCGACGCGGCCGACGCGCCGCGCGCCGTGCTGTCGGGCGACCACCCGAGGTTCTGACGGTCCCGCCGTGGGCGAGCTGCGCGTCACGTCCCGCTTCGTCATCGCCGAGGGCGAGCTGACCGAGCGGTTCACGCGCGCGTCCGGGCCCGGCGGTCAGGGGGTGAACACGACGTCGTCGCGCGTCGAGTTGTCGTACGACGTGGCGCGGTCGCCGTCGGTGCCCGACACGGTGCGCTCGCGGTTGCTGGCCCGGCTCGACCGGCGACTCGTCGACGGGGTGCTGACCATCGTGGCGTCCGAACACCGCGAGCAGCTCCGCAACCGCGAGGCCGCCCGTGCCCGGCTCGTCGCCACGTTGCGCGAGGCCGCCGCGCCGCCGCCGAAGAAGCGCAGGCCCACCAAGCCCACCCGCGGCTCCCAGGAACGTCGTATCGCCGCGAAGAAGCGCCGCTCCGACGTCAAACGAAACCGCCGCTCGCGCGGCGACTGGTGACGCTAAACCCGCGCCGTGTCAGCACCCCACGTCGCCGTGTCAGCATTCCGCGCGGCCGTGTCAGCGTTCCACGTCGCCGTGTTGGCAGTTCGCGGCGCCGTGTTGGCGTGCCGGGGCATGGCGATGGCGGTGCGGGGCAGCCGCGGCCCGGGAACCGCGACCGGATCGACGCCGCGAGTCCGCGAGCCGACGGCCCACACGGCACTCCGCGGGCCCGGCTGGACCCCGACCGGCGCGACGACCGGCGTGAACTGCGGAACCTGCCGGCGGTGGATGATCCACAACGTGAGGCTGGCGCCCGCGGTGGCGCCCGCGGTGTTGACGAGCACGTCGTCGGTCGAGGTCACGCGGCCGACCGCCGCGATGTACTGCGTCAGCTCGATCCCGCAGGACGTCGTGAACGCCGCCACGGTCACGCGACGGGTGCTGCGCCACCACACCCACCGCGCGGGCAACAGCATGCCCAGCGGAAGCAGCAGGCTGAAGTTCGCCGTGAGTTGCCAGAACGCCTCACGGTCGCCCGCCGCGACGAGCAGATCGGTGCCGGGCACGAGATGGACGCTGCCGGGGTTGGCCGTCGGCATCGTGACCAACAGCGACACCCACACCGCCCACATGACGATCACGACGTCGAGCGACGCCGTGACGAACGCCCGGCGCAGACCCACGCGCCGACGTCGACGCAGCAGCATGGTCATCCACGCCGCCGAGGCCGGGAGCATCATCGCTGCCGCAACCGGAATGAGCTTTCCGAAATGCTGAAGCAGATATTCCACCCAGCGGACCCCCTTGTTGTTGCGTCTCGACGCCAGGTTGGCAAATCCGACACGCGTGGGCCCAGGGTTGAATGGCGTGATGTATTCGCCCTTGCCCCGATATTGCGTCCGGTGCTAACGGACCAGGTGGTCGAGGGATGTTCCGCTCGACGTTTCCCCGACGCTGTCCCGGCGTTAACGGAACGTTCCGAGTCTCCGGTCATCAGGGACATCCCGGACATTTTTGGGGCCTCGACCAGCGGAACCGTCGCCGCCCGCGGTCGTCGGCGCGATCCGCCGAGCGCGTCGACGGATCGCCGGAACGGGTACTTTCCCTCCGTTCGTAGGGCCTCCACCCGAGCGGGGTCGGGGTTCCCGAGACGCGTCCGCGGGGCCGGTCGACAGATTCCTGACCCACGTTCGGAATTCTCGCGGAAACCCCGCATTCACCGGAATGAATGGTGCACGCGGTGCCCGTTTCGGGTGGGTGGGTTACTCAGCCCGGGTGGTGCTCGGTCGGCAGCGTGCTCAGGCGGCGTGCTCAGCCGGCGGCCTCGACACACGCCGCCAACACACGCTGAAGGTGCAGGCCGCGCCGGACGTCGCACTCGTGCTCCCGCAGCCCCGTCGCGCACAGCGCGGCGAAGTCGTCGAGCAACGCCGTGTACGACTCCGACGCCGAACCGCCGCGCGCCATCGTGCGCATGCCGTGCTCGCCGTACACGGTGAACTCGGCGACCGTCGGCCGTACCGGAACGCGGGTCGACATGCTGACCGTCGAGGTCGCCGACGGCGCCGCGGGCCCGCGGTCGTGCTCGAGCACGAGGTGCCAGAGGTCGGCGTCGGTGCGGTGCGCCGACAGCACTCCGGTCACGGGGCCGAGGGCGGCGTCGAGCAGGTCGATCACGTGCGGGCCGACGTCGACGAGCACGCCGTCGGCGAGGCGCCACGTGGAGCCGCCGTACTTGTCGCCGAGCATCGCGCCGGACAACCACCGGGCCGCACCGCCGCTCCACCCGCCCGCGTCGCGGATGCCGGTGATCCAGTCCCGCGTCTGCTGGCCGTAGCGCATCGTCAACATCAGCAACGACGCCACGCCGGCCGCGTCGACGGCGGCGGCGAGACGCTCGGCCGTCGCGACGTCGCCCGCGAGGGGCTTCTCGAGGATCAGGTGCTTACCGGCCTCCGCCGCGCGCACGGCCAGCTCGCCCTGCACCGACGGCGGCACGGCGAACGCCACCGTGTCGACCGCGTCCAACAGCTCGTCGAACGACCCCACCGCCACGGCGTCGTGCTCGTCCGCGACCTCGGCGGCCATGTCGGGCCGCCGCGTCCACACGGCCTCGAGTTTCGTCGCCGGATGGTCCGACAGACCGGGTGCGTGCACGGTGCGCGCCCACGGCCCGCCGCCGACGAGACCGACGCGCAGCTGGGTGTCGTTCATGCCCGCAGCGTAGGGCCTACGCGGCGCGGCATGCCGATCAGCTCACACGCCGGCGAGCTCAGCTGTAGTCGTAGAACCCGCGCCCGGACTTCTTGCCGAGCAGGCCCGCGTCGACCATGCGCATCAGCAGCGGCGGCGCCGCGTACGTCGGCTCCTTGAACTCGTCGTACATGGAGTCGGCGATGAACTTCACCGTGTCCAGGCCGACCATGTCGGCCAGGCGCAACGGGCCCATCGGGTGCGCGGTGCCCTTCTCCATGCCGGTGTCGATGTCCTCGGCGGAGGCGTAGCCGGCCTCGTACATGCGGATCGCCGACAGCAGGTACGGCACCAGCAGCGCGTTGACGATGAACCCGGCGCGGTCCTGGCAGTGGATGGCCGTCTTGCCGAGTGCGCCGGTGACGTGCTCCTCGGCGCGCCGCACGACGTCGTCGCTCGTGCGCACCGACGGCACCAGCTCCACGAGCGGCAGCACCGGAACCGGGTTGAAGAAGTGCACGCCGACGACGCTCTCGGGCCGCTGCGTCGCCATGCCGATCTTCATGATCGGGATGGACGACGTGTTGGAGGCGAGGATGGCGTCGCCGCTGGTGACGACCTTGTCCAGGGTGCCGAACAGGTCCGTCTTGGCCTGCTCGTTCTCCAGGATCGCCTCGACGACCAGGTCCCGGTCTGCGAACGCGTCGACGTCGGTCGTGAACGTGAGCCGGCCGAGGGCTGCCTCGGCGTCGTCGGCGGAGATCTTGCCCGACTTGGTCGCCCGCTGCAGCGACTTCTCGATGCGGGCGCGACCGGAGTCCAGTGCCGGCTGGCTGACCTCGTTCACGACGACGTCGAGCCCCGCCCGAGCGTGGACCTCGGCGATTCCCGAGCCCATCAGGCCCGCACCGACAACACCGATCCGCTGGATTTCCGCCACGCTCTCTCCCTTGAAGTTCAGTGGACACGCGGAATGCGAGGGCGGTCACCGACCGGGTCGGTGTCCGCCCTCGCACTCAGCTGAGTCATCGACGGTAGTCGTCGTACCCGTCGTCGTACGGGTCTTCGTACCGCTCCTCGTGCTCCTGGCCGTTCTCGTCCGAGGAGTTGCTCGACAGCTCACGCTGCAGAGCATCGAAGTCCGTGGTGGGAACGCTGTACTTGAGCTCCCGGGCCACTTTCGTCTGCTTGGCCTTAGCTCGGCCGCGCCCCATGGCTCGACCCCCTTGCGCAGGGGCGGGGCGGCCGGGGGAAAGCGGCGGCCCCGCGTCGTCTCGACAACTATTTCCTAGAGGACACCGTACCGTGTCCCCCGGGCTCGATGCGACGTGGCGCGGTGTGCTGACCGCGACAGTCTCAAGATCACCGCTCGAACGGCCCAGCCGATGCTCGCTCCGGCCCGGCGACGTGCCAGGATTCCCGGGTGCTTCGACCATTCGTCGCCTATCTGCGCGTGTACGAACCGCTCTCCGCCTTCGGCGAGCCGCCGGAGGCGCGGCTGGCCCATGCGGTGAGCGAAGCGGCACTGACGCGCCCCGATGCGGGCGAACGCGAGCTGGTCATGTGGTTGAAGTCACAGGCCTCCGCGACGCCGAAGGTGCTGCCGCGGGAGCTGTCACCGCTGCCGGACGTGCTGGTGCTCGACCCGGACGAGGTGCCGACGTCGTCGGACGCCGAGGTCGGCCCCGGGCCGCTCGTCTGCCCGCTCGAGGTCCGTCCGCGGTCGGCGGCCGCGTTGGTCGGGTTCCTCGGCGAGGCGCATCCGGCGCTGCGCGGCGCCGTCGTCGACGCGATCGGCGCGCCCGAGGACCGCATCAAGTCGCGCGCGAACTCGGCCTTGCGCGACCTCTACGGCACCTCGATGCACGTGCTGTCCACCACGTGGACCGTGCCGCTGCCGTGGTTCTCGCTGGTCGACCCGCGCCAGTTCCGCCTCGAGCTCGGCTCCGGCCAGGACGACCCGAAGCGCGAACTGTCGTGGCGGACGCCGATGGCCGATGCGTTGCGGCGCGTCGCCGAGGCCGAGGAACTCGTCGGCAACGCCCTCGGCGAGGACGCCGGCCCGGTGCAGATCCTCGGCGAGACGCACCGGTGGCTGACCAACTTCCACGCCGCCTCGGCCGTCGAACTCGACTACGGCGGCTCGTGCAGCTGATCGACGACCCGACCCTCGAGTCCGACACCTCCGCCGACGAGGTGCACATGCTGCTCGAGGCGCTGCGCAACGGCGACGTCGAGGAGGTCGGTGAGATCTTCCAGACCCTCCGCGACTACTGGGGCGAACTGGCAGCCAGGGAACGCTTCAACTGACTCGTCACCCGGAGGGAGCCGACGTCGACTCCCGCTCCGGTGACCACGCCTGCGCCTCGCGCCATGCGGTCGATCGCCTCGCCCGCCGCCTTGCCGGCAGGCAGGGCGCCGAGGAGGCGCAGGGATTCGACCAGGATCGGTTCGCGGGCCCGGGCGTTGCCGTCGGCGATCTTGAACGCGACCGCCGTGCCGTCAGCCAGCGCGTACGCGTGGACGCCCTCCGCGCCGCCCTTCATCAGCAGCCCCGGCACGGCGTCCATCAGGACCGTGTCCTCCCGGTCGGTGCCCGCGACCAGCCACGGGTGCGCGCGCATCGCGTCGGCGACGCGGCGCCGGTCGCCCTCGCCCGTGACGAGCCGGCCGAACGCCCTGGCCAGGCCGGTCAGCGAGTACGCCAGCAGCGGCGCGCCGCAGCCGTCGACGCCCGTCCACGCGATCGGTTCGCCCGTCAGCTCTGCGACCGTGTCGGCGATCGCGCGCTGCAACGGGTGGTCGGCGGCGGTGTAGTCGGACGTCGACCAGCCCGCCGCCACGCACGTCGCCAGCATCGCCGCGTGCTTGCCGGAGCAGTTCATCGCGGCCCGGCGCGGTTCGGCGGCGGGTTCGCCGCGCGGCCGGTCGGGCGGGCAGTGCAGATCGTCCTCGGTGAGCCCCGCGCGGGCCAGGATCGCGAGCGCCGGCTCGACGTGCCCCGGTTCGCCGTTGTGCGACGCGGACGCCAGCGCGAGGTCGGCGTCGGCGACGTCCAACCCGGCGCGCAGCATGCCCAACGCCTGCAACGGCTTGTTCGACGAACGCGGGTACATCGGTGCGGTCACGTCCCCCACGGACGCGCGCACCGTCCCGTCGGGTGCGGTCACGACGAGGCTCCCGTGATGCACGCTCTCGACGAACCCCGAGCGCACCACCTCGACGAGCGCGGTCACACCCCGTCGCCCGAGCCGGAATCGGGGCCGGAACCGGAGCTGCCGGAGTCGGGGCCGGACCCAGGACCGGAGGAGTCGCCGCCGACGGAACCCCGCTGCGAGTCGAGAAGCTCGTCGACCGAGGCCGTGCCCTGGGCGTACCGGCGGGCGAGCTCGGCGTTGAACGCGTCGACGACGCCCTGGACCTCGCGCCTGCGCTGCGACACCGACGCCTCCTGCTCGCCGTAGGAGGCGAGCGTGTCGCGGAGCTGGTCGTCGGTGAGGGCGACGACGTCGGACAGGTTCGCGTCGCCGACCAGCGCCTCGGCGGCCCTGCGGTACTCGCCGGCGCGGGTCGGTTCGAGCGTCTGGTGCCGGCCCGAGCCGGTCGCGGGGCCGAGTGCGTTGTCGGACAGGATCGCCGTCAGCCGGGCCACGACATCCTGGGAGTCAGCGTCTTCGTCGCCGGTGCTCGTGGTCCGCCGCAACTGCTCGGCCTTGACGATGTCGATCCGTGCGTGCAGGAGTCTGCGCAGGTAGGACAGGTCGGTCTCCTCCTGCGCGGCCTCGTCCCGCCGCTCCCGCAGCGTCGGCAGCGGCAGCGATTCGGGGTCGCTCGCGTAACCGGGTGCGAGGACACGGTCGATGCGCCGCCGTCCTCCCGGCCGGACTTCGATCACTGGGCCATCCTGCTTCACGTCGTCGATGCGGACCAGAGGCTCGCGGCCTCCGGGGCGTAGATCATGTCACCCGCGCAGGCGCTGCACCGCTTCACGTCCCGGCGCGGCGCCCTCGGCGGGCACGGAGTCGGGGTCGATCGAGGCCTGCACCGTCTCCTCGCCCGAGCCGGCGAGCAGTTCCGCGTCCGTGGGCGTCGACCGCTTCACGAGCGCCAGGGCGATGGGGCCCAGCTCGTGGTGCTGGGCGACGCTGCCGACGCGGCCCACGGTGCGTTCGCCGTGGGTCACCGGATCGCCCGTCTCCGGGTAGATCTCCGCCGACCCGTCGAGGTGCAGCAGCACCATGTTGCGCGGCGGCCTGCCGACGTTGAACACCTTGGCGACCGTCTCCTGTCCGCGGTAGCAGCCCTTGGCCACGTGCGCGGCGGAGCCGATCCAGCCGACCTCGTGGGGGATGGCGCGCTCGTCGGTGTCGAGGCCGACCCGCGGGGCCAGCGACTCGACGCGCAGCGCGTCGTACGCCCACGACCCGGCGGGCCGCGCACCCGCGTCGGTGAGGCGCTTCCACACGGTGACCACGTCGGCGCGCGGTACGAGCAGGTCGATCGCGCGCGTGCCCGGCCACGGCATCCGCCTGGCCAGCCCGCCCTCCGGCAGCGCGACCACCGAGTACGGCTCGGCCGGCAGCTCGAGCGGCGTGTCCGTGCCGAGCACGCCGAGCGCCTGGTCGGCGTCCGGGCCGACGAGCGTCAACACGGCGTAGTCGCCCGTCGCGTCGACGACCTCGACGTCCGACCAGAACTTCATGTTCTGCAGGTACTCGACGAGCGTCTGCTTGGCGCCGCCCGGCATGGCGCTCGTGGCGCGGGAATCGGGATCGGTGTCGAGGTAGACCACGTCGCCGGTGTAGGCGACGAGCATGTGCGCGTCGATCCGGCCCTGCGCGTCCAGCACGAGCGACTCGGTGCCCGTGTCGGCGGGCAGGTCGGACACGTGCTGCGACAACACCAGGTGCAGCCACGACAGCCGCTCCGAACCGGACACCGTGATGACGTGGCGATGCGAACGGTCGACGACCGCCACCCCGCGCGCGGCGGTGCGTTGCTCGGCCAGCGGGTCACCCCAATGCCAGGGAACGCCGGCTTCCGGATGGTCGTCGGGAGCGGCGACGGCGCCGGGCAATTCGGACAGGGGCGAGGAGTACGTCATAGGCCGATCGTATGTCGGAGCGGGCGCCGATGGCCGCAGGCCGCGGGACCTTTACCGGGCCCGGTGGCACCGCCGCCCACGCTGAGTACGGTGAGGCCCATGCGCTTGCTCGCCTTCCTCGACGGCACGTTCGCCGACCCCGACCAGGCTCACATCCGCGTCGACGACCTCGGGCTCGTCCGCGGCGACGGGATCTTCGAGACGATCCTCGTCACCAACGGTGTCCCCCGGGAGTTGGACGCCCACCTGGACCGGTTCGCGCGCTCGGCCGCGAAACTCGACATGGCCGAACCGGACCGGGCGGCGTGGGAGCGCGTGATCCAGCAGGTCATCGACGCGTGGCCGGCGGAGGAGGAACTGGCGCTGAAGATCGTCCTCACGCGCGGCGTCGAGGGCGACCCGGACGAGAGGCCGACCGCGTTCGCCTACGGCATGGGCATCGCCGAGTCGACCAAGCGGGCGCGCCGCGAGGGCATCTCGGTGGTGACGTTGAACCGCGGGTTCGAGTCGGATCTGATGGAACGCGCGCCGTGGCTGCTGCTGGGGGCGAAGTCGCTGTCGTACTCGGTGAACATGGCCGCGCAGCGGGAGGCGCACCGCCGCGGGGCCGACGACGTGATCTTCACCAGCATCGACGGCTACGTGCTCGAGGGGCCGACGTCGAACGTGATCCTGGCGCGCGGCAAGACCCTGTACACGCCGCCGCCGGCCAACGGCATCCTGCCCGGCACGACCCAGGGCGACGTGTTCCGCGCGGCCGAGAAGCTCGGGTGGAAGACGGAGGTTGCCCAGCTCAAGGCCGACGAACTGGGCGAGGGGGACGCGCTGATGCTGGCGTCGTCGATCCGCAAGCTCACCCGCGTCCACACCCTCGACGGCACCCGCCTCGCCGGCGACTCCGAGGCCATCCACGCCGATCTCGCGAAGGCCTACGACGCCCAATACGCCTGACCGGCGCGTTTCAGCCGACGACGCGTTCCAGGACGAGCGAGACGTGGGGGGTCAGGGGGTGGCCCATCATGGCGCGCTCCTCGACGTAGCCGAGGTTGCCGCTGCCGTCGGGCATGATCCCGTAGAGCCGCTCGGCGGCGGTGACGTCCTTCGCGGTCTGCGACCGGACGACGGCGTCGGTGGCGAACTGCCACGCGGACTGGCCGCGGGCCGTGCCGTAGAAGAGTTCGAGGATGCCGGACGAGTGCGCGAGCAGGAGCTCGATCGTGTCGTCGGGCTGGGGCCGCCACCACCCGGTCTCGCGGGCGGCGGGCCGGATGACGTTGCCGTCGGCGTCGAGCAGCCACGACCGCGCCTCGTGCTGGAAGAACGGCCGGCCGTCGTGGGAGATCGTCAGCTGCTGGGCGACGCGCTGCGGCTCGTCCATGGTCGGGTAGTTGACCTCGCCCTCGCCGCGCCACACGCCGACCAGGGGCAGGAGCGCGAGACAGGCGTCGTTGAGGTCCGCACCCTCCCGCAGGTTCGCCGTGTCCCCGGGGATAGGGAGGTCGTCCAACTGCGGGATGTTGCGGTGGGCCGTCTGCTGGGCGCGCTGCGCCGCGGCCTCGATGGCTTCGTCGCCGCTCGACATGTGACTGCCAGCCTTACTTGCCGCGTTCGGTTCGTCGCTCAGTGATCCGTGTACAGCCGGTAGACGACGTAGCCGGCGAACCACGTCGAGATGGCGAGGGCCAGGAACAGCAGGATCGTGAAGAAGATAACCACGCGCGGAAGGATACCGCCCGGACCCGGTTTCGCCCGAGTCCAGGTCTCGGCGCGTGAGCATGGTCACCGGCGAGCAGGTGATCATGCGTCGACGCTCGAGGTGCACCCGGTGGTCGATACCTGACCCGCATCCGGCACCCGGCGCCGGCGGCAGAATCCCCGAATTCCTTTTCTGGATTCCGTACAGAATTGCGCCCGGCCCGAGTGCGGAATGGTTGTTCGTCCGGTATTCGACGGTTCGTCCGAGCGGGCGATTTTTCATGATCATCAAGCGGTCGTTCTGATCTCCTGCAAGCCTTTTTGGCGCAGGGGTGATTGGTTCCGACCAAGTAACCGGAGATGCGTTGAATTCGACGCGAATCCGCTTCCCGGATGAGCGCCGAGGCTACTACAGGGAAGGTCGCGCTCATGCGTACACGAAACAAAGCGATCTTGTGGTCCCTAGCGGCCGTGGCCGTTGTCGTCGCCGTGTTCGCCGGCTGGATGCTGCGCGGTTCGGGCGACGCCGTCGGGGCCGAGGACGCCGGTGGTGTCGAGGTCGGGGTCCCCAAGATCGTGTCGGCCGAGGAGCTCGAGGAGTTCGCGTCGAAGCACTACCCGGTCTACTGGGCGGGCGAGCGTCCCGACTCGGAGCTCGAGGTCACGCTGACCACGAAGAACGCGATCTTCGTGCGGTACCTGCCCGAGGGCACCGAGGCCGGTTCGGACGACCAGCATCTGACGATCGCCACCTACGGCGACATCGACGGCTACGACGCGCTCAGCAATGCCGACGAGGAGGTCGCCGACGTCGCCGAGGCGCAGGGCGGCGCGATCATCGCGACCTTCAACGAACGTCCCCGTTCCACATACTTCTCGTTCCAGAACGCGGGTTTCCAGGTCGAGGTCTTTTCGCCGCAGGAAGGCCAGTCGAAGACGCTGACCGACGAAGGTGAGATCAGACTTGTCGGAGGTACTTCGTGACCGCAGGGCGTGGTTCCACTTCCCGTCGCACGGTTCGGATCGTTTCGAGTACCACCGCGGCGATCATCGTCGTGCTCAGCAATGCCGTTCCCGCGGCGTCCCAGCCGGAGATGCCGTGGTTCGGTGTCGAACCGTCCGGTGTGCACGGCCCGGTGTTCGGCGGCCCCGCCGCCACGGGCGAGGGTCCCGACGGGGACACCGGCGACCCCGACGTCTACGACCCGCCGCCGCAGACCCAGTCGGTCGGGCCGACGGGTCCGCCCGGCGACACGGGTCCGCAGGGTCCGACCGGTCAGCAGGGTCCCGCGGGTCAGGACGGCCAGCAGGGCCCGGCGGGTCAGGACGGTCAGCAGGGGCCGGCGGGCCAGGACGGCCAGCAGGGCCGCCCGGGCCGCGCGGCACGTCGGGTCCGGCCGGTCCCGCGGGTCCGCAGGGCGCCGACGGTGAGCGAGGACCGGCTGGTCCGCA
>NZ_MKKE01000083.1 GCF_001942305.1 Saccharomonospora sp. CUA-673 | reverse complement strand
AGGGGCTGCTGCAGGGTTCTGTGACATCTGAGTTCGCTTGCCGAGAGGTGGGCGTGGAAGGATGACACTGTGCCCAAGCCGTATCCGCGTGAGTTCCGTGAGGACGTTGTCCGGGTCGCGCGTAATCGCGAGTCGGGCGTGACGGTCGAGCAGGTCGCGAGCGATTTCGGGGTGCATCCGATGACGTTGCAGAAGTGGCTGCGTCAGGCCGATGTCGAGGACGGCACCAAGCCGGGTCTGTCTTCAGACGCGGCTGCTGAGTTGCGGGAGCTCAAGCGTCGTAATCGGCTGTTGGAGCAGGAGAACGAGGTGTTGCGCCGGGCTGCGGCGTATCTGTCGCAGGGCAATCTGCCGGGAAAAGGCTTTACCCGCTCGTGAAGGAGTTGGCCGCCCCTGACGCACCGATCCGGGTGCCGGTGGCGGTGGCGTGCCGGGTTTTGAAGCTCCATCGCCAGCACTACTACGCCTGGCTCACCCGCCCGGTCACCGACGCCGAACTGACCGAGGCATATCTGGCCAACGCCGTGTTCGACGCTCACCGCGAGGATCCCGAATTCGGTTACCGACTGTTGTCCGACGAGGTCAACGCCGCCGGGCACACGGTGTCCGACCGCACGGTGTGGAAGATCTGCTCAGCGAATGAGTGGTGGTGCGTGTTCGGTAAGAAACGCCGCAGCCGCAAGGCTCGGCCCGGTCCGCCCGCGCACGACGATCTCGTGCGCCGGGAGTTCACCGCGCAGGCGCCGAACCAGGTGTGGCTGACCGACATCACCGAACACCCCACCGGTGAGGGCAAGGTCTGCCTCTGCGCGGTCAAGGACGTGTGGTCGAACCGGATCGTGGGCTATTCCATCGCCGACCGCATGACCTCTCAGCTCGCCCTCGACGCGCTGGAGTCAGCCGTCGCCCGCCGGGGCGGCAGCGTCGCCGGATGCCGGCTACACAGCGATCGTGGCGGCCAATTCCGGAGCCGGAAACTACAGCAAGCGTTGTGGCGCCACCACATGCGCGGGTCGATGGGCCAGGTCGGCTCAGCCGGCGACAACGCCCCCATGGAGAGTTTCTTCAGCCTCCTCCAACGCAATGTGCTCGACCGCCGCACATGGGCCACACGGGAAGAGCTCCGGATCGCGATCGTGACCTGGATCGAACGCACCTACCACCGACGCCGCAGACAAGCCCGTCTGGGCCGCTTGACCCCCATCGAATACGAAACCATCATGAGCCACACCGCCACCCCGGCGGCCTAAACCACTGTCACAGAACCGTTCAGCAGCCCA
>NZ_MKKE01000082.1 GCF_001942305.1 Saccharomonospora sp. CUA-673 | reverse complement strand
CGCCGGCGTCGCTCACTCATCGTCGTCGAGTCCTCCTGCGCCCATCATCGGGCATCGGACTCTCACAACAACCGGACCACCACCCGGGGATCAGGTCAACTCGTCGAGTGCAGCCTTCGGCTCCTCGACGATCTCCCGCAACGAGCCTCGTGGACCTGCACCTGTCTCGACTAAGGCCTGAACGACCCGTGAAGGACGAACGCCCGCCACGAGTCCCCAACTCGACCCCCTCCGCACCTTCTGCGCAAGTGTCCGTAAAAGGATGCGCAGTGAGACGGGGGTGTCAGTGTTTGTCGGCGGCCTCGATTTCGAGGATGTGCTGGATCGCGTCGATTGTGTCGGCGAGGGTGCTCTCATTCGCCCCCGGAGCTGCCAGTAGTGGTTGGACAGCGGTGAGCCCCGCCTCGGTGATGAGCCGCTTCTCGTTGAGTGCCCACCGCCGCTGCTCAGCTAACCGGGCGTGTGCCTCGCACAGCACAGCTTGGCTGAGCATGCCGGCACAGCATGTCGTGTCGCCGATGGTGGCGTAGCCGCGTGCGAACATCAGCGCGACAGCTGCCTGCCCGCGCCAGACCGGTGCTGCCGTGGCAGCCAGCTGCGCGGGAAATGTCGTGGGCTGGTCCAGTTGACCGTGGATCGGCAGGCAACAGGCAAGCTCGCCGACGGGCAGGTACGTGGGAGCACCCACGAGACAACCAGCTTGCAGCAGTACGTCGAACTTGCCCTGCTCCGCGTTAGCGCGCCATGCCTCAACCACGTCCAAGTCACGGAACAGGACGTCCACCTGCGTGCCCCCGGCGGTTAACCAGCCGCCTCCGTGCACGATCGGCCCCCAGTCCCCCAGACCGGAAACCTGTCCGGGATAGCCTAAATTGCGAACGTCGTCGGGGTCGAGGACGCCACCACTGGAGCGATAGTAAACCCCGAGATCCCAGTCACTGTCCTCGCGCGCGGCCCCAGTCGCGCGCGAGCCGCCCAGCACCACAGCGACCACGCTCTCAAGATCAGCCAGATCATCAGCGACTTGCAGCACATTCCCTGGAAGGCCAAGTGACGCCACGCCCCACCCCGGGCCTTGATCTTCTGTTGGCATGTCGTGACCGTATCCAAAGAGTCGAACACGCTGGCACCTCGAGCCGAGCCGTTACGCGGACCGCGAAAGCACTTGGCAGGGTCTGGGCAGCAGTGCTGGGCTGGTGAACCGTACTGGGTCTTGTTCCGATCTATGTGATTCAGGAGGATCGGATTATGACCAGGAACAGAACGTCTTATACCCCGGAGTTCAAGGACCGGGC
>NZ_MKKE01000081.1 GCF_001942305.1 Saccharomonospora sp. CUA-673 | reverse complement strand
GGGACCGTGTCGTTTGAGGAGTTGAGGGCCGAGTTTTTCGGGGTGTTGGACCGTGTGGGTGGCAATGTCAGGGCTGCTGCTCGTGCGGTGGGTGCGAACGAGAGTTCGGCCTCGGAGTGGGCTCGCCGGGCGGGGATCCGTGGGCGTGGGGTGGGTGGGGCTGCTGGCCATCCCGGACGTGGCGAGTACGAGCGGCTGCGTGCTGGTGGCATGCCGCGTCGGGAAGCGGCCGGTGTTGTCGGTGTCCACGAGCGGACGGCCCGGGATTGGGATCATGGGGTGAGAAAGACCGCGGGTTCGCGGGTCTATCCCGGTGGTCGCCGGGTCGGCTACAACACGGAGATGGCCAGACGCATCGCTGGGCCGGACCTGTCGGCCCGGGAAGCGCAGCTGCATCCACGTTTCCTCTCGCTCACCGAGCGGGAGTCCATTGCTGATCTGCGCCGCCAGGGTGTGAGCCTGCGGGCGATCGGTCGTGCACTGGGCCGGTCGGCGTCGACGATCAAGCGGGAGATCGATACCTACTCCGGCGAGGGTGGCTATCAGCCGTATGCCGCTCAACGCGGCTGGGCACAGTCACGTTCTCGTCCGAAGCAGGCCAAGCTCTCGAGGTCGTCACCACTGCGGGACTACGTGCAGGCCAAGCTCTCGGTCAGGTGGTCACCGGAGCAGATCAGCCACACTCTCCGCACACAGTTCCGTCACGACGAGAGTATGCGCGTGAGCCACGAGACGATCTACCAAGCGCTCTACATTCAGGCCCGCGGTGGACTGCGCCGCGAGGTCGCCGCAGCGCTGCGGACCGGCAGGACCCGCCGCAAACCCCGCAAACATCCTGACCAGCGCTGCTCACGGTTCGTCGAGGAGATGGTCATGATCTCCCAACGCCCACCCGAGATCGAGGACCGGGCCGTGCCGGGACACTGGGAAGGCGACCTGATCGTCGGCACCGGATCACGGTCGGCGATCGTGACCCTCGTCGAACGCTCCACCCGCTACGTCATGCTGGGCTACCTGCCCGACGAGCACACCGCCGAGAAGGTCCGCGACGTCCTCATCCCGCTGATGGCCAGCCTGCCCGCACACCTGCGCGGCTCGCTGACCTGGGACCAAGGCACCGAGATGGCAGCCCACAAACAGTTCAGCATCGCCACCGGGCTCCCGGTCTACTTCTGCGATCCCCACTCGCCCTGGCAGCGCGGCAGCAACGAAAACACCAACGGGCTCCTGCGCCAATACTTCCCCAAAGGCACCAATCTCAACGTCCACGGCCCCGAAGACCTCGAGCACGTCGCCCAGGAACTCAACGGCCGACCACGCAAAACGCTCGACTGGGACACCCCAGCCGAGCGC
>NZ_MKKE01000080.1 GCF_001942305.1 Saccharomonospora sp. CUA-673 | reverse complement strand
GAGCAATTGTCAAGACCTGTGGATGAGGATCTTTTAGGCGGCTGCGGATTGGGTGTGGTCGTCCGGTCGTTCGACGAGTTTTCCGTTCTCGAACTGCGCGCCGGCGCGGACGAGGGCGACGAGGTGGGGTGCGTTCACGGCGCGCCAGCGGGCCTGTGCTGATTCGATGAGTTTGAACGCCATGGCCAGCCCGGCGGCGCGCGAGCCGGGGCCCTTGGTGACCTTCGTTCGGTGCCGCACCGTGGCGAAGGTGGACTCGATCGGGTTGGTGGTGCGCAGGTGCTGCCAGTGCTCGGCCGGGTAGTCGTAGAACGCGAGCAGCTCCTCGATGTCGTCGGTGATCTTGGCGGCGGCTTTGGGGAACTTCGCGCCGTAGGCGGCGTCGAAGGCCTTCACCGCGTCCAGGGCGTGTCGTTTGTCCTCGGCGTTCCAGATCTCGGCCAACGCCTTCTTCGCTCCGGGATGTGCGGACTTGGGCAAAGCCGAAAGCACGTTGGCGATCTTGTGGAACCAGCAGCGCTGCTCGGCGGTTTCGGGGAAGACCTCGCGCAGCGCGCTCCAGAATCCAAGCGCGCCGTCCCCGGCGGCGAGCACGGGAGCGCGCATCCCGCGCCGCTTGCAGTCGCGCAACAGATCAGCCCAGGACTCGGTGGATTCGCGGTAGCCATCGGCCAGGGCGACGAGTTCCTTGCGGCCGTCGGCACGTACGCCGATCATTACCAGCAGGCACAGTTTCGCCTCGTCCAGGCGGATGTTGACGTGGATGCCGTCCGCCCACATATACACGAAATCCACATCGGACAAGTCCCGCTCGGCGAACGCCCGCTGCTCGGCCTTCCACTGCTCGGTCAGCTTCGTGACCACCGCCGACGACAGGCCCTTGGTGGAGCCGAGGAACTGCCCGAGCGCGGGCACGAAATCGCCACTGGAGAGCCCGTGCAAGTACAACAGCGGCAGCACCTCGGTGATCTTCGGGGTCTTGCGCGCCCACGGCGGCAGGATCGCCGAGGCGAACCGCTGACGCTCGCCGGTGTCCGCATCGACGCGTTTGTCGTTGACCCGTGGCGCGGTCACCTCCATCGCGCCCGCCGAGGTGAGCACCTCCCGCGGCTGGTGGTAGCCGTTACGCACCACCAGGCGGTGGCCGCGCTCGTCACGCTCCCCGGCGAACCGGGCGATGTAGGCGTCGACCTCGGCCTGCAACGCCTCGGCCAGCATTCGGCGTGCGCCCTCGCGCACGATCTCGTCGATCAACGACGACGAGCCAGCGGGAAGGCCATCATCGCCAGCAGCAGGGTCAGGGACTACGGTGAGCATCGGGTCGTACCTTCCCGGCCGACGTTGGCGCGTCGGCCATGCTTGGAACCTTCATCCGGTCACCGGGAAGGTACGCCCTCCCGGCCATCCACAGGTTTCAAGCATTGCTC
>NZ_MKKE01000079.1 GCF_001942305.1 Saccharomonospora sp. CUA-673 | reverse complement strand
TGCCCTCACCGGTGGGGTGTTCGGTGATATCGGTCAGCCACAGGCGATTCGGTCTGTCAGTGGTGAACTCGCGGCGCACGAGATCGTCGTGCGCGGGCGGACCGGGCCGGGCCTTGCGGCTGCGGCGTTTCTTCCCGAACACGCACCACCACTCGTTGTCCGAGCAGATCTTCCACACCGTGCGGTCCGACACCTCGACGCCCGTGGCGGTGACCGCGTCGTGCAACAGGCGATACCCGAACTCGGGGTCCTCGCGGTGAGCGTCGAAGATCGCGTTCGCCGCGTAGGCCTCGTCGTACTCGGTGTCGGTGACCGGCCTGCGCAGCCAGGCGTAGTAGTGCTGGCGGTGGAGCTTGAGCACCCGGCACGCCACCGCCACCGGCACCCGAATCGGGGCATCGGGGGCGGCCAACTCCCTTACGAGCGGGTAGAGCTGTAATGGTGTGCGGCTGGCCCGTGGCTGGCTGAGAGGCTGGCCTCGGCCGCGGCAGGTGACTCCGGGTAGATCCGACCCTCCGCCAGTGGTGGTGTCTTGAAAAGGACTTGTCCCTGCTGTGGTCGAGGTTCGGCCCCTGCGCACAGATGTCCTGATGAGAAGCCTGTCCACCGCCCGAAGAGCAGCGCGATTCAGGGTGGTGTGACCCGTTACAGAACTGTCTCTGAGCACCCCACGGGCCGGGCGGTTGTTGTCCGTGATGTTGCAAGGAGCGAGCATGGCCCGCGTTTCAGAGCTGTTTGATCACGTCGTCGGAGTGGATACCCACGCCAAGAGCAACACGTTCGCGCTGTTGGAGACTCGAACCGGCGCGGTTACCGCGACGGCGGTGTTTCCGACCAGCACGGCTGGCAATCGACGCGCGGCCCAATGGGTGCTACGCAACGGCGGCGGCTCCGTCCTCGCGGCGGTCGAGGGGACGTCGTCCTACGGTTCCAGCATTACCAGCGTACTGCAGGCCGAGGGAATCGACGTCGTTGAAGTCCGGCCGCTGAACCACGCAAGTCGCGCCCATACGGGCAAGAACGACGCTATCGACGCCGAGGCGGCCGCCCGCCACGTGCTCGGGCAAGACGTCGACCGTCTTGCTCGGCCCCGCAACGCCGGCCGGCGATCGGCGTTGCGGGTCCTGCTGTCGTCTCGGTCCATCATCGACCAGCAGCGGACGGCGAATCGCAACGCGCTCACAGCGCTGCTGCGCACCAACGAACTCGATATCGACGCTCGGCGGCCGCTGACCGATGGTCAGATCCGAACGATCGCGACATGGCGCCTCAAAGCAACCGCCTCGATCGACGCCGTTACCGTCGCCCGAGGCGAGGCGCGCCGCCTGGCGAAAACGATTCTCGAACAATCCGCCCTGCTGACCGAAAACCACCGTCAGCTGCGCGAGCTCGCTGAAGAGATCGCTCCTGGACTGCAGAACGTCCAGGGTGTCGGGCCCGTCACCGCCGCGATCATCATCTGCGCCTACTCACACCACGGACGCGTGCGATCCGAGTCCGCCTTCGCCGCACTTGCCGGCGTGGCACCGCTGCCAGCATCATCGGGCAACACGACCCGTCACCGCCTATCCCGCACCGGCGATCGACAGCTCAACCGCGCGTTCGAAGTCATCGTCCGAACGCGCGTCACCTGCGACCAAAGCACAAAGGCCTACGTCGCCCGCCGCAAGGCCGAAGGCATGAGCACCCGCGACATCAGACGCTGCCTCAAACGCTACGTCTGCCGCTCGATCTACCGCGAAGTCCGGACCTGCCTGACTTGACGCGAAGCATAGAAGCGTCCTTTTCCCGGCAGGTTGCCCTGCGACAAGTACGCCGCAGCCCGACGCAACACCTCGTTCTCCTGCTCCAACAGCCGGTTACGGCGCTTGAGCTCACGC
>NZ_MKKE01000078.1 GCF_001942305.1 Saccharomonospora sp. CUA-673 | reverse complement strand
CGCCTCGGCCGCTTGACCCCCATCGAATACGAAACCATCATGAGCCACACCGCCACCCCGGCGGCCTAAACCACTGTCACAGTTTCCTTCAGCAGCCCCTATTCGGTCTCGACGGGGAAGTCGTAGGTGCCGTAGGGGTTGACGTGTTCCAGCAGTGCCGGGGAGATGTGGGCGAGGAGGTCGCGGTCAATGCGTCCGCGCCGCTGTGACAGGCGCTCGAGGGCGAGTTCGAGGTAGGCGGTGTTCCAGGTGATCACGGCGTTGGTCACCAGCGACAGGCATAGGGCTTGTTCGGTTTGTTGCTCGTGGTGGCGGCGTCGCACCGTGCCTTCGTGGGCGAAGAACAGGTCCCGGCGCAGCGAGTGCAGGCTCTCGCCCTTGTTGAGCTGGCGGGTGATCCGGCGCCGGTAGGCCTCGTCAGCGAGGTACCGCAGCGCGTAGATCGTACGCTGCAGCTTGCCGTACTCGACCAGCGCTTGAGCTAGCGCCGAGCGCCGCGAAAAGGCATGCAGTTTGGATACCACCAGCGAGGCGGTGGCATGGCCGTACTTCAGGGAGGCTGCCAGCCGCAGCATCTCGTCCCACTGGCTACGGATCAGCGCGGTATCGATCGTGCCGGTCAGCAGACTGCCCGCGTTCGGGAAGCTGCTGGTGGTCTCCTTGCAGGTGCCAAGGCGATGCAGGGTGATCCCACCCAGGTCACGGATCCGGGGTGACAAGGTGAAGCCGGTCAAGGCGAACAGCGCGAACACTGTCAGGGTCTGGCCTGCGGTGTCGGTGGCGTGCTCGGTGACCGGCAGGTCGGTGGCATTGCCCAGGATCTCGTCGAGCACGGCTCCCCGGATCTGCTCGCCCACCTGTGCACCCGCTGCACCGGCGAGGGCGAGGTGCGCGACCCGGACCGCCCGGAGACGACGGTGTTCATGCCGTGCCCGGTGTGCCTGGGCGATGGGCGCCGCACTGGGTCCGGAGTGGACAATCATCCAATAGCGACTGTCCTCATCAGCCCGGATACGGGCAGTCGAGATGAGATGGTTCGGGAACGCACGTCACAGCCGATTATCGGGCATGACCACAGATACCGTCCTCAGGGAAGAACCCTGATCTTTCGCACGAGACCTCGTAAGGGGAATCAGGGGTGTTCGCGGTCTGCATCGTCGAATCCGGTGCACGCGTTCGTGCCAAGGTAGCGCGATCACCATTGTCCGATTTGACCTGCTAGCCTGCCGCCATGAGGGACAGCCAACACGCGGATTCCCACGACAGTCGGCACCTCTCGGGCGGGTCCCGCAACGCACGGATCGATGAGCTCGACGTCCTCCGTGGATTCGCGCTGTGCGGCATTCTGGTCGTCAACATCTACCAACAAGTGGTCTTCGCCGGGGCGTCCCGACCGGCAGACATGCCGTTAGGTGTGCAGTTGCTGTTCTACGAACGGTTCCTGCCGATCTTCGCCGTCCTGTTCGGAGTCGGGTTCGGCATCTTCCTCACCCGAGCGGCGACGCGCACCGACAGGCCGAGGCTGGTGCTGGCACGCCGTCTGCTGGTGCTTTCCGCGCTGGGCGCGGTGCACTTCGCATTCCACCCCGGTGAGGTACTGACCGCCTACGGCGCCCTCGGCTGGTGGTTCTGTTGCCGATAAGCTACCTACGAGGGCGTGCGGCGCTGGTCGTCGCGATTGTCCTGCTCTTCCTCGGATCCCAGCTCATCCTCGGCTACGGTCCGATACCCGGCCTGCTGGCACTCGGTTACGCCCTGGCGATGCTCGGCGCGCCCGAGGCTCTGGCCGCCCGAACGGGCCGGATAGCGTCGGGTTCGGGGTTTTCGGGTTCCTGGCAGGACTCTACGCGTACCTCGACCTGACGGGCGTGGACCTACCGTACGTCAATCTCATCGGCGGCCCGGGAGGCGGCGTGAATCTTCTTCCCGTCGCCGCGGCGATTGCCACCGCGTTCGCGTACTGCTGCGGTCTTCTCCTGTTGCTCCGCACCCCTGCCGCCGCGACGATCACCGCGGTGTTCGCACCCATGGGCAGAATGGCCTTGACCAACTACCTGACCCAGACGGCACTGTTTCTCCTGGTCAGTCCGCTGCTCGGAATAGACAGTGGCGACGACGTGACGCAGATCGTCGGCCTCACGGTCACGATCCTGATCGTGCAGGCCGTGTGGAGCACACTGTGGCTACGCTCCTTCCGGTACGGACCGGCCGAATGGCTCTGGCGGTGCCTGACGTGGTGGCAGCGCGCCCCGATTCGCCGCGCACACCAACACGCCGTGCCACCCGCTCGACGAGTCGTTTCCTGAGGACCGCCGTCAACAGACGTACTCGTCGAGCTGTAGCGCCATCTCCGAGTCGTCGCACCGTTCCAACCCAACTACACTGTTAGTACTGATTCCATCCAGCTCGGTGAGTTCTTGAAGCTCGCCGGTGTGGTCGACGCCGGTTCCGACGTACGGCAACTGTTGGGAGACGCGCGTCGGGGTCAACGGCGAGGCCGCGGACCGCGGGGACGCCAGCTTGTGCGCAGCTCGACATCGTCACCGTCGACGACATCGAGCTGCGGGTCGGATGACTCTGACTGGGCCCCGTTTGGTGGTCCAGTGGTTATGAGAGTGCGGGTTGGTTGGTGATCCACTGCTCGCGGAAGGTGGTCGGGGGTTGGCCGCCGAGCGA
>NZ_MKKE01000077.1 GCF_001942305.1 Saccharomonospora sp. CUA-673 | reverse complement strand
GCGCAGTTCGAGAACGGAAAACTCGTCGAACGACCGGACGACCACACCCAATCCGCAGCCGCCTAAAAGATCCTCATCCACAGGTCTTGACAATTGCTCCTCCGTGCAGACCATTCGGGAACCCGGAGCATCGTTCGCAGCGGGAGGCGAAACGAGATATTCGCTGCGGCACAGGGACATCCTCACGACCTTGTCGCGATGCAGCGGCCAGCTTCGGTGTCGAGCTAGGTTTATCCCGGTCGCGACGCGCTCGATGACGTGGATGGTCCCGCAGAAACGGTCGCAGCGGGTGTTGTCATGACCGGCGCCGTTCCGTGGAGACCGTGCTGGCATAGCGGCGAGCTGCGCGACGGCTGGTGAGGGTGACGACGGTACCCGTGGCGTGTTCGTCAAGCAGCGCTCGGACCTTCGAGCGCATTGTCTTGCGGTAGCCGAGGATGTACTTCACGAATCCCCAGTTCAGGTTGCCACGCAGGTGGCGTGACAGGTTGTCGGAGCCACGGTGCTGCCAGCGGCGTTGAAGGATGCCCCACAAGCACACCAACGGATGGATGTCCAGGAAGATTACGACGCGGCCGCCGCGAACCGGACAGGCATCGTCAACGCATAATTGCCGTCCAGAACCCACCGCTCCTGGGCAACCAGCTGTCGTTGAATGGCAACGAATTCGTCCTGGCCCAGCGAGTTCCACTCGTCGTCGTAATAGACCATGTCGAGATGGGTCACGGGAAGATCAAGACGGCGGCCGAGTTCACGCGCGAGGGCGGACTTACCTGACCCGCCGCAGCCACAGATGGCGACTTTCTCCACCATGGGAACTCTCCGGGCCATAAGGGACGCTGGCGGCTACTGCGACTTCGGTGGGAGCGCGGCAGCGTGCGACAGCCGCTGGTACGGCGGAGCCGTCCGAGATCGAACTTGACGCGTCTCGAACGGCGCGGCTTTGACCGGCAGCCTGATTATCCGCCGATGGAGTGGGGATAGCGCTTGAGGACACGGGTCGGCCGCGGGGTGTCGGGCCAAAGGAGCAGGTAGTAGCGGTCGTCGCCGTCGAGCCCGTCGGCAGACATGGTGCCGAGTCCTGCGTGGTGGACGCGGGCGGCGTAGTGGCCCGGTGGGACGGTGACGGTCGTCGGGTCGTTGTCTCGACGCGGGAACGGTGACGTGATCAGTCGCCCCGTAGGCGTGTGCAGGCCCGTTTCGACGACGTGGTCCCAGCGTTCGAGGTCGTCGCCGGCGGGTTCGTGACTGCGGACCTCGATCGTCAGTGGCACGTTCACCGGCCGGGCCGTGGTGATGCCGATGGCGCCGTCCTGCGCGGCCACGAAGTCCCGGAGCAGCGCCTGAATCCAGGGACGCGCCGTGCCGTCGAAGGGCGCGGCCGCATCCCGGACGGTGATGGTCCAGTCGTCGGCGAACACGGCGAGTTCGGCACGAACGAGGCGATCGCCGTCTTCCGAATCCGGCCTCTGTGATGGTTGGTTCATGTGTCCCTGCCCGGTGGTTGGTGTGCTGTCATGGTTACGGTGCGGCCGGCCGGGAGGTCGTGCAGACGCTGCGCGATCGGGCCCCGGATGCGCATTGCCGTGGCGCCGTCTCTGACGACGAGGTTGTCGAAGGTGTAGCTCCCGCCCAGGGTGAAGAACCGTCGGGGTACGAGTCGCTCGTCGTAGCCGAGCGGGCCGTGGTCGTCCTGCCATGCGGTGGCGAAGGCCCGGCAGCCGCGGACGTCGCGGTCATCGAGCAGCCATCCCGCCCAGTCTTCGAGCGTTATGCCAATGGGCTGGCGTTGTGCGGTTTCGGGGTCGAAAGTGACGATGCGGGCACGGCGCTCGATGGCGAACTGGGTCCCGAAGAGGTCTTGGCCGAAGCAGAACAGGTCATCCGCCAACCCCGCATACGTGTCCTTCCAGGTGGCGGGTTCGTTCCATGCTTGGATCTCCGGGCCGATGCCGGGTTCTCCCGCGCGGAAGACCTGAACGCCTGCGTTGAAGGCGAAGAATCCATTCTGCCGGCTCAGCAGCGTCCCCAGTTGTTCGAGCGGGCCGTCATCTGCGTCGAACGAGACTTGCAGGGGTTGGCCACTCGGGCCGACGGCGCGTTCGAGCAGTACGTCAAGGTCGCTGCTCATTGGTCAGCCTCGAGGATGGGTGAGAGGTCGACCCGGGCGGTGATGGCGGCGTGGAGTTCGTCGGTGACAGCCGCTCGCAGTAGTGGTTGGATCATGAATTCGTAGGGAACGACATCCCATGTCAGGGAGGGTCGCCACATGTCGGCGGCCTGCTGGAGAAGCAGCGTGGCTGCGGCGAGTTCCTCGTCGTGCGCCATGTGTCCGGCCATCCAGGTGGCGATCTCGGCCCTGGGCGGCGCCTCACCGGTTGCGTCCCACAGTCGCCGCGCCACGGGGAATTGACCGCTGTGGTGGGCGGCCTTCCACAGACGGTCTCGTTCGGCTGGTTCCAGTGTGGTGGGGTCGCGGTCGGCGAAGGCTGCCTCGCGTGGCCGCAGCGGGCGCGGTGGGCGGTGCCACTGAGCATTGGCGCAGAACTCGAACGGATCCCGGTCAGGTAGTCGTTCGGCCATCCATTGCAAGTGACGGGCGAGCACCGAGTCAGCCGGGATCATGTCGGCGATCCGGGTCACGCCGTTGGCAGGGTCCTGCTGGTCGCGTACTGATGCGACCACGATGGCGTCCACGAGGGGCGATAGTTCGGTGACCAGTCCGCGGCAGGTTGCTGCGAACCGGCCGAGGACTTCCTCAGCTAGGTTTCCGGCCTCCACCGGTTCGTCGTGCCACAGCAACAGTTCGACGGCAGCCAGGCCGGCTTTCCATGCGAGGTCGGGGTCGGTGCCCTGATCGCGTGTGACGGTCAGCAGGCGGTCGAGGTCGGTGTCTGCCATGCGCGTTTGCCCTTCCTGCCGTGGAGTCACCCGGCGACGATATGGACTTTGTCGTCGGCCTCAAGCCCCTGAGTCCGGGCCTGGTGTCCCATGGACGAGCCGGCGCCCCGGTTGTCACTTTCGTCGATGTATCGCACCGATGCACCTTCTCCGCCTTCGGCCATCATCGCCGGGGGATACTCGTCGCGATCCAGCCCCTCCGACCCACGCGGCGGGACACCGCGCAGCGCATCGTTCCGCCGAGCGTCGGCGTTGTCCGGGTCGTACGTCACTTCCGACGGCAGAGGAGAACGTTCGTAGGACCTGTCACCGCGCCAGACTTCGCCGGATTGTGCATCTTGGATGTGCTCGGCCGATGCCGGGTAGCGGTCCTCATCGACGATGATGTAGTCGGGCGTATCGCGATTGGGATCGTCGGCCGGAGACAGCGGTTCACGATCACCGAGCTCATCAGCGATGTCATGACCCGCGCCACGCAGGTCATCGGCGCGGTCACCACCCCAGTTACTGATGGTGTCGCCAGCCGAGCGCGTGGCCGAGGCCACGGTCTCTCCGGCGCTGTCCATGGCCCCCGCGACACTATCTGCAGCTCCGTCGAGCCCGACACCATCCAAGACGGTACTTGCGGCCGAGCCCGTCGCGTCAACGACGCTACCTGCCGCATTCCCGATACCGTCGACCACGGCCCCAGCAGCATCCGTGACGCCTTCCACGACGTCACCGCCCACGTCCATACCCCAGTTGACGACATCCCCCGCCACCTCTGCCACCGCACCGGCGAACTCCTCCAGGAAGCTGGGCTCTTCCGGAGCGTGACGCTGCGCCTCATCGACACTGGTGACAGCTTCGTTGCCCGCAGACTGCACCTGCGCGCGGACATTGTTCAAGGTGTCACGGGCCGCCTGACGTTTGCTTTCCCCCGGGTCTTCGAACGTCACGTTCACTGCTGGAGTGTGCCCCTGCGCCATGGCTTGTTGGAGCGCTGCGGTGTGCTGTTGCTGGGCTTGCGCCGTAGCCCGCGCGGCCTCGTCCCACATCTGGATCGCACGCCTCGCCTCGCTCTGGGCCCAGGCCAACGTCGACGCATACCCGTTGATCGCCGTCGCGGCCCTCGTGAACGCCTCGCCGCATGTGACCCACCGCGCCGGTTCCCCGTCGAAGAACTCGAAGAACCGATCGGCCGCCGGCCCGGTCCACCCGCCGGTATCCAGCGTCTTGAGACCCTCGCCGATCTGCGTCAGCGTCCGCCCGTAGCTGGTCAGATGGCCGGTCGACTTGCGGATCTCGCCCGGTTCTCCAGGAACCAAGTCCTTGGGATTACCACTCTCGCCAAGCTCAGCCACCGGAACCCCCAGCGTGGAACTGGTTCAAGGTGTTGGCGAGCTCCTGATCCTTCGCCAGGTATCTGCCGGCCGCATTGATCAACCGGGTCGAGAGCTCCTGCCCGTCCTTCGTCAGGTTCTCGACGCCCACATGCCACCGCGAGCAAAACGACTCATAGGAATCGGCCAACCCCTCATGGCCGACGAACTTGCGATCGCAATCGATGTCCTCCACCGCCAGCTCGTCAAGTGAAACCAGCAGCTCCGACAGGCCCAAGCCCGCGTCCTTCAGGGCATCAACGTCCACGCTGAAGCCATCCCCCATGACCCCTCCCCAGGTCACGCCACATCACCGTCACCCCAGACGATCACCCGAACACTCTACGCAACAACCCATTGTGTCGACACCCACTGCGTTGAGATACCCGCCGTGGTTGAGAACTGCCTGAGGCGACTACACGGCCAGTGGCGTCGACGCCGACACTGAGGCGCCCCATTGGACGGCGAAGGGACGTCAGGGTGACCTCTGGCTCCGCAGGACATACGCACCGACGCGAAGGAAAGCGTGCGTCGCGGCACTGCAGGCGCAGTACTGGGCCCACGGCCGCCACGGACCTTGTCAGCCGAGCATCTCGCCCTCGATGACCGCAATCTCGTCGTGGAGCGGAACATCCCCGCGCCCAACGACATATCGACCGTCGAACGCAAGGGACGGGGGCACCCGGACACGCTCGCTGGCTATCTGGCTCAGCCGTTCCAACCGTGCCAGAACGGCGTGCGATCGTCTCCTGCCGTGACGAGGGCCGCCTTGAGGGCTCCGGGGCGTACGTCAGTCTCGGCGAGTTGATCGAGAGGCAGCCAGTGGAACTCAAGGTGGTCTTCCTGGCTGATCGGGTCGGTGTCGGTGATGGCGACGTCGAAGACGAGGTTGATCTCGTGGTGCGTGGTCCCGTCCTCGATGTAGCCGTGCTCGACCGCGCCGACGAAGCCTGCGATCTTGGCTTCGGTACCGAGTTCCTCGCTCAGTTCGCGGACCAACGCGGCTTCGACTCGTTCGCCCGGTTCGACGTGGCCGCCCGGCAGGAATGACCAGGACTTGGTGCGTTGGCGTGCGACGAGCAGCTGACCGTCACGGCGGATGACAGCGCGGGCGATGATCTCGGTGGTGGCGGCGCTCATGGGTGTGCCCTTCGTGTCGGTGGGTGTCTTTAGAGTTACGGCTTGTGACGACGTCAAAGATTACCGCTGAGGATGTTGCTGCGGGTGTGGCGGAGCTGGTGCCCGACGCGGCTCCAGCCGAGGTTGTCCGACCGCTGCGGCAAGGTCGGAGCCACGCCTCGTGGGTACTGGAGTCGTCGCGCGGCTGGTTGGTCGGCAAGGTGTTCCTGGGACCGGCCGGTACGGCTGGTCTGGATCGGCTGGCCGAGCACCGCCGCGTGTGGCAGCACGGGGTCGCGGTCCCACCTGTATTGGCGTTCACCGAGTCCTGCGCGTCCGTTGCTGATCGACCGTTGACCGTGTTCGAGTACGTGCCGGGCGTGGACGCCGAGAAAGCTTTGCCCGCGTTGGAACCTGCGGCAGTGCTGGAGGTCATGCGTGCTACGGGCACGGCATTGGCGTCGCTGCACCAAGTCCCTGTCGAGGGATTCGGGGATGCTGCGAGCGGTTTGGGCACGGTGTCGGCGAACTGGGACACCGTCGTCACGAACCGCGTGGAGGCACTGCGGGATGCCTATCGCCTCGTCGACGACATTCCCGCCGCGCTGGTCAAGACTGGGTTGGACTTGTTGATCAGCTTGGCCGAGGCGGTGTCGCCGGTCGCGCGGCCAGCGGTCGCGCACCTGGATGTGTATCTGCCCAACGTTCTCCTCGATGACGAGGGCCACTTTCGCGTCCTGTTGGACTTGGAGCACGTGCGGTGGGTCGATCCGGTGATGGATTTCATCAAGCCCGCCATGTGGATGTTTCCTGATCAGCAGAGCTGGGCCGAGGCGTTCGCGGACGGCTATCGGGCGGCCGGTCCGTGGCCTGCGTGCTGGTCTGAGCGAATGGCTGTGGCAACCGGCCTGGAACTGTTGACCGGGGTCGAGTATTGGACGCAGGTCGCTGATCATGCGATGCGCGAGGACTATCTGCGGCGACTGCGCGCGTGGGTTCGGTCGGATGGGGCCGATCATGTCTGGTCGGCGATCAGCTCGGCGACGTAGCGGGAGTAGACATCCCAGTCTTGTGTGGTCGTGTCGAGCACATGGAGCGGCAAGGGTGAAGTCTGCGCCCACCGGGTCAGTTCGGCTTGTACCTGCCTGATGTGTTCGGCTCGCCCGGCATCGGTTGCGCCGAAGCCCTCCAGATAGCGCGCCCACTTCGGTCCCCGGTAGTGCCGGGTCGATTCCACACACTGCGCGCGGATGCGGTCATCGGGGACGCGCAGCAGGACCAAGTGCACTCCGAGTACGGCGAGGCGCTGCTCAACGCTTGTCAGGGCGTCACGGCTGAACGGGAGCCCGTACATCGGGGCATCGAAGCCGAGCCCTTCGAGCAAACAGGTCGGGGTCCACGCGGACGCGAAGCGGTGCTTGGGGAGCGTGCTCGCCTGGAATCGGCGGTTGGTCTCTTCGAGAAACGCGGTCAGGTGATCCAGCCACGACAGGATGTGGGCAGCGTGCTCGTGCGGTGCGCCGGGTGTGTAAGTGTGCGTGGTGATCGTTGCCGCCTGTGGCATTGCGATCAGCGATTCGCAGCCCGCAGCGGCGAGCCGTCCCAGGGTGCGCTGGTAGACGGAGGTCTTGCCCGCACCCCACACGCCGGCTAGTACGCATCCCCTCACGTCTGGGCTCGCCGGTAGGCCGTCGCGGCGATGCGTGGCAGTTCGGCCGGATCGGTCCAGGCCAGCGGGAGCACGGGCACGGTCTCGGCCAGACGTTCCCACAGGTCGCGGGCCCCACTTTGGGCTTCGGGTAGAGCGTCACTGAGGTGCGAGCGGAGGTTGAGCCAGTCGTCGGCGAAGAAGTCCTCGGTGCCGAAGTCGAGGTGGTGTCGTACGAAGTCCCCATCTCGTTCCCCGGCCGATACCTGTGCCGAGCGGGTGAGGATCACGAGCTGGGCGACCTCGGTCTCGGGCTCGGGGGTTCGGTTGAACAGGGTGGCGAGTTCCCACGGCGTGAGCTCGATTTTGCCGTCCACGAGGTGTCGTCCTCGGCTGGGCTCGAAGCGGTTCAGCGCAGCCGTCAGGGTCGGCGAGCCGGCGATGCCTTCCGGGGTGAAACGGGCGGCTAGCGGCACGCCGATGGCGTGCCAGCGCCCGGTGTCGGTGTGGATGAGCGCGGTGCGGTCGTTGGATACGGGACGCGCTCCGTGATCCTCGATCAGATGGGTGAGCACCGTGGTCTTGCCGGAACCGGGGTGCCCGGCGATCAGCACTCCGCGTCCGTCAAGGTCCACCGCTGCGGCGTGCACGCAGCGCCCTCCCCGTACTTCGCCGCCACGCATGACGAGTTGACGCACGACTCGGATGCCGATCGTGGCTGCGACGCGGGCGCGTTCGGCGGCGACAGCCACGAGTCCGGGGGTTCTGATGATCACGTGGTCCGCAGTGTGCTCGGGAAGCAGAATCTCGCGGTCTTCGGTGATCCAGATGCGATAGCGCTGCTCCGGGTGACTGGTGCGCACCGTGGTCGGCGGCAGATCGGCGAGGGACTGCCGGGCTCGGGCGACGGTGGCAGCATCACGCTCAACGGAGACTGTCAGGTGCGGCTCGTGGATCCCGGCTGACACGAGAAACGGGCTCACGTAGTGGCGCATTGCGGTCTGGATTTCCTCGGACGCGCTCAGGCGGCAGACGCAGGTCCCGAGATCGAGGAATCGCAAATCCATCAACGCCCTTCCGATATGACGGCGGTGCTCTGGCGCAGCCAACGCGGTTGTCCCGGTTGGGTGGTTTCCGGGATGCCCAGGGCGTCCTGGTCCGCGTGCTCGGTGAGCCATCGGGGCAGGCCGGCGCAATGGTTGTCGACTGCGGGCTTCGCACCTGGTGGGAAGCCGGCGAGCCACGACCGGCAGTGCCGCACCAGTCCAGCGCCGATGCGCTGCCAGGACAGCTCCTGCTCAATGCAGCGGCGGCCCGCGCGCCCGATCTGGTCGAGCGCGGCAGGGTCGCGAAGAAGCGCGGCTATCCGTGCGGGCCACCTGTAGAGGTTGTCCTCCACGATCACGCCGGGATGCTCGGTCGGCAGCCCGGTCACGGCTTCGCGGGTGCCCAGCACGGGTAGTCCGGCGGCGAGGTAGTCGAGGACCTTCATTTTCGCGCCCGATCCGGCGGTCAGCGGCGCGAGCGCGATGGTTGTCCCGTTGAGTGCTTGGTTGATCGTGTCCACGCGCCCGGTGAACTCGATGCCCTGACCGCTGCGGGCCAGTGAGGCAGGTCCGCGGCCGACGATCCGCATCCGAACGTCGAGGTCACCCGCACGCAGTGTGGGCAAGATCGTGGTGGCGATGGCGTCAACCGCTCGCGCGTTGGGCTGGTAGTAGAGGTTGCCGACGAAGACCAGTGTCGCGGCGTCGACTTCTGGTCCCCAGCAACGGCGCTGGTGCGGGTCCGCGCCGTTGGGCAACAGCGCGGTGCGCGGCGCGGGAATGCCTGCCGTGGCTGCCATCGCTTGCTCGTTGCGCGTGGAGACGATCACGTTGTCGGCGGTGCGCAGCGCGGTGCGCTGTGTCGTCGCGTGGGTCCGCACGGTCTCCTGCGGCTCGCCGACGCTGGCAGCGACGGCAGCGTCGTCGTCGTGCATGTCGTAAACCAGGCGCGCATCCAGCAGTCCGGCCAACTCACGCCCGATGGCCACGAGCGCTTCTGCTTCGCACAGGACAAGAAAATCCGCCGCATCCATTCCGAGAATCCTCGCGAGGGTTGCGGGAGCGTAGAAGTCGCTCGGATGGACCAACGCCACGTCGAATGGCCAATCTTGCTCCGTACCGTACTCCGCGCCGCGATCACACAGCACCACCGTGACAGCGGCGCCCGCTTGGTGACTGTGTTCGGCGAGGGCCAGAACGCGGGCCGGGGTGCCCGCCAGTGCCCGACCTCGCCAGACATTCGGGGTGTCCAGCAGAAAAACGATGCTGGGAACTGCCTCGCTCACGATGCTTTGCCCTCCGACTCGTCAACGCGGGCAAGAAGATCGGCCGCGATCGTTCGCCGAATGCCCTCCCGCAACGGGGTGTGCGGCCACCACGGCACGATCTGTCGCAGGCGCTCCGGATTGGCGCAGGACACAGGCCGCGACCGGTGCCGAAGTCGGTCGGGATCGACCCGTGTTTCCAGGTGCCGTCTGGTAAGGCTCCCCACAAGCTCGACCAGTTCTCGGCCAGCGACCGGAACTCCAGCGCCAATGTTGAAAACCCCGGCGCATGGAGTGCGCAGGAGCGCTAGCAATGCCTCGGCAACATCATCGACGTAGACGAAGTCACGGGCGGCGTTCAGGTCGCCGAGGTCGAGCGTCTGGCCGTGCCGTGCCTGCTGGAGTACTTCCGGAAGCAGGTGCGGGTGCGGATCACCGGGTCCGTAGACGTTGAACAGGCGGGCGATTACCGCTGTGCAGTGGCCGAGTCGGTGCGCCTGGTCCTGCAACAGCCGTTCGCCGAACAACTTGGACCAGCCGTACACGCCCTGTGGCCCTACCGGATCATCCTCGTGATGCGGGCTTTCGCTCGCGGCGTACACGTCGGCGGTTGAGGTGAACACCAGCCGTTGCGGCGGGTGAACAGCGCAGGCATCCAGCACGTGCTGAGTGCCCAGCACGTTGATCGCCAATGTTTCGGCGGGGGCGCTGTCACAGGCCGGAATGAAGTGCTGCGCAGCCAGATGCACCACAGCCCACGGACGTTCGGCTGCCACGAGCTGCAGCAGCTCCGAACGTTGACGAACGTCGAGCACATGACGCTGCACCTCGGCGCAGTCGGCGAACTCGTCGAGCCGGTGCAGCGTGCCCGCGCTTCCGTCGTCGACCGCCACTACGCGGAAACCCCGGGCGCGCAGCAGCCGTACGACGGGCACGCCGATCAAACCGGCTGCTCCCGTGACGAGCACAGCTGGAGCACGTATCGAGGTGCCTGCCGACGCGGAGGGAGCAGCTGTGCCAGGCGGCATGTCGTGTACCTCCGGAACCTGAAATCGGGTGTCGGACATGGAGGACGGCGGAGCGGTGCGCGGTCGGGGTCGACACCGCCCCGCCGCCGGTCATGGGCAGTGCAGGGGTGTCATGTGGGCGAAATCGGCACAGGTGTGGACGGTGTCGGACAAGGGGACTTGAGGCATCGGCTGGCGTAGACCGGTGTAATCGGCCCAACGGCAGTCCTCCTGCGGCGATAGCGCCGCGCTCTCGATGGCTGTTTCCCACAGCAGGGAAAGGGTCGCCGCTGGGTCGGTCGCCGCTCCGAACGCACCGACGAAGGTCAAGGCCGACTCAGGCATCGTGAGCCCGGTTTTCTCTCGGACGCGCTCGACCAGTGACTGCGTCACACGCACATCGCGGACAGATCCGCCGGGCAAAACCCAGGACTCACCTTGTCCACGGACGACGACGATGTTGTCCTCGCCGGACCTGTCGTCCTTCGCATGAACCACGAGGTACGCGTATATGCGCCACAGGTCTGCGGCCTGGCACATCCCTGTGCCGGAGTCGACGTCTCGACGGCTCGTTACGTCAGCGTCGTACTCGACCGGTTGATCGATCATCGTGCCGGAGTCTTCCTTTTCGCTGGTTACAGGCTGTTCTTCAGAGCGTCGAGGAGCCGTGTGAGCAGCTCGGGAGTTGGCGTTGCCACGTGTGGTGCAGTGGCGTGTCGACTACCACGCAACGAAGGGGTTCGGTCGGGATCTCGTCCTCAAGGTCGCCGGAGAAGACCCCGATGCGGTCCACGCCATGTCGGTTGTCAGATGTCACGGGGAATCCAGAGTGCGCTGGAAGGGCGGCGTGCAGTCGTCGGTGCGCCCGGCGTTCCGTTCGGAGGCAATGCCAGAAGCGCCGTAACTACGTCGGCGACTGTGCCGTGCTCCTGCCAGAGCGGATGGCCACTCGGGTAGTCCTCAGTGCGAAACCGCGCAGCCACGGCTTCGGTCGTGGCCTGGACCGTGTACGTCTCAATCAGCCCGCCAAGCCGACGCTCAGCATGGATAGCCTCGACGGCCTGGCCCGTGCTGTCGTAAAGATGCAGAAACCGGAACCCGACACTCATGCTTCGCTTGATCGCGGCGAGATGCGACGCTTCATCCGCGCTGAGGGAGGTCATGATCGATCTTTCGTGAGGAACTGCCGAACCTCACTTCGGGCGAGGCGGGCGTGGAGGCCCTGCTCGGTCCGGTCGAGGGGACGACGGGGTCCGGACCGAGCAGGGGGCTTGGAGCAGAGCAGTCTCCGGATCCACAACCACATATGGCCCCGGCGTTCCCTCTGCGTGTCGGCGCGCGTCAAGCGAGGCCGGGCCTGGAAGACGCGCCGACAACCGACGCATCGAGGCCCTGGAGATGCTGTCAGTGGCACCGGCATCACGACGTGACCACAAGCTGCCCCGGGTGCCGTGCCTGTTCTGAACGCCCGTCCGGATTCCTGGTCGGGCACGGCGTGACTCCACCCATCCTTCGCGCTGGTGAACCAGGTGATAAACCGGTACTCCGCGTACTGCGGAGCCGCAAGCGACCCGCCTGGTATCGAATGCTGACCGGTCGTGCCCGGTAGTTCGCTGTCCGTCATGGCGACAGATTGGCTCGGCGATCGTTGTCACGGGAATGACGCGTCGGCTGCCATCTCATGACTTCTGCTGCCATCCACCATCGACGCATCGCCAGGTCGACACTGGTCGGTTTACGCTCGAGCCGGCGATCACCGAACCTGTGGGGGTTGTTGTGACGGACACCGGCGTACCGCGCACACGGTTGGAGCAGGTGCTCCGCCAAAGGCATATGACCCTGGACAGCCTCCGCTCGGAGTACGCGCGGGTCGCTGGGTTGGACCTGTCGGAAAGGCAGGCGCATCGATGGGTCGCCGGTGACATCCGCGGACTTCCGTATCCACACGCCCGCGCAGCACTTGAGCGTGTGTTCGGCGAACCGGCGTGGCGCCTCCTGGGCCCGCCATTCGGAATCGGTGCTCTAGACACGACCGACCACCGGAATGCGCCATCGCGACGGCCTCCCCAGCGTGATCATTGGCAGGGACAGGTGGTCGCTCACGCCGCTCAACAGGCGCGCGATTTCCTTACGAAGACGGAGGCCTCGACCGTGGGAGCCGAATCCTTGGACCAGCTGACCGACGACGTGCGTCGGCTGACTGGTGCCTACCAGCAGCAGCCGTTGGAACAGCTGCTCGGAGATATCGCCGACACGCAATCGCGGGCATTCTCCCTGCTCGGCGGACACGTCAGGCCAGATCAAGCCAGAGATCTCTACCTTCTAGCAGGAGTGGCATCCGGCTTGATGGCAAAGGCCTCCCACGACCTCGGCTCGCCCAGCGACGCGATGACGCAGGCTCGTGCGGCCTATTCGGCCGCGGACAACGCAGGCCATGACGGACTCCGTGCCTGGGTACGCGGGTTGCAGGCGTTGGTGTCGTATTGGTCCGGCCAACTGGTCGAGTCCGCGCGCTACGCCAGGAAGGGCGCCGAGTTCGCGAGGCAGACGCGCGGCACGTCGTCGGTGTGGCTCGCCTCCAGCGAAGCGCGCAGCCTCGCCGCACAAGGCGACGTCACCGGTGCCCAAGACGCGATCGACCGTGCCACCGAAGCTCGTGAACATGCCACCGGCGACGAGCTGGACGAGCTGGGCGGCCTCTGCCGGTTCGGCAGGCCACGCCAGCTCTACTATTCGGCGGATGCTCTGGCCTGGGGCGGCGGACCGGTAGCGGATAGAACCGAGGTTCTCGCAGGCGAAGCCTTGGACGCCTACGCCCACGCACCAGCACCCGAGCGGGCCTTCGGCGACGAAGCCGGTACCCGCTGCGCACTTGCGATCGCCAGGGTTCATCGCGGCGAGATCGACGGTGCTGCCGAGGCGGTCGCACCCGTCCTGGAGTTGCCTTCATCGAAGCGAATCCACGGCGTGGTGACAGCCGTCGATCAGGTGCGGCGAGCAGTACAGGCCGTGGAAGGCGGCCCAGTCGGCGGCGAGTTGCACGACCGCCTGCATACATTCAGCAGCGAACCCCTTACGTTGCCCCAGTGACCAACCACCGAATCGATCTCGTTGGCAAACACGTCAGGATCCGGGAATTCACACCTGACGACCTCGACGACGTGCACCGCATCGTCGGCGATGAGCGCGTGACGGCCCACCTCTCGTTCGACGCACGCACCCGCGACGAAGCCTCGGCCATGCTGAACGGGATCCTGGAACGCGCCCAGGTCGAACCCCGGTCGGAGTACTACCTCGCGATAACCCCGAAGGGGGAGAGCCCATCCGGCGGGGTCGTCGGCTTCGCACGTCTCGGCTTTGCCGGTGTTCAGGCCGCGAAGCTGGGCTACGCCATCGCGGCCGACCACCAAGGCCGTGGATACGCCACCGACACTGTCCGCGCCATGCTGGAACTGGCCTTCGGAGCCCTGCAACGACACCGGGTGTCGGCCGCTATCGGGCCCGAGAACGCGGCCAGCCACGCCGTCGTCCAGCGCGTCGGATTCACCCGCGAAGGTATACTGCGTGATCACGTCTTCACCAACGGCGCCTGGCGAGACTCCGTGCTCTACTCGATACTCGCCGACGAATGGACCACCCACCAGGCATGAGGCCACGCAAGTAGCGACGCGATATACACGCCTACCCCGAACTGGTTTCGACCTTCGTGGAAACGCTCGGAGGTACGTCGTCGTGAGGTGCTATCGCGACGTTCGAGACACGACCCGCTACGGCTGCGTACCTCGGCCTGTCCGCCGATGACAAGGCGATCACCGCCGAAGGCGAGGCCATCTCGAACCGTTACGCCGCCGGAGACCGCACGCCTCCCTCGCTACCATCCACCGTCGACCTCCTCGAGGCGCCTCTGCTGGCTATTCCTCAGCGTCGTCGGGTTCCGCCTCGTTGTCCGTCCGGAGTCGACGCGCCTGGTAGAGGTATGCGCCGATGAGGCGAATGAACTCGTCGGCGCGATCGCTTTCGCCGGTGAGTGCGCCGGTGAGTTTCCCGAACGCGCCCTCGTTGAGCACGGCTGCGTCGGTGAGGGTCTCGCGCAGCTCGGGCGAGGACATGAACTGGTCGAGCGCGTTGTGGTCGATCTGGTCGGCGATGCGGGGGTCTTCCTCGGCCATGCCGGCGGCGGCAACGACGAAGCCCTCGATCTGCGGGTCGGCGAACTCGGACCCGAACAGGGCGTTGATCCGGGCCACCACATCGGACAGCAGTTCCTGCTGCGGGTCCTGGCGCGAGACGCGGGAACCGACACCGGTGATACCGGCCAGGCTCGGCGTGTCCTGGTCTCCGGACAGGGCAATGTCGGCCTTGCCCTGGTCGACCTGACGCACGCGCCGCAGCTCGAGACCGCTCACGTCGACGGCCTCACCGGAGTCCTCTGACCGCAATACGTGGACGAGCTGGCGTAGAAACTCCGCGAGCTTCTCCAGATCGCTGGTGCCGTAGTCGACGACCTGGGACATGAAGTCGTACAGCCGCACGTAGGAACCGCAGTCCTTGCGGAAGGTGCGCAGCTCGTCGAGAGCCTCGCTGTCCTGGGCATCGAGTGCCTCGTTCCAGCGGTTGGCGTACTCGTCGCATGCCGGCGTTACCGCCGCCGCGAGTGCAGCGTGGGACTGTGTCGGCGCCCACCGTCGGGGTCGTTGACGAAATCCAGCACAAAAGTCCGGTCCTTCACCTCCCCAGACGGGGCCCGATAGGTGCGATTCAGGCGTGACAACGTCTGCACCGCGTGGACGTCCGGTAGCTTCTTATCCACGTACATCGCGCATAGCAGCGGCTGATCGAAACCGGTCTGGAACTTGTCAGCGACCAACATGAGCCGGTACTCGGGCCGACGGAACTCCCGGGCCAAGTCAGCACCGAGGCCCGGGTTCAGCGTCGCCTCGGTCGCATCGGTCAGCGCGTACTCGCCGTCACTGATCTTGCCGCTGAAGGCCACGATGGACTTGTAGCCGTAGCCCTTCTGAGCGAGGTACTTGTCAGTCTCGATCTTGTACCGCACGGCGGCCTGGCGCGAGTCGGTCACGACCATCGCCTTCGCATGTCCGTCCAGCAGGTGGGCGACGTTGGCGCGGAAGTGCTCGACGATGATTTCGACCTTCTGTCCCACATTAGTGGGATGAAGATTGGCGAAACGCATGATCTTGCGCGTCGCCGCCTTCGGGTCGACGAGCCGGTCCTCGCCGCCGTCCGCCCCGACGGTGATGCCGGTGACCAGGCCGGTGTCGTCGTGCTGCTCGATCTCGAACGCGGTGCGGTAGGTCTGGTAGCCGCGCAGCACATCGAGGATGAAGCCCTCTTCGATCGCCTGCCGCATCGGGTAGACATCGAAGGACACTGGCTTACCGTCATTATCATCGCGGCCGAACAGCTGCTTCGTTTTCGCCTTCGGCGTGGCCGTGAAGGCCAGCAGCGACACATTCCGCGCCCCGGCACGGGCGGCTGTGTCCGCATTGATCTGCTCATCGAGCGAGGAACCGGACTCGACGACCTGGTTGACGACGTCCTGGCTGTCGAGCTCGTCCTCGTCGGTGACGTGACCGCTCTCGGTGAGAACCTGCTTCAGATCCGCCGCGGTCTTGCCCGACTGCGACGTGTGCGCCTCATCGACAATCACCGCGAAGTTCCGATCGCCCAGCGTCGTGTCCAACAGCCCCTTCACGAAAGGGAAGGTCTGGATGGTCACCACGACGACCAGGGGCGATCCGGTCAGCGCGTCCAGCAGCGCCCGCGACTTCGACCCACCCGAACGACGCACCGCCGCGGAATCGATCACCGCGACCGTGCCCGCCGTGTCATCGACCTGCTCGACCGCCTGCTGCAACTGAGCATCCAGGACTCGGCGGTCGGACACGATGATGACCTTGTCAAACACCTTCTCGTTCGCCTCGTCATGCAACCGGGCAAGGCGGTGCGCCGTCCAGGCAATCGTGTTGGTCTTGCCCGAACCAGCGGAGTGCTCGATGAGGTAGCGCCGGCCGGGCCCCTCGTCGGCGACCGCGTCGACGAGCTTCGTCACTGCCCGCCACTGGTGATAGCGCGGGAACATGAGTGTCGTGGACCGTTTGATCTTGCCGGTGGCAGGATCCTCGTCGACCTCGGTCTTGAGGAACATCTGCGATCCGAGGATCGCCAGTAGGTTGTCACGCTGCAGAACCTGCTCCCACAGGTACGACGTGGCCGCCCCGCCGGGATTCGGCGGGTTTCCGGCAGCACCAGTGTTCTCGTGGCCGCGGTTGAAGGGCAGGAAGTAGGTCTTCTCCCCGGCAAGCTTCGTCGTCATATGAGCCTGGTCATCATCAACAGCGAAGTGAACCAGAGCCCGAGTGCCAAAGCCCAGGAGTGGTTGGCCGGCCGGGTCCCGGTCCTTCCGGTACTGCGTCACCGCGCTGCGCCACTTCTGCTTGAAGAACGACTTCAGCTCACACGTCGCGACCGGCAAACCGTTCACAAAGAAGACCAGGTCGATCGAACGCGTATCGCCCCGTTTCGGGGAGAAATGCACCTGCCGTACAACCCGCAGCCGCACCTTCCGGTAATGCTCAGTGGTCTCACGGTTGAGCGTCGTAGCCGGTTTGAACTGGCACATCCGCAAATGCGCAGTCGCGCCTCGGGTATGGGAGAATTTTCGCCGCAGCACGTTCAACGTCCCGCCACCGGAACTCATCGGCGTGTCCAGGCGAGATACCAGAGACGACAACAGCGCCTCACGATCCCCAGCCTCCGCAGCAGTGCCGACGCGGACAACCTTGGCGTACTCGTCTGGTTGCGTCTCGGTCAGCCACCAGATCACGTCCTCTGGCCAGATCGCCCGCTCGGCGTCGTATCCCGCGTCGGTCTCGCTGTACTCCCAGCCATGCTCGGCCAAGTACTCGGCGATCTCCGTCTCGAAGGCCTTCTCGCCCGTCGGGTCAGCAGTCACCATCGTCCTCAGCCCGCCTTCCGTGCCGTGCGTACATCGAACTGCCCCGTCACCGCCGCCGCGATCAACGCCGAGCGGCGCTCCTTCGCCAACGCGATGTGCTCTTCAGCCTTAGCGATCAGTGTGTCGATCTGGGATGTCTCCGACTTAATCCGCACAGCGGCGGTTCGCTGCTCGGCGAAGGGCGGGACGATCACCTCAACGTCGCCCAGGTCCTGCCAGTAGAGACGCCACTGGGCGGGCCGGACGCCCCGTGAGCGGAGCCGGTACTCAAGCACCATCTCCGGCGATCGCAGCCGGAAGTGGGCATATTCGGGATCGAGATCTGACGTCGTCGGACGTAGCACCTCGTAGTCCCCGCTGACGATTCCGCGATGGGCCGAGATCCCCAGCGAACCTTGCCATGCCTTCATCTTGTTGACGACCAAGTCATCAGGCCGAACCAGGAGGTAGCGATCGACGTTCTCAGGCGTCTTGTTGAAGTTGTCTGTCCGAGATGACTTCGAGATGACGCCGTGCTCGCGGTAGACGGACAGCACCTCTTCATCGGGCTTGTTCGCCTCGCTCGACGGTCGGTACAGCCATCGCAATCGCCGAGTCTCACCATCGACGTCCGCCAACACGTGATCCAGCACCGATCGCTTGCGCTCGGCCAGATACGTCAGCAACTCCTCCTGCTTCGCCACGAGCGCGTCGATCTGGGCTGTCTCACGGTCCAGGTAGTCAGCGATGGCGCGCTGCTCGTCGAGAGGTGGAAGCGGGATCGGCATGTCGGTGAGCATCCACCGACGCACCGAGTCCACCGTGGTCCGTGCAGATCCATCCTGTGCCATGAGTCGGAAGAAGGATGAGAAGTGGTAGAAGAAATAACGCGGAACCACGCCGCGGAAGTTGCTCAGAACGTAAACGCGCTGATGGGCGTGGAACTTGCCATTGACGTGGTGAAACACTTCGCCCACAGCCCCATCGCCTGCCGTGAGCACGGCCTCCGTGTCGAACGTAAAGTTTGTACTTTGCAGGGGGTTCGGTGACCGAACAAAAAAAAACTGTACTCACCGTCAGGGTCGGCATCCTGAGTGTCGCCGGATCCAGTCGCAATATCGCAAGTGAACCGCAACCTGGTGACTGACCAGTCGGCGGGCAATTCCGCCAGCCAACGGTTCCCGACTTTCTGGACCTCGCGCCCAGCCGCCTGAAGCGTCGTCACGACTCCACCTCCCGCAGCAGCGTCATGATCTCGCCGACGACGCGCTCAAGGTCCTTGTCGATCTCCTCAAGGGGACGGGGTGGTTCGTAGGTGTAGAAGTGGCGGGTGAAGGGGATCTCGTAGCCGGTCTTGGTCTTGTCCCAGTCGATCCAGGCGTCGTCGATGTGGGGTTTGACCTCGGCGTCGACGTATGCTTGGACCGTCTCTTGGAGGGCTTCGTGGGTCTTGGGGTGCCCGCCCCAGCCGAAGGGGACGTTCTCGGTGTCCCGCAGCCCGGGGTCGGGCTCGATCTCGCCCTTGTTCTGCCCTGAGGCGACGCGGCAGTATTCGGCTGTCTCGTCGTGGACGCCGATGGTCTGCCACAGGGCCTTGCGTTGCGCCGTTGTCAGCGTCAGACCGGTACCGCCGAAATGCCTGCCGAGTTCGAGCATGAACTTCTCGCGATTCAGGTAGGGCTCATCACCGAAGGACTCCAGCGCTTCGGTGAGTCCGGGGATCTGCCCGAGCTTCTTGTGCTCCGCGACTGCGCTGATCGTTTCCGGGGTGCACTCAAACCGGAGCTGGAGGGGGCGTTCGACCGTGATGGTCCAGTAGGCGAAGTCGCGGTTGGCGAAGATCTTCACCGGCACCGCTGTGTCGTCGTCCTCGCCCGGGTCGCCGACGAACGCGCGGACGATGTCGGCGCGGTGGTCATCGGAGATCTCGACGCGCTTCGATCCGATCGACTTGCGCATCTTCGAACCCAGACCTGTGGCGTCAATGAGTTGCACCGTGCCCTGGCGTTCCGGAGACTTGGAGTTCGACAGAATCCACAGGTAGGTCGCGATGCCGGTGTTGTAGAACATGTCGTTAGGCAGGGCCACGATGGCCTCGACCAGGTCGTTCTCCAGCATGTGGCCGCGGATGTCCGACGGGCCGGAGCCTGCACCGCCATTGAACAGCGGTGAGCCGTTGAGGACGATGCCGGCTTTGCCGCCGCGGCCAGTGCTGTCGACGTCGCGCATCTTCGAGGCCACGTGCAGCAGGAACAGCATCGCGGCGTCGCCGACAGCTGGCAGCCCGGGCACGAACCGGCCTTGACCGCCGCGGGCGTGCTCGTGCTTCACATCCGACTCGATGGCTTTCCAGTCGGTGCCGAACGGCGGGTTGGACAGCACGTAGTCGAAGCGGACGTCGGCGAACCGGTCGACGACGAGTGTGTCGCCCTGGCGGACGTTGGAGGGATCCTGGCCCTTGATGAGTAGATCAGCCTTACAGATCGCGTACGTCCGCGAATTGATCTCCTGGCCGAATAGCGCCGTCGACGCCTCCGGGTTGAGCCCATGCAAGTGCTCTTCGGCCACCGTGAGCATGCCGCCGGTGCCGACAGTCGGATCGTAGATCGACCGGACCGTGCCGCGGTCGCGCAGCGCATCGGTGTCCTCGGCATAGACCAGGTCGACGAGAAGCCGGACGACGTCACGCGGCGTGTAGAACTGGCCGGCGCCGTCGTTGGCCGACTCGGCGAAGCGGTAGATGAGGTTCTCGAACAGATCGCCCATGTCGGCGTTGGAGACCGCGTCGGGCGATAGGTCGATCTTCTCGAAGTGGCGCGTGACCTGGGCAAGCCGGTCGCGGGCGTCAAGCGTGCGGATGACCGTCTCGAAGTCGAAGGACTTGAACACGTCCAAGTTCGCCGAGAACCCGCCGACGTAATCGATGAGGTTCTCAGTCAGGTTGTCCGGGTCCTGTAGTGCCTTCTTCAGCGTGTAGTCGCTCTCCGTCCAGAAGGACAGTCCCGCACTATCGGGCGTGCGGGTCTTGAGCTTCAGATGGGTACGGCGCTGTTGCTCACCCGGGTACTGGGCGACGATCTCGGCCATCGTCTCGCGGTGCGGTTCCATGACGCACTCGAGGCGACGCAACACCGTGAAGGGAAGGACAACCGAGCCGTACTCGGCCTCGGAGTACGGACCGCGCAGGGTGTCGGCGACACTCCACACGAAGCTGGACAGGACTGACACGACAGGCAGTTCTCCGTATCGGGACGAGGTCGATGGGCACACCGCAAGCGCCAACAGGCGTTGCGGTCGTCTCTACCGGACCCTAGTCGAGTCACCCGGATCTGAAGCCGCGACTGGCGAGGCCAGCACGACGCCAAGCACCCAGTCGATCGTGCGGGCGGACTCGCCGATGCCATCCAGGTCCACTCGGAGCCGGTTCCACGATTCGGAGGAACTTCTCCGTGCGATCAACCGCAGCCACGGCACCGGACTGTACCGACGAGGAGCGACAACCCTTCGCGAATTACCCATAGGTCGCCACCAGTTCATGCGCGGCCACTGCCCCATTAGACCGGAGTTGATCTTGCTTTCGGCACGCCAACGCGATCGGGGACGCAACGGAGCTCACCAGGCCGTTCCAGCGAGCATCAAAGCGATCTTGAAACGCAAGAAACCCCCTGTGTACAGGGGGTTTCTTGGTGGCGCGCCTGTAGGGATTCGAACCCCAAACCTTCTGATCCGTAGTCAGATGCTCTATCCGTTGAGCTACAGGCGCATCAGTGTTCAATTGTACCCGACCTGTTGTCGGGCCCGACGCTCGGGGCTGCCGAGTGTCAGCGGAGGCTGCGGGATTTGAACCCGCGAGGGAGGGTCACTCCCAACCGCATTAGCAGTGCGGCGCCATAGACCGGACTAGGCGAAGCCTCCCGGGTCGGTCGCGACCACTGTCGTCATAGTGTACGCACCTCCCCGATCTCCGCTCCACGCACCCCCGGCCTAACCGGACGCGCGTGGAGCAATCCCTCGTCAGCCGCGCGCTGCGTACTCCACGAACGCGGCGAGCGCCTCCGGGTTGGCCAGTGCGTCGCGGGACACGGCGCGGTCCGGGTCGCTGCCCGAGAGGATCTTCTTGACCGGCACCTCGCACTTCTTGCCGTTCAGCGTCCTGGGCACGGCCTCGACCACGACGAACCGGTCGGGCACGTGCCGCGGCGACAGCGCCCCGCGCAGCTCCTTGCGCAGGTCGGGCTCCAGATCGGCCAGGTCGACCCCCTCGGCCAGCACGAGGAAGCACACCAGCTCACCCTCCTCACCGGCCGCGGAGGTGTCGATGACCAGCGAGTCCAGCACCGCGTCGTAGCCCTCGACGACGCGGTAGAACTCGGCGGTGCCCATCCGCACCCCGCCGCGGTTGAGCGTCGAGTCGCTGCGCCCGTAGATGATCCCCGACCCGCGCTTGGTGATCTTGATCCAGTCGCCGTGCCGCCACACACCCGGGAAGTCCTCGAAGTAGGCCTCGCGCAGCCGCGAACCGTCCGGGTCGTTCCAGAACATCACCGGCATCGACGGCATCGGCTTCGTGATCACCAGCTCGCCGACCTCCTCGACGACCGCGCGGCCACCGTCGTCGAACGCGTGCGCCGCCGCGCCCAGGCACCGGCACGACAGCTCGCCCAGCCACACCGGCACGTCCGGCGCCGACCCGACGAACGCCGTGCACAGGTCCGTACCACCGGACACCGAACAGATCTGCACCTCCGGCCCGATCGCCTCGGCGATCCACCGGAACCCCTCCTCCGACAGCGGCGCGCCCGTCGACCCGATCGCCCGCAACGCCGACAGGTCGAGCTCGTCACCCGGCTTCAGATGCGCCTTCAGGCAGCTCTGCACGAACGGGGCGGACGTGCCGAACACGGTGACCCGGTGCCGCTCGGCCAGCCGCCACAGCACCCCGAGATCGGGATGTCCGGGGCTGCCGTCGTAGAGCACGATCGTCGAGCCGACGAGCAGACCCGAGACCAGGAAGTTCCACATCATCCAGCCGGTCGTGGTGAACCAGAAGAACCGCTCCCCCGGCCCCAGGTCCTGCTGCAACGCCAGCGCCTTGAGGTGCTCGACCGTGATGCCGCCGTGGCCCTGCACGATGCCCTTCGGCAGACCGGTCGTGCCCGACGAGTACAGGATCCACAACGGATGGTCGAACTCGACCGCGTCGAACGTCAACTCGGCGCCGGCGTGTTCGGCCAGCACCTCGTCCCAGTCCACTGTGGACGGCATGCGGCCGCCGCCCTCGTAGTCGATCAGCAACGTCGCGCCCAGGCCGGGCAGTTGGCCGCGCAGCTCCTCGACCGTCGGCCGGATGTCGAACGAACGGCCGTTGTAGCGGTAGCCGTTGACCGCGATCAGCACCTTCGGCTCGATCTGCGTGAACCGGTCCGCCACCGCGCGCACGCCGAAATCGGGCGAACAGGACGACCAGATCGCGCCCAGGCTCGCCGCGGCCAGGAACGCCACGAGCGCCTGCGGGCAGTTCGGCGCGAGCGCCACCACGCGGTCGCCCTTGCCGACGCCGAGCTCCCGCAACGCCGACCGCGCGGCCGCCACCTGTGCGCGCAGCTCGCCGAAGCTCACCTGCAACTCGAGCCCGTCCTCGCGCGTGAACAGCACGGCGACGTCGTCGTCGGCCTTCTCCGCGCCGGCGACACCACCGGTGAGTGCGTGCTCGGCGTAGTTGAGCGTGCCGCCCTCGAACCACGTCGTGCCCGGCATCTCCAGTCCGGACAGCACCGTGCCCGGCTCGTCGTGCCAGCGCACCCCCAGGTACTCCGCGACGGCCGACCAGAAATCGCCCAGCGACGACGTCGAGAACTCCCACAGCTGCGCGTAGTCCTTCGTCGTCACGCCGCGCTCCTCGGCGAGCCACCGCCGGAAGTCCGCGATCCGCGTCGCCTCGACCTGCTCGGCCGTGGGCCGCCACAACACGGTGTCCTCCGCGGAGACGGAAGGGGTGTCGGCGGGCGTTTTGTCGGGAGTGTCGGCACCGTTGCGCGAGGTACTGCTCATGCCCGGCACTCTAGGTCAGATCGTCGACCATTTCTTGTGCCATAGCACGCAATCTCGCCCGGTCGGCCGGCGTCACGGTGACCCAGTCGCCGACCATGCGCAGCACGTAGCGGCCCTGATCGGTGTCGACCCAGTTCACGGTGCTCGGCGTGCGCCCGCGCGCGACCGACGACGCCCCGACGTACCCGCCGGAACGCCTGCCCTCCACGGCCCGCAGGAACGTCGCCGCCTCCGACGAGCGCACCCCCGCCTCCCGCAGCACGTCGAGGAATCCGCTCGCGCCCTCGCGGGTGCCCGCCTTGCACGCGCGGAGGTAATCGGCGTGGCCGACGTTGCCCGGGGCGCCGGGCCCGGCGTCGACGTCGGCGAGCGCCTCGAGCATGCGGTCGACCAACTCACCCCGGCGCACCGGGCCGAGCAGCACCTCCTCGCCCGACGTGCCGACCGTCGCGGCGCCGCGCTCGGCGATCGCGCCGAACGAGCGGAACGTGACGTCCGCGCCGGAGGCGACCAGGTCGACCGACACCTCCGGTTCGGCCAACGTCCGCAGCAGGTGCTCCAGATCGGCGTCCGGCCGTCCCACCGTGCCCAGGTCGCGACCGGACAGCGAGTCGTCGACCAGCGCCGTCAGCTCCGCGCGGTACTCGGCCGTGCGGCCGACCGGCGGCACCTCCAGCACCGCCGGCGTCTCACCGAGTCCGAGACCCCGCCACAGCAGGTAGAACTCGCCCGGATGGAGCGTGATCCAGCCGGTGTTCTCGTCGCGCACCCGGCGTCACTCGTTCCCACGTCGGGGCAGCTCGCCGATCACCGGCGGCGCGACCGGACCCGGCACACCCCACACGTCGTCCTCCTCCTCGAGATACGACGGCGTGGTGCGTTCCTTCTCCTCCTCGCCGGAGGGCCGTCCGCCCGCCATGGGCCCGCCCATCATGCCGCCGACCGGGGCCGCGCCCGACCGGGCCGCACCGGCGGCCGCCGACGCCGCACTCGGCTGTCCCGTCGGCCCGGCCCCGTGGCACCGCCCGGCGCCGCAGCCGCACCTGCGCCGGGCGCGGCTCCCGTGGCCATGCCCGGGGCGGGCGGCGTCGCGGCCGCCCCCGCGGCGATGCCGGCGGCACCCGCGGCCAGCGGTGCCGCGACGACACCCGGTGTCATCGCGCCGAGCCCGGCGCTGTCCGGCGAACCGGCGCGCGCGGCCCCGGTGTCGGGGTTCTCCGGCGGACCCGGGTCCGGATCCACCGTGATCCGCGGATCGTCCTTGATGATGTCCTCGCCCGGCATCCGGAACTGGGGCACGCCGCGGAAGACGTTGCCCGATTCGAGCTGGTAGGTCTGCATGACCTCGCGGCGCGGCGATGCAGTTCCCGCTGCCGCTCGCGCACCGCGTCCGGATCGCCCGGCAGAAGGCCCGCCTCGCCGAATCCGCCGCCACCGCCGCCCCCGGACGACGAACCACCCGAACCACCCGAACGGCCGGAACCGCCCGAGCCGCCGGACGTTGCGGCCGGACGGTCGCCCAGCGACGATGCGTCACCACCGGACCTGTCCGGCCCCTCCCCGAGAACCTCGACCGTGCTCCCGAAGCCGTCGCCGCCACGCGTGGGCGGGGGCGCGCCACCGCCGAGCGCGTCCAACGGAGGCACCGGCTGCGGAACCGGCTGGGGAGTCGGCCACGGCAGCGGCGGCCAGCCCTGCGTGGGCGGTTCGGGCATCGCGTCCTTGGCCCACTTGGCCAGATTCGCCTGCGCACGGACGGCGTTCGCGACGCCGTGGCTGTCCCGCGACGTCTGCGCCGTCCAGTGCGACAGCTGGTCGACCTTCCCCCTGGCCTCCTCGACGCCGCCGCCGCGCCAACCCTCGGACGCCTTCTCCAGCGCCGAGCGCAGACCGTCGCCGATCTCCTGCAACCGGCCGCCGAGGTGGGCCCACCGGCGGGCGACCTCGTCTGCGGTCTCGGCGTCGACGCCCGCGGTCGCCATGCGGTACAGCTCCGGATGCGTGCACACCGACCAGTCGAAGTCGGACTCGAGCGCCTCCTCGCCCGGCTGCGGCTCGTTCGGCTCCCGCGGCGGCCACGGCACCGGCAGACAACCCACGATCTTCACGACAACCTCCCCTGCTCGCCGCCGTGCTCGACGACCCCGCCGATGCCGTGCAGCGTGTCCCGCGCGTCGTCGTCGGTGGTGGTGATCAGCCCCGACGCGGTGCGGATGATGCCGATGAGCTGTTCGATCTGCTCCGAATAGGCCGTGAGCACGGGCAGCGCGGCGTTGTCGCCGCCGTCGACCGCGCCCTTGAGCCGCTGCGCGAGCGTCTCGCCCACGAAGTTGTCCCCGAACCGCAACGGGCGGTCGATGTTCTCGCCGGCGTGCGCGATGAGCTTGTGCACCTGGCCCTGCAGCTCGAGCAGCTCCCCCAGCAGCTCGTGCGCGGTGTCCGGGTCGAACCACAGCTCCCCGCGTTCGACCTGGTCACGCACCTGACGCAGGTCCTCGGCCACCGGAGCGAGCCGCCACGCGGCACCCTCGCCGAATTCCCGCGCGGGCAGTGCCGGTGCATTCGACCCCGGCAGGTCGGGCGCGGAGGCGGGTCCACGCGCCGTGGTCTGTGGTTCCGTCACGATGTCCCCTGATCAGTGGTCGGTGCGGCGAACGGTAACTGGGACGCACGAGAACAGCGACCGGTTCACCCCCTTTTGCCATCCTCGATCCGCCCGACGCGACTGCGCGTTACGTTGAGGTGACAACACCGCGAACACAGCAGGGAGCCGACACCGTGTCCAGCACACCCGACAAGCACCAGACCGAGCTGCACCCACGGGCCGATCTGGGGAGCCTGCCGGCCTACGTCGCCGGCAGGACCGTTCCGGGCGCGGTGAAGCTGGCCAGCAACGAGACCCCCGGCGGCCCCCTGCCGAGCGTCGCGAAGGCCATCGCCGACGCCGCGACCGAGGTCAACCGCTACCCCGACATGGTGTCGACGGCGCTGACCGAGCGGCTGTCGACCGAGCTCGACGTGCCGACCGAACGGATCACCGTCGGCTGCGGCTCCGTGGCGCTGTGCCAGCAACTGGTGCAGGCCATGTGCGCGCCGGGCGAGGAGGTCGTCTACGCGTGGCGCTCGTTCGAGGCGTATCCGATCGCCACGCAGATCGCCAACGCCGCGGCAGTGCCCGTACCGCTCGACGCCGACCACGCCCACGACCTCGACGCCATGCGCGCCGCGATCACGCCCGCCACGCGGCTGGTGTTCGTGTGCAACCCCAACAACCCGACGGGCACGGTCGTGCGCCGCGACGCGCTCGTGGAGTTCCTCGACGCCGTGCCGTCGCACGTGCTCGTCGTGCTCGACGAGGCCTACCGCGAGTTCGTCGCCGACCCCGACGTGCCCGACGGCATCGAACTCGGCCGGCGCTACCCGAACGTGCTGGTGCTGCGCACGTTCTCCAAGGCGTACGGGCTCGCGGGCCTGCGCGTGGGCTACGGCATCGGCCCGGCCGACGTGATCACCGCGCTGCGCAAGGTCTACGTCCCGTTCAGCACCAACGCGCTCGCCCAACGCGCCGCGATCGCCTCGCTCGACGCGGCCGACGAACTGCTCGAACGGTGCACGGCGATCGTCGCCGAACGCACCAGGGTCGCCGACGCGCTGCGCGAGGCCGGGTTCGCGGTGCCCGAGACGCAGTCCAACTTCGTGTGGCTCCCGCTCGGCGACCGCGCCATGGAGTTCACCGAGCACGCCCTGGAACACAAGGTGGTCGTGCGCGGCTTCGCCGGCGACGGCGTCCGCGTCACCATCAGCACCCCCGAGGAGAACGACCTCTTCCTCACCGCCGCCCGCGCCTTCCCCTGAGCAGCTCCCGCTTATGGGGAGACGGCGGACAGGAGGGCGAGCAGGGAGCGGTTGGCGGGGACGTCGATGCGTGGTGATCGCCGAGGCGCACGACTGTTCCCGTGAGGCCGTCGTGTTCGAGGGGCCTGCCGGCCTCGCGGTCCTGCAACATCGACGTCGTGCTGCCGGGCGCAAGCGTTTGCAGCCACGCGAGGACGTCGCGGGCGTCGCCGTCGTCGATCCGCGCGCCCTCGGCCACGCCCACGGCGACCGCCTCCCGCAGCAGGCGCATCGCCAGCTCCGCCACCGCCGGTTCGGTCAGCACCTCGACGCGACGTCCGGTGAGCGCCGTGATCGGGTTCGCCGACACGTTGGTGAGCATCTTGCGCCACGCGGCCGTGCCGAAGTCGGCCGAACGCTCCACAGCCAGGTCCGTGCCCTCCAGCACGCGACCGCCTCGGCGACGTGCTCGCCGTCGGGCACGACGAGGTCCCGTCCGCTCCTGCGGGTGTGGACCGCGCCGGGGCCGATCCGCTCGACGTTCGTGTAGACCAACGCCGGGACGACCTCGGCCGCCACCAACGGTCCGATGCGCTCACGCTGGTCGACGCCGTTCTGCGCGGCGACGACGTGCCCGCCGCCCGCGGTCGACGCGGCCAGCCAGTCGGCGACGGCGGCCGTGTCGTGGATCTTCGTGGCCAGGATCGTCAACGGCACGGGGCCGACGTCGGCGGGCTCGGCGGCCCACCGCACGGGGTAGGTGCGCGTCACCCCGTCGTCGGTGACCTCGATGCGTTCCAGGCGCCGCCGTCCGCACGCCACGACGTCGTGCCCGGCCTCGGCGAGCGCGCCGGCCAGTGCCGTCCCCACGGCGCCCATCCCGACCACCGCGACGGTCCTGCTCACGACCGATTCCGCCACGGACTCCTCACAACCAGTGTGTCGCGACGAGCTGGATGACGGCAGCGAGGCCGATCGCGACGATCGCGCCGCGCAGCATCTTCGGCGACAGTTTCCGGCCGATCTTCGCGCCGATCTGCCCTCCGATGATCGAGCCGACCGCGAGCAGCGCGACCACGGGCCAGCTGATCGGGGCGGTGAACGCGTAGATGATGCCGGCCACGATGTTCACCGCCGACGACAGCACGTTCTTGATGCCGTTGAGCGTCTGGATCGGGTCGGTCATCAGCACGCCCATGATCGCCATGAGCATCACGCCCTGCGCCGCGGTGAAGTAGCCGCCGTAGATGCCGACGACGAAGATCAACGTCACCAGCAGCGCCGCGCTCTTGGCGCTCTGCCCCGACAGCCCGGGACCGGCCGCGGGCGCACCGTCGGCGTGTTCGCGCTCGCGCCGGCGCGCCACCCACGCCGACACCCGCGGCTGGATCACCACCAGCACCAGGGCCAGCACGATCAGCACCGGAACGATCATCTCGAACGCGTCCGACGGCAGTGACAACAGCAGGATCGCGCCGACGACCGCACCCAGCATCGACGCCGGGATGAACGAGAGCAGCGTGCGCGTCTGACCACGCAGCTCGTGGCGGTAGCCGATCGCGCCGGACACGGTGCCGGGGGCGAGTCCGATCGCGTTCGACGTCGTCGCCGTCACCGGCGGGAAGCCGAGCGCCACCAACACCGGGAACGTCACCAACGTCCCGGACCCCACGACCGTGTTGATCGTCCCGGCCCACACACCGGCCACCGCGATCAGAACCGCATGCCACCACACCACCGGGCGACGATATGCCTCCCGAGCCGATCATCATCGCCGCGGCCGCGATTCCGTGGCCAGATTCACCGATCGACGTTTCGACACCAGGCCGGGTGGTTACCCGTCCCCCCGGACGGGCAGCGAGGCGCCGCGCGGCGGAGACGACGAGATGCAGGCGCGGCGACGAGGAGGTAGAAGTGGCGACAAGACGCCTCACGTCACCGGTCATCATCGACGAAAGACACCCACGGCCCCCATCGGCCCGTCCCCACTGAGGTGAAAGTGACAGATACAGAGTCCGCCGGAAACACGGCATCGTCCGCGCCGGCCCCCGAACCGGGCGCGCTGGGCGAGGACGACGTCGAGGTGCGATTCGGGGCGAACCTGACGCATCTGCCGATCGTCCGGTCGGTCGCGGCCAACGTCGCGGTGCGCGCCGACTTCGACATGGACGCCATCGCCGACCTGCGCCTCGCGGTGGACGAGGCGTGCTCGACGTTGATCACCCGCGCCGTGGCCGGTTCGACCATGACCTGCAGATTCGCCATCGGCGACGGGGAGCTGCGGTTCCACGGCACCGTCGCCAGCGCCGACCAGGAGCCGCCCAGCACGGCCTCGTTCGGCTGGAAGGTGCTCACCACGCTGGCCGACTCGGCCAACACATGGCTCGAGAACGGCACACCCGACACGGCGAACGGCCAGGTGCACGTCGAACTGACGAAACGAAAGCCGACCCTTACGTGACCGAATCCACCAGACGCGGATCGCGTGGTTCCTCCGAGGACTACGACCACCTGACCCCGCTTTTCGACGAACTGGTGACGCTGCCCGGCGACGACCCGCGGCGCACCGAACTGCGGGAGGAGCTCGTGCGCGGCCACCTGCCGTTGGCCGAGCACATCGCGCAGCGGTTCTCCGGACGCGGCGTGGCCAAGGAAGACCTCGTCCAGGTGGCGCGCGTCGGATTGATCAACGCCGTGGACCGGTTCGACCCACGTCGTGGTTCGGACTTCCTGTCGTTCGCGGTGCCGACCGTGATGGGCGAGGTGCGCCGGCATTTCCGCGACACCGGCTGGGTGATCCGCGTGCCGCGCAGGCTCAAGGAACTGCACCTGTCGATCAACAGTGCGAGCACGCACCTGTCGCAGAAGCTGGGCCGGGCACCGACGCGAGCGAGATCGCCGAGCACCTCGGCATCTCGCAGGAGGCCGTGTTCGAGGGGCTCGACGCGGGCAACGCCTACCACTCCATGTCGCTCGACGAGGTGCTGTCCGGCGAGGTCGAGAACCTGGCGCTCGGCGACACGCTCGGCGAGGAGGACTCGGCACTCGAGGGCGTCGAGAACCACGAGACGCTGCAGCCGCTCGTGCGGCAGCTGCCCGAACGCGAGCGCAAGATCCTGGCGCTGCGGTTCGTGCACAACCTGACGCAGACGCAGATCGCCGAACAGGTCGGCATCTCGCAGATGCACGTCTCCCGACTGCTGGCGCGCACCCTCGCCAAACTGCGGTCCGGCCTGGCCGACGAGACCTGACGTCCCCGGGCGCATTCTCGGCGAGCTGCGCGGCGGCTTCCGGCCGCTTCTCCGGCGGGCATACGATCACGCAATGCCCCGACCCCGGCTACCCGATCGGCTGCGTCCAGTGCTGCGCACCGGCCTCGGCCTCGCTGCGCTGGGGTTCTTCTCGAGCTTCTTCGGCGCGGGCGTCGTGTTCGTGGTGCTGCTGCTCCAAGGCGTGCCGCCGACGCCGACGGCGACGAGTGGATCATCTCGGTCGTCGCGGCCGGATACGTGCTGCTCGCGGTGCTGCTCGGCACATCGGCGGTCGTCTTCGTGCAACGCCGCACCGCCGTGTGGTTCGTCCTCGGCCGCACGCCCACGCGCGAGGAGGCGCGGCGCGCGCTGCGCCTGCCCATCGACCTGGCCAAGGTCAGCGGCTGGCTGTGGACCGGCGGGATCATCGTGCTCGGCACGCTCACCGCCATCTTCGGCACCTGGTTCGACGTGCTCGGCGTCGCACTCGCGATCCTGCTCGGCGGCATCGCCACCGTCGGCGTGAACTACCTGGCCAGCGAATGGGTCGCGCGGCCTGTGCTCGCCGTGGCGCTGCGGTCGCTGCCGCGGCGCGACTCGCTCACCACCACAGTGCTGTCCCGCCTCGTCGTCACGTGGATGCTCGTCAGCGCCACCCCCATGATCGGCGTGCTGATCCTCGTGATGCCGCCCCACATCGGCGGCGACCCCTCCTACAGCCTGATCATGCTCGCCGTCCTCGGCCTCGCACTCGGCGCGCTCGCCACGTTCCTGCTGGCCCGCTCCGTCGCGCAACCGCTGCACCGACTGCGCGACGCACTCGACGAGATCGCCCGCGGCAGGCGCGACGTCACCGTCGGCGTCGACGACGCCAGCGAGATCGGCATGCTGCAGGCCTCCGTCAACGACCTCACCACCGGCCTGCGCGAACAGGAACGCCTCCGCGACCTGTTCGGCAGACACGTCGGCGACGACGTCGTCCGCCACGCCCTCGAACACGGCGCATCCATGTCCGGCGACGTCCGCGTCGTGACCGCCCTGTTCGTCGACGTCGTCGACTCCACCAAACTGGCCGTCCAGTTCGAACCCGACGAGGTCGCCCGCAAACTCAACGGCCTGTTCGCCGTCGTCGTCGACGCCGTCAGCTCCCACGGCGGCCTCGTCAACAAATTCCAGGGCGACGCCGCACTGTGCATCTTCGGCGCACCCACACGGCACGCCGACCCCGCCACCGCCGCACTGCGCACCGCCCGCACCATCCGAGACGCCGTCAACGAAGCCGCCGAACTCGACCTCGGCATCGGCGTCGCCACCGGCCCCGCCTTCGCAGGACAACTCGGCACCGCCACCCGCTTCGAGTACACCGTCATCGGCGACGCCGTCAACGAAGCCGCCCGCCTCACCGAACACGCCAAACACGTCGACGGCCGCATCCTCGCCAGCGGCGCCGCCATCGAGGCCTCCGAGGAGGGCGAGGTTTCGCGGTGGGCTGCGTACGAGACGTATCGGCTGCGCGGCCGCACCGACCCGACCCAGGGATGGACCACCCCCGAGCCCGGGTAACGCCCCCACATCGCCGTGTCGGCAACCTGCGTCGCCGTGTTGGCACTTCGCGGCGCCGTGTTGGCGATCCATGCGGGCGTGTCAGCATCTCGCGTCGCCGTGTTCGCAGTTCACTTGGCTGTGTTGGCAGCTCGTGGTGCCGGTTTGTTGCGTTGGGGGGACGGTGCCTCGCCGGCGGGCAGGTCTCCGGGATGGTGGGGCGGCTTTGCCGCCGGCGAAGTGTCATCCCGTCGACTTCCGGTTTTGGGTATCACACTGCAGTCAGGGCGCAAGGGTTTGTTGTTGGGTGCCTGTTTGGTTTTGGGTTGCGCCCTGGCTGCAGTGTGATGGTTGCTTTTTAGGTCGACGGGATGACACTTCGCTGGGGCAGTTCTGTGGGTGGGGTGGTTGGCGGGTTTGGCCTTGCTTCGCTTCGGCGGGGGCGGTATTTGGGGTGGCAGTGGTGGGGTTACTTTGCGTGGTGATTCTTTGTCATGCTTGTGGGTGGTGGTTCTCGATCAGTTGTTCGGTAGCATTGGTTGCGTGACAGGTGTTGAGATGGTTGTTCGTCGGGCTCGCGGGGTTCTTGCGCTGCGGGCTCGGGCTGATGCTGCTGAGGTGTCGTTTCTTGCTTCGTTCGACTCTGGGGCGTCGTCTGATTCGTGGGAGCGGCGGTCGTTGGCTGAGGCATTGGCGCCTGAGCTTCGACTGTCGCCTCAGGGGGTTTTGGATCGGATTCATACCGCTTTGGCTCTGACTTATCGGATGCCTCGACTGCTTTCCGCTATGCGAGAGGGGCAGGTGGATCGGTATTGCGCCGAGCGGGTGTTGAATACTGTTGCTCCGGTTTCTGATTCTGATGCGCTTGAGGTTGATCGGCTGCTGGAGGAGAAGCTGGCTCAGCTGTCGATTACTGCGTGGCAGCCTCGGAATATGGCTTGGCATGCGTCGCAGATCGTCAAGCAAGTCGATCCCGGCGCTGAGACCGCTGCCGCTCGCATGGCCCACGAAGGTCGGAAGGTGACCTTGGATCACGGCGCCTACGCCCAGTCACGCATCTCGGCCGATCTTCCGTCCGATGTTGCCTCCGCCGCCTACGCGCGGGTGGATGCGATGGCTCGCAAGCTTCGACTGGGCGACACCTCGCGGAATCTCGACCAGCTGCGCGCCGACGTGTTCGCCGACCTGCTCCTGGGCAACGATCCCGGCGTCACCGTGCCCCAGTCGGCGGCGATGGTGTACCTGCACATGCCTATCGACACGGCGCTGTCGATGTCCGAGACCGGAGCGTCCATCGATGGAATCGGGCCGGTCCCCGCGGCCTACGCGCGGGAGATCATGACCAACCCCAAGTCCGTCTGGCGGAAGGTGCTCTGCGACCCGGCCACCGGCAACCCCGTTGACCTTGGCCGATCGTCGTATCGCCCGAACTCGACGATCCGCAAGGTCGTCGAAGTCCGCGACCGCATGTGCGTTGTCCCGTGGTGCCGCCGGCCTGCTCGGCACTGCGACTTCGACCACCAGAAACAGTGGGCCAAGGACGGTGGCTCAACATCGACGGCCAACGCCGCACCGCGCTGCGACGCCACCACCGGCTCAAGAACGCACCCGGCTGGATCCACACCTACGACCCCACCCACGGCACATCCTCGATCACCACACCCCTCGGCGCCACCTACACCGACAAACGCGAAACCGTCCTCCCACCCCGATCGCCCGACCCCGACGACCGGCCCGACCCGAACCTCGACCCGCCTCCGTTCTGACAGCCGGCCCCGCCGCGCCCCGAACGGGTCAGACCAACCCGAGTTCACGGGCACGGACACCCGCTTGGAAACGCGACGTCGCACCCAACGCCGCCATCAGCTCGCCGACCCGGCGGCGATAGGTGCGCACGCTCAAACCCAACTGCCGTGCGGCCGACTCGTCCTTCTCGCCCTGCCCCAACAGGTCGAGAACGGCGGGGGCGAGCTTGCGGATCTCGGCGACCTGCGCGTCGTAGACATCCAGGTCGGTGGCCGAACGCCACACCGTCTCGAACAACGAGACCACACCCTGCACCGTCTCCGGCTGGGTCAACACGCTGTAACTGCGCAAGCCGTCGACACGGCCGCCGGCCAGAATCGCGACCCGGTCGTCGACGACCACCGTCTCGTTCAAATCGTCCGACGTGATGCGGATCTGCGCACCATGCTCATCGCGCCGACGAGTCAACTCCTGCGCCGACACGGCATCCAACAACAAACCCGACGAATACAACTTACGAATGCGGACCCGACCGGAACGCGACACGACGGACTCGAAATTGCCCGTGTCCGACACCCACCGTGTCACATCGCCGGCCATGCAGGAGAAATCCGTCGCCGCCAACACCAGATGACCGATCCGGCGGAACAGCTCCTCCTCGCCGCGCACGATCGTGACCGCCGCCCCGCTCCGCACATCGCCCGTCGCCATGCCACCGATTGTGCGCCCAACCCGGCCACCACGCCCACCTTGGCAACTTCCTGCCAATCACGGACAACCACCCACCCGCGCGAGCACGGTGGCGACATGACCACAACCACCACACCCACACCCAGGGCCGACGCCGCCGGGACCTGGCGACTCGGCGACCACGACATCAACCGGCTCGGGCTCGGCGCGATGCGCCTCCCCGGCATGCCCTGGGACCCTCCCCGCGACCGCAACGACGCCATCACCGTCCTGCGCCGAGCCGTCGACCTGGGCGTCAACCACATCGACACCGCCACGTTCTACTTCTCGCCCACCCGCTCCGCCAACGAACTCATCAGCACCGCACTGCAGCCCTACCCCGACAACCTCGTCATCACCACCAAGGTCGGCCCCGACCGCAACCGCGACGGCGACTTCGAACACGCCCAACCCGAACAACTGCGCAGCCAGGTCGAGGAAAACATCCGCCAACTCGGCCGCGACCACCTCGACGTCGTCAACCTGCGCCACGGAGCCGGACTCGACAAAGCACCCGGATCGATCGCCGACCACCTCGGCGCGCTCGCCGAACTCCGCGACGCCGGACTCGTCCGTCACATCGGCGTCTCCAACGTCACCACCGAGCAACTGGCCGAAGCCCTGACGATCACCCCCATCGTGTGCGTACAGAACCGCTACGGCCTGACCGACCGCCACGACGACGACCTCGTCGCCCAATGCGCCGACCACGGCATCGCCTTCGTGCCCTTCTTCGCCATCACCGGCGCAGGCCCCACCGAATCACCCACCGACAGCGGCCGAACCGAACTCGAATCCGTCGCCCGCGCCCACGGAGCCACCCCCGCACAGGTGCGCATCGCCTGGACACTCCACCAAGGCCGGCACGTGCTCGCCATCCCCGGCACCGCAACCCGGCCCACCTCGAGGAGAACATCGCAGCCGCCGGCCTGCACCTCACCGACGACGAACTCGCCCTGCTCGACTCCGTCGGCTGATCCGGAACGACTCAGAGGGGGTCGACGTCGAGGTCCGGCCAACGCAAACCCGTTGCGCCCCAGGTGAAACCCGCTCCGAACGCGGCCAACAGCACCCGGTCGCCCGGTCGGAGGCTGCCGTCGCGGACACCGTCGACCAAGGCCAACGGGATCGACGCGGCGCTCGTGTTGCCCGTGCGGTCGATGTTGACGACCAGGCCGTCGGCGGGGAGGCCCAGCTGCTTGGCGACCGTGCTGAGAATGCGCACGTTCGCCTGATGGCCCACGAAACGGTCCACCTCGCCGACGGTCCAGCCGAGCTCGTCCAACACCGCCCGCGACGACTCGGCCATCCGCGTCGTCGCATGACGAAATACCGCCTGGCCCTCCATCCGCAGATAACGATCACGCGGCTCGACCGGCCGCGGCTGCCGCGAACCACCCGCCGGAACGATCAACAACTCCGCCTGATCGCCGTCGCTGTGCAGGTCGAACGGACCGAACGCGCCGGGCTCGCCCGGATCGCCGGCACGCAACACCACCGCACCCGCGCCGTCGCCGAAAATCGGGACCGTGCCGCGATCATCCGGGTCGAGCAACGTCGTGAACGCATCGGCGCCCACCACCAGCACATCGCGCACGACCCGCGCCGCGATCAGACCCGCCGCCGTCGCCAAGGCGTACACGAAACCACTGCACACTGCGTTGACGTCGAACGCGGCCGCCTCGCCCTGCCCCAACCGGCTCGCCACCTGCGGAGCGCTCGCCGGACACGGCTGGTCCGGCGTCGCCGTCGCCAACACGACCGCACCGACCCGATCGACCCCCGCCGACCGCAACGCCCGTCCGCCGGCCGCCACCGACATATCCACAGTGGACATACCGTCGTCGACGACCCGGCGCTCGGCGATCCCCGTGCGACTCCGGATCCACTCGTCCGACGTGTCGAGCCTGGCCGCCAACTCCGCGTTGCCGACCACCCGCGGCGGCAACCACCCACCGAGCCCGGCCAACACCGCCGACGAACCTGCGACCACTGGCGAAACTCTCCTGACCGAAGAACCTGACGAGACCTGGAACGGGCCGAACCGAACCCGCCCACAGAATCTGGGGGCTACTTTTCGGTAGAAGTTCGGCTTGTGACCTAGATCTCGTCAGGCTCAGTCGTCAGGGCCAACCGTCAGGGCCGGCCATCGGGATCAGCCCTCCGCGGTCGGGTTCGCCGGCTCCTCCTCGGCCTGCTTGCCCGGCGGGAGACCGAACAACGAGATACCACCGAGCACCGCCGAGTACAGCGCCTCGTCCGGGCACCGCGCCACGTTGCCCGCCACCGTCAACGCCGGGTCACCGGCCTCCGGCGCCTCGGGCGGCGGCGGGGGCGTCGGCTCGGACACCGGAGTCGTCTCCGCCACCTCGAGATCGGCCGTCAACGGCAGGTCCTGCGACGAACCGCCCACCGACAGCGTGTACTCGCCGGCGCTGCGCACCCATTGCTTGCCGCCGGTGTCCCAATGCGCCAGCGACCGCTCGTCCAGCTCGAACGACACCCGCTCGCTCTGCCCCGGTTCCAACTCGACCCGCTGGAAACCCTCGAGACGCTTCGGCGGCGCGTCGTCCGACTCCGGCTGCGTCACGTACAGCTGCGCGACCTCGGACCCGGTGCGCTCACCGGTGTTCGTGACCTCGGCACTCACGGTCGTGCCGGCACCGCCGTCCCCCTCGACGCGCACGTCGTCGTAGTCGAACGTCGTGTACGACAGGCCGAAACCGAACGGGAACAGCGGCTCGATGCCCTCGCGGTCGTACCAGCGGTACCCCACGGCAAGGCCCTCGTCGTAGGCACCGCCGGGGAACCGGTCGGGCGAGGCCGCCGGCACATCCGCCTGCTGCACCGGGAACGTGGCCGGCAGCCTGCCACCCGGCTCGCTGTCTCCGAACAGGACGGACGCGAGCGCCGAACCGTACTCCTGGCCCGGGTACCACGCCGCGAGCACGCCCGCGACGTCGTCGAGCCATGGCATCTCCACCGGGCCCGCCGTGTTCAGGACGACGACCGTGTTCGGATTCGCCGCGGCCGTCTCCGCGATCAGCTTGTTGTCCCGATCGGACAGTGCGATGTCGCGGTTGTCCACCGTCTCCGTCGACCACTTGCTCACCGCGACGACCGCCACGTCCGCCTCGCCCGCGACCTCACCGGCGCGCTTGCCGTCGTCGAAGGCGACGTCGATCCCGTCGGCCTCCGCGCGCTCGGCGATGCCCTCGAACGGCGTCACGATCCGCTCCGCCGTCACGAGCGGGCTGCCGCCACCGGAGCCGATGACGTCCTGACCGGCCGCATCCCCCAGCACCGCAACGGATTCGACATCGTCGGAGATCGGCAGCGGCGCCTTGCCGCCACCGTCGTTCTTCAGCAACGTCATGCCCTGCTCGGCGACCTGCCGAGCCACGGCCTCGTGGTCGGGATTGGTGACGACGTCGTCCGGCGAACCCTCGTGGTCCCGTTCGAAGAGCCCGAACTCGAACATCGGCCGCAGGATGCGCGAGACCATGTCGTCGAGCTTCGCCGTCGTCACGGCGCCGCTGTTGATGCCGTGCCGCAACCGCGGCCCGTAGTGGCAGCCGCCCGGCATCTGCATGTCCATGCCCGCGTTGGCGGCGGCGTGACTGGCCTGCGTGGCGAACCAGTCCGACGTCACGAAACCGTCGAAGCCGAACTGTCCTTTCAGGACCTGGTTCAGCAGGTAGCTGTTGTTGCAGGCATGCACTCCGTTGACCCGGTTGTAGCTGCACATCACCGACGCGACGCCCGCGTCGACGACGGCCTGCACCGGCGACAGGTACACCTCCTGCAGCGTGCGCTCGTCCACCTTCGAATCGTTGAAGGGCAGATTGCGCAGCGTCTCCTGGTTGTAGGCGGCGATGTGCTTGGCCTGCGCCATCACGCCCTCGCCCTGAATACCCTCGATCTGCGCCGCGGCCATCGCGCCGGTCAGATGCGGGTCCTCGCCGAGCGTCTCGAACGACCGGCCCGCCCGCGGATCACGCAGCAGGTCGACGGTCGGCGCGAGCGCGACGTCGGCACCCTTGCCGAGGCTCTCCCGTCCGATCAGCGCGCCGTAGCCGGCGGCGAGCTCGTCGTCCCACGACGCGGCCAGCGACATCGGCGACGGCAGCTGCGTGACACCCGTGTGGCCGTTGCCGACCCCCGCGGGTCCGTCGGTCAGGCCCAGCTGCGGGATGCACAGCCGCGCGTTCTCGCTGACCATCCCCGCGTACGTGGGGCCGATGAACTGGAGCGGGCCCGCGGCACCGCTCACCATGTCGAGCTTCTCGCTCAACGTCATCCGCGACAGGAGCTGCTGGACACGCTCCTCGACGGGGGCGTCCGAATCGACCCACGGGCAGTCCGGATTCGCCTCCGCCTCGGGGGTTTCGGCGTTCGCGCCGGTGGCGAGGGACGTCGCCAACAGCAACGACGCGAGAACGGGCGCCAGGACGGTCCGCAGGCTACGTCGCACGGGCTCACCTTCCAGTCGGAGCCGAATGCGAAGTAGTTTCACATATCCGGCGTGCCCTGACCAGAGTGGTTGATCTCAGTCGCCGATCTCGACGTCGATCTCCTCGTCCCGCTCGACCTCCCGGTCCTCGGTGATGTCGGTGCGCTCGGTGGCGTCGACGCCGCGGGCAACGGTGTCGTGCGGCTCGACCTCACCGACCTCGATATCCCGGGGTGCCGCATCCCCGGACTCGGCGTCCCGGGACTCTCCGGCCCGAGGCTCGGCGTCCCGGGGCTCGGCGTCCCGGGGCTCGGCGGAAGGGATCGAGGCGCGCGGCTCGACCGGGGCCGCGTGCCGACGTTCGAGGATCTCGTTCTGCTGCCGGAGCACCGCGGCGTGCACCTGCCGACGAACCTCGCGGGCGAGCCGGTCGGCCGTTTCGCTGCGGTCCATGTGCGGCCGGGTCGCGACGCACCGGGCGATCGGCCCGCGGCCGGGTTCCCGGCGCGCGGCGTGTTCTCGGCGCGCGCGGCGGCGGCCCGTCCGGACGCGGGCCCTGCGGATTCGGCGGCGACCGCGCGGACCGAGCCCGATGCGGCATTCGAGGACACAGCATCCGACGCACCGGCGCCGACCCGGGGCGAACCCTGCTGCGATGCCGGCTCGTGCGACGCGACCTCCGGGGTCGCAGGCTCCTGCGGTGCGACGTCGACGGGCGCCTGGGGTTCGGGCACGCGCGGCGGCTCCGACGCCGGCGGTTCCGCACCGACACCCGGACCGTCGTCACCCGCGTCCTCGGGATCGCCGGAACCCGGAATGCTCGGACGCTGCATGGGAGAAGGCGGCGCCTGGGTCGCGAGGTCGTTGCCCGCGATGTACAGCGAACCGCCGTCGTCGCCACCACCCCGGTCGAGCTCGTGCATACCGGTGACGCCGGCCAGGACCATCAGCACGAACACCAGGAAGCCGGCCGCGCCGGAGCGGTTCATGCCGGGGCGCGGCGGCACCGTCGAACCCCCGGCCGAGGCGCCGATGATGCCGGACCGATCGAGCAGGGCGTCCTGGTGCGGCGTGGGACGCGGAGCCTTCGGCGCCATCAGCCCTCCAGGAATCACTCGGCGGAACCGCCGCCCAACACCCCAGTTGCGGAACGGTTCATCGGGATTATGGGCCATTAACGCGCGCGTGGGGCCTGAAGTCACGGCGGCATCCCGGATCGGCAACCAGATTGACTCGATGGGGTGAAGACGCGCATACGGGCGGTCATTGTGTGCCCCAATCGGGCGAAGTCCTGCAGTTTTCCCACCGAAGATGCATCAGAGTGCGGCGAGCCAGGAGTCTCACTCGCGAAGGCCGCTGCAGGGGGCGGCACCGGAGAGACGGGAGTGTGCAGTGCGTAACGACGCCGTACACCAGAGCCAGTTCGTGTACCTCAACGGTTGCAGCACGCCGGTGCTCGCCCGTCTGATGTACCGCGCGGACGACCCGTTCGCCGTGTCGCTCGCGTTCCGCATCGACGCGAGCGAGTGGGTCGAATGGGACTTCTCTCGTGAGCTGCTGTTGACCGGACTGACCCAGCCCGCCGGCATCGGAGACATCCGACTCCGGCCGGACCTGGCCACCGACGAGACGTTCCTGGTGCTCGAGCTCGAGTCGCCGGACGGCTACGCCGTCGTGGAGATGGAGATCGCGACGTGCGGCGGTTCGCCGAGGCCACCACGGCGATCGTGCCCGTGGGCACCGAGGCCGACCGGGTGGACCTCGACGCGCTGATCAGCGAGCTGACGACCGCGCAGTTCTGAACCGCCCGGCCGCCGGCCCGCCCGATCGTCAGCCGCAGGCGTCCTTGGCGCGCAGCACGCGCGTCAGGGACTCGTCGACCTGATCCTCGGGCAGGTCACCGTCGCGGTATGCCTGTTCGAGGCGGTCCAGCACGGGTGCAACGTTGCCGCCGGAGGACCACAACGCCTGGTCGGCGCCCGCCTGCAGGGCGCGCAGCACCGCCTCGGGCAGCGGGTGCCGGTCGGTGATCGCCTTCATCGCGCCGAGGTCGTCGGTGACGACGGGGCCATCGAACTCGTAGTCCTCGCGCAGCAGCTCGTAGGCGGCCGGGGAGATCGACGCGGGCTCCCCCTCGGTCAGCTCGGGCACCGTGAGGTGGCCGACCATGACGCCGACCTCGCCGTACTCGCCGAGCCGCTCGTACGGCTTGAGGTCGTGCTCGCGCAGTTCGGGCAGCGGCGGGGTCGTCACGTCGCCGACGTGGGAGTCACCGCTGGCGTTGCCGTGGCCGGGGAAATGCTTGACGACCGGCCGGATACCGGCCTCCTGCAGGCCGTCCCCGAACGCCTTGGCGTACTCGCGCGCCGTTGCCGGGTCGGTGCTGAACGAACGGTCCCCGATCGCCTCGCCGGCCGGTTCGTCGGTGAGGTCGACGGTGGGTGCGTAGTCGACCGTGACGCCGCGGTCGACCATCTCCCGGCCCCGCTCGGCGGCCATCTGCCGCACCTCCTCCGGCGACATCGACGCGGCCATCTCACGGGCGCTCGGCATGTCGCCCACGAGGTCGTCGAGCCGCTGCACCCGGCCGCCCTCGTCGTCGATGGCGATCGACACCGGCACGTTCGCGGCCTCCTGCACCGACTGGAGCGCGCCGCCCTCGAACAGGTCGGTCGCGTTGCCGCCGACGAACAGGCCGCCGATCTGCTCGTCGGTCACGATCTGACGCGTCGCGTCGACGCCGGTCTCGACGCCGACGACGACGAGCTGCGCGACCTTCTCGCGCGGCGACATGTCGGCCGCGGCCGGGCAGGTGTCACCGCCCCGCTGCTGCGGTGACGACTCGGCAGGCGCCGACGACGGGGCCTCCGACGTCGCCGATCCCGGGGTCGGAGCATTCTGGGTTTCGGTGTCGGACGTGCCGCACCCGGCGACGAGCAGACCGCTCATGGCCGCGAACAAGAGACGCTTTCTCATCAAGCATCAACGGTACGGCGTTCGTCGGAGACGCGCGCTCCGGCGGTGTCGCGGCGCGCCGGAACCCGTGTGCATGGGCCGCGGCGGCCGAATCGAACTGTCACGAACGGCGAGTTCGTGTCGTTGTGGCGGCAGGCGCGGACCGGTCCGGAGCCGGACTCGGAACCGGGCCCGGCGACCGGCGGGGTCCCCGTGACGGTGTCGTAACGGCGCACCGCCTGGCGGGTGCCGTCCATCCGCTCGATCTCCAGTCGCTCGGTCGCAGGCCTCGCGCGTGCGCGGCTGCCAGCCGTTCGGCGTCGCGCTTGCGGACATGGCGCGACAACACCACGTCGTCCCTGGTCACGAGCCAGGTCAGAGAATCGGGCGAGAGTCGGAACCGCACGGCGAACAGCGCGGCAGATCGACCTCCCTCGCCCCCACCGTCTCCCCCGCTTCCGCTGCCACCGATTCCGTCGCTGCCGACGGTTCCGTCGGTTCCGTCGACGTGTTCGTGGCCCTCTCGAGCACTCATCGGACTGTCCCCACCCCTCGTCACCGCGTGTGTTTCAGTTCTGCAACGCTATCGCAGTACTGCAATGCGGCGCTAGTCATGCGGGTCGGGTTCCTGCAAGGCTTGCGTGGTCAACACTCTGCCCGAAGGAGCCGACATGTCCGGTCGCATCGACCTGCCGCGGCTGACCGGCGCGCTCGACGACCAGCGCGCGGCACGCGGTCTGTCGTGGCGCCAGGTCGCCGACGAGGCGGACGTGAGCCCGTCCCTGCTGAGCCGGATGCGCAACGGATTACGGCCCGACCTGGACGGGTTCATCGCCCTCGTGCAGTGGCTCGGCACGCCCGCCGAGCGGTTCACGACCCACCCGGACGAAGACCCCGAGCCCGCGCTCGAGACCCAACTGGCGATGCTCCTGCGTGCGCGCACCGATCTCGCCGAGGCCGACAAGGAGTACCTGCTGGAGATCGTCGGCGCCACGATGCGGCGCATCTCGCGGAACCGGACCGACGGGGCTGACGGTGGGAGCGCCGGCGGCGCCGACCAGGACGAGGGGTGAGCAGATGGTGCTGCGACGTGGATTCAAGGCGCACGCCGCACGACTCGCGCTCCAGGTGCGCGAGGAACTCGGGGCGACACCGCTCGACCCCCTCGACCCGTACGCGCTGGCCGAGCTGTACGGCATTCCCGTGCACAGCCTCGCCGATCCGCACCTGCCGCGGGCCGCGGTACGGCATTTCACCGGCCCCGCGGCAGACACGTTCTCGGGCGCGCTCATCGCGCTCGGCGACGTGCGGGTGATCGTCGAGAACCACGTCCACGACCACCGACGCAGGCGGGCGACCATCGCCCACGAGATGGCGCACGTGCTGCTCGAGCACGAACTCGACCTGCCCGCCTCCGGCGCCGGAATGTGCGGCACCGCCCCGACATCCACCCCGGCGACCGTCTCGCTGCCGACCCGGGCGGCCGCCGAGCACGAGGCCGACGAGCTCGCGGGCGAACTGCTGATCCCGCGGGACGCCGCCCGCGTCGCCGCGCTGCGGGGGTGGTCGGACGCCACGGCCGCCCGACGGTTCGTCGTCAGCACGGCGATGGCCCGCTGGCGGCTCAACGCGACCGGTGCCCGCACCATCGCGGGCCGGTACCGCGCGAAACGACCGCGGCCTGCGGCCACGGCGGCCTGACGGTCGACGAGGGCGAAACCGTCGGGGCGGGGTGCCATGCTCACGGCCATGACTGTCGAACGAGTCCGCCCACCGACGACCGCGGGCGAGGAGACCACGCTCGCGGCCTGGCTGAACTTCTACCGGGACACCCTCGCGCTCAAGTGCGAGGGCCTGGACGAGGAACAGCTGCGCACCGCCTCGGCACCGCCGTCGTCGCTCACCCTGCTGGGCCTGGTGCAGCACATGACCGAGGTCGAACGCGCGTGGTTCCGCCGGACGCTCGCAGGGGAGGACGTCCCCGCCGTGTACCCGGCGACCGGGGAGGGCGGGCACGACGAGGGATTCACCCTCCACGACGACGTGTCCGCGGAGCAGGCGATGGCGGCGTGGCGCGAGGAGATCGCCGTGTCCGTGCGGAACTGCCGTGGGCGCGCGCTCGACGACACGGCGTCCTTCCACGGGATGGAGGTGAGCCTCCGCTGGATCTACACCCACATGATCGCCGAGTACGCCCGTCACGACGGGCACGCCGATCTGCTCCGGGAACGCATCGACGGCAGCACCGGCGTGTGAACCGGGACCGAGACTGAGACCAAACTGAGACCAAGCATGCGAAACGCCGGACCGAACGCGAGGTCCGATCCGGCGTTGTCGCTGGTCACAGCTGCGGAAGCGGAGGGATTTGAACCCCCGGTGGGTTGCCCCACGCTCGATTTCAAGTTCGAAGAATGGCAGTTCGGCAGCGATCAACCCTTCGCTGACCTGCGCGCGATGAGAATGCAGCAACACGTGTCGGTGGTCCGGCCGTCGGTGAACTGCAACCCAAACTGCACACCCGGAACCCAGGGCCCGACGTTCGCGGACAGGCAAGTACGGCTGGAACACTCGGGGCGCTCCCCCGATATCTCAGCCTGCCCACCGGGCCTGCACGAACTAAACGAACTTACGAACTAACTCGCTTACCAGCGAAAACGGCGCGTCCGTCGACGACTTAGTTCGTAACATCGTCGCAGCACCAACGATCGGGCCCCGTCCATCACACCAGAGACCTCGTGCGAACCGCTCCACGGGCAAATCACAGCGACATGAGATCGCCCATACGGCGTCGACACATCAAGCACGACGGCTCACTACCCACCAGTGTTCCAGCCGTTCAGAGAGCCTCCAGACTCTCGCGAAGTTCGTCCATGTCGTCGACGATCGCGTCCGCGCCGGCGGCCTCGAACATCGCGCGCTTACCTGCCTTGTTGGCCAGGGCCACGCAGCGGAGGTGCGACTTCTTGGCCGCCTCGACGTCTGTCCTGGAATCGCCGACGAAGACAACCTCGGCGCGCTCGACCTTGATCGCGTCGAGGGCCGTTTCCAGCGGCCACATGTCCGGCTTCATCCGTTCCGCGCCCGGTACGGCCTCCCAACGACCGGCCAGACTGGCCCTGCCATGCCCACCCGGAACAGGAACCGCTCTACGGCAGCGCCGACGTTGTTACTGACGACACCGACGCGTAGCCCGGCATCGAGCGCGACACGCACAGACTCCAGCCCACCGGCGGCCGCAACAGCCGACTCCACTGCAGTCAGCTCAGCCGCAACAAGCGCATCCTCCACCGCATCGAGCACAGGACTGCCGGCGGCGTTCCGCAGGACCTCGTGTGGGTCATCGATTCCGCTGTCACGACCGGCCACCCTCTCCAGCTCACGCGCCACCGAGGGTGCCGAGTAACCGGCGAAAACGTCACAGATCGGGCCGTCGAAGTCGAAGAGCACCGCCTTGATCGGCGCCAGCTCGAACATGGTTCAGCCCTCGAGCTTCTTCGCGACGGAGTCCCACACGCTGTCGAACCACAGTTGCGACTGCTCGACGTGCTGGGACTCGACGGAATCGGCGTCCTCGGTCGTCGAGTAGTGGAACAACACCGAGTCTTTGCCCATGGCGTCGAAGATCTCAACGGGTTCACCGGAGACGGCAACAGAGTGCCGGACGACCGTGTAGAAGCCGAAGAAGACCTCGGAACCGTTGAGGATGTAGAGCTTGAACAACGGGGCCGCGTGGAACGTCCGCACCTCGGCTGTCGCCGACTGGACCAGACCCAGAGCGCCCAGCTCGTGCACCGTGTCCACGAGTCCCTGAATCGACCGCTCCGCGATACGCCGTGCACGCGCTCGCACGGCCGGTGAATCCGTGCCATCCACCGCCAAAGACGGAATCCCGATCGGCTGCGTGAGGTCCGGAATCAACACTCGCACGCGCACGCTGGACGGCCTGAGCTTGCCCGCCCGGATCTTGTCCAGCGGCTCGCTCACGACTCCGTACAGGGTTTCGCCGGAGAACCCCGCGAAGTCGATCGACACGTCTCCCTGCTCAAAGACCTGCTCGACGTGCGGTCGGAGTCCGACAGCACGTTCGGTCTTCTGGCGAACGAACGAACCACGCCCCTGCCGAGTCACGATCAAGCCCTCATCGCGGAGGACACCGATCGCTTTCTGCACGGTCATCGGCGCCACGCCGAATCGTTCGGCCATCTCGGCATAGGACGGCAACCGATCGCCAGGCTCCAGCTTGTTCGTCGCGATCGAGGCACGCAGAACGTCTACGACCTGCTGAAACGGAGGGCGCGGGTCATCCGGATTTAGCGGTTCCATGCCGGACACCGTACCCCACGCCCAGCTAGCCCATATAGGTGAACTACCACTTGCCACAAGGTTTACTAGTAGACCTAGCTTGACTCTGCTAGCAGACCTATCTAACGTCTCTGGTGTCGCTCACAGAGCGGTGAAACGCAAAAGCCCCGCACCGGTGCTGGCACACCGAGCGGGGCGGACATCGAGACTTTGGGAGCATCGATGCAGTTCGAGGGTACCCGGATGTACCGGGTGAAGGCAGTCGCGGAGGCCCTGGACGTCTCCGTCGCGACGATCTACCGCGCGATCGAGTCCGGCAAGCTCGACGCCCTCAAGCTCGGTACGGGCAAGGGCACGCTCCGGGTTCCGGGTAGCGCCGTGAACGCCTATGTCGACGAGTGCGGCGAGGCCGCCTATCAGGCGTACGTCGTCGAAGGCGTTTCGGCAGCCGCCAGCGACGAGCAGGCCGGGGAGGTGGCCTGACATGCATCGCACGGACGCCACGTTCACGGGAGACAAGGCCACGGCTCGCGGCATTGCGAGCGCCGCCGGGCATTGCGACGCGTTCATCGCCTCGCACCGACAGGACAACCCCACTCCGGTGCTGGTTGAGCTGACCATGACGGTTCCGATGTCCGCGGAGGACATCGCCAACATCGTCTACACGCTGGTCTGGGACTGCGACGACACAGATTTCGCCGACTTCCTCTCCTCCGACGAGGAGTTCCGCGCGATGGTCGGCGAGCTTGTGTTCGGACACGGCGCGCTCGGCATCGAGGAAGCGCAGGTCTCGGCAGCCGCCATCAAGCGCGGCACCCGTGCCTACCGCCGCTTGCAGCAGATCCGGCAGCGCGTGCACGAGCTCTACGGTCAGCCGCCGGCGGCCACACCCCGGCAGCGCACGGCACGCCGGCGCGAACTGGCCACCACCGCCGGCTGAACCACGGAGTCCCACACGTCCGGCCCGGCGGGGAGGTCCCGCCCGCCACCGATCCGGTGGTGTTGAACGCCCCCGCCGGGCCGGATTCCCACGCGATCGACCTGCACGCCGATCGACCCCGATTCACGTCTGCGACCAGCAGGAATCGAGGTCGATCGGGGAACGCCAACTCCGCTCGTGAGGAGCATCAACAGTGACGCACCCGAACACCGCCGCGCGGCACCTGCACCCGGTGGACGGCCCGGAAGCCGCGATTCCTGAGCCACCACCAGACGAGGACCCACCACCAGCGCCCACGGGCGGGCGGCGGGTCACGCTCACCCCGGCCGCGGGCATCCGCCTGCGCCCGACGTACTGGCTGTGGGACGGGCGCATTCCGCATGGCGCCCTGACGATCGGCCCCGGTCGCGAAGGCATCGGCAAGTCCCTGTTCTGCGCCTGGCTCGCTGCCCGCGTCACGCTCGGCGAGTTGCCGGGTCTGCACCTGGGCCAGCCCCGGGGCGTCATCTACGCCGCCACCGAGGACTCGTGGGAACGTACGCTCGCCGGACGACTCATCGCCGCCGGCGCCGACATGCAACGCGTGTACCGCGTCGAGGTCGAACACGTCACCGGCCACACCCTGCCGCTGTCACTTCCGCGCGACTGCGACGCCCTCGCCGGCGAGATGGCCGTCCACGACATCGGGTTACTCGTGGTCGATCCGCTCATGTCCGTGGTCGACGCGACGATCAACGTGAACCAGGACCGCGATCTTCGCGGTGCGCTCGAACCACTCGTGCGGCTCGCAGACACGGCCGAATGCGCGATCTTCGGGCTCGCCCACTTCAACAAGGCCAGCGGCACCGACGTCCTGAGCCGGATCACTGGCTCGCGCGCCTTCTCCGCCGTCGCCCGCGCAGCGATCGCCTTCGCCCGCGACACCACATCCGATGACGGCACCTGCGTGATCTCGCAGGCCAAGAACAACCTCGGCAGCCTCGATCTGCCCTCCTATCGCTACACCGTCGAGTCCGTCGAGCTGGACACCGATGAGGGCCCCGCCTCGTGGGGGCGGCTGGTGATGCTCGGCGAGACCGACGTGCACGTCAACGAGCTGCTCGACGACGCCCCGCCGGCCAAGGGCGAAGCCAGCGAACGCGACGAGGTGCGCACATGGTTGCGCGAGTACCTGCGCAGCCAGGGTGGCAGCGCGCCGGCCGCCGACATCACCGAGCAGGGTCACGCGGCAGGCATGTACAGCAAGGACCAGCTAAAGCGCGCCAAGACCGACATCGGCGCTCGCTCGGTCAAGGACGGCACGGCGTGGGTCTGGCGGCTCGACGAACCCGACGACACCAAGGGTGCAAGGGAGCAAGAGCGCAAGGGAGCAGGAGTGCGCTCATGACTGCACCCTTCCCAACCGAACCGGCACCGAACACCGGCCCGACACCTGTCACATCGGTTTTCGCAGGTCACAGGGCATCGAGTGACACAGTGACAGATGTGACCGGCGTGCCGTTGTCACCGTGTCACACCTGTCACCGCCCCAAACCGCGCGCCAAGAGCGCGCCAAGGGAGCACCCCTCTGCGCCCTTGCTCCCTTGCACTCTTGCTCCCTTCATCACCATGCGTGACACGGATAGCACAGTGCGTGCGTATCGGCGGAGGGGATCGACAGGGAATCAGCGAGGGAGTCGACCGAGAGCGAGGGAGTTTTCCCTGCCCGCCTCCCTGGCTCGACTCCCTAGGACTGACCTGCAAAAACAGCCCTCAAGGGAGTCCAGGGAGGCGAGGGAATCGACGCCCTGGAAGGCCCCAGAACGCGGGTTTTCACGCCGCCGTGCCGACTCCCTCCCTTCGGCCGGCCGCGCGCCACCAAGCGGCCATGCGCGAGTTAGCCGACGAGTTAGCCCGTCCCAACCGAGTTAGGAATCTAACTCGACTGCTCGCCGGACCGACATCCGCGCTGAGCAGCAGAAAGTTAGCCGAGTTAGCCAGTTAGCCCCACGCGCAGCGGCCCCGCCAATAGGCCCCAGAAGACCCGCGCCGCCAGAGCGCACCGAACTAACTCACCCGTCGACACGAAGGAGAAAAACCATGCCAGTCCAGCGACCCGCAACCACCGCGAACCACGGGAGCACACGTTGGACACCGCCCAACACACCACCAGCACCACCACCACGCGCGTACTGCTGACCGTCGAAGCAGCCGCCGACCGACTCTCCGTCGGCCGCACCACCATGTACGCGCTCATCAAGGCCGGACACATCACCACCGTCCGCGTCGGCCGCCTCCGCCGCATACCCGCCGACGCCCTTACCGCGTACACGCACCGTCTGACCGAAGGAGCACTCGCCTGATGGCACGCAAGAAGAAGAACCCCGACGGCACCCGACGACCCAACCGCGCCAGCTCCATCTTCGAGGGATCGGACGGCTACTGGCACGGCTGGGTAACCATGGGCGTCCGCGACGACGGCAAGCCCGACCGTCGCCACGTCAAGCGCAAGAGCGAAGGTGCCGTGATCAAGGCTGTCCGGAAGCTCGAACAGGAGCGAGACAGCGGCAAGACCCGGAAGCCGGGTCGTGCGTGGACAGTTGAGCAATGGCTCGTGCACTGGGTGGAGAACATCGCCGCACAGTCCGTCCGCAACAACACCCTGGTCGGGTACCGCGCATCGGTGTACGGCTACCTGATCCCCGGGATCGGGGCGCACCGCATCGACAAGCTCCGCCCCGAGCACCTCGAATCGCTGTACAAGCGCATGTCCACGGCCACGGGAAAGCACGGCAAGAACCTCAAGCCCGCGACCGTCCACCACGCACACCGGACGATCCGAGCCGCGTTAAGCGAGGCCACTCGCCGCGGACACGTGGCGACGAACCCCGCGAAGATCGCTCGTGCCCCACGAGTCCCGGAGGACGAGATCGTCCCGTTCACGAAGGAGGAAGCAACCAAGCTGCTCGACGTCTGCCGGACTCGTCGGAACGGCGCGCGCTTCGTCATCGCACTGACGCTCGGACTGCGGAAGGGTGAAGCGCTGGGCCTGCAATGGCGAGACATCGACTTCAACGGGCGGACGCTCGCCATCCGGCGATCGCTCCAGCCCGTGAAGTGGAAACATGGCTGCACCGCGGCGAACCCGTGCGGACGTCGGCACGCCGGACACTGCCCCCGGCGCCACGGTGGCGGCGTCGTCGCGCAAGAAGTGAAGTCCCGCGCCGGCCGTCGAGTCGTCGCGCTGCCCACACCCGTGTTGCGTGCCCTCAAGCAGCACCGGAAGGACCAGGAACGCGAGCGGGTCCAGGCGGGCGACCTCTGGACGGACGAAGGCTGGGTCTTCGCGAGCCCGACCGGCACACCGATCCACCCCCGCACCGACCACGGCGCGTGGAAGAGCCTGCTCAAGGACGCGGGAGTCCGTAACGCGCGGCTGCACGACGCCCGGCACACCGCAGCGACCATGCTGCTCGTGCTCGGCGTTCCAGGGCGGGCGGTCATGGACGTCATGGGCTGGTCGCACGTGGCCATGACGACCCGGTATCAGCACATGACGCCGGAGCTGATGACGTCGATCGCGGACCAGATCGGGGACCTGTACTGGCAGCCCGAAACCGAGACCGAAGGGAGCGGCGAAGACGACGGCGGTGAGCCTCCGGAGGGTGCCCCGACACCGTCTGAGGTGGGGAACTGCAACCCAAACTGCTCACCCTGACGCGAAACGCCGGGCCGGATATCTCGTCCGGCCCGGCGTTTCGCCTGCTCACAGCTGCGGAAGCGGAGGGATTTGAACCCCCGGTGGGTTGCCCCACGCTCGATTTCAAGTCGAGTGCATTCGGCCGCTCTGCCACGCTTCCTCGCGGGAGCCAGGGTAACGGTTCACTCGTCGAGCTCGGTCAGGTGTGCGGACACGCGCGTGAACACCTCGCCCAGCGCGACGTGCTCGTCCGCGGACAGCAGATCGATCAGATGGGCCCGCACACCGCGCACGTGCGTGGGCGCGACCGCGTGCAACAGTTGCTGCCCCTCGTCGGTCAGTTCCGCGGTGACACCCCGCTTGTCGCCGGGGTCGGATCCCCTGCGGACGTAGCCGACGCGTTCCATGCGCGCGACCTGGTGGGACAGGCGGCTTTTCGTCGACCCGAGCATGTCGGCCAGTTCCGTCATCCGCATCGCACCGTCCGGTGTGGACGACAACGCGGCGAGGACCTCGTAGTCGATCAGTGAGACGTCGTGCTCGTCGGCCAGCTCGCGGTGCAGGCGCTGCCGCAGTCGCAACGTCGCGACCATGTACGGCCGCCAGGCCGTCATCTCCGTGTCCGTCAGCCAGCGCGTCCCACCCATGCACGGAGACTAGACGGATCCGCCCTGCCCACCGCGCACGGCTCCCGCGACCGGCCCCCGCGCCCGGTCGGAAAAACACAGGCCCAGCCGCAAAACATCGGCGCGCTCCCCGGGGGAAGCGGGCGCGAGGGATTGTCAGCCGCGTCAGCCGCGTCAGCCGCGTCGGCCGGACTCGCCGGTGTCAGCGGTGATGGCCGGAAACCGCGTCAGCGCGTGTTCTCGTGCGCGCCGGCGGCGGCCAGCGTGGTCTGCTGCGCGGAACGCTGCTCGGCGACGGCCGCCCGGTCCTTGGCCTCTTGCGGCGCGATGCCGTTGACGTCCTCGGTGCTCATCGCGTAGTCGGCGATCACGTCGGCCATGCCCTGGCCGTTGACGGTGAACGCGTCGTAGTCGACGTTGCCCAGGTTGTCGCACGGCGTGTGGTAGCACGGGTCGAAGGTGACGCCCGCTTCACCGCCCCACTTCTCGGCCTGCTCCTCGGTCTTCACACCGTCGGCACCGGTGTAGACGCCGCCGATCGGGATGCCGTAGGCCGCGAACTCCGCGTAGTCCGACCGGCCGCTGACCGGTTCGGTCTCCAACTCGATGCCGCGGCCGTCCATGGCCTCGGTGAACGTGTCGGTGATCGCCTGTGTGCCGTACGGCAGCCCGCTGTCCGGGTAGGTGCCGTCGTAGGTGAAGTAGCCGGCGTTGGGCGAGCCGATCATGTCGAAGTTCAGGTACATCGCGATGTCGAGCTGCTCGTCGGCCGACAGCGAGTTGACGTAGTGCGTGGAGCCGATCAGGCCGAACTCCTCGGCGCCCCACCAGGCGAAGCGGACCTTGTTGTTGATGTCCGGCGAGCCGCCCAGCTGCAGCGCGGTCTCCAGCAGACCGACCGAACCCGTGGCGTTGTCGTTGATGCCGGGCCCGTCGGCGACGCTGTCGATGTGCGCGCCCGCCACCACGACGTTGTCGTCGCGACCGGTCGTGGTCTCGGCGATGAGGTTGTAGGTGTTGCGCTCCTCGATCAGCTGCCGCACGTCGACCGTGACGTCCTGACCGTCGGCGTCGATCAGCTGCTGCGCGTCCTCCTGGGCCACGCCGGCGGTCGGGATGCGCGCGGCGTCGGCGTCCCCGAGCGTGCCGTTGAGCGGGCCGGGCTCGTTGTTGTAGATCAACGCGGCGACGGCGCCCGCGTCGGCGGCCGCGGCCTGCTTCTGCGCGAAGTCGCACTCACCGCGCTCGACGAGGGCGACCTGGCCGGTCACGTCGCCGTAGTCGGAGACGTCGCAACCCGGGGCGTCGCTGGACTCGACGACCGCCAGCGGCGCGGTCAGCCCACCCTCCTCGGTCGATTTGGTGAACGACATCGCCGTGATCGGCACGTCCTGTCCGCCGACGGAAAGCTCCTCGGCGAGCGTCTCGTTGTAGTCGAAGGGGAATTCCTGGCGCGTGATCTCGAAGCCCTCGGCCTCGAGCCGCTGCGCGACGTACTCGGCCGACGTCTCGTGGCCGAGCGAACCGGAAACCCGGTTTCCCCCATGTGCATCGGCAATGCGCTGCATCGCGATCAGGTGTCGCTGAAGCTGGCTGCGCTCGATCGAATCGCCGAGCAGCTCGTCCTGGGTGGTGGTCGTGGCTGCCGCGGTGGCGGAGCCGGTGAGCACCAGGCCCGCACTGGCCGCGATCGCGACGGCGGACCGTAACTTCCCTATGCGGAATGACATTCTTCAGTCCCCTTCTTTGCTGTGCGGCGTCACTTTTGTGCGAGTTTTCCGGTACGTCAAGGTCCGTTCGTAGGAAAGACACGGGCCGTCCGCGCACCGCTGCAGGTCGGGCGCCGGCGCCGCCTGCGCCGTGGCTGAAGTGAGACGGAGTGGTGACATACAGTCGCGGTATGCGCGCGATCACGATCCGGGAACCAGGACCGCCAGAGAACCTCGTGCTGACCGAGGTCCCCGATCCCGAGCCCGCGCCCGGCGAGGTGCTGCTCGACGTCGCGGCGACCGCGGTCAACCGGGCGGACGTGATGCAGCGGATGGGCAAGTACCCGCCGCCGCCCGGCGCGAGCGAGCTCCTCGGGCTCGAGTGCTCGGGCACGATCACGGAGCTCGGCGAGGGCGTCACGGGGTGGCAGGTCGGCGACGAGGTGTGCGCGCTGCTGGCCGGTGGCGGCTACGCGGAGAAGGCGGCCGTGCCGGCGGGACAGCTGCTGCCGCTGCCCAGCGAGGTCGGCCTCGTGTCCGCGGCGGGTCTGCCCGAGGTGGCGTGCACGGTGTGGTCGAACCTCGTCATGCACGCCGGGATGTCCGAGGACGACGTGGTGCTCGTGCACGGCGGCGCGGGCGGTATCGGCACGCACGCCATCCAGGTCGCCAAGGCGCTCGGCGCGACCGTCGCGGTCACCGCCGGCTCGGCCGAACGGCTCGAGAACTGCCGTCAGCTCGGCGCCGACATCACCGTCGACTACCGCGAGCAGGACTTCGTCGCCGAACTCGCCGCGGCCACGGGCGGGGCGGACATCGTGCTCGACAACATGGGCGCCAAGTACCTCGACCGCAACATCGACGTGTTGCGCGACGGCGGGCACCTCGTGATCATCGGCATGCAGGGCGGCATCAAGGGCGAGCTCAACATCGCCAAGCTGCTGGGCAAGCGCGGCACCGTGTCGGCGACGGCGCTGCGGTCGCGTTCGCTCGAGAGCAAGGCCGAGATCGTCGCCGACGTCCGCACGCGGCTGTGGCCGCTGATCGACCAGGGCACCGTGCTGCCGGTGATCGACCAGGTGCTGCCCCTCGAGGACGCGGCGCGGGCGCACCGCACGCTCGACGAGGGCGGCGTCTTCGGCAAGATCATCCTGACCGCGAAGTAGCCGAGCCGGCCGGGGTCAGGCCAGTTCGTCGAGGACCCGCACGAGCTGGCCGGCCTCGAAGCTGTTCGAGTAGTGCGCCAGTCCGATGCGGACGGCGCCGCCGACCTCGCCGATGCCGAGGGCCTCGAACAGGCCGCCCGCGCCGTTGTCGGCGAACGCGCACAACCCCTGGCGTGCCAGGTACTCGGCGACGTCGGAGGCCTTGCGGTCGCGGACGTAGAACGCCAACGCGGGAATGCGCCGCACCGCATCGCCCACGACCGTCACGTGCGGCAACGACCGCAGGTCCGCGGACAGCTGGTCCAGCAGCCCCGACTGGTACGACTTCGCCGAGCCGAGCGAGGTCAGCAACCGCTCCCGCCTGCTGCCCGACGCGGAGTCGTCCAGGCCGGCGAGGTAGTCGACCGACGCGATCAGACCGGCCAGCAGCGGATATGCGTGCGGGCCGAGCTCGAGCCGCTCCGGGCCCTGGGCGTCCGGGTCGAGCGCCACCGCGGGGAGTCGTTCGATGAGCGCCGGGTCGCGGAACACCAGCGCGCCCATCGGCGGGCCGCCCCACGCCTGGGCCGACAGCACCACGACGTCCGCGCCGAGGGTGTCGACGTCGAGCGGCAGGAACGGCGCCGCGTAGGTCGCGTCGACGACCATCAGCGCGCCCGCCTCCTCGGCCGCGGCGGTGATGGGGCCGAGGTCGGGGCGGGTGCCGACGGAACCGGACGCGGCCGTCACCGTGACGGCCTTCGTGCGCGCGCCCATCAGGTCGCCGTACTGCCACGCGGGCAGTTCGCAGTTCTCGATGTCGATCTCGCCCCAGCGCACGTTGCCGCCGACGCGGTTCATCGCCCGCACCCACGGGGCGATGTTCGCCTCCTCGTCGAGCCGCGACACGACGACCTCGTCGCCGAGGGTCCAACGGGTCGACAGGGTGTCGGCCAGCTGCGCGACGAGCACAGCGGAACTCGGCCCGAGGACCACGCCCTCGGGCTCACCTCCGACGAGGTCAGCCACTGCCCGGCGCGCCGCGGCGACGATGCTCTCCGCACGCTGTGAGGCCGGAAACGCTCCGCCCGGTCCGGACACCGGAGCCCGCATCGCCGTCGAAACGGCCGACGCGACCTGTTCAGGGACGAGCATTCCGGTTCCACCGTCGAAGTGAATCCAACCGTCACCCAGCGCGGGGAACAACCCACGGATCCGAGCGACGTCAAACGCCATGCGAACAAGGTACGGAGCCGCGTTTTCGCCGCGCAGCCGGGGCCGCTGTGCTGCGCGAGGACCACCCGACCGGCAGAGCGCGCTCGACACAGCGTGACCGCTTGCGCCACCGAGAAACCGGACGAATCAACCGAACCGGTGGGGGATTCACGTATATCCCCAGGTGGAATCCGAGAACGTGCCGGCACCGATTACGCTCGGGAATCGGGCGGTCCCTGTGGCGGGCGGCACGACCGACGGCCACACCCCGGATGCCCGGCACCTCAACGCTGTACGTCAACCGAGCCTGCGCCAGGATGGAGCTATGACGGAGTCGAACATGCCGTACGCGGCAGGAGCTGCCGACGAACACAACGTCATGGTGGTCGGACCGGACGGTTCCCCGGTCGGTGCCGCGCGACTGAACCAGCAGGGCGAATCCGACGAGCACACGGCCGACGCGGTCGGCGAGATGGTCGAGGAACCCGCGAAGGTCATGCGGATCGGCACGATGATCAAGCAGCTGCTCGAGGAGGTGCGCGCCGCACCGCTCGACGACGCGAGCCGGGACCGGCTGCGCGAGATCCACCAGACGTCGGTCAAGGAGCTCGAGGAGGCTCTCGCACCCGACCTGCGGCAGGAGCTCGAGCGTCTCGTGGAGCCGTTCACCGAGGACCGCACGCCGTCGGACGCCGAGCTGCGCATCGCGCAGGCCCAGCTCGTCGGCTGGCTGGAGGGGCTGTTCCACGGCATCCAGACGGCGCTGTTCGCCCAGCAGATGGCCGCCAGGGCCCAGCTGGAGCAGATGCGCCGCGGCCTCCCCCAGGGCTCCGGCGAGGCCCCCAGCGGCATCGGCAACCCCGGCCAATACCTGTAGCTCAGCGGCGGACGCTGTCGAGCCAGCGGTTGATGGTGACCTCGTAGTCGTTGCCGTACTGCTCCTCGCCGCGGGCGACGGCGGCGCGCACGGCCACCTCGACCTGGTTCGCCCACTCGGGCCGCACGTAGACGAACTGCCAGCTGCCGTCGCGTGCCTGGAACGGGCCGACCTGCGAGTAGCCGGCCACCGCGACCGGCACGTCGAGGCCGCTGACGTTGTCGGGGATGTTCTCGTCGGGCGAGGGCACCACGATCACCGACGGTTGCGCGCCGCGCACCACGCCGTCGGGCCGCGCGCCGTCGGTGATCATCGCGTCGTTGCGGCCGCTGTAGTCGACGGCGTGCCAGCCGCTGTAGTACGGGATGACGCCCGGGTCGGCGACGGCGACGCTGCGCGAGCCCGCGTCGACGTCGGACTCGGCCAGTCCCCTGCCGATGGCCTCGTGCGTGCGCTTCAGGTCGACGCCCATGGTGGCGGTCGAGGCCAGGTCCGGTGACAGCGCACCCGTCACGGCCACCCAGCCCACCACGAGGAAACCGACGATCGCCTGCACGAACCGCACGCCGGTCATCGCCGACACGGCGACCCCGGCGGCCAGGCACAGCACGGGGAACATCGCGAACGCGTACCGGTGCAGATCGTCGTCGGCGAGGTCGACCCGCATCGCGTACGGCAGTCCGGCGGCGAGCACGGTGGCGCAGAAGAACGCGCCGACGCCGCGCAGTTCCGGCCACGTCAGCAGGCCGACCGTGAGCAGCACCAGCGGCGCGAACACCAACAGCGTCGCACCGAGCCAGGCCGTGTTGAGCCCGACGTCGCCGAACACGTCGGCCACCGGCCGGGGCACGAAGTGGCCGTACTGCACGACGGTCCACACGAACGCGCCCACCGCCAGCAGCACCGCCACGGTGATGCCCGCCCGCGCGGAACGGGAGAACCGCCGCGAACGGAACCACACGACGAACCCGGGCAGCACCGCCAGCAGGATCTCGGGGCGCAGCGTCGCGGCGAGCAGCAACAGCAGCGGCGGTTCGAAGTCGGGCACGTGCCGTTCCTCGATGACCCGCATGCCCAGCACGGCCATCCGCAGCACGACCAGTGCCACGGCCGCCGTCTCGAGGCCGCCGGTGAGGTGGAAGAACGTGGGCAGGAACAGCACGTAGGTGCAGCCGGCGACGACGGCGGCCGAGCCGTCGACGGCGCGCATCAGCAGCGCCAGCGTCAGGACGCCGAGCGCCACGCCCGTCACCTTCGCGACCAGGACCGGGTCGGCGCCGAATACCGCGAACAGCGCGTTCCACAGCGTCCAGGCGAGGCTGCCGAATCCCTCGACGGAGCTGTAGTCCGCCGGGTTGAACACGAGGCCGTGCCCGTCGGCGAGGTTCGTGGCGTACCGGAGGGCGACCAGCGTCGCGTCGGTGACGTGCGACCACGCCAGCCACACGCCGAACGCGAAGACGACCAGCAGGCCCAGCGCGGTTCCGACCAATCGGTTCACGGCCGCAAACTACCAGCGCCGACCCCGCAGCCGGCGGACTCCCGGGTCCCGCAGCGCCGACCCGGCACGTGCCCTCACACGGCCCTCACATCGGGCTCCGCACGCGACGGTGACCCTTCGGGATCCAACGCCGTGACCAGGGATTTCCGACGTCGCACCACCCGGACGGGCGACGCGCCGACGCCGGAACCCGACGCGCGCGCTCGACCGATCTCGGCAGCAGTACCCTCATATCTCGTGCATGCCACAAGCACCTCAAAGGCACCTGATTCCCACGGCGGCGGATCAGGCGAATCAGGCGAGGACCCAGGGACGAAGTCATCGATGAACGCCGACGCCACCGACACCGAGCCCGTCACCGGAAGCCGGTCCTGGAAGCGCGCGTTCGGTGACATCCGCACGGGTCTGAGCCAGCGTCAACTGTGGGGCCACCTGGGCTGGCAGGACATCAAGCAGCGGTACCGGCGGTCGGTGATCGGCCCGTTCTGGTTGACGATCACGCAGGGCGTCATCGCCCTCGGTCTCGGCCTGCTGTACTCGCAGCTGTTCGGTCTGCCGATCGAGACGTTCCTGCCCTACATCGTCACCGGCTTCATCGTGTGGGGCTTCATCAGCGGCTGCATCACCGAGGGCATGCAGACCTTCATCTCCAACGAGGGTCTGATCAAACAGATGCCGGCGCCGCTGACCATCTACGGACTGCGCACGGTGTGGCGGCAGACGTTGATGGCCGCGCACAACGTGATCGTCTACGTGATCATCGTGGCGATCTTCTTCCCGGCCCTGTCGCAGCAGTACTCCGTCCAGGAGGACGCCTGCGTCACCGGCCACGGCCTGTGCCACCCGGGCATCGACTGGATGATCCTCACCGCGATCCCCGGCTTCGTCATCCTGGCGCTGAACGCCGGTTGGGTCACGTTGATGCTGGGCATCATCTCGACGCGCTACCGCGACATCCCGCAGCTCATCAACTCGCTGATCCAGCTGCTGTTCTACCTGACGCCGATCGTGTGGCCGATCGACCAGCTGTACGCGGGCGGCGGCCGGGACGGCGTGTCCTGGGCTCTGCCGTACATCGAGATGAACCCGCTCTACCATTTCGTGCAGATCGTGCGTGCGCCGTTGATCGGTCAGCACATCGACGGCATCAGCTGGATCGTCGCCATCGCCATCACGGTCGGCGGCTGGGCGCTCGCGCTCGTGGTCATGCGTAACTACCGTGCCCGTGTCTCGTATTGGGTGTGACACCAATGGTCAGCATTGACGTCCGCAACGCCTACGTGGACTTCCCGATCTTCGACGCCAAGACGCGGTCGATGAAGAAGCGGGTCCTCGGCAAGGTCGGCGGCAAGATCGGCTCCGATTCGAAGGTCCCGATCGTCGAGGCCCTGCAGGACGTGAACCTGCAGCTCCGCGACGGCGACCGGCTCGCACTCGTCGGCCACAACGGCGCCGGCAAGTCCACGCTGCTGCGACTGCTGTCGGGCATCTACGAGCCCACGCGCGGTTCGGCGCGGGTCCGCGGCAAGGTCGCGCCCGTGTTCGACCTGGGCGTCGGCATGGACCCGGAGACCTCCGGCTTCGAGAACATCATCGTCCGCGGCCTGTTCCTCGGTAAGAGCCGCAGGGAGATGGAGAAGCGGCTCGACGACATCGCCGAGTTCACCGAGCTCGGCGACTACCTGGCGATGCCGCTGCGCACCTACTCGACCGGTATGCGCGTGCGGCTCGCCCTGGGCGTGGTCACCTCGATCGACCCGGAGATCCTGATCCTCGACGAGGGTCTGGGCGCGGTCGACGCGTCGTTCATGAACAAGGCCCGCGATCGGCTCAAGGACCTGGTGAAGCGCTCCGGAATCCTGGTGTTCGCCAGCCACTCCGACGAGCTGCTGCTCGAGCTGTGCGACCAGGCGATGTGGATGGACGAGGGTCGCGTGCGCGAGCACGGCCGGCTGCGCGAGGTCCTCACCGAGTACAAGGGCCGGGACCCGTTCCAGAACGTCAGCCGCGAGGTGCTCGAACGTCTCGGCCAGGCCAAGGCCAAGGACGCGCCCGCCGCTTCCGCCGATGCGGCCGACTCCGCTGCCGACTCCCCGGCGCCCGCCGGGTCCACGAACGGCGGCTGACATGCAGGCCCTCCCCGAGGCGCGGTCGCCGGTGTCGTCGTCACGCGCAACCGCCGTGAACTGCTCGCCGAGTCGTTGAAGGTCCTGGAGTCGCAGACGCGGCCGGTGGACCATCTGATCGTCGTGGACAACGGTCCGGACGAGGAGTCGGCACGCGACGTCGTGGAGGCGTACGGGCGGCCGGTGACGTACGTGCCGTCGTATCGCAACCTCGGGGGTGCGGGCGGGTTCGCGCTGGGCATGCTGCACGCGTTGGCATTGGGCGCCGAGTGGGTGTGGCTGGCCGACGACGACGGCAGGCCCGCCGACGAGCACGTCCTGGAGACGCTGCTGGCCGAGGCCGAGCGGCGCGGGCTGGCGGAGATCTCGCCGACGGTGGTCAACATCGACGAGCCGGAGAAGTTGGCATTCCCGTTGCGGCGCGGGTTGACGTGGAAGCGTTCGTCGGCGGAGCTCGGTGAGGATTTCCTGCCGGGCATCGCGTCGCTGATGAACGGCGCGTTGTTCCGCGCCTCGACGCTCGAGGTGACGGGCGTGCCGGATCTGCGGTTGTTCTTCCGCGGCGACGAGGTGGAGCTGCACCGGCGGTTGGTGCGTTCGGGGTTGCCGTTCGGCACGTCGCTGCGTACGGCGTATCTGCATCCGAACGGTTCGGACGAGTTCAAGCCGATGCTCGGTGGCCGGTTCCACGCGCAGGACCCGGAGAACGAGGTCAAGCGCTACTACACGTACCGCAACCGGGGTTTCCTGTTGTCACAGCCGGGGATGCGCAAGATCGGCGCGCTCGAGGTCCTGCGGTTCGGCCTGTACTTCGTGGGCGTCAAACGCGACCCGAAGGCGTTCGTGGAGTGGCTCCGCCTGGTCCGCCAAGGCCGAAAAGAACACTTCTACCGCTACTAGAAGCCCCCGAGGGCCCCATAGTCGCGTTGAGCGCTACCAAGGGACCGATGGTCGCGTTGAACGCAACCAAAGGGCCCTCGGGAGCATTCACGCGCCCCGCTACGCGGGCCTCACAAATACGGCTCCAACTGGGTGTAGAGCTGGGTGACGATCCTGGCGTTGTCGGCGGGGGCGTAGGTGGCCCAGATCTGACCGTCGTCGGCGGAGCGCTGGGCGCCCATGTGGCGGCCGTCGTCGTTGTCGAACCACATGACGGGGTCGAGTTTGGTGGGGGCGCCGTCGGTGCCGGGAACGAAGGCGGTGAGGAACCCGACGCGTTTCATGGGTTTCTCGAACAGCCTGGCCACGGCGCGGTCCTGGGCGGAGTTCTGCGCGGAGCGTGGGGCTTGGACGCCTGGAAGGGGTCGTAGCCTTCGCCACCCCCACCGGTGGTGCGCCGCGGGGGGCGTGAGGGCACGGTGATGGACTGCCCGGGTGCGGGTTTGGTCAGGGGCAGCAGGTCGACGAGTTCGGCGACGAAGTTGGTGGGCCGGACCTCGGTGAAGACGAGTTCGTTGTCCTTCTGGCGCACGAGCAGTCCGGTCTGCCGGTCGGACACGGCGCGGGCGTGGATCTCCTCGTCGTCGTCGATCTTGCCGACGAGGCCGACGACGAGGGGCGCGCGGACGAACAGTTCGACGGCGGTCCGGAGTTCGGGGTCGGGTTGTCCGCCGCGGGCGAGGCCGCGTTTCTCGAGGTCGTAGAACACCGCTTCGCGCACCTGGGCGCGTTGGGACTGCGTGGTGCCGATGTGTGGGATGTCGAACGGGAAGGGCGACCTCCCGAGTCCCAGCTGAGCCAGCAGAATGTCCGCTGCCACCAGCGGCAGCGAGAACGAATGCGCCATCTCTCCCCCGGCCTGTGCTGCACGTGCGGGTTGGAACGTTAGCAGCCCGCGATCATCGGGCGGGGCGTGTCCGGCAAACCGGACCGCCAGTTGGGAACACCGCCGAACTCTGCCGGACTCCGCTGTCAGCGAACCGTGTTGCCGCGGGCGAACCCGGGTGGTCAGGTTGACGTATGGCCGACTCCAAACCCGCACTCGTGCTGCACCTGGTCAGTGGCGGGGAGCCGCTCGTGTTCCCGTTGCACCCGGATGTCGTCGACGAGGTCACCAAGCAGCTGAACCTGCATCTCGATCACGGTTCGGTGCAGAGCGTCCGCGACGCCGACGACCGCGCGCTGCAGATCAACTTCGCCCATGTCGCGGTCGCCTACGTGGACGACCTGCAACGGTCCGGCAAGGTCTTCGGCATGCGCTGAGTCGTTGCCTGAGTCGAGCCCGGCAAGGCCGCTGCGGACCCTTTGGGTCCGCAGCCGCCCGGCCCGGTGTCACAGCTCGTACAGGCGCTTCCAGTTCTCGCGGCTGGTCAGCTCGGGCATGGCGCGCTTGTACTGCGCCTGCACGGCGTGCCCCTCCTTGCGGAGCCTGCTGATGACCTCGAAGGCGCGCTTGGCGAGGTCGATCATGCGGTCCTTGTCGTAGGAACGGACGCGCACGCCTTCCTGGGAGGCGTCGGTGACGATGGCCGTCTTGAACAGCGACACGTGCCACCAGTGCGCCTCGTCGGCCGGGATGGCGCCCATGCCGAAGCGGTGCCGGCCGGCCAGCCGGTCCACGATGCGCTTGAGCAGGATGATCCGCTGCAGGCTGGGCCGCGGGGCCGTGTTGTTGAGGACGATGTCGTTGGACGGGATGCCCGGCACGTTCGTCGGGTCGTGCCGCTTGGTCTCCGGGTACTGGGCGCGGATCTCGCGGATCTCCTTCATCGCGGCGACTCCGCCGTCGTGCAGGATCTCCGGGCCCTCGAGGAAGTCCTCGACGGCCTTGATCAGCGTGGCCGTGAGGCCGTACTGCATGCCCAGCAGGTAGCGCACCACCTGCGCCATCAGCACGCGCGAGAGCACGTTCAGGTCGAACGGGCTGTGCAGGGACGCGGTGATGATCGAGTTACGCAGGTTGAAGTAGCGGTGCCACTCGTCCCAGTCCTTCCAGTGGAAGTCGGCGTGCCACACGCCCGCACCGGGCAGCGTCACCGTCGGGAACCCGGCCCCGCGGGCACGGTAGCTGTACTCGGCGTCGTCCCACTGGAAGAAGAACGGCATCGGGTAGCCGACCTTGCGCACGACCTCGGACGGGATCAGGCAGGACCACCAGCCGTTGTAGCCGGCGTCGAGCCGCCGCTCCTGGCGGTTCTTCTTGCCCGTCTTGCGGTCGACGCCGAGCAGGTCGGCGGTCTCGAGGCTGTGCTGGACCGGCACGCCGGGCTGCAGCGCGTTCAGCTGGGCGTACTCGGCGCCGACGTGCAGCTGGTTCGGGTGCAGCAGGTTGAGCATCTGGCCGCCGACGATCATCGGGTTGGCGGCCTTGTTGGAGAACGCCGTCATGCGGATGACGATGTCCGGCTCGAGCAGCACGTCGTCGTCCATGAACAGGACGTTGGCGTGGTCGGTGGCCGCGGCGTCGGCGACCTCGTAGAGGCCGCGGGTGAATCCGCCCGCGCCGCCGAGGTTGGGCTGCTTGATGTACTTGAGCTTGTCGCCGAGGGCGGCCGCGACGTCGCCGAACCCGTCCCGCGAGTCGACGGTGTCGGTGCCCTGGTCGGCGACGTAGATCGCGTCGAGGGTCTCCAGCGCGGGCAGCGAGTCGGCGAGCGTGCGCAGGTTCGACAGGCAGTCGTCGGCGCGGTTCATCGTGCAGATGGTCACCGCGGTCGGCCGGATCGTCTCGGGGGCCTCGACGGTCCAGCGCACCTGCGCGACCGTGAGCCGCTCCATCGAGTCGGTCTCGAGGTCGAGCCACAGGGCGCCGCCGTCGAGGAACTTGTCGAGCTTCGCCTCGAGCGTCACGGTGCGCTGCACGACGTCGGTGACCTCGTGCGCGGTGATCGTGCGGATCTCGCCGTCGATGTCGGAGGCGCGCACCGCGAGGGTGCCGGAGCCGCTGACGACGGCCTCGACGGTCACCGAACGGACCGTCGACCAGCGCTGCCAGTACGACGCGGGGAACCGGCCGAAGTAGGTGTTGCCGGTGGCCTTCGCGGACGCCTCGAGGGTGACCGTCTCGCGGTCCCGCGACGCGACACCTTCGACGACCTCGAGGTAGAGGTCCTTGCTGACGATCGGCGACGGGCCCTCGAACAGGCCCCGCTGGGCCAGCAGACGCCCCGATGCCGGGGTGTGGGCTGTGAACAGCGCGCCGGCCATCGGGCTGCCGGCCTCGGTCACTGTTGCTTCACCGGACATGAGTGGCGTCCTCCAAGTAGTGCTGGCCACCGAACTGCGTGATCGAAAACGGTGCATTCGCCGGGGTCGGCCGATGCACCCGCGCCCCGGACGAACGCCAGTAAGGTACAGGCCCCGCGTGGGTGGTTTCGCATGAGGCTCGCGCCCCGTTCAGTCGCGGGCCTCGCGGAACACGACCCATTTCAACATCACGAAATTGATGGCCGTGGCCGTGCCCTGAGCGATGATCCACGCCGTCGCGACGCGCCACGTGTAGTCGGCCGACAGCGTCGCGAGCATGAGCGCGTTCGTACCGACGTTGACGAAGAACGTCGTCGTGTACAGCGCGGCGAACCCGCCGATCTGGCCGGCGCCGCCCTTTCGCGCACCCGTGAATGTGAAGCGTCGGTTAAGGAAATAGGCCGTGGTGGTTCCGGCGATGAAACTGATCGCCTTCGCCAAATGCACCCACGTGCCGCCCTGCAACAAAAGCCAGTACAGACCGGAGTCGACGAGGGCGCAGAACCCTCCGATCAGGACGAACCGCGCGATCTGCGCGCCGAACCCCGGCGATGCCGCTTCGCCGCCTGACCTGCGGAAGATTCCATCGTTGTCACCGCTGCATCCTTTGCACCCTCGCGCTCTCCCGCGTGCGTTCCCGCCGCGGCTGTCGGGTCGAATCCGGATTCACGTGTTGCCGCCCAATGAGTGTAGGGATGCGACATTGTGAGTCCGGAGACAGGCCTTATCTCGAGATGGTTACCCTGACTCGAGTGAGCGCACCGACTCCCGAACGACACATCGAACGGCGCACCCTGTCCGGCTGGGGCAGGACCTCGCCGACCACGGCGACCGTGCTGACCACGCCCGACGCCGAAGTCATCGCCCGGGCCGTCGCCCAGGCCGGGGAGCGCGGAGTCATCGCGCGCGGACTCGGCCGTTCGTACGGCGACCCGGCCCAGAACGCGGGCGGTCTCGTCGTCGACATGACGGCGCTGAACCGCATCCACTCGATCGACCCGGACAACGCCGTGGTCGATGTGGACGCCGGCGTCAGCCTCGACGCGCTGATGCGGGCCGCCATGCCGTACGGCCTGTGGGTTCCGGTGCTGCCCGGCACACGGCAGGTGACGATCGGCGGCGCCATCGCCAATGACATCCACGGCAAGAACCATCACACCGCGGGCAGCTTCGGCAACCACGTGCTGTCGATGGACCTCGTGACCGCCGACGGCCGCGTCCGCACACTGACGCCCGACGGCCCGGAGTCCGAGCTGTTCTGGGCCACGGTCGCGGGCATCGGCCTGACCGGCATCATCGTGCGCGCGAAGATCCGGATGAAGCACACGGAGACCGCGTACTTCGTCGTCGACGCCGACCGCACCGCGAACCTCGACGAGACGCTCGAACTGTTCACCAACGGTTCGGACCTCGGCTACGACTACTCGATGGCCGTGCCGGACCTGATCGCGACGGACGCCAAGCACGGCAGGGCCACGTTCTCCCGCGGCTCGCTGGCCACGCTCGACCAGCTGCCCGACAAGCTGCGCGCCGATCCGCTGAAGTTCGACGCGCCGCACCTGATGACGATCCCGAACGTCTTCCCGCACGGGCTGGCGAACAAGCTGACGTTCGGCACGATCAACAACCTGTGGCAGCAAACGGTGCCGAAGAAGGGCGCCCGCGGCAAGATCCAGAACCTGACGCAGTTCTACCACCCGCTGGACATGCTGCCCGAGTGGAACCGTGCGTACGGGCCCAACGGGTTCCTGCAGTACCAGTTCTCCGTGCCGTTCGGCCGCGAGGACGACCTCAAGCGCATCTGCGGCAAGATCGCCCGCTCGGGCCACTACTCGTTCCTCAACGTGCTCAAGCGCATGGGAGAGTCCAACCGCGCCCCGATGTCGTGGCCGACGCCGGGGTGGATGCTGAGCGTCGACTTCGCCGTGCAGGGCGACGTCGGCCGGTTCTGCACCGAGCTCGACGAGGACGTCCTCGCCGCGGGCGGGCGGCTGTACACCGCCAAGGACTCGCGCACGACCGCGGAGACGTTCCACCGCATGTACCCGCGTCTCGACGAGTGGAAGAAGGTCCGCCACTCCGTCGACCCCTACGGCATCTTCATCTCCGACATGGCCAGGAGGCTGGAACTGTGATCGACGCGGTGGGTAACCCCCAGTCGCTGCTGCTGCTCGGCGGAACCTCGGACATCGGTCTGGCGATCGCCGAGAAGTACCTCGCCGAACGCCCGATGCGCGTCGTGCTGGCGGGGCGCCCGTCGCCGCGGCTCGACGACGCCGCCCGGCGCCTGCGCGACAAGGGCGCCGACGTGGAGACCGTCGACTTCGACGCCGCCGACACCGACGGGCACCCGCTGGTGATCGACAAGGCGTTCTCGGGCGGCGACATCGACGTGACGGTCGTGGCGTTCGGCCTGCTCGGTGACGCCGAGGAGGCGTGGCAGGACCACGCGCAGGCCGTCGAGATGGCGACCGTCAACTACACCGCTCCCGTGTCGGTGGGCGTGGCGCTGGCCGAGCGGCTCAAGCAGCAGGGGCACGGCGCGGTGATCGCTCTGTCGTCGGTGGCCGGTGAGCGCGTGCGCCGGTCGAACTTCGTGTACGGCTCCACCAAGGCCGGCTTCGACGGCTTCTACCTGGGCCTGGGCGAGGCGCTCGCCCCGTACGGCGTGCAGGTGACGGTCGTGCGCCCCGGCCAGGTGCGCACGAAGATGACCGAGGGCATGGACAAGGCCCCGCTCGAGCAGACCGCCGAGTCGGTCGCCGACATCGCCGTCGGCGCCGCCCGCAGCGGCAAGGAGCTCGTGTGGGCGCCCGGCACGTTCCGCTGGGTCATGTCGGCCCTGCGGCACGTCCCCCGCCCGATCTTCCGCAAGCTCCCCATCTGAGCCGTCCCCGGCACGAGAAAAGCCCCCGAGGCCGATGGGCCTTCGGGGGCTTTTCTCGTACGGGCGCTCTACTGGGTGACCCAGTAGCCGTAGCTGGTGTATTCCGGGTAGGGGCTGAGGAGGGGGCGGACCGGTTCGAGGGTGATCTCGGCGTCGGGCGAGTCGATGTAGCGGGCCGGGATGTCGAACGAGCGGGTCTCCCAGCTCTCCCGGTTCGGCCCGAGGTTCCACACGCCGACCTCCTCGCCGTCGACGCGCACCCGCACGAACTGCTCGATGCCGTTGACCATCACGCGGCTGGTCAGCGTCGCGTCCTCGCCGGGCTCGAGGTTGCGACGCGGAACGTCTCGCCGCCGAGGATGTAGCGGCTGCTGTCGATGATCCCGTCCTGGCGGCGCAGATCGGTGTACGGCTGCACCCCGGGCTGCTCCATGTTGGCCTCGTACTCGTGGTCCAGCTCGGACTGCAGCGAGCCGACGTCGAGGTGGGCGCGCACGTCGCCGTCGACGGGCGAGCGGTCGCCGGTGCCGGCGAGCGTCCAGTCGGCCTCGTACACGTTCAGCTCGTCGAACGGCACGATGCTCCAGCCCGACGAGTCGCGCGGCACGTTGAGTTCGAACGTCATCGTCGGTTCGGTGACGAACACCCCGGTGTCGACGAACGCGCCCATCGGCGCGCCCGGCCACTGCTCGTACACGGCGAAGTAGTCGGGCCGGTCCTCGGGCGGCAGCGACCGCAGCTGCTCGTACAACGCGCCGGGCCCGTGGTTGCTGGCCTCGGCGAAGCCGTTGGACGTCAGGCCGATCGTGTCGACCACGCGGTGCCCGCTGTAGTAGGCGACCGCGCCCACGTCCTTCACGCCGACCACGGAGTTCGGCGGCAGGTTGCCGCGCAGCCACTGGGCCACCGACACGTTCGTGTCGCGGATCGTCGCGGCCTCCCAGCCGAACCGCCACGCCCACTGCGGCAGCGCGACCAGCGAGTACAGCAGCGCGATCGCGGGCAGCAGGTGCAGCGCGGCGGTGCGGAACCGGCCACGCGCCACCAGGCGCGACAGCGCGTACAGGCCGATCACCGTGAACAGGATGTAGATCGGCAGGAACGGCTGGAAGTAGCGCAGTTCGTGGATCAGCGCGGTCGACAGCGTCGACACCGACGCCACGATGCCGGCGAACCCGACGACCATCGCGATCACCAGCGGACGCCACGTGCGGTGCTTGACCAGCACGTACGCCAGGCCGAGCACGAAGATCACGAGCATGCCGGGGAAGGCGTAGTTCTGCCCGGACATCCCGTTGAAGAAGCCGACCGCGCCGCGCAGGTTGTCCATGGCGCGGTTGACGAAGTCGCCGATGTAGAACTGCGGCCGGTCGGACATCAGCGACTTCGACTGCACGCCGTTGGCGCTGAACGTGCCGGTCGCGATGCGGTAGAACGCGTACTGGCAGATCGGCGCGAGCAGCGGCAGCAGTGTCCACAGCGCGGCGCGGCGGCTCGCGGGCGCACCGCCGCCGTCAGCGCCGTCTGCCTTGTGTTCGCGGCGGCGGCGCAGCGTCGTCCACAGCATCGCGCCGGACAGCGCGATGGCCAGCACCATGCCCTCGGGGCGCACGAACGCGAGCGCCACGCCCACGACGGGCGTCCAGCGGAACCGGCCCGCGAGGTGTTCGCGCACGAACAGGTACACCGCGCCGGTCGCGAGCAGCGCGGTGAGGCCGACCTCCATGCCGCTGGCCGCGCCCCACATCAGCGGGCCGGACACGGCGGTCAGGACACCGGTCCACACGCCGGTCGCGCGGCCGACGAGCACGCGGCCCAGGTGGTAGGCGAGCCCGGTCGCGAACGCGGCGCACACGATGCCGAGCACGACGGCGTAGCCGAGCAGGCCGTTGCCGGTGAAGCCGAGAAGGTGGCCGAACGCGAGCACGAACGTGTACAGCATGCTGCTGGCGCCCGTGCTGATCGGATCGCCCGGGTTGAACCGGAACAGCTCCCCGCTGCCCAGCTGCTTGCCGTACTGCAGGTGGATGTAGACGTCGTCGAGCGGCGCGATGAACGAGCCCTGGTTCCACGCCAGGTCGACGATCACGAACACCGAGGCGACCGCGGCGGCCAGCACGCCGAGGATCCACGCGATCGGGTCACGGCCGTGGCGCACCCGGGCGAGGAAGCCGCCCGGCCGGTCCGGGGACGCGCCTGCGTCGGCCTTGTCTGAGGTGCCTGCGGGCGGATCGGACACGGTGGGGTCTGCGGAGGTGCCGGTGTCGGTCACGTTGTCGCTGCTCGCGGCTGCCGTGCCCTGCTCGCCGTCCTGCGCGGTCCTGGGCGTGTCCGCATCGTGTGTCGTCGTCATCGCTCCTACCCGTTCGACCACGGACAAGCTACCGGGTTCGCCTCGGAACCGAACCGCTGCGTCAGCCGATACGGACGAGGCTGAAGTGGCCTGTGCCCTTTGCGTCGGAATGTACGGTCCATGTGCGCGGCCCGTCGCCGGGCCCGGACTCGTACCGGATCTGATAACGCGGGGTCAGTGGCTCGCGGTCGCGGTCGAACCACAGGTAGTTGACCTCGAGCAGCGCGGATGCGACGGAACCCGAGTCGGCGAGGCGCGCCTCGAGCAGCTCGGGGATGCGTCCGCGGTCGGAGAACGCGTCGACGATGCGGCATTCGCAGAAGTAGGCCAGCGTGCCGATCTCGCCGGGCGAGCGGACGACGTCGTCGCCGACGATCCGCCCGATCTCCTCGCCCACGCGCGCGTAGTCCTGGGCGCTCGCCCAGTTGCCGAAGATCGCCGGCGACCGCCACGGGACTCCGCGGCCCACCTCGGCGACCGCGGTCGTGGCCACCACGAGCGCCATCGCGACGAGGGCGGCGAGCGCGGCGCGGGCGCGGCGCGCGCCGTATGCGGACGCGAGCGCCAGCACCCCGCACATCGCGAGCGCCGTCAGGGGCGGTGCGTAGTACCAGTGGTACGGCCCGACCCCGAGCGCGATGTAGACGAGGTAGTAGGCGACGCCGCCCAGTCCGAGTCCCACGGCCGCCCCGAGCGGTGGACGTCCCTCGTCGGGCACTCGTCGTACGACCCGCGCCGCGAGCATTCCCAGCGCGGCCAGCAGGGCCACGGCGCCGGCCGCCGCGGGCACCAGGCCGAGCAGCACCACGGCGCTGTCCGAGCGCAGGTACAGCCCGAGGCCGGTCGCGTAGGTCCACGGGTCGAACAGGCCGTCCTGGGACTGTTTGATCACGAGCGTGTCCGGGACCGCCGAGCCGAACGCCACCCAGCTGGTCACGAACCAGGGCGCCGCGACGGCCACCGCGGCCCCGGCGGCGGCCGGCAGCGCCCGCACCCGGCCGCGCGCGCACGGCCCGGCGGCAAGGACGAGCGCCAGCACCGCCACGAACACGACGAGGTCGAGGCGGACCAGCAGCGCGAGCCCGGCGGCCACGCCGAACACGACCGGCCGGCGTTCGGCCGTCGCCGCTGCCAACCAGGCCAGCACCGCGGGCACCAGCAGCACCTCGAGGCCGATCGCCGACAGCACGAACGGGTTCGTCACCACGACCGCGACCCCGAGCAGCGCCACCGGCAGCGGGAACGGCAGGGCTGCGGCGAGACGTGCCCACGCCCAGCCGAGCGCGGCCGTCGCGCCCACCGTGACCGCACCCAACGCCGCGATCGGCTGCGCCTCCCCGAACAGGCGGGTGATCGCGGTGCCGAGCGCGAGGAGCAGAACGTTCAACGGCGACGTCGCGGAATTGCTCGCCGCGTCGGGGATGATTCCCCATTCGCCGTGCACCGCGAGGTTTCTGGCGTAGGTGAGCGTGATGTAGGCGTCGTCGGTGAGACTCGTCCGCGTGAGCAGGAACGCGAGTGCCCCGGCCAGGGCGGACACGCCCGCGATCCCGGCCGTGCGAACGGATGCTGACATTCTTTTCTTCCTGCATGAGAAATGGCGACGAATGCGCCTTTCGGACCAGCGTCGACTCATCCTTACAGGCGCAGTCGGTTACCGCTGGGTATTGCAACGGTGATGTCCGATTGACGTATCCGATGCGCCCGCGTGTCCCAGGGGGCTTCACGCCGAGCCACACCTCGGTTATCTAGAGTTTCCGCCGTGGCAGCCACCGCGACCGCCCCCGAACCCAGCGCGGCGCGCCGCCCGTGGGCCGTCGTTCTGGGACTGTTGTCCGCCCTCGCGGCGGTGCTGTTCATGCTCGCCCCAGTCACGCACGACCCGGTGACCCACACCTGGCCGGACGGTTCCCCCGGCGACCGTGCGCTGCCACTGCTGCCGTACGCACCCGAACGGCTCGACGTCACGTTCTCCTGCGCCGACCTCGCCGCGCTCGGGCCGGGCGGGGGCACGCTGGTGTCGACGACCGGACCCGGCGGCGAGCAGCCTGCGCCGGACGGGCTCGCCGTCACGGTCGCCGGTGACCAGGTGACCGTGTCGCTCGGCGACGAACAGCTCGTGGCCGCACCGCGCGCCGACACGTGCGCATGGACGGTGACGGCCGACGAGCACGGCACCGTCGTGCACGTCGACGGTGAGCGGATCGGCGCCATACCGGAACGTCCCGCCGTGAACGGCCTGTTCACCGACGCCACCGAGGCCACCGAGGCCGGAGACCTGAGCGTCGAGGTCACCCCCGACACGCGCTACGAATCGAGTCCGAGCGCGCTCAAGATCGCCGCCGGACTCGTCGCGCTGGCGAGCCTCGTCGGCATGCTGTTCGTCCTGCGCCGCACGGAGTTGGGGCGTCGCTCGGAGTTGGGGAGCCGGGACTCGGGGAGCCGTGGCCGGCGGGTGCGGTTGCTGCCCGCGCTGTGGGCCCGGCCGCGGGTGGCCGATGCGGTCGTCGTCGGTGTCCTCGCCGTGTGGGCCGTGATCGGGGCGTCCACAACGGACGACGGCTACATCGTCACGATGATCCTGTCGGCCGAGCACACGGGCTTCGTCGGCAACTACATGCGCTGGTTCAACGCGCCGGAGGCCCCGTTCAGCTGGTTCTACGAGCTGTACCGACCGTGGGCGGAGATCAGCACGACGACGCTGTGGATGCGCGTGCCGTCGCTGCTGCTGTGCCTGGCGTCGTGGTGGATCATCGACCGCCTGCTGTTGCCCCGGTTCGCGAAGGGCCGGTTGACGCTCGCCCGGTGGACGGCCGCGGGCGTGTTCCTGCTGTGGACCGTCCAATTCGGAATCGGCCTGCGCCCGGAACCGTGGGTGCTGTTCGGCTCGCTGGTCACGTTGGCGTTGCTGGAACGCGGCATCGCGACGCGGCGGCTGTCGCTGCTCGCCGGGGCTGTCGTGGCCGCCGGGGCGACGACGACGATCACGCCGACCGGCGTCGCCGTCGCGTTCCAGCTGCTCGTGGCGCTGCCCGCGGCGTGGCCCGTCCTGCGCGCGTACGGCCCGCGCGCGCCGGCGATCCTGCTCGGCGCGGGCGCGTCGGTGCTGCTGTTGATGTTCCACGGCCAGCCGTTGGACGCCGTCCTGCACGCCACCCAGGTGCGCACCGAGATCGGCCCCAGCTACGGCGTGTTCGGCGAGGGCAAGCGGTACGAGTGGCTGTTCGACCAGGCGCAGGGCGGGACGAACCGGCGGATGCCCGTGCTGTTGCTGTGGTTCGGCGTGGCGGTGCTGACCGTGCTGCTCGTCGCGCGCCGCACGCCCAAGCTCGCGCTGACGCCCACGCGCCGCCTGCTGATCGCGACGGTGCTGTACTTCGCGGCGCTCGCGTTGACGCCCACCAAGTACACCCACCACTTCGGCGCGCTCGGCGGCGTCGGCACGCTGCTGGTCGCCGTCGTCGTGCACACGCTCGCGCGCGGGGCGCTGAAACGCGCCTGGCAGTTGTCGCTGGTGTGCGTCGCGTTGACGGCCGCCGTGGCGATCGGGCTGGCGGCGCCGCTGCGGTGGTGGTTCCTCGGCGGGTTGAACGTCAAATGGGCCGACGTACTGCCCGGCGTGGCGAACATCGACGCCGCCGACATGGCGCTCGTCGGCGGGCTCGCCGTGGCCCTGGCGGGCCTCGTGGGCGCCTGGCGATGGTTGCGCACGCCCGCGTGGTTCGTGCCCGTCGTGGCGTTCGGCGTCGTCGGCGCGCTCGTCGGGACGATGGCCTACGCGATGGTGCCGCGCGCGCAGACCTACACCACCGGCGCGTCGAACCTCGCGGCGCTCGGCGGGGATCCGTGCGGTATCGAACGGTGGCTGCAGGTGGAACCCGACATCGGCGCCGGCGTCCTCACCCCGTCCGGACCGGCCACAATGGACGGTTTCGTCGAGAACGGCGAGTTCCCGCGCGGCGATCTCGCCCGGCCGTACGGCAGCGCCGAGGCGCCCGTGTGGCGCAGCGACGGCAACGCGGGCAGCGTCACGACCTCCTGGTACCGCCTGCCCGACGCGGCGAGCTCCCCGTCGGCGCCGCCCGTCGTGCTACCCGCGCGCGGTTCGGGCGAGGTGTCGTTGACGGCCGAGTTCGGCGACGCCGACGGCCGCGTGCTGTGGTCGGAGGAGGTCGACGTCGATCCGGAGTGGACGGACGTGCGCCTCGATCCCGGTGCTGCCGCGCAGGTTCGCGTGACGATGGTCGACGAACGCGGCGGCGACGGCACGGCCGACGTCGGCACCCCGCGACTGCCGGAGGTCGTGCCGGTACAGGACCTGGTGCCCGCGTCGGAGCCGGTGTTGCTGGACTGGGTCGGGGCGTTCACGTTGCCGTGTCGGCGGGCGCCGTCCGTGGCAGGCGGGGTCGTCGAACCGGTGCAGTACCGATTCGCCTCCGGCCCGCACATCCGGGCGATCGCCAGCGTGTCGTACATCGCCTCCGCCGGCGGGCCGTACGTGCCGCTGATGCAGCTCGCCACGGAAACCCCCGTGCCCACCTACCTGCGCGGCGACAAGCTCACCGAACCGATCAGCATCTCCCGCCTCCACTACCCCACCCCCTGACCCCCACGACCCGTGTCAGCACCCCACGTCGCCGTGTCAGCACCCCACGACGCGGTGTTGGCGTTTCACGTACGCAGATGTCGCGGTGTCGCGTGCAGAACTCTCGGTGTGGAACGCAGAACTCGGCGATCGGCGCCGTGGGATGCCAACACGGCGACGCCGGGTGCTGACACGGCGTCCCCAAGTGCTGACACGGCGACGCCAGGTGCTGACACGGCGGTTCGGGTCAGCGGACGGCGATTACCACGTAGGGGCCTACGTCACGGGTTTCGAAGCGGGGGGAGTCGAACAGGGACGGGTCGAACGTGACGGGGCGGCCGAGCGAGGCGACCTTCCGCGGGAAGGTGCTGTACTTGACCGTGTAGAAGTAGTTGCCCTCCGGGCCCTTCTCCAGCACGAGCATCGTCGGGGCCCGGTACGGACCGTCGTGCATCCGCTCGTACAACTGCTCCGGGTCGGACGCCTCGGCCCACGTGTCGATCTCCGCGGCCCGCTGTGCGTGCTGCGACAACGGATTCGTGTAGTGCGGCCGGTGGTCGTGGAACACCCAGAACGGCCGGAACACCTTCATGTGGTGCTGTTCCGACAGGATGGTCTCCCGCTCGGGCACGCCGGTGCCGAGTTCGTCGATCGTCGCGAGCAACTGCCCGCTCCAGATCCCCTCGTCCTCCTCCTCGCCGGGGACGTGGTGCCGGCTCTCGGGAGTGCGGCCGTTGTCGAAGTAGCTGGTCATGGCGTGCTCGATGCCGCCGGACATCGGACCGCGCATGGACTCCTGGAACACCGCGACCGTCATGCCGATCGCGACGACCATACCGACGGCGACGATCCGCCGCCGCCACTCGACACCCTGCTCCTCGACCTGCGCACCGGCATCCCCACCGACAGCGGCAGCCCCGGACTCGGCATCCGCAGCCTCGGCCCGCTCCGCGGCCGCCCTGCGCTCGGCGACCCGCTCCTCGGCCCGGCGCAGCGCCCACCGGAACACCTCGACGCGGCGAAGACGCCGGCGATGGCGAGGGTGACGTTGACGGTCACGTTGAACCGGAACGCCAGCAGGGTCGTGTCGAACGCCAGCGCCAGCGTCGACAGGACGTACCAGACGTAGACGGCCGCGACGGTCACGACGACGACCACCGCGACGCGGCTCGAGCGCAGCCGCGCGACGGCCCACACGAGGCCGGCCAGGCACAGGATGCCCACCGGTCCGCTGGGCGTGAACGGCGTCGGGAAGTAGGCGCTGGCCGCGGGCAGGTACTGGGCGGCGACGTTCTTCGCGCCGATCCCGCCGCCGAACAGGTACGGCGCCCACACGACGAGCATCAGCGCCGCCGACACCCCGGCGACGACGGCCACCCGGCCGGCCAGACCCCGCACCACGGAGCCGCGATCTCCGCCCTCGCGGACCGCCAGCACACCGGCCACGACGGCCAGCACCACGACGACGAGCGCGGCGAACACGAGGTGCAGCGTGTACGTCATCGCGCACACGCCGAGGTAGACGCCGACGAGCACGAACGGCCACAGCGGCCCGCCGGAACGGCGCAGGCACGTCCACGTCAGCACCAGGACGGGCAGCAGCCAGGCCGTGGTCGGCCAGGCGTACGGCTCGCCGACGGCGGGCACGTGCAGCCCCATCACGAGCGTCGCGAGGCTCGCCAGCACGGCGATGCGGCCGCTGACCACGAGTCGCCACAGCACGAACGTCACCGCGGCGGTGACGGCCATCGTGGCGATCGAGAACGGCTTGTAGGCCTCCCAGCCCTGCATCCCGGCGAGGTTGGCGAAGCGGCCGCCGAGCCAGAACCAGCCCGCCGGGTAGAACGGCGGCAGGCCCTCGTAGTTGAAGTCGGCGAGCCCGGCACCGGAGGTCATGCGCTCGAAGTAGCGCAGGCGGAACTCGTTGTCGCCGCGCGTGCCACCCAGGTAGTGACGGGTGGCCAGCAGCGGCAGCGCGAGCGCGAACGTGGCGAGCGCGGCGAGTCCGCCGGTGGCGCCGACGAACCGCACCCAGCCTGGAGCCGTCCGCACCCGCCGCACGACGAGACCGCCGATGAGGCACCCGATCAGGCCCGTGGCCAGCAGGGCCAGGGCGGCGTCGGGAACGTGCGTGTCGGGCACGAGGGTCGGGCCCTTGGCGATGACGAACTGGATCGCCATGCTGAGCACGAGCGCGCCCACGACGGCGGCGACGAGGTCGACGGCCGTCCGGCCCGCGCCGAACCGCGGACCGCGGATCACCGGGTGCGTGGACCCGCCCTCGTACGCGCGGGTGCGGGTGGTGGGCGGCACGGTGGTGTCGTCCATCTCGGAGCTCACGCGCGGCCGGGGCTCAGAGGTAGAAGCCGATGACGAGGAGCACGACCCACGATCCGCCGAGCACCTGCAGCACCCTGTCGCTCAGCGCGATCTCGTCGGGCGCGCCGGCGTTGCCGCTGTCGACGTCGACGGCGTAGCGCAGCACGGCCACCACGAACGGCACCAGCGAGATGACGCTCCACGCCATGCCCTCCGACACCGCCTGCTGCTGCTCGAAGGCCCACAGCGAGTACGACATGATCAGGATCGCGGCGGAGGTGGCCCACACGAACCGCAGGTAGCTCGCCGAGTACTTCTTCAGCGACGAGCGGATCTTCGCGCCGGTGCGCTCGAAGAGCATCACCTCGGCGTAGCGCTTGCCGGCGACCATGAACAGCGAGCCGAACGCGGTCACCAGCAGGAACCACTGCGACAGCGCGATGCCGGTGGCGACACCGCCGGCGATGACGCGCATCAGGAAGCCCGAGCCGACGATGGCCAGGTCGACCACCGGCTGGTGCTTGAGCCCGAAGCAGTAGCCCAGCTGCACCGCCATGTAGACCACGAGCACCACGCTGAGCTGCCACGATGCGAGGAAACCGAGTCCGCAGCCGGCGAGGAAGAACACCACCGAGGCCACGTAGGCCGCCGGGACGGGCACGATGCCCGCGGCGATGGGCCGCTTGCACTTGGTGGGGTGCGCGCGGTCGGCCTCGACGTCGATGGCGTCGTTGACCAGGTACACCGCCGAGGCGACGAGCGAGAACGCCGCGAACGCGATGAGCGCGTCCACCAGGACGCCGCCGCTCGCGATCTCGCCCGCCGTGAACGGCGCGGCCAGCACCAGGACGTTCTTGACCCACTGCCGCGGCCGTGCCGTCTTCAGCAGTCCGGTCACGAGGTTTCCGCCGGCAGCCTGGCCGGCCGTCTGTTCGCTCGACACGCTCGTCTCGCCTGCCTCGGCCTCGTGGGTGGTCTCGCTCATGGTCAGCTCCGTCAGCTCCGCTCTCGGGGTCAGCGCTTGCGCTTCAGCCTGCGCCGCAGCAGCCCGCCGACGGCGCCGCCGAGCGCGGCGCCCGCGAGCACGTCCGTGGGGTAGTGCACGCCGAGCACCAGGCGCGAGGCGAGCATCGGCGGCACGACCGCCGGGACGACGTTGCGCCCGAGCAGGCCCGAGTAGAGGACGGCCGCCGCGGTCGTCGACGTGGCGTGCGACGACGGGAAGCTGAGCTTGCTCGGCGTGCCGACCCCGACCTGCACGCTCGGGTGGTCGGGACGCGGCCTGCGCACGACGCGCTTGACGGCGATCGACGCCGCGTGGGCGCCCACGATGCCGGCGGCGGCGGTCAGCCAGTCCTTGCGTCGCTGCTTGTCGATCCCGGCGCCGACCAGCGCGAGCCCGAACCACCCGGCGCTGTGCTCGCCGAAGTGGGACATGCCGCGCGCGATCTTCACCGTCGTCGGCGTCGTGATGCGCTCCTGCACGGCCGCCAGCACCGCGATCTCACCCTCCGGCGGGGTGGTGAGTGCGGCCGTGTTGTCAGCGGCCTTGTTCTCGACGGCGCTGGCGTCGTTCGCGTGCACCGGTGCACCCGGCGTACCGGGCGCGGTCGTCACGGCGGGGTCCTTCTCAAGCATCGATCGAACCGTCCAAGGGGGCGCCGTCGGTCAGGTGCGGCGCGATCTTGTTGTCGAACATCGACAGCGCCGACCCGATGGCCATGTGCATGTCGAGGTACTTGTAGGTGCCGAGGCGGCCGCCGAAGAGCACGTTCCGATCCTTGGCCTCGGCCTTGGCGAGCTCGCGGTAGCTCTCGAGCTTCTCCCGGTCGTCCGGCGTGTTGATCGGGTAGTACGGCTCGTCGTCCTCCTTGGCGAACCGCGAGTACTCGCGCACGATGACCGTCTTGTCCTTCGGGTAACGGTCCTCGCGCTCGGGGTGGAAATGCCGGAACTCGTGGATCCGGGTGTAGGGCACGTCCTCGTCGTTGTAGTTCATGACCGGGGTGCCTGGTAGTCGCCGGTGGGCACGACCTCGGAATCGAAATCGAGCGTGCGCCAGCCGAGCCGGCCCTCGGAATAGTCGAAGTAGAGGTCCAGCGGTCCGGTGTAGACGGTCGGCGTGCCCGCGGGGATCCGGTCGCGCACGTCGAAGTAGTCGACGTTCAGGCGCACCTCGATGTTCGGGTGCTCGGCCATCTTCTCGAGCCACGCGGTGTAGCCGTCGACCGGCAGGCCCTCGTAGGTGTCGTTGAAGTAGCGGTTGTTGAACGTGTAGCGCACCGGAAGCCGCGTGATGTTGGCCGCGGGCAGTTCCTTCGGGTCGGTCTGCCACTGCTTGGCCGTGTAGCCGCGAACAAACGCCTCGTACAGCGGACGGCCGATCAGCGAGATCGCCTTTTCCTCGAGGTTCTGCGCTTCCTTGGTGTCGATTTCACTGGCCTGCTCGGCGATGAGTTCGCGCGCTTCGTCCGGCGAATGCGACTTGCCGAAGAACTGATTGATCAGTCCCAGGTTCATCGGGAAGCTGTAAACCTGCCCCTGGTACTTCGCGAAGACCCGGTGTTGGTAGTCCGTGAAGTCCGTGAACTGGTTGACGTAGTCCCACACGCGCTTGTTGGAGGTGTGGAACAGGTGGGCGCCGTAGGTGTGCACCTCGATACCGGTCTCGGGCTCCGGCTCGGAATAGGCGTTGCCGCCGATGTGGTGCCTGCGCTCGAGCACGAGGACACGTTTGTCGAGCTGGCTGGCGACACGTTCGGCCACGGTCAGGCCGAAGAACCCGGAGCCGACCACGACGAGGTCATAACCCTCGAAACCGGCATTTCCGTTGCTGGGAGTTTCGGTAAGCGCGCTCACGGTGCAAAAGGCTACCGACGCGCTGCGGCACCCGTGCGGCGAGGCTCCCTCACGTCATTCCTTGCATGACGTTCCCCGACGTTTCGCGCCGACCTCGCCGCACGGATGCACACCATCCAGCACCCCCGAATGATCGGCGAGGCGGCTCACACGGTCCACACATCCGCCGGTCATCCCGCACGCAGAACGCCCCGCGTACGTCAGGACCGACGCACCGGCCCCGGCGGCCGGTTCCCCGTGTCACCCGTTCGGGTCAGTCTCCGACGGCGGGCGGTTCTGGAGCCCCGGCAGGACCTCGTCGACGACCTGTTCCAGGACGATCTCCCGCCCCTCGTACGGGCTCCCGCTGCGCGGCCAGTGCACGACGATGTCGGTGAACCCCAGGTCAGCGGCCCGGCCCGCGGCGTCGGCGAACGCCTCCTTGCTGGTCAGCGAGTACACCGGCGCGGCGTCGAGGCTGAGGTACTTGTCCACGGTCGCCGGATCGCGCTCCGCGGCGGCGACGTCGTCGTCGAAGCGGGCCGACAGCTCGGCCACGCCCTGCCACCAATCCTCGAGTTCCTCCGAGTTTCGCCCCGTGGTCAGCCAGGCGTCACCGGTGCGGGCGGCGAATCGGACCATTCGCCTGCCGTTGGCGGCCAGCACGAACGGCGGCCGCGGATGCTGCACCGCGCCGGGCAGGTTCCGCCCGCCGCGCACCGCGTAGTACTCGCCGGAATGCTCGTGACGGTCCTCACGCAGCAGCCCGTCGAGGGTCGTCGTGAACTCCACGAACCGGTCCGCCCGCTCCTTCGGGGTCAGCTCCGGTTCGCCGAACACCGTCGTGTCGTAGCCCGTGCCGCCCGCGCCGATCCCGAGCAGCAGACGTCCGTCGGCGAGGTCGTCGAGCGTGATCGCCTCGCGCATCAACGTCAGCGGATGCCGGAAGTTCGGCGAGGTCACGAACGTGCCGAGGCCGATCCGCGAGGTCACCATCGCCGCCGCCGACAACGTCGGCACGGCCCCGAACCACGGCCCGTCGACGAGGTTCCGCCACCCCAGGTGGTCGTAGGTCCAGGCGTGGTCGAACCCGTACTCCTCCGCGGCCCGCCATTTCGGCTCGGCCGCCCACCAGCGGTCCTCCGGGAGAATCACAATGCCAACGCGCACGGCGCCACACGCTATCGGTGTGCGCCCCCGCTGTCGCCCATGCCCACGTCGAGTACCGGCCGGCGTGTCGCCACCAGGCGTTCGACTCGGTGTCACGCGGAACACGCGGGGCGTCGCGACACGCTCTGGGACACTGGACGACGTGGAGAAACCGAGTCTGATCGCGTCCGACGTCGACGGCACCCTGCTGTCGACGCACACCCACCTGAGCGCGCGCACCGTCGACGTCGTCGACAGCGCGGTCGGCGCGGGCGTGCCGGTGGTGCTCGTGTCCGGCAGGCCGCCGCGGTGGATCCCGCAGGTCGCCGAACAGGCCGGCCTCGAGGGCTACGCGGTGTGCGCCAACGGCGCGGTGCTCTACGACATCGGCGCCGACCGGGTCGTCGACGTGCACGGACTGCTGCAGCCCGACGAGCTCGCCATGGCCGCCGACGCGCTCGAATCCGTGCTGCCCGGCTGTCACCTGGCCGCCGAACGCGTCGGCACCCGCGCCCACGACACGGACGTCGAGACCTTCGTGATCGAGACCGGCTATCACAACCCGTGGGGCGACGGCGGCGAGGGAACGCGGTCCGCGCGCGCCGAGGTCGTCGGCCTTCCCGCCGTGAAACTCCTGGTCAGCCACCCGAACATGACGTCGGCGGCGATGGCGCAGGCCGCCCGCCAGGTGCTCGACGCGCACGTCGACATCACGTTCTCCACCGGCGGCGGGCTCATCGAACTGGCCGCGCACGGGGTCACGAAGGCCACCGGCCTGTCGGGCGTCGCCGCGCGGTTCGGCCTGGGCGCCGACGACACGATCGCGTTCGGCGACATGCCCAACGACGTCGAGATGATCCGCTGGGCCGGCCACGGCGTCGCCGTCGCCAACGCCCACCCCACCGTCCTCGACATCGCCGACGAGGTCACCGCACCCCACCACGAGGACGGCGTGGCCCAAGTCCTCGAACGCTGGTTCTGACGCCCCCGAGGGCCCACCTCAGCAGGGGTGGGCGGTGAAGTGGGGGTGGGCGGAGAGGGTCTCCGTGAGTTGGGCTGCCAAGGGGCGGCTCAGGTAGAGCTCCACCCAGCGTTCGCCCTCGGCGGCGGCCCGGAACGGGACGACCTCGTACGGGCCGGCGTACTCGGTGCGGATCTCGCAGGTGCGCTCGGGCAGGTAGCCGCCCGCCAGGTCGACGACCACCGCGGGCATGCGGCTGCCCACGACGTACGCGTGGTCCTGCGGGTTGCGGGCCAGATGGTCGTCGGTCGTGCCGCTCGGGTCGACGATGAACAGCTCCGACCCGGCCGCCGCCGACAGCGCCCCCGCCGGCATCGCGCTCACCGCCGTCCCCGCCGGCAGGTGCTCCCCCAGCCACGCACCGATGTCGGTGAGCTCGTCGGTGACGTCGCGCAGCTCGTGCATGACCGGGGCCATCCGCGTGAGGCTCAGACCCAGCGACAGTCCGGTGAGCGCCACCGCGACGAGCGCCACCCCACGCCCGGCCGCCGGCGCCGTCGCGCGTTCCGGCCCCGAGTCCGACCTCCCTGAAACCGAAGCTCCCGAAGCTCCGGCCCCGGAACGCCCGGCCCGCACGTCCTCGGCCTCGGCATCGTCGACACCGTCCCGCACTCCCGCCGCAGCGAATGCGAACCCGCTCGCCGCGGCCACGGCCAGCAGCACGGGCACGGGCGCCAGCTGGCCCCACGCGGGCAGCGTCGGACCGCCGGCGACGATCACGAACAGCGCCTCGGCGATCGCCAGCCACAGCAGCAGCCACACGTAGCGCGCGCCGGGTCCGCGCCGATAGCTGAGCACGCCGATCGCGACCGCGGCCACGATCAGGAACGCCTGGTACGTCAGGGCGAAGTCGACGACGTAGGTCCAGCCCTCGTCGAGCCGGCCCAGCACGCTGTCGCTGCCGGCCGAGAGGCCCGCGACGACGGCGGTCGGCACGAGTTCGCCGTAGTAGGTCATGCGCCACGCCAGCCACGGCACGAGCAGGACGGCCGCACCCAGCAGGTACACCGCGGGCGCCGACCACGACACCCGCCTGCTCGCCGCGACGGCCACCAGCCAGGCTCCGGCGACGACCGCGACGACGAGTCCGTCGAGCCGCGTCATCACCGCCAGCGCCGCGACGACCCCCGCCAGCACGGGGTTGCCGTTCACCAGCGCGTACACCAGCGCGAGGACGAGCAGCACGAACAGCGGCGTCGACAGTCCGGAGGGCCCGTAGGCGGCCAGCGAGCCGACGCCCGCCGTGACCGCGGCGGCCGCGACGGCGAACGCCGGATCGGTGCCGCGCAGGATCCGACCGGTGAGGGCGTACACGACGAGCACCGTCAGCAGCACGCACGCGACGCCGAGGACGACGGCGATCGTCTCGACCTCACCGCCCGTCAGGGCGCGCCCGAGCCCGAGCAGCACGAGCCACGCGAAGTCGGTGTAGCCCTCGACGTACTCGCCGGGGTTGAAGACGGCGCCGTACCCGTCGGCGATGTTGCGGGCGTAGCGGAAGCCGACGTGCGCCTCGTCGGGCACGGTTCGGTAGACGAGCTGGTGCACGGCCGCGACGGCCGTCGCCGCGACGAGCGCCGCGATCCGCCAGCCGCGTTCGACGGCGAATCGACGCCAGCCGACGACGAGCAGCACCGCGACACACATCCACAGTGCGATCACCGCGATTACGGCGAACACCCCATCACCCCCGCCCGGAGCCGAGAGCAACGTACCGAGAACGACGCCGCGGCGCCTCCGCCAGGTGGCCGTGTCGCCGTGTCAGCACTTCACGCGGGCGTGTCAGCACCTCACGCCGCCGTGTTGGCAATCCACGTCCCCGTGTTGGCACTTCGCGCACACCCCGGAGCCCTCAACCGGCCACCGATGGGAACGACAGGCCCTCGGTGAGCATGGTGACGGCCTCGTCGATCACCTCGCCCAGCGGTTCGCGGGCGCCGGTGTCGTGCCAGTACTCGACCGCCGCGATGATGCCGCGCACCATCGCGGTCACGAACACACGCACACGCATCGAGTGGGCCTCGAGGCCCGTCCGGGCCGCGATCATCTCCCGCAGCACCGCCTCGACCTGGTCGATCTCCTCGCCGAGTACCCGGCGCACCGACGGTTCGGTGAGCATGAAGTGCAGGCGGCTGCGCAACTGTCCGGTGTCGTCGGGCACGTAGCTCTCGATCTCCCGCAGGAACCGCCGCAGCGCGTCGACGGGCTCGTGTTCGGCGAGGAGCTCGTCGAACCGGCGCAGCCCCACCGGGTCGGTCTCGTCGTAGAGGATGAGGTGTTCCTTGGTGCCGAAGTAGCGGTAGACGCTGCTGGGCGACACCTCGGCCTCTGCGGCCACGCGTTCGATGGTGACGGCGGCGAAACCGTGCTCGACGAACAGGCGCACGGCCGTGTCCTGGATGTGGCGCATCGCGGCGAGCTTCTTGCGCTCGCGCAGTCCCGGTTCCCGCTGGTAGCGCTCGCGCAGCGGTTCGACCCCGTTCACCATGACCACCAACCATAGCAGTGACTGTCCTTTGACAGTCACTTGCATAAATATCGGACACGGCCGTAGAGTTGCTGTCACATGACAGTCACTTCCACATTCGAGTCACTCCCGGATGCGGAGTCGCTCCCAGCCTTGGAGTCGCGATGACAACGCTGACCATCGACGCGGCGGGCCTGGTCAAACGGTTCGGCCGGTTCCGCGCCCTGGACGGCCTCGACCTGCGGGTCGAACCCGGCGAGGTGCACGGTTTCCTCGGCCCCAACGGCGCAGGCAAGTCGACGACGATCCGCGTGCTGCTCGGCCTGCTGCGCGCCGACGAGGGCCGCGTGCACCTGTTCGGCGGCGACCCGTGGGCCGACGCCGTCGACCTGCACCGCCGGCTCGCCTACGTGCCCGGCGACGTGCACCTGTGGCCGGGCCTGACCGGCGGCGAGGTGATCGACGTGCTCGCCGGCGTCCGCGGCGGACTGGACCGCCGGCGCCGCACGGAACTGCTCGAGCGCTTCGAACTGGACCCGACCAAGAAGAGCCGGACGTACTCGAAGGGCAACCGGCAGAAGGTCGCCCTCGTCGCAGCCCTCGCCTCCGACGCCGAACTGCTGATCCTCGACGAGCCGACCTCGGGCCTCGACCCGCTGATGGAGGCCGTCTTCCAGCAGTGCATCGCCGAGGCCGCGGCCGACGGGCGGACCGTGCTGCTGTCCTCGCACATCCTCGCCGAGGTCGAGAAGCTCTGCGACCGCGTGAGCATCATCCGCGCCGGTTCGACCGTGCAGACCGGCACGCTCGCCGACCTGCGCCACCTCACCCGGACGACGGTCGACGCACACACCCGCCTGCCCGCCGACGCGATCGCCGGCCTGCCCGGCGTGCACGACGCCACCATCGACGGGGACGGGAGCGGCAGCCATGTGCGCTTCGACGTCGACGCCGACCACCTCGACGAGGCCATGGGCACCCTCACGACGTTCGGCATCACCGCCCTCACCTGCACCCCGCCGTCGCTCGAGGAGCTGTTCCTCCGGCACTACAGCGTGGAGGGGGCCGACACGGAGGAGTCCGATGTGGACGCCGGCGCGCCGGGCGAGCTCGAAGGGACGCACCGATGACGACGTTCGCCGGCACGGCCGCGCTGATCCGGTTGACGCTGCGCCGCGACCGGGTGCGGCTCGCGGTGTGGTTCGCGGCGCTGATCGCATTGCCGCTCGTGGCTGTCGAGTCCTTCGACTCGCTGTATCCGACGCAGGCCGACCTCGACGCGTACGCGCGCATGGCGAGTGCGAGCCCGGCGGGCATCGCGCTCAACGGACCCGGGCACGGATTGCACGACCTGGGCGGGCTGATCGTCTTCGAGGTCGGCGGTTCGGTGGCGATCGGCATCGCGCTCGCGTCGATCCTGCTCGTGGGCCGCGGCACGCGCGGCGAGGAGGAACAGGGCCGACTCGAGCTGCTGCGCTCGGCCCGCGTCGGCCGGCACGCCGGCCTGGCCGCGACCCTGCTCGTCGTCACCGGACTGCACGTCCTGATCGGTGCGACCGTCGCGGTTTCCCTGGGCGTGCAAGGACTTTCGTGGCCGGGCAGTGTCGCGTTCGGACTGTCGCTGACGTCGATCGGGGTCGTGTTCGCCGCGGTCACCGCGGTCGCCGCGCAGCTGGCCGAGTACGCCCGCGGCGCGTACGCCATCGCCGGTGCCGTGTTCGGTCTCGCCTACCTCGCCAGGGCCGCAGGCGACGTCAGCAGTGCCGGCGACGCCGGCGGGTCGTTGGGTGCACTCACGTGGTTCTCCCCCGTCGGCTGGGCGCAGGCGACGCGGCCGTTCGCCGACGAACGGTGGTGGCCGTTGCTGCTGGTCGCCGGTGCGGCCGCGGTGTGCACGGTCGCGGCGGTGACGTTGGAATCGCGGCGCGACCTCGGCGAGGGCATGGTCGCCAACCGGCCGGGACCGCGCGCGGCGACGGCATCGTTGACCACCGGGATCGGCCTGGCCTGGCGACTGCAACGCGGCAACGTCACCGGCTGGACCGTCGGCGTCGTGGTAGCCGCCGCGACGCTCGGCGCGACCGCCGAGTCCGCCGACGACATGCTCGGCGGCAACCCCGAGCTGCAGGCGATGCTCGGCGGGGCGGGCGCGGGCGAGCCGACCGACGTGTTCTTCCGCATGACCGTGCTGCTGTTGGCCGTGGCGGTCGCCGCGTACGTCGTCGGCGCCGCGGGTCGCGCCAGGGGCGAGGAGCAGGCCGGACGCGCCGAACCGCTGCTGGCCGGCGCGCTCGACCGCAGACGATGGCTGCTCGCGCAGCTGACGATCTCCGCGGTCGCCGGTGCGTGGCTGCTCGCCGCGGGCGGGGCCGCCGCCGGTGCGGCGTACGCCCTGATGGCGGGCGAACCGGGCCACGTGGCTTCGGTCGCCGGCGCCGCGCTGGCGCAGCTACCCGCGGTGTGGCTGCTCGGCGGTGTCACGGCGGCGCTGTTCGGGCTGCTGCCGCGGGCATCGGCCGCCGCGTGGGGTGTGCTGACGGCCGCCGCGGTCGCATCGGTGCTCGGTCCGGCGTTCGACCTGCCCGGCGGTGTCACGGCACTGTCGCCGTTCGAGCACATGCCCGAGCTGCCCGGCGGCGACGTCGCCGTGGCCGCACCGGGAGCCCTGCTCGCCGCGGGCCTCGCCCTGACCGCCGTCGGCGTCCTGACCTTCCGCCGCCGCGACCTCACCCCGTAAAAGCTCCCGTCGCCGTGTCAGCACTTCACGTCGCCGTGTTGGCACAAAGCGGCGACGCAGGGTGCTGACACGGCCGGGCGGAGGGTCAGGCTTCTGTTTCGTCGGCGATGTGGCGGGCGATCTCGAGGGCGCTCGTCGCGGCCGGGGACGGGGCGTTGAGGACGTGCACCTGTCCCGGCGCGCGGTCGATGAGGAAGTCGTCGGCGAGCGATCCGTCGGGCAGCAACGCCTGCGCGCGGACGCCCGCGCCGTGGCGTTCGATGTCGTCGACGCCGACCGCGGGCACGAGCCGCGCCAGGCTCCGCGCGAACCGCGGCCGTGACAACGAACGTCGCACCTCGTCGAGGCCCACCGGGAACGCATACCGGCGCGCGAGCCGCCACGACCCGGGGAACCGTGCCACGTCGAGGACGTCACGGGCGGACACGTCGCGCCAGCGGTAGCCCTCCCGACGCAGCGCGAGCACGGCGTTCGGTCCGGCGTGGACGGTGCCGTCGAGCATCCGCGTCAGGTGCACCCCGAGGAACGGCAACGCCGGGTCGGGCACGGGGTAGATCAACCCGCGCACCAGATGTCGCTTCTCCGGGCGCAGCGCGTAGTACTCGCCGCGGAACGGCACGATGCGCGCCTGCGGGCGCACGCCGGCGAGCGCGGACACCCGGTCGGCGTGCAGTCCGGCGCAGTTGACGAGCACGTCGCCGCGCACCACGTCGGCACCGGACGCGACCGCACCGCGACCTCGACGCCACCACCCGACCGCGGCCTGATGCCCGTGACCTCCGCCCCGGTGCGCAGCTCCGCGCCCGCCTGCGCGGACACGCGCGCGAGCGCCTCGCACACGGCGGGGAAGTCGATGATCCCGGTCGAGGCGACGTGCAACGCCTCGACGCACGCCACCTCCGGTTCGTACTCGCGCGCCTCGGCCGGGCCGATGAGCCGCGCGGGCACGCCGTTGGCCTCGGCACGGTCGGCGAGCACCCGCAGCTGGGCGCGCTGCGCGTCGTCGGTGGCGACGACGAGCTTGCCGCACACCTCGGCGGGAACGCCGTGTTCGGCGGCGAAGGCGAGAATGGACCGGTTGCCCGCCACCGACATCCGCGCCTTGTAGGACCCGGGCTTGTAGTACAGCCCGGCGTGGACGACGTTCGAGTTGTGTCCCGTCTGATGCGCCGCCCAGCGGGTTTCCTTCTCCAGCAGCGTCACGTCGGCGCCGCGCGCGGACAGTTCGCGCGCCACCGCCAGTCCGAGGATCCCGCCGCCGATCACGACCACTCGTTGCACGGCGGCCCACCTTAACGATCACCGCGCCCCGGAGGGCAGCCCTCGCGGGGGCCGGTGGTTACTCGCCGGACGGGGTGAGGACCTCGCGGCCGCCCAGGAACGGGCGCATCGCCTCGGGCACGCGCACGGAACCGTCGGCGAGCTGGTGGTTCTCGAGGATCGCGACGAGCCAGCGCGTGGTGGCGAGGGTGCCGTTGAGGGTGGCGGCCGCCTGCGGCTTTCCGCCCGCGTCGCGGTAGCGCACGCCGAGCCTGCGGGCCTGGAACGTCGTGCAGTTCGACGTCGACGTCAGCTCGCGGTAGGCCTCCTGCGTCGGGATCCACGCCTCGCAGTCGTACTTGCGCGCCGCGCTCGTGCCGAGGTCGCCGGCCGCCGTGTCGATCACGCGGTACGGCACCTCGATCTTGGCGAGCATGTCCTCCTCGAACGCGAGCAGCTTCTCGTGCTCGGCCTCGGCGTCCTCCGGCCGGCAGAAGACGAACATCTCGATCTTGTCGAACTGGTGCACGCGGATGATGCCGCGCGTGTCCTTGCCGTACGAACCGGCCTCGCGGCGGAAGCACGTCGACCAGCCAGCGTAACGCTTCGCGCCCGAGCCGAGGTCGATGATCTCGTCGGCGTGGTAGCCGGCGAGCGGCACCTCCGACGTTCCGACGAGATACAGGTCGTCCTCGTCGAGGTGGTAGATCTCCGACGCGTGCGCGCCGAGGAATCCGGTGCCCGCCATGACCTCCGGCCGCACGAGCACCGGCGGGATCATCAGCTGGAAGCCCTGCGCGCCGGCCTGCGCGGCGGCCATGTTCAGCAGCGCGAGCTGGAACTGCGCGCCCACGCCGGTGAGGAAGTAGAACCGCGAGCCCGACACCTTCGCGCCGCGTTCCATGTCGATCGCGCCGAGCCGTTCGCCGAGGTCGAGGTGGTCGCGCGGGGTGAAGTCGAACTCGCGCGGGGTGCCGACGTGCTTGAGCACCTCGAAGTCGTCCTCGCCGCCCGCCGGGACGCCGTCGAGCACGATGTTCGGCACGGCACGGTGGAGTTCCTCGAACTCCTCCCCGGTGCGGGCCTGTTCGGACTCGGCGTCCTTGACCTTCGCGGCCAGTTCCTTGCCGCGCGCGAGCAGTTCCTGCTTCTCGTCGCCGGCGGCCTTGCCGATCTGCTTGCCGAGTTGTTTCTGCTCGCGCGCAGCTGGTCGCGCCGGCGATCGCGGACCTGCGCTCGGCGTCGAGGGACAGCAGCCGGTCCACGACGCCCTGGTCCTCACCGCGGGCGCGCTGCGAGGCGCGCACCAGGCCGGGTCTTCGCGCAGAGTCCTGAGGTCGATCACACAGGGATCCTAACCGTCCTCCAACTGCAACCGACGGGTTGCATCAACGCCGAGGACGTGCAACCCTGTGGTTGCACGCAAAAAAGCTCCCAAGGGCCCCATAGTTGCGTTGAACGCGACCAAAGGGCCCTCGGGAGCATCGGCAGAGGCTTTGACCAGAGAGGGCACCGAGATCATGGACATGGACCGGATCGAACGTGAGATCCAGATCGACGCACCGCCGCAGCGCGTGTGGGACAAGCTGACCGAGTTCTTCTGGGTCAACGAACACGGTGAGCAGCCGGCGATCGAGACGGGCACGACGTTCGTCGCCAAGGACGAGAAGGACGTCGAGTATCCGACCGTCATCGAGACGTCCGAGCCGTACACCTACCTCGCGTACCGCTGGGCCAGCGCCTACCCGGGCCGCACGCCGGGCTCCGGCGATTCGACACTCGTCGAGTTCACGCTCACCGAGCAGGCGGGCGGGACCCGGTTGCGCGTGGTCGAGAGCGGGTTCGCGACGCTGCCCGAGCACGATGGGCGGCAGGCGTTCAAGGACAACAGCGGAGGCTGGGATTGGGTGATCGAGCAGCTGCAGACGGCGCTCGCGTGACGAAACCCGAGGTCGACGCCGTACTCGGCGCGCTGGCCGACCCGACCCGGCGGGCGTTGCTCGACGCGCTCGCCGCGCGCGGACAGGCCAGCGCGTCGGTGCTCGCGGCGGATCTGCCCGTGTCGCGGCAGGCGATCGTCAAGCACCTCGGAGTGCTCGACCAGGCCGGACTCGTCGCGGCCGAACGCACCGGTCGCGAGGTCCGCTACACCGTGCGTTCGGAGGCCCTCGACGCCACGGCCTCGTGGATGTCGGCGCTGGCGAACCAGTGGGACCGCCGACTCGAGGCGATCAAGCGCGCCGCCGAAGGCCCGTGACCCGTCCCCGAAACGCCAACACCGCGCCGCGAGTTGCCAACACCGCGACGCCAAATGCTGACACGACGACGCAGATTGCTGACACGACGACGCAGATTGCTGACACGACGACGCAGATTGCTGACACGACGACGCAGATTGCTGACACGGCGACGCAGATTGCTGACACGGCCGCGTGGGGTGCTGACACGGCGAGGGGTTAGGGGTGCACCAGGGTCTTGACGGCTTCGGCCAGGGCTTCGGGGTTGTCCTCCTGGAGGAAGTGGCCGGCGCCGGTGATCACGGGGTGTTCGCGACCCTCGGCGCCGGGGAGGCGTTCGAGGACGGGACGCATGCCCGCGGTGATCGGGTCGCCGTCGGAGAACGCGACGACCATCGGAACCCTCAGCTTGCCCAACGTCGCCCGCGCGGCGCGGTTCGCCTCGGTGGCCGGGTCGTCGGGCGTCGTCGGCACGAGCCCGGGCATCGCGCGCGGGCCCGCCTTGTACATCTCGTTCGGGAACGGCGCGTCGTAGGCGTCGCGTTCGGCCTGACCCAACTCCGTGCGGCAGCCGGACTGCACGAACCGCGCGACGTCGAGGACCTGTGCGTTCTCGACGGCGTCGTGGAACTTCCACCACACGTCGGGCATGCCCTCGTCGCCGGTGGGCAGGCCGGTGTTGGCCGGCACGACGCCCGCGAACCGCTCGGGGTGCTCGGCCACCAGCCGCAGTCCGATCAACCCGCCCCAGTCCTGGCCGACGAGCGTGACGTCGCGCAGGTCGAGCGCGTCGAACGCGAACGCGCGCATCCACTCGACGTGGGCGGCGTAGCTGTGGTCGGCGACGTCGGCGGGCTTGTCCGAGCGGCCGAACCCGACGAGGTCGGGCGCGATCGCGCGGATGCCCGCGTCGGCGAGCACCGGCAGCATCTTCCGGTACAGGAACGACCAGGTGGGCTCGCCGTGCAGGAGCAGCACGACGGGCCCGTCCGCCGGGCCGGCCTCGACGTAACCGACGCGCACGACGCCGGCCTCGGGAGTGTCGATCTCGGCGTACCGCTGGGGAACGTCGAAGTCGGGAAGGTTCTCGAAACGATCTTCTGGAGTCCGCAGTAGCCGCACGCGGCCACGGTAGCTGCTACGAGATGGCGACGGCCACCACGAGACCGAGCGCGAGGTGCGCGGCCGCCACGACGAGGCTCGCCGGCTGGAACTTCTCGTCCTCGACGGTCGAGCGCACGTCGATGCGGGTGGCGAACTCGAGTGCCCGCACCGCACCGACCTGCACGACGATGCCGATGAAACCGAACACGAGCGACGTGATCAGCCCTTCGGCCAGGTCACCGGTGGAGGCCCAGATCGCGACGACGACGATGAACGCCATCGACAGCAGACCGGACGAGACGATGATCACGGCGTTCGGCAGGCCGCGGCGCACCAGATCGGACAGCTTGCCGGGCGTGGTGAAGTCGATCGCGTAGAAGCCCGCGAACATCAGCAGCAGGCCGACGATCGCGTACAGCGTGATCGCGCCGATTCCCCAGGCGAGGTAGCCGCCGAAGTCCTCGGGCAGGGCGAGAAGCACGTCGGTGTCTCCTTAACGTCGGTTCGGCGACAGCTGCCGCCGAAAGCTCACGGGGTGTGTCGCACCGGAGTCGGACCAGGGCCGCGGGCGCGGACTACTCCGGGATCCGGTGCGGGACGAAGGCGGCTCCGTCGTCGGTGACGAGACCCGCCGTCTCGCGGATGCCCAGGCCCGCGGCGTTGTCGCCGACGATCCACGCGCCCAGTGCGGGGCGGAAACCGTCGAACTCGGGCAGGGGGTCGAACGCCTGATAGGTGTAGCCCTCCGAGCCGTAGACGCCGCCGGTCTCGGTTTCGTAGCCGGGCGCGACGATCTGCACGTTGGCGCCCTCGCGGCCGAGTTTCGGTTTGCGCACGTACTCGGTGAGCAGTCCGGGTTGGTCGTTGAACGCGGGCAGCAGGTTGGGATGTCCGGGGTAGTTCTCCCAGAGGATGCCGAGCAGCGCCTTGTTGGACAGCAGCATCTTCCACTGCGGTTCGATCCACAGGGTCTGCGGCGCGGATTCGGCCGCGTGCCTGCCGAACTCCTCCTCGACGACCCATTCCCACGGGTAGTTCTTGAGCACCGTGGACATCGGCGCCTCCTCGAGGTCGACGAACCGCTTGAGCAGCGGGTCCCAGCCGATCTCCTCGATGACGAGCGCGACGGTGTCGAGTCCGGCCTCGGCGGCGGTCTCCTGCAGGTACGTGGTGGTGATGTGGTCCTCGCCGCTGGTGTCGGCGCTCGACCACGTGAAGTGCACCTCGTTGGACGGCAGCAACCCCGCGATGTGCTGCCAGCGTTCGACGAGCTGTTCGTGGATCGAGTTCCACTGGTCGTCGTCGGGGAAGACCTCGGTCTTCCAGTGCCACTGCAGCACCGCGGCCTCGAGCAGCGAGCTCGGGGTGTCGGCGTTGTACTCGAGCAGCTTGCCAGGGCCGCGGCCGTCGTAGCGCAGGTCGAACCGGCCGTACAGGTGCGGATCGCGGCGCTTCCACGACTCGGCGATGTAGGACCACGACCACTCGGGCAGGCCGAACTCGGCGTACCGCTCGGCGGTGATCACGTGGTCGACGGCCTCGAGGCACATCGAGTGCAGCAGTTCGACGTCGGCCTCGAGGGCGAGCACCTCGTCCATGGGCAGCACGTAGTGCACGGACTCGTCCCAGTAGGGGCGCGCCTTGCCGTCGCCGTACCGGGCGGGCGTGCCGAAGACCAGGCCCTGTTCCTCGACGGTGCGCTGCCAGTCGCGCCGCGGCGCGGCGGTCGATCGATGCATGCGCGTCAGGCCCCGCCCGAACCGAAGCTGCCGCCGCTGACGCCGAACCCGCCGCGCTGCACGGTGGTGCCGGACCTGCTGGTGATGTTGGCGTTGTCGGGCCGGTTGAACGTGCCGCCCTGCACCTGCTGGCCGGGCTGGCCGGTGCCGCCGTAGTTGTAGCGGTACTGCTGCATCCCGCCGCCGGGCAACGGGATGAACATGAACCCGCCCGCGCCGACGTAGCCGCCCTGCTGCTGGGCGTAGTCCTCGTCACACAGCCGGTCGTCCTCGACGACCGTGCCGTCGGCGGTCGTGCAGGTGGCCGTCACCTCGTCGGGCTGGGCCACGAGATACCAGCCGGCGACGAGCCCCACCAGGCCGACGCCGACACCGGCGCCGATGAACAGCTTGCGCCGCGTCTCGGAGCGCTCGTCGGCCGCGAGCTGCGCCCGTTCGGCCTGTTCGGCGCGTTCCCGCTCCTCGAGCACGGCCTGCCGCCGGGCGCGCTGTTCGGCGAGCGTCGGCTCGCGGCGGGTCGTCGACGACGGATCCTGGAACCGCATGCCTCCGCGGTCGGGCGGCTCGCCCCGACCTCCGGAGCCCGGGCCGGAACCGGGCGAACCGCCGGTCGGGTTGTTCTCGTCGCTCATGTTCGAAGGCTCCACCTGTCGCACGCACTCACCCACTCGGGGCTGATCCCCAGCCTAGCGACCCACTCTTGCGACGTCGTCACGAGCGGGCATCAGGCATCATGAGAGTTGATGTCCAACGACCGTCGCCGGTTCCCGTCGGAGAACCGAACCCGAAGCAAGTCGGCACGTCGTACCCGCGTGCTCGTCGCGGGTGTCTTCGTCGGCGCCATCGCGGCCATGTCGTTGTCCTGGGTGCTCGGCTGGGGTTTCGAGACCGAGGAGGAGCGCCACCAGGCCCGGGAGGAGGCCGCGGCCGTCGCCCGGTACGAGGCGTTCAGCTCCCCGCCCGGCACGTGTCTGACCTGGCAGGCCCCCGACGCGGCCGACATCCGCACCGTCAGCTGCACCGAGCCGCATCTGTTCGAGGTGATCGACGCCGTCGACATCTCCGCGCAGTACCCGCCGAACGCGGCCAAGCCCAACGACGACGCCTGGCGCACGTTGACGATGCAGCGCTGCGGCGAGTCGGCCGGCGAGTACCTCGGCGGGCCGCTGGACCCGGAGGGCAAGCTCAGCATCGGCGTGCTGCAGCCCGACGAGCACCAGTGGTCGCAGGGCGAGCGGAAACTGCACTGCGGTCTGCAGCGCACCGCCCCCGACGGGTCGTTGCAGCCGCTCGAGGCGCCCGTGTCGGAACTCAACCAGTCGGACGTCTGGGAGGAGGGCACGTGCCTCGGCATCGAGGACGGCTCGCCCACCGCGCCCATCGACTGCGCCGAGGAGCACGCCTACGAGATGGTCGCCGTGGTCAACCTGGCCAACGAGTTCGACTCCTTCCCCGAGCCCGAGGACCAGGACGAGTTCCTCGACCGGCGCTGCAACCGGCTCGCGAACGAGTACTCCGGCGATCAGGACCTGCGGGAACAGGGCCTGATCGTCACGTGGGACACCCGCACCCAGGAGAGCTGGGACGCCGGCTCCACGCTCGTCAACTGCAAGGTCGCCGCCCTGCTCGAGGACAACAGCGGCCTCGCGCCCGTGCGCGGCAGCGTCTCCAAGGACGCCGAGGGCCAGGCGCAGACCGACGAGGGCGGCGGCTCGCAGGACGGCACCGACGGCCGCGGTGAGAACGGCGGCGACGGCAACAACGGCGGTGGCAACGACGGCGGCCAGGGCAACAACGGCGGTGGCAACGAGGGCGGAAACAACGGGGGCGGCAACGACGGCGAGAACGGCGGTGGCCAGGACCACGGCGCGTCGCAGTCCCCCGTGCCCGACTCCGAGGAGTCGGGCGACCTGACCGATCTGATCCCGGGGAACGGAGGCTGACGCGTGGCGGTCGACATGCCACTGACCCGATTCGAGGAGCTCGTCTCCGAGGCGCTCGACCAACTACCACCCGAGTTCGCCGCCGCGATGGACAACGTGGTCGTGCTGGTCGAGGAGCACGACGAGCACGAGCCCGACATCCTCGGCCTCTACCACGGCGTGGCCCTGACCGACCGTGGCCACGACTACGGCGGCGTGCTGCCCGACCGCATCTCGATCTACCGGCAGCCGATCCTCGCGATATGCCACAGCGAGCAGGACGTCGTCGAGGAAGTGAAGATCACCGTCGTGCACGAGGTCGCCCACCACTTCGGCATCGACGACCGGCGCCTGCACGAGCTCGGCTGGGGCTGAGGCCCCCTCACCGGCCTGCTCAGCCGCCGGTGAAGCAGGTCCGCTCGCCGTCGCGGACCAGGCAGGCCCGCACCCGGTCGAGCCGTTCTGCCGGCACCGCGAGCATCGGCGTGGCCAGTGCGCCGCGGGCGTCGAACTCGTCGCGCACCAGCGCCTGCTGGGTCTCCCCGGCCTCGCCGTCCGGCCCGGCGACCTCGACGACGTCGCCGATCACGCCGCGGTCGATGCGCGCCCACACCGTCTCGCACCCGGGCGAACTGTTGATCTTCACGACGGTCCCCTCGGCGAACCGCCTCTCGTCGACCGGGACGGGCGGGGAGTCGACCGTCGCGCACGCGAGCGTCTCCGCGTCCTCACCGGCGCACTCCTCACCCCGGCACAGCGGGCCGCCCTCCTCGGTGCCGGGCCGGGCACCGGAGGGGGCGTGTTCGACATCGCCGCCGGCGGCGACCTGTCCCCCGCCGCCGGGCTCGCCGGACTCGCCGCCGGAGTCGCCGCCCGGCAGGAGGCCCCAGGCGAGCACGCCCACCAACGCGACCACCGACACCACCGCCACGCCGACCATCGTGGGGTAGCCCGACCTGCGCGCCTCCCCGCGGGACGCCGGCGCGGCATCGGCCCCGTGGTCCCCGCCGGACTCCGTTTCGGGCCGTGGGTCGGGCGGTGTGGCCCCGGTGCCGGCCTCCGCCGCAGCGCGTCGTTTCCGTGCCTCGTCGGCGATGTCGCGCAGCATCACGACCCGTTCGACACGGTCGGCCTCGACGCCGGCGAGCGCGCACAGCCGGGTCACGGCGTCGCGCGGCGGCACGGCCTCACCGCTCAGATACCGGCCCCACGACGACTTGCTGTACGGCGTCTTCGCGGCCAGCGCGGCCAGGCTCAGCCGCGTCGCGGAGCGGATCTCGCCCAGCGTCTCGGCGAGCCGGGCACTCTCCGGCGGGACGGCAGGCTGCGCCGTCCGCCGGGCACGCGACCGCTGCTGGGACCGGCCCTGCGACTGGGACTCGGGGTCGGGCCGGGTCACGGCTCCTCCTGTCCGCGCAGCACACGCCACGTGTCGGGGCCGACGATGCCGTCGACGGCGATGTGCGCCTGGTCCTGCAGGCGCCGGACGGAACGGTCCGTGGCCCAGCTGTACTGCCCGTCGACGGCGCCGGGCGCGATGTCGTGGTGCTCGAGCAGGCACTGGATCTCCACGACCGTCCAGCCCTGCGTGTCCGGCAGCACGAGGTCGGTGCGGCTGCGGCTGTAGCCGGCGTAGAGGAGGTCGTCGTCGGCATCGCGGTCGACGTCGCACTCGTGGCGGGCGCCGGGTTCGAAGGTGTACTCGCCGAACTGCGGATGCGGCGGCTCGTCCAGCGTCCCGTCGTCCTCGGCGGCACCTCCCTGGGCGGCACCGTCCTGGGCCGCACCCCCGCCTTCCGTGTTCTCCCAGGGGGCGAGCACCAGCAGGCCGGCGAGCATGACGAGTGCCGTCGTGACGCTCGTGAGCAGCATCGGGATCCACGGCACCGGCCGGAACTGCACGGCCGGGCTGGGAGCCGGAGCGGGGACCGGCGCGGGGCGGGTTCGGACCGGGGTCCGGGATCCGGCCCGGGTTCGGGGTCGGCCTGGTCGGCGGGTGGTTCGGCGGCGAGCTCACGCAGAGCCAGCAGCGGTGCGGGCGCGGCGCCGGCGAGGCGGGCGATTCCCTCGATCGCGTGCTGCGAGGGCAGGGCCCTTCCGTTGAGGTAGCGATCCCAGGACGATGTGCTGACCTCGGTCCGCGCCGCGATCGACGCGATACTCAGCTCGGTGCGGTCCTTGTGCTCGCGCAACGCCTCGGCGAGAGCGCGCGCATGCGGCTCCAGCGATTCCGGCAGCTCTCTCCACCGAGCCACATGACCCCCTTCGGGTACGTCGAACCGGGCACAAGGTGCAAACGTCTGCATCTTGCCCGGTCGAGTCCCGCCACCGGAAGGGCTCCCCGGCGTCCCGGCGGGACATCACAGCCCGCGGCCCAACCGCAGGTCGCCGGCGCATTCGTCCCGGGGACACCCCACTTCGCCGTGACGTCTGGCCCCGGCCCCACCGCGACCCGCACGCTGGAAGCACGCAGGTACCGCATGCCTGCGGCCGACCCGGGTCTTTCGCAGGGAACCGCTGGGGGAAGCGCACGAGGGGCGATCGACCCGGGTCACTCCAGTCCCGTTCACCGCACGGGGAAGGGCGGTGAACGAACACGACCGGACCGCCGCCGGGCCCAGCACGGGCCGGGCACAGGTCCGCGACCACTGGGGGTAAGAGGTGCCCGGCGGCCGGTTTCGGCCGCCGGGCACCTCCTCTCCGAACCGCCGCACGGCATCCACACACCGGCGCTCAGCGGGCCGCGGTAGAGATCAACTTGTCGACTTTCCAGGGCCAACAGGGTGATCTCTCCCCTGCGAAAGTTGCATCTTCGGACAAACCACTCGCCCATTCGGGTTGAATCACTGGCGGCGAACACGCCGACACGCTCTGCTCTACATCGATGCCCAGCGATGCCCCGAGCGCCGGCGCTCCCCCGCGCAGCCGGCGAGGACTACCCCTGCTGTTGGGCGCGAACGCGGCCGCGAATCTGGGTGACGGCATCGCGAAGGTCGCGTTCCCCCTGCTGGCCGCGACGGTGACGCGCGACCCGGTGCTGATCGCGGGCCTGTCGGCCGCCCAGTTCCTGCCCTGGCTGCTGCTGGCGGTCCTGGCGGGCGCGATGCTCGACCGGATCGACCGACGCAAGGCGATCGTCGTCGCCAACGCGGCCCGGGCCGCGGCGATCGGCGGCATGGCCGTGCTCGTCGCGCTGGGTGAGGCGTCGATCTGGATGGTCTACGTCGGCGCCGTGGTCGTCGGCGTCGCCGAGGTGGTCGCCGACAGCGCGGCCAACGTCCTCGTGCCCTCGGTGGTCGACAAGAGCGGCCTGTCGGGGGCCAGCAGCAAACTGCAGGCCACCGAGATCATCGGGCAGACGTTCGCGGGCGGACCGCTCGGCAGTCTCACGTTCGCCGTGTTCGCGGCGTTCCCGTTCCTGCTGACGTCGGCCTCGTTCACGATCGCCGCCGCGTTGATGATCGCCCTGGCCGGCAGTTTCCGCCCCGAACGACCACCGGCCGACGAACGCCCCGCGGCCGCGTTACGCCGCGACCTCGGCGACGGCATGCGGTGGCTCACCAGGGAACCGACCATGTGGCGGCTCGTCATCGCCGCGGGCGGCCTCGCGTTGACCTCGGAGCTCGCCCAGGCCCAGCTCGTGCTGTACGCGCTGGAGGACCTGTCGCTGACCGAGGCGGCGTTCGGCGTGTTCGGCCTCGCGGGCGGGGTCGGCGGACTGGCGGGCGCGGCCGTCGCGTCCCGCCTGGTCGAACGGTTCCGCGCCCGCTACGTGCTCGCGGGCGGCATGGCCACGAGCGGGCTGGGGTTCATCGCCATGGGCCTCACCGACAACCCCGTGCTGGGCGCGGTCCTGTTCGGACTGTTCGCGGCCGCGATGGTCGTGGCCAACGTCCTGCTCGCCACCGTCCGCTACCGCCTCGTGCCCGAGGAACTGCTCGGCCGGGTCCTCGGCGTGTGGCGGACGGTGGTGTGGGGCATGCTGCCCGTCGGCGCCCTGCTCGGCGGCCTGCTGACCACCGTGCTGGGCACCACGAGCGCGACGTTCGCGTTCTCCGGCGCCTGCCAGGTGGCCCTCGCCGTCGTCACGCTCATCGCCGCGACCCACCTGACCCGTAGCAAGGCCCGGGCCCGGGCCGCGGAGCCGACGGATTCCGCCGACTCCGAGCACGGCCCGACGCAGGACGGGACCACGCGGGACTGACACCGCGTCCGGGGTCGTCAGCCTCCCGGCTCGATGGTCTTGACGGTCAACTGGTGTCCTTGCGGCGTGGTCGCGCAGCCGGTGCCCGGGGCGGGCAGGTACATCGCGTCGGTCTCCTGCGGCGCGTACACGCGCAGCCCGCGCACGGGCGTGGGGTGGCAGTCGGCCGGCGCGTAGTTGTGCACCTGCACGAACCCGACGGGTGCGTGCGCGACCTGCCCCGGCTGCAGCGTCACCGGATCGCCCTTGGTTCCCGCGCGGTAGGCGGCCGGGCCGACCTGGTGCCCGTCGTCGCCCGCGACGTAGGAGACGCCGGGGAATCCGTGCAGCGCGCACGGCGCGTCGCCGGTGTTGGTGAACCGCAGCGGCCGGTAGTGCGTGCCGGTGGCACCCTCGCCGCGGCCGAGGGACAGCTCGAGATCGCCCGCCCGGCACAACTCCGCGCCGGCACCCTCCCGGGACTCGCCCGCCGGATTCTCACCCGTATTCGCACCCCCGGGAACTGTCGGAACCGCCTGTTTCGGCGCATCCCCTACCGTTCCGGCGGCATTTCCGTCGCTTTCGAGGCGATTGTTGTCGTTGTTGCTGTTGTTGCTGTTGCCGATGTGGTTGCGGTTTCCGTCGCCGCTGTTGTCGCGACCCTGCGTCGCGGGGGATTCTTCCGGCGCCTGCGCGGTCGACTGCTGTCCCGGCATCGCGGGCGGGGCGACGTCGAGGCCGCCGTGTACTGCCGCGGGGTCGGCTCCGGCGCCGCCGCAACCTGCGAGAACGAGGGCCAGCGCCCCCGCGACCGCGGTGCCTGCGACGGTTGCCGGCGTGCGCCGGGCCGATGTGGTCGGGGCGGTTTCACCAATCTTGTCCATCACGCGCCTCCCTGTGCCGAGTGTCGGCTACCCCGAGGACGTAACGGAAACGCGATCGGTTGCGTGGATTCTTTCCACAATGCGCCGATGGTGCGACGGAACGTGCCCCTATCCGGCGAACCGAGCCGGGAACGAGAGCCTGGATGAACGCGAATTCCGCCCGGCCGAAGGCGTCAGTTCGACACCGGAATTCCCGCCCATTCGGAGCAGCGCCAGACGTGGTCGGGGTCGGCGTCGAGGCGGACGTGGGCGGTGTTGGGCAGCAGGCCGGTGTCGGTGATCTCGGGCGTCACGTTGGGCGCGAGCCATTCGGCGGCGAGCCGGATCGCGCCGCCGTGGCTGACCAGCACGACCGTGTCGGCGGTGCCGAGGTGGCGTTCGCGGATCGCGTCGACGGCGGCGAGGTAGCGGCTCCGCACCTGCCGGCCGCTCTCGCCGCCGGGCAGCGGCACGTCGAGGTTGCCCTGCACCCACTGGTGCACGACCGTGCCGTAGGCCTCGATGGCCTCCCGGTCGCCGCGGCCCTCGAGGTCGCCGACCGACACCTCGTGCACCCCGTCGAGCACCCGCACCGGCAGCGACAGTGCGTCGGCCAGGGGCGCCGCGGTCTGCTGCGCGCGCGTCGCGTGGGAGGCGTACACGGCGGCGACCTGCTGCGGGACGAACGTGTCGATCAGCGCGTCGGCCTGTTTCCGGCCCAGTTCGGTCAACGGCGGGCCGGGCAGTGCGGTGTCGAGGATCTTGTGGACGTTGGCCTCGCTCTGGGCATGCCGCACCAGGTACAGCCTCACGCGATCTCTCCCTTGCGGACGGCCTCGACCCATGCGTCGGCGGCGACGAAGTCGTCGTTACCGGCGCCCGGTTCGATCGTGGCCGCGACCCCGTCGGCGCGCGGATGGGAGCCGAGGAAGCCCACGGACAGGGATCGCCTGCGCAGCGCCGTCAACGCGTCGGCGATGCGGGGTTCGGCGATGTGGCCCTCGAAGTCGAAGAAGAACCGGTAGGTGCCGTAGTCGCCCTTGACGGGGCGGGCGTCGAGCCGGGTGAGGTTGATGCCGCGCGTCGCCAGCTCGGCGAGCAGCCCGGCCAACGAACCGGTGCGGTTGGCCGCGGCGACGACGATCGACGTCCGGTCGGCGCCGGTCGGCGCGGGCAACGTGCCCGGCCTGCGCAGCAGCAGGAAACGGGTGCGGGCGTCGGCGAGGTCGGCGACGTCGGTGGCCAGGGTCTTGAGCGGGTAGTGCTCGGCGGCGACCGGGGCGACGACGGCCGCGTCGTACTCGCCGTTCAGGACGCCGACGGCCGCGCCCGCCGTGGACGAGGCGGGCAGCTGCTCGGCGTCCGGCAGGTGCTCGGCGAGCCAGTCGCGGACCTGTGCGAGCGCGTGCGGATGGCTGGCGACGGTGCGCGGCGGGTCGGCCACCGGATCGCGGTCGGCGCCCACGAGCACCGTGAACCGGATCGGCAGGAGCGCCTCGCGACCGCGACGAGCGGGTCGCCGGACACGGCGCTGTCGAGCGTCGCGGTGACCGGACCCTCGACGGAATTCTCGACCGGAACGCACGCGCCGTCGGCGGCTCCGCCGCGCACCGCGTCGAACGCCGCCGGGATGGTCTCCACAGGCACCAGCTGGTCACCGCCGGCGAGAACCCTCGCCGCCTGTTCGGTGAACGTGCCCTCCGGGCCGAAGAACGCGATGCGTACCACAACGGACAAGGCTACCGACCGCGAAGATGTTCACTCCCACAGCCCGTTACACGAGTTGCGCGCATTTGCAATGCTGTATACGTGACCGCCGAATCAGGCACCCATATGACGTGGAATGGCGTGGCTGACGTGACCGGTGCCGGACGCGGCACCGGGGAGTCGAGCGCCACTCCGCGGCTCGTCCTGTGCGCCATCGACGAACCGTTGGCGCGGGCGTGGGAGACGGTGCCGGAGAAGGTGTCCGGCACCGTGTCGGTGCACCAGGGGTCGGTGCTCGACATTCCCGCGCAGGCACTGGTGAGCCCCGCCAACTCGTACGGCTGGATGCGCGGCGGCATCGATGCGTTGTACGCCAAGGCTTTCCCCGAACTCGAACAGCGCGTGCGGAGCGCGGTCCTGGCCTCGCACGGCGGGGAGCTGCCCGTCGGCGAGGCGCTCGTCGTGCCCACCGGCGAACCGGAACCGGCATGGTTGATCAGCGCGCCCACGATGCGCGAACCCGGCGAACAGCTGCCGCCCGACACCGTGCACCCCTACCTCGCGGCCAAGGCCGTGTTCGACCTGTGGTCCACCGGCACCGTCGAGACCGAGGAAGGCACCCACGCCCTGCGCGACGTCATCACCACGATCGCCATGCCCGGCCTCGGCACCGGCGTCGGCGGCGTCGCCCCCGACACCTGCGCCCACCAGGTCGCCGCAGCCTGGGACGAAGTCTTCGGCTGACCGGGCGACCTGGGCGTTTCCGGCTACGATCGGCGGTCATGTCGCAGCCGTTCGCCGTGCGCCCCGAGTGGCAGGCCGAGTTCGAACGACGGTGGTCGCGGGCGAGTACGACACTCACCGTCGCCGTGGTGGGCTCGCAGACGGTCGTCCTCGTCACGACGGTCATCGCCCTCGTCCTGTCGCGGTGGTGGGCGGCGGCGCTCTCGGTGCTGCTCGTCGTGCCGATCGCGGCGTACCTGCTGTGGTTCGTGCTGTCCTCGCGCTACCTGACCCATCCGCAGCGCAAGTGGTGGATGCTCCGCGTCGCGGGGCTCGGCGCCCTCCAGCCGTACGGTGTGGTGTTCCCGGTGGTGCTGTCCGCGTTCCAGGGGCGTGAACCGGCGTGGGTGCTCGTCGTCATCGCCGTCGTCGCGGTCGTCGCCGCCTCGCTGGCCACCTGGTCCGCGCACGGCATGCTGTACGGCTCCCCGGCCGGCGACCCGACGTCGCCCGCCGACCCGATCGCCCTGGCCGCCGCGGCCCCCGGGCTGTTGCTCGAGCACGACATGCGGATGCACAGCACCCTCCGGGACTGCCGGGTGTCGATGGACGGTCAGGCGCTGCGCTGGCGGCTACGGGCCGCGTCGGGCGGCCTCGTCAGGTTCACGGTCGGTTCCGGGCAACTGCCGCTCGAGCACATCACGGGCATCCGCTTCGCCCGCGTCGATCCGGGCGCGGAGCCGCTGCTGGACGGGCGCGTCCCCGTGCCGGCCGGTCCGGTGGTGGTCGTCGCGACCCCGTACGGCGAGGTGCCGTTCGCGGTGAGGAATCCGCCGCTGTTCGCCGCCCAGCTGCACGCACGTCTGCAGAACCTCGGCCGGCAGGTGCCGACCCCGCACTGACGGGTCAGGTCGTCGTTCGGTGGGCCTGCTTGACGTCGTCGAGGGACTGGATCAGCTCGACGCACAGGGCGCTGAGCCGGGAGATGGCCACCGACAGCGACCCGATGACGTTGGACGTCTCCATGGCCACCTGGGCGATCCGCTGGATGATGGAGCGGACCGCGTTCGGCGCGAGCACGACCGTCGCGGCCTGGATCGCCGCGCTCACCAGCGTGCCGGCCAGATCGGCCAGCAGGTCCCGGACGAAGTTGCGCACGGCGGCGACGACCTGCGCCATCTGCATCGACGCGCTCTCCAGCGCCGACGACGCCTCGACGGCCGCGCGGATCTCCGTGACGGCCTGACCGAGCTTCTCGGCGTAGGCGGTTTTGCCGACACCGCCCCAGGTCCCGGTCTCGTTGATGAACGCGGTCACGCATTCGCCCTGGTCGGTCGCGAGGGACTCGCCGACGTTGGCCCACGTCTGCCCGTACGCCTCTACCATGCTCGGCTCGCCGGTCAGCTGGTGCAGCACCATGCGCAGCGGTTCGACGTGTTCGAGCATCCACCCGAGCAGCTGGCTCGCGACGGCGGCGATGGGGTCCGAGATCGCGCCGGCGATGTCCACGCCGAGTCCGACCGCGCTGGTGACGGCGGAGGCCCAGTCGCCGTCCTGGATCTGCCCGGCCATGTCCAGCACACCCTGGGCCATCGTGCCCTTGGCGAGGTTGTAGGCCGCATCGCCTGCGGTGTCGCCGGTCATGTTGTCGAACTGGCCGGTCGCGGCCGCAAGGCCGAGGCCCGCGGGGCCACCGAGCGCCAGTCCGGCGACACCGACGGCGTTGGCCGGGTTGTCGAGCACGTCGTACTCGTTGCGCGCGTCGGTGCCGTCGTCGACGAGCGGGTTGTCCGACGACGGGTCGTCGCCGATCAGCGGTGAGGACATCGGTTCATACCTCCCGGACGTCGCCCTGGCCCGGCTCGGTCACCGGAGGCGGAAGGGGCGTGGGCATGGGCGCGGGCGGCGGCACGTCGCCGCCCCGCGGCGGGGTGGGTGTCGGCATCGGCACCGGCTCCCCACCACCCGGCGGGGGCATGGGCGTCGGCATGGGTGTCGGGGTCGGCACCGCCCCGTCGTCACCGGGCGGCATGGGTGTCGGACGGGTGCCGGGTGGGAGCGGCGGGGTCGGGTTCGGCATGGGAACGCAGCCGCCGCCGTTCGGGCCGTCGAAGTTGCCGGACCGGCCCAGCTCCTCGGCCAGCCGCTTGAGTCTCGCGCTGGTTGCGCGCTCCTGCTCGTCGTACGCGTCGGCGGCCTTGGTCAGGTTGTCCGACAGCTGCTGCAAGTCCTTCTGCGCGTCGGCGATCATCTGCGCGCAGCGCTGCTGCGGACCCATCAGGATCATGGGCAGGCCCATCTGCTGGCAGATGATGCCGTAGGCGTCGCCCAGATCGGCCACGTGCGAGGCCGCTTCCGCCGCCGTGCCCACCGACTCGGCCTTCCCACCGATCGTGCCCGCATGCGTGCGCAGCTGATCGGTGTCGACGGTGAACTCCTCGTCACCCTTCGGTGCCATCTGCTCCCCTTCCCGAGCGGCCGACCCGACCGGTCACCGCAGGATCGATCCGCCGAAGCCGTCGTCGTCATCGTCGGTGCCGTCGGTGCTGTCGGTGCTGTCGCCGCTGCGCCCACTCTCGTCGCGGGCCGGTCGGGAACTCGGACGCGAGTCCGTGTCCTGCGGTTCCGTGCCGTACTCGGCAGTCTCGTCCTCGAGCGCGCCGATGTCGTGGGTCGCCTCGTCGGCGACCCGCCGAACGCGGGTTCGGGGTCGGGGAACTGGTCGCGGTAGCCGGCGACGACGTCGTTGCCGGGGCCGTCGTCGCCGACCGTCTCGGTGGTCAGCGTGGCGACCCGGTCCCGCAGTTCGGCCTGCGCCTGGCGCATCGTCGACATCAGCACGGCCGACAACGCCTGCGGATCGGCCCCGCGTCCGCGGTCGGTGATCGTCAGTTCCGTCGGCACGCCCTTCGCGTCGACGGTCACGCGCACGGCACCGTCCGATGACGTGCGGGTCACGGATGTCGCGTCGAGCCGGCTCTGCAGTTCGCCGTAGCGCGCGGCCTTCTGTTCGAGACCCTGCGCCCACGTCTTCAGATTGTCGGCGAGCTTCGTGGGATCCGGCATCGAATCGGGCGCGGTCATCGGTTCTCTCCCCTGTCTCCGCTGGTGGCGCTCTCCCCTGATCGTGCTCCACCCAAAGAAAGCACCATCGGACGCTAACAGCTTCCCCACGCATTCGGGTGCACAACGTCACAGTCCGTTCGCCGCCGTTACGGCTTACCGTAAGAACTGCGTTACGAAGTCGCGGGATCGCCGGCCCACCGACGGGCAAGGAGTGAGCGAATGCCACGGGTCCGTGAGCTGAGCCCATATGTCGAATTACAGCGTGATCAGTGGCGGGAGCTTCGGCGCTCCACGCCGCTGCCGTTGACGGCTGAGGAACTGATCGGGCTCAGAGGTCTCGGCGAGCAGATCGACCTCACGGAGGTCGCGGAGGTCTACCTCCCCCTGTCGCGGCTCATCAACCTCCAGGTCGCCGCGCGGCAACGCCTCTACGAGGCCTCCACGACGTTCCTCGGCGAGGACACCCGCGGCACGAAGGTCCCGTTCGTCATCGGCATCGCGGGCAGCGTCGCGGTCGGAAAGTCGACCACCGCGCGCATCCTGCGGACCCTGCTGGCGCGCTGGCCCGACCACCCGCGGGTCGACCTGGTGACCACCGACGGCTTCCTGTACCCGCGTGCCGAGCTGGTGCGACGCGGCATCATGCACCGCAAGGGCTTCCCGGAGAGCTACGACCGCCGCGCGCTGCTGCGGTTCGTCACCGAGGTCAAGTCGGGCGCCGACGAGGTGCACGCTCCCGTGTACTCCCACCTTGCCTACGACATCGTGCCCGGGCAGGAGCAGAAGGTGCAGCGCCCGGACATCCTCATCGTCGAGGGTCTGAACGTGCTGCAGCCGGGGCCGAGCCTGACGGTGTCGGACCTGTTCGACTTCTCGATCTACGTCGACGCGCACACCGGCGACATCGAACGCTGGTACATCGAGCGGTTCCTCGAACTGCGGCACACGGCGTTCGCCGATCCGAACTCGCACTTCCACCACTTCGCCGGACTGTCCGACGAGGACGCCCGGTTCGAGGCGCAGCACCTGTGGAAGACGATCAACGAGCCGAACCTGGTCGACAACATCCGTCCCACGCGCCCGCGCGCGACGCTCGTGTTGCGCAAGGACAGCGACCACGCGATCAACCGGGTGCGGCTGCGCAAGCTCTGACGGCCGGGCTTCCGGTTCGGCTGTCGTTCGGCTCTCGTGGCGGCGACGCATACGTGGCCGGTCGCCGGCAAGCTCTGAGTTGTTCGGGTCACGGCGGATCACCCACATGCCGCTCGGCCGTTGCATCGACCGCGGAGCGCGAGAATTCCCGTACTTTCGGCGGATGATCGGGCGATGACATTAGCCGGTCGGCCGATGGCCGTGTCCCGCGCGGCGGGCGATTCTTAGGGGCGTACTCACCGCCAACGAGGGGGAAGGACGGCCATCGTGCTCTCGGACATCGTTACCTGGGTCGGCGCCGTGCTCGGCATGATCGTGCTGCTCGCCATGGCATGCGGGGCGTTCGCACTGGACGTCGACGAGTCGCGGCGCGCGCAGAAGCCGGCCCCCTGAGGACGTCGGTTCAGACCTCGGGAGTGCTGCGGCGGGAGGTCTTCGGCAACGCGATCCGCGCCTTGCGGATCTCGTCCATGAGGCGGGTCTTGCGGCCGTGGGCGGCGACGATGTCGGCGAGGTGGGCCGTGAACTCGTCGCGGGTGCCGGCGTCGCGGTGGAGGGTCCGCAGCCGGCGCAGCGCGACGGCGGCCCTGGCGTAGTTCGCGGCGGGATTCCTGGCATCCCTGCGTTCGATGAGCTCGTCGACGTGCTTGCGGTAGATCTCGGCCGCGACGTGCGCAGATCCGGCGGGTAGCTGTTTCGTCAGGGTCCAGGCGTCGTCGTCGTGACCCGCGGCGAGCAGTTCGGCGATCCGCGACGGGTCGGTGCCGCGGGCGCGCGCGGCGTGGGCGATGGCCTCGGCGTGCCGGCCGGCCGCGCGCAGCGCACGGACGATCTTGAGACTGATGTCGACGTCGGGCAGGAGTTTCGTCCACGCGGCGATGAGCCGGTCGACGTCGCCGGTGAGCTCGGCGACCTCCTCGGCGAGCCGTTGGGCGATCGCCTGTTCGCCGGTGGTGGCCGATTCCGGTGTGGACAGCGCGAGCTTGGCGTCCACTGTGGAGCGTATGTGCTCGAGTCCGGTGTCGCCGAGCGGCCGGGCGAAACCGGACAGCGGAACGGTGACGGGCGGGTCGTCGAACGACACGGTCAGCACCCAGTCGGCCAGTTCCACCGGGTCGGGCGGATGCGCGGCGCAGGCCCGCGCGTACAGGGCGATGGCCCGGTCGAGCAGCCCCTGATCGACGTCGGCGGTGTCGTCGGTGAGCCGGTCGACGGCCAGCCGGGCGAGGCGCGCGACGTCGGCCTGGGTGCCGGAGTCGAGCAGCCGGTTCAGGGTGTCGAGTACCGCCTCCACCTGCGCAGGGTCACCGGCTCGACGCATCGGATCATGGTGTCATGACGCGGGTTTCGGCGGTAGCGCGCGGTGCGGGTACGCCGCTACGGCGCACCGGACGTACGTCGGCTGCCGCGACGTGCGCGCGGGCGAGCGGCGTGCCTGCGGGGCCGCGGCCAACGTCGCGGCGTCCGCGAGCAGGTACAACGTCGACCGGGCGCGGCTGGTCGCCGACGCGAACGCGCGGGTGCGGGCGTGCCAGTCGTCGGCGGCCAGATCGACCAGGACCACGTCGAACTCGTCGCCGTGCATCGTGCGCGCGGTGCCGACGGCCAGGTCGAGCCGGTCGCCCGCGGCGGCGAGCCACGTGGCCGCCGACGTCCGATGTGGAGCGATCACCGCCGCGCCGAGGGGCAGCGACGCGACGACCTCGCCGTGGCGCACCGCCTCGCCCTCCGTGTCCAGGACGATCACCCCGTGCGCTCCGTCGGAGCCGGACGCGCGGTCCAGGCCGACGCGGCGGCGTCGGCGGTGAGCACGTAGCAGCCTGCGTGGTCCACGGCGTCGGCCTCGGTGCGGATGCCGCAGTGGGTGAACGCGGTGGCCCCGCACCAGCGGCGGACGGCCGGGTCGTCACGCAGGCCGGGCCCGATCCACGGTTGCGGCGATCCGGTGTCGCCCGCGATGACGGCGGTGTGCCTGGCCAGCGCGACGGCGGCGAGCGTTTCGGACAGCGGCCTGCTGCCCGCGTCGTCGACGAGCACGACGTCGAAGGTCTCGCCCACCGGCAGCCGGTCGGTGCGGACGATGCGTTCGTGGGGCAGGTCGTGCGGCCGGGCGCGTTCGCCGAGCCACCAGAGGCGTTCCTGCAGCTGGCCGCGGCGGGCGGCGTGTTCGCCGGCCACGCGGGCGAGCTCGTCGTGTTCGGCCTGCAGTTCGGGCAGGCCGCGTTCGACGCAGTCGGCGTACAGGCGCACGTCGGCGTCCGTGGGTGTGTTCGCCCGCAGTGCGGCGATCTTCGCGTGCAGCGCCTCGACGTGGGTGTAGGCCTCGGACTCGGCGCGGGCGGCCTCGTCGAGCCAGTGGTGCGCATCGGACAGTGTGGTGTCCAATGCGGACGCACGTTCGGCGGTGATGGCCGTGGCCGCCGCCTCCTCGACGCGCCCGCGGAGGGTGTCGCGTTCGCGTTCCATGCGGTACAGCGAGGCGCGGTCGCGCGCGCGGCCGCGGTAGCGACGCCGGTCCACGGTCAGGTGCAACCGGGCGAGTTGGGCGTCCAGGTCGGCGAGCTGCGCGGACAGGGCGCGGTGTTCGGCCAGGCCGCGGCGGCCGTCCTCGGCGTGTTCCCAGACGGTGCGGGCGCGGCGCAGTTCCTGGCGGGCGGCGGCGAGTTCGGCCGCCGCGGCGTCGTGGACGTGTTGCGCCTCGACGAGTGTCGTCTCGAGGCTGCCGATCCGGTGGTTCTCGTCGATGCGGCGCGCGGCGGCGGCGAACGCCTCGGGGTCGAAGTCGGCCAGCTGCACGCGCAGGTCGGCGATGCGCCGCTCGGCTGCGGAGATGTCGACGAGTTGTTGTTGGACGGACGCCCTGGCCGGATCCGTTGCCACGGTGAGGGTGCGGTCGGTGCGGCTCAGCAGGAGCACGCGATGTCCGGCGTCGGCGAGGTCGACGGCGGCGCGGGCCAGCAGCGTGGTCTTGCCGGTGCCGGGGCCGCCCTGGATGAGCCGGACGCCGGGCAGGAAGCAGGCGCGCCGGGGGTCGCCGTGGGCGCGGTCGGGCTTGCCGGCGGCGAGCCGGTCGGCGAGCGGTGCGTGGTCGAGGCCCTCGAGGACGGCCGGTCGCGGGTCGGTCGTGTCGGCCAGACGTGCCCACGCGCGGTCGCATTCGGCGGGCAGCGGTCCGGGGTCGTCGAGCCGCAGCACGCCGCGGCGCAGCTGTCCGCCCGCGGGCACGGCGGCGCCGCCGCGGGGCCCGTCGGGGCCGGCGAGGCGGAGGTCGAGCATCGCCGGCGGCTGCTGTCCGCGCAGGTCGACGGCGAGACCGTCGTCGGCGACACGGAGCGGTCCGAGCTCGTGCCACGTCGGGTGTTGCGGGTCGGTGTGCGGTTGTCCGTGGGGGTGCCGTCCTCCCCCGGTGTGGGCGATCTCCGTGGCGACCGCCGAGGCAGCATCGCGCCGCCAATGGGCCATCTCTTCCCCCTTCGGACGTCTCGTCATCCAACCGCTGCCGGCGCCGCGCCGGGGAGAATGTCCTACGAGGGTGTGGATTCGCCGTGTCGCGTGTCCCCGATCGTGGCGAGCGGTAACGCCCGCGCCCTGCGCAGCGATGCCCGCCGCCCGAGTACGCCGGCCGAAACCGTCACGTATCGGACATGACCGGTTGCGCACCGTTGCCGGGACCGCTACCGTTCGCCCGCTTTGCTCACACGGTGATGGGGGGACGGTCATGGCAACGACCGATGTGGACGGACGACTGCGGCGGACGGCACCGCTGGCGGCGCTGGTGGCGGGGGTGTTCCTGCTGAGCGCGTGCGGCGGAGGCGACGCCGCGTCGGAAGAAACGTCCAAGCGGCTGCCCGAGGGCAACGACGCGTGCGAGCTGCTGGAGCAGGGAGCCGCGGCCACCGCGCTGGGCGTGTCCGACGTCGAGGTCACGCCGAGCGGCTTCCAGTGCGACTTCCGCGCGGTCGACGGCTTCGCCGGCGCCAACGTCATCCGTGGTCAGGCGATGGACGCCATGGCCACCGGCGAGGAGGTCGACCTCGAGGGAACGCCGGGCACCCGGCTGGAAGGCGCGGGCGAATCGTCGTGCGGCGTCGGCGTCACGCTCGACCCGGACGACGAGGCGCAACAGTTCGCGGTCATCGCCAACAGCGACACCAGCGACGACGCGAAGGACCCCTGCACGCTCAGCGACGACGTCGCCCAAGCCGTCCTGAACGGCCTCCCGGAGTGACCGATGCCTGACTGGTTCTGGTACGTCGTCTCGCCGCTGGTCATCGGTGGCTACTTCTACTTCCAGTGGACGCAGAAGCGGAAGACGAAGAACAGGTACGAGAAGCTCGCGAAGAAGCGCGGGTGGCAGTACGACGCGTCGGACTCGTCGCTGGCCAGGAAGTACCGCGGGGAGCCCTTCGACTGGGGCCGGTGGGACAAAGCTCAGCACGTGTTCCGGGGTCCCTGGAGGAAACGGCAGATCGAAGTCTTCGAGTACAGCGCGGCCATCAAGGAGAACGACCGTGCCGGCGACGAGGTCACCCGACGTCGGCAGTTCCAGGTCGTCTCCCTGAAGATCCCCGGCGATTTCCCGGAGGTCCACGTCGAGCAACGAGGCGTGGTCGGGAAGATCTCGCAGAAGCTGGGCGGAGGGGGCCTGCAGACCGGTGACGAACGGTTCGACGCCAAGTACGCCGTCACCACGAGCCATCCCGAGTTCGCATCGGCCATCCTGACCGACGACATGCGCTCGTGGCTGCTGTCGACCAACCAGCTCGAGAACAACCCGATCCGCCTGGTCGGCGACGCGATCCTCACGTGGCGTCCCGGGCCGCTGGAGCTCGGCGACATCGAACCCCGCCTCCAGTTGCTGAGCACGTTCCTCGATCACGCCGCGCCCGGCGGTCGGTGAGGTCGGGCACGGGTCTCGCCGAGGCGGCCGGGCGGCCGTAATCTCGGGACATGGCCATCGAGGTGCTGCTCGTCGACGACCACGAGGTCGTGCGGCGCGGGTTGCGCGACCTGCTCGGCGACGAGCCCGACATCACGGTCGTCGCGGAGGCGGGCAGCGCCGACGAGGCACTCGCCGTGGCGCTGCACGTCGAGCCCGACGTCGCCGTCGTCGACATGCGGCTCGGCGGTTCGGAGAGCGACGGTGTCGAACTGTGCCGCAACCTGCGCGCACTCGCCAGCCCGCCGCAATGTCTCGTGCTCACCGCGTTCGAACACGAGGAGGCCATGGTGGCCGCCATCCGTGCCGGCGCCTCCGGCTACCTGCTCAAACAGGTCCGCGGCCAGGACGTCGTCCACGCCGTGCGCGAGGTCGGCGCCGGCCGCTCGCTGCTCGACCCCGTCACCACTGCCCGCCTCCTCGACACCATGCGCGGCGACAACACCGCCGAGGACGACCGCTTCGCCGCACTGTCCGAACGCGAACGCAGCGTCCTCGAACTCATCGGCCAGGGCCTGTCCAACCGCGAGATCGCCCAGCAACTGTTCCTCGCCGAGAAGACCGTCAAGAACTACGTGACCTCCCTGCTCGGCAAACTCGGCATGCAACGCCGCACCCAGGCCGCCGCCTGGGTAGCCCGCCACACCCCCGAATAACGCCGTGTCAGCACCCCGCGCGGGCGTGTCAGCACTTGGCGTCGCCGTGTCAGCAACTCACGCGGGCGTGTCAGCATCCTGCGTCGCCGTGTTGGCACTTGGCGTCGCCGTGTTGGCACCTCACGTCAGTCGACCGCCGTCGAGCAGGGTGCGTTCCTCGTCGAGGGTGAGCCCGGCCTTGCGGGTCCGGTCCATGCCGCGGGCGCGTTCGTCGGCGAGCGCGGTCAACGCGACGTCGGTCAGCGAACGGCCCGCCAGGCCCGCGGCCGCGGCGGGTTCCGGGTCGTGCGCAGCCAATCCGGTGTAGCCGGTCGGCAGCCACAACGGCAGCGACGCCGGCCCACCCCACGGCTGGACGCCGGCCCCGGTCAACGCTTCCTCCGACATCGGGACGAGCTCGAGGTCGCCGGCGCCGACCGTGGCGGCCATCGCCGACAGCACGTCGCCGAGCCGCAGCACCGGGCCGACCGCGTCGAACACGCCCGCCGTGCGCGTTTCGGCGGCCGTGACCAGCCACGCGGCGAGGTCGCGGACGTCGACGTGCTGGATCGGCTGGTCCGGCGCGTCGGGAATCACGGTTCGCCCCCCGCGGGCGAACCGCGCCGCCCAGTACCCGAACCGGTCCATGACGTCGCCGGGGCCGCTGATGATTCCGGGCCGCACGATCAACGCCCGGCCGTCGCCGACGCGGTCCCGCACGGCCTGCTCACTGGCGACCTTCGTGCCGCCGTACGTCTCGATGGTCAACTCCTCGGGCGCGAGGTGGCGCGGATCGTCGACCGCGGGCACGAGTGGCGCGTCGACGCCCTGGCCGGGTGTCGCCACGTCGGCGTAGACGTTGACGCTCGAGACGAACGTCCAGTGTGGAGCGTCGGGACCCTCGCCGGCCAGCACGTCGAGTACGGCGCGGACCCAACCGAGCGCGCCGGTCGCGACGTCGACGACCGCGTCGAACCGCTCGCCCACCAGCACCGCGACCGCCCCGGGTTCGTCCCGGTCGACGGGGATCAGCCGTGCGCGGTCGGGCACCGCACCGGACCGGCCGCGGGCCGCGCACACGACGTCGTGGCCACGCCCGACGGCCTCCACCGCCACCCGGCCCGACAACCCCGTCGTGCCACCGAGAACGAGTAGTCGCATGTCCACACGGTGCTCGCCCCGCGCTCCCCCGCGCCACCGATATCGCACCGGGCGAACGCGAACCCCCACACAGCGACGCAGAACGCTGACACGGCGACGTTCGCCTAGAGGGGGATTTCCAGGGCGACCATGGTGCCCATGCTCGGGGAGGAGTTGACGTCGAACCGGCCGCCGGCGGCGCCGGCGCGTTCGGCGAGGTGGCGCAGGCCGCGGCGGGCGACGTCGGCGGGCACGCCGCAGCCGTTGTCGCGTACGCGCAGCCGGATCTCGCGGTCGTCGCGTTCGAGGGTCACGCGCACCTCGCTGGCACCGGAATGCCGCACCACATTGGACAGTGCCTCGCGCAGGGCGGCGCGGATGTGGTCGCCGCGTTCGCCCGGGATGCCGGCCAGCTCGCCGGACAGTTCCAACGTCGGCGGATAGCCGAGCAGCTCCCCGGCGATGCGCACCTCGGAGCGGGCCGATTCGGCCAGGTCGCCGTCATCGGGCGTCTCGGGGACGGGTTCGGGCGAGCGCAGGTCGCGGACGGTACCGCGGATCTCCTCGATGGTCTGGTCGAGCTGTTCGATGGCCTCGCCGAGCCGGTCGCGTTCGGTGCGCGCGAACCGTCGGTGCAGCCTGCGGTGCACCCGGTCGAGCTGCATGCCCGCCGCGTACAGCCGTTGCACGACGACGTCGTGCAGTTCGCGGGCGATGCGTTCGCGTTCCTGGTAGAGCGTGAGCCGGTGGCGCGCGTCGGCGCCGTCGGCGAGTGCGAGCACGACGCCCGCCTGGCCGGCGAACGCGGTGAGCAGCTCGCCGGTGCCGGTGTCGAAAATCGGCCGGTGCGGCGACCGGTACACGGTGAGCACGCCGAGGCGGGTGCCGACGGTGCCGAACGGTGCCGCCGCGAACGGCCCGTACCCGGCGAGTTCGGTGGGCACGTACTGGGAGGTGCGCGGGTCGCTGGTGACGTCGTCGGCGAACACCGGTTCCGCGCCGCCGGCGACCCGGCCCGCGGCCGATTCGGGCGGCAGGACGAGTCCGACGAGACCGGAGGTGTCCGCGCCGTCGCCGTAGGCGGCCTCGACGGTGACGCTGCCGTCCTCGTCGCGCACCATGAGCAGGCCGAGGTCGGCGTCGGCGATCTCCACGGCGTGCCGCACGACCAGGGGAAGCACCGCGTCGGGGTCGTCCCCGGACAGCACGGTCCTGGTGATCTCGGTGGCGGCGGACAGGGCGCGCGCGGCGACGGTCGGTTCCATTACGAGTTCGACGGTACGACGCCTCCTCCCGCGCGGTCGCGCAGACGTGTCCCGGGTCGCGTGTGCACCCACCCGTTCGTGACCTCGACGACCAGGTCGGCACCGGCGACCTCCTCGGGCCGGTGGGTGACGTGGACGATCGTGCTGCCGTCGAGGGCGGCGCGCAGGTCGGCGAGGACGCGGTCGGCGGTCGGTTCGTCGAGGTGCGCGGTGGGTTCGTCGAGCAGGACGAGGTCGGCGCCGGGCGCGGCGAGCAGTGCCCTGGCGAGCGCAACCCGCTGTGCCTGCCCGCCGGACAGTCCGGCGCCCGCGGAGTCGAGCATCGTGTCCAGGTCGGCCTCGACGTGGGCGGTGCGCAGCGCGGCGGCGAGTTCGTCGGCGCCGGCGTGCGGGTCGGCGAGTTTCAGGTTCTCGGCGACGGTCGTCGACACGAGCTGCGGGTCCTGCGGCGCCCACGCCACGCGCGCGGGCACGTCGGCCTCGCCGCGCACCGGGCGCAGGAAGCCGAGCAGCACGGCCAGCAGGGTCGACTTTCCGGAACCGGACGGTCCGACGACGGCGACGTACGTACCGGGCGCGATGTCGAGGTCCACGTCGCGCAGCACGGGACGTCCGGTGGCCGGCCACGCGATGTCCGCACCCCGCAGGGAGATGTGACCCTGACGCGTGGTCGGTTTTTCGACCGCGGGCGTTTCCGCTGGTAGAGCGGCCGGCGGAGCCCCTTCCGTGGCTTCCGTGGCGGCTCGGGTCTCGGCTTCGGCGAGGCGGGTGCGGGCACCGCGGAGGGTGTCCCAGTGCTGCGCGACGGGCGGCAGCAGGGCGAGGACCTCGGCGAGCGCGAGCGGCACGAGCGCGACGACGGGGGCCAGGACGGGGTTGAGCGTTCCCGCGGCGACGGCCGTCCCGGCGAGCCACGCGCCCGCGACGGCGGCCACGCCGGTGGTGGCGACGATGACGGCGTCGGCGGCGCCCTCGCCCCACGCCTGCCTGCGCGCGGTCGCGGCGAGGTGGGAGTCGAGGGTGGCGACGTCGCGCCGCCTGCGGCGGTGGGCGCCGAGGGCGATGAGTTCGGCGGCGGTGTCGAACAGGGCCAGGACGCGTTCGTCCAGTCGGCGGCGACCGTCGGCGATGGCGGAGGTGGCGCGGCGTTCCACGGCGAGCGCGGCCGCGGGCGCGGCGACGGCGCGATCAGCACGGCGACGGCGAGGACGGCTCCCGCGGCGGGCAGGACGAGCGCGACCGCGATGCAGGCGGCGAGCGACGCGGCGGCGACCACGAGCGGCGGGGTGAGCACGCGGGGCAGCAGGTCGCGGACGGTGTCGACGTCGCCGACGAGCCTTCGGTGCTGCTCGCCGTGTCGGAGGGCGGCGGCCGGTCCGCGGGCGACGAGCGCCCGCCACAACCTGCCGCGCAGGGTGGCGGCGATGCGGAACGCGGCGTCGTGGGTGACGAGCCGTTCGACGTAGTTGAGGGCCGCCCTGGCCAGGCCGAACGTGCGGACGCCGACGACGGCGACGCCGAGCATGAGGATCGGCGGCTGTTGGGACGCGCGGGCGATCAGCCAGCCCGACGTCGCGGTCAGCGCGACGCCCGCCACGAGCGATCCCGCGCCGAGCGCGACCCCGCCGAGGAACCGGCGGCCACACAGGCTGCGCAGGGCGAGCGGACCGGTGGGTGCTGGGTCGGCGTTGTCCGCGCTGTCGGCCGGGTCGCCGGTGTCGTCGCCCGCATCCGCGGTGTCCTCGGCGCCGTCCGCGTCGAGGGCGGTGCGTTCGTGCGCGGCGATGATCACGGTGCAGCCGGCGCGGGCGGCCTCGTCGACGAGGTCGTGGACGCGGCGGGCGTTGGCGGCGTCGAGGTGCGCGGTGGGTTCGTCGAGCAGCAGCAGCCACGCGCCCGCGCGGACGCGCGCGAGGGCGCGGGCGACGGCGAGGCGTTGACGTTGGCCGACCGACAGCGTCGCGACGGGCCGGTCGGCCAGGGCGGCGAGGCCGAGGCGCTCGAGCAGGTCGTCGACGTCACCCACCGTGCCGCCGCCCACGGGCGCGGCGCCCGTGTCGGTGCGCGGCGCGGCGAGGTCGAGTTCGCCGCGCACGGTGCCGCCGGTGAACGTGGGCGACTGGGGCACCCAGCCGATGCACCGGCGCCAGGCGTCGGGGTCGAGGTCTGCGAGGGGGATGCCGGCGACCTCGACGTCGCCGCCGTCGGGGCGGACGAACCCGAGGAGCACGCCGAGGGTGGTGCTCTTGCCGGCGCCGCTCGGCGAACGCAGCCGCACGGTGCGGCCGGGGCGGGCGGTGAACGTCTCGCCGTCGGGGGCGGCGCGGCCGCGGCGGTGCACGCGCAGGTCGCGGACGTGGATATCGCCGCGGCGCGGCGGGAGCATGCCGTCGGTCCCGTGCGCGGGTTCGGCGAGGACGTCGGTGACGCGGCGGACGGCCTCGACGCCGTCGGTGCTCGCGTGGAAGGCGGTGCCGACGTTGCGCAGCGGCTGGAAGCATTCGGGCGCCAGCAGCAGCACGCCGAGGCCGATGGCGAGCGGGATGTCGCCGTAGACGAGGCGCACGCCGATGACGACGGCCACGAGCGCGACCGACAGCGTCGCGGCGAGTTCGAGGGCGAACGCGGAGCTGAACGCGACGCGCAGGGTGCCGAGCGTGGACCGGCGATGCCGGTCGGACACGCGCCGCACGGTGTCGGCCTGGGCCTCGGCGCGGCGGAACGCGGCGAGCACGGGCAGCGCGCGGACGAGTTCGAGCACGTGCGCCGACAGGCGGGCGACGGAGTCGCTGGACGCGGCGACCCGGTCGCGGGTGTAGGAGCCGATGAGCGCGCCGAACAGCGGCAGCAACGGCAGGGTGATGGCGATGAGCACCGCGGACGGCCAGTCGGCGACGAGCACGGCCGCGCCCGCGGCGACGGGTACGACCGCGGCGGTGACCAGGGCGGGCAGGTAACGCGTGAAGTAGGCGTCGAGGGCGTCGAGGCCGGTGGTGGTCAGGGCGGTGAGTTCGCCGGGGCCGCGGCGGCCGATCCATTCGGGGCCGAGGCGCAGGGCGTGGTCGAGGGTGCGGGCGCGGAGTTCCTCCTTGGCGCCCGCGGCGGCGCGGGCGGCGACGACGCGGATCGCCCACGTCGTCAGCGAACGGCCGACGACGGTGGCGACGAGCAGGGCGAGCCGCGGTGCGAGGTCGGCGGTGTCGGCAGCGGCTCCGGTGACGATGTCGGCGAGGACGGAGGCGAGCAGGAACGCCTGGGCGACGAGGAGTCCGGCGTTGCCGAGCGCGAGCACGCCGGAGGCGACCAACGCCCGGCGCGCCGCCGTCGACAGGGACGGCAGCGCGCCGAGCGGGCCGTGTCCCACCCGCGACCGACCCGGCGTGTCCGGTGTGGACGATGCGGCGCCGAGTTCGGTAGCGGAAGGGGTGTCGCGGGTGGGACGTCTCATGGGTTACCTAGCGCGGGGCGTGGACGGGCGGGATGTGGGAGGTGCGGATGCGTTTGCGGAACACCCAGTACGTCCAGCCCTGGTAGACGAGCACGGCGGGCGTGCCGAACGCGGCGACCCACGTCATGACGGTGAGGGTGTAGTCGCCGGACGAGGCGCCTTCGACGGTCAGCGAGTTCGCCGTGTCCAGTGTGGACGGCAGGACGTCGGGGTACAGCGCGCCGAACAGGGTGACGACGGCGCCGGTGATCACGACGCCGAGCGCGGCGAACGCCTGTCCCTCGCGGCCGACGGTGATGCGCCACCAGGCGACGAACACGGCGCCGACGGTCACGGCGAGGGTGCCGAGCGTCCAGTCCGAGCCGTGGCGCAGCTGCACGAGCGCGGCGAACGCGAGGAGCGGCAGGATCGCGAACGGGAACATGCCGATGGCCAGGCGCCGGGCGCGGTGGCGGATGTCGCCGTCGGTCTTGAGGGCGATGAACACGGCGCCGTGCAGCAGCGAGAAGCCGGTGAGGGCGAGGGCGCCGAGCGCGGTGTCCCAGCGGAACGCCTCGAACGGCGTCCCGACGCGGTTGCCGTCGGCATCGAGGGGAAGGCCGAGGATCGTCGAGGCGAGGATGAAGCCGACGCCGACCGGGGGCACGATCGAGCCGATGACGATGACCTTGTCCCACGAGCGGCGCCACCGCTCGGAGTCGATCTTGCCGCGGTACTCGAACGCGACGCCGCGGCCGATGAGGGCGAGCAGCACGAACAGCAACGGCAGGTAGGCCGCGGAGAACAGGCCCGCGTACCAGGCGGGGAAGGCGGCGAACATCGCGCCGCCGGCGACGATGATCCACACCTCGTTGCCGTCCCACACGGGACCGATGGTGTTGATCATGACGCGGCGTTCCTTGTCGTTGCGACTCAACACCGGCAGCAGCATGCCCACGCCGAAGTCGAACCCCTCGAGGAACAGATAGCCCAACCACAGGAACGCGATGATCACGAACCACACGAGGACGAGTTCCATCAGCGCACCACCCTCGGCTCGCCGGTGCGCCGGGTGGCGGCGCGCCGGGTGGCGGCGCGGTGGGTGGCAGCGGCTGTGGTGGCGGCTACCACGCCGCACCGACATGTTTCAGGTGAAACCTGTTTTCCCCAAGCAGTTGTGCACAACGACCCCAGTTGTCCACAACTTGCTGGACAACGCTGGGGAGAACCGCTCCGGCGGGTAGGCTGGAGTCGGGGTCGCCCCCCGGAGAGGGTGGGGGCGTATCCACCGGAATTCACGATCACCACGTCTCCTCGGACGGCACGTCTCCTTGTCGACACGTGCGGGGGTCGGTCGTCAGTAGGCGAACGAGAGCTTCTCGTCGTCCTCGGGGTTGTCCGGGTCATCCGGGTCATCGGGCCCGTCCCGGCCGCCGGAACCGCCGGAACCGCCGGAGCCCCCGGAACCACCAGGGCCACCGGAACCGCCGGAACCGTCCCCCGGACCGTCGGATCCGTCGCCGCCCATGCGGGCCGCGACGGATCCGGGCATCACGCTCTCGATGCCGCCGCGCACGTACTTCGCCATCAGGAAGACCTGCACCACGCCGAGCGCCGCGTACACCAACGTCAGCGACACCATCGAGAACCACACTTCGCCCTCGGTCACCCGCGACACGGCCATGGCGGTGTACATCCACATCCCGTCGACCCCACTGGGATCCGGGTTCGGCACCACCACGAACGGCTGGCGGCCCATCTCGCGGAAGATCCACCCCGCGCTGTTCGCGATGTACGGCAACGCGATGCTCGCCAACGCGATCCGCGGGAACCACCGGCTCTCCGGGATTCGCCCGCCCCGCGTCAGCCACAGCATGCCCAGGCCGACCATCGCCGACAGCGCACCGAAGCCGATCATGATCCGGAAACCCCAGTACGTCACCGGCAGACTCGGCACGTAGTCGATCGGCTGACCGGCCAACTCACCCAACGCCGGGTCGTCCGGATAGTGCGAGCCGTATGCCTCCTCGTACTGGACCACCAGGTCCCGGATGCCCTCGACCTCGGACGTGAAGTCGCCCTCCGCCAGGAACGACAGCAACGCCGGCACGTTGAACGTCCGCACGCTGTCGCAGTCCGCGTCCCACAGGTCGCCCGCGGCGATGATCGAGAAACTCGCCGGCTGCTCCGTCTCGCACAACGCCTCGGCGGCGGCCATCTTCATCGGCTGCTGCTCGAACATCAGCTTGCCCTGCAGGTCACCGGTCACCGCCAGCACCGAGAACGCGACCGCGCCGGTCACCGCACCCAGCTTCACCGACGAACGCCACACCCCGCGGTGCTCGTCCTCGGTGTTGCGCTTACGCCACAACCGCCACGACGCGATACCCACCACGAACGCCGCGGCCACCGCGAAACAGCCCGCCACCGTGTGCGGCACCGCCGCTAACGCCGTGCTGTTGGTCAACACCGCCCAGATCGAGTTCATCGTCGGCCTGCCGTCGACGAACTCCGCGCCCACCGGGTGCTGCATCCACGAGTTGGCCGCCACGATGAAGTACGCCGACGCCACCGTGGCCAGCGAGAACGCCCAGATGCACGCCAGATGGACCCGCTTCGACAGCCGGCCCCAGCCGAAGATCCACAGGCCGAGGAACACCGACTCGACGAAGAACGCGACGATGCCCTCCATCGCCAACGGCGCCCCGAACACGTCGCCCACGAACCGCGAGTACTCGCTCCAGTTCATGGCGAACTGGAACTCCTGGACGATGCCGGTCACCACGCCCATGGCGAAGTTGATCAGCAGGAGCTTGCCCCAGAACTTGGTCATCCTCAGGTAGCGCTCGTCGCCCGTGCGCACCCACGCCGTCTGCATGCCCGCGACCAGCACCGACAGGCCGATCGTCAGGGGAACCATGAGGAAGTGGTAGACGGTCGTGATCCCGAACTGCCACCGTGCGAGCTCCAGTACTTCCACCGTGCCGACCCTCCTCCGCACGGGCGGACTCCGGCAGGTCCACCGGTCCCGACTCCCGCGGGACCTAGGTCCCGTCCGCGGGGACGATCATCGCTCGTCACACGCCGATTTCGGTGCGCCGAAAAAAATGATGAGACGCACTTGCCGCGCATTTTCCCCACGACCGAACATCCGATTCGAGAATCCGATTTCCTTGATTTCCGTGAATCTCCCTTTATCGTTGAAGTGACCAAGGGGGTGAACACTCGATGTCTTCCGCACTGCCGGCGTTCCTGTCGGCGTTTGCGCTGGTCTTCCTGGCCGAACTGCCGGACAAGACCACTATTTCGACATTGGTGCTCACCACCCGTTACCGAAAGGGCGCGGTGTGGACCGGCGTGGCCGCCGCATTCGCCGTGCACACGACCGTCGCCGTCGCATTCGGCAGTGCGTTGACGCTGCTTCCGGAACAGGTCGTCTCCGTCGCCGCGGGAATCATGTTCGGCATCGGCGCCGCCCTGTTGCTGCGCGCCGGCTACAGCGTGACCTCCGACACCGGCAAGGACGCGATGCGCAGCGGCCCGGGCACGACGTCGTTCCTCAGCGGCGCGGGCGCCAGCTTCGGTTTGATCTTCGCCGCCGAATGGGGCGACGCCTCACAGCTCGTCACCGCGGGCATGGCGGCGCGCTACGGCCAGCCGATCGCCGTGGGTCTCGGCTCGTTCGCGGCCATCGCCGCCGTCACCGCGCTGGCGATCTTCGTGGGCGGCAAACTGCGCGACCGCATCCGCCCACAGCTGCTCCAACGCGCCGCCGGCTTCCTGTTCGCCGGCTTCGCGGTCTACGCCTTCGGCGCCGCAGCCCTGGCCTGACCCACCGCTACTCCGCGGCGAGGAGGCCCAGGTCGACGAGGTCGGTGATCGGCTGGTCGAACTCGTCGCAGGCGTACGAGGCGAACATGGCGCGCACGGCCTTGGCGGCGTCGTCGGACAGGGAGCGCACCTCACCGGCGAGGACCTCGGCGTCGGTCTCGGCGAGCGCGCCGCGCACGTCACCGCCGGACAGGCAGCGCGCGGAGGCCACGATCAGGTTCAGGAAGCGTGGTGCTCGACGCCGTCGTCGTCGGTGTGCCGCACGGCGCGGTGGAGGCTGTTGGTGGCCTTGAACGTCGCACCCGTCGACGCGGCGACCACCGACAGGAAGTCGGCGACCTCGTCGACAGCGGGGAAGTTCTCCGGCGAGGGCCCGCCGCAGCGGATCTTCGACCGGCTGCCGTGCTCGATCACCTTCTGCACGCCGTCGAGCCAGCCGACGCCGCGCCGCGGTTCGACGACGCGCACGACGTCCTCGGGCACGAACTCCGACACCCGCTCGAGCCACATCTCGTCGACGTCGGACGGCGCGGGCATCTCGACCATCTTCAGCGCGAGCAGCTCGCTGCGGGACTCGACGATCGAGATCGCCTTCGGCACCCCGCCCAGGCCGGTGTCGATGATCAGCGACAGCGGCAGCGGTTCGGCGGGCTTGAGCTTGATGAGTTCCGTGATCAACTCGGGCAGGCGCGACGCCTGGCACAGGAACACGCCGCGCACGCCGGCCCTGTCCCCACCGCGCCCCGCGAAGTGAGCCTTCAGCGCCTCCGGCATCGCCGCGTCGCTCGGTGGAAAGAGCGCCGAGTCGTCGATGAGCCGGGCGAACAGCGGAGGGACTCCGCGGGGGCCGGGGGGCGTGAGTTCCACTGCGCTTGACACCCCTCACACGCTAATAGCGGCCACATTCGACGTGAATATCGGGCCGACGACACCGGCCTCACCGCGCTCGTTCGGCCTCCGACCACCAGCGGGCCCGGCGCCACTTCCCTCCCGCCGGACAATAGGTTAGCCTCACCTTAGTTGGAGGTGAGTGGTGACTCGTACACGTCCCCAGACGCCGCGTCCCGCGGAACGCGCCAAGACCATCGCCACCCGCGGAGGGCCCGCGGTGCTGATGCCCGCCGTCGACCACGAACCGGCATCGGGCCTGCGCACCGAGCCGACGCTGCACCACGTGCACGCGAGTGGCCGCGCCAGCATCCTGCTGCCCGACCACGACCCCCTCGTGACCGCGACCCGCGGCGAGGGCCGGTCCGAGGCCGGCCGGAGCGGTGACGCCGACCGCGTCGACGCCGACGCCGCGAACGAGCTGGCCATCACGCTCGAGATCACCGACGAGGCGCCCGTCGACCTGCGGGAACGGGTTCGCGGACTGCTGTGGATCACCGGCTGGCTGCGCCCGCTCGACCGGCGCGCCGCGCGCACCCGCGCCGTCACGATCGCCGAACAGCAGCCCGACGAGCGCCTGCTCGACCTCGACCACGGGCTGACGATGCTCGACCTGGTGCCCGCCTCGTTCGTCCTCGCCGACTCCGAGGGCACACACTCGCTCAGCACCCAGACCTTCGGCGCCGCCACGGCCGACCCGTTCTGCAAGCAGGAGACGCACTGGTTGCGCCACCTCGAGGACGTGCACCCGGACGTCGTCGAGGCCCTGTCCCGACATCTGCCCGCGGAACTGCGCGGCGGCGAGATCCGTCCCCTCGGCGTCGACCGTTACGGCCTGCGCCTGCGCGTCGAGGGCGCCCTCGGCGACCACGACGTGCGCCTCGGTTTCGACCAGCCCGTCAGCTGCCAGCGCACGCTCGGCCTCGCGCTGCGCAAGCTCGTCGGCTGCCCCTTCCTGCACGCGGCCGCGGCGACCCGCCACCCCAGTGACACCGCGCTGACGAGCCACCGACACAGCTCCGACGACCGCAGGCACCCAGCACGCCCCGGACCCACACCACCCCGGACACGAGAACGCGCCCCGGGAGCGTTCCCGGGGCGCCGTTCGTTCTCGCGCGGCTCAGTCGCGATCAGACCTCACGTGCTCAGGCCTTGACCGGGCTGCCCTTGCCGTCGTCCTTGCCGTCCCCGCCGTTGCCGGGGTCGTCGACGACGCCCGCATCCACGAGGTTGCTCGTCACGTGAGTGGCGAGCTCCTCGCGTTGCGCCCGTCGTTGCGCCCGCAACGACGCCGTCCGCTCGGCACTGAACTCGCGCCAGATCGAGATGCACATACCGATCATCACGACGCTGAACGGCAGCGCGATCAGGATCGCGACCAGCTGCAACGTCGCCAGACTCTCGCCGTCGCCCGGCAACAGCAGCGCGACCGCCAGCGCACCTTCGGCGACACCCCAGAACACCCGGCTCCACACCGGCGGGTTCGGGTTACCACCCGAGGCCAGCATGTCGACCACGAGCGAACCGGAGTCCGACGAGGTCACGAAGAACAGGATGATCAGGATGATCGCGCCGACGATGACGACCGAACCGCCGGGCAGGCCGTCGATCAGGCCGAACAGCGACGCGTTGGTGTCGACCTCGCCGTCCACGATCAGACCGCCTTGGCCCCACAGCTCACGGTAGAGCGCGGTGCCACCGAAGATGGTGAACCACAGGATGGCGACCAACGTCGGCACGAGCAGCACACCGGCGACGAACTGGCGCACCGTGCGACCACGGGAGATCCGCGCGATGAACACACCGACGAAGGGTGCCCACGAGATCCACCAGGCCCAGTAGTACGTCGTCCAGTTGCCCTGCCACTCGGTGCCGTCGGCGCCTTCGTAGGCAGTGGTGTTGACGCTCATCTGCAGCAGGTTCTGCAGGTAGTCGCCCAGGGTGGCGACGACGTCGCGGAAGATGAACAGCGTCGGGCCGGCGATCAGCACGAAGAGCATCAACGCACCGGCGAGGCCGAGGTTGATGTTCGACAGGTACTTGATGCCCTTCTTCAGGCCCGTGACCACCGAGACGACCGCGGCCGTCGTGATCGCGCCGATCAGGATCACCAACGTCATGGCATCCGGCTCGCCGATGACGTCGATGAAGCTCAGACCCGCGGCGACCTGCATGACGCCGAGCCCCAGCGACGTCGCGACACCGAACAGGGTGCCGCAGATCGCCGCGACGTCGATGGCGTCGCCGATCCAGCCGTTGACCCTCTTGCCCAGCACGCCTTCGAGGGCCCACCGGATCGACACCGGACGCTTCTTCCGGTGGATGGCGTACGCGATGGCCACACCGACCACCACGTAGATCGCCCACGGGTGCAGACCCCAGTGCAGCACCGACTGCAAGATCGCGTCATGGGCACCCTCGACGGTGCCCCCCTCGATCCCGGTGGCCCGGTTCGGGACGCCGGCAAAGTGGTTGAGCGGCTCGGCCACACCCCAGAACACCAGGCCGATGCCCATGCCGGCCGCGAACAGCATCGCGAACCACGACGCCAGACCGAATTCCGGCCCTTCGTCGTCCGGGCCCAGTTTGATGTCACCGAAGTGGCTGACGCCGATCCAGATCGCGAAGATCACGAACACCGAGACCAGCAGCAGGTAGTACCAGCTGAAGGTGCCGATCACGGCTTCCTGGATGTCTCCGACAAACTCTCCGACCTGAGTGGGGAAGATGACGGCGACCAGGACAAAGGCAAGGACCAGGACAACCGACGGCCAGAAGACCCTCGGCGCCATGCCAAACTTGCCCGGTTTTCCGTGCTCCGACGATGCGGATGGCGCGGCCTCAGCTTCTGACGTTTCCGCCACGAGGCTCTCCTCCTTCATCGATTCTTTCAACCGCTGCACCCTAGTGGGCCGTTCGGGCGATTTTTTGGTAACCGACCGTTTTCTTGGCGGGATCGTGATGATTCAACTTTCACCCGGACGGCATGGCAACAGCCACGGGACGTTAGCGTGCGACGGTGTCATCGGGTTCACACGAACGCCTGAACCGCTGGCTGCGCAGGTGGTTTGCCCCCGCGTCGCCGGCGATTCCCGAAGCCCTGCCGGACGTCGACGAGCCGCGTCGCCGGCGGATGCTGGTCATCGAGCTCGTGATCGTGTTTACGGTCACACTCGGACTGTCCGGGGCGCGGGCCCTGCTCTCGCTCCTCGACGCACTCCTGCGCTCGGACACCCTCAGTGATCAACAAGTCGCGATCAACACCCCCCAGGCCACCGTCGAGGTAATCGACCTGCTGCGCCAACTCCTCGGCGCGGTGCAGCTCGTGGCATGGGGCGCACTCGGGCTCTACCTGCTCTGGCGCGGCGGGATGAAGCTGGCCGAGATCGGCCTCCCGCGCCGGCCGAGCCGACGCGACCTGCTGCTGTCGGTCGGCCTCACGGCCCTGATCGGCACCCCGGGACTGCTGTTCTACCTGGGCGCGTGGCAAGCCGGCCTGAACCTCGCCGTGCAGCCCTCGACCCTCGAGGACACCTGGTGGCGGCCGATCACGCTGACGCTGTCGGCGTTCGGCAACGGCTTCGCCGAAGAGGTACTCGTGGTTGGTTACTTGATCACCCGATTGAGACAGCTGGGCATCGGCGAGAATACGAGCTTGATCATCTCCGCCGTCCTGCGCGGGTCGTACCACCTCTACCAGGGCTTCGGCGGGTTCCTTGGCAACGTCGTCATGGGTCTGGTCTTCGGCCGCGTGTGGCAGCGGACGGGGCGGCTGTGGCCGCTGATCGCCGCGCACACACTGCTCGACGTCTTCGCATTCGTGGGCTATGCCGCGCTGCGCGATCACGTCTCGTGGCTGCCCTGACCCCGAGGACTTGCACGATGATCGAACATGTGTTCTAGTTGACTCAGTTCAGCCGGGACACGAGCAAGGCAGAACGAACGAGCACGACGACAGTACGACGCGGGTACGACGGTTCCGGGGAAGCTGCGCACGGAGGAGCTCCGGCGAAGGGAACTGCGCACCGGCGAGGGGAAGAAGCAGTGCACACGCAGGGGACGACACAACCGGGCGCGCCCACGGAGGGGATCGACATGGCTTGCAAGATCACGCACAGGTCGTTGCGCGACCAGCAGATCCGGTTCGCGAACAGGGACGCCGCCGAACGCTACGCCGAGATCATGGGCGGCGGCGTGGAGAACTGGGTGTTCACCACGGTGCCGTCGGTGGTCGCCGAGTACGGCTGGGGGCCGTACCCGGAACGCGCACCGCACGTGCTCCAGCACGGCAGCACCGCCCACGTGACCGGCCGGCGACGCAAGGTCGTCCTGGCCGGCTGAGCGAGTCGGCTGAGGAGTCGGACGGGGTCGGCTGAGATCGGCTGGGCCTCGAAACGGTCGGCAGGGTGCCGACGGGTCATTACGCTCACGGTCGTGACCAACACTGCGAACACGATCACCGACCCGGCGGCGGCCACGATCACGCCGGGCGTGGACAGCGAGGTCGGCCCGCTGCGGTCGGTCCTGCTGCACCGGCCGGGCGGCGAGCTCACGAGGCTCACCCCGCGCAACAACGACCAGCTGCTCTTCGACTCGATCCCCTGGGTGGGGCGGGCGCAGGAGGAGCACGACGCCTTCGCCGAGGTGCTCACCGGGCGCGGCGTCGAGGTGCTCCTGCTGGCCGACGTGCTCGGCGAGGCGCTGGCCGACCCGCGGGCGCACGCGGCCGGGGTGCACGCCGCGGTCGACGAACGCCGACTCGGCACCGAGCTCGCGGACGCGCTGCGTTCGCACCTGTCCGGGCTCGGCGCCGGCGCGCTGCGCGAGACGTTGATGTCCGGCATGACGTTCGAGGAGCTGCCCGCATCCGAGGGCGCCTCGCTCGTGCGCAAGATGCACCACGCGCACGACTTCGTCGTCGACCCGCTGCCGAACCTGCTGTTCACGCGCGACTCGTCGGCGTGGATCGGCGACCGGGTGGCGATCTCGTCGCTGGCCATGCCGGCGCGGCGCCGCGAGACGGAACTGCTGGACCTCGCCTACGCCTACCACCCGCGCTTCCGCGCGGCCTCCCGCGCGTACGGGGCGCACTCCGCGCCGGTCGAGGGCGGCGACGTGCTGCTGCTCGCCCCGGGCGTGCTGGCGATCGGCGTCGGCGAGCGCACCACCGCGGCCGGTGCCGAGTCGCTGGCCAGGTCCGTGTTCGCCGACGGCCTCGCCCACACGGTGCTCGCCGTCCCGATCGCGCAGACGCGCGCGACGATGCACCTCGACACGGTGTGCACGATGGTCGGACCGGACGCCGTGGTGATGTACCCGCTGGCCCGCGACTCGCTCGTCGCCTACACGATGCGCGCCGGCGACCCGACCCCCGGAAGTCCGGGCGACCTGCAGGTCACCGGGCCCGTCCCGTTCCTCGACGCGGCGGCCGAGGCGATGGGTATCGAGCGGCTGCACGTCATCGACACGGGCCTCGACCCCGTCACGGCCGAACGCGAGCAGTGGGACGACGGCAACAACACGCTCGCGCTCGCCCCGGGCGTGGTCGTCGGCTACGAGCGCAACGTCGAGACGAACGCCCGCCTCGAGGAGGCCGGCATCGAGGTGCTCGCGATCACCGGATCGGAGCTCGGTTCCGGCCGCGGTGGTCCGCGCTGCATGTCCTGCCCGATCGCGCGAGACCCGCTGCGACGACGGAGTGATTCGGACACACAGGGCCACAACTCGGTCATCGGTCACCTGAATAGGCGACGAACGATCCGGCGAGACATAATTAAGCCTCACCTAAGTGATTCCCCGGAGCTTAGGTGAGGCTTAATTTATTAAGCACAACCTTGGCTAAGGAATTGTAGAGAAATGCGGCCCGAATCACCAGCCCCGGCTGGAAAAACCCGCATCGGTGGGCGTACATTGGAGATATGCCCACGAAGACGAGCCCCCGTTCCAAGTTCTACGAATTGCTGCAGGGTCAGGTCCACAACGAGTTCAACGCCTCGCAGCAGTACACGGCCCTCGCGGTCTGGTTCGACAAGGAGGACCTGCCCGAGCTGGCGAAGTTCTTCTATGCCCAGGCCCTCGAGGAGCGCAACCACGCGATGGCGATCGTCCAGTACATGATGGACACCGACCACCACGTGACGATCCCGAGCACCGGCGAGGTGCGCAACGACTTCTCCTCCGCCAGGGAGCTGGCCGAGCTGGCCCTCGAGCAGGAGAAGGAGGTCACCAGCGACATCAAGACGCTGACGAAGGCCGCCCGCTCCGAGGACGACTTCCTCGGCGAGCAGTTCATGCAGTGGTTCCTCTCCGAGCAGGTCGAGGAGGTCGCGACGATGAGCACGCTGGTGAACGTGTTCGAGCGCGCCGACGGCAACCTGTTCGAGGTCGAGCGCTTCGTGCACAAGCACCTGCAGAGCGACGGCGGTGACGACGACATGCCCGAGGTCGCGGGCGGCAAGATCTGACGTGACACGGGCGTAGCAGCGTTCTGGAACCGAAAAGGGCCGGGATCTCCTCACGGGGAGATGCCGGCCCTTTTCGGTGTCGGAATGAAAGCCAGGAATGCCTAACCTCAGTGACCGGTTCGCCCGCCTTTCGGCGCCGGTGTCAACACGCCGCCGCGGTGTCCAGAACGGTCAGGCGCCACGCCCCGACCCGGTCCCCGTCGAGGGTGAACACATAACGCGAAGAACTGTCGGGATTCCGTTTGATGCGGGTGTTCTCGCCGCTGCTCTCGAGGCTCGAGCCGTACACCTGGTGCAACGATTCGCGCGGTGAGCCGACGGCGATCCCCTCCGGTGTCTGCGCCGATGCGGCCTGGAAGCGCACGATGCCGTGGCCGCCGCGGATCGCGACCCGCGAGATCGCCGGGTCGGACACCGCGAACGTCGAGCACTGGCCGGCCGCGGGTGGTCCGGAGCCCTCGTCGACGGTGCCCGTCTCGACGGCCTCGGCGTAGGTCATGCCCAGCGACAGCGGCGATTTGCCGACCGGTCCGAGGGCGGCGGGTCCGGGCAGGTCGAACGGCTCGGTCTCGAAGCTCTCGTCGGGGCTCGACGGCGCGGGCGAGTCGCCGGACGTCGGCGTCGACGGCGCGGTCGGCCGCGAACCGGGCGCGTCCGGGGCGTCGACGTCGGTGGGGTCGTCGCCGTCCGGGGACGGGGAATCCGCGTCGGACGGGGCGTCGGCGCCGTCGGACGGTGCGGACGTGGGGTCGGCGGGGCCGCTGCCGGTCGGTCCGGGGCCCGTGGGGGTGTCGCTGCGGTCGGCGGCGATGACCTCACGGTCACCCCGGCCGCCCTCCATGCCGCTGACGCCGGACAGCGCAACCCCGGCCGACAGCACTCCGACCACGGCCACGGCCCCGGCCGCCGCGGTGACCGCCGTCCTGCGGCGCCGGCGACGACGGGCGCCCGCGACGATGGTCGCGGTGTCCAGTACGGGGACCGCGGAGGTCGCGGCACCGAACTCGTGGCCGTGGAAGAGGCGGCGGAGTTCGTCGCCGACCACGGAGTCTTCAACCACGGAGTCGTCGCGACCCGCGGGCCCGCTGCCTGCAGGGTCACCGCTGCTGCCGTTGCTGCTGTTGCCGTTGCGGTTGCTGTCGGCACCGTTGTCGTTCATCGCACCGCCCTCCCCTCTGCTCCCGGGCCGCCGGTCTCGGAACCGCCGGTCAGTTTTCCGCGCAGGGTCGCGATCGCCTTGCTGGCCTGGCTCTTCACCGTCCCGGCCGATACCCCCAGCGATTCGGCGATCTCGGCCTCGGACAGCTCTTCGTAGTAACGCAGCACGATGACGGCGCGTTGCCTCGTCGGCAGATCTTTCAACGCCTGCCAGAGCGGTTCGTGCTCGAACGGGTCCGCGGGCGTGGTGGCGCCCGACTCGGGGACGTCGTCGACGAGGTGCTCACGACGTAGTTTCCGCCACCGGCTGATGTGGGTGTTGGCCATGGCCCTGCGCACGTACGCGGCGGGGTCGGCAGCCTTGCGCTGCACGGACGGCCAGCGTGACCCGACCTTCTCCAGCACGGTCTGCACCAGGTCGGCGGCGTCGTGCGGATTCCCGGTCAGCGCGTGCCCGTAGCGCAACAGGCCCGGCAGCTGCGCCTCGACGAACTCGCCGAAACCCCCGAGGTCGCCCCCCACGAACGCCCCCTTCGCTCCCTCGAGCCCCTGCGTGGGCCGGAGTGCTCCGCCGGGCGGAGCCCTGCTCTCCGCCCGCCCGAACCCGGTTCGACTCTAGCGAGCGGCGTCGGCCCGGTTCGGCACCCCGTCCACGGCTCGGCGCGGGAACTCGTGCAGCGGTTCGGGCAGGCGGAACGTGCCGTCGGGCCCGGGAGGGAAGGCGTGCGTGCCGACGACGGCCGAGACGGGAATCGGGCCGTACACGTGCGGGAACCACGGGGCGCCCGGCTCGGGCGGTTCGGCCGGTTCCCAGCGCACGGGCACGTCGAGCCGGGCCGGGTCGACGACCAGCAGCAGCAGGTCGTCGCGGCCGGCGAAGACGCGTTCGGCGGGGAACTGCACCGTGCCGGGATCGGAGCAGTGCACGAATCCGACGTCGTCGAGGGACGGGGGCGTGTACTCGCCGTCGGGAGGCACGGCCGCCCAGTCGGCCTCCGGGCAGATGTGCAGGATCATCAGCGCAGGGTGAACTGCCGGCCGATCAGACCGTCGCGGGCGCGGCGTTCGGTGGCGTCGAGCTGTGTGGCGTCGAGCGAGGCGAAGGCCTCCTCGAGCCGCTTCCCGAGCTGCTGGGCGGGTTCGGCCCATTCGCGGGCATGCGCCTCGGGGTCGAGGTCCCACACGGGGACGAGGATGCCGTGCGCGCGGAACGAACCGGCGAACTTCGTCTCGTCGCCGAGGGTCAACGTGCCGGCCGCCGACAGCCGCGCAAGCGCTTGCATCAGGCGGTTCTCCTCGGCGGGCCACACCCAGCGCAGGTGGGCCTTCTCGCCGGCGAGCACCCAGTAGGCGCCGGGGCTGAGGCGTTCGGTCGGCATGATCGCCTCGTTGGCGCGCTGCAGCGACATGGCGACCTCGCCGGTCGGCTCCTCACCCTCGGGCAGCCACCACGAGAAGTCCTCGTGCACCTCGACGTCGAGGGGCGTGTCGGCCTCGAGCAGGTCCTGGAGCCGCTCCCCCGGCTGCGACGGGCTGGTCGTGTCGGGCACGGACAGCACGGCGCCCGGTTCGGCGTCGAGCGCCCACAGCAGCGCCCGGCCCAGGTCGCGGCTGATGTCGCCGGAGCGGGTCTGCACCTGCAGGCCGATGTAGATCTCGCCGTCGCCGCGCACGAACGCGGCCGCGGCCATCGGCAGCACCGACGCGACGGTCACCTTCCGGTCGGCGTGCTCGCCCGCGAGCGGCAGCCGGGCCGTGCCGGACGGCACGAATTCGCGCATCGCGATGAGCTCCGGCTCCGCGGCGAGGCCCTCGAACGGACGCCCGACGAAGACGTCGCGGACCTTCTGCTTGCGCTCCTTCTTCCGCGCGGCCTTGCCCACAGCGCTGTCCTTCCGGTCGTGATTCGCCTGGCAGAAGACGCTACTCGACCCCGGCGCCGGTTACCGTCGGTGGGTGTTCGATCCCGCTGATCCCGTTTTCCTCGCCGATCCGTACCCCGCCTTCGCGCGCCTGCGCGCGCGTGGGGACGTCCACCACCACGACGACCTGGGGCTCGCGGTCGCCGTGTCGCACCGGGCCTCGTCGGCGGTGCTGCGGCACCGCTCGCTGGGCCGTATCTGGTCGGACGCCACCCCGCTCGAACAGTTCGCCTCGTTCAACATGCTGCACCGCAACTCGCTGCTCGAGAACGAACCGCCCGCGCACACGCGGCTGCGCAGGCTCGTGTCGTCGGCGTTCGCCCGCGGGCACGTCGAACGGCTCCGGCCGACGGTGCGGGCGTTGGCCGGGCGGATGGTCGAGTCGCTGTCCGCCGCGATCGCCGCCGACGGCGAGGCCGACCTGCTGGAGCACCTCGCCCAGCCGCTGCCGGTCGCGGTGATCGCCGAGCTGCTCGGCGTGCCGGAGGAGGCCGGTCCGCAGCTGGTCGAGTGGAGCAACGCGATCGTCAAGATGTACGAGTACGGGCTGCCGGACGAAAAACGGACCGAGGCCGAACAGGCCTCGGAACAGTTCGCCGGATACCTGCGTGAGCTGGTGGACCGGCGGGCCGCCGAACCGGGCGACGACCTGGTCAGCCACCTCGCGGGCAGCGATCTGACCGGCGACGAGGTGGTCGCCACGGCCGTGCTGCTGTTGATGGCAGGCCACGAGGCGACCGTCAACGTCATCGGCAACGGCGTGCGGGCCCTGCTCGACCACCGTGACCAGTGGGACCTGCTGATCGCCGACCCCGCACTGGCCGATTCGGCGACCGAGGAGCTCATCCGGTTCGACTCACCACTGCAGCTCTTCGAGCGCACCGCCACCGAGGACGTCGAGATCGCCGGCCACCCCGTGCCGAAGGGCGCGAAAATCGCCGCCCTGCTCGGCGCCGCCGCCCGCGACCCCGAGGTGTTCGACGACCCCGACGCGCTCGACATCACGCGGGACAAGAATCCGCACCTCGGGTTCGGCGGCGGCATCCACTACTGCCTCGGCGCCCCGTTGGCCCGCATCGAGATCGCCGCGGCCCTCGACGCGCTCGTCACGACCCTGCCCGACCTGCGCTGCGCCCGCGAACCACAGCGCCGCGACGAGTTCGTCATCCGCGGCCTCCGCACCTTCCCCGCCACCACCGCATAAACGCTCCCGAGGCCCCATAGTCGCGCCCACCCGTCTCCCACCGCCACCCAAACGGACACGCTCCGCGCGGCTGCACTCGATTCCACGCAGCCATGGGGCCGTCGGGTGCGTTGAACGCGACGAATGTTCCCTTCGCGTACGCGCGCGGGTCCTAGCGGGCGGAGGTGGTCGGGCGGGGGTGGCGTTCCGGTGGGGGTGCGCCGGTGACCTTGACGACGCGGCGCAGGTGGCCGGCGTCGACCGGGGACAGCAGCCGGGTGATGCGGCGGACGAGCAGGGCCGTGACGATCGCCAGTGCGACGGCGCTGGCGTCGGTGAGTGCGCTGAGCACGACCCCGTCGGCGTCGGCCTGCACGCCGTCGCGCAGTCGCCACACGATGGTGAGCGCGGCGAGCGCGACGTTCCCGGCGAGCGTGGCCCACCAGGCGAGCACGAGCCGCGACGGCCGCGGCCGCTGGTCGACGGGCCTGCGGAGCGCGGCGTGTTCGAGTTCGGCGACGATCGGCCCGGCCAGCACGACGTTCACCCCCGGCACGAGCGTGCCGACGAGCACCTGCCACGCGGGTCGCGGCACGTCCTGGTCGGCCTGTGCGGCGGCGACCGACCTGGCGACGAACAGCCACCACACGGTCATGCCGACGGCCAGCAACGCCAGCAGCGGGGTCATCAGCCCGAACGTCAACACGAACGCGTCCGACGCGCCGACCACGGTCGGGCTCAGCGCCGATGTCCGGCTCTGCAGCAGCAACACGTACCGCCACGCCTCGGACAGCGCCGTGATGCCGGCCAGCGCGGCGAGCGTGATCAGCAGCGCGCCGGCGTTGCGCGCGGTACTGCGGAGTCGTTGCGTCGGCCGCATCCCGCCGGTCGACGTGCCCGGCACGGCCGTCGACGTCCGCCACACCAGGCTCGGGAATCCCCAGCGCGGGATGAACGGGTAGCGCGGCGGGCCGGCGTACGGCCTGCGCCGGGCACGGGGACGCGGCCGGGTCGCACCCGGCGGGACCGTCGCGACCCACCGCATGTGCCGCGCCGGCGGTCTGCCCGGCTGCCGGTCGTCGTACCTGCCCGGATGCATCGCGGTTACAGCACCTCGGGGTCCGCGCCGTCGTGGTCGCAGGCGAGCGGTCGGCCGTGGGTCTGCCACGACTTCATGCCGCCGGCCACGTTCACGGCGTCGACGAGTCCTGCTGCGTTGAGCCACATCGTGGCCTGCGCCGACCGGCCGCCGGTGCGGCAGATGACGTACACGGGTCCGTCGTCGGGCAGTTCGGCGAGCCGCTCCATGCTCGCGGGCAGGTCACCGAGCGGGATGTGCACCGCGTCGGGTGCGTGCCCCGCAGCCCACTCGTCGGCCTCGCGAACGTCGAGCAGCACGGCGCCCTCGGTGGGCAGCTCGGACACGGACGTCGTCGGAATCTCGGCAGGGTTCACCACGTCGCCCATCGTCGCACGAGCGCCGTCACGTCACGGTAGGAGAAGCGAGGAGCGTCATTTCCGATGCCGGCCACGGCCGGGCTGCTGTCCTGAACCCGGCGCGCCCGGCGGACCCGAACCCGGCCCCGGCGCGCCCTGCGAACCCGGTGCCGTCGGATCGGTACGTTCGTCGGCCCGGCCGAACCGCTGGACGGCGCGGTCGCGCATGAAGCCCAACGGGTCGGGGGCGTGGAGACGGAGCATGACGGCGCCGACGTCGTCGGGGACACGGTCGGAGGTCGCGAGGCTGACCACGATCGTCAGCAGGAACGCCACCGGCACCGTGACGAGAGCGGGCTGTTTCAGCAGCCAGGGCGCCCAGTCGCCGGTGTGGACGCTGACGACGTTGGCCGCGACCGCGCCGAGCACCAGACCGCCGCCGGTGCACATGCCGACCATCGCGCCGAGCCACGTCAACCGGCGCCACCACACGCCGAGCACCAGCAACGGCGCGAACGTGGACGCGGCGAGCGCGAACGACATCCCGACGCCCAGGGCCAGGTCCTCGACCGGCAACAGCACGGCCAACAGCACGCCGACGACGGCGACGACGAAACTCGACAGCCGGTAGTCGCGCACCTTGCCCGACATCAGGTCGGTGGCCACAACACCGGACACGCTCGACACGAGGCCCGACGCCGTCGACAGGAAAGCCGCGAACGCGCCGGCCGCGAGCACGGCCGCCAGGATCTGCCCGCCGATGCCCGGCACCATCCCGGTCGGCAACGCGAGCACCGCGGCATCGGTGTTGCCGGTGACGAGCAGTTCGGGCACGAACATCCGCGACAGCATCCCCAGCATCACCGGGAACAGGTAGAACAGCCCGAGCAGCAACAGCACCTGCACGGTGGTGCGCCGCGCGGCCTTGCCGTCGGGGTTGGTGTAGAAGCGGGCGAGCACGTGCGGCAGGCCCATCGTGCCGAGGAACAGCGCCAGCAGCAGCGAGTACGTCGACAGCAGGCCTTCGAGGTCCGGGCTGGGCAACAGCCAGTCGGTGTTGGCCGATTTCGCCGGATCGACGGTCGGCACGGGCGCGCCCTCGGGGAACGTCAACGTGGCCGGCGCCTCCACCGGGTACTCCCTACCGGGCTGCCACGTCGTCCACGTGCCGTCGTCGACCTGGACGCGGGTCGATTCGGCGACCCCGAGCACGACGTCCGTCTCCACCGACACCTGGGTCTGCGCGGAGAACACCGGCGGGGCGGGTTCGCCCAGTCCGCCCGCCGGCCCGGACACGCCCGTCCCCGACAGCGACGAGCCGGCCGCGCCGCCGGTGACGAACACGGCGCACAGCACGAACGTCGGCGCGGCGATGGCGAACAGCTTGAACCAGTACTGGAACGCCTGGACGACGGTGATGGCGCGCATCCCGCCGCCGATGACGTTGTAGGCGATCACCACGGTGACCAGTACCGAACCGGCCCACGCGGGCGCTGGCATGACGTCGGCCATCGCCATCCCGGCGCCCTGCAGCTGCGGCAGCAGGTACAGCAGGCCGATGAACACGACGAACCACGTCGACACGGTGCGCAGCCCCGGCGACGAGAGGCGCGCCTCCATGAAGTCCGGCAGCGTGTACGCCCCCGACCGGCGCAGCGGACCCGCGACGAACAGCATCAACGCGAGGAACCCGGCCGTGAAGCCGATCGGATACCAGAGCGCGTCGGCGCCCTCCTTGAGCACGAGCCCGGCGACACCGAGGAACGACGCGGCGGAGATGTACTCGCCGGCGATGGCGGCGGCGTTGCGCCGTGACCGCACGGTGCGACGGGCGACGAGGAAGTCGTGGGTGCTGCGCGCGAACCGGGACGTGCGGTGCCCGAGGTAGAAGGTCACCACCACGACCAGCGCGACGCTGGCCAGGGCCCACGGGTTCACCTGCACGGACGCCTTCAGCCTTCCTCGGGGGAGCCTCCTGTCGGCTCGTCGGGCTCAGTTCTCGATCATGTTGACGAAGTCCCGCTCATGCCGTTCGGCCAGCCGGTTGTACCACAGTCCCACCAGGAATATGAGCGGGAAAGGTGCGACCCCGAACAGCAACCACGGCAACGGGATACCGGCCGGCCGCAGCTCCGCGACGGTCGGCGCGAAGAAGAACAGGGCGGGCAGCGCGCCGAGGACGACGACCACCAGCAGCGCCAACAGCACGCCCGTGCGCAGCTGCGCCTTGATCAGGTCCTTGATGAGCAGCTCGCCCCAGCTGGTCTGTTCCTCGAGCTCGACCCGCGCGCGCAGGGTGCTCGTCCCACGGCTGGGTTCGGCGAGCACGACACGTTGCCGCCGGATCCGCGGCGGGCGCGGTTCGGACGAACGCGGCTCCGGCGACCGCTGCACCATCGGGGGCCGCGGTGCGGGCCGGGCGGGTTTACCGAGGGTCGGGTCCGGTTCGCGGATGCCGTCCGGCCGGCCCCGGGGGTCGCCTCGTCCCGAGGAGCCGGGTTGGTCGGTGGAATCGCCCACCCCACGTCACCCCGCCCGCGACGAGCCGACCAGCTTGTCCTTGAGGGCTCTGGTGTGCCTGCGGGACACGGGCAGCACCTTCTCGTCGTCACCCAGCACGACCTGGTAGCCGCCCTGGGCCATGCGCAGTTCGGTGATGAGCGGCAACGCGACGAGGTACGAACGGTGGATGCGCACGAAACCGGCCGAACCCCACCGTTCCTCCAGCTGCGCCAGCGGGATGCGCACCAGGTGGCTGCCCTCGGTGGTGTACAGGCGCGCGTAGTCGCCCTGCGCCTCGACCCACCGCACCGACGAACGCGGGATCAGCTTCGTCGTGCCGCCCAGTTCGACGGGGATGACCTCCTCGTCGCCCTGTTCCGGTTCCTCGACGGGCGCCGCTTCGACCCCGCCGCCGCGTCCGGTGGTCTGCGAGTCGAGCTTGTCGAGCACGCGACCGATGGCCTTGTCGATGCGTTCCTGCCGTGCCGGTTTGAGCACGTAGTCGACCGCGCCCAGGTCGAACGCGTCGACGGCCTCGCTGGCGTGTCCGGTGACGAACACCAGCACCGGGGCCGGGTTGAGCGAGGCGAACACGCGCGACATCTCCATGCCGGACAGGCCGGGCATGTTGATGTCGGCGAACACCGCGTCGACGGGCGGCAGTCCGGCGGCCTTGCGCCGGTTGATGTCCTCGTCCGCGGACCCGAGCAGCCGCAGCGCCTCGGACGCGTCGACGGCGGGGATCACCCTGCCGATGACGTCGCTCGACTCGAGGCAGTGCCGAAGCTGGTCAAGACCGGGCAGCTCATCGTCAACCGCCAGGACGAGGAGCTTTCGGTTGTCATCGCGAGCACTCACAGTGACCGCAATCCTGCCGCGCCGACCGCCGGACTGTCTACACCGCGTTGGGCGAAAATCGGCCTCACAGCCCGAAACGTGACCACGCAGCGCGATGTTCGACCGCGCTGGCGACCGCCGACACGGCCCCGCCCAGGCCCAGCCGCGCGGCGAGGGGCTTCTTCGGCTCGGCGACGATCAGCTCGGCGTCGGGGAAGCGCTGCTCGACGACGTCACGCAGGTTGCCCAGCTGGTCGACCAGGCCGAGCTCGACGGCCCTGGCGCCCAGCCAGATGTCCCCGTTGAACAGCTCCTGCGACGTGTCCAGTTTGTCGCCGCGCCGCTCGCGCACCCAGTCGGTGAACAGTCCGTGCAGGTCGGCGTGCACACCCTTGAGCCATTCGACGTCCTCGCGCTTCTCCGGGCTGAACGGGTCGAGCCGCGCCTTGTTCTCCCCCGCCGTGTGCAGCCGCCGCTCGATGCCGAGCCGCGAGATCAGCCCCTCGAACCCGAAGCCGCCACTGATCACGCCGATCGAACCGACCTGCGACGTGCGGTGGGCGATGATCTCGTCGCCCGCGCAGGCCAGCCAGTAGCCGCCCGAGGCCGCGACGTCCTCGCAGAACGCGAGCACGGGCACGTTCTTCTCGTCGGCGAGCTGCCGGACGCGCTCGGCGATGAGCCCCGACTGGGTCGCGCCCCGCCCGGCGAGTTGATCTGCAACGCGACGGCCTTCAGCCGGTCGTGGCCGAACGCCCGCGTCAACGCCGACTCGACGGCCGCCAGGTTGAGCACCCCGCGCGCGATCGGCGAGGCGTGCGGCGTGATCACCCCGTGCAGTTTGACGACCGCGACGACGTCCTTGTCCTTGCGCTCGAAGCGCTCACCGACGACGGGAATCCGGCCCGCCAGACTGGTCCTTGCCATGCACCCCACCGTAACGGTGATCGGCATCGCCCCGCCGGGAGTCGCCACGACCGGCCTGTCCTGCCTGTGGGGCTCCGGACTGTCCTGCCTGCGGGGCGACCCGGCCCGCCGCGGCGGCCTGGGCCGCGTGCGCAGCCTGTTTCGCCTCGGACGCCTGCCTGGCGACGGGTTTGCGCGACGGGTTGGTCGAGTAGCCGTTGCGCACCGGCGGGCGTTGCTGTTCCTGCGGCGGCGGACCCGGCTGGGTCGGTCCGGTTTGGGACGGTCCGGACTGAGGCGGAACGGTCTGAGGCGGCCCGGGCTGGGGCGGTCCGGATTGGGACGGGGGCGGTGCGGCCGGTTGCGCGACCGGGGCCGAGGCTGCGGGGGCCGGTTCGGCGGCCACATCCGAGCCCGGCGGAGACCCCGACGAACCGGGGGCCTCGAGCGCGGGCGCAGCGGGGGTCGCCGTGTCGTCCGAGCCCTCGGCGGCGAACTTGAGCATGTCCGGCCGGACGCCGCGGACGAATTTCGGCACGCGCATCGACACCTTCATGCCGGCGCCGGGCGCGGTCTCGACGATCAGCGAGTAGCGGTTGCCGAAAACCTGGCTCATGCGGCGGTTGATGCCGGTCAGGCCGATGTGCGCGCTGGTGCGCGAGTCGCGCATGCCGTCGAGGAGCTTGGGGTCCATGCCGACGCCGTCGTCCTCGACGCTGATCTCCGCCTCGGTGCCGTAGTCCTGTGCGGTGACCGTGACGGTGCCGCCGCCGGGCTTGTTCGCGATGCCGTGCTTGACGGCGTTCTCGACGAGCGGCTGGATCAACAGGAACGGCACGACGACCGACTGGACCTCGGGGGCGATTTTCAGCCGCACGCCGAGCCGGCCGCCGTAGCGGGCGCTCTCGATGGTCAGGTAGCGGTCGATGTTGCGCAGCTCGTCGGACAGCGTCGTGAACGTGCCCTCGGTGCGGAAGCAGTAGCGCGTGAAGTCGGCGAAGTCCTGCAGCAGCTCGCGCGCCTCCTCCGGATCGGTGCGGATGAGCGACGAGATGGTGTTGAGCGCGTTGTAGACGAAGTGCGGCGAGATCTGCGCGCGCAACGCCTTGATCTCGGCCTGGTGCAGCTGGTGCTTGGTGTCCTCGAGCCGTGCGGCCTCGAGCTGGGTGCCGACGAACCGGGCGACGGCGTCGGCCATCTGCACGATCCGCTTGCCCTTGCTCTTGCCGACGACGATCAGCACCGCCTCGGTCTCGCCCTCCACGATGAGCGGGACGAGCACGGCGGTGCGCATCCGGCAGGTGCCGCGGTGGTTGCACGGCATCTTGTCGTGCGAGACGACCTCACGGCGATGCTTGCGCACGCACGTGCCGATGGTGTCGACGAGGTCGACGTAGTGGTCGTTGGCCTCGCCGTCCCACGACAGGAGCGTGCCCTCACCGTCGGTGATGCCCACGGCGATGCTCTTGAGCAGCTTCAACAGCCGGCTGGTCAGTTTGTCGGCCGCGGCCTGGTCGAGGCCCTCGCGCAGTTCGAGTGGCGCCTTCGACATGACGTAGACGGCCTCGAGAACCGCCTCGTCGATGGCGTTGGTCGGTTTGCGCCGTTTGAGCAGGACGACGACGAGCACGACGAGCAGCACCGCCACGAGTCCCCACGGGACGATCTGCATGGTCAGCTGCTCGGACACGGCGTCAATGCTGGAGGGTCGCGCCGGGCCTGGCAAGGCCCAGCGGCGTACTTCGGGTGTCCGGTTCGACACCGCGAGTCACCGTCGGGTGAGAATGCGGGTGCGCGGCCGGTCCGTTTTTCAGCCCTGCGAAATCCTCGTCTCCACCCCGGTCGCGACAGCTGCCGCGTACTGACATTCCGGCGCAGGGCCGTCGAAGAGCACCATGACCACTTCCTCCGGGTTCATCTCCATGATCACTATGCACCCGAGATCCTGGCCGCTCATGTCGAGTTCCGCCGCCGCACGACCGTGGATGGTGCCGAGCTGCAGACCGTGACGCTGGACGGTGTCGTGCACCGTGTCGCGGGAGAACTCGATGGAGACCTGCGAATCGGTGGACGGCTCGGTGCTCCAGCACGCACCGTTCCGCAGCTCGGGTTCCGAGAACTCGCCCCCGCGCGCCAGCACGTCCATCGGCATCAACGAACACGGGTCGATGTCGGTGGAATCGTCGACCTCCCGGAGATCGTCGGCGCTCGTGACGTCCGGGGGCGCGGGCGAGACCTCCGCGTGGGGTGCAGTGTCCGCGCCGGGCCCACTGTCCGTGGTTGTGGACGGGGGCGCGGTTGCGTCCCCTTGCTGGGGCATCGCCGTTCCCGCCACTCGGTCCCCGCATCCTGCGAGCACGACAACCGCCGCGGCGAACAACGCCACGACGAAACCCCCACGACGCCGCCGCGGTCCGGACATCAGCACCCACCCCTCGTCGCCGGTGCACGTTCTCATTTCACGAGGCGCGACAGCCTCCGGTCGGCGAGCGGTTTGCCGCCCGTCTGACAGGTGGGGCAGTACTGGAACGCCTTGTCGGCGAACGACACCTCGCGCACCGTGTCGCCGCAGACCGGGCACGGCAGTCCCGTGCGCGCGTGCACGCGCAGGCCCGAGCGCTTCTCGCCCTTGAGCCGGGCCGCGTCCTGGCCGACGGACCGCTCGACCGCGGACGTCAGCACGTCGCGGACGGCCTGGAACAACGCGTCGACGTCCTCGGAGGTGAACCGCGCCGGCGTCGCGTACGGGGACAGGCGCGCGGTGTGCATGATCTCGTCCGAGTAGGCGTTGCCGATGCCGGCGATCGTCTTCTGGTCGGTGAGCACCGTCCTGAGCCGACGGTTCTCGCTCGTGAGCAGGTCGCCCAACCGATCCCGGTCGACCTCGAGCGCGTCGGGGCCGAGGGCGGCGACGCCGGGCACGTCGGCGGGGTCGCTGACGATCCACGCGGCGAGTCCTTTTTTCGTACCCGCTTCGGTGAGGTCGAATCCGACGCCGCCGGACAGGTGCGTGCGCAACGCGAGCGGGCTCTTGCCGCCCGGCCGCGGCGGTGTCGGCGACAGCTCGTCCGACCAGCGCAGCCACCCCGCACGTGCCAGGTGCACGACCAGATGCAGCGCGCCGGCCTCGCCCGGGTCGTCCGTGCGGGCCGTGCCGCTGTCGTCCGTTCCGCCGTCGTCCGTTCCGCTGCCGGGGTTGCCGGTGTCGTCCGCGCGGCCGGAGCCGTGCGGGCTGCCGCCGGCGCAGACGACGTCGAGGTACTTGCCGTGTCGGGTCGCGTCGGTCACCGTGCGGCCGTGCAGCTCGGTCCAGGCGGGGGTGACGGTTTTCAGCACGCTCAGTGCCGCGATGTCGACCCGGGTCACCGTGCGGCCGACCGCGTGCTCACGCAGATGGTGAGCCAGCGCCTCGACCTCCGGTAACTCGGGCACGTCCGCTACTCCACCGGGTGCAGCGGACCTTCGAAGTCCGGCAGGTCGTGTCGCGCGATGGACTTGGCGATCTGCTTGAGCTCGCCGTTGACGTTGAACACGCCGCGCACGGTGCCCACCCACCGTTCGGACGGGTACATGCCGGCCGGGTCGCCGTCGGTCTCGGCGACGACGGTCCACGGCCTGCGCAGTACCCAGCGCAGCGGGAAGAACAACGCGATCAGCAGCACACCCAGGGGTACCCAGTCCGGGAAGACCCACCGTTCCGGCGCGGAGATGAACAGGATCAGCGCGAGGATGCCCGCGACGATGGCCATGACGACGCCCGGCGTGTAGTTCGCGGCCGCGTCGTGCTCGAAGTCCTTCGCGGTCGCCGGTTGGCGCCACTCCATCTGGGCGCGGATGATCCATTCCCGGCCGTCACTACCCCGGGCCAGCCGGTCCATCACAGTCCTCCACGGGCGCCGCAGTACCTGTCGGTAGCAGACGTTACCGGGATCGTTACTCTCCGCGGAAGTGGCGGGCATCCGCGGCTCGACCCACGGTGGGGTACTTCCGGTCCGCCGTGCCGGCTCCCGGACGCGGTCCACCGACCGCCGGAGCGGCCGGTTCACCGCCGCGGCTGTTTTCCGGACGCGGCCGGTTCACGCGCACGACGAACTCGCCGCCGCGGCCGATTTACGGACGCAGCTGATTCAGATCGATGCGCAGCAACCCGACGCGGCTGTCGTCGGGCTTACCGGCGCCATCCCTCGCCTCGGGTCCCGACTCGGGGCCGCCTCCCGACTCGGGGCTGCCTTCCGACTCGGGGCCGGATTTCGGCGCGGGGTGGATTGCGGCGCCGGGTCGGACTTCGCGCCGGGGCCGACTCCGGTTCGGGGGCCGGCTCGGCCGGGTTGGCCGATCGAGCCTGCGGCGCGGGAGCCGCCTCCGGTGCGGGCTCGGCCCCAACCTCGGGAGCCTGCTCGACGCCCTGTTCAGGGGCCTTGTCGGGCGCGGGTCGTTTTTCGGACCGCGGCTCGCCCTTGGCTTCGTGTGCGGCATCGGGAGCCGCCTCCGGTGCGGGAGCCGCCTCCGGTGCCGGCGCAGCCTCCGCCTCCGGTGCGGGTGCGGGTGCGGGTGCGGGTGCGGGTGCGGCGGACCGTGCCTGGCCGGGCGGGGTGCCGCCGGCCCCGGCGGCCGGCGGGCAATCAGGGGCGGCCACGTCGGGCTGTCCACACGCCTTGCCGTGGGGAGCCGCGTCGGCCGCCCCGTCTTCGGGCGCGGCTGCGCGGCCGGCCCGCCGCCACCCGGCGCACCCTTGCCGGGCGCGTTGCTGTCCGGTGCGGGACCACCCGATGCGGGACCACCCGGTGCCGGATTGCCGGGTGTCGGCTGGTCGGCCGGGTCGTCGGCGGGCAGGTCTGCGCGGGGCGCCGGCTGCGGGGCGTCCCCACGCTGGTCACCGCCGGTTTCCGGCGCGGGCTGGTGCGGTCGAGCCGGGGCCGCGGGGAGCTCGGTCCGTTTTTCGGCCGCGCCGTCGGCGGGGCCGTGGACCGGCTCGTCGGCGAGCTCGCCGCGCTGCTGCGGCGGCACAACGTACTCCGTGTCGCCCAGCGGCTCACCGGACGACGCACCGTGCGGATCGTCGGCCTCAGCGTCCGGCCCGGACCGGTGATCGGCGTCGCGCCCACCGTCGGACGCACGGTCGCCCCTCGGCACCGCGGGACCCTGCGAGTGGCCCCGCGGTTCGTCGACGATGTCGAGCTGCGCGCCAGGACCGCCGTGCAGCCCGACCACCTGCTGGTCGTCCCCGCCGGTCAGGTGACCGACCGCGACGAGCCCCGCCGCTCCCACGGCGACGGTCGACACCACCGCGAGCCCGACCTTGGCGTGCACACCCAGGGCCGCGGCGCCACCGGTCGACGCCGACGCGACAGCCGCACCACCGCCACCCGAGGACACAGCCCCCGTCACAGCACCGGACGAGACAGCGCCCGACGAGGCTGCACCAGAGGAAGCAGCGCCCGCGGACGCGCCCGAGGTGGCCGCACCGCCGGACGTCGCGAGAAGCCCGCCGGCGGGGACGAGGAGCACGAGGATCCCGGAGTGCGCGCGGAGCGCGGAACACACGTCCATCAGCTCGTCGTGGGTCGCGCGGCACGACGAGCACGCCGACAGGTGCGCGCGCACCTTCCGCGCCTCGGTCCCGGTGACGCTGCCCGCGGTGTAGCCGCCGAGCTTCTCGACGATCGTGCGGCAACCGTTCGCGCTGTGTCCGGTCGCGAGATGTGCCTGCAGGTAGGCGGCGCGCAGGCCGATCCGCGCGCGGCGGGCGAGTGCGGCGGTCGCGTTGGGGCTGAGTCCGAACTCGGGTGCCGCGTTGGCGGGCTGGACGCCCTCGACCTCGGTCTGCCACAGCACCGTGCGCCAGCGTTCGGGCAGGCTGGAAAACGCCCGGGTGATCAACGTGGCCTCTGCGGTGGAGCTCTGGGCGTCCGCGCGCGCGGCGCGGGTGGTCAGTTCGTCGTCGCTGACCGGCACGTCCCTTTTTGCGCCGTGCCATTCCCAGGTGACGCGACGGGCGACCGTCAGGAGGTAGGCGCGGACGTTGTCGCGTGGTCCGTTTCCGCGACGCACGGCCTGGAGCACGCGGAAGAACGTCTCCGCGGTGATGTCGTCGGCCTCGGAGGCGTCCCGCGCGATGCCGCGCGCGAGCCTCCGCACCGATGCGACGTGCAGAGCGAACAGGTCACCGAACGCCTCGTCCTCGCCCCGACGCAACCGTTCGAGGAGCTCGACCTCGTCGATCGCCGTTTCGGACGCGGCGGCGTTCCCGGGTGCAGGAACCCGTCCTACGCGCCGACGCCGGTCGAACTCCGGACCGTTCCCGGCACCGTGTCCGGGCCATCTGTCGTCCGCGGACGCCGTTCGCTCCATTCAGCCAGCCACCCCCTATGGCCTGCGCCTGGCCCCTCGCACCAGCCACAAGCACCAGTTGAATGTTGAACACCATACGGAGACTCCGCCGGTCCGTCACCCCTGTGCCGACTGCCTGACGCCAACGTGTAAACTTCCGTCCCGTACCGCACAACACAGCGGTCAGATCTATACGCGGACGTAGCGCAGCTGGTAGCGCATCACCTTGCCAAGGTGAGGGTCGCGGGTTCGAGTCCCGTCGTCCGCTCCACAGAAGAGGCCTCGCGCATACAGCGCGGGGCCTCTTCTCATATGCCCGGGTTCGGCCGCGGCCGCAACCTCCTCCGCGCGAAACCCGCCTCCTCCCCACATCCAGCCCGCGGTCGATTTTCGCCCCATCGTCCGCCACCCCTTTTCCAACCAACCAAACGCGCCCCACCAGCGATTTATCACGGCTGTGATAAATTCGCTGTATGGCCCATCTCGACGTCGCCGCCGTGAGTTACTCGCTTCCCGACGGCAGGCCGCTACTAAGCGACGCCGCACTGCACGTCGCCCGGGCGCACGGATCGCGCTGATCGGGGCGAACGGGGCGGGTAAGAGCACTCTGCTGAAGATCGTCACCGGTGAACTGGCTCCGGACGCAGGAACGGTCAACCGCGCGGGCCGTCTCGGCATGATGCGCCAGTTCGTCACCGGAACGACCGTGCAGGAGCTGCTGTTGTCCATCGCCCCGCCCGCGATCCGGCGGGCCGCTGAACGACTGGCCCAGGCCGAAACGCGCATGGCCGAGCGGGACACCACCGAGACCCAGCTCGCGTTCGCGTCCGCGCTCACCGCGTGGGGCGACGCGGGCGGTTACGACTATGAGGTGCTGTGGGACGTCTGCACGACGACGGCCCTCGGCCTCTCGTTCGACCGCGCCCGGGGCCGGGCGGTGGCCACACTCTCCGGCGGGGAGCAGAAGCGGCTCGCCCTGGAGGCGTTGCTCCGCGGACCCGACGACTTGCTGCTGCTCGACGAACCCGACAACTCCCTCGACGTACCGGGCAAGCGGTGGCTCGAGAAACGGCTGTCCGAAACCGACAAGGGGGTGCTGTTCGTCAGCCACGACCGCGAACTGCTGGCGCGCACGGCCACCGGCATCGTGACGCTCGAACTCGGCGCCGCGGGCAACACGACTTGGCTGCACACGGGCGGTTTCGCCGACTACTACCAGGCCCGGGCGAAGCGGTTCGAACGACTGGACGAGCTGCGGCGACGCTGGGACGAGGAGCGGGAGAAGCTGCGCTCCCTGGTGCGGATGTACAAACAGAAGGCCGCCTACAACTCGGACATGGCCTCCCGCTACCGGGCCGCACAGACTCGGCTGGAACAGTTCGAGCAGGACGGACCGCCCCAGCAGCAACCGCGCGAGCAACGGCTGGCGATGCGGCTGCGCGGCGGCCGGACCGGAAAACGGACCGTGGTCTGCGAACGACTGGAGCTGACCGGCCTGACGAGCCCGTTCGACATCGAGGTCCGGTACGGAGATCGGGTCGCTGTGCTCGGTTCGAACGGTTCCGGCAAGTCGCATTTCCTCCGGCTGCTCGCCGCAGGCGGCACCGAACCGGAGCCGGAGCAGGCACCGGTCGGTGACCTGACGATCGATCCGGTACGGCACAGCGGCTCGGCACGGCTGGGCTCGCGGGTGCGGCCCGGCTGGTTCGCCCAGAACCGCGGTCGGCCGGATCTCATGGGGCGAACGCTGCTCGACATCCTGCATCGCGGCGACGAACGTCGCCCGGGCAAACCACGCGAGGAAGCGTCCGGGGCGCTCGCCCGGTACGAACTGGCCAGGGCATCGGAGCAACGCTTCGAGGCGCTGTCGGGAGGCCAGCAGGCCCGGTTCCAGATCTTGCTGCTCGAACTGGGTGGGGCGACGATGCTGCTGCTGGACGAGCCGACCGACAACCTCGACCTCGTCTCGGCCGAAGCACTGCAGCAGGCCCTGGACGCGTTTGCGGGCACGGTGATCGCCGTGACCCACGACCGGTGGTTCGCCCGCGACTTCGATCGCTTCCTCGTCTTCGGCGCCGACGGGACGGTCGGCGAGAGCGCCACCGCCGTCTGGGACGAGACGGCAGCCGCACGGAAGGGGAACTGACGATGCCGCCGCGGATCGAGCCCGAACGCCGACGTCGACAGGTGATCGAGGCCGCGTTCCGCGTCGTCGTCACGGCCGGCGTGGAAGGACTGTCGCTGCGCAAGGTCGCCGACGAAGCGGGGCTCAACATCGGGTCGGTGCGCCACTACTTCGACGGGCACCTCGACCTGCTGGCTGCGGCAGCTAAGGAAGCCGGTGACCGGATGGCGCAGCGGCTCGCGCAACATCCGGTCGAGCGGATCCGGCAACTGCGCCGCTCCGAGGCGCTCGATGCGGTGCAGGCGCTGATCGAGGAGGTACTGCCGCTCGACGAGCAGCGGCGCGACGAGGCGATCGTCGTGGTCGAACTCGTCATGGCCTCCCGGACCAGGCCGGTCTTCCACCAGATGTCACAGCGCATGGGCATGGATCTCACCGAGGTGCTGCGGGCGGCCCTTGACGCGCTGGGGGTACGCGGATCGGACACGGCGAGCGCCCGGTTGGCGGCCCTGATCAGCGGTATGACCGTCGAGGCGGTGACCCCGCACGTCGAGTTCGGTCCGGATTTCATCCGCTCGACCCTCCGGGCACAACTGGCCGCCCTGACCGAGGCCGACGACGACATGGCCGGGGTTTCGACGGATCCCACGACGACGCCCACAGCATGAGAAAGAGGCCCCCGTGCGGTGCACGGAGGCCTCTTCCTTCGTTCCCCCTCGATTCCCCTCTGTCCCCCTGTCCCCCTCTGTCCTTCGATCCCCCTGGTCGCCCGTGGCCCGATTCCCCCTCGCAACCGGGCCACGGGACTCAACGGACCGACCGGCGCCGCGCTGTGCGCCGGGATCGCGCCGCACGTTCCGCTGTGACCATGTGTCCACCATGCCGCGCCCGCGGGGGTGCCGGCTTCGGGGAAATCCCGCGCTCGGGGGGAGTGAAAATACTCAGGTTTCGCGCGTGCCCGTTCGCGTGTGCGCGTGCGGGCGCGCGAGGCGGTGCGGCCCTACTGATCGCGCCACGCCATGGACGTCATGGTCGTGGCGACGTCGGCGACGCGGCGGGCCGTGTCGGTGACCAGGCTGCCGCGGGCGCTGGCGATCCACTCGCCGACCCCGGCCACGCCCACGTCGCGGTACTCGACGGCTTGGAGGAGCATCTCGAGCTTGTCGGCGTCACGGGCGCACCTCGCCTCGGGCGTCGCGGCGCCCTCGTACTCGTCGACCGCACCGCGCACGGTGTCGCGGGCGGCGTCCGGCAACACGGACGTCTGGTCGGCGGTGAGGCGCCGCGCGTCGGGTTTGTCGACATAGGGCCTCGCCGAGTGGGGCAGATCGGTCGTGCGCGTCTCCTGCGTGTCGTGCCACAACGCCAGGTACGCGGCGCGCTCGGGGTTCGCGCCCTCCTCGGCGGCCAGAATTCCGGCCAGCTGAGCGACCCGCATCGAGTGTTCGGCCACCGACTCCGGATCGCGCACGCCCGCCTGCCACCAGCCCGCACGTCGGATGCGTTTGAGCACCCCGAGCTCGTAGCCGAACGCCGCGATCGCCTCGCCGGTCATCGGACGTCCTCGCCGGTCGCCCGCTTCGGCCGGTAGATGCGGCCGAAACTGCGCGGGCTGTCGTCGTGGATCTCGACCAGTTCCCAGTCGATGCGCCGGCCCCCGGGCACGGCGAAGATGCGGGTGCCGTCGCCGAGGAACACCGGCGCGACGAACACCTGCAGCTCGTCGACGAGGTCGCGGGCGAGGGCCTGGCGGGCGATGTCGGCGCTGATGATCTGCACGTCGCGTTCGCCGGCGATCTGCTGTGCCCGTCGGATCGCCTCGGTGACGTCGCAGTCCATGGCCGTCACGGTCGGATCGTCGGCGAGTTCCTCCGGTCGATGCGTGAGGACGAATTCCGTACCGGACCACGCGCCGCCGTACGCCTCGGCCGTCAGCGCGTCCCGCTCGTCGCGCTGGGCGCGGGCGGCGTCGTAGCCGGCGCGGCCCGAGATGATCACCGCGACGTCGCCCGCCATGCGTTCGAGCGTCCCCTCGGCCAACGGCTCGGCGGCCGACATCCAGCTCATGTCGTGGTCGGGGCCGGTGATGAACCCGTCGATCGAGCAGGTGAATCCCCAGGCGACCTTGCCCATGTCAGCAGCTCCCGCGGTGAGTGGCCTCTACCCGACCGACCCTAGTGCCCGCGCGGCCGAATTTCGGACCACCGAGCCGGGACCGCCGATTTCGGACCACCGGAATACCACCGAACACCGGACAGAATTCCCGCGCCGCCCACCCCAAGCTCCGTCCCCGGGCTCACCCCGGCACCACCCCGGTCACGTCACCCAACCGCGAAGGAGAACACCATGACCGCCGCACCGGGCCTGGCTCGGATGATGAACGCGAAGCTGATCAAGGAGCGGGTTCAGGCCGTCGTCTGCGCGATCGTCGGCGTCGGCATGATCGTGCTGGGCGTGTTCGCGTTCGCCGACGACGAGGTGCGCTGCGGTTCGCGCGCCATGGAGGCCGGCGAGACGTGCACGGAGATGTGGAAGGGCGACGTCACCGCCGAACGGGACTACTCCTCCCAGGCCGACGACAACACGTTCACCGCGTGGCTGATCGCCGGCGGTGGGGTCGCGATGTTCGTCGGGTCCGGCTGGTGGGCGGTCCACGGGTTCGTCCGCAAGAAGCGCGTGACCCCGGAGGAGGCCGCGGCGGGCCTCACTCCGGGGACCGTGCAGCAGGCACGGAACGCACCACGTCCGGCGCTGTGACCGACGGCGCGCCGACCGACTCAACGGCCGACTCACCGGCTACCGACTCATCCGCTGCCGCTCACGCGTGGCACCGGCCTCATCGCGCGCCCGCGCCCGCGCGTTGCGTACGCGCGCGCACGAGCTTGACCGTGGGCGGGACGATCAGCGCGACGACGAGCAGGCCGTACAGCACCAACGCGATCGGGCTGGCGAACAGCAGTCCGATGTCGCCCTGGCCGATCGCCATCGCGCGGCGCAGTTCGGTCTCGGCCAGCGGGCCGAGGATGACGCCGATCAGCACTGGCGCGATGGGGAAGCCGTGGCGCCGTAGCAGGAACCCGAGCGCGCCGACGGCGTACAGCAGCACGACGTCGACGATCGAACTCTTGGCCGTGTACACGCCGAGCGTGGCGAACACGAGGATGCCGGCGTACAGGTAGTTGCGCGGGATGCGCAGCAGCCTGGCCCAGATGGGCGCGAACGGCAGGTTGATCAGCAGCAGGATCACGCTGCCGATGAACAGGCTCGCCAGCAGCGCCCAGATGAGGTCGGCCTCCTCGGTGAACAGCAACGGTCCGGGCTGCATGCCGTACTGCTGGAACGCGCCGAGCATGATCGCCGCGGTCGCCGACGTGGGCAGGCCGAGGCCGAGCAGCGGCACGAGAGAGGTGGCGGTCGTGGCGTTGTTCGCCGCCTCCGGTCCGGCGACACCTTCGATGGCGCCCTTGCCGAACTGGCTGTTGCCGCGACGCCTGGCCAGGCTGCGTTCGGCGCCGTAGGACAGGAAGGTCGGAATTTCGGACCCACCCGCCGGGATGATGCCGAACGGCATGCCGAGGGTCGTGCCGCGCAGCCACGGACGCCACGACCGGCCCCAGTCGCGCCGCGACATCCACGGCCGGCCCGGCTTGATCGTCTGCGTGGCCGGCGTCCTGCCCGCGGTCGACGCGACGTACAGCACCTCGCCGACGGCGAGCAGTCCGACGGTCACCACGACGATGCTGATGCCGTCGAGCAGCTGCGGCGATCCGAACGTGAACCGCACCGCGCCGGACTGTTCGTCGATGCCGACCAGCGCGATCGTCAGCCCCAGGCACAGCGACGTGAGTCCGCGGAGTTTGTTTCCGGACACGATCGCGGCCGTGGCCACGAACGCGAAGATCGCGAGCGCGAAGAAGTCCGCGGGGCCGAAGCTGACGGCCAGGTCGACCATCATCGGCGAGAAGAACACCACCAGCGTCACGGCGAGGATGCTGGCGACGAACGAGCCGATCACCGCTGCGGCGAGGGCCTGCGGCGCGCGGCCGTTCTTGGCCATCGGATAGCCCTCGAACGCCGTGACCATCGACGACGCCTGGCCGGGTGTGTTCAGCAGGATCGCCGTCGTCGCCCCGCCGAACTGACCACCGAAGTAGACGCCGGCGAACATGATGAACGCGGCGGTGGGCTCGAGTGTGAACGTCAGCGGCACGAGCAACGCGATCGCCATGGCCGTGCCGAGGCCGGGCAGCACGCCGACGGCCGTGCCCAGGACGACACCGATCAGACACCACAGCAGGTTCTCGGGCGTGAGCGCCTCGGCGAACCCGCTACCGAGCAGGGACAGGGTTTCCACTCAGACCACCGCCCCGAGGATGCCGGCCGGCAGCGCCATGCCCAGTCCGGCGGAGAACGCCAACTGGGCCACCGACGACATCACGAACGCCACGCCGAGGTCGCGCAACACGTTGCGACCACCGAGCGCATAGGAGATGCCGAAAAACAGCCCCGCGCCGGCAATCAACCAGCCCAGCGGCTGGAGCAGTGCCATGTGCAGCACCAACGTCAGGGCGACGAGGCCGAACGGCTTCCAGTCGATGGCCGGCGGCGCGTCCGAGTCGGTTGCCGGAGTGGAGTCGTCGGTCGACTCGTCGACGCCGGTGTCGGCTCGCTCGTCGGAACCGTCGGCCGCACTCGCGGTGTCCGTATCCGCGGTGGCGGGGGCGGGTGTCCCGCGCAGGTTCTGGACGACGAGCAGGGCGCTCAACACGGCCAGCAACGCGCCCACGAGATACGGGAAGAATTGCGGTCCGAGGAACGCACCGTTGTCCGGAACGTCCATGGCGGCCGTGCGCGTGAGCACGACGACGCCGATCACGGCCACGGTCGCCGCGACGACCAGTTCGCCGCGTGGTTTCCGGCCTCTCGCCGGCGGCCGTCGAGTCGTAGTGGTCGTCATGCCAGCCCCAGCTCCTCGCTGATCTCGGTGATCCGGGCCGTTTCGCGTTCCACGAAGCGTTCGAACGGCTCGCCGGTGAGGAACGTGTCCTGCCACTCCTGCGTCTCGAGCGTGTCCTGCCACTGCCGGGTGCCGTGGACCTGTTCGAGGACCTCCTCGAGGTCGGCGCGCTGGTTGTCGGACAGTCCGGGTGGGGCGACGACGCCACGCCAGTTGGCCAGTTCGACGTCGACGCCCTGCTGACGGAAGGTCGGGATGTCGATGCCGTCGACGGGCTCTGCCGCCGACAGACCGAGGGCGCGCACCTCGCCGCTCTCGATCTGGGCGGAGAACTCGTCGTATCCGGATACGCCCGCGTCGAGGCTGCCGCTCAGCAACCCGGCCACGGCCTCACCGCCGCCGGCGTACGGGATGTAGTTGAGGTTGCTGGCGTCGGCGCCGGCCTCGTCCATGAGCATGCCCGCGATCAGGTGGTCCGTTCCGCCGACCGAACCGCCGCCGACGGCGACCGACCGCGGGTCGGCGCGCCACTGGTCGAGCAGGTCGTCCAACGTGCGGATGGGCGAGTCCGCCGGGACGACCACGACGCCGTAGTCGTCGGCGAGCCGCGCGATCGGGGTGACGTCGGTGAGGTCGTTGGGCGAGCCGGTCGCGGCGATCGTCCCCATCATGACCGTGCCGGTGATCATCATCGTGTCGCCGCGGCCGCCCTGGTTGGCCACGCGCGCGAGGCCGATCGTGCCGCCCGCGCCGGGAACGTTGAGCACCTCGGTGGTGTTCGCGAAACCCTCGCCGTCGATGACGGACTGGATCTCGCGGCCGACGCTGTCCCAACCGCCGCCCGGCGCCGCGGGCACGGTGATGTGCAGGCGGTCGCGCGGTCCCGAGCCGGCCTCGGCGCTGTTGAGGATGTCGACCACGGCGACGCCCACCAGGGCGAGAGTCGCGACCACGGCCACCCCACGGGCCACCGGCCGGAAAGCACCTGGACGCCGTGGCGGCGGGGTGGGTGGTCGCTCGGGGCTCGCGGAGTCCGGCGGGTCGCTCGCGCTCATGGTGCTCCTTCGCGTACGTCATCGGGCGCGGGTCACAAATTCGACCTGAAGGCAGGTTGGTCCGTCAGATGGTCAATTCAGACCGTGTTGCGGACCGTGCGCTACTATAGAGACCGACCACGTCCAGGACAACGGCCTTCTGCGGCCTTCTACGGGCTTCTGTGCGGTCTCGGTGCGCCCCGTCGGGCACGCCGTCAACCCGGCAGCAGACCCGGCCCCGTGCGGGAGTGATTGCGCGTGCCCACCACCGACGACGACCCCGACACGGCACCCACCGACACCACGGCGTCGCCCCCGGCGGCAGAGGCATCAGCACCGTCATCGGTCCGCAGCGTGGTGCGCGCACTCGACCTGCTGGCGCTGTTCACGGAGGACCGCGCCACGTGGACGGTGCGGGAACTGACCCGCGCCAGCGGCCTGGCCAAGACCACCGTGCTCCGACTCATCGACACACTGCAGCAGCGTGGTCTGCTCTGGCCGGACGGGCAAGGCCGAATTTCGGCCGGGCCCGGTCTGCTGCGTTGGGCAGGTCTCGCGCAGGCGACATGGCGGGTGCCGCCCGAAGTGCAACGGGTGATGCGCGAGCTGTCCGACACGTGCGGCGAGACCGTCAACCTGTACGTGCGCTCAGGGACGCACCGGATCTGCATCGAACAGCAGGAGGGCCGGCGCAATCTGCGGCACATCGTGCGGGTCGGCGACGAATTGCCGCTGTGGGGCGGCGCGGCCAGCAAGGTCCTGCTCGCCGATGCCGACGACGATCTGCTCGCCGCCGTCGCGGACTCCACCGCCGATACCGCCGATACCGCCGACAGCGCCGGTGGACCGGAACGTCCGGCGGTTGCCGGGCTGCGGGACGCGATCACCGAGGCCCGGCGCGCCGGCTACGCGGTCAGCCACGGCGAACGCGAGGTGGGCGCGTCCGGCGTCGCCGCGCCGATCACGCGCGCGGACGGAACGGTGCTCGCCGCGCTCGCGCTCGGCGGACCGACGCCGCGGTTCACCGACGACGCCGTCGCGGAGTTCGGTGTCGCGGTCCGTTCCGCGGCGGGTCGAATTTCGGACCTGGGTCTCGGAGGGGCGGTATGAGCGGCGGACTGTTGGACGGTGTCCGGGTGCTCGACCTGACGAACGTGCTGGCCGGGCCGTACGCCAGCTACCAGCTCGGCCTGTTCGGCGCGGACGTCGTCAAGATCGAAACCCCCGGCAGCGGCGACCTCGCACGACAGCTCGGCGCCGACGCGGAACTGAACGAGGCTCACCTGGGCACGTCGTTCCTCGCGCAGAACGGCGGCAAACGGTCACTGACGCTGAACCTCAAGACCGGCCGCGGCAAGGAGGTCTTCGCCGAGCTCGTGCGGGGCAGCGACGTCGTACTGGAGAACTTCCGGCCCGGCGTCCTGGCGCGACTCGGCTTCGACCACGATCGGCTGGCCGAGCTCAACCCGCGGCTCGTGTACTGCGCGATCTCGGGGTTCGGCCAGGACGGGCCGATGGCCGACCGGCCCGCCTACGACCAGATCATCCAGGGGTTGTCCGGGATGATGAGCGTGACCGGAACGTCGGACGCGGCGCCGCTGCGGGCCGGTTATCCGATCACCGACACGCTCGGCGGCATGGCGGCGGCGTTCGCGGTGTGCGCCGCGCTGTCCCGCGCCGAACGCACCGGCGAGGGTGCGCACCTGGACCTGTCCATGATGGACACGGCGATGACGGCGATGGGCTGGGCGATGTCGAACTACCTGATCGCCGGCGTCGAACCGCGCGCGATGGGCAACGAGAACGCCACCGCCGCGCCGTCGGGCACGTTCCGTACCGCCGACGGTCACCTCAACATCGCCGCCAACAAACAGGAGCAGTTCGAGACGCTGTGCGCGCAGATCGGCCGGCCCGAACTGGCGACCGACGCCCGGTTCGCCGCGCGCGAGGACCGCAAGGCCCGCCGGTCGCAACTGCGTGAGGAGCTCGAGGTCGGACTGCGCACCCAGCCGGCGGAGCACTGGGAGCGTGCCCTCTCAGCGGCCGGGGTACCGGCCGCCCGCGTGCTCGACGTGCCCGACGTGTTGGCGTTGGACCAGGTGCGGGCGCGCGAACTGGTGCACGAGCTGCCGTTCCCCGGCCGCGACGACGCCACGACGGTGCGGGTGCTCGGCAGCGGTGTGCGGGTGGGCGGAAAAACGGCCGCGCCGGGCGGACCACCCCCGTTGCTGGGTGAACACACCGACGAGCTGCTCGCCGACCTCGGCTACGACGCCGACCAGATCACCGAACTGCGCGAGGCGGGAGTCGTATGAGCGGGCGGGACGAAAAACGACCGCAGCCCGTGACCTCGGGGTCTTCGGGTCATTCGGGGGCCTCGGGGGCCGCCGAATCGGCGGAGTCCGCCGCGTACTGGGCGACAGGTCTGGTGCGAATCCAGCCGGGCGAGATCGCACTGCGCGGGTATCCGATCGAGGAGCTGATCGGCCGGTTCTCGTTCGTCGACGTGGCGTGGCTGATGGTGCGGGGCGAACTTCCGACCAAGGCCGAGTCGAGGCTGCTGGAGGCGGCGTTGACGGCGGCGGTGGATCACGGCCCGCAGGCGCCGTCGATCGCGGCGGCGCGCATGGCGGCCACGTGCGGGGTGGGTCTGAACAACGCGGTGGCCACCGGTGTGAACCTGTTGGGCGACGTGCACGGCGGCGCGGGACAGCAGTGCCTGGAGGTCCTCGACGACGTCCTCGCGCGTGCGCGCGAGGGGCGCCCGTTGTCGACGGCGGTCGAGGCCGTGCTCGCCGAACATCGCTACGTGCCGGGGTTCGGGCACCGGTTCCACCCGCGCGATCCGCGTCGCGACCCGCTGCTCGAGCTGGTCGAGCAGGCCCGCGACGACGGTGTCGTCGCCGGCGACCACTTGGCCGCGGCCGAGGAGATCGAACTCCACCTGGCCGAGAAATCAACCAAGCCGATCCCGATGAACATCGACGGCGCCACGGCCGTGATCTACGGCGAACTCGGCTTCACCCCGGAACTGGCGAGGGGCCTGTTCGTGCTGTCGAGGTCGGTCGGCATCCTCGCCCACGCCTGGGAGGAACAGCAGGCCGGCACCCGCATCAAGGGCCCGGTCCCCCGCTCGGTCCTGGCCGACTACACCGGCCCGGACCTCCGACACCCACCGGACTGATCGCCGGCAGGGTTGCCGCGCGGTGCCCACGCGATGGTGACCAGTCCCAGCAACGCCGTCAGGGCGAGGGTCGCGCCGAGTCCGGTCCGATCGGCGACGACGCCGGCGAGCGCCGGGCCGGCGATCGTGCCGATGCCGAGGAAGAAGACCGTCGCGCTGAAACCGGCCGTCGGTCTGGCCGGGAACACCTGGTAGCTCCACACGGCGAGCAGTGCGGACCCTGCCATGAATGCGGGTCCGTACAGCACCGCCGAGCCGACCACCGCCACCAGCGAACCCGGCACCACGGCCAGCAGCACGGTGGCGGTCGCGAGGCTGCCGAAAATCAGCCGGTGCGCCCACGGCAGTCCGAGTCGCGCGAAGGCCGCTCCGGTCCCCAGGGCCGCACAACCGGCCACACCCGTGAGCGTCCAGAACAGGGGTGCCACAGCAGCCCCGGACGGGCCCTCGCCGGTGATTCGTTCGACCGCGAACAGCCAGTACACCGAACCGACCAGGCCGTAGGACACCGCCGTCAGATACAGCGGGGCGGCGTGCCGGGGCAGCAGCCGACCCGCCAACGAGCGCACACCGACGCGCTCGGAATTCAGTGCGGTTGGTGTCGCGCCTCGCGGCACCGTGACGGCGGCATGCACCGTGGCCAGAAAAGCGACCACGGCGAAGATCCACCACGCACGCTGCCAACCGGCGCCGTGGAACACGATCGCGAGCGGTCCCGCGACGGCCACTCCGAACGCGGTCCCGCTCGGTACGGCGGCGAGTACGGTTTCCCGCCTGCGCGGCGGCAGGGCGAGCGTGACGGCGTCCGAGTACGGCGCCCAGATCCACCCGGGACTCGTGCCGGCCAGGACCAGTCCGGCGACGAGCATGATCTCGTTTTCGGCCGCAGCCACCAGCGCCATGCCGATCGTCGCCGAAAGCCCGCCGACGACCACGGGGAGCCGTGGACCGACCCGGCTCGCGAGGGTGCCGACCAGCAGCAGTGCGACCAGGTAGCCGACGTACGTGGCGCTGCCGAGAACCCCGATGACGGTCGTGGACAGTCCGAATTCGGCGCGCATCTCGGGAAGGAACAGCCCGTAGCCGTATCGGGCGAAGCCGAACGAGATGCCGACGGTCAGAACGCCGGACAGCGTCAGCGCGCGTGCGCGGGCGCGTTCCTCCCGCGTCGCCCTGGAGACGGGTGAGGTGTTGCCGGCGCTGCTGATGGAGTCGACCACGCCTCGATCGTCACCTCACGCCGCACGGCAGACGAGTGGCGTGAATGCCACTGTTCGATAAAATCACGCCATGGCAGCATCCGAGGACGGGCTCCATCACGTGGCGGTCCTGGCCTATGCGGACATGTCCGCGTTCGAGCTCGGCATCGTCACCGAGGTGTTCGGGGTGAAGTGGCCGGGAATTCCGCCGTATCGCGTGTCGATCTGCGCCGACGGCGACGGCACCGTCACCACGGTCGGTGGCGGAACGCTGACCACGCCCCACACCCTCGACACCATGGCCGAAGCCGACACGGTGATCGTGCCCAGCGTCGCCGACGTGCACGCCGATGCCGGCCCGGACGTGGTCGCGGCGCTCCGCCGGGCACGTGACCGTGGAGCGCGGATCGTCTCGGTGTGCACCGGTTCGTTCGCCCTGGCCTCGGCCGGGTTGCTCGAAGGCCGGCGGGCCACGACCCATTGGCTCCACACCGAGCTGCTCGCGCACCGATTCCCGCGGGTCCACGTCGACCCGGCGCCCCTGCTCGTGGAGGCGGACGGAATTTTCACCAGCGCGGGCAGCGCCGCCGGTATCGACCTCTGTCTCGAGCTCGTCCGCCGTGACCACGGCGCCGCGGTGGCCAACGCGTTGGCCCGACGTCTCGTCGTCGCACCGCACCGGGACGGCGGGCAGGCGCAGTACATCGAGTCGCCCGTCAGCACTGGGGACGATGGGGACGCCGTCGCCGCGTCGATGTCCTGGATGCTCGCCCACCTCGCCGAGCAACACACGGTCGCGTCGTTGGCGCGGCATTGCGGGGTTTCTCCGCGCACATACCTGCGCCGGTTCACCGCGGCGACCGGCACGTCACCGATCCGCTGGCTCAACGAACAGCGAGTGCACGCCAGCCTCGCCGCCTTGGAACGCGACGGCAGTTCGGTCGAGAAAATCGCGGCGGCGGTGGGCTTCGACCACGTGGTCACCTACCGGCACCACTTCCGGCGCATCATGCGGACCTCACCCACCGCGTACCGCCGGGCGTTCACAGCCGGCTCCGCCTGATCGTGCGCGAGTCGCTGATCGACTTCTGCGAAGCTCGTGGTGTCACCCGTCGTCGCTCCGGAGGCACCGCATGCCCAAGGCCGTCACGCTCGTTCGTTCGCCGTCGCTGTCCGAGGTCGCGGAGTACGCCTACGCGGCAACCGCTCCCGCCGACGCGCGGCTGGTCTTCCTGGCCGGATCGTGCCCGCTGAACCGGGACGGGTCGACGCACGGCGTCGGCGACATCGCGGCCCAGGCGGCCAAGTGCATCGAGAACATGCAGGTGGTGCTGGCCGACAACGGCGCGACGTTGACCGACGTGATCAGCACCCGCGTCCTGGTCGCCTCGTCGAACCAGGCCGATCTGGTGACCGCATGGGAGGTCGTGCGCGACGCGTTCGGCGAGCACGACGTGCCCAGCACCCTGATGGGCGTGACCGTGCTCGGCTACGACGACCAGCTCGTCGAGGTCGAGGCCACCGCCGCCGTGCTCGACTGAGCCGGCCGAGTCGGCCCGCCGTGCTCGTTGAGCCGACCGACTCGACCACCGAGTCCTACAGCGGGATGCTTGAGCCGCGGGGGTCCTTCAGATCCCGCAGGGCGTCGACGACCGTCGTGTAGACGGGGTCGGGTTCGGCAGGCGCCTCCCAGGACTCGGCGTCCCATTCCTGGTCGGGCGCTCCGTCGGGGGCCGGGGAGAACAGCCACCACAGGTTGCCCCACGGGTCCTGGAAGCGGGCGATGTCGGAGCCGCCGTAGAACGGCGACACCTCCGTGACCACCCGAGCGCCGCGAGCGGTCGCGCGGCGCAGCGTCTCGGCGGGGTCGACGACCCACACCTGCAGCAACGCCGGCAGGAACGGCCAGTCCGTTTTTCGGTCCACCACCATGACCAGCGAATCTCCGATGTTCACCTCGGCGTGGATGAGCGTCCCGTCGCCGGCGAACATGTCGGGCGAGCGGGCGTCGAGGTTCTCGACGGCGCCGAAGACGTCGGCGAGAAACGCCATGAACGCGTCGGCACCGTCCACGACGACGAACGCGTTGACGGTGTGTGCCCCTGCCGGCTGCGGCCCGGCCTGCGAAGTGTCCATGCCGGCAACCTAGGCCTCGACCCGGTCAGCAACGGTCCGCAATCCGACCCCGGGGCGCACAACGGCCCGGGTCGGAAATTCGTACGCAACCGGGGCCGGCCGGACAGTGCGGACCCCGCACCCACACGCGCGCACGCGCACCCACGCGCCCGCGCGCGTGCGACCCCGCCGACGCAACGGACGTCCTGACGGTGGTCACACATCCGGCCGTGATCATGGGACAAATGGCCGAGGGGTTCGACGGCGGTAGCCGGGCACGTGGGCGGACGCTGACCGCTCTGCTGACGACGACGTTGACGATGGTGCTGTTCGCCGGCGTCGCGTTGGCCGGTTGCAGCGCACCCACCGACGACCCGGAACCGGATCCGCCGCGCAAGCCGAACGTCGTGCTGGTGATGACCGACGACCAGTGGTTGGAGTCGATGCGGGTGATGCCCCGGACCCAACGACTGCTCGGCGACCGGGGCGTGACGTTCGACCAGCACTACACGTCGTTCCCCCTGTGCTGCCCGTCGCGGTCGACGTATCTGACCGGGCAGTTCGCGCACAACAACGGCGTGCGGCACAACTTTCCGCCGCAGGGCGGATACCTCAACCTCGACGACGACAACACGCTTCCCGTGTGGATGCAGCGGGCCGGGTACACCACGTCGCACATCGGCAAGTACCCGAACGGCTACGGCTACCGCGACGAGACCGTGGTGCCGCCGGGGTGGGACGAGTGGCGTGGCTCGGTCGACCCCAGCACCTACCGCATGTGGGGTTACCGGCTGAACGAGAACGGGAAACTGCGCACGTACGGAAATGCGCACGTCGAGGATCCGGACCTGTACCAGACCGACGTCTACCGGGACAAAGGCGCGGATTTCATCGACCGGCAGGCGCGGGCGGGCAATCCGTTCTTCCTGAGCATGTCGTTCCTGGCGCCGCATTCGGAGGACGTGGATGTCGGTCCGGGGCCGCGGCCGGCGCCGCGCCACGACGACGCGTTCGCCGGCGAGCCGTTACCGACCGGGCCGTCGTTCGACGAGCAGGACATGAGCGACAAACCCGCGTTCCTGCAGAGCCGTCCGCGGTTCGACGAGGACCACCGCCGGGTGATCACCGAGAGCCACCAGGAGCGGCTGGAGTCGCTGCTGGCCGTGGACGAGGCCGTGCAGAAGCTGGTCGACACGCTCCGTTCCGCAGGCCAGCTGGACGACACGTATCTGCTGTTCACGTCGGACAACGGGTTCTTTTTCGGCGAGCATCGCGTGCACACCGGCAAGTACCTGCCGCACGAGTCGTCGGCGCACGTGCCGATGCTGATCCGCGGACCCGACCTCGCGGCGGGCCGGCATTCGCGCGAGTTGACCAGCAACGTCGACCTGGCGGCGACGATCGCCGATATCGGCGGCGCCGAACCGGACCTGGCGTTGGACGGGCGTTCGCTGCTGCCGTTCGCCCGGGATCCGCATCAGTGCACGACCCGGCCGCTGTTGCACGAGGCCGCGACCGGCGCGCGGCCCGAGCCGATCGAAACACGTCCGGCGCGCGGACTCGACGACGCGGCCGGTCGCGCGGCCGCGCAGGGCAACCTCGACCAGGAGGGCCCGGCGTGGTCACGCGACAACCCCGGACGGGGCGAACAGGACCGAAACGGGAAGGGCGAGGGCGAGAAGGGTGAGGTCGACTCGGCGTCCTACGAGGCCATCCGCACCGAGCGGTACCTCTACGTCCGCTACGCGCGCGGCGAGCGGGAGCTCTACGACCTGCACACCGACCCGCACGAGCTGAATTCTCGACACAACGACCCGCGCTACGCCGCTCCGCAACGTTTCCTGGACCGACACCTGGACGAACTCCAGGGCTGCCGCGGCCAGGAATGCCGCGTGGGCATCCCAGCGGCGCCCTCCCCGGCCGCCTCACCGCAGTGACGACGGACGACTGTCGACACAACGACAGTTGCGTAGGGTGTTTGCGCAACCGCCTGGAGAGATGCTGAGCCGGTACGAACCTGAGCAGCAGACCAATCGCTGACGCCCGCACGATCTCCACCGTGACCATGACGGCAAACCAACGACCGGACAGGGACGTATGAGCCGCCAGCACCCTCAGCCGTCGGAATCGGCAGACGGCGACCGCATCGCCCACGCAGAACTGACCGTCTTCGCCGACGACAGCACCATCACCATCCGCGACTCCGCGGCGGCCGTCGACGGAACCACACCGCCCTGGTTCCAAGCACTGCTCCAGGACTTCGTCGCCGCGCAGGACGGCGCCATCGGCATCACCACGGCCCGGCCGGTCAACGTGCCCCTCACCGTCGAGGTCCGCACCCACGAGCCGTCCGACGACCTCCAACGCTGGGACCACGTCACCGAGACCGGGCTGCACACCCCCACCGGGCAGCTGATCACGTCACCGTTCCCGCGCCCACACAACGACCCGGGAACCGTCACCATCGCGCCCGGCCACTACGCCGCCCGCATCCACCACGGAGGGCTCGACACCATCAGCGCCGACGGCCTCGACGGCGACGACCACTACCACCTCGTCCTCTGGCCCGACACACCACGACCCACACGCGTCCTCAAGCGCTACCCCCACGCCATCGGCGGATAGCTACTCGCCCACCCCGAGCCCTACCGGGCGCACGCGCAAACAACGTTGGGGGGCCAGGAACAGGCGCCTGAGATCGACCAATTTTCAGTGCAGCGCGGTCGGCAGACCCGACAATTCACCCACGGCCAACTCATGCATCCCTGGGACTATCCAGCGTCTCGTCGAACACCGATCCCATAACGCTTCGCATCCGACCCATCACGCAAAGCCCCTCCGCCCAGCGGTCGCCTGGAGTCACCAGCAACCAGCACCATGCTTCGTCGTGGGGATCTACAACATTGGCAGGTCGCGACGGCGCCCCCGACGTACAAAGAACTCGACACCGTTCAGGGCCTGGGGGTTGGCGCTGACAACCCTCGCCGTCGTACTCGCAGCACAGCAGCTGTGGGCACAGATGGCGCTCTGCCTCAGCGCACTCATGTTCTACCTGGCCGTAGTGCGGCTGAACCGGTGCCGTGTGGAGACCCAACTGCACCAGCCCTGCAGATGGCGGGTCCGCGGCCTGCTCGGCACCTGCACGTACCACGTCGGATACAAGCGAGGGCTCCCCGTGCTGGTGCGGGGCGACAACTTTCTAGGGCTACCGACCTTCATGTGGCCCCGCGACGACTTCGCGCGATCAAAGCCGGAGCAACAGCCTCAACGAGGGCAGAAGACGATCGATAGCGCAGCATCAACGCGGTCGGCCTACGACTGGGCAATGATGGTTTTCGCAGGTCTCAGTCTCGCCGTAGGCATCGCAGCCCTGATTAATGATCTCCTGACAAGCTAGCTTGATGCCAGAACAGCTGGTGGATGTGGTACCGCGCTACTCGCCCAGCGCGAGGCCCACGGGACGACTGACCCCGGTGGTACGGGGAATCCCGATTCCTGCCGCCGTTGAGGTGTCGAACCTGGCTGCACCTTGATCAGGTCACAAATTGCGCACGGAAGTAATGCACCGCGCCGGACGGCGATGATATCGACATCGGGATTCCGACACGGCTGCGCCAAGGTCGGCGCCGCCGCACTTCATCTCCGGGGAGCCCATCCCAGCTGCTCTGACCGAGAGGAACGCGCATGCGCAAGGACCTGGTTGTCTGCGTTCTGGCCAGGACGGACGATGGTGAGTCCAGCGGGCGCAGAGACAGGGGCTGTTGACGATGATTTCCCCCGCGGTCGGCGGCCTTTTCATTCTCGCCACACTGGTCGTACTGATCATGGCACTGTTCAGGCGCAGTCCGGTCCGCCGCTTCTACGCGTCTCGCGCCATGCCTCGTCGTGCTGCTTGGCTGACCGTAGGTGCGTGGGTTGTGGTGTTCATCGTTCTCGTGTCGATGACTCCACCCCCACCTGAGACCGGCAACTCGCACCACGCGGCCGCCGACAGGCAGACCGCAGCCACGTCGACCCCGCGTCCGGCAACCAGCGAACCGACCACTGCAGCCGCAACAACGGCCAAGGCACATGCCTCCCCGCCCCGCGGCGTCCCCGATCAGGCACAACGTGCGCGCGTCAAGCGCATCATCGACGGCGACACGCTCGAATTGGCTGCCGTGGCGGCGGGCTCGGCATTGCACAGCACCGCTCAGGTAGACGTACGACTCCTGGAGATCGACACACCGGAAACCGTGCACCCGAGCGAGCCCGAGCAATGTTTCGGCGCCGAGGCGACCGCGCAGCTACGCCGCCTCGCCCCAGTGGACAGCACGGTATGGGTGCAACGGGACGCGGAATTACGCGATCGGCACGGACGCTACCTTCTGTACCTGTGGAACGACGACGGCAAGTTCGTCAACCACGAGCTCGTCGCAGGCGGTTTCGCGGACGCCACGCTCCACCAGCCCAACGACCGGCATTGGGACGCGATCAACGCCGCCGCCCAACAAGCTCGCGCCAGCAGCATCGGCCTCTGGGGCGAGTGTTCCCACTTCGGTGCCCGCAAGCACACACCCACTCCCCAACCGCAGGCACCTCCGACCCGCAAAGCGGAATCACAACCCGAGCCAGCGCCCGAACCACCGCCGCGCCCGAGCCTGCAGGCGTCAGCTACCCGTACCCGCCCGACCTCGACTGCTCCGACATCTCCGAGCGCAACTTCCGCGTCCAAGAAGGTGACCCGCACGGCTTCGACGGCAACGGCGACGGCATCGGCTGCGAAAGCTGATGTTGCGGTCGACCTCGCGGCGACGTGCCACGCGGACGACGGTGACCTTGTTCAAAACGTAGGAAGTAACCGCTAGTCGCTGACGGCCAGACGCCATCCGCGGGTAGCCGCACCCTCGCTGGTGACAACACTGTCCTCAACAGGCGCACCAGTGGCCGTTCGAACACCGCTCAGCCCACGTTGTACAACCGGCGCACGGCAGACTCGATGGCCACGGACGTCTCACCGGCGGCAGGCGCACGAAACGGGATCGCCCGTTCGTTGTCCGCGATCACGCGCCACAAGCTCGCCCACGAACCGACCGGGGGCGATGCGAGGAACCAGACATATCCGCGCGGCCGAGCCGGGATGCCCGCCTCGGCGAGGAAACCGTTCACGTCTTCCTCGATCAGATCCTGATCAGCCTCGGTACGCAACGCGTGCCCACTGCCGCTCACGTCGCCACGAGATACCTGGATGCGCACGGTGTGCCACTGCGGCTCGTCCCGAACCCGCACCACATGCCCAGGACCCGCCCACCAACACACAGTCATGTACCAGCCGGTGTCGCCGACCCGCCGAAACTCACGACCAGCATGCTCGAGCGTGACCGGGCCAGGATCGGCCGCCACTCCGCGCGCATCCGAGACGTCGACCAGCGCGTAATCGGCCCAGCCGCCGGTCACTACTCGCCGACACCCAGGCCCACCGGGCACGAGACCCCGGTGCCGCCCAAACCGCAATACCCGTTCGGCACCTTGTAGAGGTACTGCTGGTGGTAGTTTGCTGACATGGGCAGTAACTTTACCAGCCCTCGGCCGGTCGTCTCGTACGCGCGCATCAGCGACGACACGGAGGACGACGCGCACGGCGTGCGGAACCAGCACCGCACCAACCGGCGTACTGCCGAACGCCTCGGCTGGCAAGTCGTCAAGGAGATCACCGACAACGACATCAGCGCGAGTAAGGCGAACACCCGTCGCGAGGGCTTCCAGGAGATCGTCGTCGGCCTGCCTACCGGAATGCTTGGCGACGGCACCCGCTTCGAGGGTGTCGTCTCCTGAACGATGACCGCCTGGCGCGCCGCGCCGCCGACTACGAGAGCTTTGTCGAAGCACTCACCGAGAGTCCAGGACGTGTTTTCGCAGATGAGCACGGCGAGAAGGACCTCTACAGCGAGACCGTCGAGGGCATGGGGCTCGTGGGGGTCGTGTTCTCCAAGATTGAAGCGCGCAAGACACGCCGCCGGATGCAGCAATGGCACCGTGACCGGGCAGAGGACGGCAAGCCTCCCGGAGGTCGCCGAACGTTCGGCTGGAAAGAGGACCGCATGACGCGGGAGCCGACCGAGGCGAAGCTCCTGGCCGACGCTGTCGAGGAGTTCATCGCGGGCAGGTCGCTCAACTCGATCGTCCGCGATTGGCAGAGCATCGGCGTCAAGACCTCCACGGGGCGCGACTGGACCACAAGCTCACTGAAGCGCCTGCTCCAGAACCCACGGCTGTGCGGCTACCGGCGCATCGGTAACCAACTCGTTCACGACGACCACGGCGAGCCCGTCGTCGGAGCGTGGGAAGCGATCGTGACGCCCGAGCAGTGGCTTGCGGTCGACACCCTCTTCCGCGCCCGCGCCGGCCACCGTGTCGGCCGGGACGGAAAGCCTGCTGAAACGCTGCCTGTGGACCACCGCGAGCACCGTCACCTGCTCAGCGGCATCCTGCGGTGCGGCAAGACCAAACCCGACGGCACGGTCTGCAATGCCCAGCTCAGGGTCACCCGGCAACGGGACTGCGAGCAGCACATCTATGCCTGCACCACCAAAGGGCGAGGCGGCTGCGGTGGTCTCGGCCGGCGCGGCGACAAGGTCGACGAGTACATCACCGAGCTGGTCCTGGCCAAGCTGGAACAGCGCCAGGCAGTGGCGAAGGCCGCTGGGCCGTGGCCGAAGGAAGCGGAGCTCGAACGCATCGAAGGCAAGCTCACGACCCTCACCGAACAGTGGAAGAGCGACCAGATCACGGACGACTTCTTCTTCACCAACGTCCGCGACCTCGAGCAGCAACGCACCAGCTTGCGCAACGAACGAGCACGGCACGCTGCCGTCGCCGAACGTGCGGCCACGGATACCACCGACATCCGCCGACGCTGGCACACACCACCGGAGGACGGCGGTCTGGATATCTCGCAGAAGCGTGCCTACGTGCGCGAAGCCTTACATGCCGTGGTCGTCCTACCGGTCGGCAAAGGCAACGGCAGCCGGGGCAACTTCAACCCTGATCTCCTGGTGCCCGTCTGGCGCGAGGGGTAACCAGCGGACTCAGGTCTCGATGGCACGCTTACTCGGACCGCCTGCATAGCACCCCACCAGGCACGACCTGCAGCCTAGCCCAACGTGGTCCGAGGCATCGAAAAACCCGTAGATGCCACCATGGAGCACCGGGTCAGGTGCGAACGGTCGCCCTCGTCTGACGAACGGCGCCAGTGACGTCGGTCCAAGTCACCACGCAATCAACAGCTTTGGGTGAACCGGCTGCCAGCAGGAGCGGGAACCGTGCCTCCTGGCCCGGAGGGATCGTTCCAAGTGGACCGTCCTCGCGACTCACTTCGAAGAGTTCGCCCTCCTTCACCCCCTCGAAAGCGAAATCGACGTCCGAGGCAGGCCCACTTGAAGTGTTATGGAGCACCAGTGACCACTTCCTGCGGGGCTTCATACGCCCCTTACTGTCGGCCCGCTGGCTCTCGCTTACTTCCGCCCGCGGCCATACACCGTCCGAAGGGTCCATCCCGCCGAACTGCTCCTTCTTCGCCTCCTCGGCAACCTGCTGGAACCTTCCGGTAGCGCGACTGAGGAAGTTATTCAAGTGGCCGACGAGGTCCCCTACTTGCGCATAGTCAAAAACAAGCGCCTTCTTGCGCAGCTCCGCCAAATACTCCGTGAGGCGCTGCCGCTCTTCCAAAGCGGACCCACTTAGCGGCGCACGGGGGCCGGTATTCACGAGGACGGAGACAGGCTTCCCCGCCTCAGCGAGGACCTTGACCTCCTCGGCGGTGCCAGATTCGGCCTGACCCGTCGGTGTCCCCAAGCGGTCATAGAACAACGCGATCGCCAGGTCGGCCTCGTCAACAATCTGCTCGTTGAGGATAGCCTGTGGCCGGTCACCGAACTCCACAACGGCGTGCTCGGTCCACGAGACCGGTAGAGCCGTCAGCCCCACGACTCGACCGAACGATAAATTCCATTGGCTGATCGTTTTCCTGACCGTGGACAAGTCCTCGGCTGGAATATCCCCGGGAGCGGAGATGAGTACATGCAGCGCAAGGGTCGGGTATGCCATTAAAGCGGTATCCTTTTTCTACCGAATGGAAAGTACATTACAAGATTCTTCATCCCGCCCAACCTGGCAATTTCCCCGGTCACCCACCGCCGACTAGGCGCAGCACCGGACGTTGATCGACCTCGCCGAGCAAGTCGCGCACCTGATGCGGAGTGATCTTGAGGGAATCTGCCAAGATCGACGTTCCGGCGCCATGCTCTGCAGCCAGCTCAGCGGCCTTCTTCAGGAGAGTCGGCACCTCGCCCGGGTAAGCGCTAGTCGGGTCAGCGGCAGGGTCGTAGACCCCCGCGAGCCGCTGGTACGCCCGGCGAGCCGATGACTCGGTCGTACGGCCCCGCTCGACCATTCGACGGACGAGCGAGCTAGGCGAAACGCCCCACGTCCTACCCAGTCGGTCAAGGGCTGCAAGATCGAGCCGTTGCGGGAGCGCAGCATCCATCGATGCCGCAGGTGTCAGGAACGCTGCGGCGAACTCATCGGCCTCCCTCTCGACGGCGACACCGTGTTCGCCGGAGTCGGCATGCAGCAGCAAATGCCCAATCTCGTGCGCGATGGAGAACCGGTGCCGAAAGACGTTCTCGCTGCGGCGGGGCGTCGTCACAACGATAGGCCGATCCACGATGACGGTGCAAAAGGCATCGACCGCATCAATCTCCTCGCGTGGCCGCACAGCAACCACGATGCCGTGCGACTCCGCGGTGGCAACCAGGTGCTTAACGGGCCCTGGCGGCAAGCCCCAGTGCGTGCGCAGGAGCGCTGCAGCCTCCGACGGGGAGGAACCCTCAGGCACAGTGGGCAGATCCGCATGGGGTAGCCGCACGTGCCGTTCAAGTGCGAACGTCAGCTCCCACAGCAAGGTCGCAGTCGCCAACGCCTTCTGCCGGTCACTCACCCGAGCCGACCGCAGACTGCGAAAGTGCGCGTGCACCGTGTCGATGCGCGCAAGTGGACGGCCGACACTGAAAAACCCCGGCTTCACACCTAATGCCTTCGCTAGCCGGTCAAGCACGTCAGCGCGCGGTGAGTTGACACCAGCTTCGTATTGGCCAATCGCAGCAGCGGACACTCCAACCGCTGAGGCCAATTCAGTCTTGCTCATCCCGTGCCGAACACGCGCCTGAGTAAGACGGGCGGACTCGAAGCGGCCATGCGCCTGACCGGATCCAGGCAGGTCGAACAGCCCAAGAGTGTCGTCACGCATCCGGCTCCATGCCCTCCTGCCCATGCGGCTCGATCACGGGGCCGTCCGGCGCGCCACTATCGAAGGACTCGACATCGACCGCGCCGCCGACGGCGTTGCTCTCAGAGGCTGCCCAGATTGACTCCTCCCCGTGCAACCTAACCTCGCCCGACCCTTCGTCCAGCTCAGCCACAGCCCACTTGATCGACTGCAACTGACGCGGCGACGACTCGACCAGGACGAGCACCAGTGGCATGACGTCGGCGGACGCTTGGACCACGCGTCGGAGATCAGCCTCCCCGGTCGAGCTGGCCGTCGACCCACTCTCCGGTTCGACGTCGAATCCCGGCTCGAAGAGCGTCGGGTCGAGCAACGGAGCAGAGAATCCGTTCACCCGCGTCAGGCTTGACGCGAACGAGGTGGCCACGTCCGCGGCATCCGGGACACGCCACACATACACGAGGCAGTCGTTCACGACGGGGAGCTTGTAGCCAGCAGGGGGTAGCTTGTACGTCCGATAACCGCGCCCCCTCAATGCCACCTGGACATCATCCAAGAGGTCGCGCCACTGACTTCCGAATCCCATCGCGTACCGAGACCCAGACACCTGATGCGCCTCCGCGAACCGAGCGTGACAGGAGTGAACGGCCCCGACGACGAGTCCTCTGACCTGCTGGGCATGCGAGCCGAAAGCCTCGACCGGGGACGCTGGGATCACGACGAACCTCCTGCACCTACGTACGAAGCCGCAGAGTCGGATGCAAAGACTTTATTATCATACACGATTCGCGCACAGGAGCTTCAGTAGTCTGCACTTGGATAGTTCCGTCGTGGCCAACGAACCTTGACTCGTCCAGTCCACCCCGAGACCGTGGGCGCCCTCCGAGGCGAAGTTGGCACCCACCGGTGCTGCTCAGCTTCCTCGCTCTGCAGCATCGTCGTTTCCCTTCCCTGCGTGCGTGAATCGGACGCCGAGCAGCGTCGCTACTCTCTGCCACTTCTCTTCACTCCAGTTCGGCGCCTGCTGCGCCATGCGCTGACCCCACTCGCGCGCCGTCTCGGTGCTCGTGGTGGCCGATCGACCATCTCCGTGTTCACCGGATGCACGTCGGCTAGTGACCATCGCGACCTCGATCGCGAGGAACGGAGTCCTCGCCGGGGAGGGAGTCGGGACGCGTCCTCTCCTCAGCCTCTTCGTCGGGGGTTTCACCAGCTTCTACAGCTGGCCGCAACCTCCTCCCCGAGTGCTGTTCTCGCAGGTCAATTGGGGGACCTTGCGCGGGGACACGGGCGGGGAGAACTCCCCGCCTCCCCGAGCTGTCCCCGCCCGCTTCCCCGGATCGTTCGTCGCTTCGAGCCGCCAATGCAGCCGCGACGGCGTCGGCACGAACGACCTTCACCCCATGCGACTTGACCGGCTCCGCACCTGCCTCCGACAGGACTGCGGACAGGTCGCTGAACGTCCAACCGTCGTACTCGGCCGGGTTGAGCGCAGCCAGCCGGACGAGCACTGTCTGTGTACGAACGCGGGCCTCTCCGTCCAGTACCTGCGCGATGTCGGCCAGGTGGTCAACGGGCTCCGGCTCATCCTCATCGGCATTCGCGACGATGACAGGTCGGCCCCGTTCTGCGACGAGCTCCATCGACCGGGCAACGATCGGTGTCACGGCGTCCACGCCGTCCTCGAAGGGACGTAGAACGTACGCACCAACTCCCACGCCTCGTCGCTGACACCGACCGCGACGCACGTGCCCCGATCGGTCTTCATCCGCAGCTCCGTCGCCCGGATACCTGCGCGGTACTTGCCCGCTCCGAGCAATCCGTCGTTGGCGATGTGGTCGGCGACGGCGAAGGCAACGCCGCACGAGACGTTGCGGGTGACCTCCTTCGGGATGCTGTCCTTCGTCGGTGACTGGGTGGCGAGCAGCAGGATGATTCCGTACTTGCGGCCACGCTTGATCAACCGGACGGCCAGTTCCTCCGCCTGTTTGCCGTACTTCTTGTGCTGGAACAGCTCGTGACACTCGTCGATGGCCAGGACCAGTGGGTGCAGCCCGAGCGCCGCCCGGTCGGCCAGCTTGCGCGACACCTTCGGAGGCTGCCCCGGCTGCGAACCCAACGTCCGGCCGCGACGCTCCATTTCCTCGGCGAGGTCGCTGAGCGCCTGAACCGCATCGGCTGCCACCGAGTCGTCCATACCCATCCGGTAGCGCGACAGCCGAGGCCGCAACGGTTCGAAATCCGGGCTCTCACCCATCACGAACACCCAGAGCTCAGTTGTCGGATCAAGCGCCGCACCCAAGGTCAGCGTCCGGAGTGCCGAGGTCTTGCCCTGCCCTGGACGCCCGCCGATCAACCAATTGGCTTCGAACAGCGGCGCATTGATGATCACGCCCCGTTGAGTGAGCCCGAATGGCACGCCCTCGAAGGCGTCCACCACCCCTTCATGGAGCAACGGCCAGTCACCTGCACCGCCACCGAGACTTCCCTTGTCGGCGACCCAGAGGTCCAGCACGCCGTCCTCATCGGCCTTCGTCGGCCACGTCTCCAGCGCAGCGCGCCCGAGGTTGGCGGCCAGCGTGTCGCGGCGATCGGCCACCATCCCGGCCGTCACCCCGAGCGGCAGGCGCACCCGGGCGAACGTGCCATCGCCGTCCTTTCTCGGCGCGATCAGATAGACGAGCTGCCCGCCGTCCTTGAAGAACGCGTTCAGCGGTGCGACACCAAGATGGGCCAGTGCACGGGAGATCATGCGCTCATCGACCCACGAGTCCGCGTCCTCCCGGTCGGGCTGGGTGAGCCACCCAGCACCGGGCGTGCGGTCCCGGCCCTCCCATACCGCTGCGACCACCCATCCGACCGGGCCGAGCGTGAGCAGCCACGGCACTACGAGCCGGACCGCGGCACCGAGGAAGTCCCTGACCTCGTAAACGGTGACCAGCCAACGCGGCATGGCCGCCCGGTCGAACAGCATCTCCACCAGCGCCAGCACGGCCAGGAGACCAAGCGCGGCAGCGGTGCTGACGGCTGACCTCCGGAGGGCGATGCCGAGCTTCGCCCACCGTGCTTTGGCGTCCGCACGGATGGCCTCTTGCGCCTCCCTGCGAGCCTGCGGATCGCCCGCGAGCCGCGCGGCCCGCACATCCGACCGCAGGTCACCATGCGTCAGCCACGTCCAGGTCTTCCTGATCCAGCGGCCGTGACCGCGCACCAGGAACCACAGCACCCTGCCCACGTCGCGCGGCAGCTTGCGCAACCGATAAGCCAGTACCGGCCGCCACCGAGCCGCACGCTTCGACTCCCGTGCACGGCGCAGCACATAGCCCGTGCACTCGACCGCCACCCGCCGGATCACCGGTTGCCGGGGCCGGGGTCGGGGCCGGGGCCGGTCGACGTTCTGCCCTTGCTCGTGCGGCACCAACTCTGCGTCATGAGTCGGCGGCACCAACTCGCCGCCGTGTTCACGCGGCGTGCTCATCGGCGACCACCCCGCCGCACGTCCACCGTGGTCACCGTCAAGGACCGCGTGAGGACGTAGGACGACAACAGCGCCGGCACAACCAGCACCGCTGCCCGCAGAGCCCAGTGGACCCCCGGGTAGGTGAAGGCGAGCCATTGCACACCCGCGATCAATCCGGCACCGACGACCACTCGTCCCGTCAGCGACAGCAGCCGGGCGCTCGACCTCGCTGCTGCAGAAGCGGCCTTCGCGCGTTTCACCGACGCCCTCCAGGTCCACAGGACCACCAACACGACTCCCATAGCCGCGAGCAGCTGCACCGGCGTGAGATGAATGCCGTTCATCAGACGCCACTTCCCCGGCGCCACAGCCACAGCTGATGGGCAACTTCGTGACCGTCGCGGTCAAGCAGTCCCCACACGTCGAGCTTCACGCCCTCTGTCGTGCGGAACTCCCATTCCAGGCACTCACGCCGCACCGGACAGCCGGAGCAGAGAGGCGCGGCCATCAGCCGGTCGGCATGAACGTCGCCAGTCCACACAGGCCCGTCGGCGGCCACGTCGATCCATCCGCAAACCCCGTGGCGGCCGATCGCCCGTGTCAGCGTTTCGATCGGCACGTGCGCCAGGTCGTCAAGACTGGCCACGACCTCCGCAAGAAACTCCTCGCCGTAGTTCATCGCAGCCCCCTCTCGCCAGGCAGGGGCAGCAGGCGCGCCAATGCATACGCCGGCACAACGAGCCGGGAGCGGCGGCGAACAGTCGGTAAGACTCCGACCCTGATCAGCCGGTGAACCTCGGAGCACGGGGCACCCAGGATCCACGCGGCTTCACGAATTGAGAACACACCGGAAAACCCGGCGTCCATAAGTTTTGTATCCACTGGAACGTAATCCTTTTACTCGACTCCGGCCCACCGGACTGCGGGCCTGCATTGAGTAAAGGACGAGACAAGCTTTGAACTTACCCGGCTAATGAATAGATTCTATGCGCATTTCGAATATCGCAGAACTGAAGCGCCACGCATATAGAATATGCGTGGCGCTCATGAATTACTGGAACTATGGACAGTTACTCGGTGAGCACTTTCAGGGTCTCGGCAAACGACACCACAAGACTGTCTAGCGCCGCCGCACCTTTCTCTGCACTCGCGAGGGACGGACGGCCGATGATGCCCCGGTCCGTGTAACCACGCATACCCGTGACCAGGAGATGCGGCCTGCTGGGCGCTTCGTGATCACCGTTCCGGTACTCCTGCCCCACGAGTTCGGGGTGCTCGCTCAGCAGGATGGACGTCTCCCACTCGCCGCCATGCATGTCCTCAACCGCTCCGGTCTCCATGCCGGCGTGCCGACGCGCGTCATTGACGGCTTGACCGCCTGGAAAGAGGGCGACCCTCCGCTCCGACACGTTCGCTTCCTGCACGACGTTGGACAGCACGTAGTTGCCGCCATGGCCGTTCACGAGCACGAGGTGCCGGACAGCCGAGCGGTCGAGGGATTCCTGCACGTCACCGATGACGTTGGCCAGCGTTCGTGAGCTCAAACTGACGGTCCCTGCGAAGCCTTCGTGCTCGTGCGAGCAGGAAAACGTGAGCGGGGGCAGCTTGAAGACATTGTACTCGGTTGCGAGCCGATTGACGATCGCGCACGCGATTACGGTGTCGGTCGCCAGAGGAAGGTGGTTTCCATGCTGTTCGAAGCTCCCGACGGGAAGAATGGCGACGGAAGCACCGCGGTCGGCGACGTCGTACGTCGTCGCGGTCGTGAACAGCATCGATTCCCCTTCATGTCCGCAGGACCTGCACTTGCCTCTCGAACCGCCGAGCCTGCTCGTTTGCACCAGCCGCGGCGAGCATACGCGGGATTTTCGCTAGTTGATCTTCCGTGCGCGAGGACTTCGTTTCCCGGGTGATGCCCAGTGCTCGGTCGGCAACTATCAATGCGTTGTCGACCTGACCGTCGGTCGCATGGGCAACGGCGAGCCGCGCGAGGCACAGGCCCAAGTCGCGGCGGTACTCCGGCTGCCATCGCGCCAAGCTGTCCTGCAGCGTGCTGATCGCTTCGGCGGCCTGCCCGAGCTCGACCCAGCAGTTCGCTGCTTCCATCTCGACGTACTCGGGCGTGCAGTACTGGGTCAGATCCAGCTCGGAGTCGGCCACGCGCCGCTGAGCAAGGAGGTGCGCCTCGTCGATTGCCTCCGCGCATTTCTTCGCCTCGCCCAACTGCGCCAGCGCGTGTGCGCGCTGGCGCAAGGCGACCGCCCGGTAACCCGACGGAAGCCGGGAGCTCTGTCCGAGTGCCGAGTCGGCGAGCTTCAGAGCCAGGTCCGAACGCCTCGCATCGGTGGCGATGTTGCTGCGCCGCATGAGCACGTAGGAAGCCAACGTCTCGTCGGCGGCTTCCTGTGCGTAATCCAGTGCAGTGCTGGACATCTGCATCGCGTGATCGAGTTGCCCGGTGTCCTGGTACGCCCACCCGGCGAACTCCGCGTATCGCGCGCCGACGTACAGCAGTTGCTGGCGGTCCTTGCCCCTGGCGCTCGCCAGCAGCTCTTCCACGTATCGCAGCTGCAACGGAACGAGGCTCAGCACGGACTGCGGCCCCGCCAGGTTGTCGGTGCTCGAGTACTGGTCCAGCGTGCGCAAGAGCATGTCGGCGAGAGCGGAGTCGGTATGCATGCTCGTCGCAGCAACGAGTGGGCCGTCGGGCAGGGCGAACACATCCGCCGAACGCTGCGCCGGCACCGGATCGCTCTCGGGCAGGCTGAACCACAGCAGCTCGGCCGGCATCTTCAGCGCCTGTGCGAAGTGCACGAGCTTGTCCAGCGCATCGACCTTGTTGCGGCCCGACTCGATTCGGCTCAGCTGCGACTGAGTCACCGTGCCCAGCCACCGGCTGACGGTTTCCTGCGACAACGCCCGGTGGCCGTGCGCAGGGTGGTACCGATAGGCCCGCAAGACCGTGCCCATGTCACGGGTCGCGAAGGCGTCTCGCATCTGGTCCGTGTGCCAGAAGTCCTGTCCGAGCTCGGGCGCCTGGTCCGAGCCGATGCCGCTGGCCTGTCGGCAGGGCGCGCACACGCTCACACGGCTCTCGCGCGCGAGTCGGCTACCGCAGCGCATGCAGTACCGGCCCATCGCACCCACCCCCTCCCAGCGGTGGCCTGTGCTGATCCCGCGCCCCGAGTGTAACCCCGGCCACCATCCGTATGCGCTTCGCGCATAAGAGCCATGCGCGATGAGGGCATCTCCGGCCTTGCCACGTCCATAACGTTCCCCTCGTTCGGCCAATCGAGAAGGGACACGGCGGATGACCAGCGAGGATGTCGTCGATATTCACCGCCGCGCGCTGTCCGACTACCGGATCGCGCTCGGGCTCGAGTTCCGGGACCGCCGTCAGCGTGCCAGCTACTCGTTCGACCAACTGGCGGAGCGGTGCCGCATCCCAGCGGAGACCTTGCGCGCGTACGAGAGGGGTGCGGCACTCCCGCAACTCGTACGGGTCGAGAGCGTCGCGAAAGCGTATGGAGAGGGCCTGTTCGGCCCGCTATCCGGCGCCGCTCGGTACGTCTTCCGAGCTTCCGGTCTCCCAGCCCCTGCGCCTACGGCCGCGGACGCCACTACGCACGCACTTCACTCGCTGCTGTTCTACAGCGGCGTCACGCCTGGCCAGCTCGGCGAACTGGACCTCTCCCCCGCCTCGGGCCGCGCATCCAACCCGGACGACTAGCGCGCCCCTCCGACTACCGGCAACGGAATGACACCCATGGCAACGTCAACCACTTCCCGAAAGCTCTTCACGACCTGGTTTCGGTGCGCCGTCGACGGCAACGACCACGCCGTCGAGGACGAGTCCTTCGCTGCGGGCCGTGCTCGTGGAGCAGGCGAGTACCGGGCCGTGTGCGGCCACACCGTCACGGCATCGGCAGCGATCCTGCCGAACGGTCCGCGCTGTTCGAGGTGCCATGCCGTGCTCGACGGCCAGCACGACCGCAACACTCCTCGGGTCGACCAGCACTCCGGCCGGCCCGGGATTGTGCGCCGGTTGCTTGCCCGTGCCATCCCCACTCCGGCCGACGCCCCATGCCGCCCGCGGCCGGAATCCGACTCCGGTGGGAGCGAGCTGCCCACCCCCTCCGCGCTCGCTCCCACCGGATTCCACGGAACGGAGGCAGGCCAATGGCCGACGGCGTGATGCTCGCGCGGCCGATTCCCGGCCTGGTGAACGAGTCCCAGCGAGTCAGTCACGTGTTCCCGATCCCCGCCACGCCCGCACCCCCGCGCCGGATCACCGCCCTGTGCGGCGCGTCGTTCGGCCCAGGCCAACTGGAACGGCTCGACAACCCCTCGGGCATGCCCTGCGAGCGCTGCGTGAGCAGGTCACCCCAGGGAGCCCGGGACCCAGGCGTGCCGACAGCCCGGCTGGAGGCGATCGAACGCACCCTCCACCAGATGCAGGTCCAGATCAACGGCATCAAGACAGCCCTCGCCGCAACCCTCGGCGAACACCACGACCACAGCGTCCACGACGGAACCCGGAGAAAGGACAGCGATGGCCTCCCATGAAGAAACCCTGGCAGCGCTGCACATGGCCTCGGGCCGGTGCCACGAGATCCAAGGCGGCATCCTCGCCCAAACGCACGAGGTGGACAGCATCGTGCAGCAACTCCTGGCCGCGCTCGGCAACACCGAGGCAGGCACCATGCTCCACGGCCAAGCAGCTCAGGCCACAGACGCCCTCGGAACGGCCATGGCAGCGATGGCGCAGCTCAAGGAGGGCGTCGACGCCACGTTGCAACGATTTCAAGGCTGAAACCCAAGCGCGACCAGGGCCGGCCAGCACACCGCCGCCGGCCGCGGCGGGGATCCGCAACCCGCACGGCGACCGATACCCCGCCGAAGCCGCTCCCACGCCCGACAAACTCCCGCCCCGGGTCGTCAAAGGGTCACCGGACTCACGGCTCGTGGCCTACCCCGAACTCGGCGGCCGCAAGCTCGGGCACATCACGCCCAACCGCGACGACCCATGGACCACCGAAGCGCACAAGGAACTGGTCAAACGCGGATTCCGAGCCGTCATCGCCCGCCGCATGGCCCACCACGTCGAAATGAAAACAGCCGCGATGATGATCCGACTCGGCGAACGCCACGGCACACTGACCCTCAACCACGCGCCATGCGGATCCGAACCCGGCGAGACCGGCGGCTGCCACGACTACCTCGCCCGTATCCTGCCGCCGGGGTTCTCACTGACCGTCCACGGCACCGACGCCAACGGCAACCCGTTCACCCGCACCTACAAGGGGACCACACCGTGACCAACCTCCTCGACCGCATCGGCTTCCACGTCGACGACATCACCGACGTAACCGCGTTCATCGACGACGTCCGCGACTTCGCCGCCCGCGGCGTGCAGGTCCCGCACATGTGGGCCGTCGCCGCAGGACCTGAAGACCCCACCAACGACGACCACATCGAACTCGAATTCGGCATCAGCACCCAACCCGGCACAGGCGCCCTGACCTTCGGCGCCGGCGACACCATCTACGTCCCCGCACACGGCACCAACGACGACGACGTCGACTACCAACTAGGCGGCGCCCACCCCGGCAGCTTCCCACCAAAAGCCGAAGTACCCCTCGACGACATGCTGAGTGCGCTGGAGCAGTTCATCCGAAACGGTCGACGTCCGACCAACGTCACTTGGTATCCCGCGGGTTGAACCGCGTGGGGAGCTCCGCGCCCCACATCAAGCGGTACCTCGTGATCTTCTAACGGCCAGTTTGGGCCGCAAGCATCTAGGTGTGTAGAGCCTCTGGTCGACAGCCCGAAGTCCCACACACTGATGCGCCCCGGGTTTGGTGCAGGTCTCGTTGTCTGTCACCCAGCCCGGGTGGGCTCGAAGGGTTGATCGTAGCTTGAGTTGCGGTGGGCGGCTTCGACGCCCGCCGGGGTGCGTTGGCCGAGCTCGCCGTGGACGCGGCGGTGATTGTACCAGTCGACGTATTCGGCCACGGCGATCTCGACATCCCGAATCGATTGCCATCCGCGGCCACGAACGATCGGGTTATGGATCGACTCGCCCTTGAACAGCGAATTGAATGCCTCAGCCATCGCATTATCGTAGGAGTCCCCACGTGAACCTACCGAGGCGACCACTTCCGCTTCGGCTAAACGCTCGGTATAGCGAATCGCTCGATATTGAACTCCACGGTCGGAATGATGTACAAGTCCGGATACGTCTTGCCCTGATCGCTTTCTTGCCCAGATCCCCACCTCCAGGGCGTCAAGAGCGAGATTTGTGTGCAACGAGGTCGAGACCTGCCAGCCCACGACCATTCTTGAGAACACATCGATGACGAAGGCGGCATACACCCATCCCGAAAAAGTCCGGATATAGGTGATATCGGCAACCCAGATGCGGTTCGGCTGATCGGCGGTGAAGCGGCGGTCGACCAGGTCTGCCGGTGACGGCGAGGCCGCAGCGGTGGTGGTCCTGGGTCGCCTGCCCCGCCGTAGCCCCTGCAGGCCCTTCTGGCGCATCAGCCGCTCGACCGTGCAGCGAGCCACGCCGATCCCCTCACGGTTGAGTTGGGCATAGACTTTCCGCGCCCCGTAGACGCCGTAGTTCTCGCAGAACACACGCTAAATCTCGGTGAGCAACTCCGCATCGCGCAGGAGTCGTTTCGACGGGGCTCGTTTCTTCGCTGCCCAATACGTTCTCGGGGCGATCTGCACACCCGCGTCCTTCAAGGCTGCGCAGATCGGCTCGACCCCGAGTTTCTTTCCCTCAACAACACGCTCGCGTTGGCCATCGATATAGTCGATGACCACCGCGAGCGGAACCTCCCGCCGATCGGCGGAACCCTCAGAGGCTACCTGGTCTTGCGGTCGAGCTCCGCGGCGGCAAAAAACGCCGAGGCCGTTTTCAGGATCTCGTTCACCCGCCGCAACTCACGCACCTCGCGTTCCAACTCAGCGATCCGCGCAGCATCGTCGCTGGTGCGGCCGGGTGCCGTACCAGCGTCGATCTCGGCGCGCTTGACCCACGTCCGCAACGCCTCCGGGTGCACGTCCAACTGGCCCGCGACCCGGCGGATGACTGCCATCCGCTGCCCCTCCGTCGCGATCCCATCCAACGCCATCCGCGTCGCCCTCTGACGCAGCTCGTCGCTGTACTTCTTCGGTGCCGGCATGCTCCGCATCCTTCCTGGAATCAGAGCCTGCACCAAACCCGGGGCGCATCAGAGGGCACCACGAGCAGGCTGACCAGGCGGGAGTCCACACCGATCACCGTGACCGTGTTCGGGTCCATGGAAAGGAAACCTCCGAAACGCACGATCCGATCCTCGACGAGTGCCTTACGCGGGACCGTCCCCCACGTGCCGAGGTGGAACGAGACCCGACTGACGATGCCAACCCACGATTCGAGCGCCGACACCAGTTCCGCGACCTCGGCCGCGAGATCACCCGAACGCGGCCACCACTCGCCGTCCACGTATCCCGGTATCGAACCGGCCGGCTTCATCGCCATCCGCGCGCTTCGCGCCTGGATACCTGTCGTTGTCGGGGTGGGACGTAGCGGGTCCGAGATCATCTCGGCGCTCCTGCCTCCGGCAGCCCATCAGGAGCCGGGGATTATGGGCTGCTGAACGGTTCTGTGACAGTGGTTTAGGCCGCCGGGGTGGCGGTGTGGCTCATGATGGTTTCGTATTCGATGGGGGTCAAGCGGCCCAGACG
>NZ_MKKE01000076.1 GCF_001942305.1 Saccharomonospora sp. CUA-673 | reverse complement strand
CCGCCGGCGTCGCTCACTCATCGTCGTCGAGTCCTCCTGCGCCCATCATCGGGCATCGGACTCTCACAACAACCGGACCACCACCCGGGGATCAGGTCAAGCCCGTTCGCCCACAGCAGTTAACACGGCGTACACATCCAGGCCAGAAGCAAATGACAGGCTGATCAGCCATGACACTCTTTACCCCGGACGGCGCAGTGAGCGATGTGGTGATCGGCCATGCCTCCGCCGTGCTGCCGGACGTGGTCATCGAGGACGCCAGGCTAGTTGTTGTGGGTCATGAGGTTCTTTACACGAGGCACGGGCTGAGATGAGACGAGCGGGCTCCGCCCCGCAGGATGGGAATTGCGACATCCACTCATCCGCGGAAGGAAGCCCGCTCGTGACTCACGCTAACGCACCTCTGACCCCCACCGGCCGGCTGCGCATGGTCCACCGCCACCTGATCGACGGGATCCCGCAGTCCCACGTGGCCGCGGAGTTCCGCGTCAGTCGGCCCACGGTGGCCACCTGGGTCGCCCGCTACCGCGCCAAGGGCAAGGCGGGACTGCAGGATCGCTCCAGCCGGCCCCACCACTCACCTGCCCGGCTCGACCCCGCGATCGTGGCCGAGCTGGAGGCCCTGCGCCGTGGCCGGAAGTGGTCCGCCCCTACACGCCAAAGCACAACGGGAAGGTCGAGCGGTACAACCGGCTCATGGTGGACGAGGTCCTCTACGCCCGCCCCTACACCTCAGAGCGGGCTCGCCGTGAGGCCCTTCAGGTGTGGGTGAATCACTACAACTACCATCGGCCGCATACCTCCTGCGGAGATGCTCCACCGGCCTCGTTGGCCCCGGTGCGTGTCAACAACGTCATGCCCTCCTACACCTAGACGACGGGCTATTTCGCGAACACCGATTTCTTGGGCTCGCAGCAGAGCGATCTCCTCACGCTCTTGGAAGGAAAGGTACCGAGAAGAGACCTTCGAGGACATAAACAGCGGCATACCACCACGATTGCGGAACCATCGAGCACCAACGGCTTGAGACACACCAGTGGCCTCTGCTGCCTTCTCAGAGGTGATCCCGGTGGCGATGTGCTTCCAGAACTCTCGTTCGACCTCCTGACGATGAGACGGAGCCCCCGGCGACTTCATTGCTGAACGGCCTGTGAACTGCCGCACCCATGCTGATGGTCTTCCCATTGCACACCTCCACGATCAAGGTGTTGCTACGACCAGTTGAATCCGGGCAGTATCGTGCGATTCGTTACGGGCAGGCATTGGCTGAGCAGGACGCGGTTGCGTCGGTCGGGTCACGAGGTGACTCCTATGACAACGCGCTGGCCGAGGCCCTGAACTCGTTGTTCAAAGCCGAAGTGATCCGGAACCTCGGACCGTGGCAGGGCCTCGATGACGTCGAGATCGCGACCGCGGAATGGGCCCACTGGTTCAACACCTTCCGACCTCATCTGTCCCTCGGCGGGATGACCCCTGAGGCCTTCCGCGTCGAGCATCAACTCTGCGTCACCGCCGGTGTGGACACGGTTGCCGAGCTCCTCAACGCCAGATAACTAACTCTCTATCAAAACCGGGGCTTGAAAGTGGATTGTTAGGTCAACAACGTGGTGCTCAATATCGCGGAGCATCGACACCCAAGGGGTTCAAGTGACCACAGCGCGTCAGCGCAAACGCCGGACACCCCCTATAGGACCCCACGCACCGCAGAATCGAGGAGATCACCGTGAGCGAGCTGGACGCCCCCATCACCGAGGAATGCTCCCGATGCCAGGGAACCGGCACGGTTTCGTGGGGCATTGATGTCACGCCTGTCGTCCGCGAAACCGACGGTTCCCAGCGCGAGGTGACCAAGGTGTGCTTCTCCTGTGGAGGAGTCGGCCACAAGGCGACCACACAGCGGAAGATCAACCGGAGAAGCAAGGACCGTGAGCGCCGTGAACTCAAGCGCGCCGAGGAACCCCAACATGTGGCGAGGGAAGCCCAGAGGGAGCGGATGCTCCAGCAGGAAGAGGTCGCCCGACTCCGCGAAGAATGGGAAGCCCAAAACCCCCTCGCAGCCCAGGCGCTGACCACCCTCTCCGGTGACTTCGTTGCGCAGATGCGCCAGTGGCTTACCGAGCACGGGACACTGACCGAGGCACAGACCGCCGCGCTCGTTCGCATGGCCGACGAGGCCCCCACTGCCGAGGTCGTCACCGGCCGCGGAGAGGTCACCGGGAAGATCATCAGCATCAAACCCGTCGAGTCGACCTATGGCCTGGAGTGGAAGGTCGTGGTCCGGGACGATCGCGGCTTCAAGATCTACGGCACTTTGCCAAAGGCCCTGGCCGATGCTCTCTACGGAATCTCGTGCACCGAACACGACCCCAGCCTCGACGGCGACAGTGGCTGGACGGGCATCGCCACGGGTGCAAGGGTGCGCTCCACCGCCACGATCCAGTCTGGCGATGACTTCGGGTTCGGGTTCTATAAACGCCCGGGCAGAGCCGAGTTGCTTCAGCGCCCCGAGCGAGCCGATCGATCGGCGACATGCGCGAGCGACCGGGGTCCCACATCTGCTGACAGATGCCGGACACTGTGGGAATGTCAGACCGGACGCAGTCACTGAACTGAACCGTACTGGGTCTTGTTCCGATCTATGTGATTCAGGAGGATCGGATTATGACCAGGAACAGAACGTCTTATACCCCGGAGTTCAAGGACCGGGCG
>NZ_MKKE01000075.1 GCF_001942305.1 Saccharomonospora sp. CUA-673 | reverse complement strand
CACCGGAGGTCGAACCGGCACCCGAGCCGTCGGCCGAACCCGCGTCGGTCAGCGCCGACACCCCGCCGCAGGGCGTCGAGCTCGTCGCGGGCGGCGCGCCCGTCGAACTGCCGATCACGGTGACCAACGACGGCGAGGAGACCTCCGACCCCATCGACGTCACCCTGAACCTGCCGAACGGCGTCTCGTCGCTCGGCGGCGGTGGCGGCGGCAGCGCGCCCCAGGGACAGCCGGCGCAGGGCCCGCGGACCTACTCGGCGCCCAACGGCGGCGGCGCCTCCCCCTCGGGCGGCGCCCTGCAGCAGGCCGGCGGCGAACGCGTCACCTGCCCCCCCGGCACCGGAACCGTGACCTGCTCCACCGGCCGCGGACTGCAGCCCGGTGAGTCGATGACCCTCGTGTTCCGCCTGCAGGCCTCGGCCGACGCCGAGTCCGGCCAGGTCACGGGCAGCATCAGCGGCGGCGCCGACGTCGACGTGTCGCTGCAGGTGCCCGTGCAGGTCCAGCCGCGCCCCACGCCTCCCCCGCAGGAGGACGGCATCGAGGTGCAGGCCCAGCGCGGTTGGGGCAGCGGCGCCTACGTGACGGTGCGCAACACCGGCGACACCGAGAAGGCGTTCACCCTCACCTCCGACCGGTGGGCCCAGGCATTGTGGGCCCGCGGCGACGTGACCTGCGACAACGGCCCGACCGAGCCGCTGTCCTGCACGTCCACGCCGCTCGACCCGGGCGAGGACGCCACCATCTACGCGGTGGTGCCCAACTTCGAGGACCCGCAGGACTCGCACGTCACGTTCACCGGCACGCTCGGCACCGCGACCGACAGCGCGCGGATCACGTTCCCGTGCTGGATCGGCTGCGGCACGCCGACCATCACCGGTTCGGCCACCGCGACGATCGACCCCGACCCGAGCAGCGAGTCGCCGACGTCGACCGAGCCCGAGTCGTCGTCGGAACCCTCGGAGTCGTCGGAGCCGTCCTCGTCGGAGTCCGAGTCGTCGGAGTCGGGGTCCGAGGGTCCGTCGCTGACGCCGTCGCCGGGCACCACGCCGAGTGACCGGCCGACCTCCGGGTCCGGATCGGGATCGGCGACGCAGACGGGTCCGGGGTCGGGGTCCGGCTCGGGTTCGATGACGATGACCGGCCCGATGTGGCAGGACCACGGCCCCGCGTCCCACCCGTGGCCGCGCCCGCCCTGGTGGCGGTGAAGTGGCTGTGAGTAACCGGCGGCGGGTGGCGAATCCGCCGTTCGGCGGAGGTACGACGAGCAGATGGCTAGACTGCAGGACGTGTCCGTCGTCGAATCTGCGCTGACCCGCGTACCGGAACCGTTCCGGTCGCTGCTCGTCAGGCACAGGGAACTGCTGAAGTTCGCGGTCGTCGGCGGCACGACGTTCCTGGTCGACAACGGCATCTGGTACGCGCTGAAGTTCACGGTCCTGCCGGACAAGCCGACCACCGCGAAGGCCATCGCGATCCTCGTCGCGACGATCGTGTCGTACCTGCTCAACCGCGAATGGTCGTTCCGCACCCGCGGCGGCAGGGACACCGGGCACGAGGCGACGCTGTTCTTCGTGATCAGCGGCATCGCCGTGGCCATCAACCTCGTCCCGCTGTGGATCTCGCGCTACGTACTGCACCTGCAACGACCCGAGGTGTCGCTGTTCGTGCAGGAGACGGCCGACTTCATCAGCGGCTCGGTGATCGGCATGCTGCTGGCGATGGTCTTCCGCTTCTGGGGCTTCCGTAAGTGGGTCTTCCCCGACGAGCTCGGCCGAGTCCGCCGAGAGGACTTCACCCGCGGCTGAGCGCGCTGTTCATCCGCTCTAGCGGGGGACTCGTTCGTTGGGCCATTCGACGGCGGGGACGTCGCCGGCGGTGGGGACGCGCAGGAAGAGGCTGAACGTCGCGGGCCTGCGGATCGACAGTTCGAGGCGTCCGCCGTCGGCCTCGGCGAGTGCCCTGGCCAGCGCCAGTCCGACGCCCGTCGACCCGGCGCCGGAGAAGCCGCGGTCGAACACGTGCGGCACCAGTTCCTCGGGCACGCCGTCGCCGGAGTCGCCGACCTCGACGACCACGGTCCCGTCGGTGTCGCCCTTGCGGGCGGTGAGCGTCACCGTGCCCGCGCCGTGCCGCACCGCGTTGTCGAGCAGCACGCCGATGATCTCCCGCAGCCGCGCGGGCGTCGCGCGGGCCATCAGCCCGTCGGCGACCCGCAACCGCAACGACCGGCCGTCGACGCGCAGCACGTCCCGCCACTCGTCGCTGATCTCCGGGAGCATCTCGCTGAGCGGTACCGGTTCGGTGCCGACCTCGCTCGCCGCGCGCGCCGCGGCGAGCAGTTCGTCGAGCGCCGCCGCCAGCCGGTCCGACTGTTCGAGCGCCGCGTGTGCCTCCTCGGTGACCTCGGGGTCGCGGTGCATGCCGATCGCCTCGAGCCGCAGCTGCAACGCCGTCAGCCTGCTGCGCAGCTGGTGGGACACGTCGCCGACGAGCTGACGTTCCCGCTGCACCAGCTGCGCGAGCGCCGTGCCCGACGAGTCCAGCGCGTCGGCGACCATGTCGAGCTCGGCGACCGCGTACCGCCGGCCGTCGGGGCGGAAGTCGCCCGCGCCGAGCCGGGCCGCCCGGTCGGCGACGTGCCGCAGCGGCCGGACCAGACGTCTCGCCGTGATCGTGGCGACCAACGCGCCGATGCCCACCGACAACACCACGACGAACACCACGGCCGCGGCGACCTGCAGCTGCTGCTCCCGCATTGCCTCGGACGGTCTGGCCAGGTGGATGTGCCCACCGCCCGCGATCGGCACCTCCTCGACGATCACGTGCTCGCCCGTCGAGGCGCCCCATTCGACGACGCCCTCGGTGGGGTGGTCGACCGTCAGATGCGCGTCCCGCGGCACGGCCGCGCGGATGTGCCGCAGGTTCAGGTCCCGCTGGTTGGCGAACTGGTTGTCGAGCGCCGCCGCGATCCGCTGGGCGCTGTTGGCCAGTTCCTCCCGGTGGAAGTTCTCGACGAGCAGCACGCCCGTCACACCCAGGGCGCCCCCAGCGCGGCGCCGGTGACCAGCACCGCCAGCAGGATGGCCAGGAGGATCCGTCGCCGCATGGTTCGTGCCTACTCGGCGTTGAAGCGGAATCCCACTCCGCGCACGGTCGCGATGTGCTCCTCGTTGGACTTGCGCGGATCGCGGCCCGCCGCCAACGCGAGCTTCCTGCGCAGCCACGACATGTGCATGTCGAGGGTCTTCGACGTCTTGAGCGCCGCGGTGTCCAGGTCGTTCCACACCTCGGCCAGGATCTCCTCCCGGCTCACGACCTGCCCGGCGCGGCTCATCAGCACCCGCAGGAGCTCGAACTCCTTGTTCGCCAGCTGCACCTCCTCGCCGTCGACGGTGACGAGGCGGGCGCCGACGTCCATCCGCACGCCACCGGCGTCCAGCGGCCCCGGGCCCTGCCTGCGCAGCACGCCCGGATCCGGGCCAGCAACTCGGCGAGCCGGAACGGCTTGGCGACGTAGTCGTCGGCGCCGGCGTCGAGGCCGACGACGAAGTCGACCTCGTCGGTGCGGGCGGTCAGCATCAGGACCGAGGTCTGCGCACCCGACGCGCGCAACCTGCGGCACACCTCCAGACCATCCATCTCGGGCAGTCCGAGGTCGAGAACCAGCAGGTCGACGCGCTGGTTGGCGGTCACCTCGAGGGCCGAGGGACCGTCCGTCACGGCGACGACCTCGTAGCCTTCGCGCTCGAGCGCGCGCGAGAGCGGCTGCGCGATGGCCGGGTCGTCTTCGGCGAGTAGGACCATGCTCACCTGGACAACCTTACGGACGACCCACGTGGAACGATCGTGATGTGTCCCGTTACTCCGACGATGCGCTGCTGGCGGCCGAACTCGCCGACGCGGCCGACGCCATCACCGTGGCCCGGTTCCGCGCGCAGAACCTGCAGGTGTCCGCAAAACCCGACCGTACGCCGGTGACCGATGCCGACACCGCCGTCGAGGACGCCATCCGCGGCCTCCTCGCCGAGCGGCGTCCCTCCGACGGCATCGCCGGTGAGGAGCGCGGCGGGTCGATCGCCGCTCCCGGCCGCGTGTGGGTGTTGGACCCGATCGACGGTACGAAGAACTTCCTGCGCGGCGTCCCGGTGTGGGCGACGCTCATCGCGCTGCTCGAGGACGGGGTGCCCGTCGTCGGCATGGTCACCGCGCCGATGCTGGGCAGCCGCTGGTGGGCGAGCCAGGGCGGGGGCGCGTGGCGGCGCGACGCGGCAGGCGAGCAGAAGCTGTCGGTGTCGCAGGTGCCGGAGCTGTCCGACGCCTACGTCTCGACGACCGACCTGAACAGCTGGACCGAGCACCGCACCCAGGAGGCGTACCTGGCGTTGACGCGCCGGTGCTGGGAGACGCGCGCGTTCGGCGACTTCTGGCAGCACTGCCTCGTCGCCGAGGGTGCGCTGGAGATCGCGGCCGAACCCGTCGTGAACCCGTGGGACGTCGCCGCGGCCCAGGTCCTGGTGACCGAGGCGGGCGGCCGGTTCACCGACCTCGACGGTGCGGCGCGCTTCGACCGCGGTTCGGCCCTGTCGACCAACGGTCTGGTCCACGACGCCGCACTGGAACACCTCCGCCGCCGCTGACCCCGGGACCACGCCGTGTCGGCGTCCCGCGTCGCCGTGTTGGCGTCCCGCGTCGCCGTGTTGTGCCAAAGCGGCGTCGTGGATTGCTGACACTGACGTGGGGTGCTGACACGGTGTGTCAGGGGAGGACGCCGACCGCTCCCCTGGCGACCTGCGCCCAGGTCAGG
>NZ_MKKE01000074.1:0-2500 GCF_001942305.1 Saccharomonospora sp. CUA-673 | reverse complement strand
AACCCACCAGGGTTGAAAACCTGGGGGATGAGTTGTGGGTAGGGGTGAAAGGCCAATCAAACTCCGTGATAGCTGGTTCTCCCCGAAATGCATTTAGGTGCAGCGTCACATGTTTCACTGTGGGGGTAGAGCTACTGGGTGGCTGATGGGCCTGATCGGGTTACTGACGTCAACCAAACTCCGAATACCATGGTGTGAGAGTGTGGCAGTGAGACAGCGGGGGATAAGCTTCGTTGTCGAGAGGGAAACAGCCCAGAACTCCGGCTAAGGCCCCTAAGTGTGTGCTTAGTGGAAAAGGATGTGGAATTGCCCAGACAACCAGGAGGTTGGCTTAGAAGCAGCCATCCTTGAAAGAGTGCGTAATAGCTCACTGGTCAAGTGGTTCTGCGCCGATAATGTAGCGGGGCTGAAGTACACCGCCGAAGCCGAGTCACTGCAACAACTGCTAACGCGGGTTGTGGTGGGTAGGGGAGCGTCCTGGGCCCGGTGAAGCCGTGACGGAAGTTAACGGTGGAGGGTGTGGGAGTGAGAATGCAGGCATGAGTAGCGAATGTACAGTGAGAATCTGTACCGCCGGATGACCAAGGGTTCCTGGGCCAGGTTGTTCCGCCCAGGGTGAGTCGGGACCTAAGGCGAGGCCGTCAGGCGTAGTCGATGGATAACGGGTTGATATTCCCGTACCCGCGTGTGTGCGTCCATAGCGAGGCGAGGGATACTAACCACCTGAAGCCGCATCGTGTTCTTCGGAAGATGGTGTTGGTGGAGCGTGGGGCCTGATCTTGTAGTAGTTAAGTGATGGGGTGACGCAGGAAGGTAGCTCCGCCAGTGAGTGGTTGTACTGGTGTAAGCGTGTGGCCCGCAGGATAGGCAAATCCGTTCTGCATGAGGGTGAGGCGTGATGCGTAGCCGTTGTGGTGAAGTAGAGTGATCCTATGCTGTCGAGAAAAGCCTCTAGCGAGTGCGTGCGTGGCCCGTACCCTAAACCGACACAGGTGGTCAGGTAGAGAATACTAAGGCGATCGGGTGAACTATGGTTAAGGAACTCGGCAAATTGCCCCCGTAACTTCGGGAGAAGGGGGGCCAAGCCTGCTGAAACCCTTTTCGGGTTAGGTGGGAGTGGCCGCAGAGACCAGCGGAAAGCGACTGTTTACTAAAAACACAGGTCCATGCGAAGACGCAAGTCGATGTATATGGACTGACGCCTGCCCGGTGCTGGAACGTTAAGAGGACCGGTTAACCGTTTCGACGGTGAAGCTGAGAATTTAAGCGCCAGTAAACGGCGGTGGTAACTATAACCATCCTAAGGTAGCGAAATTCCTTGTCGGGTAAGTTCCGACCTGCACGAATGGCGTAACGACTTTCCGGCTGTCTCAACCATAGGCCCGGCGAAATTGCACTACGAGTAAAGATGCTCGTTTCGCGCGGCAGGACGGAAAGACCCCGGGACCTTTACTATAGCTTGGTATTGGTTTTCGGTTCGGCTTGTGTAGGATAGGTGGGAGACTGTGAAGCTGACACGCTAGTGTTGGTGGAGTCGTTGTTGAAATACCACTCTGGTCGTGCTGGGAATCTAACTTCGGACCATGATCTGGTTCAGGGACAGTGCCTGGTGGGTAGTTTAACTGGGGCGGTTGCCTCCTAAAGGGTAACGGAGGCGCCCAAAGGTTCCCTCAGCTTGGTTGGTAATCAGGTGTTGAGTGTAAGTGCACAAGGGAGCTTGACTGTGAGACTGACGGGTCGAGCAGGGACGAAAGTCGGGACTAGTGATCCGGCACCTCCTGGTGGAAGGGGTGTCGCTCAACGGATAAAAGGTACCCCGGGGATAACAGGCTGATCTTGCCCAAGAGTCCATATCGACGGCATGGTTTGGCACCTCGATGTCGGCTCGTCGCATCCTGGGGCTGGAGTTGGTCCCAAGGGTTGGGCTGTTCGCCCATTAAAGCGGCACGCGAGCTGGGTTTAGAACGTCGTGAGACAGTTCGGTCCCTATCCGCCGCGCGCGTAGGAGACTTGCGGAAGGCTGTCCCTAGTACGAGAGGACCGGGACGGACGAACCTCTGGTATGCCAGTTGTCCCGCCAGGGGCATGGCTGGTTGGCTACGTTCGGAAGGGATAACCGCTGAAGGCATCTAAGCGGGAAGCCTGTTCCTAGATGAGGTCTCCCACCCCGTTGTGGGTTAAGGCCCCCAAGAGATGATTGGGTTGATAGGCCAGACATGGAAGCGCAGTAATGTGTGTTTGAGTGGACTGGTACTAATCGGCCGAGGACTTGCCTACAACGATGCTACGCACCCACTCTACGATCCTGAAACACCACACCAGCCCCCACATGTGGGTTGGTTGTGTGGGGCAGTCAGTGTGGCTGTTTCGTAGTGTTTCGGTGGTGATAGCGGTAGGGGTACGCCCGGTCCCATTCCGAACCCGGAAGCTAAGCCTGCCAGCGCCGATGGTACTGCACTCGTAGGGGTGTGGGAGAGTAGGACACCGCCGAACTCAACAT
>NZ_MKKE01000073.1 GCF_001942305.1 Saccharomonospora sp. CUA-673 | reverse complement strand
GGGTTGCTTTTGGGTGGAGTTGTTGTGGGGTGTTTGGTATCATTTAGGGGTGTCGACGTTGACTTCTTCTCTTCTTGGTGAGCTTGATCGGGTTCGTGCCGATCGGGCTCGGCTTGATGCTCGGGAGGCGGTTTTGCTGGCTCGGTTGGAATCGGTTGAGTCCGATTTTGCGGGTTTGGTGGAAGCGTTGCGTCCGGTGTTGCGGGGGTCTCGGGCTCAGGTGGAGAAGCGGGTTGCCCTCGCATCAACACTTGCGTCGGATCACCCTGGGGTGCTGGCGGCTATGGCTCGTGGGGAGATCGATGCCTACGGAGCCTCCCGGGTTGTCGCTGTGACGTCCGGGATGTCGGCTGCGCAGGTTCGTCAGGTTGACTCGCAGCTCGCTGCGAAGCTCTCGTCGGCGCCGACCTCGACGTTCATGCCCGACAACCTCGCCGCACACACGCGGAAGATCGCCAACTCCGTGGATCCTGACGGGCAGGCGGCACGAGCCCGCGTTGCTCGGCGTGGGCGGAAGGTTGAGCTCGTCCATGGTGAGAACGCCATGTCGCGACTGACCGCGCACGTGCCCGTCGAAGTGGCATCCGCTGCCTACGCGCGCGTGGATGCACTCGCCAAGGCACTTCGGCGGGCCGGATCGTCGCGGTCGATGGACCAGCTGCGGGCTGACGTCACCGCCGACCTCCTCCTCGGACGGGACGTCGGCGTCACCGCACCCGAAACGGCCGCCACCGTCTCCCTGCACATGCCCGCCTCCACCGCATTGGGCATCACCAACTCCGGCTGCACCCTCGACGGCTACGGCACCATCCCCGCACCCATCGCCCGCGAGATCATGACCAACCCCCACAGCACCTGGCGCAAAGTCCTCTGCGACCCCACCACCGGCACACCAACATCCCTCGGCCGAACCCGCCGCAGACCTTCAGCCACCATCCGCGAATTGGTCCGGATCCGGGACCGGGAGTGTGTCGTTCCCTGGTGTCACCGGCCGGCCACCCACACCGACTTCGACCACGAACAACCCTGGACAGATGGCGGACCGACGTCAGCCACCAACGGCACCAGCCGATGCCGACACCACCACCGGCTCAAACACCACCCACGCTGGACCCACAGCCACAACCCCACCCGCGGCACCACGACCATCACCACACCCCACGGCACCACCTACACCGCCACCAACCCGGCCGTCCTGCGTCGGGACGCCCGTCCGAACGCCAGCCGGGACGTCAGATGAGGTCGAGCGGGTCCAGCCGGACGCGTACCGGGCTGTCTTCCTTCCTGCGCCCCGCACCGCGGCCAGCGTGTGCGCCGCGGCCGCCAACGCGCGGCCGTCGCCCCGCGGCACCCGGATCACGCCCGCTCCCGCTCCGCGCGGCCCTCCTCGTCCACCTCGCCCAACGGCACCGGACCGAGGACCTCCGCGCTGTCCGGCAACTCCCACTCGTCCAACACCGCCGCCAACGCGTCCGGCGCCGCGTCCACGCTCGCCATGCGCACCGCCGGCGGGAAACCCAACTCCCGCCGCTCCGCCAACTCCGACTCCGCCAACCACGCCGGATCCCACCGCACCAACGCCTGCACCACCGGCACCCCGGCCTCGGCCCCCACGATCACCCGGCCGCCCTCGACCCCCGGGCGCACCAACGCCGCCGCCGCCATCCACCGCCGCAACGCCTCCTCCGACGCCCGCAGATCCTGCCGGCCCAACAACGCCCACCCGTCCAGCAACAACGCCGCGCCGTACCCGCCTTCGGCCACCGGCTCCGCACCCGGCGTCGACACCACCAACGCCGCCGCACCCGGCACCTCCGACAACACCTCACCACCACCCGAGGTGCGCACCGGCACCCCCGCGACGCCCGGCCCAACTCCTCCGCCGTCCGCTTCGAACCGATCACCACCGCCCGCAACCGCGTCCCACCACACGCCGAACACCGGAACGCCGCATCCGTCACCCCACACCACCGGCACCGCGGCGCACCCCCCGCCGACCCGTCACCACCGCCCGGCAACGCCAACGGACCCGCACAATGCCGACACCGCGCCCGGCTCCGACATTGCGCACACGCCAACCCCGGCACATACCCCCGCCTCGGCACCTGCACCAACACCGGCGCCCCCGCCTTCAGGCTCGCCCGCGCCGCCTCGAACGCCACCGCCGGCAACCGCGCCGCCCGCGCCGCCTCGTCCCGCGCCACATCGAAATCCTCACCCGTCGGCGTCACCCGCGGCGCCGACGCCCGCAACGTCTCCCTCGTCGCCGACAACGGCCGCGCCCAGCCCGACTCCAACAACAACTGCGCCTCGGCCGTCCGCGCGAAACCCGCCACCAACAACGACGCGCCCTCCGCATGCGCCCGCACCATCAACACGTCCCGCACCTGCGGATACGGCATATGCGGATCCACATGCACATCGTCACCGTCGTCCCACACCACGAACAACGCCGGATCCACCACCGCGCGAACATCGCCGCGCGCGTCCCCACCACGATCCGCGCCGCCCCGCGCTTCACCGCCAACCACCGTCGATACCGCTCCGCCGGACCCACATCCGCCGACAACGCCACCACCGCAGCGCCCCCGCCAACTCGGCACACGCCGCCGACACCCGCGCCACATCCCGATGATCCGGCAACACCAGCACCGCGCCCCGGCCCGCCGCAGACACCGTCGCCGCCAACTCCGCCAACCGGCGCGGCCAGTCCTCCCCCGGCAACGCCTGCCACACCGCATTCGCCACCCGGCCCGACGCCAACGCCGCCACATACGACGCGCCCCACCGATACCGATCCCACGCAGGCGCACCCGGCGCCACGACAGGAGCCTCGGCATCGGCCGAAGGCATCTCCTCCGCCTCCACCGCCGCATGCCGCGGCGGGATCGCCAACCGCGCCACGTCCATGAACGTGCCGCCGTACCGATCGGCCACCGCACGACACAACGCCGCCAACCCCGGCGTCAACACGACCTCGCTCGAGGTCACCCGCTCCAGGAACGCCAACCGGCCCTGATGGTCCGTCGTCGACGCCCGCTCCACGACGAACCCGTCCACCAACTGGCCCGCGAACCGCACCCGCACCCGGCAACCCGGTACCACGCGCTCGTCCCACTCCCGCGGCACCTGGTAGTCGAACGTGCGGTCCAGATGCGGCAACGGCACATCCACCGCCACGCGCGCGATCGGATCCCGCTCCGCGGGCTGCTTGCGCCCCTTCGTGGACCGGTTCGTGGACCGCTTCCCCTTCGCCGGCGGCGCGCCCTTCCGCGTCGCGGGGCCGGAGAGGTCGTCCAGGTCCCACAGCGGGGTCGGTTCAGGGCCGGTCACACGTCTTCTCTACCACCAGCGACGCTCACCGCTCGGCGCGGGCGCGCCCGGACCCCACCGACCGCGACGGCAACGCACTGATCCCCTTGTTCAACAGATCGAACGCCGGCTGCTCCACCAGGCGCGTCAACGCCCATCCCGCAAACACCGCCGTCGCCAGGTACACCGGGATCCAGCCGAACCACGGCACCCCGAGGTCGGCCACGTGCCGCGCCACGATCGAACCGATCATGTAGTGCATCAGGTACACGCCGTACGAGATGCCCGCCAGCCAGCGGATCGGGCGCGCGAAGTTCGTCAGGAACCGCGCATCCCACACCGGCTGGTAGGCCGCCACGGAAATCAGCACCAACGCGACCGCGAACGCCACCACCGAGTCACCGGGCGGCGGGTGCGCCGTGTGCGCCGCCAGCACCGCGATCTGCATCAACAGCAGCTCGGTGAACGTCATCTTGTGCTTCGACCAGCGGTAGATCGCCACGCCGGCCACCAGCAGATGCGCCCGGTTCAGCCCCGTGCCGTCCATGACCATGCTGACCCACTCCGGCGGCACCATGCCGGGCCCCATGAACAGGTAGCGCAGGGTCAGCGGCACCAGCAGCACCGCCCACATCACCAGCGACGCCGTCCGGCCCCGCACCTTGCCCTTCCACGCCAACAACGCGATCGCCGTGAAGCCGCACACCTGCACGGGCACCGTCCAGTGCGCCCGGTCGATGTACTCGACGCTGTCGACCAGGTTGGGCAACATCGCCAGGTTGCCCACCAGGTCGGTGTAGGACGGGCGGTAGAAGCCCTCCGGGTACAGCAGGATGCTGACGGCGAAGATGACGACCACGGCCACGAAGAACGCCGGCAGCAGCCGCGCCAACCGCCGCAACCACCACCGAAACGGTGGCTTCCTGCCGATCGTCATGGCTGCGAAGTAGCCGGAGACCACGATCAGCAGCGACGCGCCGAACGGGAAGTCCATCTGCAACGGACCCGGCGGCATGTCGTAGCCGGGCAGCGTCTGCGGCGTCAGGAGCGTGGTGTGGAACGCCAGCACCGCCAGGATGCCCAGCACCCGCACGGCGTCCCAGCTGATGTGCCGCGGGCTGCGCGTCGGCGCGGGCTGTACCGGCTCCCCCGGCACGCCCGCCGAGGCCGCCGTGTCGGCCGCGCCGGTCGAGTCGACAGCGCCTGTGCCCGCCCGCTGCGCCGGGCTACCGGGCGTTCCCTGTGTGTCCACCACGAGTTCGAAGGGTAGGACACGGCGTCACCCGTACGGGCAGCAGGTGAACGCCGTGTCCTGGCATTCAGGCCGAAAACATCTCGGCCGCCACCCGGTCAGCTGTCGACGGCCCTGCGCAGATCGCCGGCGCGGTTGGTGTTTTCCCAGGGCAGGTCCGCGTCCGGGCGGCCGAAGTGGCCGTAGGCCGCGGTCTGGGCGTAGATCGGACGCAGCAGGTCCATGTCCCGGATGATCGCGGCCGGACGCAGATCGAACACCTCGTCGATCGCGGCCTGGATCTTCGTCGGCGACACCGTCTCCGTACCGAAGGTCTCCACGAACAGACCCACCGGAGCAGCCTTACCGATCGCATACGCCACCTGCACCTCGCGCGCTCGGCCAAACCGGCGGCCACCACGTTCTTGGCCACCCACCGCATCGCGTAGCCGCGGACCGGTCGACCTTCGACGGGTCCTTGCCCGAGAACGCGCCACCACCATGACGGGCCATACCGCCGTAGGTGTCGACGATGATCTTCCGACCCGTCAGACCCGCATCACCCATCGGACCACCGACCACGAACCGGCCCGTCGGGTTGATCAACACCTTCGGGTCCTCGGCCTCC
>NZ_MKKE01000072.1 GCF_001942305.1 Saccharomonospora sp. CUA-673 | reverse complement strand
CTACCTGACGCTGCGCAACTGGAAGATCGCCTCGGCCGCCGACTCCGCCGCGCTGACCCCGGCGGACGCCTCCGCGACGAAGGTGTTCGGCACCGAGTTGCCCGCGGCACGCGGCCCCGGATTCCCCCGTCCCGGCGCGGCCCCGAGCCCGGAGGCCGACCCGATCAGCCGCATCCCGAGGCTCCCCGCCCGGATCGACAGCCCCGACCCGAGCACGGATTCGACCAGCCCCGTCCGGATCTGCCGAACCCCGAGCAGCCCCGACCCGAGCCGGACCGTCCGCCGCGGCACGCCGACCCGCATCCGTCCCGGCCGGCCATGCCGCCCATCGGGTCGATTCCACCGCCCGGGGAGGAAGGTCCCGGACCGGAGCGGGCGATGCCCGAACCGCTGCCCCCGCCCCGCCGGGCACGGGAACTCCACCCGAACCACGGAGTGGACGCCGACGAGCGGCCCACGCAGAGCTTCGAACTCGGGCTGCTGGCCGACGGCCTGGACGGCAGGCCCGGCCCCGGCGAGGCCGGTGACTTCGACGATGCTGCCGGCCTCGCCGACCAGGCCGGCTTCCCCGGCCTGACGGGCGACCCGATCCGTACGACGAGACCTACGACGACATGGGCTACCGCGACAACCGAGCCGCGCGCGACGACCGGTACGAGGAACCGGACGACGACGGGCTGATCGACGACCTCGGCGGCGACCGCTACGCCGACGAGTACGACGACGGCTACGACGACTACGACGACTACGAGAACGACGACGACCCGGCCCGCACCGGACCCGCCTACATCGGCGGCGGCACGGACGACGACCCGCCCCGAACCGGCCGCAAGCGGCGCCGCCGCGGCATCAAGTGGCTCGCGGCGTTGGCGGTGCTCGCGCTGCTGGCCGGCGGGTCGTACTTCGGCGCCAGGGAACTGCTGGGTTTCGGCTTCGACGACTACGAGGGCACCGGGAACCGCGACGTGCTGCTGCACGTCGAGGAAGGCGACTCGACGCGGACGATCGCGACCAAGCTCGAGGAACTCGACGTCGTGGCCAGCTCGGCTGCGTTCGTCAGCGCGAGCGAGGACGACCAGCGCGTGCTGGCCATCCAGCCGGGCTACTACGTGGTGAAGGCCCAGGCCTCGGGCGAGAGCACCGTCGAGACGCTGGTGGAGCCCGACGCGCGGGTCGGCCAGGTGGAGATCCGCGCCGGCATGCGCCTGTCCGACCGAGGTCGCGGCGAGAACGAACAGCCCGGTGTGATGTCGCTGCTGTCGCAGGCCTCGTGCGCCGACATGAACGGCGAGAGCACGTGCGTCGGCGTCGAGGAACTGCAGCAGACCGTCGAATCGACCGACCTGGCCGAGCTGGGCGTGCCCGAATGGGCGGCCGAACCGGCGCAGGAACGCGATCCGGCGCACAGGCTCGAAGGGCTGATCTCGCCCGGCGTGTACGACGTCGAACCGGGCTGGAACGCCGAGCAGATCCTCACCGAGGTGCTGTCGTCGTCGGCGACACGCATGGAGGCCGCCGGGCTGCCGGACGTCGCGGGCATCACCGGATACACGCCGTACGAGGTGCTGACCGTCGCCTCGATCATCGAGGTCGAGGGCGTGGAGAACGACTTCGGCAAGATCGCGCGCGTCATCTACAACCGGATCGACCAGGACATGCCGTTGCAGATGGACTCGACGATCAACTACACGCAGCCCGATCCGACCATCCGGACCCAGGCGGGGTGGCGGCAGCAGCGGGGGCCGTACAACACCTACCTGAACCAGGGTCTGACGCCGACGCCGGTGGGCGCGCCGAGCACGGAGGCGATCACCGCCGCCGAGGACCCGGACGACGGTCCGTGGACGTACTTCGTGGTGTGCGAGCACAACGGCCTGTCGTGTTTCAGCGACAACCACGCCGAGCACCAGGACAACGCCAGGCAGGCACAGGAGGACGGTGTCTACTGACGGGCCGCGCCGCGCGGCGGTGCTGGGCAAGCCGGTGGAGCATTCGCTGTCGCCGGTGCTGCACGGCGCCGCCTACGCCGCGTTGGGGTTGAGCGACTGGACCTACGACCGCATCGAGGTCGACGCCGACGGCCTGCCCGGGTTCGTCGACGTCCTGGGCGCGGAGTGGGCCGGTCTGTCGGTGACCATGCCGGGCAAACGGGCCGCGTTGACGCATGCGACCGAGGTGACTCCGCGTGCCGCGGCGGTCGGCGCGGCCAACACGTTGGTGCCGATCGCCGGCGGATGGCGGGCCGACTGCACCGACGTCGACGGCGTCACCGGGGCGTTGCGCACCGCCGCCGGTTACACCGGGGGCGGCCGGGCGGTGGTGCTCGGCGCCGGGGGCACGGCGGCCGCCGCGGTGGTCGCGTTCGCCGAGCTGAAGGTCGAGCGGGTCAGCCTGCTCGTCCGCGAGCCGGCGCGGGCCGCCGAGACCACCGAGGCGGCGCGCCGGGCGGGACTCGACGTCGAGGTGCTGCGGTGGTCCGATGTGGACCTGCCCGCGCTGACGGCCGACGCCGACGTCCTGGTGAGCACGGTGCCCTCGGATGCCGTCGCCGCCGACCTGGACACGATCGCCGGCGTGCGCTGCGTGCTCGACGTCATCTACCACCCGTGGCCGACCCCGCTGGCCCAGGCGGTCGCCGCCCACGGCGGCCGGATCGCGACCGGTCTGGACATGTTGCTGCACCAGGCGTTCGGCCAGGTCGAGCAGTTCACGGGCCGCCCCGCACCACGCGAGGCCATGCGCACCGCACTGCGCGACGCCACCGGCGGAGTCCTCGACCTCCCCGTCTAACCCGAACGCTGCCCGACGTTTACGTTTCACCCGTAAGGTCCGGTGTGACTTACTGGAGGTAACTGTGCGTCGATCGCGTTGGATGTCGTTGTCCCTCGGGCTGACTATGTCGGTCGGGTTGATCGTGGCGTCGGTGCCGGCGAGTGCCGGCCAACCGGCCGAACAGGGCGGAACCGGGGAGCGGGGCGGACCGCAGGAGGTCCGGTTCGCGACGTTCAACGCCTCGCTGAACCGCTCCGCCGAGGGCGAACTGGAACGGGACCTCGCGACGCCGGACAACGAGCAGGCGCAGAAGGTCGCCGAGGTCATCCAGCGCAACCGCCCGGACGTGCTGCTGATCAACGAGTTCGACTACGTCGAGGGCGGCGTGGCGGCCGACCTGTTCCGCGACAACTACCTCGAGGTGGGCCAACACGGAGCCGAGCCGATCGACTACCCGCACGCCTTCACCGCCCCGTCCAACACGGGCGTGCCGACCGGCTTCGACCTCAACCGCGACGGCAGCACCGACGGCCCCGACGACGCGCAGGGCTTCGGCGAGTTCGAGGGCCAGTACGGCATGCTCGTGCTGTCGAAGTACCCCATCGACGCCGAGGGCATCCGCACGTTCCAGAACTTCCTGTGGAAGGACATGCCGAACGCGACGCTGCCCAGCGACCCGGACACCCCCGAGGACGGCGACTGGTACTCCGACGAGATCCTCGACGTGCTGCGCCTGTCGTCGAAGTCGCACTGGGACGTGCCCGTCAAGGTCGGCCAGCGCACCGTGCACCTGCTCGCCGCGCACCCGACACCGCCGAGCTTCGACGGCCCGGAACAGCGCAACGGCACCCGCAACCACGACGAGATCCGCTTCTGGGCCGACTACATCACGCCGGGCAAGGGCGGCTACATCTACGACGACGAGGGCGGCCGCGGTGGTCTGAGCCCGCAGGACCGGTTCGTCATCGCCGGTGACTACAACGCCGACCCGCACGACGGCGACAGCGTCGACGCGGCCGCCAACCAACTGCTCGACTCGCCCCGGCTGCGCGACACCAAGCCCGGCAGTCTCGGCGCCGTCGCCGCGGCGAAGGAACAGGGCGGCGCGAACGACGACCACGTCGGCCCGCACTGGCTCGACACCGGCGACTTCAACCCCGAATCGCCCGGAAACCTACGCGTCGACTACGTGCTGCCGTCCCGGCAGCTGATCCCGCGCGGCAGCGAGGTGTTCTGGCCCGTGCCCGACGACGAGCTCGCGCGCCTCAACGACGCGTCCGACCACCACCTGGTGCGCGTCGACGTGCTCGTCCCGTAGGCCCGCACCCGCCCCACGCATTAGCGTGTGGGCATGAAGATCGCGGTACTCGACGACTACCAGGACATCGCGCGCGACCTCGCCGATTGGGACTCCCTCGACGCCGAGCTCGACGTGCTGACCGAGCACCTCACCGACCCCGACGCGCTCGTCGACCGGTTGGCGGGGTGCTCGGTCGTGGTCGCCATGCGCGAACGCACCCCGCTGCCCGCCGACGTGCTGCGCAGGCTGCCCGACCTGGGCCTGATCGTCAGCCTCGGCGGTGCCCGCAACCCGGCCATCGACCTGCCGCCGCGTCCGAACTCGGGATCGTCGTCTCCCACACCGGCTACCTTCCGCACCCCACGGCCGAACACACGTGGGCCCTCATCCTCGCCGCCATGCGCGACGTCCCCGGCCAGCAGCAGTCGATGCGCGAGGGCGGCTGGCAGACCGCCGTCGGCCGCAGCCTCCAGGACGCCACGCTCGGCATCATCGGCCTCGGCCGACTCGGCACCCGCGTCGCGCGCATCGGCCAGGCCTTCGGCATGCGCACCATCGCCTGGAGCGCCAACCTCACCACCGAGAAAGCCGCCGAACACGACGTCGACGCCGTCACCAAGGAACAGCTGCTCGCCCAATCCGACGTCGTCACCATCCACCAGGTCCTCAGCTCCCGCACCCGCGGACTCATCGGCGCCCCCGAACTGGCGCTCATGAAGCCCGACGCCTGGCTGGTGAACACCTCCCGCGGACCCATCGTCGACGAGACCGCGTTGATCGACGCGCTGCGGGAACAGCGGATCGGGGGAGCGGCCCTCGACGTGTACGACATCGAGCCTCTTCCGGCCGATCACCCTTTGCGGGGGTTGTCGAACACCGTTCTGACTCCCCATATCGGGTATGTGGTTCGGGATCTGTATCGCGTGTTTTACGAAGGGGCTGTGGAGGATATTGCCGCCTGGGTCGGTGGGGAACCGATTCGGGTGATGGGCCGGTAGGCGGTTTCGGGGTTGGGGTGGGGGCGTGGGGGCATCTCGCGTCGCCGTGTTAGCAGCTCGCGTCGCCTTGTTGGCAATCTGCGCGGGCGTGTCAGCGTTTCGCGACGTCGTGTCGGCGTTCTGCGTCGCCGTGTCAGCATCTTGCGTCGCTGTGTTGGCAACTCGCGTCGCCTTGTTGAGGTTTCGGGGTGGGGTGGTGGGGTGCGTCCTTGGGGTGGGGGCGCCTCGCCGGCGGGCAGGTCTCCGGGATGATGAGGCGGCTGGTGTCGCTGTTCCGTGTCATCCCTCGACCTCGCTTTTCGTTTATCACGCTGAGCGAAGGTTTGTTGTTGGTCGTTGTTGGTTTTGGGGGTGGGTT
>NZ_MKKE01000071.1 GCF_001942305.1 Saccharomonospora sp. CUA-673 | reverse complement strand
CTCGTCGGCCAGATACCGCAGCGCGTAGATCGTGCGCTGCAGCTTGCCGTACTCGACCAGGGCCTGGGCCAGGGCGGAGCGCCGCGAGGAGGCGTGCAGTTTGGATACCACCAGCGAGGCGGTGGCGTGGCCGTGTGGCCAGCGGCAGGCCTGACGTCGGAGTCAGACCTGCCGCATTGGGTGTGCGGTCTTCTAGCAGCAGTCGGGGGTGTCGGTGCTCCTGTGCTGCTCGGCGAGCTGGTGGCCGAGGGTGAAGGCCTCGGCCACGGGAAGCACGGTGGCGCCGGGATGCTCGGCCAGCCACGGTTGGGCGGCCTCAGGCGAGGCGAAGAAGTGCACCTGGTCGCAGAAGTCTGAGCGTACCGACGTGCACTGTCCGGGGGTGACGATCGAGACGACGGCGTCGGCCGGTTCGACGTCGACGACCTTGTCCGGCTCGACGGTCAGCCGCACCGGGGTTGTGGTGGTGTGGCAGGGCGATTCCACTTCGGCGGGCCGGTCGAGCACGGCCGGGAACAGCAGTGTGTCCAGCGCGCACCACGTGTACAGCTGCTGGCCGTCGACGGTGAAGCGGTGCGGGGTGGCGCGTTGGGTGAGGCCGTAGCCGACGAGACGGCCGTGTTCGTCGTATTCGGCATCCGGCAGCGCGGCCAGGGCGTGGCGTACCTCGTCGGTGCTGTGGCCTGTGGCTGTGGCGAGCTCGTCGGCGGTGACGGGGTGGCCGCGGGCCAGGAGTCGCAGCAGTGGTGGCCACAGCCACGCCATGCCGCCCTCGGTGAGGGCGGAGCTCACTGTGTCGCTGAGCCGCTCGGCCAGGGGATGCTGTTCGGTGGTCATCACGCGGTCCTTCCTGGGGTGGTTGAGCGGGTCAGGCGGCGCAGCAGGACAGTTTGGACACGTCGCGGGTGAAGGTCTGCGCGGCGAGTTTGAGAGCTTCGGCCATGGTCAAATAGGGGCACCACAGCTCGCCCATGTCGTGCACGGTCATCTGGTTGTGCAGGGCATACACGGCGGTGGCGATGACGTCACCGGCACCGGCGGCCAACACGTGCGCACCCAGCAGCCGCCCGGACTCGGCCTCGGCGACGAGTTTGACCAGCCCGCGGGTGTCGCGGTTGACCAGCGCCCGCGGCACGTGCTCCAGCGCGAGCACGCGGCACTCGCACTCGTAGCCGGCCCGCTCGGCTTCGCCCTCGGTCATCCCGGCAGCGGCAATGCTGGGGGTCGTGAAGGTCACCCGCGGCAGATGGTGATAGTCCAGCCTGCGTCCGGCGTCGTGGAAGGCATTGTCGACGACCACGGCGCCGTGCGCGCCGGCGACGTAGACGAACTGCGGATGCCCGGTCACATCCCCAGCGGCCCAGATGCGGGGATGGTCCGTGCGCAGCTGTTCGTCGACCCGCACGTGGCCCCGACTGTCCAGTTTCACCCCGAGTTGTTCCAGCCCGAGCTCGTCGGTGACCGCACGACGCCCGGTGGCCACCAGCAGCTGCTCGGTACGGACGTCACGGGTGCTTCCGTCGCTACTGTCGACCGTGGCCACCACATGACCGCCGTCGCGGCGCACCGTGCGCACCTGGGCGTGGGTGTGGGTGGTGATGCCCTCCTCGGCGAAGACCTGATCGATACTGTCGGAGATCTCGGGTTCCTCGGCCGAGGCCAACTGCGAGCGGGCGACGACGGTGACCTCGGTGCCCAGGCGGGCGAACAATTGGGCCTGCTCCAGGCCGACGTAGCCGCCGCCGAGCACCAACATCGATTCCGGCAGCGCGTCCAGTTCCATCGCCGTGGTCGAGGTCAGATAGTCCACCTCGTCGAGCCCATCGATCGGCGGTGCCCACGGGATCGATCCGGTGGCCACGAGGTAATGCTCGGCCTCGATCCGCCGCGCCCCGCCGTCGGCCAGCTCGACCTGCAGGGCCGGGCCGTCGACGAAGCTCGCCTGGCCGCTGATGATCTCCCAGCCGTACTCGGCGGCCAGGCCGGTGTACTTCTCGGCCTGCATGTCGGCGACCAGGCTGTCTTTGCCGGCGATGAGCTCGCCGAAGGCCACCTCGTCGGCGCTGGCCCGAATGCCGGGGAAGTGCTCGGCCGACAGAGCGACGTGGCGTGCCTCGGCGGCGGCCAGCAACGCCTTCGACGGCACACACCCGGTGTTCACACACGTGCCGCCAATGCTGCCGCGCTCGACCATCACCACCGAGCGATCGTCCCGTCGGGCCGCGATCGCGGCCGCGAAGGCTGCCCCGCCGGAGCCGATGATCGCCAGATCGAAAGCCATGGTTGCTCGCCCTTCCTCGGAGGTGGTGGGTACTGCCCACCCGTCGTTGTATCCGCATGAGCGGATGTATGCTGGCATCATCGTATCCCCATATCCGGATATGTGCTCGACGGTGGGAGGAGATCCATGACCAGCACCGCACATCCCGACCCCGGCACACCGCTGCTGTCCGACGACGGGCAGCAGGTGGGCACGGTGGCGAAGTTCTTCCGCGCCCTGGGTGATCCCACCCGGCTGCGGCTACTGGAGTTCCTGCTCGACGGCGAGCACTCCGTCAGTGACTGCGTGGCCCACGTCGGGCTCGCCCAGGGGCGGGTGTCGACGCATCTGGCGTGTCTGGCCGACTGCGGCTACGTGCAGGCGCGCCGCGAGGGCCGCTGGTGCTACTACCGCGTCACCGACCCGCGGGTGGCCGAACTCGTGGTGCTGGCCCGCTCGTTGGCCGCCGACAACTGCACGGCCCTGGCCACCTGCGAGCGCATCGACGGACCGCACCCCACACGGACAGGGACGTGATCAGCGATGAGCAATTCGGACACACGGGGCCTGCTCGCCGGACTCGGCATCGGCGCAGCTTGATCCTGTGCTGCGCGGGCCCGGTGTTGATCGCGGCCGGAGCCCTCGGCGCCCTGGCCGGGATCTTCTCCAGCCCGTGGCTGTGGGCCGCCGCCGGTGTGGCCCTGGTGAGCGCAGTGGCGCTCACCGCGGCCCGCAAGCGATCAGCCACCCACAGCCCCCAGGACGGCTCCTCGTCGCCGTCGCAGCGTGACGACTGCTGCCCACCCCCAGACCGGCACCACGACGAGAGTGCCCCGTCCCCGCAGCAGCGGCCCGACAACGAGCCCACGCGCAGGAGGTTTCCCCGGTGACCACGACACCCACCACGTCGCTCGAGGACCCCGACCCGACATCATCGACACGCGAAGCCTTCCTGACGCTGCTCGCCCTGGCCGCCGCCGGGGTGTCCCCGCTGGTGATCGTGGCCGCCTCGAGTGGACTGGCCCCGATGCCGGTGCTGTTCAGCGTCGTCGCCCTGCCCGGCATGGCCATCGTGACCGGAGTGCTGCTCCACGCCCGCGCCACCGGCATGGCGCGGCTGTCACGGCGGCTGTGGCTGGGCATCCTCGCTGGGATACTGCTGACCCTGGCGCTGGATGCGGTGCGCGTGGCCGGGGTGCACCTGGGGTATCTGCCGGACTCAGTGACGATGTTCGCAACCTGATCACCGCCGCACCGCCCATGTCCGAGCCACCCCGGTCAGCTACACGCTCGGCGCCGCCTATCACCTGTTCAACGGCATCGGCTTCGGCGTGGTCTACTCGATCCTGTTCGGTCGCACCCGCTGGTGGGGCGCGATGCTGTTCTCGGTGGCCGTCGTCGAAGTCGCCATGATGACCCTGCCGCCCATGGCCCCGAAATTCGGCCCCTTCGGGCTGGAGAAGTTCGACACGCTGCTCAACGGCTACTTCCTCGACACCCTGCTCGCCCACGCCGCCATGGGCCTCGCCCTCGGCGTGATCATGCAGCACTTCGCCCGCCACCGCGGCATCCTCCTCGCCCCACGAGCCCGCAGCCAGCCTGCGACCACCGCAGATTGATGTCGACGTCCCTGATCCTGCTTGGTCGTCGCGAAAGGACAGAGTGATGAGCCCCGCTGTACTCGGACATGGCCCGCGTCACCGTCGCCGTGCCGGGCCAGCACTGGCGCTGGCCCTGCTCGTCGCGCTCGGTGCGGCCGGCTGCGGCAATAGCCCCGCCACTCAGCAGTCCGCGGCGGCGCCGCCGGCCAACAACAGCCTGTCACCGGTCACCCCGGCACGGTCACCACCCTGGACGGCGGACAACTCACCATCCCCAGCCGGGTCGGGTGACGGTGGCCTACTTCTTCGCCCCCGGCTGCTCCACCTGCGTGCCCGCGACCAAACAGCTCGCCCAAGCACAACAACAGACTGGGCAGCAGGCGCGGTTCGTGGCGCTGAACCTCATCCCCGAGGTTCCCACCAGCTCCCTACGGAGCTTCCTGCGCTCGGCCGGCAATCCCCAGGTGCCCGTCGTCGCCAACGGGGTGCCGCTGGCGCAGGCGCAGCAGGTCACGGCCCTGGGCACCACCGTCGTCTACGGACCCGACGGGCAGGAGATCTTCCGCGGCGTTGATGCCGGCACCGACGCCATCACCACCGCCATCCAGAAGGCTCGCTCATGATCGCGCTGCTGGCCATGGCCTTCGGCGCCGGGCTGATCTCGCCGGTCAACCCCTGCGGGTTCGCGCTGCTGCCCGCCATGCTGGGCACCGTGGCCGACCCCGGCCAAAGCTCGACCGGGCGCACCAGCGTGGCGGCCCGGCTCGGCACCGGCCTGGCCTCGGGGCTCATGATCACGGCCGGGTTCACCGGCACCCTCACCGTCGCGGGACTCGCCCTGGCCGCGGGCCTGCGCGCGATCACCGGGCTCGCGCCGTGGTTCGCCATCGCCGTCGGCGTCCTGCTCGCCGTGGCAGGCCTGGCGATGCTCACCGGACGGCACCTGCCGCTGCGCCTGACCAACCGGGTGCAGCCGCGCCAGGGCGGCGGCCGGTGGGGCCTGGTCGCCTTCGGCGTCGGCTACGGCATCGCCTCCCTGTCTTGCACCGTGGCCGTGCTGCTGGCCGTCGTCAGCCAAGCCCTCGCCACGACCAACCCGGCAGGCATGCTCGCCGTGTTCGCCGCCTACGCCACCGGCGCCGCCACCCTGCTGGTGGCACTATCCGTCTCGGCCGCCTTCGCCAGCAGCCTGGCCACCCGCTGGGTACGCCGGCTGCTGCCGCACATGCACCGCATCACCGCCGTCCTGTTGATCCTCAGCGGCGCCTACCTGCTCGCCTACTGGATCCCTGTCACCACCGGCGGCCAACCCCCCACGGCCCTGAGCCTGGGCCCGCTGGCCAGCACCGCCACCACCTGGATCAGCAGCCACCAAACCCTCGTCGTCCTCCTGGCCCTGGCCGTGCTGATCCTGGCTACGATCATCGCCACTCTGGGATCCCGACGACGGCCCGCGTCCTCGGGCGAGCACGCGCCCACCAACCGGCCGAGACAGGACACCCAGCGCTGACACGCCCGAGGCCGCGGTCGGCGCCGTGCTGCGTCAGCCCTCTGCCTCGACGGTGCGCAACGGTCGGTAGCCGGTGCGGGCGTACTCGGCCTCGACGGGGAATTCGTAGGTCCCGTATGGATTGATGTGTTCCATGAGCGCCGGGGAGATGTGGGCCAGCAGG
>NZ_MKKE01000070.1 GCF_001942305.1 Saccharomonospora sp. CUA-673 | reverse complement strand
ACCGCGCCCGCGGCGGCGGCCTTGCCGCTGCCGGCCAGCGCGAGGTAGCCGAGCACGCCGCCACCGAGCACCAGCGGGGCGACGACGGCGCGCAGCGCACCGTTGACGTCGGCGAGTTCGGCCGCGAGCGCCTGACAGTCGGAGCATTCGTCGAGGTGCGTCTCGACCTGCGCGCGTTCGCGCTTGGACAGCCCGTCGCGCGTCCAGGCGCCGAGCTTCTCGGCGGTGGCGCTGCACCGGCTCGCGCTGACCTCGGCCAGGTGCACCTGCAGGTAGGCCTGCCGCAGACCCTCGCGCGCGCGGTAGGCGAGCGCGGACACGCCGTTGGCCGTCAGACCCAGCAGCGGGGCGACCTCGGCGGGCGACTGGCCCTCGATCTCGGTGTGCCACAGCACGGCCTGCCACCGTTCCGGCAGCGTCGCGAACGCCTTCGCCGCGAGGGTGCGTTCGAGGCCCTCGACGGCGGTGTCGGAGAACTCCTCCGTGAGCGCCGCGGCGCCGGCACCGCCGACCGTTGTGACGGTCGTCATGTCGTCGGCGAGGTCGAGCTTCTTGTCCCGGCGCGTCTTGTCGTAGGCGCGTGGCGCACGGCGGTCAGCAGGTAGGCACGGAACGCGCTGTCCGGTCCCTTGCCCGCGCGGAGCGTGTCGAGCACCTTCGAGAAGGCGTCCGAGACCAGGTCGTCCGCCTCGATCGACGTCCGCGCGAGCTGCCGGGCCAGGTTGTACGCTGCGGCCACATGGCGTTCGTACAGCGTCCCGTAGCACTCCAGGCTGCCCGAGCGAACAGCGGCGATGAGTTCGGCGTCGCTCATGCCCTGTGGGTCGGTGGGTGCGGTGCTCACGGTTCTCCTCTCAGGTCGTCCCGATAAGGGGACGCGCTGCGCAGCAAAGTGTGACGGACGTTCGGGGACTCGTCATTACGCGGGTCGGCCGTTCACCCGAATCCGCCCCCTGCCGGCGGAGCGGAACTGATCGCAACTGATTGCCGCCGGTGCCGTCATGCATGCGGCCGGTAGGCGTCTCACCCCTGAATCGAGCCGGAAGGGGGCGCGAGTGGACGTGAGTGCTGGCGACGTGTCGGGGGTGCCGTACGGGAACCGGTCCGCCGGACCGTACGGAACCGTTCCCGGCGCCCGGCAGGAGCGGCCTGTCCATGCCCAGGCGGCGCGGATCCGCCACCGTTGGTGCGCGGCGAGCCTGGCCTGCGGGTGGCGTTTTCCCGACGACTGGCCGCTGCCCGAGGTGGACGTGGTGTGTGCCGCCGTGGCCCGGCGGGGCGGGGTCGATGACGCAGCTCCCGCGCTGGTGGCCCTGGCGCATGCCCGCGCCGCAGCGGGCACGGGGCTCGAGGAGACGCTCGGCGACCTGGCCGCGCTGCACTCGGTGCTGAGCGCGGGCGTCGAACCCGCCGACGCGGCCGAGCCGGTGGCGTCCGTGCCGGACGTCGACGCGCTCCCGACGCGGCTGCTGCGCATCGTGGCCGTCGCGTGGGCCGAGATCGCGCTCAACGAGGTCACCGCGGGCGAGGTGCACGACCCGCTCACCGGACTGCCCACCATGGCCTACCTGCGCACGCGCCTGGCCGAGCTGTACCGCCAGGCCGCGCGCGACGGGGTGTGCGTCGCCGAGGGGCACGCACTGGTGGTCATCTCGTTGGACTTCGACGGCGGGGCCGTCTACCTGCGGCCCGCCGGCATGATCCTGGGCGCCGATGTGCTGCGCGACGTGTTCGACGGGGGCGAGAGTCACGCCGTGCTGGGCTCGTCGACGGTCGTCGCGGTGGTCCCGCGGTCGACGGGGGTCGCCGCCGGTGCGGTCCGGCTGCGCAGGGAACTGACCGAACGTTTCGCCGTCGACCCGCAGCTCGCGGAGTCCGGCTCGGCGCGGGTCGGCGTGATGCGCCTGCCCGCCGACTACGACGGCGCGTGCCGCTTGCTCGACTCGCTCGCCAAGCGGTGAGCGGCGGCCGGGGTGAACGCCGACCGGTGGTTCGTCCGGCCGCTGATTCCCAGGCCCACGCCGGTCCAACAGGGGTCCATGGTTTCCTGGATGGGTGAGCTCCCCAGACGTGCGTGACGCCGATCAGCCGGTGCGTTCCGAGACGGAATGGACCGGCGGCGGGCCGTTGCACCTGCGTGCCTCGCTCGCGCGACTGGCGGAGCGCCCGCGTTCGCTCGTGTTGCTGCTGGCCCTGCCGGTGCTGGCGATCGTCGCGGGCATCCTCGGCTGGATCTTCGACCTGCAGCTCGGCGTCGACTCCGCGGTCTACCGCGCGGGCGCGATCACCCTGCTGCAGGGCGATCCGCTGTACGAGAGCAACACGCTCGCCCCGGAACCGTTCTGGGCCCTGCTGCCGTTCACCTATCCGCCGACCGCGGCACTGCTGTTCGTGCCGCTGGCCGTGCTGCCGCTGCAGGTCGCGTGGGGTGTGCTGTCGGCGGTGTCGCTCGTGGCGATGGCGCTGGTCATCCGCGTGGCCATCGGCGCGCTGCCGCGGCCGCAGGGCGAGGTGCCGCAGTGGGTGTCGCCTGCGCGGCTGACGATCCTGTCGGCGGTGCTGTTCTTCGCACTCGAACCGGTGTGGCGGACGATCTTCCTCGGCCAGATCAACCTGATCCTGATGGCCCTGATCGTCGTCGACATCCTGGTCGTGTCGGCGCGCGGCAGCCGCTGGGGCGGCGTGCTGGTCGGCGTCGCGGCCGCGGTGAAGCTGACGCCGCTGATCTTCATCCCGCACCTGCTGTTCACCGGACGCCGGATGGACGCGTTGCGCGCGATGGGCACGTTCTTCGGCCTGCAGGCGCTGATGTTCGTGATCATCCCGTCGGACGCGTTCCGGTTCTGGACGCACACCGTGTTCAACCAGGGCCGGATCGGGCCGATGCACTGGGCGGGCAACCAGTCCCTCAACGGTCTGTTCAACCGCATGACCGACCTCGCGCCGTGGGCGTCGAACGCGGCGATCGCCGTCGGCCTGCTGCTCGCGCCGTTCGCGGTGTGGCTGATGCTGCGGTTCCACCGCAGCGGACGTCCGCTCGAGGCGCTGCTGGTGACGGCGTTCTACGCGCTGCTGCTCTCGCCCGTGTCGTGGTCGCACCACTGGGTGTGGGCGGTGCCGCTGATCGTCGTGCTCGTCTCGAAGCTGCCGCACGCCGACCCGGCCAAGACGCGCAAGCGCTGGATCCTCGCGGCCGGCGTGTTCGTGGTGTTCGTCAGCTGCGTGCTGCTCGTGCTGCCCAACGGCCGCAACCTCGAACTGCACTGGGCGTTCTGGGAGTACATCCTCGGCAGCGCCTACCTGCTCGTGCCGGTCGTACTGGTCGCCGTGCTCGGCGGACGCTGGCTGTGGCGCAGGTACCGGCATCTGCTCGGGGACGCCGGTGGAGCCGGCGGGCCCGGTGAGTCCGGTGCTCAGCCGGCCGACGTCGGCTCCGACAGCAGCTCCGAGGGATCCGACCAGCGGTAGACGTCCGCGTCGGCCAGGTCCGGGTAGGCGACGGCCATCCCGCGTGCGGGCACCATCGACCACAGCCGTAAGCGCGGCGAGGCGGCCTGTTCGGTCCAGTCCGGTGTCCACTCGGGCAGGTAGCGCTCGTAAATGCGGTGCACGCGGTCGAGGTCGGGCTCCTCGAGGCTGGCCGGTCCGGTGGTCCGGAACTGGCGGACGTCGTGCGGCGGGGCGAACGTCGCGACCAGCACCGACACCTCCCGTCCGGCGGCCGCGGCGTCGAGGAACGGAGCCGGTGCGTCGACGGGACTGTGGAACCACAGACGCCCGTCGGCGAGGAGGAACCACATCGTGGCCAACGCGGGACGTCCCCGCCCGGTGACCGTCGCGACGGCCGCCGGATGACCGGGCTCGTCGAGGAACGCGACAACGTCGAAATTTGGCATACCGGGCATGCTCCGACCTCGACCACGATCGAGGTCAACCCACCCGTCGGCCGCCCGGCCTACGATGTGTCCATGTGCAGGGCGGTGGAGTCGGGCGATGCGGAACCCGAACGTTCCCGTGCCCGCCTGAGCTTTCCTCTGATCCGCTCGACGACGTCGTCGAAGGTGGCCGTCACGGGCGAGGACATCGAGGAACTGTTCGTCCGGGAGGACGCGGAGCGGTGCCTGCCGGAGTCGTCGCGTCCGTGGCGGTGGTGACACTCGGCGGCGGCTCGTGAGTGGCGTTCGGAGGGGCGGCCTACTCTGAAGCGGCTATGGATACTCGAACCGGTCTTCCCGTCGTCGGCATGGTCGGTGGTGGTCAGCTCGCCAGGATGACCCACCAGTCGGCGATCGCGCTCGGCCAGACGCTGCGGGTGCTCGCCGTCGGCGAGGGCGAGGCGGCGGGGCTCGTCGCCGCCGACGTCACCCTCGGCCACCACACCGACCTGGACGCGCTGCGCGCCTTCGCCCGCGACGTCGACGTGCTGACGTTCGACCACGAGCACGTCCCCGGCGAGCACCTGCGGGCCCTCGTCGGCGACGGGGTCGTCGTCCGGCCCAGCCCCGGTGCGCTCGCGTTCGCGCAGAACAAGCTCCTCATGCGGGAACGGATGGCCGCCCTCGACCTGCCGAACCCGGCGTTCGTCGAGGTCACCGACGTCGCCGACGCCGTGAAGTTCGGCGACACCCACGGCTGGCCCGCGATCCTCAAGGCCGCCACCGGCGGCTACGACGGCAAGGGCGTGTGGCAGATCGGCTCCGCCGACGAGGCACGCGAGCTCATCCCGGTGCTGCTCGAGGCCGGCACGTCGCTGCTGATCGAACAGCGCGTGCCGATGCTGCGCGAACTGTCGGCCATGGTGGCGCGGTCGCCGTTCGGCCAGGGCGCGGTGTGGCCGGTGGTCGAGACCGTGCAGGTCGACGGCATCAACACCGAGGTCCTCGCCCCGGCGCCCGGACTGTCCGACGAGCGCCGGGTGCAGGCGCAGAACGTGGCGCTGCGGATCGCCGAGGAACTCGACGTCGCCGGGGTCATGGCGGTCGAGCTGTTCGAAACCACCGACGGCCTGGTCATCAACGAACTGGCGATGCGTCCGCACAACTCCGGGCACTGGACGATGGACGGCTCGCGCACGTCGCAGTTCGAACAGCACCTGCGGGCCGTGCTCGACTACCCGCTCGGCACCACCGACCCGCTGTCGCCGACCGTCATGGCCAACGTGCTCGGCGCGCCCGAGACGCCGACGATGAGCGTCGACGAACGGCTGCACCACCTGTTCGCGCGGTATCCCGACGCCAAGGTGCACCTGTACGGCAAGGGCGAACGTGCGGGCCGCAAGCTGGGACACGTCAACGTCCTCGGGCCGATCGACGACGACACACGCGCCAAGGCGCGCATGGCGGCGCACTGGCTCTCGCACGCCGAATGGCCCGACGGGTACAGCGTGCACTGACACCGGCGTGCACCGACGCGAGTGCAGCCGGACGGTTGACCGAGTAGTTCATCGAGCAGGAGCGGAGGTAGGCGGCGTGAGTACACCGGTCGTCGGCGTGATCATGGGGAGCGACTCGGACTGGCCGACGCTCGAGGCCGCCGGGCAGGCGCTGGACGAGTTCGACGTGCCCTACGAGGTCGGCGTGTACTCGGCGCACCGGACGCCGCAGCGGATGCTCGACTACGCCCGCGACGCCGCCGGCCGCGGCATCCGGGTGATCATCGCGGGGGCGGGCGGTGCGGCGCACCTGCCCGGGATGGTGGCGTCGGCGACGCCGCTGCCCGTGATCGGCGTGCCCGTGCCGTTGAAGTACCTCGACGGGCTCGACTCGTTGCTGTCGATCGTGCAGATGCCGGCCGGGGTTCCCGTGGCGACGGTGTCGGTCGGCGGGGCGCGCAACGCGGGCCTGCTGGCCGTGCGGATGCTCGCCGCGGCCGACCCCGCCCTGCAGGAGCGCATGACGACCTTCCAGGCCGACCTCGAACAACTCGTCCTCGACAAGGACGCGGCCCTGCAACAGAAACGCTCCGGCTGAAAGCCCCCAAGGGCCCCATAGTCGCGCCCGCCCGTCGCCCGGCCACCACCCCCAACGACGCGCTGACGCGCGGCAGCGCCCGATGCGACTATGGGG
>NZ_MKKE01000069.1 GCF_001942305.1 Saccharomonospora sp. CUA-673 | reverse complement strand
GCGCAGTTCGAGAACGGAAAACTCGTCGAACGACCGGACGACCACACCCAATCCGCAGCCGCCTAAAAGATCCTCATCCACAGGTCTTGACAATTGCTCGGTGAACAGCTCGGTCGCCCCTACCGGTCCTTTGCCACCGAGTCCGAGCGCGTGGAGGCTCGTCTCGATCAGCTGCCACAGACCCTGACAGTCCATGAGCGCGAAGTCGAGACGGCGAAGATCCAGGCTGAGGAAGCCTCGAAGCCCTCGGTTGCTCCGACCGCGGGGTTTGATCTGACGTTCTCGGTGCCGCAGTCGGTCTCGACGTTGTGGGCGGTCTCGGATGCCGGAACACAGTCGCTGATCGGGCAGGCTCATCATGCGGCGATAGCTGATGTGCTGGAGCTCATCGAACGTGAGGTGGCGATGACCCGCGTCGTGCGGCAGGGCCGCACCGACGCGGTCGCCCAGGTGGAGGTCCGTGGGCTGCTGGCAACCGCCTACGACCACTACGACTCGCGCTCCTCAGACCCGCAACTGCACACACATCTCGTGGTCGCCAACAGGGTCCAGGCGGTACGGGATGGGAAGTGGCGGACTCTGGATTGGGTCTGCTGAAGGTTCGGTTGACTTCAAGACTGCTTAGAAAGCAGGAAGGATGGAAGTCATGCCGAACCTTCAGCAGACCCTTGTTCGCGAGGCAGATGGACAACCATGGTGAACCGCGTGGTGCGCTCGACCAGCGTGCCGACTGCCGAGCGATTGAGTCCAATGATCAGGTCACCTTCAATGGCCTGGCACGGCTCGGTCTTCGACCTCGGCGGCCGTTGGCTGATCATGACCTTCTCATCGACATGGGCCCATGATTTCGCCTGCGCTCGGGCACGCGGGACCCGAAGAGCGCGGCCGGTGCGCAAGCAGGTCACCAATTCACGCTTCAGAGCACCACGGCCCTGAATGTAGAGAGCCTGGTAGATAGCTTCGTGCGAGATCCGCATGGACTCATCCTCAGGGAAGTCAACCTTCAGCCGATGGGAGATCTGCTCAGGACTCCAGCCTTTCACCCATCGGCGATCCCCGCGATGAGGCTTATTTCTACCCTTCCACACAGCCTCATCAGGCCCATCAATCACCTGTCCGTCAGCAGCGGTGACTTTTCCCGCCAGTCGGTCCTGAACCTAGTCCCGCAACCTGGGATTACTCACCAGCTTTGCAGTCTTGGGCCGCTGAGCGAAGACCTCCGACTTCCATTGAGCAACTGAGGCTCGATAGTCCAACTTCCCGCCTCGGGTGGCCGCGTTACGCCGTAACTCTCGTGAAATCGTAGAAGGACTCCGTCCTAGATGTTGTGGGTCATGAGGTTCTTTACACGAGGCACGGGCTGAGATGAGACGAGCGGGCTCCGCCCCGCAGGATGGGAATTGCGACATCCACTCATCCGCGGAAGGAAGCCCGCTCGTGACTCACGCTAACGCACCTCTGACCCCCACCGGCCGGCTGCGCATGGTCCACCGCCACCTGATCGACGGGATCCCGCAGTCCCACGTGGCCGCGGAGTTCCGCGTCAGTCGGCCCACGGTGGCCACCTGGGTCGCCCGCTACCGCGCCAAGGGCAAGGCGGGACTGCAGGATCGCTCCAGCCGGCCCCACCACTCACCTGCCCGGCTCGACCCCGCGATCGTGGCCGAGCTGGAGGCCCTGCGCCGTGGCCGGAAGTGGTCCGCCCGGCGCATCCATCACCATCTGGTCGGCGAGGGCCACCAGGTGTGTCTTCGCACCGTGGGGCGGTGGCTGCACCGGGCCGGGATCTCCCGCCTACGGGACCTGACCCCAGCCGGAGAAGACCTCCGCCGGCAGCCGGCCCGGAGGATCACCGCGAGGGGGCCGGGGCACATGGTGCACCTGGACGTGAAGAAGATCGGAAAGATCCCCGAGGGGGGAGGCTGGCGCGCCCACGGAAGAGACAGTGAGGCAGGGCGTGCTTCCAAGCGGGGGCCCGGGGCACGGGTGGGGTACACGTACCTGCACTCGGCGATCGACGGTTCACCCGCCTGGCGTACACCGAAGCGCTCGAGGACGAGCGGGCGGTGACCACGATCGGGTTCTACTGCCGGGCCCGCGCGTTCTTCGCCGCCCATGGCATCCAGATCGACCGGGTGATCACGGACAACGGGAACAACTACCGGGCCGTGGACTTCACGGCCAAGGTGGTCTCTCTCGGGACCGGCATCACCGGATCCGCCCCTACACGCCAAAGCACAACGGGAAGGTCGAGCGGTACAACCGGCTCATGGTGGACGAGGTCCTCTACGCCCGCCCCTACACCTCAGAGCGGGCTCGCCGTGAGGCCCTTCAGGTGTGGGTGAATCACTACAACTACCATCGGCCGCATACCTCCTGCGGAGATGCTCCACCGGCCTCGTTGGCCCCGGTGCGTGTCAACAACGTCATGCCCTCCTACACCTGTTGGCCCCGGTGCGTGTCAACAACGTCATGCCCTCCTACAGGTAGCGCCTCTCCAGCTCAGCCAGTGCTGCCCGCGCGGTGAGTCGGCTGACCCCGAGCTGACCGGCAAGCTCGTCTTCTGACGGCAGGCGAGTCCCCACGGGCTGGTCAGCGATCTGCTCAGCGAGGGAGTCCGCGGCGGCCAGGTACAACGGGGTGCGAGAGGCAGGCTTCTTCGTCTTGCTGTGATCGATAGGACCGATCATAGGGCAGTAGGCGTTCCAGCAGATCCCACGCCACACGGGCGGTTGACGGCTCCGTGTGGTTCATGCCCTGCAAGGGCCTGCAGTATGGCAGTGGCGGCGTGCTCCTCAATTTTGAGACGAGTCGCGGCCACGGCAGATCCCAGGTGTGGCGTGAACAGCGTGCGGTCCTGCATCGCCAACAGCTCGGCGGAGATGCCAGCGGGCCGGTCCGGTCGGGACAGGTCCTCGAACTCGAAAACGTCAGCCGCGAAGCCACCGAGCTGTCCGGCGCGTAAGAGCTCGATCACCGCGGATTCGTCGACGACGGAGCCGCGGCCGACGTTGACGAGTAGCGCCCCCGGTCGTATTGACTCGAGCCGGTTCCGGTCGAGCAAGTGGACTGTCTCCGCGGACAGTGGGGCGCAGACCACAACGGCGTCGCTGCGCTCCAGCAGGTCGGACAGGTCCGCACGCCGGATGTCGAGCAGTGCTTCATCGGCCGCCGATAGCGGTTCAGGGTCGAAGTAGAGCAACTCGGGTGCGAATCCCCGCAACATCCGTGCAACAGCCCGGCCGAGGTTGCCTGCCCCTACGATGCCGATCGTCGATCCTACGAGGGTGCTCCCGTAGAGCGTCGGCCGCCACCCGGCGAAATTCGAGCGCACCCGGCGGTCCCCGGCGGTGATGTTCCGCGCGAGCCCGATGAGCAGTCCGACCGCCAGTTCTGCGGTGGGCTCGGTCAGGAGGTCCTCGACCCTGGTCAGCCAGATGCCTCGCTCTGTGCAAGCCTCGACGTCGATGTTGTCGTTCCCTTTGAGGGCTCCCGCGACGACCTTCAGGTTGGGGCATGAGTCGAGGAGCTCTGCATCGACCCGGTCGGGCATGAACACCATCAATCCGTCGGCCTCTGCTGCGCGGCGCCGCACCTCGGAGGCCGGGAGACTGCTGTCGCTCTGGTTGGCGACAACTTCGCAGCTTTCGCTGAGCAATTCGAGGATCGGCGCATGCACGCGGTGCGTCAGTACGACCTTCGGACGTCGACTGTGTTGTTTCATTGGAACCTCTTTCGCAACGCTCCGCCGAGAGCGTCGACTACGGTCACGGTGGCCAGGATGACGAGCAGGATTGCGGCGACCTCGTCGTACTGGAGGGTTCGCAGGGCGGCGATGAGTTCGAAGCCGATGCCGCCGGCGCCGACGACCCCGACGACGACCGACGCTCGGAAATTGAGCTCCCACCTGTAGACGATGACGTCGGCCATCTGCGGCAGCACCTGGGGCAGGATGCCGTGGAGAATCACTTGGGCCGGGCCGGCTCCTGTCGCCCTGGCGGCCTCGACAGGGGCTTCGGCAGCGTGCTCAATCGCTTCGGCGAAGAACTTTCCCACCATGCCGGCAGAATGGATCCCCAATGCCAAAGCCCCGGGCAGCGCGCCGAAGCCGACGGCGGCGACGAATACGATCGCCATGATCAGTTCGGGCACTGATCGCAGCACGTTCAGGATGAGCCGCGCGACCCAGTAGATGGCCGGGTGCGGTGAGGTGTTGCGTGCTCCGAGCAATGCGAGAGGGACGGAGAGCAGCACAGCCAGTGCTGTGGCCGCGATGCTCATTGTCATCGAGTCGAGCAGGGGCCCCCACCAGCTGTTCAGATGGGTGAAGTCCGGCACCCACATCTCGCTGAGCAGGTCGGCAATGTCGGCGAGGCCTGTGACCATGCGGTTGGCGTCGAGCAGACCCACGGCCCAGGCACTCAGGATCACCGCGACGAGGATCAAGCCCGTGATGGAGAACGAGCGCCTCCAGCCGGATTGTGCCTGGCCGGTGATTCGCTGGTATTCCTGCTCTCTGCGATCCTCGCGCGGCACGCTGACCGCGGGGCTGCTCACTGGTAATCCTCGAGATCGATGTCGAGCAGCGGAGCGAGGTCGCGAACCTGATCGTAGTCCGAATCGGCAACCTCTGCGAAGCCGGCGGCTCCGAATGGTTCGAGCACCTCGGGATCGTCGAGTTCCAGGAACGCCGCCCGCACCTTCTCCTTCAGGTCCTCGGGCAGATTGGACTGCATCGTCCAGGGGTAGTTGGCATAGGGATCCGATTCCTGGACTTTCACGACAGTCTCGGAGTCGATGAGCCCCTCCTCGACCATGCGCTCATAGATGGGCAAGCTCATGCCCCCCGCGTCCGCATTGGCGTTCTGCACTGCCAAGGCCACAGCATCATGGGAGCCGACGTGCTGTTCCTCGTAGTCACCCTGGTCTACTCGGAGGTCCGCCTCTTCGGCGAGCATGGCCTTGGGAATGAGGTGACTGGACGTGCTGGCCTGGTCTCCCCACGCAACGGTCTTGCCGGCGACATCCGCGAGGTCCTCGATGCCGGAATCCGCGTTGGCGATGAACACTGCCTGGTATGTCGGGTCCTCACCCTCGACTTCCTGCAAGGCGGCGAAGGGCTCGATGTCGGCCTTCTCCTGGGCGAGGACGTAGGACAGAGGGCCGAAGTAGCCGAGGTCGATGCGGCCGCGGGCCATCGCCTCGATCATCGAGGAGTAATCGGTCGTCACCACGAGCTCGACGTCAAGCCCGAGTTCCTTTTCGAGGTGCTCCTTGAGGGGCTCATTGTTCTTGATCACCTCCGACGCGTTCTCGTCGGGAAGCAGGGCAACGCGGAGGGTTTCCGGGGCGGTGGTTGACTCTGAACTGGCACCACAACCGGAGAGGACGAAGGTGAAGGCAGTCGTTACAGCGATCGCGGCAGTCGCCAAGCGGGTGGGTCTAGGCATGGGAATTCACTCCTGTTTCAGCAGTTCGGAAGGTGGTCGATCTCGGGGTGGCGGTCGAGGTTATTGAGTCCTGAGCGTTTGCTAGTCAGCAGAAGTCGGCAGCGAAACGGTCTGTGCCGACAGTGGAAGGGCATCGGCCTGCTCGTCGGCGGGCACGCCGCCGTAAATCACCAGCAAATCCTCATCGGTGACCCCGGCTGCAGGGCCGTCGTAGACGATTTCCCCGTGTGCCAGGCCGACGATGCGGTCGGCGTGCTCGAGCGCGAGGTTGACCTGGTGGAGGCTGGCAACCAGGGTGATGCCGCTCTCCTGACAGACTCGGCGCAGCAGCTCCATCACGCGACGCGCAGAGTTGGGATCGAGGCTTGCGACCGGCTCATCGGCAAGGATCAGGTCCGGTTGCTGCGCGAGCGCTCGAGCGATGCCTACTCGCTGCTGCATGCCACCGCTCAGGTTGTCTACCCGGGTCAGGGCCTTGTCCAGCAGTCCGACGCGCTCGAGCGCTTCGAGCGCGATGCGCTGGTCGCCGCGACTGGAGGGCAGGATGCTCTGCCAGAAGCTGTGATAACCGACCCGGCCGAGGAGCACGTTGCGCAAGGCCGAGAAGCGTGGGATCAGCTGGTGGTGTTGGAATACCATCCCCGTGCGGCGGCGGTGTCGACGCAATTCGCGGCGGGAGTCGAGTGACGCCGTCCCGTCCACCCGCACGGAGCCGGTGGTGGGTTTGACAAGCAGGTTCATGCATCGCAGCAAGGTCGACTTGCCGGCACCCGACGGTCCGAGCAGCACGGTGACTTTTCCGCGCTCGATCGACAGATCGGTTCGGGCCAATGCTTGAACGCCGCCTTCGTAAGTCTTGCTGACATCGACGAGCTCTATCATGAAAGTCCTCTATACGAGTGCGCGGTACGAGCGAAAACGTATAGAGGACTTGTGAAGTCCCGGCGCTGTGGGAGACAACGGTTTGTGAACCCCGATGAAACAGCCTGACTGGGCCCCGTTTGGTGGTCCAGTGGTTATGAGAGTGCGGGTTGGTTGGTGATCCACTGCTCGCGGAAGGTGGTCGGGGGTTGGCCGCCGA
>NZ_MKKE01000068.1 GCF_001942305.1 Saccharomonospora sp. CUA-673 | reverse complement strand
GTTCGCACCCACCGCACGAGCAGCAGCCCTGACATTGCCACCCACACGGTCCAACACCCCGAAAAACTCGGCCCTCAACTCCTCAAACGACACGGTCCCACAACTCCCTGAACGACAGGGTGTTGCGGGGACCGCTAGAACCCGCGGTCGCGTTCAACGCGACCAAAGGGCCCTCGGGAGCACTTTCTCGGGGCCGAAGTTCGGACATGCAGCGGCGGGTCAGCGGCGGAACGCTTGGGCTCGCCAGGCTCCTGGGCCGGGGGTCAACGGCCTGCGGACCAGTGCTGCCCGGTCGGCCCACCGCGACCGCCGCGGCGCCGGCTCCTCGCCACTGTCGCCCGCGGCCAGGCCCGCGACGACGGCCGTCAACGCCGCCAGCTCGACGTCGTCCGGTTCGCCCCGGACCACCCGTAACAGCGGCGGCTGCGGGGTCGTGTCCGGCTCGGTGGTGTTCTCGTCGGCGCTCACAGCGGGATGTTCCCGTGCTTCTTGGGCGGCAGGCTCTCGCGCTTCTCGCGCAGCATGCGCAGCGCGCGCGTCACGTGCCCGCGCGTGTGCGCGGGTGGGATGACGGCGTCGACGTAGCCGCGTTCGGCGGCCACGTACGGGTTGCACAGCGTGTCCTCGTACTCCTGGATCAGCTCCGCACGCAGCGACTCGACGTCCTCGCCGTTCTCCCCGGCCTGCGCCAGCCGCTTGCGGTGCACGATGTTCGCCGCGCCCTGCGCGCCCATCACGGCGATCTGCGCGCTCGGCCAGGCGATGTTGATGTCGGCGCCCAGGTGCTTGGAGCCCATGACGTCGTAGGCACCGCCGTATGCCTTGCGCGTGATGACCGTGACCAGCGGAACCGTGGCCTCGGCGTAGGCGTACAGGAGCTTCGCGCCGTGCCGGATGATTCCGTTCCACTCCTGGTCGGTGCCCGGCAGGAAGCCCGGCACGTCCACGAACGTCAACACCGGCACGTTGAACGCGTCGCAGGTGCGCACGAACCGCGCCGCCTTGTCGGAGGCGTCGATGTCCAGGCAGCCGGCCAGCTGCGTCGGCTGGTTGGCCACGACGCCGACGGCGTGGCCCTCGACGCGGCCGAACCCGGTCAGCACGTTCGGCGCGAACAGCTCCTGCACCTCGAGGAACTCGCCCTCGTCGACGACGCGGCGGATGACCTCGCGCATGTCGTACGGCTGGTTCGGCGAGTCGGGCACCAGCGTGTCCAGCTCGCGGTCGTCGTCGGTGACGTCCTCGGCGATCGACCCGCCCGTCGGCTCGCTGGTGTCGAACACCGGCGTCTCGGCGAGGTTGTTCGACGGCAGGAAGCTGAGCAGCTCCTTGACGTAGCCGACGGCGTCGTCCTCGTCCGAGGCCAGGTAGTGCGCGTTGCCCGACTTGGCGTTGTGCGTGCGCCCGCCACCGAGGTCCTCGAACGTGACCTCCTCGCCCGTCACCGTCTTGATCACGTCCGGACCCGTGATGAACATGTGCGACGTCTCGTCCACCATCACCACGAAGTCGGTCAGCGCGGGGGAGTAGACGTGCCCGCCGGCGTTGGTGCCGAGGATCAGCGAGATCTGCGGGACGACGCCCGAGGCGTGGGTGTTGCGGCGGAAGATCTCCGCGTACAGGCCCAGCGACACGACACCCTCCTGGATGCGCGCGCCGCCGCCCTCGTTGATGCCGATGATCGGCCGGCCCGTCTTCACGGCGAGGTCTATCACCTTGGTGATCTTCTCGCCGTACACCTCGCCGAGCGCGCCGCCGAGCACGGTGACGTCCTGGCTGAACACGCACACCTCGCGGCCGTCGACGGTGCCGTAGCCGGTCACCACGCCGTCGCCGTACGGCCGGTTGGCCTCGAGGCCGAAGTTCGTCGACCGGTGCCGCGCCAACGCGTCCAGCTCCACGAACGAGCCCGGGTCGAGCAGCATGTCCACCCGTTCCCGCGCGGTCTTCTTGCCCTTGGCGTGCTGCCGTTCGACGGCCCGCGCCGAACCCGCATGCACGGCCTCGTCGTAGCGCAGGTACAGGTCGGCGAGCTTGCCCGCCGTGGTGTGGATGTCCGGATCTGTGTTCGGTGCGTCAGGCGCGTCCCCGACCGGCTCCGTTGCGCTGCTCATGACACGCGAGCTTAATCATCGGCCCACCGCCGCTGGTGTGGCGTGGACTACCCCGCAGGCACCGGTGCGGGCCGGCGTTAGGGTTCGCGCGTGCCGAATCGCATCGATGGTGGCCGGCTGCGCGCGGAGCTCGTCGCGCCGGTCGGGCCGTACGCCCAGGTGGACGTCGTCGCCAGCACCGGGTCGACCAACGCGGACCTCCGGCAGGCGGTCGTCGACGGGGCGCCCGACCGGACGGCGCTCGTGGCGGCCGAGCAGACCGCCGGCATCGGGCGCCGCGGCCGGCCGTGGGCGTCCCCGGGTTCGGGGGTCTACGTCAGCGTGCTGCTGCGTCCCGCCGAGGTGCCGGTCGCCGGGGTCGGCTCGCTCGCCATCGCCGCCGGCCTCGCCGTGCTCGACGTGGGCGACGCCCTCGGCGCGTCGGTCGCGCTCAAATGGCCCAACGACGTCCTCGCCGCCGACGGTTCCGGCAAGTGCGCCGGCATCCTGTCGGAGGCCGCCTCGTCCGACGACCTGCCGTCGTGCTCGGCATCGGCCTCAACGTCACGCGCGTGCGCGCGGAGGTCACCGCGGGCGCGGGCGGGCTGCCCCCGGTGTCGCTCGCCGAGCTCGGCGCGAGCATCTCCGACCGCACCGACGTGGCGATGATGCTGCTGGCCGCGCTGCACGAACGCGAGGCGGCGTGGCGGCAGGCACACGGCGACCTGGCCGACGCCGACATGCTCGACGAGTACCGCGGGCGCTGCCTCACCCTCGGCCGGCAGGTCAAGGTCGTCACCGGCAGGGGAAACCTCGTCGGCGACGCCGTCGACGTCGAACCGACCGGTGCGCTCGTGCTGGCCCAGTCGTCCGGCGCCCGGCAGAGTGTGTTCGCGGGTGACGTCGTACATCTTCGGCCTACAGGCGGGTAATTCACGCTCCGGAGCGGTACGGTTGCCCGCAGAAGCACCGGCGACGAGCGACTGTTCGGGGAGTGTCCAGCGGTGGCGTATCCACAAAGCCTGCTCAGCGACGGCGAGCAGGTCGTCGTCCACAAGCATCCGCACTTCAAGATGCTGTTGTGGCCGATCGTCGTCCTGCTGATCGCGGTCGGCGGCGGCGGGTGGCTCGCCTTTTGGGTCGCCCCCGACCTCGGCGAGCCGTGGGACATGGTCACGCAGATCGCCGTCGGCGTCGTCGCGCTGGTGCTGCTCGTGTGGCTGGTGTTCGCGCCGTTCGTGCAGTGGCGCACCACCCACTTCATCGTCACGACCGACCGCGTCATCGCCCGTGAGGGCGTCATCAAGCGCACCGGCATCGACATCCCGATGGGCCGCATCAACAGCGTCCGCTTCGAGCACGGCCTCGTCGACCGCATCTTCGGCTGCGGCACGCTGATCATCGAATCGGCGTCCGAGGAGCCGCTGACCTTCGACGACATCCCCAGCGTCGAGAAGGTCCACACCTACATCTACCGGCAGGTCAACGACAACAGCGCCGACGACTACGGCTACGACCCGCAGGCGCAGACCGCGCAATACGGCCAGTACCCGCCGCAGTACCAGCAACACCCGCAGCAGCACCCGGGCCAGTACGGCCCGCCGCACGACCAGGGTACTGACCGTGGGCGCGCGCGAACAGGGCCTGCCGGAACGGCTCAGCCCGGGCCCCGACCTGCCGCGGCACGTCATGATCTGGGAGGTCGGACCGCGCGACGGCCTGCAGAACGAGGCCGCCACGGTGCCCGTCGAGGTCAAACTCGAGTTCCTCGCCCGCCTCGCCGCCGCGGGCCTGACCACGCTCGAGACCACCAGCTTCGTCCACCCCAAGTGGGTGCCCCAGCTGGCCGACGCAGAGCAGCTGCTCGCCGAGCTCGACCGCGTCGACGGGGTGCGGTACCCGGTGCTCGTGCCCAACGCGCGCGGTCTGGACCGGGCCGTGGCCGCCGGGGTGTCCGACATCGCCGTGTTCGCCAGCGCCACCGAGTCGTTCGCCCGGCGCAACCTCAACTCGACGTTCGACGAGCAGTTCGCGATGTTCGAACCCGTCGTCGGCAAGGCCCGCGCCGAGGGCATGGCCGTCCGCGGCTACCTGTCGATGTGCTTCGGCGACCCGTGGGAGGGCGCCGTGCCGCCCGAGCAGGTCGTCGACGCCGGCGTCCGCCTGCTCGACGCCGGCTGTTGGCAGCTCTCGCTCGGCGACACCATCGGCGTCGCCACGCCCGGCCAGGTCGACCGGCTCGTCGACGCGTTCGCCGCACGCGGCGTCGACGTCGGGGTCCTCGCCGTACACTTCCACGACACCTACGGGCAGGCGCTGTCGAATACGCTGGCCGCGCTGCGCAGGGGCGTGGCCACGGTCGACGCGTCGGCCGGCGGGCTCGGCGGCTGCCCGTACGCCGAGTCGGCCACCGGCAACCTCGCCACGGAGGACCTCGTGTGGATGCTCGACGGACTCGGTGTCACGCACGGCGTCGACCTGGACGCCTGGTGGCCACCAGCGCATGGATGGCCGAGCAGCTCGGCAAGCCCAGCCCGTCGCGGGTCGTCGCCGCCCTCAGCGGGTGAGAGTGCATCCTTTCCGGTGAACCCGGGAACCACGATCCGGGCCACTACGTCTGAGCTTCAGCTGGGACCTGTCCATCGACGTCGGGAGAGCGCCGTGACCGACCATCGGGAAGAGGTGGAGCAGCTGCTCGCCGAATACCGGCGTAGCCGCGAACAGCTCGCCGATGTGCAACAGCGCATCACCGCCATCAGCGAATCCGTCAGCAGCGCCGACGGGCTCATCACGGCCACCGTCGGCGGACGCGGCGTCCTCACGGACCTGACCATCGACGACGACGCCTACCAGCGCTACCGGCCCCGCGAACTCGCCGCGCAGATCGTCCGCCTCACCGGCGAGGCGACCGCGAAGGCGTTCACCGCGCCGGCGAGGTGCTCGCGCCCGCACTGCCGAGCGGCACCGACCCGCAGGCCCTGCTGCTCGGCACCGCCGACCTGACCGCCGCCGAGATCACCCCGCCCGAACCGGCGGACTCCCGCGGCCGGGCCGCCGAGCTGCGCGACCTCGACGACGAGGAGAGCTTCGAGGACTCCAGCTGGCTCGACGACTCCGAATGGCAGCGATCGCGATGACCGGACCGGGATTCGAGACCGACGTCGAACGCCTCGGCCGCCGTGCCGGGGAGTTCGCGGACCTCAACCAGCGCGCCGCGCGGATCGCCGAAACCCTCCGCGAGGCGACCTCGTCGACGCCGTGGGGCGACGACGAGGTGGGCCGGGCGTCGAGGGCAGGCACCGCGGCGCCGCCGACGACACCGCCGGCGTGCTCGACGGGCTCTCCGGCGGACTCGCCGGCATGGGCGACGCCCTGTCCAACGCCGCCCGTTCCTACCGCGCCGCCGACGAGGACGCCGCCGACTCGGTCGCCGATTCCGCGCGCGAGATCTAGGCGGCGACCATGGGCATCGAACTGCCGGCCGAACTGGCCGATATCGCGCAGCAGACGGGCGTCACGTGGCCGCAGGCCGACGAGGACGCCATGCGCACGCAGGCCGAGGCGTGGCGGCAGGCCGCCGGCGACCTCACGTCGCTGGCCGGCGACGCCGACACCACCGCGGGCCAGGCGCTCGGTGCCATGCAGGGTGATGCCGCCGAGGCCGCCCGCACCACGTGGTCCGGGTTCGTCGACCCCGACCGGGGCAGCCTCACGACCGCGGCCCGCGGCGCCACCGACGCCGCCGACCGGCTCGACCGCGCCGCCGAGCAGGTCGGCCAGACCAAGGTCGAACTGGTGCGGCAGCTGCGCGACGCCGCCATGAACCGCGACGCCGCGGGTGCCGCCGCCGAGGCGGGCCATCCCACCGCACTCGCCGGCCTCGACACGCTCCTGCAGGGCACCTCGGCCAACGTGCAGGCCATCACCGGCGGTCTTGTCGAGACCGTCGGTAGCGACGCCACGTCGAACCTGACCGCGAACGTCCCCGACACGCGCCCCGGTTCCGCCGGTGGGCAGAACCTGCTCGGCGCGCTCGGGCTGCCCGACGTCGGCCCGCAGGCGCCCGGCGGCCCGGTCGAGACGCTGCTCGGCGGCGGCCCCGGCGGCCCTGGCGGTCCGGACGGATTCGCCGGTCCCGGCGGACCCGGCAACGGCCAGGGTGGACTGCTCGGCGGCCTGGGCCCCGACGGCCTGGGCACGGTGGAGCCGGGCCGCGATCTGCTCGACGGTGTCGAGGAACTGGTCGGAGGCCCGCAGGGAGGCGGGGAGCCGGGCTCGCCGCCGGGCCTCGGCCAGGGCCTGCCGCCCGGACTCGGCGAGGTCGCCGGTGGGGCCGCCGGTGCGGTCGGCGACACCGTGGGAGCCGTGGGGGAGGCCGCAGGTGGCGCGGTCGGTGGTGTGCACGACGCGGTCGGCGGGGTCGCCGGCGGCGGAACACCGCCCATGGGCATCGGTCAGCCGGGCGTCGTGCCGCCGACGTCGATCGGGCCCGCGACCGGGCCGATCGTCCTGCCGGACGCGCCCACCCCGCCCGGGGGCATCCCCGTGCCCACCGACACGCCGACGCCGCCGCGTGGCACCCAGCTCTCGGGTCTCGGCGCCCCGCCCCCGGGGCCTGCCGGACTTCCCCCACAGCCCGGCGGCGCGCCGTTCGGTGGCGGCATGCCGCCACAGGCGCCGCCGGCCGCGATGCCGCCCGCGGGTGGTGCACCCGGCTTCGGCGGTCCTGTCGGCGGTGGTCCGGTCGCGGTCCCGTGGGTGGTCCGGTCGCCGGTGGTCCCGCCCAGGGCGCGCCCGGACAGGCCGCCCAGCGCGGTATGCCGCCCGTGCCGCCCGCGTATCCGCAGCAGCCACCGCCTCCGCAGGGCCAACAGCCGCCGCGGCCGATGCCGCCCGGTCCGCCGCCGGGCCCGCCGGGACAGGCGGGTCAGGCGGGTCAGGCCCCACCCGGACAGGCCCCGCCGGGCCAGGCTACGCCGGTCAGCCGCGGCACGCCCCGCCGTCGATGCGTCCCGGCTGGGGTCCGGTTCCCGAACCTCCGCCGATGCAGCCGCCACAGCACGCGCAGCAGGCTGCCGCCGCGGCGCCGCCGTTGGGGTCGCCGCGGCAGGAGCGGGAGAGCGTCGTCGCGCTGTTCCTCGTGCACATGTTCCCGATCGGACATCTGCCCGTGGCCTCGGACCGTCCGGCCCGGCAGCTGCCCGCGCCGGAGCCGCAGGAGGCCGACGAGCGCGTGATCGCCCGCTTCGCGCCGCACGACCACCCGTCGTCCGACGTGCTCGACCCGGAGCAGGCCCTCGACCTGCTCCGCCAGGGGGCGCGCCAGCCCGCGCCGCCGCCGACGTCCGTGCTGCCGTGCCCGCCGGAGGGCGTGCGGGAGGGTCACGACCCGCTCGGCGGCATGCACGAACGCGACTGGGACGCCCGCTACCTCGCCCGCCCGGGGACCGACCCCGAGGCAAAGGTCGAGGCAAAGGTCGAGGCAAAGGTCGAGGCAAAGGTCGAGCCCGAGGAGGGTGCCGAGACGGGCACCGACGCGGACACCACGCCGGACGCAGCGGAATCGGACGGCGCAGCGGAATCGGACGGCGCATCGGACGCGGACGCCCCGCCGGATGCCCCAGCCGCGCCGGATGCCGCAGCCGCGCCGGACGCCGACACCGCAGTGGAGTCGGATGCGCCGGAGTCGGCCGGCGAACCCGGGGCCGCGCCGGTCTACGTGTGGCCGCCCGCGGACAGGTTCCCCGAGGGCTGCTCCGATGTGGGCGAGGCGGAGCTGCTCGGCGTGGGCACGGTGCTCGACCGGTTCGGCACCGCACACGGCCGCGTGTTCTCCGCCGACGGGACGCCGTTCGCGCACCGGTCGCTCCCGCCGACCGACCTCGACGCCGGCTACCGCCGCTACCGCGTCCTGCGGGACGTGCCCGTGTGGCGGGGCGTGTCCGCGCCGTGGTTCGGACAGTCGGGTGGCGGCGCGCGCTACCGGTCCGTGTACAGCGCCGCCGAGCTCGTCACGCTGGGATACCTCGTCGACGTGACCTTCGAGGCCCCCGCCCCGGCCGCCGCCACGGAGCACACCGCCACGTCCACCGACGAACCGTCCACCGACGAACCGGCCGAGAACACGACGGAGAATGCCGAGGCGACCGCCGACGGCAGGGAAGGTGCTGCCCCGTGAACATCGAGTCGATCATGCGCTGGCTCGAGGCCGTGGGCGTGCCGCCGGAGGTCGTGTCGATCGGCGAGGAGGCCGACAACACCTGGTGCGTCCTGCGTGAGGAGGACGTCGAGGGCGAGGACGGCATCGCCTGGGAGGTGTTCTGGCAGGAGCAGGGCAACCGCTACGACTGGGCCCGCTTCACCAACGAACAGGTCGCCTGCCACTACCTCTTCGGCCGCCTGACCTGGGCGCAGGTCGCCAGGGGAGCGGTCGGCGTCCTCCCCTGACACACCGTGTCAGCACCCCACGTCGCCGTGTCAGCAATCCACGACGCCGCTTTGGCACAACACGGCGACGCGGGACGCCAACACGGCGACGCGGGGACGCCGACACGGCGTGGTCCCGGGGTCAGCGGCGGCGGAGGTGTTCCAGTGCGGCGTCGTGGACCAGACCGTTGGTCGACAGGG
>NZ_MKKE01000067.1 GCF_001942305.1 Saccharomonospora sp. CUA-673 | reverse complement strand
ATTCCATCGCCGACCGGATGACCTCCCAGCTCGCCCTGGACGCGCTGGAATCGGCCGTCGCCCGCCGTGGTGGCCACGTCGCCGGCTGCACGCTGCACAGCGATCGTGGAGGCCAATTCCGGAGCCGGAAACTGCAGCAAGCGTTGTGGCGCCACCACATGCGCGGCTCGATGGGCCAGGTCGGCTCAGCCGGTGACAACGCCGCCATGGAGAGCTTCTTCAGCCTCCTGCAACGCAATGTGCTCAACCGCCGCACATGGGCCACACGCGAAGAGCTCCGCATCGCGATCGTGACCTGGATCGAACGCACCTACCACCGACGCCGCAGACAAGCCCGCCTCGGCCGCTTGACCCCCATCGAATACGAAACCATCATGAGCCACACCGCCACCCCGGCGGCCTAAACCACTGTCACAGTTTCCTTCAGCAGCCCCGTTCGTTGAGAAGCATCACCGACTGTGGCGTGGCGTGGGTACCATTCCCTCACGCGTCCGATCGCGGCCGAGTAAATGTGCCTCCTCGGTGTTGTGGCACCCAGGAGACACCGCCGAGAAGCCTCGTTACACACGGTGTCAACCCGCTTCACCCGACTGGCGTAGACGCCGCTCCGCCAGTGTTTGGGCAGGTCATCGGGGGTGACGCTCCATCCGCGCCCCATCGCCGCCCCACCGCCGCTCTGGTCCGGTCCCCGTGGCGATCGTTTAGTTGATCGGTGTTCGCTGCCGCAACAACCAGCAGTTTTGGAACCGGCAACGGGCACCTCCCGGCTGGCGCACCGAATGGTCACCGGGTGCCGATCGCAGGGCGCTCTTGACCGCCTGCGGCGGACGACAAACGACGCAACCAACCAAATAGGGACTCGCTGACTATTGGAGTAGATATGCTCTCCCAGCGATTCGCGATGCCCTGTGCGTCGCGATGCCCACAGACTCAGCTCGCTGTGCCGTGTTTGTTCGTGCAGCCGGTGTGTCGACGGGGATGGAGTAGGGACACCGCGCGAGGCGGTGCCGCACGATGAACACCGGACCCTGGTCCATCGCGTGCCGTGATGTCGCCGGCCGCGAGCGGACCCTGCGTGTTGTCGTGCGTGGCTCGGAGGTCGTGGTCATGGCTCCCCCAGGGGAAGTCGCGATCCTCGACCGCGCCGCCACCGCCCAGTTCCGCTCCACCGTCATGCAAGCCACCGAGGTGGCGACCACACCCGCGCCAGGTGCACCTGGCTCCATCACGGCAACCGGCATAGCGAGCACGGCGGAGCAGAACAACGGCGGTCTTCCCCCAACCGCCGAGGGGCGCCCTGCTCTGCCCTCATATCGCGGCGAGACCACGACCCCGATACCTGGTCTCGCCGCGATCCCCGCGACCAGGGGTGAGGCCGGATGATCGCCCTGGTCATCACGGCGGGCGCCGCGCTGGCGTTTGTCTGTTGCCTGTTGCGGCTGGCGTGGCGGCGTCGGCAGCAGACCGAATCTGCTTACGCCGGTTCGCATCGTCGTGCGCCGCGCCAGCCCCCGAACCGTGTCCTGCGACACGCGATCGCGACCGCCGGAACGCACGGCCTCGGCATGATCCGGAAGACCGAAGGCTCATGAGGCGGCCATGTGACACCGTGCCTGCCGCGACCTTGCTTCGTCGGCTGGGATGGCACCACCGCAAAGTCGACTGCCGCGATGGCAACGGCCAGCGGTCCGCACTGCACTTGCGGCGGCGCACTCCCGCGGATGTCGAGATCGAGCTGCCCGGCGGACGGCTCGCGCGGCTGACCAACGCCGAGGCCGGGCAGCTCCGGGCGGCACTCCGCGACGTTCTGCTCGCCGAGCACCCGCCGCACCGAGCGGGGGCCGTCTAGCCAGATGTTGAAGCCAGGCCGGATTTCTCGCCGTGCCTTCGGACGAGCGCGCGCTCGCGACACCGACTGCGGTCGGGCGGAAGCGGTTCGACGACGCCTTCCGCCCGGCCGCCACCAGCACCCACCCCTCTCGAGGAGGACCGACTCATGACCGCCGTCATCGACGACCACCCCGCCCTGGCTGAGCAGAAGCCTGACCAACGAGCGCGGGACTACAGGGACGTGTTCGCGTGGCCAACCACCATCGACAGCGTCACCGGTGATGTCCGCCTTCAGCTTGGCACGACCGTCGACGCGCTCATCATGCGCGCCGGGTTTGCCGGGGAGGTCAACAACTTCCTTGCGCGGCACATGTTGCGCGCGCCCATCATCGTGGTTCCCGGCGATCCCAACGACTGGATCTTCCTCACCGAGCCACGCACGCCCCTGCGCCAGTCGTCCTGGGACGACCTGGTGCGCATCCAGGTCGGCTGGAAACAACGCGGTGACTCCATCTTGCTTCCCGCTTTGGACAACGTGGACGAAGGCGTGCGGTGGCTTGAACAACCGCAACCACACATGACCCTTCCGCCGTGGACCGCAGTGGTCGGCGCGGTCCGCTCGACGTCCTCGCTGTGCGGGACGTGGTGAACATGACAATCGGCACCCCCGCTCACCGACATCCGCGCCACGCCATTGTGATCGCCTCCGGCGGGTTGGACTCCACCGTGCTGGCGTACTGGCTAGCCGCGCGCGGGGCCGAGCTGACGCTGTTGTCCTTCGACTACGGCCAACGGCACCGAGTCGAACTGGAGTACGCGGCCGAGATCGCGCGACTGCTCAACTGTCCACACGAGACCGTTGAGCTTTCGATGCTCGGTCGGCTGCTGGTTGGCTCGGCCCTGACCGACACCGACGTGGCGGTGCCTGACGGCTACTACACCGACGAGTCGATGCGTGCCACCGTCGTCCCGAACCGCAACGCCATCATGCTCGACATCGCCGTCTCCGTGGCTGTTGCCCGCAAGGCCGATGTGGTCGCGTTCGGTGCGCACGCCGGTGATCACGCCGTTTACCCGGACTGTCGACCGGAGTTCGTCGAGCGGTTCACCCGGTCGGTCCGCACCGCCAACGAGGGGCTGCTGGTCGACGATTTCGAGATCCTCGCCCCGTTTCTCACCCAGAGCAAGACCGACATCGTCCGCATTGGCACGGCACTGGACGTTCCGTTCGAGCGGACGTGGTCGTGCTACCGGGGCGAGGCGACGCACTGTGGGACATGCGGAACCTGCACTGAACGCAAGGAAGCGTTCCAACAGAACGGCATCACCGACCCCACCAGCTACCGCTGCGCGTGACGAGGTGATGATGATGACGGAGGCGGAACTCGGCTCGCCAACTGGGCCTGGGCGGGGCCGTCGTTCCTCGCGCCACGGCTCGCGCGTGTTGGGTTGCGAACCGGTACAGCGTGGCGAGGGGATCGTTCCTGCCGCCCAAGCACCCAGCACGGTAGCGCAGCAGGCGGCAACCCCGCCAGCGCCCTCCGCCTCCGGACCGCAGTCACACTCGCTGATGCCCCTGCTGTTCGAGCCGTACCTGCGCCGCGCGTTGCGCCAATGCGGCCGGCGAGCCTCGGCACCCGGTGCGACGACATGACCTGGGGCCACCTTCGCCGCGAGGCCCGCGTGATGCTGCCGCAACTGGCCATCGAACTCGCAAGCGGCACGTGGCAGCCCGGACCGATCCGCGACGTACGGCTCCCCACCTACACCGGCAAAGAGATGCACACCTTCATCCCCACCGTGCGGGATCGACTGGTGCACCGCGCGCTGCGCAACGCCCTCGAACCGGTGCTGGAAGCGAGCGCCTTCCGCGATTGGGTGTCCGGATTCCGTCCGCGCCGCAACCGCATCACCTCCCTGCGTCAGGCCGCTGGGTATAGCCGCGCGGCTTCCGGTGGGTCGCCGATCTCGACGTCGCCTCGGTGTCGGAAGGCGCGACGATCGACGAAGTCATCGACTGGCACGCCGAGCACATCCACGACGGCACCTTCCTGGCCCGCCTCCGTACCGCGCTCGCCGCGATGCCGAGCCCCATCGCGCCGGGCTCCGGCCTGGCGCCCATGCTGATCAATCTCCGATTGTCCCAAGTGGATAAACGAGTCTCTGGGCTTCGGGTCGTCCGCTTCGCCGACAACTATGTCGCTTTCGCCCGAACCCGCGAGGACGCGCAGGAGGCGTTCTACACCATCAGCGACGCACTCCTGCAGCTTCGGCTGCGGCCCAACGAGGCCAAGAGCCGTATCCGCGACGACGCCAACGTCGAAGACCTTTTCCTGATCGGCGGCTGAGGCATGAACCTGGAATGGATCGAGGTCACCGGCGGAGTCTGCGCCTTCGGGGACGACGCCCGCCCTATCCAGGTCGCCACTTTGTTGTGGACGCGCACCCCGATCGCCTACGGACACCTGCCGAGCGAGCACCCTGGCCTCGGGCCGCGGTTCCCCGTCGCCGAGATCAGCCACGCCGAGGCGACCGAGATCGCCAGCCGATTGGGCGGGCGGTTGCCACGCTCGGCGGAGTGGGAGTGGATGGCCGCCGGAGCTGACCGCCGACGCTGGCCGTGGGGCAACGCACCGTGGCAGGCGGCGTTCGCGAACCTGCGCGACTCCGGGCACGGCACGGTCACCCCGGTCGACACCCACCCTGACGGTGCCACACCCGAGGGCCTGCTCGATGTCGCGGGCAACGTGTGGGAGTGGACCGCCAGCACCGCGATGAGCGACGGAGTCATCATCCGTGGCGGTTCCTATGCCGCGCCACCGCTGTATGCGCAGTGCACGTTCCTCAACGCCGCGCCCGCTGAACTGCGCTCGCGCGGCATCGGCCTGCGGGTGGTGCGCGAACCATGACCCTTCGGCCGCTCAGCACGCGCATCCTCGCGCCCGACCAGGGTTTGATCATCCTCAACTGTTCGCGGGAGAAGCTCGTCACCAGCGCCCCGGTTGCGGCGCTTGATCTCTACCAGGGCGCGTGCGTTCCGCAGGCGCGTGATCACTTCGCCGCAAATCCTGCTCGCCGAGCCCGTATCCGTATCCTCTCGGCCGCGCACGGCCTGCTGCGTCCCGAGAAGGCGATCAGCACCTACGACCACCCGCTCACGAACCGGGTCGACGCCGTGCGTCTGCACGAGCGGACGGTCTCCGGGCAACTGGACGCCGAATTGGCGGAGACACCGTCGTTGCGGCACATGCTGATCGTGGTCGAGCCGTTGTACCTGCTCGCCCTGCAGCGCGTGTTCGACCACCTCGACCGGCTCGATCAGATCGCGATCATCCCGGACCCGTGGGGATGGTGGGACGGGTTGACCTACCTCCACCACTGGGGGTGGGCGTGACCACGCTGCACGAGGAACTGTTGCGCCGCAACAATTTCCACACCAGCAGCACTCGCAGCTGGGAAGCCATATCCGGGATCGGGTGGCACGAGCCCACACCGTCGGAGCTTTCACTGGCCGCCGTGCGCACCCTGTCGGTCGTAGTCCCGGCCTGCAACGTCAGCTACTGCCTGCCGGCCGTGCTCGACGCCCTGGAAGGCCAGCACCATCGGCACGGTTTCGAGGTCATCGTCGTCGACGACGCCAGCACGGACACCACGGCTGCCATCGCTGCCCGACACCCGGTCGTCACCACCGTCCTGCGGCTCCCAGAACGCGCGGGCGGGGCCACCGCACGCAACCTCGGCACCGCGCTCGCCCGCGGGCAAACGGTCCTCTACCTCGACGCCGACATGGTCCTGCCCCCACACGTGATCACCGACATCACCGCCCGCGCCACCGAGACCACGGTGCTCGTCGCTTCCGCCACAACCTGCCCTACGACCTGCACCAGGGCGGACGCGGCGTCTTGGCCGAGCATCCCCAACTCGGCGCAGACCATCGGGTCGTATGGCGGCCACCGGTCGGCCGCCCGTTGCTCTACACCGGCGTCACGCTGACCGAGCGCCTGGACGGCCGTCCGCTGGACCACACCCACGACTTCGTCGACCTCGGCTACGGCCAGCGCTATGTCGACTGGGACCTGCCCCGCATGGTCGTCACCTGCCTCGTCGCCGTTCCACGCGCCGCCGTCCTCACGTCGGAGGGTTCGATCCCGAGTTCGGACGGATCGGCTGGGGCATGGAAGACACGTACCTCGGCGCGTGTCTGATCGCGAGCGGGCTGCTGGTGATCCCGCTGCGGCAAGTCGTCGGGTTCCACCTCGATCCACCGGACGCGGAACAGCAATGGCAACGCAAGCTCGCCACCTGGCCCGGCACCCTCGCCCGCTACTGGGACCTGATGCGACGGCCCGCCCCGACCGGCCGCACCCACTCGTTCATCGCCGGGGTAAGCGAGCTGCTGCGCACCTGCGAGGTGCTGCGACCCCACTAGCGCCAGCGACGGACCCCCTGCATCGAAAGCCGCCACGACGACAACGACGAGAAGGAAGACACTGCCCGATGATCGACCCGATCTCCCTCGCGGTCGGCGCTGGCCTGTTCGCCACAGGGCTGCTGGCCGGCAAGCTGACTCGCCGCCGCGCACCCGCAGACACCACGCCGAAACCGTTGTGCGGCTGCTCGCATGGGCTGGAACAGCACGACCCTGACACCAACGAGTGCCACGGCCAGATCCTGCACAAGGATGCGCGCACCGAGGACGGTACCTGGATCGGAAACCAGTGGGTGCCTTGTACCTGCCGCCAGTACGTCGGCCCGAAGCCGTTCGAGGAGCTGTACGCCCCGCCGATGCTGCCACCGCAGGACACGCTGTGATCGGGCGACGTACCGCCATGACGCGGACCTTCACGGCGCGGACACACGGTACCGGGTTCGTCGTCCATGACCCGCTGACCGGGCTAACCCACCGCACTGGTGCCGAACTCGCCTCCGGCCGGATCCGGCTGTCCGACGACGCCCTCTTCTCCTGGCCCGAGATCCACCCGGCGGCCTTGCACGCCGACGTACCGATCAGCGTGTGCTGGTCGCCCTTGGTGCGCTGTAACCTCGCCTGCCCCCACTGCCTGGACGACAAGTCCGTGCCCGAACTGGCCCGACCCGACCGGCACCGCATCGCGCGGCTGGTCGCCGAGTCCGCGATCCTGGGCGTGGACATCTCCGGTGGCGAACCACTGCTGCTGCGCGAATTGCCCGAGCTGATCGACGTACTCGTCGCGGGCGGCTGCGCGGTCAGCGTCACCACCAACGGAACGCACCTGGTCCGCCGTGCCGAAGCCCTAGCGTCCCGCGTGGACGCCGTGCGGGTCAGTCTCGACGGCCCGGACGCCGAACGCCACGACCGCTGGCGCGGCGCGGGCAGTTTCGAGCGCGCCGTCGCCGGAATCCGCGCAGCGGTCGCCCACGGCATCCCAACCCAGATCCAGACCGTGCTTCTGCGCTCCACCGCGCGGGCCAGCGTCCGGCCGCTGGTCGAGTTGGCCGCCGCGCTCGGTGTGCACGGGGTGACCTTCCTGCAGATGCTCCCCATCGGAGAAGGTGCCGCACTGGCCAGCACCGAGCAGTTGACCGACGACGAGGCCACCGACCTCCTTGCCGAGCTGAGCGCCACGTCGGCCGTACCCGTACGCCTGCGCACTCGCGAGGCAGCCGGGGGTTTCACCGTGATCCGAGCCGACGGCCAGGTGTGGCGCAATCAGCCGGACGCGCAGGCCATCAGCTCCCGGCGCCCGCTGCTTGGGGTCAACGACCTCGCACTGACTGCGAGGGACGGCTCGGCATGAACGACTCCTCGAACCGCCACGGCGTAGCCCGGCTGAAAGTACGCATCGCATTGCAGGAGGAAGGGCGATGAACATGCCGACGAGCGAACAACTCGAGCAGTTCGCGCGGGTGCTGGGAGACCTGCTGCGGACCGCCCGGAAAGAACGCGGCTGGACCCGCAAGCAGATGCGCGCCGAAATGGGCGCTGACGACGAGGACGAGCTGTCCCTGCAAACCCTCGCCACCTACGAACTCGGCACACGCCGCATATCCGTCGAGCGGCTGGTCGAACTGTGCGCCGTGCTGAAGCAGCGGCCCGACGAGCTGTTGCTCCGCGCGACCACCCTCGCGTTCGGCAGCGATCACGACGGTCGCGTCAAGGTCGACCTGTCGGCCCTCGCTCATACGACCGACCCCCGACTGCAGCCCCTCCAGCGATGGGCGACGGTCCGAGCCCGCCAATGCCCGGTCGGACGTACCCCCGTCGAAGAACTGGACGCCCACGCACTGACGGCACTTGCCGGGATCGCCGGATCTCCCATGTACGACCTCGTGCAAGCCCTGCGTGAGCTCCAAGGCGCATAGGACCTGCGATCGCCTCACTGACGCGACATCCCTTGCCCCTCAAAGAATGGACCACGAATGACCACTGCACGCCGCGTCTTCGAACACCACCAGGTCTGGCGCTTGACTCCCGACTCGCTCCGCGAGGCCACGACCCTGTTGGTTGGCGCGATCCTGCGCGATCACCAGTCGGTCGAGCACGTCATCGGCATCGCCAACGGCGGCGTCGCCCCCGCCCGCATGATCGCCTCCACGCTCGGGATCAAAGCCCGCATGGTGAACGCCCGCCACAACACCGGCGACGCGACCTACCAGCAGGCCACGGGCAAGGTGACGCTCGACCTCGACCCGCTGACACGCGCCCTGAACGGCCAACGGCTCAAGGGCCGGGTGTTGGTGGTGGACGACATCTGCGGCAGCGGCGCCACCCTCCGCCGCCTCCGGCACGACCTCACGCCCTTGCTCAGCCCGAGCGCGCAGCTCCTGACCGCAGTCCTGTGCCTCAACACCGGGGCGGCCACGCTGCCCGACTACTCGATCTGGACCGTCTCGGACTGGGTCGTCTTTCCCTGGGAAATGAACCGTACTGGGTTCAGTTCCGTTGTTCTGAAGCGGGAAGTTCCTCCCGCTGGTGTTCATAGTAGGCCGCCTCAACCTCGGCGGGCGTCTGGTGCCT
>NZ_MKKE01000066.1 GCF_001942305.1 Saccharomonospora sp. CUA-673 | reverse complement strand
ATTCCATCGCCGACCGGATGACCTCCCAGCTCGCCCTGGACGCGCTGGAATCGGCCGTCGCCCGCCGTGGTGGCCACGTCGCCGGCTGCACGCTGCACAGCGATCGTGGAGGCCAATTCCGGAGCCGGAAACTGCAGCAAGCGTTGTGGCGCCACCACATGCGCGGCTCGATGGGCCAGGTCGGCTCAGCCGGTGACAACGCCGCCATGGAGAGCTTCTTCAGCCTCCTGCAACGCAATGTGCTCAACCGCCGCACATGGGCCACACGCGAAGAGCTCCGCATCGCGATCGTGACCTGGATCGAACGCACCTACCACCGACGCCGCAGACAAGCCCGCCTCGGCCGCTTGACCCCCATCGAATACGAAACCATCATGAGCCACACCGCCACCCCGGCGGCCTAAACCACTGTCACAGTTTCCTTCAGCAGCCCCACTTTGATCGGCCACTGTGGTGCAACGGGGATCGGCTTGCCGCGGCGTCCTTCGGTGGCCAGTGGTCGCTTGATGACCTTGCTGATGTAGTTGCCGAACTCGATGTGGTCCACGCTGCTCGAGGAGAGCAGAGCCTTGAGATAGACGTCCTGATCAGTGGCGCCGCTGGGATTGGCGCGGCCGTTGATCCTGGCCGTGCAGTACACAACTCGAGTGACCGACGCCCCGGGCCAGATCTTGGCCTGCTCGGCGACCAAGGATTTGGCCAGGGCACGCACATCGAGCCAGCGCCACCCCGCCACGCCGCGGCCGCAGGCCTTTCGCCCGCCGTAGTAGAGGTTGTAGCCGTCCACGTAAACCCCAACACGCATGCGGCGACCTTAGCGACCACCTTCTCCTGGTGGCCCCCACCTGCTGTTCAGGTGTCGCCGAGGACGGCGCGGGCGCGTGCGGTGTCGTGAAATTCGGGCACGTGCTCCTCTTGGAGTTCGATCTTGCGCTGGTACCACTCGTAGGCGCCCTGGCGACTCATGCCGAGGGCGGCGCCGATGTCGGTCCAGCTGGCGCCGGCTTCGCGGGCATCGCGCATGACCATCCAGCGGCGGCCGGTGAGCAACTCGACCAGGCGGCGGTTGGCTTCGAGGGCCTGGGCCGCAGTGACCGGGGCGAGGCCGGCCAGAACGTGCTCGAAGACGTCGACGCCCTCGGGTCGAGCGTCGGGGTCGGCGGTGATGCGTTGGGCGAGTGCGCGTTCGAAGTAGGTGTTCCAGGCGGCGGCCAGTTCGCGCTCGTCGCCGTCGCGCAGGACGGCCTCGACGTCGACGTCGGCGGGTAGCAGGCCCGGCGCGATGCCGCCGCTGGTGCCGTCGGTCAGTGCGATGCGCTCCATGTTGTCGAGCTAGCCTGACACGCAGAGGGTGTCAAGGCAGCTTGACGGATGGTCGGCAACCGCCGCGGTGGCCGGGTGATAATCCGCTGTATCACCCGGCGACCTTGTCGGGGGTCGCCGCTACGGTTTCTCACCATGAGCCGACCCGATCCCCGCCCGTTCCAACGCTTCGAGGACCGCCTCGCCGGCAAGCCCCTCGACGACGTCCTCCTCGAGGGCGTGCCCGACCATCTCGAACAGCCCTTGCGGGACTGGCTCTACGCGGTGCTCAGGGACAACAGTGTTTCCAACCGGCCACGCGAAGCGCTCGCCGCGGACGCGCTGTTGATACTGCAGTGGCCGAATAAGGCAGCGTACGGCCCAGTGACCACGCTTGTCGGATGTGCTCAGGAGGACTTGCTCGCTGCCATCGATGCGGTGCTGTACCTCGATCCCGATAACCCATGGTCCTCTCTCATCAGCCCCCAGGACATCGACGAGCTCGACAGAAAGCTGCTCTATGGCCGCTCGGCGTATCGGGTCGACGACAGTCGAGGCGGTTTGGTGGCGAGGGTGGACCCAACTGTCGAGGAGGCGTACCGCGGCGCCGTCGACAACGCTGAGAAGACCGCGGCCGAGTTGCTGCGCAGCGCGTGGCACCACGTCTACAAGCCCAACCCGACAGCCACCGATGCCACGACGGCCTATCGCGAGGCCGTCCGTGCGGTCGAGGAAGTGGCGTGCCCGCTGGTGTTGCCGAACAGCCCGAAACCCACGCTCGGCACCGTGATTGCGCACCTGCGCGATGCCGAGCACAAGTGGGAAACCGTACTTGTCGGCAAGGACGGAGATCCGGGAGGACCGCAACCAGTACGTGAGCTGATGGAACGATTGTGGAACGGCCAAGTGTCCCGACACGGTGGCAGCAAACAGTCCCGTGACCAGGACCAAGCCGAATCCGAGGCCGCCGTGCATACCGCTGTGCTGCTCGTGCAATGGCTATCTACCGGCGTCCTGCGGAAGGCAGACGCGTGAGTACTGGGCTCATCCTCCCGACTGGTTCCACCGAGCTCGGCCGGCTGCAGGTGGCTGGTGAGCTGCTCGAGCGGGCCCATGCCGAGCGGGGCGAGTTGGCCGCGTTGCCGCAGCGCGAGCAGGTGTTGCTGGCGGCGTGGCTGGCCTCGTTGCGGTCGCGGCGCACGCGCCGCGCTTACAGCGGCGATCTGCTGTCCTGGCTGGCGTGGCTGGGCGAGCGTGAGGTGGACGTGTTGTCGGCGGGGCGGGTGCACGTGGACCTGTGGGTGCGCGAACAGGAGGCCGTGGGGGCGGCGGCGTCGACGGTGTGCCGCCGGTTGTCGGCGCTGTCGTCGTTCTACCGGTACGCGGCCGCGCACGATCTGGTCGACGTGGTGCCGACGGCCGGGGTGGCGCGGCCGGCGGTCGATCGGGACCACACCGCCACGATCGGGCTGGACCGCGAGCAGACCCGGGCGCTGCTGGCCGCGGCCGACGCCGACACCGGTCCGCAGCGGTTGCGGACCGCGGCGATCGTGCGGCTGCTGGTGCACAACGCGATCCGCACCGACGAGCTCACCGCCGCCGACGTCGACGCACTCTCCCAAGACCGCGGACACCGGGTGCTGACGATCGTGCGCAAGGGCGGGCGCCGGGTGAAGATCCCGCTGGCTCCGTCCACCTGGGAAGCCCTGGAAACCTACCTCGAGGACCGGGCGGCCGCGGCCGGCCTGGATGGGTGGCGCCGGCTGTCCGGGCCGCTGGTGGCCACCGCCAGCGGCGGTCGGCTGCGGCAGAACCACCTCTGGGAGCTGGTGCGCCGGCTGGCCCGCACCGCCGGGATCGACGTGTGGGACCAGCTCTCGGCCCACAGCCTGCGCCACACCGCCATCACTCTGGCCCTGGATGCCGGGGCGAACATCCGGGACGTGCAGGACTGGGCCGGGCACCGCGACCCGCGCACCACCCGCCGCTACGACCACTCCCGCGGCAGCCTCGACCGCAGCCCGGCCTACACCCTGGCCAGCTACCTCGCCTGACACGCCTCTTCTTTGGACACGGATCGGTCGTCACGGCCATGTCAGGCCGGGGCCGTTCCTGGCTGTTGGCCGACGAGTACCTGTTGCTGGACTTGGTGGGAGTTGCGGCCTCGGCGGAACTGGAACGCATCCGGTGGTACGGCGCGTTGGCTCGTGCGGATCAGGTGCAGTCTGGTCAGTTCCTGTGCGCCCTTGAGCCGGGTTTCCTCCGAGAGGCCGTAGCGGTCGTGGGCCATGCTCGGACTGAGCCAGACCCACTTGGGGTCGGGGTGTTTGATGGTTTTCCCGGTTTCGAGCCACAGAACCAGCAGCATGGTCAGAGCGGGGCCGCTGAGGGCTCCGATCCACCCGTTGGTCCAGAGTTCCCGAGGAAGTTGGATGTAGCGGTGCGCGTCGGCCGCTGCGGGTTTGCTGCGCCGCAGTCGGGTGTAGGTCGCCCCGGGGAGTTCGTAACGACGCCCCGAGCCGCTGTCTTCGAGCAGGTGAACGATGGCGTCGTGTCCGCGCGCCGATTCCAGATCGATGAATTGGTTGGCGTCGAGCCACCGCAGGGCGTTCTTGATCCTGCGGGCGCCAGCCGTCGCCGGCTGATCGAGGCCAAGCAGCTCGGCCCATGCCCGAGCGGGAAAAGTCAGGGTGGGGTCGTCATGCACGACCCACAGCAGGGACAAGTATAACCCAATGCGGACTCCGCCCCCTGCGCTACCACGCCCGCCGGCGCCGCCCCTGAGCAGCCTGATTACCGGGGGAGCAGGCTGCTCCGGTGTCTCGCGGCTGATGAAGCTGTACCGCACGGGTGCCTCTCGTTTGGCCCGTCGCGCCAGGTGTGCCGCCGCCGCGAGTTCGGGCCGCGCAGTGTTGCCATCGAGATCCGCGATCATCGGCACTCTTCCTCGAACTGGTAAGGTCGCCATTAGCTATATACGGTCGTTCCTATAACGTAGTACCGGCCGAGTTGGCGGTATAGAACCCGCTCAGATAGTACTTTAACATCCGGGTCGCCCGGTTATATCTGCCAGCTTAGGTGTCTGTCACCGGGTCAGTCAGTACTTTTACTTGGCCCTGACCATGCTACGCTGGGGAACAGCACACCGAAGGCACGCTCATATCCGTGCGACCGATGTGTGCGAGTGGCCTGGCCCACGTCCGGAAGCTGACCGACGGTCGACGTAACCACGGCAGGCTCCGGCAAAGGCCAGACACACGAGGGCCCCGCCTGACGGCGGGGCCCTCGTCATGGCATGGCTCTCTAGCTCAGTCGTGACGACGCTCGGTGGCCTGAACCAGCGAAACCCGGCCCGCCCACCGTCCGGAAGGCTGCCGGGTTCACTTCGCAGGCCTACTGGCCTGCGCTCGACTACCGTATCGCTCCCGCCTACGCGGATGGCCCGCTAAGTCGGGGGCGCGCCGTACCCTGGATCGGTGCCTTCTCTTCCTTCGTCCGCTGCTCGGTGTGCGTTTGCCGACGAGTCATTCAAGGAGGCCACCGTCGGTGGCTACTACGTACTCGCGGCGGCAATGTTCGAGCCTGCCGACGAGGACGATGTGCGCGAGGTTCTGCAGCGACTCCGCGGGCCGCGGCGTCGTGTTGGCAAGCTTCACTGGAACGAGATGAACGAATCTCAGAAGCACCGCGCGGCGAAGGAAATTGGCGGACTCGAGGGGTTTCATGTGGTGGCGGTGGGGGCTCCGGTGCCGCAACAGCGCCAGGAGCGGGCCCGAGCAAGGTGCCTGAGCACGCTGTTGTTCGAGCTGCATAGCTACGGTGCGGAGCGTTTGATCATGGAAAGTCGCAGCAAAGAGCTCAACGCACGTGATGTCAAGGCGTTCGTGGGGGCGCGGTATCAGCTGCCGAAAGGGACGTCGTTTCGGGTTGAGCATGTGCCAGGTCCGGACGAACCGCTTCTCTGGGCGGCTGATGTCGTGGCGGGCGCCGTGCGGGCCAGCCGGGAGGACGAATCGGCACCGTTCCGCGCAGCACTGGAGCACTGCGTGTACGAGGTCTCGGTGGATACCGGCTGCTGACCAGCCCCAGACATGCGTAAGGCCAGGGTCCCGGTCTGCCCCGAGTAGCACCTGGCCTTGCGACTCGCCCCGCACCCGCGGTGCGGAACTCACGTGTCACAGGGTAACCCACTCGCCGTCGGCGGTCCAACAGAGGCCAGTGTCTTCCAGTGGGTTGCTGTCAGGTGGGTGGCGAGGTCGCTACCGGGATAGTGGTTGTCGGCGCTCGTTCCAGGCGTCATCGAGAGCTGAGGCGTTGGTGATCTCGTAGCAGCGCGGGTACCTAATCAGCTACGTCACGTTCCCGAATCCGTCGAAACCGCTCCCCCATCAGGTGCGCCACCTCAGGCGGCATGTCCGTCCTCGGCCAGTCCTGCTCATCGATCGCAGGCAGGGTCCAGTAGCGGTACCGGAGTCGATCAGGGGGCCAACTCAACGCGTCGTCACCCGTTACGAAAGAAGCCATATCGTCGAGCACTGATTCGCCCGCAGACTCAAGAGAAGAAACAATTGCGTAGCCTACGCGAGAAAGCCATGCCTGAATACGCGATAGGGGAATCGTGTCGCCAATCCAAATCTCCTTGTTGGTGAAAGAAATTCCCTCCACCAGTACGTCAGGATGCTGCTCTGTGAGCTTGCTGATAGAAGGGCCACCGTCCTCGTCCCAGTGTTCGACGACGTTACGTAGCAGCTCCAGCACATCTTCGCCCTCCATCGAGGTCTTCAGCCGCTTCGGGAGTCGGACCTGGGCACGAAGGACGTTCCGAATAGCGACAACTAGCAAGTCGAGTTCTGTTGTCGCCTGCATCGAGAGCGCCTGGGTGGGTACTTTCACTGGCCGCCGACGATCAAAAGGCTCGTAGTTCTGATCGTAGTGCTCCACCCACGATTCTCGGTTGGCCTTGTCGTCGTTGAGATACGCGCGTACCTGCGCGTCTTGCAGGGCAGCACGCAGCTCAAGAAAGACTGCCTCGAAACGATCTGCCTGCATCTGGGCCCCCTCGACCCAGCGGAGTCCTCGCCGCCACACGACGATGTCCGGTGCGGGCGCCCTCTGCGGCTTCTCCGATTTCGACACACTCTCATCGTGCCACCGAGCCACAAAGAGGCCAGTGCTTGATTTGTCTTGGCACATCGTGAGGACATCATCGCTACCCCGCGACGCCGGGCTTCTCCTCAGCGTTCTCGTTCACCACGCGGTGGACCACGCCCACGGAGACGCCGGTGCCGCGGCTGATTTGCCGGATCGACTGTCCTTCGTCGCGGCGGGCGAGGATCGCGCGGCGCTTGTCGTCATCGACGACGGGCGGGCGTCCGCCGGTTCGCCCCTGTCGCTTGGCTGCTTCAAGGCCGTTTTTGGTTTTGCGGCTGATGTCGCGGCGTCGGTCCTCGGCCAGGGCGAGGGCCAGGTCGAGCACGAGTGATCGCTCGCGGTGCTCGCCGGCGGCGATGCCCTCGAGGACCTTGACCGCGACGCCACGCTGGAACAGCTCCGAGAGCACGAGCAGGCCGTCGAGGAGGTTTCGGCCGAGCCGGTCGACCTCTTGCACCGTGAGCATGTCGTCGGGCCGCAAATAGTCGACGGCGGCGGAGAGCTGCGACCGGTCGGCCGCCTTCTTGTGGCCGGAGATCTTCTCCTCGAACACACGGGATCTCCAATGCATGTGCTGGCAGCTGAGGTTGAGCCTACGACGGGGGCCTGACAGGACCCCGGAACGCGGAAGGCCGCGGCACCCACGTGGGCGCCGCGACCTTCGGTGCGCGGTCGACGACATGGCGTGCGGTGCACACTCTCGGCGAAACGTCACCGTGTCGATATGCGCCAGTGTTCCCGACTGGGAAAGACCGGCGTGTGCCGGCGCCGTGGGTGGGTCAGCAGCGTTTCAGGACAGCGGCGAGGGCGTCGTGCTCGTCCCTGTCGACGGTGAGGTCGTAGCGCTGCTTAATCTGTACCCACCTGGCCGCGTAGCCGCAGCGGTCCTGTTCGGGCAGCCACGTGGCCGGGTCCTGATCGCTCTTGGACCGGTTGGAGCTGGCGGTGACGGGCACGAGCACGTCGGGGTCGTTGGCGTAGGCCTCGCGCTCGTCTTCGGTCCAGTCGCGGGCGCGGAGCGGGCGACCTCGGCCAGCGGTACCCAGTGGTCGACGTCCAGCTCGGAGGAGTCGTCAACGATCTCGCCGTCGTAGATGCTGGTCCACTCGCCCGACACGGCACAGTCCTCGCCGACGGTGACGCCTCGCCCATGGGATTTGAGCGCGGCATCACGCGCGTCGCACCCCTCGCCCACGGACGACCAATGGGGCCAATCGTCACGGTCGTAGTGGGCGCCGGTGTCCTCCGGCGCGACGGTCAGCTCGGACAGGTCCACACCGCCTGCCGCGGGCGCAGCCTCGGTGGTGGTGTCGGACTGTGCGAACGGGAGATCGGCTCCCGAGGCGAGGTAGGCGCCGGCGGCCACGACGAGCGTGGTGAGGGCGGTGACGAGCTTCTTGTTCATCGCATCTCCTGGTGGTGTCGACCGCGCAGCTGCGCGACAGCGTCGGCAATGATGGCCCCGTGGTCGAACGCCAGTGGCGGGAGTCGTTCGATGTGCCACCATCGGGCGTCTGCGGCGTCGTCGGCCGGCTCCGGCGTGGGACAGCCGCCGATGCCGCCCAGTGCGGGCACGAGGCCCCACCAGGCATCGCTGCTGACGTCGCCGCGCGGGTCGCGGCCGGGAGCTTTGTAGTGGTCCACGAACTCCAGGGCATGGCAGGCGACGTTGGTTTCCTCGGCGAGCTCGCGCCGTGCGGCGACCTCGGAGCTCTCGCCCGGTTCGACGTAGCCGCCCGGGATGGCCCACCGGCCGGCATACGGTTCCCAGCGGCGGCGCACCAGCAGGATGTGCCAACCGGCGGTGTAGCCGAACAAGCAGCAGTCGGCGGTGTCGGCGGCGATGTGGTGACGAGACATCGGACCTCCTCGAAGAGACGTGGGCCGGGTCATGCGGCCAGGTGCGTGGTGGTGAGGGCGTGGGCGGCGCGGGTACCGAGCCAGGCGGCGATGCCCACGGGCACGGCGTTGCCGATCTGGCGTTTGACCTCGGCGGTTTTGCCGACGAACTCGTGCCCGTCGGCAAAACCTTGGGCGCGGGCGCATTCGCGGTTGGTGAGCATGCGGTGCCAGGCGGTGCCGCCAGCGGTCACGGTGGGGGTGGGAACCGGATACGCCGGAAAGGGGCCGCGGCTAGGTATCGGTGCTGGTCAGAACCGGTGCCAGGAACTGGATTAGCTGCTCGTGGGCTTGAATGATGGTGCGGGTGACGCCGAACTCGGCGGCGATCTGGGCGACGGTGTAGCGGCGTTTCCCGTCGTCGCCGGTTTCCTCGTACATCTGCCGCGCCAGCTTGACCTGCCGGGGGCCGAGCTTGGGCTTCTGTCCCCCGGTGCGGCCCCGCGCCCGCGCGGCCGAGAGCCCATCGATGGCGCGCTCGGACATCAGGGCGTGCTCGAACTCGGCGATCGCGCCAATGATGGAGAAGAACAGCCTTCCGACGGCAGTGGACGTATCGATGCCCTGGTGCAGCACCACCAGGTCGACCTGCTTGACCTGGAGCTGCTTGGACAGCTCGATGAGGTGCTCCAGCGAGCGGCCGAGCCGATCGAGCTTGGTCACGACGAGCTGGTCACCGGCGCGGTTGGCCTTGTTCATTGTCGACGAAGACCTCGTCGCAGCCTGCCGCGGCCAGAGCGTCGGCTTGGGCCTCAGGGTGTTGATCGCGAGTGGAGACCCGCCCGTAGCCGATCCGCATCGCCGGGACTGTATTGCGAAGGCCCGACAGCGTGACACTGGCGCGGACACGGGGTGCGCGACAGAGACGACCTGCGGAAACGCTTTGCTCCTCAGGGTGTCTCGTGAACGTTGGTTTGCGCATCACCGGCATGGCCAGAGCTTGCCATTGATTTACTTAAATCACGGTTGACCTGCTGCGATGGTTACCGTCTGCGGCAGGTAGCACGCTCCTTACCGGCAGCCCGAGCACGAGGGGAAGCTCCGCCTCCAGCTGCGCAATCTGATTATCGGACGGCGAGGCGTCCGACGACGGCAGCGGCTGGCCGCCAGCGGGCTTGGGAGCCGAGAGGGTTTGTCGATGATGCACAACCGTTCGGCCGAGGTTGGTCACCCTCACCCCTAGGGCTGGGGCCAGGCGTAGCGCTACCGTTGGGCAATTGCGGCGAAAAGGGGCACAGAGGTGGCATCGTTGTCCAGGGCACCGGTCGTATCGCAGTCCGAGTGGGGCGGGGACGTTCTTGCACTCGTCTCCGAGACCGCACATCGTCTCAACACGCGACAGCCGCAGATCGCCCGGGACATGAGCGAGCTACTCGCCAGCGAGATCGACATGCTGGATGCCGACCAGGATCTCGTCGAACTACTACTGGCCAGCGTCGATGCCAACACGAAGACGATCGTCCACATCCTGACCAACCACATCCCGATTGAGCACCTGCAGCCGACGACGGCGGCGGTGGAGTACGCACTGCGCTTGGCGCAGCGCGACATCCCCGGGAACTCGCTGGTCCGGGCCTACCACATGGGCCAGGACGACTTCATTCAGCGGGTCTTCGAGGAGGTCCAGAACCTCGGCTGCTCGGCCGAGAGGAAGATCGAGGTGCTCCACCACATCTCGCGGGTGGTCTATCAGTACATCGACTGGATCTCGCTCTACGTCATCGACGCCTACTCGAAGGAGCGGGAACGCTGGAACAACGCCCGCGGCAACGTGCAATCCTCGCTGATCCATAAGATCCTCGCGCAGCAGCCGGTCGAGACGTCGGCATTCGAATCCGAGACCGGATACCGGCTCGAGCAATTCCACCTCGCCGCGGTCGTCTGGAGCACCAGGTCGGAAGCGGATTCGGGTGAACTCAGGACTCTGGAGGACGTCCTGCGCGCGCTCGCGACGCGCTACGGAGCAGGCAGCCCACCGATCATCACGGCGGTAGATCGGACCACGGCCTGGGGGTGGATCCCGCTCGGACGCGGCCACCGGACCGTGGACATGGCCGAGGTACTGCAAGCGGCCGAGAGCACAGGAGGCTGCAGGGTCGCCCTGGGCCTGCCGGCTTCAGGCGTGGCCGGTTTCAAACGCTCGCACGAACAGGCACAGGCCGCCCGAGCGGTGGCGCTTGCCTCGGGTGAGCGGACGCCGTCGGCGCTCAGCTTCGGCGATCAGGGTGTGGCGATCGTGTCTTTGCTCGCCAAGGACATCGACTCCACCCGGGCCTGGGTCTCGGAAGTGCTGGGCCGCTTGGCCCACGACGACGAGAACACGGCTGTGCTGCGCGAGACGCTGCGCGTGTTCCTGATGAACGGCGAGAACTACGGCAAGACCGCCGAGCAGCTCACCCTGCACCGCAACACCGTCAAGTACCGGCTCGGCAAGGTCTTCGAGGACGGCCGCAGCCCGAGCGCCTACGACCGGCTGGACGTCGCGCTTGCGCTGCAGGTCTGCCATTTCCTGGGCCAGCGGGTGCTGCGCCCGACCACCGCCGTCTGACGGCCGGGGCCGCCAGGCGCGGGCTCCGTCAGACCGGCTCGTAGAAGTGCAGCACCGGCGCCTGATCGGTCATGTCGATGGCGTCGGTGATGTCGAGCGTCCCGTCCCCGAGCGCCTCCGCCAGCCGGTTCGCCAACGACTGCAGGTCGTCGGTGTCGAGCTCGTAGACCGCCAGGTAGCGGCGGGCGGGCAGCTCGGCGGCAGAGACGAGTTGCGCGGTGGCGAGCCGGAATCGGTTGCCGCCGACGACGCCCGGGATGCGCTCGACGACCTGTGGGATGTGCACCTCGTCGTACCACTGGTTGAACGCCTCCTCCTGCTGCGGGGAGCTGGGCGAGACATAGGCGATCAGTTGTGCGCGGGCCATTTTTCTGTCCTTTCGATCTTGTTCCGCTCAGAGCAAGGAGGCATCAAGGCCGCCATCGAGCACGAGACCGCTACCCGTGCAGAACGAGGATCGTTCGCTGGCGAAAAACAGTGCGGCCTCGGCGACCTCGCCGGGTGTTCCGTAGCGCCCCTGCTTTTGCTCGATCAGGCCGTCGAACCCACCGCTGGGCAGACCGAGTATCTCCTCGAACGCCGGGGCCGCGGCCGTCACCAAGTCGGTGCCGACGAATCCCGGAAGCAGCGCATTGACCCGCACGCCGTGAGGGCGCAACTCCGTGGCGGCTGTCTTGGTCAGGTTGACAACGCCCGCCTTGGCCGCGGCGTAGTGCCCGATCAACGGGGATCCAGTGATCGCGGTGAACGAGCCGAGGGTGACGATCGCACCCCCGCCGGCCGCGATGATGGCCGGGGCCGCGTAGCGGATGCTGAGGAAGACACCGTCGAGATTGACCGCAGTGACCGCCCGCCAGCTGGCGAGGTCCATCTGCAGCAACGGACACGGGGCACCGACTCCGGCGTTGGGCACCATCACATGAAGGGCACCGTGTCGCTCGACGGTTGTCTCGACCAGGGCGGCGACTTGCTGCTCGTCGCGCACATCGCACACTTGAGAGGTGGCACCGGGGATGCCGGCGGCGACCTTCTCGGCCGCGGTCTCATCGATGTCGGAAACGACCACCGTCGCCCCCTCGGCACCGAAACGCTCAGCGATGGTCTGGCCGAGGCCTTTGCCTGCCCCGGTGACGACGGCGACCCTGCTGTCGAGTGGTCCACTCATTGTTCGCTCCTTGGTGTGTGAGTGGTGAGGTCAGCCGAGCGACAGCAGCGTGGAGCCGCCGCCATCGATCGTGTATTCGCTACCGGTGAGGTAGGAGGCTTCATCGGAGGCGAGGAACAGGATGAAGTTGACGACGTCGCCGGTCTCGGCGATCCGGCCGAGAGGGGACAGCGCGGGCCCGAGGTCGTCGAGCGAAACCCCGGCGGTCTGTGCGCCGTAGGCGGCCATGGAGGTGTTGACGTAGGTCGGGTGCAGCGAGTTCACCCGCACGTTCGCGGCGGCGTACTCGGCGGCGACGTCCTTGCTCATGGTGCGCACGGCGCCCTTGCTGGCCCCGTAGAGCGTGTGCCCCGCGGTGCCCATCAGACCAGCGATGGACGAAAGATTGATGATCGCGCCCCCGCCGGCTTCTGCCATTCCGGGTGCGACATGCTTCAGGCCGAGGAACGTGCCGGTGACGTTGATCGCCATCAATCGGTTCCAGTCCTCCAGCGTGGTCTCCGCGAGCGGGGCGATGAGGTAGATACCGGCGTTGTTCACAAGGACGTCGATCCGCCCGTACACCTCGCGCACGTGGCCGGTGACGCGGATCCATTCGTCTTCATGTGCGACGTCATGGGCGAGGAACTCGGCGGTCCCCCCGGCCGCGGTGATCTGCTCGACGACCGCTTTGCCACCGGACTCGTTGACATCGGTGACGATCACGGTGGCCCCCTCATCGGCGAGCCTGACCGCGGCGGCAGCCCCGATCCCCGTCGCAGCGCCGGTGATGAGCACGACCTTGTCCTGGACTCGAGACATGAGTGACCTCCCTTCGGTGTAGTGGAAATGGTCAGCGGGGCGACCGGCTAGCTAGGGGCCGCCTGTCGCCCCGCTTGTTAGAAGCGCCGCGCGCTACGCAGGTACCGCAGAGCGCGGTCGGCGGCGTTCGCGCCGCACATGCCGTGTGCGCCGGGGCCGGGTGGTGTGGCGGCCGAGCACAGGAAGTGCCCGGGTAGCCCGACGTCGTAGGGGGTGAGGGTGGTGCGGGGTCCGAACACGAGCTGGGGGATGTTCTTCGCCCCGGTGAGGATGTTGCCGCCGACGTAGTTCGGGTTGTACTCGGCGAAACCGGGTGTGGTGCGCTCGGTGATGCCCACGATCCGCTCCCGGAATCCGGGGGCGAAGCGCTCGATCTGCGCGATGATCGCTTGGGTGGCGTCGCCGGTGTAGCCGTTCGGGACGTGGGCGTAGGTCCACACCGGGTGCACGTTGCCCACCGAGCGCTGCGGGTCGGCTAGGTACTGCTGTCCGACGAGCACGAACGGTCGCTGCGGCATCCGGCCGGCGTGGATGTCGCGCTCGGTCGCGGCGACCTCGGCGAACGTGCCGCCGACGTGGACGGTGCCCGCCCGGCGCGCCGGTTCGGCCGTCCAGGGCACCCCGTCGGCGACCGCGAAGTCGACCTTGAACGCCCCCGGGCCGTAGCGGAACCGCCGGTAGGCTCGGGCGACGCGCGGGGGCAGCCGGTCGCCCAGGATGTTGGCCACCGCGGTGGGGGCGAGGTCGAACATCCTCACGTCGACTTCCGGCAGGTCGCTGTGGATCGCACCCGCGCCCCGGTCTCGATCTTTCCACCGAGATCGAGCAGCAACGCCGCCATCGCGTCGGTGATCGACTGCGAGCCGCCGGCCGCGACCGCCCAGCCGTGCCGGTGTCCCGCCGTCAGGATGCCCAGCCCGATGCTGGAGCTCAGCGGTCGGTGCAGCGGATGGAACGCGTGTGCGGCGACCCCACCGAGCAAGGCTTTGGCCTGTTCGCCCGCGAAGGCCTTCGCCAGCACTGAGGCCGGCATCAGGGCGGGGATCCCGAAGCGGGCGAGCCGGATCGGGTGGTGCGGGATCCGCAGTAGCGGTCCGAGGATGTCCTCCGCCAGCGCGTCGTAGTCGGCCGCCGGCCTTGCGAACAGCCGCGACCAGCGGGCGCCGTCGGCGCCGAGACCGGCAGCGGTCTCGGCCACGGACCGGTGCAGCACCCCTGCGGTGCCGTCGTCGAGCGGATGCGCGCAGTCGATCTCCGGAAGTCGCCACTGCAGGCCGTAGCGGCCCAGGTCGAGGCCGTGCAGGAAACTCGAGCCGACGGCCATGGGGTGGAACGCCGAGCAGTGGTCGTGGACCAACCCGGGAAGGATCGCTTCGCCGGACCGGGTGCCACCGCCGATCTCGTCGGCGGCCTCGAGCACGGTGACTTGCACTCCCGCCCGGGTCAGGGCGATGGCGGCGGCGAGCCCGTTGGGCCCACCGCCGACCACGACCGCCGTGCTCATGCCGAGCTCCCCACCGCCGAGTCGGTCTCGTCGCCGCGCCGGACCGACGGCACCCCGGATCCTGCCTTGCGGGTCCAGGTGACCGTCAGCGGGATGGGGCCGTTGGGCAGCCAGGGCTGCTCGGCCACGGCGTCGGCAACCTTCCATGTGCCGCGTTCGATCACGCCGAGCGCGGCGTCGATGACCTTGTAATGCTGGACCCTCGAGTGGATGGCCTGCGATTCGACCCAGACCACGACCCACTCGCCCGGGGCGAAGCCGACCCGGCTCTGCACCGCACGGATCAGATCCTCGTTGTGCAGGTGCCCGTCACCGAAGTTGAACCCGATCAGCGAGTTGCAGCCGAACTCGCCCTCGCGCACGGTCCGCTCGTCGAGATCGGCAAGGTTCTTCATGAGTACCGAGAACAGTCCCCGGCCCTGACTGTGCATCGAGCGCCACGCGATGGTCTGCTGCATCGTGATCTCCGCAGCCGGGGCCGGATAGCCCAGAGCTTGCAACTGGTCGACCTGGTTCTTCGTGGGCCGGTGCGGCAGCGCGTTGAGCTTGTCCTCCGCGCCCGGGGCGAACGCCCACAGTGCCGAGGCCCAGTTACCGGCGTATTGGCGCATGGACGGAGTGAACGCGACCAGGTCCGGGCGCAGGTTACCCAGGACGGGGAAGAACACCAGCCCGGCCACGATCGCCACCGTCAGCCACGGCGAGGACATGTCCCCGATCCCGTAGCCAGCCCACGCCGGGTGACCGAGGAACAAAAAGACCGCGGCGAAGGCGAACAGGATGTTCCACTCCAGCGGCACCGCCAGTGGGAACGTCGAGGTGATGAACACGTGGAACAACACCATCAACACCACGGCGGCCAGCGTCAGCCAGTAGTTGCTGGACAGCAGCAGCACCAGCGGCGTGACGATCTCGACCAGCGTGCCGCCCACGTGCGCCATAAAGGTCGCGAGCTTCGATGGACGAATGTCGCGCGGGAAGTCCCGGTAGTGGGCCCGCTTCAACCACCGCGGCGGCCACCAGGGGGTGTTGCTCACCATCGGCGGGACGACGTTGGTGAAGTGCCGCCCGAACTTCGCCACCCCGGCACCGACCCACACACTCACGATCAACAACTTCAGCGCGATGATCATGTCGACGAACGGCAGGAACGCGAAGAACACCATCGCGGGCAGGTATTGCTCACTACGGGCAGCAATGAAGAGCGTCTTGTCCCGCAGACCGCACAGCACCAGCAGCACGATCGGCGCGATCAGCAGAGTCGGGTTCACCAGACCGGCCGTAGTGCCGGGCAACGCCGCCGACAGGCTTGCGCTCGGGACTCCGGGCAGGACTATGGCCACCAGCAACGTGACCAGCAAGCCCAGATACAGCACCACATCACCCGCGGTGCGGCGGTCGCCGCTGGTGAACGGAACCCGCTTCCAGGGCCGCAGCCGGATCGTGCCGGGGCGGGCCCAGAACAGCACACCGCCCGTCATCGGCTTGAACTTGCCGGCCAACGGGCCCCACGAGCCCGCAACTCCGAATGCCTCGAGGAAAACCGTCCACAGCACCAACTTCTGGTAGACGATCGGCTGGTCCCACCAGCTCGTGACCTCCCAGAACGGGCCGATCCCGGAGGTCCAGGTCGCCAGCGCCGTGCCCGCGAGCACGTAGAGGAACAGCACCTTGACCACGTAGGTCGCCGCGATCTGCCTCGGGGTGCCGAAGCCGTACTCGACCCAGTGCAGGGCCAGCGTCTTGATGCGTTCCCGTAGCGGCTTGTCGAGGAACGTCTCCATGTCCACGGGCGGGAAATCGCCTGTTTTGAACCCCATTTCGGCTCCTTCACTGGGGCATAGGGGTGCTGCCGGGCCGGCTGGTGCTCTCCGGTCCGTTGCATCCGCGGGGTGTGCTAGCGGGGTTGCGGGGTCTTCCGCAGGCCCGGTTTGTCGATCTTGCCGACCGGGTTCTTCGGCAGCGTGTCAAGTAGGTGGATCTCGACGGGAATCTTGACCTTCGTGAGGTTTCGCCGGCAGCGTTCGAGCAGCTCGTCGACGGTCACCGGGGTGTCCGGGTACGGCACGACGTAGGCCACCGGGACCTCCCCGTACAGCGGATCTGGGGCCCCGACGACGGCGGCCTCCAGGACCGCTGGGTGGCCGTACAGCACGGATTCGATCTCCTTGGGGTACAGGTTCTCCCCACCTCGGATGATCATGTCCTTCACTCGATCAACGAGGGTGAGATAGCCGTCCTCGTCGACACGGCCGACGTCACCGGTGCGCAGCCATCCGTCCACGAGCGTCGCGGCGGTATCCTCCGGGCGGTGCAGGTAGCCACGCATCACGTTGGCGCCCTGGATGACGACCTCGCCGACCTCACCTGCCGGGAGAATCTTGCCCTCCGGCGAGATCGTGGCAATCCGCTGCCCGGGCAGGGCAGGCCCGACGGTGCCGAGCTTGCGCACACCGTCGACTGGGTTGCAGGTCGACGCACAGGTACCTTCCGTGAGCCCGTACCCCTCGACCAGCACGAACCCGAACCGCTGCTCACAACGCTCGAGCAGCGCCTTTGACACCGGCGCCGCGCCACAGACCGCTAACCGCAACGACGACGTGTCGAACGAGACGTCGTCCGGAAGCTCAGCCAGGCGCGCATACATGGTCGGTACGGCCGCGAAGTACGTAGGCCTGTGCCGCTCGACGGCAGCCAGGAATGATTCCGGATTGAAACGCTCCATAATCGTGAGCTGGCCACCGCACAACATCGTCGTCAGGAAGCTGAGACAAATCGCATTGACGTGAAACAGTGGCAAGATGAGCAAGCAGTGATCAGAGTCGGTGATCCTGAAGTGTTCTGCAGTCATCGAGGCCATGGCATGAAGGTTGGCGTGATCGAGCATGACACCCTTGGGTCGGCCGGTCGATCCGCTCGTGTAGATCAGCAAGGCCAGCTCGTCCGGACGCACCTCCCTCTGGGGGAGGCAACCCGTAGCTACCGCACGCATCTCGTCGACGTGGATCGCCGGTAGTCCCGCGCTCGGAGCGTCCGGGCTTGCGTTGAGCACAAGACCAGCACCGGAGTCACCCAGCTGGTACTCCGCCTCGTGCTCGGTGAACGCGGGATTGAGCGGCGTCGCGGCGGCTCCCACGCGCCAGGCAGCGAGCAGCCCGATAAGCAACTCGACTTGGTTCGGCAACATCACACCAAGAACATCGCCGGGGCCAAGCCCGCGTTCCGAAAGTTCCTCGGCGAAAGCGTCGACCCGTTCGACAACCTGCGCATAGGTTAGATCGTTGCGGCTGTCCCGCAGACCCGGATTCCCCATAGCAGAGTCCGGGTGACTCCACGGTAGGTAACCGATACTCACATGCCACCCCTAGAGTGCTACTTCGTGTGATGCACGACACTAGACCCGGTTGGTGGCTCATTCCTATATCAAACATCGACGATATCTTCGATCCGCCTTGTCCACCATTCACAAATACGCGGGTCTGGGTCCCATGAACTCCGGACCCTGCAGCAAGGTACGCCCCCTCCGGGGCGCTCTGCCTCTTTTCGCATGTCCAGGGACTGGGGCTCATCCTGCTCGTTTGATGGAGCTGGGCCGATCCCCTATCGGACCGGCCCGGTGGGCGCGGCGAACAGCACGCGGGGTTCGAGGTCGAGTCGGGTGACGGGCGTGTCCTCGGGTGGGGTGAGGTTGAGTACGAGGTCGCCCATGCGGCGGATCGTGTGCTGGATATAGGGGGTGACGGTGGCCAGATCGTCGGTGTCGACCTGGTGCCCCTCGGCGGCGAGCTGGTTGGCCGCGTCGGTGATGTCCAGCGCGGTGGAGTAGACCGCGCAGTTGGCCAGCAGCTCGTTGAACTTGACGATGCGCTCTTGGTGGTCCGGGTCGTTGTGGCCGAGGACCCGCCCGCCGATCATGAGCCAGTCCGCGTAATTGTGGAACCCTTCGGCCCGGTTCGTGATCGCCGTGATCTGGGCCCGCATCCCGGGGTCCGAGAGGTAGCGCAGCAGCGTGATCGTGCGGATGACCCGGCCCAGCTCCCGAAACGCCCGGTACAGCCGATTCTTGCGCGAATGGGTGCCCAGCCGACGCAGCAGCGTCACCGACGACACCCGACCTTCGCGGATGGAGATCGCGGTGCGCAGCAGATCAGGCCAGTGTCGCTCGATCAGGTCCCAGTCGATGGTGTGCTCGTCGAACAACGAGTCGATGTGCTGATAGCGGGTGGCCGCCTCGGGGCGGTAGAAGGTCAGGTCGTGCCAGTTGCGGATGCGCGGCAGCAGGTCGAAGCCCAGCAGCGCGGCCAGGCCGAACACCGGCAGCGACTGGCCCTGCGTGTCGGCGTGGATGGTCTCGGGTTCGACGTCGGAGTCGTTGTGCAGCAGCCCGTCGATGATGTATACGGCCTCCCAGGCGCCGCAGGGTACGAAATGGCTGAACAGAGCGATGTAGGAGTCGGCCACGAACCGCATCGCCAGTCCGCCGTAGCCGCCGTAGCGGATGTGGGACTCGGCCAGCAGGTTGTTGTTCCAGGTGTCGATCTGTGAGCCGTCGGCGGCCACGATCTGCCCGTCGCCCCACATGCCGGCCACGTCCAGCGTGGCGAACGCGTTGATCACGTCGGCCGAGCACTTGTGGACCTTGTCGGCGGTGGAGTGTTTGTTGCCGGTGGTGTAGAGCTCGTGCGCGGAGATCTCGCCACGCATGTGCCGGGCGACCTCGGTCGCGCCGAGGTTGGCGCCGTAGGCGTAGGCGGTGAGCACGTAGCGGCCCAGGCTGTCGCGGATCTTGGGATCCGAGCCGGAGGCCGGGCCGAGGTGGCGGGGCCAGCCGGTCAGGTACGCGGTGCGGGTGAGGATGTCGAGCAGGCTGCGCTCGGGCAGTCGCTGGTGAATCGCCTGTTCCAACGCCAACGCCGACGGGCGCCGCTCCGTGCCCTTGCGGCGTTTGAGCACCGGCCGGCCGCCTTCGAGGACCAGGTCGGTGTTGGCCGGATACCCCGCGTCCACCTCAGCGGCGACCTGGGACAACCGGCGATGGTAGAAGTCGACCAGCGCCGGTGCGTCGGTCGGGATCCCGGCCTGTTCGCAGAACTGGGGCACCAGCGGTGCGCACTCGCTCCACGACATCAGCTGCGCGCCCAGATCGGCATAGGACTCCGACCCGGACACGGCGATATCCCCGGAGCGCAGCTCGGCGGCCAGGTACGAAAACACGCACACTTCCAGGTGCCGGCGCGCCAGCATCCCCGGCCGGTGCTTGTCCCGCAGCACCTTGCGCCACAACACTCCGGCGAACGCGCCGACATCGACGCTCATGGTGAGCTGCTGGTCATCGCGGGTATGTGTGGTCGCCTCTGGGATCCACTCTGAGCGTCGATCGCGGTTGGCGCGCAGGAACTCCACCGCGTCGATGACACTGCGATCCGCCGTCGTGGCCACCAGCTCCAAGGCGTCGACCAGGGTGAACAGCGCTGAACGGTGCGAGCGGTAGAAGGCTTCCAACAGCGGCAGGTAGTTGTTGCCGTGATAGGCCGACACGGCCTCGTGGGCCGCTGACAGCTGCTCCACCCCGCCTGCGGATGCCAACGTCTTCAGCAGCAGGCGTCCGGCTCGTTCAGCAAGCTCCCCCTCGCCCACCTCCGCATCACGGGACCCGCCCACCACCGGTGCGGCAGCCCCCTCCGCGGACGGTGGCTCAGGGGCTGCGGTCGCCTCGCGGGTACCGCTCAACACCTCGCCGAAGACCCCGAGGAGTCGTTCGGACTCGGCACGGTGGGCCTCATGCAGCTGATCCAGCCGTTCCTTACCCTTCTTGTGAATGGCGGCCATGCGCTTGCAGAACATCGTCACCACCTCGTCGCGCGCGGCGATGCGCTGCTGATGCAGCAAGCTGACCAGCAACGTCAGCTGCTTGGCCTCGCCCATCCGGCGCAGGTCATCGACCGTGGTCACCCGCGCCTCGCCCGCGAAATGGCTGATCTTGCCCGCCGGCACACCCTCCAGCCACGCCTCGGTCGCACCGATGGCATCCAGGGCCTGCACATGCGCCAGACGCTGCTTGAACTTGCCCACCGTGGCCGCCCCCGCCGGGGCCTTGAGCCGGTCGAACTCGCTGCGGCGCGTGCCCGGATCCACCAGCAGCAGCCGCTCCAACCGCGCCCGCTCTGCCCGACCCAACCGGCCGGCCACCCGCGCGAAGAACGCGGCGTTGACCTCCGCGCGGATCGTCGCGGCCATCTCGTCCAGCGTCGAATAGCCCGGCAGCTCACAGCGGGTCCGGACCAGCTCCTCCAACGCCACGTTGATCAGATCCGCCGGATTGTCCTTGGTCTGCACCGCCGAGCGGATCGCCTGCTCAGCGATCGCGCGCACCTTGTCGGCCTCGTAGGCCACGCCCAGGTGCTCACGCACGAACTGCCGGTGCCGCTTCGCCGTGCGCACAGCATCGGTCTCCGCGGTCACCCCGGCCGGCAGCCCCAGCGCGTCCCGGACATGCTCGACTACCGCCAGCGGAACGTCGGCCAGTTTCGGGAAATACCCCAACCGCTGATACGACTTCAGCCGCACCACCAGGGCCAACAAGTGCTGATCACGCTGGGTCTTGCCCCGCGCCCACACCATCTCCTCAGCGGTCGGGGTGAACGCCTCAGCCAGCTCCCGCGCCGAGACCACCCGCTTGAACCGCGGATACGCGGTGCGATCGATCGAGGTCAACTCCGCATCCCAGCACGGTCGTCAGTCCGGACCGCAAAACCCTAGCCACCGCGGGAAACGCCGCACCACACCGGCATCTGACCAGCACCGATACCTCGCCGCGGCCCCTTTCCTGCGTATCCGGTTCCCACCCCTAAGTCCCCGCCGGCCCTTGGCTGGTGTGGCTGTCCGCGGCGAAGCGCGCAGCCCTGAGCGCTGCTCAGGGCACCGTAGGAGAGTGATCTCCTACTCACCCCCAACTAACTTCATAGCGGGGATACCGACGGTATGAGCACAGGTCAGCGAGTGTGCTCCCCGCGCGAGCGGGGGTGGTCCCCTCTCGCCGGTTGGAGCTGCAGCAGTGCTCCCCGCGCGAGCGGGGGTGGTCCCTGGACCGCGGCGTGGAACGGGATCCGCACCGCGTGCTCCCCGCGCGAGCGGGGGTGGTCCTCAACCCTGGCTGGCCACGGTGGCGATCGCGGCGTGCTCCCCGCGCGAGCGGGGGTGGTCCCTCCATACGCACACGTTTCGGCGTGTGCCGACCGTGCTCCCCGCGCGAGCGGGGGGTGGTCCGGCATACCGGTTCCGCTCCTCTGGCTTTAGCGGGTGCTCCCCGCGCGAGCGTTGGTGGCGTATCAGGGCCTGATAAATCTGCGACCCCGGTGATCCTCCTGTTCGCTCTGTCGCTCACGCCACGGCGTATCAGGGCCTGATATCTGCCTGGCTTCCCGAGTGTCGGTGGCAGGATGCGGGCATGACTGCCAGCACATCATCACAACCCGCTCGGACTGTCGCCATCGCGATGCAGAAGGGCGGCGTGGGCAAGTCGACCTCGACGATTTGCCTTGCTCGTGCCGCGCACATTGCCGGACACCGCACCCTCGTTGTCGACCTCGACGCGCAGGCCAACACCACCAGCGACCTCGTGGCCGAACCTGTGGCTGCCGACGAGGTGACCGTCGCTGACGCGCTCGTCGGGGACGTCGATCTCGCCGACGTGCTAGTGCCGTCGATCTGGTCGACGGTGACGGTGGCGCCTGCGGCGGCGACGTTGTCGGTCGCGATGGATCAGCTCGCCTCGGTGGTGGCCAGGGAGATGCGACTCCGGAAGGCGCTGAAGCCGTTGCTCGGCGACTACGACCTGGTGCTGATCGACTGCCCGCCGGCGCTCGGCCTGAGCACGGTGAACGCGCTTACCGCGGCCGACGACGTGCTGTTGGTGGCCGAGCCGGACGTGTGGTCCCTGGACGCGGTCGCGGATATCGCGCAGGCCATCGGCGACGTCCGGGAGGACCTGAACCCCGACCTGGCGACTGTGGGCGTGCTGCTAAATCGGTGTCGCCGCACGGCGGAGGCGACACAGGCGATCACCGAACTCGGCGAAGGTCTCGACCACCACCTTCCGGGCACGCCGGTGTGGGTCGATCGTCAGGTGCCGCTCTGGACGGACATCTCCAAGCACGTGCACGGCGGGGTCGGGCTCGACGAGGGGCCGCCGCGGCTGCGGCAGCTCATGGAGCGCACCTACTCGCCGATCGTGGCCGAGCTGGTCGGAGGTAGCCGGTGATGGCGGGGCGGCGTCCGTCACGGTTCGCGGGGCAGTCGCCGGCCCGGCCGGAGTCGATCCAGCGGGCGGCGGAGATGCCGCTGGATCTGCTCGTGGGGTCGCCGGCGAACCGGCGGGACGAGACCCAGGATGACGCGGACGAGCTGGTCGACGCGATCCGCGCGCAGGGTGTGCTCCAGCCGCTCGGCATCGTGACGGTCGAGGTGTTCTGCGAGACGTGGCCGGAGCACGCCGCCGAGGTGCAGGCATCCGAGGCTCGGCACGTGGTGGTCAACGGCAACCGGCGGTTGTGGGCGGCCAGGGAGGCCGGGCTGACCACGGTTCCAGTGCACCAGGTCAGGACTGCCGATCTGCGGGTCGCGGTGCTGTCGGAGAACGTCAACCGGAGGGCCATGTCACCGCTGGCCGAGGCGGACGCCGTGGCCGAGCTGGTCGAGCTGCACGGCGGCCAGGTGCCGGCGGCCAAGTCGTTGGGCCGGTCGCAGGCGTGGATCTCCGGGCGCCTCAAGCTGCGCACGAAGGTGGCGCCGGAGTTGCAGCAGAAGGTCGACGCCGGGGACCTGGCTGTCGACGACGCGCTCCGCCTCGCATCGAAGGGCCGGTCGCACGCCGAGCAGGTCGAGGCGTATCAGGCCCTGATATCCGACCGCGGCGGGTCGACGAACGACGACGTCGTTGTATCAGGCCCTGATAAACCGAAGAGGACCCGCCCGGTGCGCCTGCACCCCGGCCTGTCGAAGGCCGCGAAGACTGCGGAGAAGGCCGGGCGCGAGTTCGTCCTCGCGTTGAACGACGCCCGCCGCGACGGAAACGAAGACGCGCTCCGTGACGCGGTCGAGGGACTGGCGGCCGGTCTCGGCTGTGCCGTCGACGAGCTGCCGCCGTCCGTGCTCCGTGCCGCCGGCTACGACCGCTGAACGACACCGCGAACACCGTCTCCGATCTGCCGTCGGCGGCAATCTCGGCGGCCGGTCTCGACGACAACACGACGTCGCAGGGGTAGCGCTAGCCCCAAAATGGCGGCGCAATGTTGCCACCCCAAAACCGCTGGTTGGGCTGCGTTTTGGGGTGGCCGTTTTGGGGTGGCGGCACCCACAGCGTCGGCTTCGTTTTGGGGGTGCCGTTGGCCCTACGTTGGGGTCGCGTTTGGGGCCTGGTTTTGGCCTCACGTCCGGGTCGCGTTGGGGGTCGACGTGGTCACCATGTTGGGGTCGCGTTGGGGGTGCCGGTGGCATCGCGCGGACCGTCGACTGGGGCTCGGTTACGCCCGGCCGCCGGCTGCCCCAAGCGACCGATTCCGCCGACGAGACGCGTGCGGGGTCCGCGGACCTACGCTCGACGCCATGGCTACGCGACTGCGGACGGCGGTCTGGGAGATCGACGTCACGGGGGAGACCGTGGTGATCGCGGCGACCGACTGGAAGGACGACGTCGATGTGGTCGCTGCCGACGTCGTGCGCCGGCCTACTCCCGGCGAGCTGGCCGCGCCGTTCTGACCTGACGCTCGACTGCGTCGTTCGGCCGGCCGCTGCGCGGGGCGCAACCCTCTGCGTAACCCGCTTTGACCTGCGAAAACGGAGGACCGCAACCGGGGTGCAACCCCGGCACGCAACCCGGTTCGCAACCCTCCCACGAGTGCGGCGCTGTGACCTGCGGAAACATGTTCGCCCTCGCGCGCGCGTGCGCGCGGGCTCGTCGCGCGTCGCGTCGCTTAGGGCTTCGCCAAGGGCTATCGAACTCGCCCGCGCACGCGTCGACGCAACCGCCGGTTCTGACCCGGCGCCCCGGACGTATTCGAGGTTGAGTTGGCCGCTGGCGACCGGGCGTCGGCCGGGTAGATGTTGGGGCGGGGGCGGCCGTCCCGGGTCGCGAGAGATCAATTCAGCCGACGCGGCGTTCCGGTAGCAGGCGCGCAGAAAACAACGGTTAGCTCGTAAGGGCTGATCGCGGACCAGGTCCGGAGTCGACCGAGTGGTTGGGGCTGAGTTCGGGGACGTATTTGTAGATCGTGGAACGGGACACGCCGAGTAGGCGGGCGATGGAGGCCACGGTGGTGTCGGGTTCGGCGAGCAGGGCGCGGGCGTGGCGGACCTGTTCGGGGCTCATGGCCGGTGGTCGGCCGAGTCGGACGCCGCCTGCGCGGGCAGCGGCGAGACCTTCGCGGGTGCCGTCGGCGATGAGCTCACGGATGAATTCGGCCAGCGCGGCGAAGACGTGGAACACGAGCCTGCCACCGGGGGTGGTGGTGTCGAGATTCTCGTGCAGTGAGGTGAACCCGATTCCGCGCTTGCGCAGTCCGCTGACGAGGGAGAGTAGGTCGGCGAGGCTGCGGCCCAGCCGGGAGAGTTCGAGCACGACGAGGGTGTCACCGTCGCGGAGGTAGTCCAGACAGGCGGCCAGCTCGGGGCGGTCGGCGTTTTTGCCGGACAGTTTCTCCTCGAAGACCCGGATGCATCCTGCCTGGGTGAGGGCGTCGACCTGGCGGCGCAGGCTCTGCTCGGCGGTGGACACGCGGGCGTAACCGATGCGGGCGCCGCCGCCGATGGTGTCGAGCGGGTTGCCGTCGAGGGCGAGCTCGGCCGGGGCCTTGTCGGTCATCGACGGGCACCTTTCATGATCGATGACGTGCCCGACTGTACGACAAAGGGTCGTGATCGACTTGTTGGACACTCCGGCTTCACAACGCGTTTTTCCGACATCTCCAGCACGGTCCAGGCTCGCGAACTGGCCCGCTGTCGATCATGTTGAGAAACGTTCCTTTCGTCGACACCGTTGTCTGTGACACGTGGCTCGATGTGGTGGCCATGAACGTGACGCCTTGACCTTCCTCCCGGGACAACCCCTTACGCCTCGGGGTGCGCAGCCTCGGGTGATGGGTACCTCGGTGGGGCGCCGTAGCGGGGTTGAGCGAACCAACGAGCGAATCAGGGAGGTACGTGATGGCTACGACGATGGTGGAGCAGCGCAACCAGGCGTGTCTGGATGCGTGTGCCGAATGCCAGCAGGCGTGTGAGACGTGCAACTACAACTGTTGCGCCGGCAATCCGGATATGGCCGAGTGCGCCCGGCTGTGTCTGGACTGTGCGGCGATCTGTGCGGCCTGCGTGACGCTGCTGGCCCGTGATTCGCGCTGGGCGGCGCAGTTGTGCCAGCTGTGTGCCCAGGTGTGTGAGGCGTGCGCGGCTGAGTGCGATAAGTACGACATGGATTACTGCCGTGAGTGCGCGGCGGCGTGTCGCCGGTGCGCGGAGCAGTGCCGGGCGATGGCCACGGTCACCGTCTGAGGCCCCGAACCCACGGGGACCGAGGGGTAGGCGAGTGTGGCCGCCTACCCCTCGGTGCGCGCGCTGTCGTCGCGGTCGGTGTGGTTTTCGATGATGCGGCAGACCACGGCGTCCTGGCCGCGGCGTTGGCCCTCGCGGGCGGCCCGACGAGCGGAGGCTAACGAGCGGCGCAGTGCGCGCAGGTCGGCCAGGGTGCGGTCGATCTCGGTGATGTGGGTGTCGAGCAGTTCTGTGACCCGGCCACACGGTGTGGCACCGTCGCGTTGCAGGTCGATGATGTCTTTGATCTCGGGCAGGGTCAGGCCCAGGGTTTTGGCCTGGCGGATGAAGCGCAGCACGTCGAGATCGTCCTCGGTGAACACGCGGTAGCCGGACTCGGTGCGCTCGGACGGCGGCAGCAGCCCCTTGGACTCCCACAGTCGTATCGCCTTGGCGCTGACTCCGGCGGCTGCCGCCGTCGCGCCGACGGTCATACCCATCAGATCCTCCTCTGTGTGTGGCCGCGAACCGTCATCCTTGACCTTACCCCTGGGGCAAGGTTCTAGCGTGCGTGTTGACGACGACAACCGCAGGTCACGCAAGGGAGTACGAGATCATGGACACGGTGCAGTTGCAGGTCACGGGCATGTCGTGCTCGGGATGTGAGCAGCGCATCGCCAAGGTGCTGGGCCGCATCGAGGGCGTACGTGAGGTCACCGCCGATCACAGTAGCGGCCGCGTGCAGGTGCGCATCGGTCCCGAACTGGCCGAGCGTGCCGTGCTGGCCGAGCGCATCGAGGCGGCGGGCTTCGAGGTCATCGAGGGGGTCGGCCGGTGAGTACCGCAACGCAGGAGCCTACGCAGTTGTGGGCTTCGGAGCCGAGTACGACCCCGGGTCAGCAGCGGATTCGGGCCAAGATCGCGGGGCTGCATTGTTCATTGTGCACCGGCACGATCGAAAAGGCCCTGGGCCGCATGGACGGGGTCGGCACGGTGTCGGTGAGCCTGACCCACGAGCAGGCCCTGGTCGACTACGACCCGGATGTGGTCGAGCCGGAGCAGGTCCTGGGAACGCTGCGCGATATCGGCTATGAGCTCTACGATCCGCGCAAGCTGCGGGCCTTTGAGGACGAAGAGGCCGACCTGCTGGCCGAGGGCAAACGGCTATTCACCGCGATCGGGCTGAGCCTGACCGCGATGGTCCAGATCGCCGAAGGCTGGTGGACGCTGCTGTGCGCCACCCTGCTGGTCGCAGCGCTCGGGCTGGTCTTCGGCATCTTGCGCCCCAGCGGTCAATGGCGTGCCGCCGGGTGGGCTGCGGCGGTCGCCGCCCCCGGGGCGCTCGCGCTGGCCGCCCGCTTTGCCGGGCTCCTGGAGCCACCGGTCAACGGCTGGATCGCGGCCGTGCTGGCCGGTGTGATGGTGTTCGGGGTGGCTCCGCACATCCTGCGGATGGCGTATCAGTCCGCCCGGCGCGGGATCCTCAACCAGCACGTGTTGCTGGAGGCTGGCGCGTTCGGCGGCATCGCCGGCGGCATCATCGGCTTGACTGGTCTGTTGGAGAACTACCCGACCGCGGAGTTCTTCGCGGCCGCGGCGATCGTGGCGACGTATCACATCTTCTCGGAGTGGCTGTCGCTGCTGGTCAAAACCCGCTCGGGCCAGTCGATCAAGAAGCTGTTGGATCTGCAGCCCGACCTGGCACGGCTCGTGGCCGATAGTGGTGAGTCCGAGGTACCGGTGGAGCAGGTCGAGGTGGGCCAGCTGGTGCGGGTGCGCCCCGGTGAGCGTGTCCCGTTGGACGGGCGCATCCGCGACGGGTACTCCGCCCTTGACCTGTCCCTGGTCACCGGTGAGCCGGTGCCGGCCGAGCGCGGCCCCGGCGAGGAGGTCGTGGGCGGGTCGATCAACGGCACCGGCAGTCTGCTCATCGAGGTCACCGCCACCGGCGCCGAAGGTTTCCTCGCGCAGGTGATCCGCCACGTCGAGGACGCCCGGGCGCTCAAGCCCGGCATCCTGCATTTGGTCGATAAGGTGCTGCGGGTCTACACCCCCACCGTGCTGAGCATCTCCGCTCTTGCGCTGGTCGCCTGGTTGGCCGGCAGCTGGCTGGTCACCGGGGACCCGGACGTGCACCGGGCGGTGTTCGCCTCGCTCGGGGTGCTGGTGATGGGCTACCCGTGCGCGGTGGGCATTGCCGCACCCTTAGCGATTGTGCGCGGCACCGGACACGCCGCCGATGCCGGCATCGTCATGCGCACCGGCGAGGCCTTCCAAACGTTCCGGCTCGTGCGCCGGATCGTGCTGGACAAGACCGGCACCTTGACCGAAGGCCGCCCCACCGTGCGGGCCGTCGAATCCGTCGACGGCGATGCTGCCGGGCTGCTGGCGGTGGCCGCCGCGGCCGAGAACCACTCCGAGCATCCCCTGGCCCGCGCCGTCGTGGCCGCCGCCCGCGAGGCGGGCGTGACCATAGCGCCCGCCCAGGACTTCGCGTCGATGACCGGCTCGGGCGTACGCGCCACCGTCGACGGGCACCGAGTCCTGCTGGGGCGGCCGGGACTGCTGGCCGAGGCCGGCGTCGATCTCGGCGCACTGTCGGCGTGGATCACCTCGCAGGAAGCCACCGGGCACACCGTCATCGCCGTGGCCACCGACCAGGTGCTGCGGGGTGCGATCGCACTGGGCGACCAGGCCCGCCCCGACGCCACGAGCGCGGTCGCAGCCATGCGCGAGGCGGGCATGGAACCGGTGCTGGTCACCGGCGACAACGAGCGCGCCGCCCGCCACGTCGCCGCCACGCTCGGCATCGAGCAGGTCCATGCCGGGATCCGCCCGGACGGCAAGGCCGACATCGTGCGGGAACTGCAGGCCGACGGCACCCGGGTGGCCATGGTCGGCGATGGCATCAACGACGCGCCGGCACTCATGCAGGCCGATGTGGGCATCGCCGCCGGCGGCGGCACCGACATCGCCGTCGAATCGGCCGACGTCGTCCTGCTGCGCGAGGACGTGGCCGCCGTGCTTGATGCCCGCGCCATCAGTGATCGTGCCTACCGGCGCACCCGCACCAACGTCGCCCTCGCATTCACCTTCAACGGACTCGGCATCCCGCTGGCCACCACCGGCCTGATCTCCCCGGTGTGGGCGATGGTGGCCATGGCCGCCTCCGTGACCACGATCTTTCTCAACTCCTTCGGCAGCCGCCCGGCGCTGCTGATCAACGCCATCGCCAGCGTCGGCCGCACACCAGAGGCAACCCAGCAGCAACCGGCAGACCGCACAGCGGCCTGACCGACGTTCACACCCATCACTCTGGCGCCCGGCCAGGCCGGGTGCGCGGCCCACTCGACACGCCGCGCGCCCGGTGCTGCCGCGTCCCAACACTGCCGCACAAGGAAACGACGTGCCTGAACACACGACCACGACCATGCCCGCCGCCCCGCGGGGCATGCTGGCGCTGCTGACCGCCGCCGCGTTCGTGATCTTCGCGCAGATCTTCATGGTCGCACCCTTGATCCCGCGGCTGGCCGAGGTTTTCCAGGTCTCTCCCGGCCTCGTCGGGCTGGCCGTGCCTGCCTACCTGCTGCCCTACGGGGCGATGGTGCTGGTGTGGGGGCCGGTCTCCGAACACCTCGGACGGCGGCCGGTCATTCTCGGCTCGCTGGCTGCGTTCACCGTGCTGGTCGGCGCGACCGCGCTGGCCGGCAGTGCCGGGGCGTTCATCGGGGTGCGCCTGGCCACCGCGATCGGCGCCAGCGGTGTCGTGCCGATCGCGCTGGCCCTGGTCGGCGACCTGGTGCCGTATCAACGCCGCGGGCACGCCCTCGGGTGGTTGTTCGGGGGCATGGCCGGCGGCATCGCCGTCGGCGCCACCGCCGGCGCGCTGGGCGAGCCGCTGGTGGGCTGGTCCGGACTGTTCCTGGCCGCGGCTGTAGCCGGGCTGGTGCTGCTGGTCGCCGCGTTCGCTGTGCTGCCGGCGACCCCGCGGTCGGCATCCCCGCCGGCGCCGCGCACCGTGGCCGCCGGTTATCTGGCGCTGCTGCGCCAGGCCCGCGGGCGGCGCACCTACCTCTACGTGCTCATCAACGCGTTGCTGCACTCCGGGATCTACACCTGGCTCGGGGTGTATCTGCACCAGCGGTTCGAGTTGGGCGAGTTCGGCATCGGACTGACGCTGCTCGGCTACGGCATTCCCGGCCTGCTCCTCGGCCCGGTCATCGGACGGCTGGCCGACCGCTACGGCCGCGCCCGCATCATCCCCGCCGGCGTGGCCCTCGGCGGGGTCTGCGCGCTGCTACTGGCCAGCCCCCTGCCACTGCTGGCGGTACAGGCCAGCATCGTGGCCCTGTCGTTGGGCTACGACATGACCCAACCACCCCTGGGCGGCATCGTCACCAACCTGCCCGGCCACGGTGGGCTGGCCATGGCGCTGAACGTCTTCACCCTGTTCACCGGCATGGGACTGGGCAGCCTGCTCTTTCAAGCCATCCTGCTACCGACCGGATTCGCCGTGGCCCTGAGCACCTTCGGCGCAGCAGTGCTGCTCGCCGCCGCCCTGGCCGTGCCGGTCTTCCGCCACGAACGACCCCACGCGAACACCCCGGCATCCTGAGATCAGCCTCCGCCTGGCTTCACCACCGTGCGGACAGGCCTACACTGTGTCGCTGGGGCTGCGTAGTGGCCGGTAGCCGCTCCGCGCGTACTCGGCCTCGATCGGAAACTCATACGTCCCGTATGGATTGACGTGTTCCATCAGTGCCGGGGAGACGTGCGCCAACAGGTCCCGGTCGATGCGCCCGCGCCGCTGCGACAACCGCTCGAGGGCGAGTTCGAGGTAGGCGGTGTTCCAGGTGATCACGGCGTTGGTCACCAGCGACAGGCACAGGGCTTGTTCGGTCTGCTGCTCGTGGTGGCGGCGCCGCACGGTGCCTTCGTGGGCGAAGAACAGATCCCGGCGCAGCGAGTGCAGGCTCTCACCCTTGTTGAGCTGGCGGGTGATCCGACGCCGGTAGGCCTCGTCGGCCAGATACCGCAGGGCATAGATGGTGCGTTGCAGCTTGCCATACTCGACCAGGGCCTGGGCCAGCGCCGAGCGCCGCGAGGAGGCGTGCAGCTTGGACACCACCAGCGAGGCGGTGGTGTGGCCGTACTTCAGCGAGGCGGCCAGCCGCAGCATCTCGTCCCACTGGCTGCGGATCAGCGCGGTATCGATCGTGCCGGTCAGCAACGCGCCCGCGTGCGGGAACGCGCTGGTGGTCTCTTTGCGGGTGCCGAGGCGGTGCAGGGTGATACCGCCCAGATCCCGGATGCGCGGGGACAGGGTGAATCCGGTCAGCGTGAACAGCGCGAACACTGTCAGGGTTTGCCCGGCGGTGTCGGTGGCGTGTTCGGTGATGGGTAGGTCGGTGGTGTTGCCGAGGATCTCGTCGAGCACGTAGACGGCTTCGCGGTCGGTGACCGGGATGACCTTCGTGCCGTAGGTGGTGTGCTGATCGGAGACGTGGGTGTAGGTGGCCACGCCTTCGTCGACGAAGTAGCGGCTCATCGCCCGCGCGGTCAGCGACTTGCCCCGCATCGGAAACCGCTGCCCATCGCTGGAGGACATGGTGCCGCCACCCCACACCGATGCCAGCGGCAGCTCGTGATGATGGTTGACGATCGCCGCGTTGGCCTCACGCAACGTGTCTTCGCGCAGGTACCACTCGGTGGTCCAGCGCAGCGTCTCCTCCGAGATCCCGGAGGCTTCGGCCATCGCGGTCGGTCCGAAATTGCAGGCCTGGGCCAGGATCGCGGCGTAGAGGTTGCGGCGCAGCTGGGGTTCGCGGTGGGTTTTACCGCCGGCGTGGGTGAGCTGATCCGACCAGGCCGACCACCGGTCGACCTCGATGAGCAGCTCGGTCAGTTGCGGCCGCGGCAACAGCTCCACCAGGTCCAACCGGAGTTTCTCCACCTCCTCGGGGACTGCCTCGGCCGAGAGCCGGTTGACGGTCAGCTCGCCGGTCTCGCTCATCCGCACCGGCCCGTCCCCGGCGGCCAGGACCGGCTCCAGGTCCGTCAGCGCGGCCTGCAACTGCTGTCCGGCCTGCTCCAAGGCGGTGTTGGCCTCAGCAGGTGCCTGCACCAGGGCGCAGTACCCGTGGCGCCACGTGGGCCACTGCTCGGCCGGCAGCAGCAGCGTGGTCGGGTCGGCATACCGGCGCGAGCCCGGCACCCAGATATCGCCCGAGCGCAACGCATCCCGCAGCCCCAACAGGGTGGCCAACTCCCAGTAATGCCGATATGCGGTGCTGTTCCCACTCTTCGCCGCACGGTCGAGATAGTCCCGCCATCGGGTCGGGACGAAGGCCGTTGGCGCGTCGTCGGGGACCTTGCGGCCACCGCGGGCGTAGAGCTCGCGCAGGATCGTCACCGCCTCGGCCAGGGGCTGCGCCTCGGTCGAGGCGGCGAAGGTCAGCGCACCGATGACGTGCGGGGCGAACTCGCGCAGATAGGTGAAGCTGGCATCGACCATGGCCAGATGCCCGTGATCACGCGGTAGCCGGTCTTTCGGATCCCGCCGGGCAGCACGCAGCCGCTCCATCCCGATCCCGCTGCGTAACTTCGCCCCGACCGCGGCATCGGGCACGTTGTCCAGGTCGGTGGCCACGGCCAGCATCTCGTCCAACAGCGTCAACCGGTCCTCCGAGGCCCGCGCCCGCCGCGCTAGGTGCTCGTCGAGCTTGCGACGAGCCCGGTTTTCCAGGTTGGACAAGGCCTGGTCGAACATGGAAACGAGCTCGTCGAGCACCTCCACGGCGCATTCGGCGGCCGTGGCCAGCAGCACCGGATACCGCTTGTCCTCGTCCCGGCGGGCCAGAGCCTGATTCGTCGCCCGTCGGCCCACGCCGGCCAGCCGCCGACGGCGCGCGTCCGGCAAGCTCGACAAGTCCAGCACGTGAGCGTCGATCCCGCGCAAGTAGCGCAGCTGTCCAGTTCACCCCGGATCGCCATCGGCGAGGCCGTCGTCGCCCCGCGATGCAGCCACGCCAACCGCGAGATGCTCATGCCCTGCTCGACGGCCAGCAGCCCGTCGAGCTCACGCGCCGGTGCTCATCCAACAGCGGCTCGACCCGCCCATACACCTCGGCGACCGCGTCCTGACGAACCGTGGCGATGCGCTCCATCAACGAGATCGCACCGGGCCGGACCACCTTCTGCGAGCTCAAGTACTCGCAGCCCAGCCGAAACAACACGCTCGGCGCATCGTGCTCGACCGCCCGGGCCAGCAGAAACTGCTCCAGCTCCTTCCACTCCACCGCGCCGGCTGTGCGCCACCTCAACCGGGCCGCGACCAGCCGCAGATGCTCGGTACGGGTCTGCTCCCGCTCGCCATACGTCTCGAGCTCGGCCACAGCAATCCCCAACTGCACCGCAAGACGGTTCGACGCCGACCTGGGCACCGCAGGCACGTCATCGGGCACAAACCCCAACCACGGCAACGCGCACAGTTGCACAGCCAGCCCCAGCCGGTTGCCCGAGCCCCGCGCAGACCGCAGTATCCACGCCCGATCATCCGAGCCCAACGTGAAATAGGAGATCAGCTCATTCCGCCCGATCTCCTCCGGCCACGACCGCAACCGCCGAATCTCATCCTCGGAGAAAAACCGCGTCGACACCGACCACTCCGCTCGCCACACGATCACTGACGAGCGACATCCTCACCACAGGCAAGCACTCCGCAGAGAGCGGGTAACCCTCAACGTCGACGAGCACACAGCCGCTCAACCACGTCTCTGACCTGGCCAAACCGAGCTAACCGTTGTTTTTTCGGCGTGTGCTACCGGTACCCCCACTTGGCACACGACATCCCACTGCGGCCGGGAGGACTTGGCTCCCGAGGTGTGGTCGACGTAGAGGTGGTCCTCGGTGACGCCGGCGCGGATCAGGGCGTCGCGTTGGGCGGTGGGGTTTTGCTCGTCGGTCGAGACGCGCATGTAACCGATCTCCATGCGTCGAAAACTACCCGATCATGGGTTTGCCGACGTTGTTTCTCGACGCGAGTTGTCAACACCTGCGACCTGGGGAAATTCATGCACCCCGACCGGTGTCGGCAGACGGTCGTTTTCAGACGCTCTGCGTGGGCATTGCATCAGCTGCGGCACTCCGCCTTGACCATGCCGCCGAGGACGGAGCCAATACCTCCACCCTGCTGACGTTCTCCGGGCACAGGTCGGTGACGTCGCTGGCCCGCTATTACCCATGTCTCCCCCGGAGGCCCTGGCTCGCTGGCAGCACGCCCGTGATCCCGCGACCCGACGCCGGTAACGGCGCGTTCGTTCCGCGTCCGCGGCATCGAGTCGCGGTCATGCGAGTAGTTGCTGGGTCAGCCAGGCCATGTTGTCGGCGGTTACCTCCGGGGAGGCACTGGGTTGCATGACGTGGCTGAGGATCGTGCGGACCAGCATGTCGGTTGCCGCGGTCAGTTCTCGGTCTGGCACGGGCCGGGCCAGCAGGGCGAGGCGGGTGCGGACGACGGTTTTGGCGGTGTCGATGAGTGTTTCGGACTGGGTGGTGAGCAGGGGCAACAGGTCGTGGCGTGCGCCATGGGAGGTGCTCGCGATGGCGTGGAGCAACGGGCTTTCTGCGGCGCGGACGAGCACGTCGCGGCAGGCGGTGCGGACCGCGGCCGCCAGGTCGGTGGGGTGGGCCTGGAACGCTGCGTCGACGAGGGTCAGGAATTGCTGGAGCTCGGCGAAGACCACTTCCTCGGCGAGTTGGCGTTTGCTGCCGAGTTCGTTGTAGACAGTCTGCCGACTGACTCCGATGGTGTCGGCGAGCAGTCCCATCGTTACCGAGGACCATCCAGTTTCGCTGGTGACGGCGGCGGCGACCTGCACGATGCGGGTGCGCAGGCGTGCCTGGTCGTCCTGCGTTGCCGTCTGGGTGGCTGCCATCGGGGTCATACTAGCCACGTGGAGTGGCGTCTTTCCGCTCGGCGAACGCGAGGGCTTCGGTCCAGTCTCCTCGGGCTGCGATGCGGCGGCGGAACTTCATGATGTCACCGGGGCGGTCGACCGTGAGTGCCCCGGCCAGCCGGTCACCGCGGCGATAGAGGGCAAGTAACCCCTCGCTGGCCGGCCTGAGCACGTGCACCTCATCGGCGTGTGCTGTCCCAGTGAATTGGATGCGGTGTTCGTACCAGTCAGACCAGAAGTAGGGCACTGGCGCGTGGGCCACGGCGGCGGCTGGGTCGAGCGCGTGCCGGGCGGCAACGGCTCCTTGCTCGGCGGCGGTGGTCCAGTGCTCGAGCCGCATGAGGTCGTCGTCGAAGAGGGGATTGACCGCGTGTGCGACGTCACCGGCCGCGTACACCCCCTCGACGCCGGTCCAGAGCGTGGAGTCGCACAGCAGACCGCCGTCGTGCTCGTGCAGCGGTAGGCTGCTGTCGCTCAGCCATGTCGTGGCGGGTGTAACCCCGATGCCGGCCACGACCAGATCGGCCGGCAGCACGGTTCCGTCATCGAGCCGCACCCCGGTGACCTGTCCGTACTGCGACTCGAGGCCGCTGACCGTGCGGGCAAGCTTGAGGTGGGTGCCGTGTGCGCCATGCAGCCCCGCGCACACGGCACCCACCTCCAGGCCCAGCGAGCGGGACAGCGGCAGGTCAGAGGCTTCCACCACGGTGACAGGCAGATTGCGCTTGCGCGCCGCCGAGGCGACCTCGGACCCGATAAACCCGGCTCCCACGACCACGGTGCGGGCACCGGCATCCAGTGCGTTCCGGATCGCCACGGCGTCATCGAGCGTGCGCAACTGATGCACGCCGGCGATCCCGTCGGCTCCCGGCAGGGTGCGCGGTGTGGCGCCGGTGGCAATGACCAGCCCATCGTAGGGCACCGCGCGGCCGGGCAGGTGGACTTCCCGTGCCGCCGTATCCAACGCCTCCGCCGAAACACCGAGGCGCAGCTCGACCCCGAACTGCTCGCGCAGCTCGTCGGCACTGTGAAAGGACACAGCCTCGCCATCGTGGCCGGCGGCGAGGAATGCCTTGGACAGCGGCGGCCGGTCGTAGGGCACGTGCTCCTCGGCACCGATCAGGGTGATCGAGCCGGTGAATCCGGCGCGGCGGGCGGACTGCACCGCGCGCAATCCCGCCAATGAGGCGCCGACGACGACGAGACGCTCCATGCCTCAGCCCTTCAGGGTGAGTGCCAGCACGGGGCAGGCGTCCACGGCGGCGGCGACTGTCTGGCGGTGCTCATCGGCCGGGTGCTCGTCCAAGACGACCATGGTGCCGTCGTCTTGGACCTCGAAGAACTCGTGCGCCATGGCCTCGCACATGCCCAGGCCCTCGCACTTGGCTCGATCGACGGTGATCTCCACGTGGCTCACTTCCCTTCTCCAGGTTCGAAATCGACCTTCTCGCGCACGCCGCAATCGGGACAGCACCAGTCGTCGGGCACGTCCGCCCAGGCGGTCCCGGCAGGAAATCCCTCGCGGGGGTCGCCGGCTGCTTCGTCGTAGGTGTAGTCGCAGCCGGGGCAGCGGTACTGGCTCATGCGGCCTCCTCGGACGCCGCGGGCACCGGGTACTGCGCCAAGACCTTTGCCCGTTTCCGTGGGGAAATGTTCGCCTGGCTCATGTCGCCACCGAAGTGCGCGGCCACCCGCGGGTCCATGATCCGCCGCCAGATCGCAGGCACGATGGCCAGCAGGATCATCCCGGCGTACCCGGTCGGCAGGACGGGAGATTCCTCGTAGTCGCGCAGGGTCTGGTACCGGCGGGTCGGGTTGGCGTGGTGGTCGCTGTGCCGCTGCAGGTGATACAGCAGCACGTTGGTGGCGATGTTGTTGGAGTTCCAGCTATGGCTGGGCATGACCCGCTCGTAGCGGCCGGTGCCATCAGGTCCGGTCCGCTGGCGCAGCATCCCGTAGTGCTCCATGTAGTTGACCACCTCGAGCAACGAAAAACCGACCACGGCTTGGATCAGCAGATAAGGCAGGACCCCGACGCCCAGCCAGGCCACCATGCCGGCCCACAGCACCGCCGACATCAACCACGCGTTGAGCACATCGTTGCCGAGGCGGAACGGGTGCTGGCCACGCCGCGCGTAGCGCTTTTTCTCCAGGTTCCAGGCGCTGGTCAGCGAGCCCCACACGGTGCGCGGCCAGAACTGGTAGAAGTTCTCGCCCACCCGGGCGCTGGCGGGATCTTCCGGCGTCGCCACCCGCACGTGGTGACCCCGGTTGTGCTCGATGTAGAAATGCCCGTAGAAGCTCTGCGCGAGGGCGATCTTGGACAACCACCGCTCGTGGCTCTCCTTCTTGTGCCCGAGCTCGTGGGCCGTGTTGATGCCGATGCCGCCGATGGTGCCCACCGTGATCGCCAAACCGACCTTGTCCACCACGGACAGATCGCCCTGGGTGATCAGCCACAACGCCGCGACGAATCCGGCGTACTGGATCGGCAGGTACAGGAAGGTGATCCACCGGTAGTAGCGGTCGTTCTCCAGCGCCTCGATCACATCATCCGGCGGGTTCGAACGGTCGAGCCCAGCCAACAGGTCCACCGCGGGAACCAGCACCAAGATCACCACCGGGCCGATCCAAAACCACACTCCCTGCCCGGTGGCCGCATACGCCCCCATCGCCACGAAGGCCAGGGACGGCATCACCAGCCCCATCAGCCACAGGTAGCGCTTCTTGTCCTTCCACCGCTGGGTCGATCCCGCCGGGACCGTCCCGCTGACGTTCGCTGCCACGGTAGCCACTGCAGCCTCCTCGCCTCGAGATCGGTTGACAGAACCGTAGATCTGTAAAGCCAGTTTGACAATAGTCAGATTTTGTAAACATCATCGTGCGCGAACGTGCGACGAGCATGAAGGTGCCAACAGTGTGGGACGCGGTTTCCTACTGGCCTTCGTGGGTGTTGGCGATGATGAGATCGCGTTGGAATTCAACGACGGCGGCCAGCATCCGGTAGACCATGCGGCCCTCAGGAGTGGTGGTGTCGAGCCCGCGCTGGCGGAAGTCGTCCAGGAGGGACACGAGGTGGGCGGTGGAGCGGCCGATGCGGTCCAGGCGGGTGGCCACGAGCACGTCGCCGACGCGTAGGACCTTGGTCACGACGTCCCATTGCGGACGGCTATTGCCGTGGTTGGTCGGGGCTGGTGGCGCGGGCGAAGTGTTCGGGGTCGACGTGGAGGAAGACGCCGTCGCCGACGAAGGTCAACTGGCCGTGGGGGGTGTGGCCTTCGGCGCGGAGGAAGAGTTTGCGTCCGTCTCGGCGCACCAGCATGCGGACAGCTCGTAAGACGTGTCGAGCCTGGTGGGTGCGTGGTAGTTCACGGCGAGGTGGCGGGTGACGGCGAGGATGCCGATGAGGGTGAGGACGTGGCCGCAGAGATCGTCGAGGACGGTGGCCACCGCTCCGCCGTGGACAAGTCCGGGGGCGCGACGTGCCGCTGGTCGAAGACGTGGCGGCTGTGGACGCGGGCACCGTCGCGGTGCACCTGAAGCTGGTGACCGTGGGGGTTGTCCGGCCCGCAGCCGAGGCAGTCGGCGCTGTGGGCCGGCAGCACGCCGTCGGCGGCCGCATGGTGTGTCGCCGCGGTGGGCGGGGTGCGGGGCCTGCCGTGTGGTGCCGACTCGCAGTGGTGCACCGGTTCTCCTCTCGATTCCATCCACAGGGTTTGTATCCCGCTCCGCACCGGACGCTCAGTGGGTGTGGTGGGGTTCTCCGAGAAAGCCGATGAGCACTCGGGAGACGTCGTCGGCGACCTGGTCGGCGGGGTGCAGCGGCAGCATCACGTGGCTCAGCGTCAGTCGGGCGGCGGATTCGGCGGCGACCGTCACATTGGCCTGGTTCAGGCCCGGCCACCGGCGGTGCAGCACCGCCACGATGCGGTCGCGGGCAGCTTGCACGATGGGGGCGCCTTCGGTGGTCAGCAACGGCAGGAAATCGTCGCTGCCGTCGGTGGTGAGCACCACCTTGAGCAATGGCTCGTCGGCGGCGGTCTCCAGGGTGTAGCGCACGGCCGCGGTCCAGGCGTGGCGGGGTTCGTCGGCGCTGTCCAGGGCGTGTTCGATGCCGTCGAGGAACCGCTCGGTCAGCCGCAGCAGGAGTGCTTGGGCCAACCCGTGCTTGTGGGTGAATTCGTTGTACAGCGTCTGGCGGCTCACCCCGACCTGACGGGCGACTTCGCGCATCTGCAGGCCCTGCCAGCCGTGGGCGACCACGAGGCGTGCGGCCGCGTCGAGGGCCTCGTCGCGGAGTTGGTTACGGGCGCGTGCACGGAACTGGCCAGCCACGCTCGCCATACTGGGCACATCTCTCCGGTAAGTCAATTCCATTGACACATGTTGCATGCGTGTCTAGCTTGCCTGTGTTGCCGGTCACTGCCCTGTCCGTCAGTGGTCGGCCCTCGCAGCGGGTGACTGGCCCGCGTGCGGTGTTGCTGCGTTGTTCGGACCCAGACCGGAGGTTGCCATGACCCGGAACGTGACCCGCACTGCCAGCGGGAACCCCGACCGCCCCTATGACGAGGTGGATCTGTCCTCGCGGGCGTTTTGGTCGACCACGATGCACGAGCGAGATGAAAGCTTCGCGGTGCTGCGTCAGCACCGGCCGGTGACTTGGCATCGGCCGTTCGAGGAGCAGCTGCTCGACGATCCCGATGATCACGGGTTCTGGGCGATCGTGACCTATCAGGATCTGGTCGAGGTCACCCAGCGGCATGAGGACTTTTTGTCCGGGCCGGGCATTCTGATGGAAAGCCTGCCGGCGGAGTTGGTCGAGTCCGCCCAGTCGATCATCGGAATGGATCCGCCGCGGCATACCAAGTTGCGCCGGTTGGTGGCCTCGGCGTTCACTCCGAAGCAGATGCGCCGGATCGAAGGCCGCATCCGGGCTAATGCCACGACGGTGGTCGACAACCTGCTCGAGCGGGGGCGCGAACAGGGCGGCGAGGTCGATTTCGTCTCCGAGTGCGCCGCGCTGCTGCCGATGCACAACATCAACGACATCGTGGGCGTGCCCGACGGGGAACGTCAGAAGGCCGCGCATGAGGCGGCGGTCGGGACCGGCTGGAACGACCCGGAACTGGTCGGCGAGGGCCGTGAGCAGGTACTGATGCGGCTGTATCAGGCATTGAGCTACATGAACGAACTGGTCGCCTCGCTGGCCGAGCAGCGCCGCCGCGAGCCGGCCGATGACTTGCTGACCGCGTTGGTGCAGGCCGAGGTCGACGGCGAGCGCCTCACCGACCAGGAAATCAGCGCGTTCTTCGCGCTGCTGACCATCGCCGGTAACGACACCACGCGGCAGTCCACCAGCCACGCGCTCAAGGCGCTGACCGACTACCCGCAACAGCGGGCGTGGCTGACGGCCGACTTCGACCATCGCATCCCCGGTGCGGTCGAGGAGTTCGTGCGCTGGGCCACCCCCATCATGACCTTCCGTCGCACCGCAGCGCGGGATCTGGAGTTTCGCGGCCAGCACATCACCGCCGGGGACAAGGTGGTGCTGTTTTACTCCTCGGCCAACCGCGACGAGACCGTCTTCGACCACCCACACACGTTCGATCTCTCGCGGGATCCGAACCCGCACGTCGGCTTCGGCGGCGGCGGCATCCACCACTGCCTAGGCAACCAACTCGCCCGCACCCAACTGCGGGCGCTGTACGCCGAGCTGCTGCGCCGCGCCCCCGATATCGAGGCCGGCGAGCCGCAGCTGATGCCAGGCAACTTCTTCCACTCGGTCAAACGCCTGCCCTGCCAGCTCCACCTCCCGCACTGACAACCCGTCCGCGCTGAACACGGCCGCCGAACACGCCGCCAGGCGAGCCCGACAGAGGAGACACGCCACCATGAACATTCACATCGATACCGACAAGTGCACCGGGCACGGGGTCTGCGAAGGACTCGCTGAAGACCTCTTCGAAGTCGGCGACGACGGACTCGCCTACCTGCTGCAGGACCCTCCGGAGGATCGACGCGCGGTGGTCGAGCAGGCCGTGGCCCAGTGCCCCACCTGGGCGCTGAGCATCGAGGAGTGACCACGATGCCACCACTCGCCCCCACGAGAAGGGTCCGGTCGTGATGCCGGGGCAACACCTCGTGGTGGTCGGGGCCTCGCTGGCCGGGCTGCGCGCGGTGCATACCGCCCGCCAGACCGGCTACACCGGCCCGATCACCCTCATCGGCGCCGAAGACCATCTGCCCTACGACCGCCCCCCACTGTCCAAAGCCTTCCTGGCCCCCACCCCGCCACAACCGGGGTGGCTGGTCGAGCACGAGCAACTGCACGAGCAGCTCGGCGTTGACGTGCGGCTGGGCTGCCGCGCGGTCGGGCTCGACATCGACGCGCAGGAAGTCCTCCTCGACGACGAGTCCGCGACCGGCTCGTCCCGGCTCGGGTATACGGGGCTGGTGCTGGCCACCGGGGCCAGTGCCCGCTCCCTGACTCCCGCCCCACAGTTGGAGGGGGTGGCGGCGCTGCGCACGCTCGAGGACGCGCACGCGCTGCGCCGCGCGCTGGACACCGGCAGCCGCGTGGTCATCGTCGGCGGCGGATTCATCGGTTCCGAGGTGGCCGCCGCCGCCCGCCACCGCGGCCTGCCGGTCACCCTCGTCGAAGCCAGCACCGCACCCCTGGCCCACGCCGTGGGCGAGCAGGTCGGCCAGCAGTTGGTCACGCTGCACGAACAGCACGGCACCCGCCTGCGGTGCGGCGTCCAGGTCACCGGACTGACCGGCACCGGCCGCGTCACCGGCGTCGCCCTCTCAGATGGCACCCACCTGCCCGCCGACGTCGTCGTGCTCGGCATCGGCGCCAGGCCGGCCACCGACTGGCTCACCGACACCGGCCTCACCCTCGACGACGGCATTGTCTGCCAGGACACCCTCGCCCCTGTCGGCACCCGCGGGATCTACGCCGCCGGCGACGTCGCCCGCTGGCCCAATCCCCTGTTCCAGACCGCCATGCGCGTCGAGCACTGGACCAACGCCACCGAACAAGCCGCCACCGCCGCCCGCAACGCCCTGCACCCCGAGCGGCAACACACCCACAGCAGCGTGCCCTACGTGTGGTCGGACTGGTACGGCTCCCGGCTGCAATGCGTCGGCATCACCGATGCCACCACCGAGCCCCTCCTGCTGCACCGTCCCGACACCGGTCGCTTCGCCGCCCTGTATCGCCGCGGCGGCCACCTCGTCGGCGCCGCCGCACTCGACCAGCCCCGCTTCATCGTCAAACAACGCCGAGCCATCGCCGCCGCACCCCCTGGCACGAAGCCCGAACCCAGGCCGAAGAGCTGCTGCACCGCACCGCCTGACCACCCCCGGGCAGGTTCCGACACCGCGAAACGAGGAGCTCATGAACCACCCCCAGCACGACACGGACCGCCGCCACGGCAGCACGCACTGGCCGCGCTTCACCCTCATCGTCATTCCCGCCGTGCTCGTGGCCCTGCTGCTCACCGGTTTGATCCTCTCCGGAGTCATCCCCCGGCTCGACACCCCCTGACCCGCAACTGCCCCCAGGAGACCCGCATGGCTGATCACACCCGCATTGCCGACTACCCACACCAGCTCGCCGGCCACTGCGGCTCCGGAGCACTACGAGATCTGCTGCACTGGGCCGGGCTGTCCTACGACGACACGCCACTCGACGAAGGCACCGTATTCGGCCTCGGCGGAGAACTCGGGTTCACCTACCTACGCCACACCACCATGCAGCCGCCGATCTACCTCGTCGGCCGCGGCCCCGACCTCACCGACGCGCTAGCCCACCGCCTCGGACTGAGCCTCACCCGGCAGGCCACCGACGACCCCGAGCAAGGCTGGGCCTGGGTGCGCGACGAACTCGACCACGGCTATCCCGTGCTGTGCTGGGCCGACATCGCCGAACTGCCCTACCTGCGGGTGCGGCTGTCCATGAGCCGCCACGACATCGTGCTCATCGGCTACGACGACCACACCCGCACCGCCACCGTCATCGACAACGACCGCGCCGAACCACAACAGGTCGGCTACGAGGCACTGGCCCGCGCCCGCGCCTCCACCGGATTCCCGGTCCCCACCCGGCACACCACCTACCGGCTGCGCTACCCCACCCACCTGCCAGCTCTGGCCCCCACGGCCGCCGACGCCTGCCAGGCAGCGGCGGCCGCGCTCCGCCAGCCCGAATCGTCCCTGTTGGGCAACAGCGTTGACAGTGTGCCCGACCTCGTCCAGGCCACCGGCCTGGACGGAATCGCCACCTTCGCCACCGACCTCGCCCGCTGGCCCGACCTCTTCCCACCCGACCAGCTCGACACCGCGCTGCACGCCCTGGCCGCCTTCATCGACAAAGCCGGCACCGGCGGCAGCCTATTCCGCCGCCTACAAGCCGACTACCTGACCTGGCTCGCCGAAACCACCCGCCTGCCCGCCGCCCAACAGCCGCCGACACCTACACCCACCTCGCCCACCTCTGGAGCGAACTCGCCACCCACGCCACCGCCCACACCGACCCGACCAACCGCCTCACCGCAGCCACCGCCACCGCCCAGCAGCTGCCCACCCTCGAACACCGCGGCGCCGACGAACTCACCCACCTCGCCCACGCAATGATGTCCTGACCAGGGACAGGGACAACACGGGAACGGTCCATTCCATGCGGGACCCGGTGCCCTGTCCGCCGCGGTGGGGCAACCGCACGAGCGGTGGGACAACCGCACGACCGGGAGGAGAAGGCGAACCACGCCGCAGCACAGCGCTGCTGGCGCCGTCGGCGACGATCTCCCGGTCGCCGATGTCGCAAGCCGCGGCGTCGATCGGCGCGCGACCCCGCTGGATGGCCAGCGCCGGGTCCGTGACGGCGACACACCACCGTCGGCGCCCTGGCCGAAGCTGAACGGCTGCGCCCGCCACCGGCGTTCCCGGCCGAGTCCGGCGTCACCCGGACGGTGACCGCGCAGACGCTGGTTTCCTTTCACGGCAACTACTTGGTCCCACCCGGCCGGGGCGGCGGACGTCCAGGTCCGGCTACCGGCTCGTCGTCGGCGACCGCCTCGTCCGGGTCCCGCAGCGGGCGCAACCCACCCGACGCCGGCCGGTGGAAGGTGTAGGCCCCGTGCACGTTCAGGTGCGTATCCCCCAGCGGGGACAGGCGGGCCGCATCCGCGTCGTCGACCGGGTAGCCCTGCGCGCGCAGCTGCTGCAACGCCGCGTCCAGGTAGGTGGTGTTCCACAGCACCACGGCGTTGAGCACCAGGCCGAGTGCACCGAGTTGGTCTTCCATGCCGTCCTGATAGCTCTGGCGCAGCTCTCCACGCGAGCCGAAGCAGAGCTTGCGGGCCAGTCGGTGGCGGGATTCGGTGGTGTTGAGCTGGGCGTTCAGCGCCCGTTGGTAGCTGTCGTCATCGGGATCCGCCACCGCCAGCAGGTGCAGCGTTTTGGCGATGCGACCGTACTCGACGAACGCCTGCCCCAACGGGGTGGGGTTGCCGTCGCGGCCCAGGGCGCGGATGAGGTCGTAGGCGCGCACGGTGCCGGTGACCAGCGAGCCGGCCACCCGCAGCATCTCCGACCAGTGCGCGCGGATGCGCTCCGGCTTGATCCGGTGGCGGGCCAGGTCGTTCGCGGCACCGTAGTCCGCGTGGGTGTCCAGGCGCCAAAACCGCGTATCGGTCAGGTTCGCCAACCGCGGGGCGTAGGCCATGCCGCAGATGCGGTACAGGCCGAACACCATGTCCGAATACCCGGCCGTATCGGACGTGACCAGCTCGGGGCGTTGGCCGTGGTCGGGGTTGAGCAGCACGTCCAGCTGGTACAGCGAATCCCGCTGCGTGCCCGGCACCACCGTGGCGCCGATCCCGGCGACCTGGTCGTTGATCGCGTTCAACCAGGTCGCGCCACGCCTGCGGCCGAAATACCGCGGGTTGTGCCCGGCGTAGACGGTGTGGCCCGGCACCACGAACCGCAGCCCATCCACCGAGGCGACCATGCCGCCACCCCAGAGCCCGGCGAGGGGAATATCGGCTTGGGCTTCGATCAGCCGCGCGTTGGCCGCAGCCAGCGTGTCGGCCCGCAGGTAGTTCTGCTCCACATGCGACAGCCGTGCCCGATTCAACGCTCGATGCCGCGGCCGCTGCACGGGTTTGTAGCCGGTGTTGGTGGCCTCGGCGACGAGTACCGCCGCCAGCGACAGCTCCGCGTCGGCCATCCGGGCCTCGCCGCCGGAGGCGTGGGTGAACTCGGACAAAACCCGGTGCGGGCGTGGACTTCCAGCAGCAGATCCGGCAGATCCACCTCGGGCAGCATCCGCTCGGTCAGCTCCCGCAGCGCCACCAGCGACGGCGGCTCGGCCAACTTCTCCAGCGCGTCCACCCGCACCTGAGCCCGCCCATCTCGGCCCGGCTCGACGCGCACCCGCCCCTGGCCGTCGGTGGCTGACAAGCGCGTGCCCAGGTGCCGCCACGCCGCATCCAACGCCGTGGCCTGCTCATCCAGATGCGCCTGGCTCTCCTCGGGCAGCTTAAGTCCGGTCAGCACACTCGGCCGGATCGCCTCCCACGCGGCCCCGTCCAGCAACCGGGCACGCGGATCACCCCACCGCTGCGAGCCGGTCGCGAAGACCTCACGGTGCCGCAGCGCCCGGTGCAGCGCCTCCAGCACGCACAACACGTACGCGTGCTTGTCCACACACCCCGCCTCCACGCCTTCTCCGCTGGTGACGAGCTTGCGCCACGATCCGGTCAACAGCTGTTCGCGGACCTCACCGACCCGGACCTTCTTACGCCCGATCAACTCCGGCAGCTCGCGCACCGCCTCCAGCACCGGCTGACCGTGTGGTGTCGCACCGAACGGGATCACCTCGGCCAACAACGGCAGAAACGGGCGCACCGTGGACCACCGCGAGACCAGCTCCGCCCGCCACGCGGCATCGTCATCGGCCTCCGGTGGGGCCAGCTCCTCCACGGTGTCCACCGCCGCCGCCAGCCGCGTACGGGGCACGACCTCCTCGATCGCTGCCCACACCGCCGACACATCCCGCACCACCGGCTCGCCGTCGTCCTGACCCACGGCGGCGGAGCGCATGTCCTCCAACACCCGCACCGCCGAGGCCAACGTCGCCGACGCCTGGGTGAGCTTGGGCAGCCGGGCCAGCTTAGTCTCGCGGCTGGTGCGCTCGGCGGCCTTGATCAGCTTGGTGGCCATGAGCACCGAGAACACATCCAGCGCATCGTCGACCGCCGAGGCCGACAGGCTGCGCACCGCCGCGACCAGCGTGGCCGTCCGCCGCGGCGCCTCACGACGCGCGATGGCCTGAGCCTTGGCCGACAGCCCGTCACGAGCCAGCGCCTCCAGCCGATTGGCCGGCACCGCCGAGACATCCACCGCCCCCGCGCCGATCCCAGACAGCGCCGAAGCCCGATGCAGCGCCTCGGTCATGCTCCGCCCTGACACTCGCGTGGGCCCGCGGCGCAGCCGCTCCAGCTCGGAGAACCGCGAGCCCTCCGGCACCGCCAACAATCCCGTCAACCGGTGCGGCAGCCCGCTATCCGCCTCGGCCGCCGCCCGGTGCAGCGCGGCATACAGCTGCTGACTGGCCTGCTCGCGGTGCTCGGACACCAGCCGTGCCAACACGCTCGCGCCCGGCAACAGCACCCGCTACGTACGCAGCCACGCCACCGCGGCATCGAACAACGCCTTCGCCGACTCCACCCGCGTCCACGCCCGCGCCGACACAAACTCCGCCACCTCGCCGGTGGCGTCGGCGAAGTCACGGTAGCCGCACTCGCTGCGGATCTCCGCGGCGTGTTCCCACTGGGTGGCCTGCCGCTGCCCGTAGGACTTCACACAGGACGGGTCGGCGATCTCCAACTGGGACGCCAGGAAGTCCACCACCTCGGTAGGCACCTCCAGCGGATCCGCCAAGAACGTCCCCAGATACCGCACCGTGCCCAACTGGAGGCTGAACCCCAGCCGGTTGTGCTGCCCACGATGCCGCCGGACCAGCGCGCGATCAGCGTCGTCGAGGAAGAAGAACCGCTCCAACTCCGCCTGCGAGGGCACCTGATCCGCGAACCGTCCGAACCGGGCCACCTGCTCATCGGTCAAGAACTCCACCGGCACAAGCGGCATTCAACCAGCCACGCACCGCCACAAGATCACGCCCTCCATGCTTAGCGGAGGATTCTGTACCGCTGCTACTCAAACCCCGGGATCTGCGCGCTGCTGCTGGCCAGCCCCCTGCCGCTGCTGGCGGTCCAAGCCAGCATCGTGGCCCTCTCTTTGGGCTACGACATGACCCAACCACCCCTGGGCGGCATCGTCACCAACCTGCCCGGCCACGGCGGGCTGGCCATGGCACTCAACGTGTTCACCCTGTTCACCGGCATGGGCCTGGGCAGCCTGGCCTTCCAAGCCCTCCTGCTGCCCACCAGCTTCGCCGTGGCCCTGAGCACCTTCGGAGCAGCAGTGCTGCTCGCCGCCGCCCTGGCCGTGCCGGTATTCCGCGACGAACGACCCCACGCGAATACCCCGGCATCCTGAGATCAGCGTCCGCCCGGCTTCACCACCGCGCGGACAGTCCTACACCGTGTCGCTGGGGCTGCGTAGTGGCCGGTAGCCGGTGCGGGCGTACTCGGCCTCGACGGGGAATTCGTAGGTCCCGTATGGATTGATGTGTTCCATGAGCGCCGGGGAGATGTGGGCCAGCAGGTCCGGGTCGACACGCCCGCACCGCTGCGACAGCCGCTCGAGCGCGAGCTCGAGGTAGGCGGTGTTCCAGGTGATGATCGCGTTGGTCACCAGCGACAGGCACAGCGCCTGTTCGGTCTGCTGCTCCTGGTGCCGGCGCCGCACGGTGCCCTCGTCGTGGGCGAAGAACAAATCCCGGCGCAGCGAGTGCAGGCTTTCACCCTTGTTGAGCTGGCGGGTGATCCGCCGCCGGTAGGCCTCGTCGGCCAGATACCGCAGCGCGTAGATCGTGCGCTGCAGCTTGCCGTACTCGACCAGGGCCTGGGCCAGGGCGGAGCGCCGCGAGGAGGCGTGCAGTTTGGATACCACCAGCGAGGCGGTGGCGTGGCCGTGTGGCCAGCGGCAGGCCTGACGTCGGAGTCAGACCTGCCGCATTGGGTGTGCGGTCTTCTAGCAGCAGTCGGGGGTGTCGGTGCTCCTGTGCTGCTCGGCGAGCTGGTGGCCGAGGGTGAAGGCCTCGGCCACGGGAAGCACGGTGGCGCCGGGATGCTCGGCCAGCCACGGTTGGGCGGCCTCAGGCGAGGCGAAGAAGTGCACCTGGTCGCAGAAGTCTGAGCGTACCGACGTGCACTGTCCGGGGGTGACGATCGAGACGACGGCGTCGGCCGGTTCGACGTCGACGACCTTGTCCGGCTCGACGGTCAGCCGCACCGGGGTTGTGGTGGTGTGGCAGGGCGATTCCACTTCGGCGGGCCGGTCGAGCACGGCCGGGAACAGCAGTGTGTCCAGCGCGCACCACGTGTACAGCTGCTGGCCGTCGACGGTGAAGCGGTGCGGGGTGGCGCGTTGGGTGAGGCCGTAGCCGACGAGACGGCCGTGTTCGTCGTATTCGGCATCCGGCAGCGCGGCCAGGGCGTGGCGTACCTCGTCGGTGCTGTGGCCTGTGGCTGTGGCGAGCTCGTCGGCGGTGACGGGGTGGCCGCGGGCCAGGAGTCGCAGCAGTGGTGGCCACAGCCACGCCATGCCGCCCTCGGTGAGGGCGGAGCTCACTGTGTCGCTGAGCCGCTCGGCCAGGGGATGCTGTTCGGTGGTCATCACGCGGTCCTTCCTGGGGTGGTTGAGCGGGTCAGGCGGCGCAGCAGGACAGTTTGGACACGTCGCGGGTGAAGGTCTGCGCGGCGAGTTTGAGAGCTTCGGCCATGGTCAAATAGGGGCACCACAGCTCGCCCATGTCGTGCACGGTCATCTGGTTGTGCAGGGCATACACGGCGGTGGCGATGACGTCACCGGCACCGGCGGCCAACACGTGCGCACCCAGCAGCCGCCCGGACTCGGCCTCGGCGACGAGTTTGACCAGCCCGCGGGTGTCGCGGTTGACCAGCGCCCGCGGCACGTGCTCCAGCGCGAGCACGCGGCACTCGCACTCGTAGCCGGCCCGCTCGGCTTCGCCCTCGGTCATCCCGGCAGCGGCAATGCTGGGGGTCGTGAAGGTCACCCGCGGCAGATGGTGATAGTCCAGCCTGCGTCCGGCGTCGTGGAAGGCATTGTCGACGACCACGGCGCCGTGCGCGCCGGCGACGTAGACGAACTGCGGATGCCCGGTCACATCCCCAGCGGCCCAGATGCGGGGATGGTCCGTGCGCAGCTGTTCGTCGACCCGCACGTGGCCCCGACTGTCCAGTTTCACCCCGAGTTGTTCCAGCCCGAGCTCGTCGGTGACCGCACGACGCCCGGTGGCCACCAGCAGCTGCTCGGTACGGACGTCACGGGTGCTTCCGTCGCTACTGTCGACCGTGGCCACCACATGACCGCCGTCGCGGCGCACCGTGCGCACCTGGGCGTGGGTGTGGGTGGTGATGCCCTCCTCGGCGAAGACCTGATCGATACTGTCGGAGATCTCGGGTTCCTCGGCCGAGGCCAACTGCGAGCGGGCGACGACGGTGACCTCGGTGCCCAGGCGGGCGAACAATTGGGCCTGCTCCAGGCCGACGTAGCCGCCGCCGAGCACCAACATCGATTCCGGCAGCGCGTCCAGTTCCATCGCCGTGGTCGAGGTCAGATAGTCCACCTCGTCGAGCCCATCGATCGGCGGTGCCCACGGGATCGATCCGGTGGCCACGAGGTAATGCTCGGCCTCGATCCGCCGCGCCCCGCCGTCGGCCAGCTCGACCTGCAGGGCCGGGCCGTCGACGAAGCTCGCCTGGCCGCTGATGATCTCCCAGCCGTACTCGGCGGCCAGGCCGGTGTACTTCTCGGCCTGCATGTCGGCGACCAGGCTGTCTTTGCCGGCGATGAGCTCGCCGAAGGCCACCTCGTCGGCGCTGGCCCGAATGCCGGGGAAGTGCTCGGCCGACAGAGCGACGTGGCGTGCCTCGGCGGCGGCCAGCAACGCCTTCGACGGCACACACCCGGTGTTCACACACGTGCCGCCAATGCTGCCGCGCTCGACCATCACCACCGAGCGATCGTCCCGTCGGGCCGCGATCGCGGCCGCGAAGGCTGCCCCGCCGGAGCCGATGATCGCCAGATCGAAAGCCATGGTTGCTCGCCCTTCCTCGGAGGTGGTGGGTACTGCCCACCCGTCGTTGTATCCGCATGAGCGGATGTATGCTGGCATCATCGTATCCCCATATCCGGATATGTGCTCGACGGTGGGAGGAGATCCATGACCAGCACCGCACATCCCGACCCCGGCACACCGCTGCTGTCCGACGACGGGCAGCAGGTGGGCACGGTGGCGAAGTTCTTCCGCGCCCTGGGTGATCCCACCCGGCTGCGGCTACTGGAGTTCCTGCTCGACGGCGAGCACTCCGTCAGTGACTGCGTGGCCCACGTCGGGCTCGCCCAGGGGCGGGTGTCGACGCATCTGGCGTGTCTGGCCGACTGCGGCTACGTGCAGGCGCGCCGCGAGGGCCGCTGGTGCTACTACCGCGTCACCGACCCGCGGGTGGCCGAACTCGTGGTGCTGGCCCGCTCGTTGGCCGCCGACAACTGCACGGCCCTGGCCACCTGCGAGCGCATCGACGGACCGCACCCCACACGGACAGGGACGTGATCAGCGATGAGCAATTCGGACACACGGGGCCTGCTCGCCGGACTCGGCATCGGCGCAGCTTGATCCTGTGCTGCGCGGGCCCGGTGTTGATCGCGGCCGGAGCCCTCGGCGCCCTGGCCGGGATCTTCTCCAGCCCGTGGCTGTGGGCCGCCGCCGGTGTGGCCCTGGTGAGCGCAGTGGCGCTCACCGCGGCCCGCAAGCGATCAGCCACCCACAGCCCCCAGGACGGCTCCTCGTCGCCGTCGCAGCGTGACGACTGCTGCCCACCCCCAGACCGGCACCACGACGAGAGTGCCCCGTCCCCGCAGCAGCGGCCCGACAACGAGCCCACGCGCAGGAGGTTTCCCCGGTGACCACGACACCCACCACGTCGCTCGAGGACCCCGACCCGACATCATCGACACGCGAAGCCTTCCTGACGCTGCTCGCCCTGGCCGCCGCCGGGGTGTCCCCGCTGGTGATCGTGGCCGCCTCGAGTGGACTGGCCCCGATGCCGGTGCTGTTCAGCGTCGTCGCCCTGCCCGGCATGGCCATCGTGACCGGAGTGCTGCTCCACGCCCGCGCCACCGGCATGGCGCGGCTGTCACGGCGGCTGTGGCTGGGCATCCTCGCTGGGATACTGCTGACCCTGGCGCTGGATGCGGTGCGCGTGGCCGGGGTGCACCTGGGGTATCTGCCGGACTCAGTGACGATGTTCGCAACCTGATCACCGCCGCACCGCCCATGTCCGAGCCACCCCGGTCAGCTACACGCTCGGCGCCGCCTATCACCTGTTCAACGGCATCGGCTTCGGCGTGGTCTACTCGATCCTGTTCGGTCGCACCCGCTGGTGGGGCGCGATGCTGTTCTCGGTGGCCGTCGTCGAAGTCGCCATGATGACCCTGCCGCCCATGGCCCCGAAATTCGGCCCCTTCGGGCTGGAGAAGTTCGACACGCTGCTCAACGGCTACTTCCTCGACACCCTGCTCGCCCACGCCGCCATGGGCCTCGCCCTCGGCGTGATCATGCAGCACTTCGCCCGCCACCGCGGCATCCTCCTCGCCCCACGAGCCCGCAGCCAGCCTGCGACCACCGCAGATTGATGTCGACGTCCCTGATCCTGCTTGGTCGTCGCGAAAGGACAGAGTGATGAGCCCCGCTGTACTCGGACATGGCCCGCGTCACCGTCGCCGTGCCGGGCCAGCACTGGCGCTGGCCCTGCTCGTCGCGCTCGGTGCGGCCGGCTGCGGCAATAGCCCCGCCACTCAGCAGTCCGCGGCGGCGCCGCCGGCCAACAACAGCCTGTCACCGGTCACCCCGGCACGGTCACCACCCTGGACGGCGGACAACTCACCATCCCCAGCCGGGTCGGGTGACGGTGGCCTACTTCTTCGCCCCCGGCTGCTCCACCTGCGTGCCCGCGACCAAACAGCTCGCCCAAGCACAACAACAGACTGGGCAGCAGGCGCGGTTCGTGGCGCTGAACCTCATCCCCGAGGTTCCCACCAGCTCCCTACGGAGCTTCCTGCGCTCGGCCGGCAATCCCCAGGTGCCCGTCGTCGCCAACGGGGTGCCGCTGGCGCAGGCGCAGCAGGTCACGGCCCTGGGCACCACCGTCGTCTACGGACCCGACGGGCAGGAGATCTTCCGCGGCGTTGATGCCGGCACCGACGCCATCACCACCGCCATCCAGAAGGCTCGCTCATGATCGCGCTGCTGGCCATGGCCTTCGGCGCCGGGCTGATCTCGCCGGTCAACCCCTGCGGGTTCGCGCTGCTGCCCGCCATGCTGGGCACCGTGGCCGACCCCGGCCAAAGCTCGACCGGGCGCACCAGCGTGGCGGCCCGGCTCGGCACCGGCCTGGCCTCGGGGCTCATGATCACGGCCGGGTTCACCGGCACCCTCACCGTCGCGGGACTCGCCCTGGCCGCGGGCCTGCGCGCGATCACCGGGCTCGCGCCGTGGTTCGCCATCGCCGTCGGCGTCCTGCTCGCCGTGGCAGGCCTGGCGATGCTCACCGGACGGCACCTGCCGCTGCGCCTGACCAACCGGGTGCAGCCGCGCCAGGGCGGCGGCCGGTGGGGCCTGGTCGCCTTCGGCGTCGGCTACGGCATCGCCTCCCTGTCTTGCACCGTGGCCGTGCTGCTGGCCGTCGTCAGCCAAGCCCTCGCCACGACCAACCCGGCAGGCATGCTCGCCGTGTTCGCCGCCTACGCCACCGGCGCCGCCACCCTGCTGGTGGCACTATCCGTCTCGGCCGCCTTCGCCAGCAGCCTGGCCACCCGCTGGGTACGCCGGCTGCTGCCGCACATGCACCGCATCACCGCCGTCCTGTTGATCCTCAGCGGCGCCTACCTGCTCGCCTACTGGATCCCTGTCACCACCGGCGGCCAACCCCCCACGGCCCTGAGCCTGGGCCCGCTGGCCAGCACCGCCACCACCTGGATCAGCAGCCACCAAACCCTCGTCGTCCTCCTGGCCCTGGCCGTGCTGATCCTGGCTACGATCATCGCCACTCTGGGATCCCGACGACGGCCCGCGTCCTCGGGCGAGCACGCGCCCACCAACCGGCCGAGACAGGACACCCAGCGCTGACACGCCCGAGGCCGCGGTCGGCGCCGTGCTGCGTCAGCCCTCTGCCTCGACGGTGCGCAACGGTCGGTAGCCGGTGCGGGCGTACTCGGCCTCGACGGGGAATTCGTAGGTCCCGTATGGATTGATGTGTTCCATGAGCGCCGGGGAGATGTGGGCCAGCAGGTCCGGGTCGACACGCCCGCACCGCTGCGACAGCCGCTCGAGCGCGAGCTCGAGGTAGGCGGTGTTCCAGGTGATGATCGCGTTGGTCACCAGCGACAGGCACAGCGCCTGTTCGGTCTGCTGCTCCTGGTGCCGGCGCCGCACGGTGCCCTCGTGGGCGAAGAACAAATCCCGGCGCAGCGAGTGCAGGCTTTCACCCTTGTTGAGCTGGCGGGTGATCCGCCGCCGGTAGGCTCGTCGGCCAGATACCGCAGCGCGTAGATCGTGCGCTGCAGCTTGCCGTACTCGACCAGGGCCTGGGCCAGGGCGGAGCGCCGCGAGGAGGCGTGCAGTTTGGATACCACCAGCGAGGCGGTGGCGTGGCCGTACTTGAGGGAGGCGGCTAGCCGCAGCATCTCGTCCCACTGGCTGCGGATCAGCGCCGTGTCGATCGTGCCGGTCAGCAGACCGCCCGCGTTCGGAAACCTGCTGGTCGTCTGCCTGCGCGTGTCGAGGCGGTGCAGCGTGATCCCGCCGAGGTCGCGGATGCGCGGGGACAGGGTGAAGCCGGTCAAAGCGAACAGCGCGAACACCGTCAGGGTTTGCCCGGCGGTGTCGGTGGCATGCTCGGTGATCGGCAGATCGGTGGCATTGCCGAGGAGCTCGTCGAGCACGTACACGGCTTCGCGGTCGGTGACCGGGATGACCTTGGTGCCGTAGGTGGAGTGCTGATCGGAGACGTGGGTGTAGGTGGCCACCCCCTCGTTGACGAAGTAGCGGCTCATCGCCCGCGCGGTCAGCGACTTGCCCCGCATCGGGAACCGCTGCCCATCGGAGGACGACATCGTGCCCCCGCCCCACATCGACGCCAGCGGCAGCCGGTGGTGATGGTTGACGATCGTCGCGTTCGCCGCCCGCAGCGTGTCCTCGCGCAGGTACCACTCGGTGGTCCAGCGCAGCGTCTCCTCCGAGAGCCCGGAGGCCTCGGCCATCGCGCTCACGCCGAAGTTGCACGCCTGGGCCAGGATCGCCGCGTACAGGTTGCGGCGCAGCTGCGGCTCACGGTGGGTCTTGCCGCCGACGTGGGTGAGTTGATCCGACCAGTCCGCCCACCGGTCGACCTCGATGAGCAGCTCGGTCAACTGCGGCCGCGGCAACAGCGCGAGCAGCTGGCCGCGCAGCCGCTCGACCTCATCCGGCACCGCCTCGGCACTCAGCCGGTTGACCACGAGCTCACCGCGCTCGGTCAGGCGCACCGGCCCCTCCCCGGAAGCCAGCAGCGGCTCGAGCTCGGTCAGCGCGGCATGTAACTGCTCGCCCGCGTTCTCGAGCGCCTCATCGGCCTCTTGCGGGGCGCCGACCAGGGCGCAGTACTCGCCCCGCAGCGCCTCCCACCGGCTCGCGGGCAGCAGGAACGTGGTCGGGTCGGCGAACCGCCGCGAGCCCGGCACCCACACATCCCCGGACCGCAGCGCATCCCGCAAACCCAACAGGGTGGCAAGCTCCCAGTAATGCCGGTACGCGGTCGTGTTGCCGCTGGTGGCGGCCTGATCGAGGTAGCCACGCCACCGACTCGGCACGAACTCGGTCGGCGCCCCCTCGGGCACCTTCCGGCCACCGCGGGCGTACAGCTCGGCCAGCACCTCGACGGCCTCGAGCAGCGGCCGAGCATCCACCGCGGCCTCGAACGACAGAGCGCGGATGACGTGCGGGGCGAACTCGCGCAGGTAGGTGAAGCTGGACTCCACCATCGCCAGATGCCCATGATCGCGCGGCAGCCGGTCGGCGGGGTCACGCCGGGCGGTGCGCAGCCGTTCCAGGCCGATCCCGCGCCGCAACCGGGGCCCGACGTCGGTATCGGGCACGTCCACATCGGTGGCCACCGCGAGGATTTCCTCCAGCAGGTTCAGCCGGTCCTCGGACTCTCGGGCCCGCTGGGCCAGCACATCGTCGAGCTTGCGCTTCGCGCGGTTCTCCACTCCGGTCAAGGCCTGGTCGAACATGCCGATGACCTCGTCGAGCACCTCGACTGCGCACTCGGCGACCGTGGCCAGCAGCACCGGATACCTCTTGTCGCCGTCCCGACGGGCCAGGGCCTGATTCGTGCTGCGGCGGCCGATCCCGGCCAGCCGGCGACGTCGCGCCTCGGGCAGCATCGACAAGTCCAGGGTGCGCGCGTCCAACCCACGCAAAAACCGCAGCTTGTCCAGCTCGGCCCGGATCGCCATCGGCGACGCGGTCGTCGCCCCACGGTGCAGCCACGCCAACCGCGAGATCCGCAGATCCCCACCCGCGACCAGCAGCGCGTCGAGCTCCTCCCGCCGCTGCGCCCCCAGCAGCGGCTCCAGCCGCAGGAACGTCTCGGCCACGGCGCGTTCCCGTGCGGTGGCGACCGCGCGCATCAGCGGCACCACACCAGGCCGGATGATCCGAGCACCGGCGCAGTACTCGCAGACCACACGAAACAGCGCACTCGGCGCGTCGTGCTCCATCGCCCGCGCCAACAGGAACTCCTCGAGGTCTTTCCACTCGGCATCCCTGGCCAACCGCCACCCCAGCCGCTCGGCCACCAGCCGCAGATGCTCGGTGCGGGTCTGCTCCCGCGCCCCATACCCGGCGAGCTCGGCCAACCCAACGCCGAGCTGCACGACCAGCCGATTCACCGCCGCCCGCGGTGCAGCCGGCACCTCGTCAGGCACGAAACCCAACCAGGGAAGCGTGCACAGCTGCACCGCCAAACCCAGCCGATTGCCCTGCCCCCGAGCCGACCGCTCCAACCACGCCCGATCATCCGAGCCCAACGTGAAGTACCGGATCAGCTCATCCCGGCCCAACTCGGCAGGCCACGACCGCAGCCGCTCGATCTCCTCATCGGAGAAGAACCTCGTCGACATCCACCGCTCCGCCCCGTAGTGATCAACGAACGGAGCACATCCTCACCGCCACCGAACACCGCCCCGTCAGCGGCTCATTCGGCCGCCACCCACGGAGCGTCAGCGACCTCGGCCCTGTGGCCAGTAGGAACAGGGCTAACCGTTGTTTTCTGCGCGCCTGCTACCGAAACGCCGAGTACTCCGACGACATCACCCCATCCGCCCGGTCTCCCGTTGGGTCTTATTACAGGCGGGGCGAGGTGGTTGCGGCTGCTCGTTGCTCCCTTTTTTTGACATGAATACCCCGGTGGGTATATTGGTTGCGGGCAGTGGAGGTGATTGCCGTGGAGATGAAGCCGGAGCTGGTCGGAGACGCGTTGACGCGTCTGCGCCGCGCACAGGGACAGTTGGCCGGTGTGATCGAGTCGATCGAGGAGGGCGGTGACTGCGCTCAGGCGCTGACCCAGCTGGCCGCCGTGTCCCGGGCGCTGGACCGGGCGGGATTCAAGATCGTGGCCAGTGGGATGCGGCACTGCCAGCAGGCCCGCGATGACGGCGATGAGCCGGAGATGACCGAGCAGGAGCTGGAGCGGTTGTTCCTGGCGCTGGCTTGATTCAAGCCCCGCTTAGCCGCTGATGGGTGTGCTCTCGTGCATGCCCACTCGTATAACTTATATATACCCCACTGGGTATATTATTCTCGGAGCGATGACGAGGCAGGAGTACGAGCGGTGTCGATGGCAGGCGAAACCGCGACGTGGATCGACTCCGTGTGACATCGAAGGAGGAACGCAACGATGACGGCAGTACGAGAACTCGACCATCAGCTTGCCGGCGATCTGGGTGTGGAGGTGATCGCCACCTCGTCGTTGGGCGATCGCAGTTACCTGGCGACCGATGGTGCGCTGGCGGTGGTGGTGGATCCGCAACGTGATGTGGATCGGTTCCTCGCCGCGGCCGGGCGCTGGATGTGCGCATCGCGCTGGTGCTGGAGACGCACGTGCACAACGACTACGTCTCCGGCGGGCTAGAACTGGCCCGACTGACGGGCGCCGACTACGGCGTGGCCGCTGCGGACGAGGCGCCGTTCGCGCACACACCGCTGGCCGACGGTGACGTGGTCGAGGTGTCGGAACGGATGCGGGTGCGGGCGGTGGCCACACCGGGGCACACGTATCACCACCTGTCCTACGTCTTGGAGGGCGAGCAGGGCCCGGTGGGGGTGTTCACCGGGGGGTCGTTGCTGTTCGGCACCACCGGGCGCACCGATCTGCTGGGGGAGCAGCACAGCCACGAGTTGGCCCGGCACCAGCATGCCTCGACGCGCAAGCTGGTGGAGACCCTGCCGGACGGGGCGCAGATCTGGCCGACCCACGGGTTCGGCAGCTTCTGCTCGGCCAGCCAGGCTTCCGGCGACTCGGCCACCATCGGCGAGCAGAAGCAGGTCAACCCGGCGCTGACGTTGGCCGAGGGCGAGTTCGTCGAGCAGATGCTGTCCGGTCTGGATGCCTATCCCGCCTACTACGCCCACATGGGCGTGCACAACACCACCGGTCCCGAGCCGCTGGACCTGCGCATGCCTGCCCGGGCCACGCCGGACGAACTGCGGCGGCGCCTGCAGGCCGGTGAGTGGGTGGTGGACCTGCGCTCGCGGACTGCCTACGTGGCCTCGCACCTGGCGGGCACGGTCAGCCTGGGCCTGGACGGGCCGATGGCGACCTGGCTGGGCTGGATGATCGACTGGGGCGCACCGATCACTCTGCTCGGCGAGACACCCGAGCAGGTCGCCGACGCTCAGCGGGAACTGGCCCGCATCGGCATCGACACGTTCTCCGCGGCCGCATCAGGACGCCCGCGGGAGCTGGCCGCCGAGGTCGATCAGCTGCGCAGCACCACCACCGCCACCTTCCCCGACCTCGCCGCCGTCCGCGACGGCGGCGTCGACGGGTTCCCCGCAGCGGACGTGGTGCTGGACGTGCGCACCAACAACGAGTGGCGCTCCGCGCACATCGAGGGCTCCGTGCACATTCCGCTGTACGAGCTCAAGGACCGCGTCGACGAGGTCCCCACCGGGACGGTGTGGGTGCACTGCGGCAGCGGCTACCGCGCCACCGCAGCGGCCTCCCTGCTGGAGCACGCCGCTCGTGACGTCGTGCTCGTCGACGACTTCTTCGCCAACGCCGAGGACGCCGGCCTCGACCTGACCCCAGCCCGCTGAGACACGGCACCGAGAACCCGACTGACCACGCCACAGGACCAACAAGGAAGGGAGACCGATGTCTCGCACGACACCGGTGAGCATGGATACCCCGCAGGTGCGCAGCCTGCTGGAGAACAACCCGCGCACCCGGCTGATCGACGTGCGCACCCCCGGCGAGTTCGCCGCGACCCACATTCCCGGCTCCTACAACGTGCCGCTGGACCTGCTGCGCGAGCACCGCACCGAGCTCACCGCCGACCACGAGGATCCGATCGTGCTGGTGTGCGCCTCCGGCGTCCGTGCGGATCAAGCACGCAGCGTGCTGGAGTCTGCAGGACTGGACCAGCTCAGCGTCCTGTCCGGCGGGATCACCGGGTGGCAGCAGCACGACGCGCCCGTCAACCGCGGCTCGGGCACCTGGGGCATGGAACGCCAGGTGCGGCTCGCCGCCGGGCTGCTCGTGCTCACCGGCGTACTCGCCAGCACCGCCTACGAACCCTTGAAGTGGCTTGCCGGCTTCGTCGGCGGCGGTTTGACCGTCGCCGCGATCACCAACACCTGCGCCATGTCGCGCGTGTTGGGCCTGCTGCCGCACAACCGCACCCCGAACTTCGACGGGGCGAGCATGATTCAAGCCCTGACCAGCGGGCAGGCCCCAGCGGGTTCCCCGTCCCGCTGACCTGACCGCCCCGGGCGTGCCCGCCCTTCTCTTTCCCTCTCCCGGTGTGAGTTCCGAGGCGCGTCCGCGCGTTCTCGAGGAAGCAGGAGACGATGATGGTTCTGGCGGGTCTGTTCGGCGCGGTCATCGGGCTGGCCCTGGGGCTGCTGGGTGCCGGAGGGTCGATCCTGGCGGTGCCGGCGCTGGTCTACGGCGTCGGACAACCCCTGCAGATGGCGATTCCCACCTCGTTGGCCGTGGTCGCGGTCTCCTCGGTGGGTGGCATCGCCCCCCGCACACGGCGCGCCCACGTGCGGTGGCCGGTGGCCCTGGTCTTCGGTGCCGCCGGCATCCCGGCCGCCTTCGCCGGCACCGCTCTGGGACGGCTGGTTCCGCAGCGCTGGCTGCTGCTGGCCTTCGCCGCGCTCATGGTCGTGGTGGCCGTGCGCATGCTGCGCGGCGGGGAGAACCACGCCGGCGCCTGCCGCACCGGCGAAGGCGGCATCGACTGGCGCAGCTGCCTGCCCAAATCCCTGGGCGCCGGCGCCGGCGTCGGGGTGCTCACCGGCCTGTTCGGCGTCGGCGGCGGCTTCGTCATCGTCCCCGCGCTTGCCGCCCTGCTCGGGCTCGAGGCCCACGCGGCCGTGGCCACCTCACTGGTGATCGTGCTCATCAACTCCCTGGCCGGGCTGGCCGCCCACGCCACCACGGCAGCCTCGCTCGACTACACCCTCCTCGCCGTCTTCGCCGGCACCGCCCTGGTCATCTCCACACTCGCGGGCCGGCTGGCACCCCGCCTGCCGGCAGCCACCCTGCGCCGCTGGTTCGCCTACATCGTCCTCATCGTCGCCGCCGGTGTGGCCACGGCGGCCATCCTCAATCCCACCGCACTCGGATAAGTGCCGCGCAGTTCGTGCTCGTCACCAAGCCACCGCGGTAGCGCGCGCAGAAAACAACTCGAGTATTGACCCGTCCCCTGCGACTGCCGGGCGGCCCACCGTCTCCGGGGCCATGCCTGTGACCAGCGGCCCCCTTCTCCGGGGCTTGGGAACATCGGAAGGACAGGGTGTGTGCCTGCATGGGGGGAGCGGCTACCGGGTAACGGACGAGGAAGGGACCGGAATCGGTTCGTCCTTCCGGCATGTCGGTGTCGCCGACTTGCGGGATCGCTTCGGAAAGGGAGTGGCCATGGATCCCAAGGACCTGTACGGGCAACAAGATCGGATACAGCTGGTCGATGTTCGGGAGCCGCAGGAGTGGCAGGCCGGGCGGATTCCTGGCTCGCGGTGGATCCCGATGAACGAACTGCCCGGGCGGCTCGAGGAGGTGGATCAGCAGCAACCGGTTGTCACGGTGTGCCGCAGCGGCAGCCGGAGCGGCAAGATGGCCGAGTTCCTGACTGGGCACGGCTATCGCGCCGACAATCTCGACGGAGGCATTCAGGCCTGGTCCGAGCAGGATCTACCGGTGCGCACTCCCGACGATGAGCAGCCGGGAGAGGTGGCGTGAGACCATGCTGTTCCAGCAGTTCTACCTGCAGTCCCTGGGACACGCCTCCTACCTCATCGGGGATGAGAAGACCGGGCAGGCGCTGGTGTTCGACCCGCGCCGGGACGTGAACGTCTACACGGAAGCAGCACGCACTCATGGCATGCGCATCGCCTACACGGCCGATTCGCACGGCCACAACGACTACCTGTCCGGGCTGACCGAGCTCACCGAACGCACCGGTGCCCAGGTGTGGGGATCAGCAGCCGGCGAGTTCGGCTATTCCCACCAGCCGATCAGCGACGGGCAGGTCATCGAGATCGGCGACGTCGGGCTCGAAGTGCTGCACACCCCGGGGCACACACCGGAGCACATCAGCCTGCTGGTCTACGACCGTGCCATGAGCGCCGATCATCCGGCGCTGTTGCTCTCCGGTGGGGCCCTGCTGGTCGGAGACCTGGCTCGCCCGGACCTGCTCGGCGGTCAGGAGAAAGCACAGGAAGCCGCGCGGACGTTCTGCGCAACGATTCAGGACAAGCTGCTGGCCCTGCCCGACCACGTGCAGGTGTTTCCCACCCACGTGGCGGGCTCGCTGTGCGGAGGCAGCATCGGCAGCCGCCTCTCGACCACCCTGGGCTACGAGCGGCACTCGAACGCGATCCTATCCGAAGTGGACAACACTGAGGGCTTCGTCCGCGAATGCCTCCGACTAGACAACCTGCCTGCGGTACCGCCGTACTGGCTGCGCATGCGCAGCCGCAACATGACCGGTGTCCAGCCACTCGGAGTGCTGGCCGAGCCACCGGCCTTGACCGTCGCTGAGTTCGAACAACACCGCGAAACCGGCACGATCGTGTTGGACGCCCGTTCACCGGAAGCCTTCGGCGGAGGACACATCCCCGGTGCCCTCAACGTCGGTCTCGGCACGGCGTTTCCCACCTGGGCGGGCACGGTGCTACCCGCGGACGCGCAGGTGCTGCTGATCCTCGACCAACCAGGGGAGCTATGGGAGGCCACGTGGCAGTTGCTGCGGATCGGCTACCCACCTCCGCTGGGGTGGTTGCGCGGCGGCATGAGCGCCTGGCGTACGGCCGCCAAACCCCTTGAGGAAACTCCTCAGATCACCGTGCACGAGCTCAACGACGAACTCGCCCGCGGCGAGACCGAGCTGCTGGACGTGCGCCAACCCAGTGAGTGGGCTGGCGGACACGTGCCCGGCGCTGCCTACATCACCGGCGCCGAACTGCCCGAACGCCTCGACGAGGTCCCCGACGGCAAGCCGGTGGCGGTGACCTGCGGCAGCGGCTACCGCTCCTCGGTGGCCACCAGCCTGCTGCAACGCCACGGGCACACCGACGTGCGCAACGTCCTCGGCGGCATGACCGCCTGGAAACAGGCAGACCTGCCCACGCAGGCAGGCTGACGCGGTAACTCCGAGGGGCACTGTGGTGCGGGACCTGACGCCGGATCAGCTGGCCGTGGTCGGCTCCGACGGCACGGTCACCACCAGCATGAGTGGTTAAGCTCGGCATCGTCGAACGCCTGGCCGCCGCAAGCCCCGCTGGGTGACCCGGCACTCAGAGCAGTGAGGTGAGCACGATGATGGATGGCATGATGGGCTGGATGCTGGTCTGGCCACTGCTGGTGCTGGTCGGGCTCATCCTGCTCGGGTACGTGGCTTTCCGGCTTGTCCGGGGTGGGGCAACCGCTCCGCCGCGTTCGGTGCCGTCGGCGCGCCAGATCCTGGACGAGCGGTTCGCTCGTGGGGAGATCGACGAGCAGCAGTACCGCCAGATGCGAGACGAGCTGCAGTGAGTGGCCGACCAATCAGCCGGCGGCGCGCGATGGGTGTGGCCGCGGCGGGTGCCGCGAGTGTGGCAGGCGGCACCGCGGGATGGCTGTGGAGCGCAAACTCGGCCGGCGGCGGGTTCCGTCCGGCCGCCACCGCAGCGCCGCTGCGCGAACCACGCGTGCTCAGCAGCCGCGGCGGCAGGTTGCAGGTGGAGCTCGCTGCCGCCGCGGGCGTGGCGCTGGCCGGGCGCGACACCGAGGCGCTGGGCTACAACGGGAGCTCACCAGGACCGACACTGCGGGTCCGGCCGGGAGACGACCTCGCAGTCCGGCTGATCAACGGGCTCGCCGAGCCCACCAACCTGCACACCCACGGGCTTCGCGTTTCGCCGCAGGCAACGGCGACAATCCATTCCTGCGGATCGAACCGGGAACCTCGTTCGACTACCTATTCCGTATCCCACGCGACCACCCGACCGGGACCTTCTGGTACCACCCGCACCGCCACGGGCTGGTCGCCGATCAGGTCTTCGGCGGGCTCGGCGGGGCGCTGCTGGTCGATGACGGCCCGGACCTGCCCGTCGAACAGGACCGCGTTCTGCTGGTCACGGACACGACGATGACCGTGGACGGCGTCGTTGCCCGCCCCGACCGGATGGAGCGGATGCAAGGCCGGGAGGGTGAACTGGTCCTGGTCAACGGGCAGCATCAACCCACCCTCGGCGCCGCGCCGGGGACCGCGCAGCGCTGGCGCGTGATCAACGGTTGCGCCTCCCGGGTACTGGCGCTGCGGCTGGCCGGACACGAACTCGACCTCGTCGCTCGGGACGGGGCGTTCCTGCCCGCCCCGGAAAGCCAGCAACGCGTCGTGCTCCCGCCCGGTAGCCGCGCCGACGTCCTGGTGCGTCCGACGACACCCGGGCGTTTCCCCCTTCTGTCCGAGCCAGTAGACCGCGGCGGCATGGGCATGGGCGGTATGGGCGGCGGTGTCCGCAGCGAACGGGTGCTGCTGGCCACTCTGATGGCCGGGGGCCCCGAGGCGAAGCCGGCCCCGCTGCCGCCAGCGCTGCCCGCCGAGCAACCGCGCGCCACGACGGACGGGAAACGGCGCGAGGTCGCGTTCACCATGGGAATGGGCACGGCAGGCATGAGCCTCGGAATCGACGGCCGCGCCTTCGACCCCGACCGCACCGACCAACTCGTTCGTTTCGGCACAGTCGAAGAGTGGACCGTGGTCAACACCACCCCGATGACCCACCCGTTCCACCTGCACGTATGGCCGTTCGTCGTGCTGGCCACCAGCGACAACGCCCCGCTATCCGGAACACCGCAAGACGTCGTGCTCGTGCCACCACAAGGCTGGGTACGCTTGCGAATTCCGTTCACCGCCTATCCCGGCCGCAGCGTCTTCCACTGCCACATCCTCGACCACGAAGACGCCGGCATGATGGCCACCATCCAGGTCCGCTGACGGGGGCCGGGTGACGATCACGCACGGCGCCAGCGCCTGACCCGACTTCCCGTCGACCGCATCCGCAAAAGCTCGACACTCTCACCAACCAGACGGCGCCCTTACCTTCTCGGAAGAGCACCGTCGCACAAACGAACGTTCACGAGACATTGCAAGCCGTCGAGTGTTTTCGCAGGTCGGGTCTGTAACGCAACCCGTGTCCGCGCCACCGTCACGCTGTCGGGCCTTCGCAATACGGTCCGGGCCATGCGGATCGGCTACGGACGAGTCTCCACCCGCGACCAGCACCCCGAAGCCCAGCACGACGTGCTGACTGCGGCAGGCTGCGACGAGGTCTTCGTCGACAAGGCCTCCGGCACGCTCGCGCGCCGACCGGAACTGGAGAAAGCGCTACTGGCGGCCAACCGCACCGGCGACCAGCTCGTGGTCACCAAGCTCGACCGACTCGGCCGGTCGCTGGAGCACCTCATCGAGCTGTCCAACCAGCTGCAAGCCAAGCACGTCGATCTGGTCGTGCTCAACCAGGGCATCGACACCTCCACCGCCATCGGCCGCATATTCTTCCAGATCCTCGGGTCCATCGCCGAGTTCGAGCACGCCCTGATGTCCGAACGCACCATCGACGGACTCTCGGCAGCACGGGCGCGGGGCCGCACCGGCGGACAGAAACCCAAGCTCGGCCCTCGGCAGGTCAAGCTGACCCGCCAGATGTACGACGAAACCGACGACGACGGCAAACGCCGCTACACCGTCGCCCAGATCGCCGCCGAGTTCGGCGTCACCCGCCCCACCATCTACCGCCACCTCGGCAGCAACGCAGACAGCTGATCCGCTAACGGAGGATCCTGTACCACTGCTACTCAGACCCCATGAACAGGTGGATCACCAGTGACGCGGCGCTGGCACCCGAGGGCGACAACCGGTGCCCGGTGTGGCCGGTGCGACGCCACAGGACGAGGGTGCGCACAGCAACGGCGAGAATGGACGCCCCGAACAAGCACAGCACTGCCACGGGCATGGGGCTCACTCCTGCTGAATCGCGTCGGGGGTCTGGTGACCGCAGCGTGGCGATGACAGTGAGCGTGCCGCCGCAGGTAATGGAGGCGTCGGCGAGGTTGAAGGTGGGCCACCGGCCGGTGTGCAGGTAGTCGGTGCCCGTCCCGTCGACGCTGCGTCGATGTGCTTCGAAGTGGGCCCATCGCTACCGCCGGCATGGCGAACTTGGCTTGATCGAGCGGTCGTCGACGCCGCACCGGCACCCTGTGGGCCTCGCTTTCGTCGAACTCCGGCAAGTACGACACGCCCCCGTGCTCAGGGATTGTCCATGTAGGACATGATCCCGGCCATGCCGGTGGCGAGGTGGTAGGCCATGTGGCAGTGGACGAGCCATTGGCCGGGGTTGTCGGCGGTGAAGTCCATGCTGACGCGTTGGCCGGGGGCGACGACGAGGGTGTCTTTGCGGGTGCGTTGCGGATCGGGGTGTGTGGGGGGTTGGGGTGGCGCTGGCTGCGGATACCTCCGGTGGCGCGGACCGTGCCGGTGTGGCCGTGCAGGTGCATGGGGTGATACATCGGGGTCGGGTTGACCATGGTCATGCGCACCCGTTGCCCTTCGCGGATCGGCATGGGGGTGACGTCGGCGAAGGGCTTGCGGTGGTTGTAGGTCTCGCCGTTGATGCGCCAGTGGAACCCGCGCATCGAGCCGATGAGCTGCAGGGGGTGGGTCACCTCCGGACTGCGGTCGTCGGCCTGGGCTGCGGACGCGGCGTGCAGGTCGGAGAGCTTGAGCAGGCGGCCGGCCAGTTCGGTGGGGGTCGCATCGGGTGCCGGGGTGGGTCCGCTTCCGGTGCGGACAACTCCGAGTGCCTGAGCTCCGTGACCTTCGGCGACAGCGGCCAGGGGGAAGGCGCCGTCGTCAAGGTCGACAAGGAGGTCGTAGCGCTCGCCGGAGGCGATGTGCAGGGTGTCGACGGTGACCGGCTGGACGGGGAAACCATCGGTGTGGGTCACGGTCAGCCTATGGCCGCCGAGGGCGAGCCGGAACACCGAGGTGCCGCCGGCGTTGATCACCCGGATGCGGGCGCGCTGGCCCGGTTTGGCGCGAAACGTCTGCGGCGCAGTGGGCAACCTGCCGTTGAGCAGATAGAAGGGGAACTGCACGCTGGCGGCCATCAACGACGCCGGGGACATGGGAGGGGCCTCGGGCGGTAGGTCGGTCAGCCCAGGCGGAACTTGGTACTGCCACGCCTCCGAGACGTCCGAGATCTGCCCGGCTTGTACGGGAGTCCGGTATTTCGGGGTCATACCACCCTTGCGCAGGGTGGACAGGACTTTGTCGGGACTGGCGGCGACGTCATCGAGCCAGTCGTCGAGCACCACGACGAACTCGACGTCGTAGTCACCGGGCTCACGGGGATCATCAATGATCAGCGGCGCGTACAGGCCGCGTTCCCGCTGCAGACCCACGTGGGGGTGCAGCCAGTAGGTGCCGGGATCCGGCGCGGTGAAGGTGTAGCGCATGCGCTGCCCGGCCGGGATGGGCTCCTGAGTGAGGTTGGGGACCCCGTCCATGTCGTTGCGCAGCCGCAACCCGTGCCAGTGCACCGTGGTGCGCTCGGGCAGCCGGTTACTGACCTCGACGGCGAGCTGCTCACCGGCGGTGCAGCGGATGACCGGCCCCGGGATCTGCCCGTTGTAGGCCCACGTACGCACTATGCGCCCACCGAGGTCCACCTCGGTGGGCTCGGCGGTCAACGAAGCCCGGACGGTGCGACCGGATCCCGCCGCACGCCGGGCCTGCTCGCGACGCTGCACCGCCTCCGAGGAGGCCGATATCCGCGCCGGCGTCGGTACCGAGGCCGGCGTGCCCGAGGCCAACGCCAGCCACCCCACCCCGCCGGTCGAGGCCGCAGCGCCTACCAAACCGGCCGCACCCAGCAGCAGGTTGCGGCGGCTCGTCTCGTTGGGCATCCTTGCGTCTCCTTGTCTCACGAGGAGGCAGGGCGCACGACTGGCAGGCACCGCCGCTGGCGGCGTGGTCCTGTATTCGAGTGCGCCTGCCGGGTGCTGATCACTGTGTGCCGGCTGTGCTCAGTTCTCGGCGTCGGGGTTGTGGTGGGGGTTGTGTCGACGTCGTTCGGGGCGGCGCAGCGTGGCGAGGAGTGCGGCGGCCCCGAGACTGGTGGTGATCCATTTCGGTAGGGAGCCGAGCCTTGTGGCCGGGGTGGTGGTTGAGCGCAGCGGCATTTGTTGGATGAGCAGGTCGGCGGTGTACTGCCGGCTTTGCTCGGCAACAGTGCCGTCGGGACGGATGATCGCACTGACCCCGCTGGTGGAGGCGACAACGACCGAGCGACTGTGCTCGACAGCACGCAGCCGAGCCATGGCCAGCTGCTGATAGGTCATCTCGCTGCGCCCGAACCACGCGTTGTTCGTGGGCACGGCCAGCAGTTCGGCACCGCCGCGCACGCCTTCGGTCAGCACCGAGTCGTAGGCGACCTCGTAGCAGATCGCGAAGCCCACTCGCGTCGTGCCCATGTCGAAGAGGCCCGGGCTCGTCCCCGGGGTCATGTCTCGCGAGAACTGTTTGACGAATGGGGTGACGGCCGAGGCGAGCTCGCGTAGAGGGATGGTCTCGGAGAACGGGACGAGGTGCTGCTTGACGTACTCGTCGGTGGCGCCCAGAGCCGGGTCCCAGCGGATCACGCGGTTGCTGATGGCGCCGTTGGCCTCACGGGTGATACCGCCGACCGCTATGGGCCCGCCGAGTTGGTCGGCGATCCGATCCAGCGCGGGGTCGCTGCGTGAGGGGCCCCAGACGTTCGAGGATTCGGGAAAGATGACGAGGTCCGGTCGGGGGAGCCGCCCGGAGCGCACCCCTTGGACCAGCTTGGTGGCCTGCTGGATGTGGTTGGCGCGGAGCAGCTCGTTCTTGCCCATCAGGCCGATGCCGATGTTGGGAGCGCCGCCCTGGACGATGGCGACGGTGGCTGTTCCCGCACTGGGTGCGGTATCGAGGGTGGACATGCTCGCCAGCCCGGCGGTGATCGGCAACGCGGTGAGGGTGGCTGCCGATACCGCCGGCCACGGCCTCTCCCGGATCCCGTCCCGCAGGTGTCGCGTCAGCGCGGCCAGTCCGCACCCGGACAGCATCACCCCGAAGGTCACCAGCGCGGCCCCGCCGAAAGAAGCCAGCGGCCCGAACGCGCCTTCCGGTTGGGTGAAGGCCAGCCGTCCCCAGGGGAATCCGCCGTAGGGGGCGTGCGAGCGCAGGGTTTCAGTCGCGACCAGGACCGCGGCCATCCAGATCGCAGCGCCGGGCAGGCGGCTGACACGGGCCATGCCCGCGCCGGCGAGACCGAAGAACACTGCTTCGATGGTGACCACGCCGAACCACGGCCACACCCCGAATTCCTCGCCGACGGTGTCGTAGAGCCAGCTCAGCAGGGGCAGCAGGTAGGCGAGGCCGAACAGGAAGCCATACCCGAAGCCACCTCGGGCACGCCGGTGGTGCAGCGCGAGCGCGAACAGGGCCACACCCAGCGGTGCCAGCCACCACAGGTGGTGTGGAGGAGCACTGGCGTAGACGGTCAGGCCACCGGCGATCGCACCCAGCGCCCTCAGACCGGTGGCGGCACATGATGGGCGCAACCGCCGGGTGTGTTTGTCTGCCCGAGAAGGCTCTGGAAGGGGGTGCGGAGCGCTGCGCGGATCACGACGCACCGGATTCACTCCTGTCTGGCGATGGGGACGTGGTGCGCAGCGAGGCAAGGACCAGCAACGCCCCACCACCGGTGATGAATACATCGGCGAGGTTGAAGGTGGGAAACCAGCCGGTGTGCAGGTAGTCGGTGACCGCGCCGTCGACGCCGCGGTCGATGAGGTTGGCGACGGCTCCGGCCGGCACCGCGGCCAGACCGAGCCGCATGATCAGGCTCCCGGTGCGGGCCGCCCGCCAGGCGTAGACCGCGAGGCTGCGGTGATCAGTGCAGTGGCGGTGAACACGATCCAGGCGGGCAGGGTCGCGCCGAGGCTGAAGGCCACGCCGGGGTTGTAGGCCAGCCGCAGCTGCAGCAGTCCGATATCGATCGAGTGGCCGTCGGTCAACGCTTGGGCGGCCCACGTTTTGATCCCCAGGTCCCCGCCAGCCAGCAGCACGGCCCCGGTGGCCAGGGTGGCCGGCGCGGGCCGACCCTCACCACCGGGGTTTCGGTGCGGGTCACGCCGAGGCTCCCACTGTCGTAGTAGGCCGCACTGCCGCGGGCTTCCCGCCGGGCAGCGGCTTGGCGCGGCCGGCCCGGACGCCGTTGGCGATGACCACGACCTCGGCCACCTCGTGCACCAGCACCACCGCCGCCAGCCCGAGGATGCCGAACAGGGCCAGGGGCATCAGCACCGTGATGATCGCCAGGGACAGTCCGACGTTTTGCAGCATGATCCGCCGGGCGCGTCGGGCGTGGTCGAGGGTGTGCGGCAGGTGCCGCAGGTCCTCGCCCATGAGCGCGACATCAGCGGTTTCGATGGCCACGTCGGTGCCCATCGCGCCCATGGCGATGCCCAGGTCGGCGGTGGCCAGGGCCGGGGCGTCGTTGACACCGTCACCGACCATCGCCATCGATCGCTGGTGGCCCAGCTCGCCGACGATGCGGGCCTTGTCCTCCGGCCGCAGTTCGGCATGCACCGAGTCGATGCCCGCCTCGGCGGCCAGTGCGGCGGCGGTGGCCTGGTTGTCGCCGGTGAGCATGGCGACGTGATAGCCACCCGAGTGCAGCCGGGTGATCACCTCGCGCGCTTCGGGGCGGAGTTCGTCGCGCACGGCGATGGCGCCGATCACCTGTCCGTCGTCCTCGACGAGCACCGCGGTGGCCCCGCTGTGCTGCATCCGCTCGACGTCGCCAGCCAACGGGCTGGAGTCCAGCCAGCCCGGGCGCCCGAGCCGCGCGGTGCGTCCGTCGACCTGCCCGGTCAGCCCGGCGCCGGTGACGGCCTCGACGTCGGTCGCCGAGGCGATGTCGCCGTCGACGGCGGCGAGGATCGCTCGTGCGAGGGGGTGTTCGCTGCGGGCTTCCAGCGCCGCGGCCAGTCCCAGCACCCGCTCCCGCGAAATCCCGTCGGTGGTGGCGACGTCGACCACGCTCGGCTGGTTGCGGGTCAGCGTGCCGGTCTTGTCCAGCGCCACCCCCCGCACACGTCCCAGTCCTTCCAGCGCGGCACCGCCCTTGACCAGCACGCCAATCTTGCTGGCCGCGCCGATGGCAGCGACCACCGTCACGGGGATGGAGATCGCCAGCGCGCAGGGCGAGGCGGCCACGAGCACCACCAGGCGCGTTCGATCCACGTCGCCGGGTCGCCGAGCAGGCTGCCGATGCCGGCGATGAGGGCGCCGGCGATCATGACGCCGGGCACCAGGGGTTTGGCGATGCGGTCGGCCAGGCGCTGGCTGGCGCCCTTGCGGGACTGCTCGGCCTCCACGATCCGCACGATCCGCGCCAGAGAGTTGTCCTCGGCAGTCGTGGTGACCTCGATTTCGAGCACCCCGGTGCCGTTGATCGACCCAGCGAACACCTCGCTGCCGGGACCGGCCTCGACGGGCACGGACTCGCCGGTGATCGCGGAGGTGTCCAGCGCGGTGCGGCCGGTGCGGATGACGCCGTCGGTGGCGATGCGTTCGCCGGGCTTGACCACCATCCGGTCTCCGACGCGGAGCTCGGACGGGGCCACCACGACCTCGCTGCCGTCGCGCAGCACGGTGGCCTCATCGGGCACCAGCGACAACAACGCGCGCAGGCCCCGGCGGGTCCGCGCGAGGGAGTATTCCTCCAGGCCCTCGCTGATGGAGTACAGGAAGGCCAGCATCGCGGCCTCGCCGACCTCACCCAGGATGACCGCGCCGATGGCCGCGATCGTCATCAGCGTGCCGACACCGATCTTGCCCTTGGCCAGCCGCTTCAGTGTGGAGGGCACGAACGTGTAGGCACCGGCGACCAGAGCCAAGGACTTGAGGATCAGCGCCAGCATCGGCGCCGCGCCTGCCCACTCCGTCGCGTATCCGGCGATCAGCAGCACCCCGGCGACGGCCGCGGCGCGCAGTTCGGTGACTTGCCAGAGCCGTTCCGGCTCGTGTTCTTCGGCTTCCTCGCCGGTGCGGGGCTCGTCGCTGCCGCAGCCGCAAGCATCGCTCATCGCACGATCTCCTCGTTCTGGGGCTCGCCGGTGGTGTCGGTGCCGTAGTTCGGGCACAACGAAACCGCGTTGCCGGTCGCGGCCAGCAGCGTCTCGGCAGAGGCCAGTAGGTCCAGCAACTCCGGGCGGGTCAGGCTGTAGAACACCTGCCGCCCTTGCGGGCGGCCCACGACCAGCCCGCAGTCACGCAGGCACGCCACGTGGGCTGACACCGTCGACTGCGCCAGTCCCAGTTCGGCGACCAAGTCCGCGACGCGGGCCTCACCGGAGGCCAGACGCTGCACGATCGCCACCCGCGCGGCATCGGACAGGCTGTGGAACAACGCCACCGCCGGATCCAGGTTCGCGCCCGGCGGGTTCGACGCCAGGCACCTCTCCGTGCTATTCATCGTCATATCCCGATGATAGCAGTTCCGTGCGATGCAATCGAGGTGTTGCGATGTTGATGAACCGGGTCGAGACCGCGCTGATCAACTCCCCGCCGCGGCGGTGGCTGCAGCGCTACTAGGGGTAGCCGTAGTACTCGCCGAAAATCGGGCGGATATGAGGTCTGGGCTGCTGATCGGGCATGGCTTCACTCCGCCTGGGACGACTGGCCGCGCTGGAGTGTGCGGTAGACGGTCGGCCGGGAGACGGAGAACAGCTCGGTGAGGTCGGTGATCGTGTAGTCGCCACTGTCATGCATGCGCCTCAGTTCGGTCTGCTGCTTCGGCGAGAGCTTGGGTTGCTTGCCGCGCAGCTTTCCCTTCGCCTTCGCCACGGCCATGCCTTCGCGGGTGCGCATGCGTAGGAGGTCGACTTCGAATTCGGCGAAGGTGGCCAGGATGTTGAAGAACATCTTGCCCATGGGGTCGGCCGGGTCGTAGACCTGTCCGCCCAACGACAGCGCGACGCCGCGCTCGGCGAGGTCGTCGCCGATGGCGCGGGCGTCCGGCACCGACCGGGCCAGCCGATCGAGCTTGGGCACCACGAGGGTGTCGCCAGTTCGGACGGCGGCCAGGGCCTGATCGAGCCCGGGCCGCGTTCTCTTGGTGCCGGTGAGTCCGTGGTCGAGATAGATCCGGTCGGCGTCCACGCCGAGTTCGGCCAGGCGCTGGCGTTGGGCGGTGAGGTCTTGCTCGTCGGTGGAGCAGCGGGCGTAGCCAACCAGGGTGCCGGACATGATCGGCAGTGTAACGGTTAGCCACCCCTCAGTGAGAGTTTCACCGTACCAGGTATCTGAGACAACCCTGGTCAGCGGAACGCCAGCTCGTGGCTTCGTCTCGCGTCAGTATCGGCCGGGCGGTGCTGTCTCAGTGGGGGTTCCCCTTACGGGCATGCGATCTGGGCTGACGCCTGTGACCGAGTGTTCAGTGCGCGCTGTATAGTTCAGTCCATGCTGACTATTGCTTCGCGTCTCGACGTGATGAACCGCCTGGGTCGTGCACTGGCCGACCCCACTCGATCCCGGATCATCTTGACCCTGCTCGACCATCCCGCCTACCCGGCGGAACTGGCCCGAGATCTGGACCTGACACGCCCGAACGTGTCCAACCACCTGGCATGCCTGCGCGATTGCGGGATCGTCGTCTCCGAGCCCGAGGGTCGTCGGACACGATATGAGATCGCCGATTCGCACCTGGCGCAGGCGCTGACGGCACTGGTCGATGCCACCCTGGCAGTGGACGAAGACGCCCCGTGCATCGATCCCGCCTGCTCGCTTCCCGGATGCGACGCAGCTGGGGAGGGCGCATGATCCTCACCTCGGTCTTGCAGGCGATGGGCCTGTTCGCAGCGACCAACATCGACGACATCATCGTGCTCTCCCTCTTCTTCGCGCGAGGGGCAGGCCAGCGCGGCACTACCGCCCGCATTCTGGCCGGCCAGTACCTCGGATTCGCCGGCATCCTCGGTGCCGCGGTCCTGGTGACCATCGGCGCCGGAGCATTCCTGCCCTCGGCAGCCATCCCGTACTTCGGTCTCATCCCTCTGGGCCTCGGCCTCTGGGCCGCATGGCAGGCCTGGCGCGGAGACGATGACGACGATGACGACGAGGCCAAGGTTGCCGGCAAGAAGGTCGGCGTGTGGACAGTCGCAGGCGTCACCCTTGCCAACGGCGGCGACAACATCGGCGTCTACACCCCTGTCTTCCTCAGCGTGGAACCTCTCGCAGTAGTCGCCTACTGCATCGTCTTCCTCGCGCTCGTCGCGGTCCTGGTGGCCCTGGCAAAGTTCGTCGCCACCCGCCCCCCGATCGCCGAAGTGCTCGAACGCTGGGAGCACATCCTCTTCCCCATCGTTCTCATCGGCCTCGGCATCGTGATCCTCGTCAGCGGCGGAGCTTCGGACTCTGACGTAGCGGCAGCGATCCAAACGGCCCCGACCGGGCGCACCCCTCTCGGTTCAGACCGCGACACCTACCTGCAGCCAGTCCTGCGTGATCGCGGCAACAAGACCGCCACGGAGCGCTGCAAAAACCCCGCCACCAAGCGAACGAAGCCACACGCGACGACAGGACAGCCCTGGCTCGACGTTCACATCGTGACCGTTTGATGAACAGTCCCGAGGTCAGTTCACCACGCAGAACGGCCCCTCCCGCGGCGCCATGGCGATGCTTGCGAGTCTCACTAGTAGTGGAGTACGTTAGTACTTGTGAAGTTCACCAGTAGGGCGTCATGATCCGATCGTTCGGGAACAAGAGCACCGAGAAGATCTGGCGGCGTCGCGACACCCGACTGCCACCCGACGTGCGACGCCGTGCCTGGTCCAAGCTCGCGATGCTCGACAAGGCAGGCCAGCTCGACGACCTTCGCGTCCCGCCTGGCAACCGACTCGAACAACTACGCGGCGACCGCGCCGGACAACACAGCATTCGCATCAACGACCAGTGGCGCATCTGCTTCACCTGGACCGACAGCGGCCCCGAGCACGTCGAGATCGTCGACTACCACTAGCGAGGGAGACATGACCAGCACGCCAACCATGCCGCCGGTGCACCCCGGCGAGATCCTCAAGGAGGAGTTCCTCGACCCGATGGGCATCACCCCGTACCGGCTCGCGAAGGAGATCGGAGTCGATCAGACACGCCTGTCGCAGATCATCGCCGGAACTCGCAGCATCACCGCCGACACCGGACTGCGCCTGTCGCGATTCTTCAACATGTCCGAGGGGTTCTGGACCGGGTTGCAGGAGCTCTACGACCGCGAGACCGCCCGTGATGAGCTCGGCGACAAGCTCGAGGCCATCCACCCGATCTCGGCATGACCGCCGAATCGGAGGCGGCCATCGCCGCCGAGAACGCCAGGATCGGAGCGATGCTCTCGGACAGGGGGCTGACTCCAGATCAGATCTTCAGGATCATGCGGGACCAGGTACATCCGGCGATGCAGGAAGCGCTCGCCGCGGTTGAGGCTGGAGCGGACGTCGACGACATCGTCTTCGAGATCCGACGCCGAGATGGCCACGAATAGCCTGGCCAAGAACGCAAAAAAGGGCCCTTCCTCGGCGTGCTGCCGAGGAAGGGCCCTTTGACGTGCACGCGCGCGCCACCGATCAACTGCGCGGTCAGAGTGAGGTCACCGGGAGACGTTGATGGTCCGGAGGTCTCCGTCGTGGTACTCGATGATCGCTCCGTGGCCGGTTGCTGCTGCGTGCCCGATCCGAGTGGCGAGGTAGGTGACCGCGTCGTCGATATCGAGGTCAGCGACCTTGCACACGCGGTGTCGTCGGTGCCGAAGATCGCCCTCTCCATGGGCGAAAGCACCCATCTGCTCCGTCGTGGTCACAGAAAGACTGTCCTGGTGTTCTGAGATCGAGATGATCTCGTCCGCACGGATCGCTGTCCGCTCTGTCTTGACCCACACCGTGCTCATTCGTCCCCTTCCCTGCGTGTGCTGGCCGCAGCACGAAGCCTACGGCCGGGGGCTGACAAGGGCTGGTCTCTCGCATTGCGTTGGCTGGGCGGAACGCCAGGCTGCATAGGCTCGTTCACGGAATCGCCAGCCGGCTGCTTTCACGAATCGGCGTTTCCAGGGTGCCGGTGGCAGCACTTCGTCGAACTCGGTGAGTGTGCCGATTCGGACGCCGACGCCGAGCATGTCCGCCTCCCACAACCTGCTGTGGAGCGCTCGGGGGGCCCTGGGCAACAGCAGCACGCGGCGGGCGAACGGGGCGAACGCGGCGGCTTTGCGCAGCCCGGTCTGCCACCGGGATGCGCGGGCGATGACGACATCGACGTCGGCGGCGGGCGCGAAGACCCGCCGAACTCCGGTCTCAGTGAACTCGACGGCCCCTTCGGGCAGAGCCTTCAGCACCCTGGCGTCGTCCGGTGTCAGGTCCGGCCACGAGACGAGTTCATGCAACGGGAAGGTGAGTAGTCGATCGAGGGCATGCAGGTCGGTGACGGCCGTCAGACCGCAGGCGAGACGGCGCTGATGTTCAGTCCAGTCGACCCGAACGACCGCGTCCGCGACCTCGCCGTCGGCCAACCGCGCGGCACCCAGGGTCACGTCCATCAGGTTTCCTTCCTCGTCGGGTATGTGGGGTTGTGCGGAGACGCGTCGGGGGCTGCGCCGGTCGGTTGCGGCGCAGCCCCCGAGAAGGCCCGGACGGGCCTGGTGAAACGTCACCGTGTCGAATCGCGGTGGTCTGCCTGTCCGGGGCAGACCACTGTTGTCGGTGCCTCTTGGCGGGTCAGCAGCGTTTGAGGACGCTGGCGAGGGCCTCGTGCTCGGCCTGGTCGACGGTGAGTTCGTAGCGCTGCTTGATCTGGATCCAGGTGGTGACGTAGCCGCAGCGGTCCTGTTCGGGCAGCCACGTGGCCGGGTCCTGATCGCCCTTGGACCGGTTGGAGCTGGCCGTGACGGGGACGAGGACGTCGGGGTCGTTGGCGTAGGCCTCGCGCTCGTTTTCGGTCCAGTCGCGGGCGCGGAGCGGGCGACCTCGGCCAGCGGTACCCAGTGGTCGACGTCCAGTTCGGAGGCGTCGGTGACGGTTTCGCCGTCGTAGATGCTGGTCCATTCCCCGGACACGGCGCAGTCGTCGCCGACGGTGACGTTCCGGCCGTGGGCTTTCAGCGCGGCATCGCGGGCATCGCACCCCTCGCCCACGCTGGACCAGTGGGGCCAGTCCTCGCGGTCGTAGTGGCGCCGGTGTCTTCCGGGGCGACAGTCAGTTCGGACAAGTCCGCCCCGCCCGCCGCGGGCGCGGCTTCGGAGGCGGGTGTGTCGGACTGTGCGAACGGGAGATCGGCCCCGGTGTAGACGTAGCGCCGGCGGCCACGACGAGCGTGGTGAGGGCGGTGACGAGCTTCTTGTTCATCGCATCTCCTGGTGGTGTCGGCCGCGCAGCTGCGCAACAGCGTCGGCAATGATCGCCCCGTGGTCGAACGCCGTCGGCGGGAGTCGGTCGATGTGCCACCATCGGGCGTCGGCGGCGTCGTCGGCCGGTTCCGGCGTGGGGCAGCCGCCGATGCCGCCGAGTGCGGGCACGATGCCCCACCAGGCATCGCTGGCGACGTTGCCGCGCGGGTCACGCCCGGGGGCGTCGTAGTGGCCCACGAAGCACAGGGTGTTGCAGGCGATGTTGGTTTCCTCGTTGAGCTCGCGGCGTGCGGCGAGCTCGGAGCTCTCGCCCTTTTCGATGTAACCGCCGGGGATGGCCCACCGGCCGGCATACGGTTCCCAGCGGCGGCGCACCAGCAGGATGTGCCACCCGTTGCTGTAGCCGAACAACAGGCAGTCGGCGGTGTCGGCAATGTGGTGACGAGACATCGAACCTCCTCGGAGAGACGTGGTTGCGGGGTTTTGGTGGCCGCGGTCATGCGGCCCAGTGCGTGGTGGTGGTGAGGGCGTCGGCGACGCGGGTTCCGAGCCAGGCGGCAATGTTGGTGGGCACGGCGTTGCCGATCTGGCGTTTGACCTCGGCGGCTTTCCCGACGAACACGTGCTCGTCGTCGAAACCCTGGGCGCGGGCGCATTCGCGGTTGGTGAGCATGCGGTGCCAGGCGGTGCCATCACTGGTCACGGTGGCGACGGCGTGGTGGTTGCCGCCGGCGGTGATGGTGGCCAGCCGGTGCTGGTCGGCCCGCCGCGGGCGGGCGTGGCGGCGGTAGGTGACCAGGTGGGGCACATCCGGGTCGGTGATCGCCTCGATCTGGTCGGCGACGTAGAGCCGCCGTGTGACCCGTTTTCCGAGGTGCTCGTCGAGCACGTCGGTGGCGGGCACGAACGTCGGCGCCGGCGGTGTGAGGTCCACGCGGGCGTCGCGGGTGGCGACGAGGAACCACCGGCGGCGGTGTTGGGCGTGGCCGAAGTCGGCGGCATCGAGCACCCGGGTTTCGGTGCGGTAGCGAGGTGGCGCAGTCCGGCGAGCCACCAGGGATACAGCGTCCAGTCCTGAAACTCCGGGACGTTCTCCACGACAATCGCCGGATAGCGGTGCACCTCGGCCGCCTCGATGACGGCGAACGCGGAGGCACGGTCGATCGCCCCCGGGGTGTCGCGGCGCCACTCGGACGCGGCGCTGGCGGCTTTGCGGCCGCCGGAGCGGGCGTGCCACACGCACGAGGGCGAGGCCCACAGCAGCGTCGTGGACGGGAACGTGCGCCAGTCCACCTCGGCCAGCCCCTCGGATCGGTGCTCGGTGTCGGGGTGGTTGGCCTGGTGCGTGGCCACGGCGGTGTCCCAGTGGTTCGCGGCGATGGCCACCTGCCACCCGGCCCGCCGCAACCCCTCGGACGAGCCGCCCGCGCCACAGAACAGATCAGTTGCGGTGAACACAGGGCTGCTCAACTCCTCGCAGAGTGGGTTCCGGGGAGGCAGTGGCCGTGATGCCGGCGGAGATCGCGTTCGCGACGTGGTGCCAGGCCTGGTCAAGCAACGGGGCGCCTCCCCTGTCGAGGAACCCGCCTTTGCCGAGACGGCGGGCAGCACGGGGAAGAAGGCCGTGCTCGCGCCGGTCGGCGGCATAGTGCGTCACGGCCGACACCAGCTCGCCCAACGCAATGCCCCGGGCAGTGAGGCCGAGGCCGAACGCGCGGTTCGCCGCGGCGATGGCGACCAGATTGGTGGCGGTGTAGCCGGCCACGTGCGCCGCGCAGGCCAGCTGCCCATCGCGGCCGGCCTCGCCCTTGGCGACGGCTGATGATCGGTCTGAACCCAATAGTCGCCGGCGTGGTGTGCGGCGTGGCGCACCGCGGCCAGCACGGCGAACCGAACAGCAGAACTACTCATGCGTCGTCGAGTCCCTTGCCGGTGACAACGCCGCCATGGAGAGCTTCTTCAGCCTCCTGCAACGCAATGTGCTCAACCGCCGCACATGGGCCACACGCGAAGAGCTCCGCATCGCGATCGTGACCTGGATCGAACGCACCTACCACCGACGCCGCAGACAAGCCCGCCTCGGCCGCTTGACCCCCATCGAATACGAAACCATCATGAGCCACACCGCCACCCCGGCGGCCTAAACCACTGTCACAGTTTCCTTCAGCAGCCCCCTCGGACTCGGGGCGCTATAGATGTGACAAGGCCCGCGACATCCCCATTGTGACTTGCGCGCCCACGGAGGAGACAGCGACCAGGACAAACGGGTCGCCTGCAGTATGGACCGCGCCCAGCGGGCCGCTACATCTACTGCCACTCCACGATCGCGGACCACGCCCGCGTGGCCTATACCGAAACAGCTGCACGCGTGGTGCGAGTCATGGTGCGAACTGGCCGCAACAGCGGCTTTAGCGGAGCGTGGTGCGAACACAGCGACAACAAAGCCGCAGGTAGGCACCCCAGGCACGCCGGATGAGTTCCCTCCTAAAGCGGGTGTCGCAGGTTCGAATCCTGCCGGGGGCACGTACTGCATCTACACTCCCGGCGCCTGCTGGCTGAGCAGGCGTGTTGTGTGTAGATGGCATGGTTTCGGTGATCCTTTCTGCCGCTTGGGCGATGTGGGGTAGGTCGTCGGCGGGCAGCTTGATCGTGATGGTCACCTCGTCGGTGTCGCCGTTGAGCGCCACCGTGAGTTGGGTGGTCTCGAACAGCCGCCGCAACAGCGCTTCGGGGGCATGGGCGAGGTTCAGCGCCAGGTACGGCAGGTGATCGAGTAGCGCGGTGTCGTCGGCGCTGGGCTTGGCGGGCTCGGCCTCGTCGGCGGCGTCCAGCTCGGCGACAGCGGCCAGCGTGGCGTTCTTCTGGGCTTCGAGATCGTTGTAGCTGCCGCGCAGGCCCTTGGTGAACGGGTCGTCGGGGTCGCCATCGGCGGCTTGCCGCAGGATCGAGTCCTGCCGCCGGGCGATGTCGGCGAGCACCCGTTGCAGCCGTTCCCGCTCGGCGTGCCGCTGCTGGGCTTCGCGGTCATCGACGCTGTCCAGCTCGGCGGCCAGCAGCCCGCGCCGCTGCTGGCCGAACACCCGGTCAGCGAAGAACCGCGACACGGCATCCAAGATCGCGTCTTCGCGGAGGTAGACGGTCTTGGGATGGCCTGCGTACGTGTCCGGGCGACCTCGGTTGTTGTTCCTCGGCCAGCACATGTAGTAGGCGCTGTTGCGTCGCTGGTTGCCGAACATCCGCCGCCCGCAGGCACACAGCACCATGCCGCGCAGCAGATAGCTCCGCCGTGTAGCCGGGTGGGCGTTCTTGTCGCCGCCCGCCCGCGAACCCCGCTTGGCTTGCCGCTGGGCGGTCATCTCGTCGAACATCCACTTGGGGATCAGCGGTTCGTGGGTCGGCTCGGGCGACCACACCCATTTGACCGGGTCGTTGACCTTGCCGTGCCGCGAGCGGGAGCGCGCCGGTTGAACACCTGATACCCGGTGTATTTGGGGTTTTTCAGGATCTCGTAGACGCTGGTCTTACCCCACGCACCCCGCGCCCGCGTCCTCCCGGGCGGCTCGGGCGGTGGGTACTTGACCGGATCGGCGTTGAGCCGCTCGGCGATGGTGTCGTAGCCCAATCCCTCGTGGTAACGCCACTTCGCGATCTGCGCGACCGTCTCCGCCCGTTCCCCGTCGGGCTCCAGGCGGCTCTTGGTGTGCCCGCGTGCGGCCTTGGTCGGATTGGGGTGCCGGTAGGTCTTGGCCCGGTACCCATAGGCGGGTTTGCCGATGTTGTAGCCCTCCCGAACGTGGGTGCACAACCCGCCCCACGATTGTTCGAGGGTGTTGAGGACTTCGTACTCGGCCACGGACTGGTTGATCCGCCGCTGCAACACCCGCTGCGCCCGACTCCCGGACACCGTGATCGGCTCGTTCGAGGCGAACAACGGCGTCTCAGCCTTCTCTAGCTCGCGCTCGACCGAGAGCCCTTCGTAGGCGCGGCGGGCGACGCGGGAAATGGATTCGCAGATCACCACGTCGAACCGGCGGCGGGGTGCGTTGCTTCGTCCAGCAGGTCGGCGATACCGCCGTCGCGGGCGATGGGGATGTCGAACCGCTCGTAGTTCTCCCCGTGGCCACGCTGGTCGAGGTCCATGCGGCCGGATTCCACGTCGTAGAAGTGCGCCACGATCACCCAGGACTCGGGAATGGCGGTCTTGCAGTTGCCCAACTGCCGCTGCAATGACTGACGCGGGTCTTGCTGGTCCTCTGTGGACGTACGACCGAGGAACGCTACCCGTACCTCGTCGCGCAGCAACGCGGTGGGCATTCCCAACGGTGAGACCGCATAGTCCGACAACCCGGACGGTCCCGACTCCGGCGCGGCCCGTCGGGTCAGCGCCGGAGCGGGGGGATTCACCACGGGTTCCTCCGAGGTCGTCATGCGGCTTCACCGTCCTCAGTAGACTCATCGCGGGATTGCTGTTCGGCGGCCCAGTGCAAGAGATCGCGGATCACGGCGGCCAGCTCACCACGCAGCCGCTCACCCTCAGTGCCGCCAACCCGGTTGATATGCCCGGAGAATCGGCGGTCACCACCGCGTTTCTGCTTCTGATCATACCACCAAACGTCCTGGTCAGGGGCGATTTTCGGCAGGTTTTCTACATCGTCTTCCGGTGCTTTTCGGGGCAGCGGGATCACCACGCGGTCGTGGTCGTCACCGCTGCCGGTCGGGTTGTGGTCGGGCTCGTTCGGGGTGTTCTGGTGGGGGTACATGGCGCACCTCCTGGTGCCCGCGAGCCGCTTGTGGCGGGAGGTCGCGGGCGCTGGTCGGCAGCATGGGCAACCGTCGACGCAGCGGACACGCACCAGCTCCGGATCACCCGCACCCGTACCCGGTCGGGCTTGATGGGGGGCGGGCACGCGCCATGACGCGCGCTGGCGTGGGCTGGTGGTGTGGGACGCTTTTGGGCGCTCGGTGAGGCTTCGACTCCCCGACTGCACTCGGGCACCCGTCGGGGCCAACGTTCACCGACCGACTGGACCGCGAGCTGTCCCCGGCCGAGACCAGCGAGACCGAGGTCGAGACGAGGTGTCTCGGCGGTCTCGTTGTCCCGCATGGGTCTCGGTGACGGTCTCGCGGCGGCGAGACCGTCAGGGGACGGTCGACGCGGAACGGTCCAGATTTCGGGGCAGCGCGGTCAGGCGCTGCGGGGTTCGGGTTCGTCGTCGAGGATCAGTTCGTCGGCACTCGCGCCCTCCCGGCTGCTCGGCGGGCTATCCGCCGCCGTGGCGGCCGGGGTCGGGCGGGTGAGGTTGGCGAGCACAGTCGGGGTGCCGTTGTCGGTGGTACCGCCGATCACGGCGGGCAACGCGCCGAGCCGGACACGGCGCGCCAACTCCGGCTCGGTGGTGACCACGGACCACACTTCGCCCGCCGGGCCGTCCGGGTGCCCATGTTCACGCGAGGCAGTGGCCACCGGCACCGGCGACCCCTTCGCCCGGAGGGACCTCCGGAGGAGGTTTTCGCGGCGGGTGCTGCTGGTCCAGATCAGCACCATGCCCGCCAACCGGCGCGCCACATCCCACGGGTCTCCGGACCGCTCGCTGCTGGTGTAGCGGTCGATCTTGTCCGCCACCTTGTAGATGGGTTCGGTGCCGGTGTCGTGCTCTAGGAAGAATCCCAACCAGCCGCCACGTTCGTGCCAGCAGCCGTAGCCGTCCGGAGTGATCGTGCGTTCGTAGAAGTTCGTGATCCACTGCTCGCAGCGCCACGTGTGCAGCCCTTCGCGATCGAATCCCCGTTCGTCGTCCAGGAACGTGCCCAACCCTGTGCGGCGGGAGTACTCGCCCAACTCGGCGAAGAACTGATTCACCCCCAACAAATGCGCCAAACGCGGCGATTCGAGGATGCGCCGCAGCCGGTCGGCGTGCTTGGCCGGACGCGGCGGCGCGCTGCCATGCTGCGCGGCGAGCAGTTCGGCACCGCGATAGCCAAGCAGGTAGTGAAACGGCTTCGAGCCGCCCTCGGCGCGATACGGCTGCGTGCGCCACAACACGCCAGCCTCAGTCAACGCCAGCAGCCGATGCTGAGCGCGCGAGATCGACGGGAACAGCAACGCGCGAAGCTGCTCGGTGGTCAGAACATGATGTTCTCCCACGAGTTCGAGCACGACGCGATCCCGAGGCGTGAGCTGCGCCCACAGCGCCCCGTCCGGTTCTCCGGCTGCCTTCCTCTGGCTGCGGCTGCGCCGCCCCACGCCATGCGTGAAAAGAGACTGATTGTGACCAATCAGTCGGGCACCCGCGCCACGCGCCTTGTCCACGCCCTGACCTGCGACAGCGGAACCGGCGCCCCCTGCGGATGCCCCTACGGCCCTGGGACGCACCGCACCCGCAGCCCCATCCGCAGGGCCACCCGCCACGCCAGCCGCGCGGGCTTGTTCGTCCTTGTGCCTGTGATCAGCCATGCTCACCACCTCGTGTCGTTCGGACCTGTAATCGCCCCTGAAGTCCGAAAAACACCCCCGATTTCGGCCGTGATCATGAAAAATGTGACCGAAAACACATCCCGAGTGGTGGTGGAGGCACCGGCATGCCGCCGACACGCGGCGGAGACGATCAACCCGCGTGCCCCTTCAGTGTGCCAGGACCCCGGCTACTGCGGCAGACGCGAATCGCTGTCGGGCTCTGAGCCGCCCTGCAACACGGTCAGGTGCTCGCGGCAGCAGGCCGTCACCACGATCTCCCGTCCCGCGACCGGGTCCGTCGTGAACCCGCACAGCACCGCACGCTCATCGAGCCGCCGCCCACACCACATGCAGCGCTGCTGCACCTCGTCATGCCCCGTGCCCACGCCGACCAGCGTCGCACCGCCCGCCAGCGGCACACCAGCCCCAGTCCCGCAACCCACGGGCATCTACTCCCAGGAAGTGAGGGCAAGGACACGGCTCGCCTGGCAGACCGCTGACCTGCGACAAGACGACCAAGAACACGGCCACTGGTCGGCCACCCATAAGTGGCCGACCAGTGGCCGCAGTGAGTGGCCGACGAGGTGCACGTGCGTCGGGGACGTGGTGGTCCCGCCCGCGTCCGGGCAGGACCACCACTCGGCATCAGCAGCGGCCGACGCCTGCTGCGGACAGGCCCTCTCGGGTCGGGCCGTGAGCGCCGGTGCAGCACTCAGCCACGCGGCCGTCGACCACGACAGCGGGGACACGGGTGATCCCGTACTCGGCGGCCTTGGCGGTGGCGTCACCGTTGCTGCGCAGGTCGCGTACGACCACCTGACAGTTGGGACCGGCCATCTCGTGCACCAGATTCACTGCGGGCTCGCAGCCTGGGCAGCCGGTCGTGAATACCTCGATGTGGCGCTGTGCCATCCTTCATCACCTCCACCGCGCACGCTAGGGATTCCAGCCGGGTGGAAGGTCAAGCCCGGGCTTCGCCGTGGCGCCGCACGTGGTCGATCAGCGGGCACGAAGCGGCCCCCACATCAGGATCGGCGGCCAGCTCCTCGGCGCGCGTGTCGAGATCCACGAGCTGTGTGCGCAAGCGCCTCAGTTCGGCGATGCGGTCGTCGATGCTGACCACGTGCTCGTGCAGGACGCGCCGGACATAGCCGCAGGGACGTGTGTCCGCATCACGCAGAGCCAGCACCTCGGCGATCTCATCCAAGCGCATACCCAACCGCTGGGCAGCTTTGATGAAGCCACCCGGTCGGCGTCGCCCTCGCCGTAGACCCGATAACCAGCACTGGTCCGCTCGGCCGAGGCCAGCAACCCGATGTTCTCGTAGTAGCGCACGGTCTTGGGGTTCACCCCGACCCGCCGTGCCAGTTCTCCGATCCGCACCACAGCCCCCGCCCTGGTCACACCCTGCTCTCCACGTTCAACTACAGCCTCCACCTTCCACCCGAGTGGAAGGTCTAGCCAGCGGATACGGCTAGAAGTGAGCCGGATGCGCCCGCGCCGTCATGGAACTCCAGACATCGCGCTGCGCGCACCGTTCTCGGCATCCCAAGAAGTTGGAGCACGAGCGTCAGGCCACCACAACGCCGTGACCAGGGACGTTGTTCCACCGCTGGCAGCAACCGGGTGGGCAACCCATAAGTTGACCACCCAGTTGCCCACGGAGTTGACCACCGACTTGCCAGGTGGCACAGCGAGTCTGGAGCGCTTGGGGCTGCGCCCTCCGATCGGTCAGGCGTTCCAGCCGTGCCAGAACGGGTTGGTCGTACGTCGTTCGGCTTGCCCCTAGTACCAGCGGTCCGGGCCGTCCGGTGGCCAAACCGGCTGGTTGGGCTTGGGTGCAGCGACGTAGGGGCGGCTGCGAACGCTCGCGGGGGTGTTGCTGGTGGTCAGCAGCCAGTCCAGGGCGTTGATCGCGTAGCCAGAGCGGTGTTCCACGACCGGGCCGTGGTCGGCGGGCCATCGGTAGGTGAACCTGGCATGGGCGCGCACGGCGTGAGCGAATCCATTGGGACGCAGGGCGAGGTATTCCACGTATCCGGCGCGCAACCGCCACAAGCACGTGCCGAGCAGCTCGCCGTCGTGATCAACATCGGGCAACGGGCGGAACCCTGCGGCGTGTAGACGTCGCCCCAGTTCGTCGGCAGTGTCCTCGGGCATCTTCGCGTTCACGGCTGACGGCTCCTCGCGGGCGCGCGGGGACCACGCGCCCGCGACCAGTCGGGGGTTCGCGGGCGCGAGGGCGCACGTGACGAATGGTGGTGGTCAGAACTTCAGTTCGGTGATCTTGTTGAGGTCGATGCCGTAGTGGGCGTAAATCTTGATGGTGTTTTCGCCGGTGAGGTCGGCTTCGGTGTAGCCGAGCAGGGCGGCGACGCGCACAACTTCGTCCTTGGAGCCTGCTTCGATCTCCAGGTAGGGCGGGATCTGCGGCCAAGTGTCGATCTCGACCTGCGCGCCGTCGAGGATGAAGCTGGTGCGCTTGGTTTCTTGGTAGGACTTCGGGGTGAAGCCCAGCATCCCGAGCAAGGCGTTGGTGGCGGCGAAGTCATCGACGCCGACTTCGACTTCGTGGGTGCCGTCGATGGCGTCGCTGGTGATCTCCTTGACAGTCAGCGTGGTCTCGCCGTCGGTGTCGCGGAGCCTGATCCACTTCGACTCGTCGCCGGGCGTGATGTCGTAGACGTAGCGGCGCATGAACTTCTCGCGGAGCTTCTGACCGCCCTTGTCGAGGATCAGCTTCTCGGTGGCTTCGGGGGCGATGTCGAGGATCTTGGCTTCGTGCTCGATGGGCACCGCGGACACTCCTTGTCGTCTCGTACAGTGATCGTTACGGCAGGTTATCCGGCTCGCCTGGCGGCGAGCCGGCCGTACTCGGACTCGCGCAGTTCCAGGATCTCGCTGCGCAGTGAGCTGGTCAGGAACTCGTCCAAGGGCACGCACAAGTCCATGCGCTGGATGCAGACGCCGACGTGGTAGCGGCCGGTGCGGTCGTAGTAGAGCCGGACGCGTAGAAGCCTTCCTGGCAGTCGGTGTCGTTGTTGAACCGGCACCCGGCGCAGGTCTCGGGTAGGCGGACACGGCGGATTTGCTTGAAGAACACCCGCCGTCCGTCCGGCAGCCGGTAGGCGGTGCGGGCGCGGAGACGCCAGCGGTGATGTAGTGCGCCTCGGCGACCGCGCCCCGCTCGTTGAGGATGCGTTCGATGGCCTCGATCGAGGCGGAACCGTGGTCGAGCGAGTTGAGCAGGCGCACCGACAGGTGCGGGGAGTACTCGTCCAGTAGTCGGTGCACGCGCGGGGCGTGGCTGTGGTCGAGCACGACAATGTTGGCGCTGGCCTTGACCCCGTGCTCTTCGCACGTGGCGATCGAGCGCTTGAGCGCGGCGATCTTGCGTTCAGCGAGCTTGGGGTTGGCGTAGCGGGCGTGCTGGACCTCGGCGAGTTCGGCGGGCGTGGTGCCGAAGATCGAGAAGTTGACCCGATCCAGCCCTGCGGCAGCGCAGTCGGGTAACACCCGTTCGCCGTGCTCGCCGTTGGAGGTCATCCCCACTCGGTAGCCCGCGTGCGTGGCGAGGCTGGTCAGCTTCGCCACGGAGGGGTGCAAGGTGGGTTCCCCGCCGGTGAGGTGGACTTCGGTGAAGCCCAGTGCGTCGCGGAGCGCGGCGAGCACGTGACCGAACTCCTCATCGGCGGGCACCACAGCGGGAAGAAAACCCGCGCCGTTGGTGGCTGCGTAGATCGACACACGCCCGCTGGCTCCGGCCGTGGTGAACTCGCCGAGCGGCTGCTTGCGGTTGTCCACCGCGACGGGCGTGCCTTCGTTGTGGCAAAACGTGCAGGTCAGCCCGCAGGCGTCAACGATCTTCACCCGTAGGGTGGTGTCTTTGTCGACGTGCACGGGGATGCCGGTGGAGTTCATCAGGGTTGTGCCCCTTCCTACGTCGGGACCGGCGCCGGCGCGTCGTTGCGCCGGGCGCCGGGTGCGGCGGAGACCGAGGCCGCTCGGGGGGACGGGCTGCGGTCTGGCCGCGCTTGGGGTGCTCCGGCAGCGCAGGCGGCCAGTGATCGCGGGAAGGGGCTCGCCTGCGCCGCTGGAGCGGCCAGATGGTCGAGTGAGGTCACGGGGTTGGTTGGTTGCTGCCTGGCGCGAGCACAGCAGTGCAGACGCGGATGATCAGGACAGTCAGGCCGTCTCGGACACCGCGCGGGCGGCGGCCACTACAGCGGTGAACGGCGGGAGCGTCGGCCCATCCAGTGAGGGCGGGACTCGCCAGGACACGGCGCCGGATTCCAACCGGCTCGGTGGCAGCGGCACCAACGTGCCGCACCGGTGGATGAGGCCGCCTCGGGCGCGGAGCCGGACCAGGCTGACCGGCGCGGCCTCGTCGGCAGACTCGGTCAGCAGCAGCCAGCGGCACGGCGTACCGGGTAGGGCGATCACCGGTCCGGCGAGCAACCGCACCGAGAGGTAGTGCTGAACCTCCGCCGCGATGCTGGCGGGCATCTCTACCGCGCTGACGGTTGCGTCTGCGGCCAACAGCAGCCGGTCACCAGCACGCAGGACCAGCCAGCCCCAACGCTCGTAGACCTCCGCCGTAGCGGCCAGTCCGGTGGGTGCGGGATGTTGGTGCGGGTCGTCACCGCCGTGCGGTGTGGTCGTCAGCGTGGACATCTCCGTCTCGCCTCCTGGGCAACCATCCGTGGTCGGTCGGTCACCACAAGCGAAACGCCCACGCCAGCCCGGCGGCAGTCTTGGACCAGTGCGACTACGACCGGTCAGCCCCCAGGGGTCGCACTTGGGTCCCACTTCGCGCGTCCGGCTTCACAGCGCAGCGCCCGGTACGCCAGGATCAATTACCAAGAGCGATCAGACCAGTACCCAGGATGTGACCGAATGAGCAGCGAGAGCGGCGCAGACGGCAGTAACTGCGCCCTGCGTGCGCTGCTGGATGAAGCGGGGATGAGCAATGCCGCGCTGGCACGCGCCGTGGTTGCCGCAGGCGCGAGGAAGGCGTGCATCTCGGGACGAACACGACCTCCGTGACCCGGATGCTGGACGGGTCACAACCACGCTGGCCTGTGCCGAGGCTGGTGGCCAAGGTGCTCTCCCGACACGTGCACCGTGAGATCAGCGTCACCGAATGCGGGTTTGCCGATCGCACTCCGGCCGCCGACGATCGACACGATGGGCTGAACTGTTCAGGGACACTGGACGGCACGGTCCGCACGGTCGTCGAGCTGTCGGGACGGGATATGAACCGGCGCAAGTTCCTGCTGGGCTCCGCTTTCACGGCGGCGGCCTTCTCTGAACCAGCGTTGTACGCGCTCACGGTGCCTCCAGCAGAGAGCACCGCCCGCGTGGCGGGCAAGCGCATCGGCATGGCCGATGTCGAGATCATCACCGAGCACATCGCCCACCTTCGCCGACTGGATCACCGCTACGGGTCCGGCCGCGTCCGCGAACAAGTGGTGCAGATGCTGCACCGTGAAGCCAACACCGTCATGCACGGCACCTACTCGGAAAAGACAGGCAAAGCCCTGCTGGGGGCGGTGGCGCAAGCCTCGTGGCTGGCCGCGTCGATGGCCGCCGATGTCGGGCGGCACTCGCTGGCCCAGCGCTACTACATCCAGACGCTCAACCTCGCCATGAGCGCGGGCGATCGACTGTATGCGGGCAATGTGCTGTCCCACATGAGCCGTCTGACCGTCCAATTGGGACACGGCGCGGTGACCGAGCATGATCGGCTCGGCCACGCTCGGCAAGCCATCGCGCTCGCCCGCGCGGGTCAGAACGTCGCCAACGGTAAGGCCACGCCGGTGTTGTCGTCCCTGCTGCACGCGGTCGAGGCACGGGGACACGCCCTTGCTGGTGACGCCAACGGCACCCGTGCTGCCGTGCTCGAAGCCGAGCGGCACTACGAACGGGCACGCCCCGACGAAGAGCCCGCATGGCTGGGCTTCTACACCGAAGCCGAACTCTCTGCCGATCTCGGGCGGTGCCTGCGCGACGCGGGCGAGCCCGAAGAGGGCACGCGCCTGATTAAGCAGGCGTTGGACAGCTACGAGCCGTGGCGGGTGCGCAGCCGGTGTTTCGTGCAAACCGACCTTGCCACCGCTCACCTGGTCAGCCGCGACCTGGAACAGGCCGCCTCGCTGGGGCGCGACGCCGTACGCACGGCAGGTCAAGTCAGCTCCACGCGCGCCCTGGACCGGCTCCGCACGCTGCAACGACAGGTCCGGCCGCTACGCAGCAGCTCACCGGACGTGCGCGAGCTGGACGAACGGATCACCGACCTCACCCGCACCAGCAACCGCCGAGACGAGGACACCGCCACCTGATGACCAACGAGATCGACTTCGACGGCGCCCGCATCTACGCGATCCCCATGCGAGCCCGGTTCCGGGGCATCACCGTGCGCGAGGGAATGCTGATCGAAGGACCCGCCGGATGGGGCGAATTCTGTCCGTTCGCCGACTACGACGACACCGTGTCCGCCTCGTGGCTGGCCACCACGATCGAACAGTGCACCTTCGGCTGGCCCGAACCCGTACGGGACCACATCCCGATCAACTGCACCGTGCCCGCCGTCGGCCCGGAGCGCGCCCACGAGATCGCCGCCAACTCCGGCTGCCGGACCGCCAAGGTCAAAGTCGCCGACCATCCCGAGTCGCTGACCGAAGACCTCGCGCGCGTCGAGGCCGTCCGGGATGCTTTCGGCTCGGACGGGGCGATCCGGGTGGATGCCAACGGGGTCTGGGACATCGACACCGCCGTGTCCCACATCCGCCAGCTCGACAAGGCCGCCAGCGGATTGGAGTACGTCGAGCAGCCCTGCCGCACGATCGAAGAACTCGCCGCCGTCCGGCGCCAAGTCGAGGTGCGCATCGCCGCCGACGAGTCCATCCGCCGCGCCGACGACCCACTACGGGTCGCCGTCGCTGGCGCGGCCGACGTTGCCGTGATCAAGTGCACCCCCCTCGGCGGCGTGCGCCGCTCCCTGGAAGTCGCAGAAGCCGCCGGGCTGCCCTGCGTGGTCTCCTCCGCGCTGGAAACCAGCGTCGGCCTCGCGGCACAGGTCGCTCTCGCCGCCGCACTGCCCGAACTGAACTTCGCCTGCGGCCTCGGCACACTCTCGCTGCTCAACAGCGACATCGTGTCCGGACCCGAATCCCTGCGGGCAGTGGACGGCTACCTGCCCGTGCCGCGCACACCACCCACCCCAGACCCCACCCTGCTCGACACGTACGAACTCACCGACTCCGAACAGGCCGCGTGGTGGCGTGACCGGCTCGCCCGCGTTCGCGCCGAACTCGACCGCGTCCCCTGATGCGAACTAGCTTGACTGAGCCGCGAAACCACCTCGGACTAGCCACCGATAGGAGCGTCGATGCCGCTGCGTAAGCGGCCGGTCAGTGCCCTACTCGATCTTGTCTTTGGTCAAGCCCGTGTCCCTGGCGGCGGACCACGGTGGATCACCATCCCACCGTGGTCCTACTTCTGCCACATGTGTGACTCTGGTGGGGACTCCATCGCAGTGGCGAGTCTGCGGCGCACACACCTGCGAAAGCGTCTGATCGTCTGCGCTCCGTGCGAGTGGCGCCACGACTTTCACGACTTGGACTTGAGCACGGACGAACAGCACCGCGTAGAAGCCGCCGTTCGTCAACATCTCGCCGGTCAGCCTGCGGCTGCAACCTGGAACATCGACAAGCAGAAGCTCCAGCTCGTGCGCGGCCGTCAGATTGACTGGCGCAAAGCCTGATCAGCGGAGAATGCAACTGATCGGACTGCACCGCTGGCTCTCGCCGGGGTATCGGTTATCAGCCTTGCTTCCTTCCATCGCCGCAGGATGCGCGCCCGTAATTGCTAGTTCCGGCGACCCGATCCAATTCTGCACCGGTTGGCGCTCGGCCTTTGGCACGCTCCGTCTGGTAGTACGCCCACATCCGCTGCTCCGCCGTCGGTTGCTCCGGCGAGCGGGACTCGCCCGAGACCAGCGAGAGTCTGACGGGCGGCGTGATCCCGGCGCCCGTCTCGCCGGTCTCGGCAGTCTCGTTTCTGGTCTCGCTCGCGGTCTCGGCGCGGTGCCGCTTGAGCGCCCGGTTCAATAGTTCGACCGACAGCAGCAGCGCCAGCGGCGGGCACGCGGCCACCGCGACGGCGGGCACGCTCAGCTCGGGAGCGGCCATCACATTGGCAAGCAGAGACAGGCTGACCCCGAACAAGAACGACACCCAAGCCGACCACCGGCCGCTGTCGCGGCGACCGTGCCCGGTCTTCCACAACTCGACCGTCGCCACCGTCAGCAACCCGTCCACCAGAAGCGGCCAGATCGTCGCGCTGGTCTCATCCGCACCGAACCGCAACGCGAACTCGCGTCCATGCCGGAAAGAGGCGTAGGCCGCACCGACAGCCACCATCCCGACCAGTGAGCATTGCAGCCATAGCGCACGATCACGCCCCGGCCGTGCTGCGTTTGGCGTGGTGCTCATCGGCGATCACCACCCACGCGGCGCCCCTTCGTCAGGTCGGCTCCGGCCACCTCGCCGCAACGGCCTTCGCAGGCGAACACCTGCGAGCCAGTCAGCGACCGACCCACCAGAAGCGACACGGCCCCAGAAGCGCGGAGGTAGTCACGTCCGCAGACCACGCACGCCAGCCCGTCGGCCTGCGCAGAGGTCAACCCCGTGATGATCTTCTCGGGATTCATCCGGCATCACCGCCCTGACGGCGGCGCCGAGCAATCCCGACGGTGGCGGAAACCCGCAGCTCACGACGCGAGCGGCTTGTTGTAGATGCTGTACGAGCCTCGCCGGGGGCGCACAACACGACCAGCACGAATGTGGCTCCTCACCAGCGGAAACGCCGGCGAGGAGCCACACTTCTGTCGACCGCCGGGTGCAGCTTTTCCGGCTCCGGGCAACGAGGGGTAGCCGTGACAAGCTCCGGTAACGACGTGTGGCCGGCCGCCGTGCGCGCAGACGTCGAGACCCTGTGGCACTTCCACCGCATCGACGACGAGCTACGTCCCGTCGACGTCGCGATCGGGCTCGGCAGTCACGACGGCGGCGTGGCGACCTATACGGCCGAGCTGTACCACCGCGACCTGTTCCCCCTCGTCGTGTTCACCGGCGCCAACGCCCCACCACCGTCGACCGCTTCCCCCGCGGCGAAGCCGTCCACTTCCGCGAGATCGCCCTCGAACACGGCGTCCCGAACGAGGCGACCCGCATCGAAACGCGCGCCACCAACACGGTGCAGAACATCGACCACACGCGGAGACTCCTTGCTGAGGAAGGCATCACGCCCCGCACGGCACTGATCATCTGCCGGCCGTACCAACAACGCCGCGCCCAGGCCATCGCCGCCCACGAATGGCCAGACGTCGACATCCTCTGCACCGGCTCCCCCGACGACCTGGACACCTACCTCGCCCACATCGGCGAACCCGACCGCGTGGCCAGCATGCTCGTCGGCGACACCCAACGCCTCGACCTCCAAGGCCGCTCCGGCGAGATCGCACCCCAACAGATCCCCGCCGACGTCCACGCCGCCTGCCAACGCCTCATCAAAGCCGGCTACACCAGCCGCCTCATCACACCCCGCCCCGACTCCCAACGCTGACCTCCGCAGCACTCATCGCTCCCCTGGGTTCGTGGCACGGGCGAGGAAATCGGGGGGCAGCAGCTCGGACGCGCCGAGGACCTCGAGTCCGACGAGCTTGCCGTCCTTCCAATCCATCACGACGGAACCGGCCACGTCCGGCGGCGTTGGGATGTCGAGCGTCTGGCGGCCTGGCTCGAGTTCGTCACCGGTCAGCGAGATGTAGGCCGCGTCGGCCTTCGGGTCCAGCTCGATCCGCATGCTTCCATGGTCGCAGCCATCGCGCCGTAGCTGCTGTGTGTCACGGTCGGATGCCCTGGGTCCGTCGACCGCTCACCGAGCTCAGCAGGCCCAGGTCGCAGTCGCCGGGCACCGGACCGTCAGTCAGCACCAGGCGCGGGGGCTCGACATCCGTCGCGGTCCAGCGTTGCCACAACTCGCCGACGCACTCCACGGCTCCGCGCGCGAACGCGCTGCCTGGGGCCAGTAGTGCACCCCGACCATCGACACCGAGGGCATGCGCCGCGTATCCGGTGGAGTCGACGACCGGCCCTCCACAAAGGACTCCCGGAACACCCAGCATCTCGAGCCTGCGCACAATGGACACATGTGAACGGGCCACCTCGGTCGCATTCTCGTCGGGCACATCGGTCTCCCACACGATGATCCGCCGCGCACCGGCCCCCACGTACGCGGACACCAGTTCGGCGAGCACGTCCCCGCAGTCGAGTAGATCCGCATCCCCGTCGTCGGTGGCCAACGACGCTGCGAGAGCGGCGGGACCGGTCAACGAGGCGGCGACGATCGTGTCCGGGAACAGTTTGGTGAGGATCCTGACGACCTCGACGAGCCCGGACACCGGCGGCCGACCGGCCAACGTGACGTCGACCAGTTCCACCTCGCTGCCGGCAGACCGGGCTGCCGCAGCCTCGGCGTCCGGATCGTGGTGGGTGACCACCCAGTCCGGACGTACGAGCTCGACCGCGTCCCGCAGGCGATACGCCTGCTGCACGGGGTCGCCAGACGTCGGCACCACACCTGCCATCCGGGCGGCTACGTCCTGCAGTACCGGCGCGAACAGCATCGTCATCCCTCCCTGTCGCCGTCCTCCCAGTCCCACGAACCGAGGTAACCGAGGTGCTCCGGCGGGGAATCGGCTCGCCAGGACGTGACGAACTCGTCGTACGGGCGCCCGCGCGTGAGACGTGCCTTGCGCTCCTCCCTTCGCGCCGCCTCGGTGGCCCCGATGTCGACCTCCATGCGCTCGGGGTCCCACACGAGCCGGTAAACCTGGTGGGCCACCTCCGGGCTGATCAGGCCGCGGCGCAGGTCCAGCATCGCCGCCTCGGGATCGCGCTCGAGCGGATCGCCGTAGCCGCCACCGCCTCCGACCCGCTGAATCCAGATGTCGCCCTCGACGCGGGGGTCGGCGGGCTGCATCGGGTGATCCACGAGGTACTCCCCGGCGATGGGCTGCTCGCGCACCATGGACGAACCCTCGAACGTCATGCCCTTGCCGCCGTCGAGCAGCCACTGCCGCACGGCCTCCACGCCGCCGGAAGGCTGATCCTGATCAGCGGAGTACACGAACCACCGTAGCCGCCGAACATGCCGCCCGTCACGGGGAACCGTCCGCCCATGCTCGTGATGCCGAACCCGAACATCTGGCTTCCGTACAGCATGTAGGCCCACTCCACGGAAGCACCGCCGCGGAACTTGCCGAAGCCATGGTTGTCTGCCGGAATGCGCCGCCACAGACCGAGTAGGGGCAGCTCGGCCTCACGCCCTTCCATCTCCCCCCAGTCGGACACCGGTGCGAAGATCGGGCCGGCCGCGTGCTCACCGTCGCGGTCGTGCAACGCGCCACCACCTGCCGCGTTCATCTCGGTCGAGACGTTGGCATACATCTGCATGTGCTGCGTCAGTCCGCCGTACTGCAGCGTGGGCACCTGCGGGTACCACGGCGCCATCGGCTTGGCGACGTCGGGAACCGCGAACATCGCCTTCGTCGCGGCCTGGTGCAACGCGGAGCTCAACGAGAACATCGTCAGCAGAGACAACGAACTCGGCTGCTCGGAGTTCGCTGTGACGATCGAACCCGGTTCCAGATCGTAGTCGAGTGCGGCGATAAAACCGGCCGTGCGAGGCAGATCGCCGTACAGGAAGTTCATGAACAGATTGCCGACGATGGCGCGGGTGAAATGCGCCTGGGCGTTGAGGGCGCGATCGATCGACGGTGAACTGCCCTTGGTGCGGATGGTGAGCTTGTCGCCGCGTTTGTCCATCTCGACCGACAGCTTGAACAGGCGTTCTTCCATGAGCGTGTTGTCGGCGAAATGCGTGGCACGATAGACACCGTCCGGCCAGGCGGCGATGCGCCGGCGCACCTCGGTCTCGGTCGTCTCGAGTACCGATCGCATCGTCGCGATGAGCAGTTCCGGCGATCGTTCCGCCATGAAGTCGTGCAACCGGCGTTCCACCGCACGTGCCGAGGCGAGTTTCGACCGGACGTCGGTGAGCCAGAGCATCGGATCGCGAACCTGGTTCTGGAAGAGGTTCACGACGTCACGGCGGACGATGTAGTTCTCGCCGATCTTCATCGGCGGAATGCGAATTCCCTCGCCGTACTTGGTGGTCGCCCGCACCGAGAAGCCGCCCTGGTCGATCGCGGCACCGTTCTCACCCTCGTGAATGATTGCGCCGATCCAGGCGACGTGCTCGCCTTTCCAGAACAGCGGGATGATCAGCGTGTGGTCGGGGTTGTGAGTGCCGCCGTAGTTCGCGTCGTTGTGGTAGAAGACGTCGCCCTCGGCGAGGCCGACCGTGGGCTCGTCGGCCCAGTAGCGGGCGATGAACTTCGGGACCGAGGAGGTCGTCGCCGAGAACATGTTCACCCCGCTGGAGGTGGCTACCGCGAAGTCGCCTTCCTTGGTGTAGATGCCGACGATCAGGTCGCCCCATTTCGCGGCCGCGGACGCACTGATTTGCTGCATCATCTCGATCGACGACTGCAGCACCGCCTCGACCCGGCTGAGTCCGACGGCGAGATCGGCCGGATCGGTGATCGCAGCGAGCGCCTCGTCCTCACGGTCGGTACGTGGGCGCAGCCGGTACTCGGCGTTGATGTCCGGGTCCGGCCCGTACATCACGGGCTGATTGTTCAACAGGTCGGTGAAGAACTGCTCGGTCGATTCGGACGTGGTCATGCCTTGTCCTCCTGCCGCATCGTGAAGAACCCGTACTCGTCCATCTCGCCCGTCCACCCCGGTTCGACCACGATGTTGGTGTTCGGGGCTTCGACGATCGCGGGACCGGCGAGGCGGTGGCCAGGACCGAGCGCCGCGTAGTCGTAGATCTCCGTGTCCACGGACGTCTGCCGGCCGGCCCACCAACACTCGCGCGTTGCCTTTCGGGCTCTGCTGACGGGCTCTCCCGTGGTGGCCAGTTCGGCCTGCCGCGGCGCCGGCCGTGGGATCCAGGCCCGGAGTCGGATGGCGTCGATCGAGATACCGACCTCCTTGGTCAGTGCCAGGTCACCGAACCGGTCGCCGTACTCCTCGAAGTAGGTCTTGATGATCGCGGCGAGGTCGTCCTGCGTCTCCAACCTGCGCACGGGACTGGCGATCGTGATCACGTAGAGCTGTCCGGTGGAACGCATGTCGAGCTCGACCACGGTCTCGATGTCGTCGCGGCCGTACCCTTGTCCCGCAAAATCCGATTCGGCCCGTGCGGAGAACTCGTCGACAATGGAGTTGAACGCGTCGAAATCGCCGTACAACTGCTTCACCACAGGGTTGAACAGCACCATCCACGCCGATCGTTCGTAAATGTGCAGCCGTTCGAGGCCGGCCGCTCCCGAGGCCGAGAAGACCGAACTGTGCGGCGGTACCACGACCTCTCGTGCGTCGAGAGCCCGTGCGTAGCCGCACGCGTGCATGGGCCCTCCACCACCGAAGGAGAACACCGCGAACTCGCGTGGGTCGTAGCCCTTGACCGTGACGCCCTTGAAGATCTCGGCGCCCATCGCCTCGTCGACGACCTTGCGGATCTGCCGAGCCGCCTCGAGCACCGACACACCGAGCGGCTTCGCGATTCGACGTTCGATCGCCCGCTCGGCGCGTCTGCGGTCGAGCGGAAGCTTGCCGCCGTGGTAGTTGTCCGGGTCCAGGTACCCGAGTACCAGGTTCGCGTCGGTGACGGTCGGTTCGGTCCCTCCCTGCCCGTAGCAGGCCGGGCCGGGGTCCGACCCGGCGGACTCGGGGCCGACGGCGATGCCCGTGATCGGGTCCACCCTGGCGATCGAGCCGCCGCCCGCGCCGATCGCGGCGATGTCCATCATGGGGATCTGGACATGCCACCGGTCGATGACCGGGTGGAAGTCGTAGAAGCGGACCGAACCGTCGACCACGATGCCGACATCGAACGACGTCCCGCCCATGTCGGTGGTGACGACCTTGCCGAATCCCTTGCTATGCGCCAGGTGCCGCGACCCGTACAGTCCCGACACCGGTCCGGCGTGGACGGTCTGGATCGGCGTCGTGCCCGCGAGACTGCCCATTCCACCGCTGTTGTGCACGAGCAGCAGCTCTCCTCGGTAACCTCGGCCGCGGAGCTCGTCGCGGAGCGACGAGAGTCGGTCCGAGGTGAAGCGATGCAAGTACGCGTTGATGGTGGCCGTCATCGACCGCGCGTACTCGCCGGCTCGCTGGGAGACCTCGTGCGACAGGATCGTCGGGAACCTGCCGAGATAGACGTTGGGGTACTCCTCCTCGATGATCTCCCGGACGAGCTTCTCGTGCTCGGGGTTGATGTGAGCGTTCAGCAGGCAGACGACGAATCCGCGCACGCCCTGGTCGACCAGATCGCCGACACGGTCGCGGATCTCCTCCGGGTCGAGCGGCATGAGCACCTCACCCCGCGAGTCGACCCGCTCGGTCAGCGCAGCGATCTGTTCGGGCTCGACCAGCGGTTCGGGGCGTTTCGCTCGGGAGAGATCCCGCGTCGCGGTGGCCGGCAACCCGTCTGCCCACTGCCTGCACCGTCCGATGGGGACGGTGTCCTCGTGTCCGCGGGTCGTCAGCAGGCCGAGTCGAGGGCCGTTGCGTTCGATAAGCGCATTCGTGCCGAGCGTGGTCGCATACCGGATCGCGTGGGTGTCGGTGAGCAGGCCGTCCACGTCGGTCCCCACCTCGGCCGCGATGTCGCCCACGGCTCGCAGGAAACCGATCGAGAGGTCATGGTGCGTGGTCAACGCCTTCGCTGTCCGGACCGTGCCGTCGTGGGCGGTCGCGAGGCAGTCGGTGAACGTTCCTCCGATGTCGACGTTGATCTCCATCAGCGCGCCTGCCTTTCCCGGATCTCCGACGCCTGGCAAGCAAGGCGTCCACATCGATCTCGATGTCATGAACCAGCGGATGTCCCGGTGGCAGGTACTCGGTCTCGACCTGCGTCGCGCAACCCGGGCAGTAGTACTCCACGATTCGGCACCACGTCGGGTCCGGAGCGAAGTCCTGCGTTCCCTCGAACTGTGGCGGATGGATCTCCCGTGGGTCGCGTTCGTACAGCAGGAGCCCGCGTTTGTAGTTCTCGCGTGCCGGCCCGATGGCGTATCCGCAGCTCGCGCAGTGCCACGTCACGGTCTCGGGTTCGATCTGCAGGTACTCCGTGATACGGAGTCGTTGGCCGCTCATCAGTTGCTCCTTGCCAGGGACGTCAGGCGCAACGCGCCGTTGTCGTCGCGCGTGACCGCCCAGCCGGGCGGTACGCAACAGGTGGTCGCCGATGCGTCGACGAGGACAGGGCCTGCCAGCTGCTCTTCGGCCGGCAACGCCGCACTGTCGAGCACCGTCGTGTCCAGCACACCGTGGCCGGGCCAATGGACCGGCTCCTGCCGTGGACCGGGTACCGCCGAGGTCTCGGCGTCGGTGACCCCCGGCTGTTCGAGACCGACGTGCGGCAGTTCGTAGGTGCCTTCGACGGCTATCCACTCGGTACCGTCGCGCTCGAACCGCGACACCGCCACCTCGACGTCGTGGCCCTGGATGCCCTCACTGCGCATGTCTCGCAGGACGCGGCCGGTCAGCACCTTCTCGCTCACCTCTCCCGCCGGTGACTCGTGGCGGTGCCGGATGTCGACCGTCGACGCGCCGTAGGCGGAGAACACCGGCGCGAACGGCAACACGACCAGTTCACGGATGCCGGCCGCCTCCGCGATGGCAGCGCCGTGCGTGGCCCCGTTTCCGCCGAATCCGAGAGCCGTCACGGATGCCGGGTCGATCCCTCGCCCGGTCAACTCCCCCGCGAGCCGCCGCCGAATCCTGGTGTGCCGTCGTGAGCACGCGGCCGGCCGTTTCGGGAACGCTCAGGTTCAGCTTCTCGGCGAGGGGCTCGAACGCCCGCTCGGCGGCGTCACGATCGATGTCCATACGCCCGCTCAGGAACGACTGCGGCCGCAGGACGCCGGTGACCACGTCCGCATCGGTGACCGTGGGTTCGGTGCCGCCGAAGCCGAAACACGCCGGTCCCGGAAGAGCGCCCGCGCTGTGCGGACCGACCCTGAGCCGGGATTCGTCGAGCCAGGCGATCGATCCGCCGCCGAGACCGAGGGGAACCAGGTCCGGCAGCGGGAAGGAGATCTCGACGTCCTCGACGCGGCCGTGCTCGCGCATCGGCACCTCACCCGCACGCAGGATTCCGACGTCCAGGCTGGTACCACCCATGTCGAGCGTCACCAGGTCGTCGAAGCCGTAGGACCGGGCCACGGTGCGGGCCCCGAGCAGGCCGGCCATCGGACCGGAGTTGTACGTCTTGCCGGCGATGGTCCTGGCCACCCGAGCTGCGCCACCGTCGTTGTGCACGATGCGGAGCGGCCGCTGGTATCCGTGTTCGCGCAGGTAGTCCTCGGCCCGGTAGAGGAAGTCGGCGACGTCGGGATGCACGTACGCGTTGAACAACGCTGTCGACCGGCGGCGCACCGGATCCGGGTCGGCGCTGACCTCACCGCCGCGCAACAGCGGAACGGAGTCGAGGCAATGCTTGGGGTAGTGCTCGGCGAAACCGGTCGCGAGCGCGTACTCGTCGGCCGAGACGCCCTCGGAACATGCGACGACCAGACCGCGGGCACCTTCCTGCAGCAGGGTCCGCAGCGCGGGCAACGCGCGCCGACCGGCGTCCTCGTCGCCCGGGGGCAGCTCGGCCACCATCGTGGGTTCGACGAACAACTGGACGCCGGCATCCTGGTCCGCCGGTGGCAGGCCGGGGTCGGTGATCAGCCCGATCCGTGGTCCGCGGCGCTGAACGACGGTGTTCGTACCCACCGTGGTCGCGTAGCGCACCGAGGCCGTTTCTCGCAGCATGTCCGGTACGGTGAGGCCGAGCGAACCCGCCGCGTTCTCGATGGTTTCGCGGAAGCACACCGCAAGGTCGTGCGGGGTCGTCAACGTCTTGATGGTGTGTGCGATTCCGTCCCGCACGACGAAGCCATCGGTGAACGTACCCCCCGTGTCGATATCGATCGTGATGACCGTCATGTCACTCCTTTCCGGACATTTCACGAGAGATCGGCCCGCATCGCGCGGCACGGCACAACCATCGTCGGCGGCGACGAACCGCTCAATGGCGCGTGCAGACACCTTCCGGTGGTGGCCACGGACAACCAGGACCTGTGCGCGTGAGGAGAAAAGGCATGCGCGCGACGGAATGTCGCTCACCCGAAGGGTGACTAAAGTACCGACATGGTCAGGTCAATGACGATCGATCGCCAGGACGAGGCACAGTCGGCGCCCTCGGACTGGGTGGCGTGCTGGCTCGACGCCGAGCTCGACTCGGTACTCGATTCCCTCGTGGACGGTGAGCTCGCGGAGCTGTCGGAACTCGCGGTTGCACGGCATGACCCGCGTGGCGAGATCAAGCATTCGGTACGGGTGCACCTGATCGCACTGGCCGACAGCATCCGCCGTTCACCGCAGGGCGGCGAGATGAGCCTGCCGGCGTTCATCAGCAGGCACACCCGGTCCCTCGCCCGCCAGGACCTGCCGTCACTGCCCGCGTTGCTGCGCGCCTTCGAGACTATTCACGCCGGCCTGTGGCGACGAATAGTCGCCGCATTGCGGGATGGGCCGTTCCGCATCGCACGGGAACAGCGTGCCGAGGTTCTGGAACTGGCTTCGTCCCAGCTCTTCTCCTATTTCCAGCTCGCGAGCGAGGAAACCGCCTCGGCGTACGCCGCTGAGCGGGCGCTGCTCGAACGGCGCGCAACATCGCAGCGCTCGGCGGTCGTGACAGGACTGCTGAACGGATCGGTGAGCCCCTCGGACGCCGAACAGGCCCTCGGGTATGACTTCAACGCCACCCACGTCGCCTACGTGGCATGGGTCGACGAGCTGTCCGATCTGGACCGCTTGGACAGCGTCCTGGCGACCTTGAGCGAGCACATCCGACCTCATCAGCACCTCAGTGTCTCCGCCGGGGAGCGGACGCAGTTCGGCTGGATGACGTGCCACGACAACAGGTGGCTCGAGGTGGTACGTGGCTATCAGCTGCCCGGCGGCATCCACTGTGCATGGGGATCACCGCAGCAGGGCGCCGACGGATTCAGGACCACGCACGGCGACGCGCTCGAGGCACGCCGGGTCGGGGAGGCAACCGGGGGAACCGGTGGCGACCACGCGGTGGTGTTCGACGACGTCGCTATCGCCTCGCTCGCCTCCCGCGACCTTCCGTCCGCCAGTTCGTTCGTGCACCGGCAGCTCGGCAGACTCGCCGGGACCGACGAATCCGCCGTGCGGCTGCTCGAGACCCTGCGCGTGTACCTCGACGAGCTGGCCAGTCCCACCAGGACCTCGCGCAGGCTGCACGTACACCCGAACACGGTGGTGAAGCGGGTGGAACGGATCGAGGCGATGTTGGGCAGACGGGTCGATCCGGCGAGCCTGGCCCTGCGTGTCGCCGTGGAGCTGGCGCCGCTCGCCCGTCTTCACGTGCAGTCGACGGTGCCCCCGTCCAACGGGACGACAGCGCCGGTCAGGTAAGCACCACCCCGGGAGGACAGGAACTGGACGAGGCCCGCAATGTCCGGCAGGGTCCCCGTTCTGCCCTGCGGTATGTCGTGTTCGAGCTGCTCCCGCGCGACCGGGTCGGAGAGCAGGAAGGCCGACATCCGGCTCTCGAAGTACCCGGGCGCGATGGCGTTGACGGTGATGTTCTCACCCGCGAGATGCGCGGCCAGGTGCTTCGTGAGCATGTGCACGGCAGCCTTCGTCGAGCTGTAGGCGTAGTTCTCCAACGAGGTCACCCGCAGTCCCGCGATCGACCCGATGTTGATCACCCTCGCCGGGTCCTCGGCGCTGGATGCCGTGCGCAGGTTCTCGAGCAGGGCCACCGTCAGCCGGAAGACGCCCGTCAGGTTGAGGTTCACGAGCTTGTCCCACGCGGAGTCGGGATACTCGGCCAGCGGTGCACCCCAGGTCGCCCCCGCGTTGTTGACCAGAACGTCGAGCCTGCCACCGAACACGTCCTGTACCGCTCGAGCCACCGTGCCCGCACCGTCCGATGTCGACACGTCGGCCGGAACGCCGACGCAGTCGCCGAGCTCGGAGAGCCGGGCGGCCGTATCCGCGCAGGCCTGCGGTTTGCGGGACGAGACCACGACACGCGCACCTGCGTGCACGAGCCCTTCGGCGATCATCTCCCCGATTCCGCTCGTTCCGCCGGTGACCAACGCGGTCTTGCCCGCGATGCCGAACAACTCCCTGGTGAACGCGGCGGGCCCGCCGGCACAGTCCGACACCCCCGCCGTCACAACGTCACCGAGTATCCGCCGTTGACGGGCACGGTCTGGCCGGTGACCCAGGCGCCGGCTGCGGAGGCGAGGAACACCACCATTCCCGATCCGTCCTCCGGCTCGCCGAACCGTCGTACGATGTACTGCGACAGAATGCGCTTGTTCCGCTCGGGATCGCCGAGGAACTCGTCGGTCGCGGGAGTACGGGTCGCACCGAGTGCCACGCAATTGGCCGTGATCTCGTACCTGCCGCCCGCGCGCGCGAGCGCCCTGGTCAGGCCCGCCGCACCGGCCTTCGCCGCCGAGTAGGCTCGAGTCCGCCGGTCTCACCCACCCGGCCCGCATCCGAGATCACAGTGACGATGCGTCCCCCACCTGGACCCGCCACCATGTGCGCGAGCGCGTGCCGCGAACAGTTGAGGACGCCGTGCAGGTTGACGCCCACCGACGCTGCCCACTGCTCGGGACCCTGTTCCCAGAACGCCATTGCCGGCGGGGGCTTGTCACCGCCCTGGTTGCCCGCATTGTTGACCAGCACGCCGACCGGCCCGAAGGAGGCATCTGCGGCCGCGAACATCTCGCCCACGGCGTCGAAGTCGACCACGTCGCATGCGGCGGGCATGGCTTTCGTACCGGTCGCCCGCACCTCGTCGGCAACCTGTTCGGCGCGGTCGGCATCGAGATCGTTCACCACGACCGCGCCGGCACCGTGTGCCGCGAGATCGAGCGCGATCCGCCGGCCAACTCCCTGCCCGGCGCCGGTCACCACCGCGACACGACCCTCGACGTCGAGGATCCGTCGTGTTTCGCTCAGAGTTCGGCTCACGTGTCAGCGTCCCTTCCATACGGGCTGCCGCTTCTCGGCGAATGCGGCGAGTCCTTCGTGGTAGTCGGCGGAGTTCAGTACGGAGTCGACGTACGGCTGCTGGTTCTGCCAGCTTGCCGCGTCCGTCCACTCCAGACTTTCGCGGACTATCGCCTTGCTCGCGCGCACCGCCACAGGGCCGGCCGCGGCGACCTGCTCGGCGAGTGCCAACGCGGCGGCTAGCGCATCGCCCGGCTCGGTGAGCCGGTTGACGAGTCCGAGTTCCCAGTACCGTTCGGCCGACCAGGTCGCGCCCGTCACGGCCGCCTCCATGGCCATGCGTACGGGATCCGTTTGGGAAGCCGGAACAGACCGCCGCCCATGGCCGGCAATCCGCGCTTGGCCTCGGGAAGTCCCATGGTGGCCTCATGTGAGGCGACGACGAGATCGCAGGCGAGGCACAGCTCGAGCCCACCGCCCACGGCGTGTCCCTCGACCGCCGCGATGAGCGGGGTGTCCGGCGGTTTCGCCATGATCCCGCCACCGCCGCGACGGTCGGTCCGACCGAGCTCGCCCCTGGCGGCGGCGACAAGGTCCTGACCCGCGCAGAACACCCCACCCGCGCCGGTAAGCACCGCGACCCGGAGCTCGTCGTCGGCATCCAGCTCGTCGATCACCGCCTCCATCGCCTGCGCGGTCGCCAGGTCGAACGCGTTCCTGCGTTCCGGGCGGTTGATCGTGATGACGCCGATCTGCCCACGCCGCTCGAACAACACCGGCTCGTTCATGCGGCCGCCTTCCGGTAGAGGGTGACGACTCCGGCACTGCCGAGTCCGAGGTTGTGCGCCAGCGCGACGCGGGCGCCGTCGACCTGCCGACCACCGGCATCCCCACGCAGTTGCCAGTTCAGCTCGGCGCACTGGGCCAACCCTGTCGCACCGAGCGGGTGCCCCTTGGAGATGAGGCCGCCGGACGGATTGACGACCCAGGTTCCGCCGTACGTCGTCGCACCCGCGTCGACGAGAGCCCCGCCCTCCCCGGCGGCGCACAGCCCCAATGCCTCATAGGTGAGCAACTCGTTGATCGAGAAACAATCGTGCAGCTCGATCACGTCGACCTCGTCCGGCCCCAGTTGTGCCTGCTCGTACGCCTGGTCGGCGGCCCGTCGGCTGACTCCCTGACCGACCACGTCGAACGCGTTGTCGTAAGCCCCGTCGGTGTCGGTGGTCAGTGCCTGACCCACGATCTCGCAAGCCTGATCGGCCAGGCCGTGCCGATCGACGAACTCCTCGGAGACCACGACGGCGGCAGCCGCGCCGTCCGATGTCGGCGAGCACTGCAGCTTCGTCAACGGATCGCAGACCGACGTGGACGACAGGATCTCCTCGAGCGAATACACGTCCTGGAACTGCGCGTTCGGGTTTCCGGCGGAATGGCGGTGGTTCTTCTCCGCAACCTTGGCCAGTTGCTCGGCGGTAGTTCCGAACTGCTCCATGTGGTCCAGGGCCGCGGCACGGAACATCTCCAACACGACGGGGGCGCCGGTCGGCTCCCGCAACCGGGCGGAGGCCTCGATGAACTTCTCGACCGGGTTCGTCGCCTGCGGATGTGCCGGGGTGCCGAGCGAGCCGCGTTGCATCTTCTCGAAGCCCAGCGCGAGCACGCAGTCCGCGAGGTTCCCGGCCACGAGCTGGCGTGCGTAGAAGAGGGCGGACGAACCGCTCGCACAGTTGTTGTTCAGGTTGAGCACCGGGATGCCGGTCATCCCCAACTCGTAGACGGCGCGCTGACCTGCGGTCGAATCGGCGTGCACGTAACCCACGCACGACTGCTCGACCTGGCCGTAGGCGATGCCCGCATCGGTCAATGCCGCGGTGGCGGCCTCCCGCGCGAGTTCGGGGTAGTTCGGGTCGGGCCGGCCGGGCTTGCCGAACTTCGTCATCCCGACCCCGACGACGAATACCCGCTTGGTGGTGCGATGTCCGTTGGTCACCGGGCTTCCTCCTCGTACTGGTCCCGCACCGCTCGGCGGAGCACCTTGCCGACGCCGCTCTTGGGAAGTTCGGTGCCGAACCGGACCCGGGTGACCCGTTTGACCGGCCCGAGTTTCTCCCGCGTCCAGGCAACCAAGTCCGATTCGCTCGCGGTGGCGTCCGGCGCGAGCACGACCAGCGCCATCGGGGTCTCACCCCACTTGTCGTGCGGAACCCCTACGACGGCCGCTTCTCGGACCGCGGGGTGCGAGGTGAGCGCGTTCTCCACCTCTGCGGGCCAGACGTTGAAACCGCCGGAGATGATCATGTCCTCCTTGCGGTCGGTGATGAACAGATATCCGTCCTCGTCCACGTAGCCCATGTCCCGGGTCAGGACCGAGCCGTCGGCGAGCTTGCGCGCACGGGTCGCGTCGGGATCGCGCCAGATCTCGGTGAACGCGCTCGGGTTGTCGAACGCGATCTCGCCGATCTCACCCTGCGGCAATGGGTCGCCGTTCTCGTCGACGATCGTCAGGCGCGTGTTGACGGTCGGCCTACCTGCCGAGCGCAGGTACTTGCCACCGTGGGCGGTGTGGTCCTTCGGGCCCAGGAAGGTCACCGGCGCACCCTCGCTCTGGCCGTACAGCTGCCGAAGGATGTCACCGAAGACCGACCGCGCCTCCTGCAACGCCGATTCGGTCATCGGGGAGCCCCCGTAGACCACGGCCCGGAGACTGCTCAGGTCGGTCGTCCGCGCAGCGGGGTGGCGAGCGGCGAGCTGCACCATGGTCGGCACGCCGAAGGTGAGTGTGCACCGATGGCGTTCGATCGCCTCGAGGAACGCCCCTGGCTCGAACGCGCGGAGGACCACGATGGATCCACCCGCCGCGATCACCGCTGGCACGGCCATGATCGTGGCGTGGGAAAGCGGCCCGCCGGCCAGATAGGTGTCCTCGGGGGTCAGCTCGGGCAGTATCGTCGCCATCTCTGTGCCGACGCCGGTCCACGCCTGGACCGAGTGCATGATGCCCTTCGGCTTGCCGGTCGTGCCCGCGGAGAACCGGATGACCTGCGGCACCTCGGGCGCCATCTCGATCCCACGGTCCTCGTCCGACGCGGCCGCCAGCAGCTCCTCGTAGTCGAGTGCGCCGGCAGGCGCGGCACCGTCGAGTACGAGGACGTGTCGCACCGTGTGGGCACGTTCGAGGTGCGCAGCGACGGCGTCGTAGTGCTGCCGCTGGACGATCAGCACGCTCGCACCGACCAGGTTCAGCAGGTACAGATTCGATTCGACGCTGTTGTGCGTGTACAGGGACGAGCGCACGTAACCGCCGAGCGCACTGCCGAGGATCAGCTCGAGTGCCTCGGGACTGTTGTCGGTCAGCGTGGCGACTCGTTCGCCTTGGTCGATACCGAGCCCGGCCAGCGCGTTGGCCAGCCGGCACGACCGCCGGTAGACCTGCGAGTAATTCTGGCTCGTGCCGTCGCAGATGATGGCCGGTCGCTCTGCGTGATGCTTGGCTGTCGTGCGGATGAGACGCGAAAGGTCCATCGCCAGCCCTTCCCGTGAGATGTCCGATTGCCCTGTCGCGCTGTGTGCGCAGGCTGTGCGGTCACGCTATGGGCCTCGATGACCAGCAACAATGGACCGAACTGACACCACGTGGTGGTGAGGCGGCACAACGGACCCGAATTACTACACCGGGTAGTAATTGTGGCGTGAGTTACGCTGTGGGCCTCGGAGAGGTGTGGCCGAACGACCGGAGGCAGCTGTGCCCGAGACATCACTGCGCGCCGACGTCTCATCGACGGACGGACTGGCGCCCAGCGACTCGCGCGAGCGCTGGCGCCAGATCGCCACGACCTATCAGTGCAGGATGACCTGCGAATTCCCGGACGACGACACCGGGGCGAGCACCCTGCGGCGGACGAAAACCGACCGCAATCAGGTGCTCGCCTGGCGCTCGCCGCGGGTGCGTTACCGCAGAACCTCCACGCACATGCGACAGGACGCTATCGACTCCTACATCCTCCTCGTGGCCGACTCCGGCACGGCCGACATCAGCGTCGACACCGGACGGTTGGCGGTGCACCCGGGCCACGGCGCGCTCGTTGCGACGACCCGGCCGTTCGACGTCACGCACACGCCTTACGCGGAACTTCGAGCGGTCACGGTCGAGCGCCGCACGATTCGGCAACGGCTGAGCACGGTCGACGACCCCGTCATCCCGCTCGACCTGATGGGTGGGTTGGGCGGCATCGTCCAGGACACCCTCGACAGCACGCTACGCGTGGCCGATCAGCTGTCCGCGCACGAGTTCGACGCCGTGATCGACCGATTGGTCGAGCTGGTGTGTGTTCTCGTCGAGACCGACACGATCGGATCCGGTGACCACCTCGGCGAGCTCGAGGCAGCCATCCGTCGCCATGTACGCGACAACGCGCAGGATCCGAATCTCAACAGTGAACTGATCGCCGGCGCACTGGGGTGGTCGGTGCGGCAGATCCAGTCGGCCCTACAGCGTTCCGGGACGACCTGCCGCGAGCTGATCAAACAGGAGCGGTTGTCGATCGCCCACGAGCGGCTGTCCAGTCCGGCGTACCGCGGCATGTCCGTCACCGAGCTCGCGTACCACTGCGGCTTCTCCACTCCGGCCAGGTTCAGCACGGCGTTCAAGGAGCACTTCGGAATGACTCCTCGGGATCTACGTGCAGCCGGCGCATCGAATGTGCCGCGCACCCAGACGTAGCCCGTCGGTGTCAGTCCTTTCCGGACGGTTGCGTCCCGAGCTCGGCAGTTGTGATCAGGCGGTGTCCTCCGAGCGGGCGGGTCCGTCCGGGTCGACGGGGACGCGGCTCGGGTCGCGGAAGACTTCTTCGGCGATGACGCTGGTGGCGCCGCGGGCGGCGGCGGTGAAGCCGAACGCCGAGGCCGCGATGCGGCAGATCGCCGCCTCCCCCGCCACGGCGCGGTTGCGGAGTTCGCGCATCGCGGTCGGCACGACGTACGGCGCGACCGTGGCGAAGTAGCCGCCGAGCACGACCTTCTCCGGGTTCAACATGTTGACCACGATCGACACGCCGACGCCGAGCCAGCGGCCGATCTCGTCCAAACCCGACAATGCCTGCGGGTCGCCGGATTCGGCCCGCTCCCGCAACGCCTGCGCCAGGTCCTCCGGGTCGAGCGCCTCCCCCGCCAGGTCCGGCGCAGCCGTGCGGACCGCCGCCATCAGGCCGATCCGCGTCTCCAGACACCCGATCTGCCCGCAACCGCACCGCGATCCGGACGGGTCGACCGGGATGTGCCCGATCTCGCCGCTGAACCCGTCGGCGCCGCGCAACAGCCGGCCGTCGGCGACCAGGCCCGCGCCGACACCGGTCTCGCCCGTCAGGTAGACCAGATTGGACAGATTCGACGCCGCATCGTTCTCGCTGCCGAACTCGGCCAGCGCCGCCAGGTTGGCCTCGTTGTCGACCGCGACCGGAACGTCCGTGCCGAGGTCGAGACGGCGGCGCAGCCAGTCCGCGATCGGCACGTCCTGCCACGGCAGGTTCGGCGCGTACCGCACCGTCCCGCTGGGCACGTCGACGAGACCGGGCACCGCCACGCCGACACCCGCCAACCGGGCCCCCGCCTCGCTCGCCTGCGCGATCGCCTCCTCCGCGAGCCGCGCCAGCTTCGCTACCGACTCCTCGCGCCCGCTGCCACCGCGTCGAACCCCACCCGCCGGTCGACCAGCACCCGGCCGGCCAGATCGACCCCGCGAACAGCGAGGTAGTGCGCGTTGACCTCCAACCCCAGCGCCGCCACCGCGCCGCCGTCCAGCTCGAGCAACCGCCCTGGCCTGCCGACACTGCCCGCCTGCTGCGTGCCGCCCTCCCGGACGAGCCGCCGTTCGATCAGCTCGGCGACCAGGCTCGACACCGTCGCCTTCGTCAGTCCCGTCCGTGCCGCGACCGCGCGCGCGAATGGGTCCCCGGTTGCCGGATCTCGCCGAGCACGCGCGCCAGGTTGCCCCGCCGCACCCCGGCCTGGTCCCCACCCCCGATCCGACCGACACCGGCGACACCGCTGTCGCCCGTGGTCTCGTTCGCGCCCACCCATACCCCTCTCGAATAAAGCCGTCTCTCAAACTAACTCAGCCGATCACTGCCCGCCGCCGCGCGGCCGGACTCGCCGGCACAGCTGGCGACCAGGTACGGCCGACACGAATCACGTGCCCAGCGTATTGACAGCCCCACCGGTGTCTGTGACCCTCCTCTCACCCTAATTAGTACATCGCCTGAACTAATGACGATGGTGGCGCCGAACCCATCGACCGGGGCCACCACCGAGCATCTCGACAAAGGAGTCGCATGCATCCCTGGCATGACCCGACCCGCAGTACCGACGAGCGGGTCAAGGAACTCATGGCCGCGATGACGCTCCGGGAGAAGATCGCGCAGCTGGGCAGCGCGTGGATCAGCGCGGACAACGACGGCGACGTGGCACCCATGCAGGACGTCTTCGCGGGCGGCACCGACGAGCAGACCGCGCTCCAGCACGGCATCGGACACCTGACCCGGGTCTTCGGCACCGCACCGATCTCCCCGGACGAGGGCCGCCGCGTCCTCGCCGAACGCCAACGGCACCTGATCGACAACACCCGACTCGGCATCCCGGCCATCGCGCACGAGGAATGCCTCACCGGATTCACCACCCTCGGCGCCAGTGTCTACCCGACACCGCTGGCCTGGGGCGCCACGTTCGACCCGGACCTCGTCGAGCAGATGGCCGCCGCCATCGGCCGCGACATGGCCGCCGTCGGCGTCCACCAGGGGCTGTCGCCGGTGCTCGACGTCGTGCGCGACCACCGGTGGGGCCGCGTCGAGGAGACCCTCGGCGAGGACCCGTACCTGGTCGGCATGGTCGGCACCGCCTACGTCCGCGGCCTGCAGTCGGCAGGCGTGGTGGCCACGTTGAAGCACTTCGCCGGGTACTCCGCCTCGCGCGGAGCCCGCAACCACGCCCCCGTGTCGGCCGGCCCGCGCGAACTGGCCGACGTGATCCTGCCGCCGTTCGAGATGGCGGTGCGCGAGGGCGGCGCCGGGTCGGTCATGAACTCCTACACCGACGTCGACGGTGTCCCGGTCGGCGCCGACGAGACGCTGCTGACCAGAATCCTGCGCGAGCACTGGGGATTCGACGGCGTCGTCGTGTCGGACTACTGGTCGATCAGCTTCCTCGAGACGATGCACCGCGTCGCCGAGGACCCCTCCCGCGCCGGGGCGTTCGCGCTGACCGCGGGCATCGACGTCGAACTGCCCGACACCCGTTGCTACGGCGACACCCTGGACCGACTGGTGCGCGAGGGCGGCATCGCCGAGGAGCTCGTCGACCGCGCGGTGCGGCGCGTGTTGCGGCAGAAGATCGAACTCGGCCTGCTCGACGACGGCTGGCGCCCCGAACCCGACACCGAGACGGCGGTCGACCTGGACCCGGACTCCAACCGGACCCTGGCCCGTCGGCTCGCGGAACGGTCGGTCGTCCTGCTGGCCAACGACGGGGACGCGTTGCCGCTGGCCGCCGACAACGGCTCGATCGCGCTCATCGGACCGTGCGCCGACGACCCGCGGGCGTTCCTCGGCTGCTACTCGTACCCCAATCACGTCCTGCCGCGGCACCCCGAGCTCGGACTCGGCATCGAGGTGCCCTCTCTCGCCGACGCGCTGCGCGCCGAACTGCCCGGCACGTCGATCAGACACGAGCGGGGCTGCCCGATCACCGGCGACGACCGGTCCGGGTTCGCCGCGGCGACCGAGGCTGCGGCCGAGTCCGACCTGGCGGTCGTCGTGGTCGGCGACCGCGCGGGCATGTTCGGCGGCGGGACCTCCGGCGAGGGTTGCGACGCCCCGGACCTGGCATTGCCCGGCGTGCAGGCGGACCTGGTCGCGGCGGTGCGGTCCGCGGGCACGCCCGTCGTGCTGGTCGTCGTGTCGGGCCGGCCGTACGCGCTCGGTGGCCCGGCGGACGGTGCGGCAGCGGTGGTGCAGGCGTTCATGCCCGGCGAGGAGGGCGGCTCCGCGCTCGCCGGCGTCCTGTCCGGCCGCGTGACCCCGTCCGGGAAACTGCCCGTGCAGGTTCCCGCCGGGCCCGGCGCGCAGCCGAACACCTACCTGCATCCGCCGCTCGGCGGGTCCAGCGACGGCATCAGCAACCTCGACACCACGCCGTTGTTCGCGTTCGGGCACGGACTGTCGTACACCGAGTTCGGCTACGACGAGCTCACCGTCGACGCCGAGTCCGTGCCCACCGACGGGGAACTCGAGATCTCCTGCGTGGTGCGCAACAACGGCGACCGCGCCGGCACCGAGACCGTCCAGCTGTACCTCGACGATCCCGTGGCGCAGGTGGCCAGGCCCGTGACGCAGCTGGTCGGGTTCGCCTCGGTGCCGCTCGAACCCGGCCAGTCCCGGCGCGTCACGTTCCAGCTGCACGCCGACCGCACCGCGTACACGGGCCGGTCGGGCGAGCGCATCGTCGAACCCGGCGAGATCCACCTGATGGTCGGCGGGTCCAGCGCCGACGTGCGCCTGCAGCGCACCGTGCACCTCACCGGCGAGACCCGCTACGTCGGGTCCGACCGCCGGCTCACCACCCCGGTCCGAGTGGCGTAACCGCCGATATCCGAGGGAGAGGAACCCATGCCACTCGTCACCCCACGAGACCTGCCCCGGGCCGAACCGGGCGAGGTACTCGTCGAACCGCCCACCGAGAAGGCGCGGCCACTGCTGATCAGCGCGATGGCCATCGCCCAGCTCGGCCTGTTCCTGGCGTTGATGACACCGATCATGGTGAGCCTGGCCATCAAGGTCCAGACCATCGTTCCGGAGGAACGTCAGGTCACCGCGCTCGGCATCGTCACCAGCATCGGCTCGATCGCCGCGATGCTGGCCAACCCGATCTTCGGCCGCATCAGCGACCGCACCACGAGCCGGTTCGGCCGGCGCCGTCCGTGGCTCGTCGTCGGAATGTTCGGGCTCCTCGTGAGCCTGCTGATCATCGCGCTCGCCCAGAGCGTCGCGATGGTCACAGTCGGCTTCTTCCTGGCCTCGATCTTCGCCAACGCCGCACTGGCCGCGTTCGTGGCCACCGTCGCCGACCACGTGCCGATGTTCCAGCGCGGCCGGGTCAGCGGCCTGATCGGCATCATGCAGAACGTCGCGCCGATGCTGGGCACCTACGTGGCCCGGATGTTCACCGAGAACATGCTGGCGCTGTTCATGATCCCGGGCATCGTCGGCTTCGCATGGTGGGCGTGCTGGTGCTGCTGCTGCCGGACCGGCCGCTGCCGAAGCGCCCCGCGCGTCAGACGGGGTGGAAGATGACCCTGAAGACGTTCTGGGTCAGCCCGCGGCAGCACCCGGACTTCGCGTGGGCGTGGCTGTCGCGGTTCCTGCTCACGCTCGCCTCCTACATGTTCACGACGTTCCGTTTGCTGTACCTGCAGCACGAACTGTCGTTGACCGCCGCCGAGGCGACCGAGGTGATGGCCACCGGCGTGCTGATCTACACCATCGCCGTGATGGTCGGCGCCCAGAGCGCCGGGTGGCTGTCCGACAAGCTACGGCGGCGAAAAGCGTTTATCGCACTGTCCACTCTGGTCTTCGGTATCGGCATGCTGATGCTGATCTGCAGCAGTTCGGTCGGTGACTTCTACCTGGCCGAGGCCGTGCTCGGGCTCGGCTTCGGTGTCTACATGGGAGTCGACCTGGCACTGGTGATCGACGTGCTGCCCGACCCGGAGAACGCGTCGAAGGACCTGGGCGTGTTCAACATCGCCATGTCCGGACCACAGGTCATCGCCCCGGCGATCGGCGCGGTGTTGGTCAATACCGCCGGCGGCAACAATTACAGTCTCTTGTTAACCGGCGCGGCCGTCCTGTGTGTCATAGGGGCGATCGCGATCCTGCCGGTCAAGAAGGTCCGCTGACCCGCAACGGAGACATGAGAACGGGGCCCTGCACCGAGTTGTCGGTGCAGGGCCCCGTCGTGAGCCTCGTCAGGTTCCGGCCGCTCAGCCTCCGAGGACCGCGGCTTCCTTGGCCAGCCGCTCGATCGTCGCGAAGTCGCCCGAGGCGACGGCGTCCTTCGGCGTCAGCCAGGTCCCGCCGACACAGCCCACATTGGACAGCGCGAGGTAGTCCGGCGCGTTGGCGACGGTGATCCCGCCCGTGGGGCAGAACGTCAGGTTCGGCAGGGGGCCGCCGAACGCCTTCAGCGCCGCCGGGCCGCCGTTGGCCTCGGCGGGGAAGAACTTCAGCGTGTCGAGACCCCGTTCGGCCAGGCGCATCGCCTCCGACACGGTCGCGACGCCGGGCAGGAACGGAAGCCCGGTCGCGGTGACCGCGTCGAGCAGCGGCTCCGTGCTGCCGGGGGTGACCAGGAAGCCCGCGCCCGCGTCGGCCGCCTGCCGGGCCTGGTCGGGCGTGATCACGGTGCCCGCACCGACGACGATGTCGGGCACCTGCGTGGCGACGTTCTCGATGGCCGCCAACGCGGCGGGGGTGCGCAGCGTCAACTCGATCGCGCCGATCCCGCCCGCCAGCAACGCACGTGCGACGTCCGGTGCGACGTCGGCGTCGTCGAGCACCACGACCGGCATGACCGGCGACAGGTCGAGCAGTTCCGAGCTGGTTGTCACGGCGTTCCTCCCACGTGGGCCTCGGGTGTCGTTGTGGTGACGCCGAAGTGGGCGGGCGTCACCGGGCCGAAGACGCCCGCCCCCGCGTCGGCGGGACCGACGTTACGGCGCAGCGCGGCGAACAGCTCACGGCCCGTTCCGGTCCATTCTGTCTCGTCCGGCGCGCCGTCGGCAGGCTTCCGCGCGGCGAGTTCGGCCGGGTCGACGTGAACGTCCAGGCTGCCGGCCTCGCTGTCCAGCCGGACCACGTCGCCGTCGACGATCCGTGCGAGCGGTCCGCCGGCGGCGGCCTCGGGCGTGAGGTGGATGGCTGCCGGGATCTTGCCCGACGCCCCGGACATCCGGCCGTCGGTGAGCAGCGCGACGTGGTGGCCGCGGTCCATCAGCACGCCGAGCGCGGGCGTGAGGCCGTGCAGCTCGGGCATGCCGTTGGCGTGCGGACCCTGGTTGCGCAGGACCACCACGACGTCGCGGTCCAACTCGCCGGCGCGGAACGCGGCGTCGAACTCGGCCTGCGTGCCGAACACGCGCGCGGGCGCCTCCACGAGGCGGTGCTGCTGCGCGACCGCGGACACCTTGATCACCGCGCGGCCCAGGTTTCCCTGCACCATGCGCAATCCGCCGTTGTCGGCCATCGGCCGCGACACGGGGCGCAGCACCGATTCGTCGAGGCTGTGGTCGGTCGCCTCGCGCCACGTGAGCCGGTCGCCGTCGAGGATCGGCTCCTTGCGGTAATGCTCGAGGCCGCGGCCGGCGACGGTGCGCACGTCGCGGTGCAGGAAACCCGCGTCCAGCAGCGTGCCGACGAGGAACTGCACCCCACCGGCCGCGTGGAAGTGGTTGATGTCGGCGCTGCCGTTGGGATAGACGCTGGCCAGCAGCGGGACGACGGCGGACAGGTCGGAGAAGTCGTCCCACGTCAGCTGGATCCCCGCGGCCGCCGCGATGGCGACCAGATGCAGCGTGTGGTTCGTCGAACCGCCCGTGGCCAGCAGTGCGACCAGGCCGTTCACGACGGAACGCTCGTCGACGACCTCGCCGAGGGGCGTGTACTCCTCGCCGCGCGAGATCTCGACGATGCGCCGGCCGGCCTCCTCGGTCAGAGCCTTGCGCATCGGCGTTCCCGGGTGGACGAAGCTGGCGCCGGGCAGGTGCAGGCCCATCACCTCGACGACCAATTGGTTGGAGTTCGCCGTGCCGTAGAACGTGCACGTGCCCGGCGAGTGGTACGACGCGGACTCGGCCTCGAGCAGGTCCTCGCGCGTCGCCTTGCCCTCGGCGTACAGCTGGCGAACGCGCGCCTTCTCCTTGTTGGGCAGGCCGGACGTCATGGGGCCCGCCGGGACGAGCATCGCCGGCAGGTGGCCGAACGACAGGGCCCCGATGAGCAGCCCGGGCACGATCTTGTCGCACACGCCGAGCAGCAGCGTGCCGTCGAACATGTCGTGCGACAGCGCGACACCGGTGGCCATCGCGATGACGTCGCGGCTGAACAACGACAGTTCCATGCCCGCGCGGCCCTGCGTGATGCCGTCGCACATGGCGGGCACGCCGCCGGCGAACTGCGCGACACCACCGGCTTCGCGCGTGGCTGCCTTGATCCACTCCGGGAACTCGTGCAGCGGCTGGTGGGCCGACAGCAGATCGTTGTAGGCCGACACGATGGCGATGCCCGGCTTACGCAGGCCGCTCATCGCGAGACGGTCCTCGCCGGCGCAGGCCGCGAAGCCGTGGGCGAGGTTGCTGCAACCCATCGCCGCCCTGGCGGGGGCCGCCTCCGCGGCGGATCCGGCGGCCGAGATGCGGGCCAGGTAGGCGGCCCTGCTCTCGCGACTGCGTTCCGTGATGCGGGCGGTGACTTCGTCGACGACGGGGTGGACGTTCTCTGGCGCGTGATTCACGAGCGTCTCCGGTCGGTTGGGCGCTGTCCTCCGTGAAACTGACACGATACAGAAGCACCGACCTCGGATCAAAATCGATTCAGTAATCGTGCGGAACCCTGGGACGAACGGAGCCCTGCACCGATCGATCGGTGCAGGGCTCCGTCTTCCGGGGCCTTCCGGGCCTTCCGGGCCTCGTGTGCGACCGCCTAGCGCAGGCGCAGGAACTCGAGGTGGCGTTCGTACTGGTCGACGACGTCGTCGATGAGCTGCGCGTGGCTGTAGTCCATCACGTCGTAGCCCTGACCGCCCTCGTCGAGGTGCACCTCGACCTGCGCGTACGTCTCCCGCTCCGGCTCACTCGCCTGCGCGTACGCGGGAACCGGAACCTCGCGCACGCACAGCCGATAGCGGAACGGGTGCTCGCAGTCGAGGTCGGTGGTCAGCTCGACGCACTCCTCGCCGCGGTCGTCGACCGTGCGGCGCGTGCTCGCCGAGACGTCCTGCCCGCGCAGCTCGCCGGCCAGCTCCTCCAACGCCGGCACGCCGATGGTGTCGACGTATCGCCGCGCGGCGTCGGCGTCGGGCAGCGACAACGCGCGGTTGAGCCGCAGTCGCCACGGCGCCGGTCCTGGCGCGTCGGCCGACGTCCGACCGGACAGCCAGCCGCGCAGGTTCTGCCTGCTCGCCTCGGTGCGGAGCGTGTCGACCCGCAGCGCCCGATACAGCCCGATCATCACCAGCACGACCACGATGCTGAACGGCAACGCCATGATGATCGTCGCGCTCTGCAACACCGGAACACCGCCGAGCATCAACATCGCCGCCGTGAGCACACCGGTCGCGAGCGCCCAGAAGATCCGCGGCGCCATCCCGCGTCGGCGAGCGGATGCCGCAGATGCGACGTCAGGTTCGCCATCACCAGCGCACCCGAGTCGGCGGACGTGATGTAGAAGAGCAGACCCACCACCGTCGCCAGCAGGCCGATCACGGGGAACAGCGGATAGTCCTGCAGCAGCGTGTAGAAACCCTGCTCCGGCGTGTTCATCGCCAGCTGGCCGAAGTCCGCGTCACCGCTGCGGATCCGGTCGATCGCGCTGTTACCGAAGATCGACACCCACATGACGATGTAGCTGAACGGCAACACCAACGTGCCGCCGATGAACTGGCGGATCGTCCGGCCGCGCGAGATGCGCGCCAGGAACATGCCGACGAACGCCGACCACGTGATCCACCAGGCCCAGAAGAACAACGTCCAGTCGCTCAGCCACTGATCGGGCCGGTCGAACGCGAACGTGTCCAGCGTCATCCCGGGGAACAGGCTGACGAAGTCGCCGACGTTCTGCACCAGGCCGTCGATCAGCAACCGCGTCTGCCCGGTCACCAGCACGAACGCGGCCAGCAGCACCGTCAGCAGGACGTTGGCCTGCGCGAGCCGCCGGATACCGGCGTCGATACCGCTCACCGCCGACAGCGTCGCCACCACGACGGCCAACACGATCAGGCCGACCTGCGCCGGAACACCCTGCGGAATGCCGAACAGCAGCTCCAGGCCGAAGTTCAGCTGCACGACGCCGATACCCAGCGCCGTCGCCACACCGAAGATCGTGCCCAGCACCGCGGCGAGGTCGACGCCGTGGCCGATCGCGCCCTCGATACGCCGGCCGAAGATCGGGTACAACGCGGAACGCACCGCCAGCGGAAGATTCCGCCGGTAGGCGAAGTAGCCGAGCGCGATACCCATCAGCGTGTACAGACCCCAGCCGCTGATGCCGTAGTGGAACATCGTCCACACGCTGGCCTCGTTCGCCGCGTCCACCGTCTCGCCGTTGCCGACCGGCGGATCCAGATACTGCGTCACCGGGCCCGCGACGGCGTAGAACATGACGTCCGTGCCGATACCCGCCGCGAACAGCATCGACGCCCACGCGAACGTGCCGTACTGAGGCTTCGAATGCGCCGGCCCCAGTTTCGTGTGGCCGTACTTGGAAACCGCCAGGAACACCACGAACACCAGCGCGGCAGTGGCGAGCAGAATGTAGAACCAACCGAACCCGCGGGACGTCCAGTCCACCATGGATCCGATGACATCCGTCGCGGAATCCGGCGCGAACATCACCCACAGTGAGATCGCGACCACGCCGATCGCCGACCCCAGGAAAACCGGACGTTTCAGCCGCGTCGGCTCCTTGCCGACCCCGCCGCCGGTCGTCGAACTGTCAAGCACAGGGACGGACCCTTCGCTCATGTCGAATACTCCCGAGTGGTTTCTCGATGTCGACCACCACGCTGGGAATTCATCGCCCGTCTTCGCAGACTCAGCTTTCGAAAGACCACGGAGTCCTTCGCGCAGACAGGGCCTGGCGATCGTCAACCCGACCCGATGCCGGCACCGGCGCGGCAGCCATCGACATGGCACCTTAAGCGGAAGTGTACGGATGTACAACCCCTGGGGAGAGCCAGGTCACCGTCCCGGCACCGGCCGGGGTGCGGGGCAGGGACCGGGGTGACCTCGGGTTCGCGGCCCGGGTGACGTGGGCGCGGAGCGGCGGCTCGGTGCGGGGCTCGGTGCAGGGTGTGGGGGTTCTTCGGGAGGCCGTGTCAGCAGCTCACGTCGCCGTGTTGGCAATTCGCGGCGTCGTGTTGGCGACTCGCGACGTCGTGTCAGCGTTCTGCGTCGCCGTGTCAGCACTTCACGGCGTCGTGTTGGCGTTCTGCGTCGCCGTGTTCGCACTTCACGGCGTCGTGTTGGCGATTCGCGACGCCGTGTTGGCAACCTGCGTCGCCGTGTTACCAACTCGCGACGCCGTGTTGGCGTTCTGTGTCGCTGTGTTGGTGTTCTGTGTGCGAGATTTGCGATTCGGCGGGTGGCAGTGGAGATGCCTCGCCGGCGGGCAGGTCTCTGGGATGTTCGGGCGGCGTTGCCGCGGCGAAGTGTCATCCCGTCGACCTCCGGTTTCGTTTATCACACTGCAGTCAGGGCGCAAGGTTTTGTTTCTTGGTTCCTGATGGTTTCGGGTTGCGCCCTGACTGCAGTGTGATGGTTGCTGTTTAGGTCGACGGGATGACGCTTCACGGGGCGGTTCTGTGGGTGGGATGGTTGGCGGATTTGGCCTTGCTTCGCTTCGGCGGTTGGCGGTATTTGGGGTGGAGGTCGTGGGGTTACTTTTCGTGGTGGGTCTTCGTCATGCTTTTGGGTGGTGTTTGTCGCTCAGTTGTTCGGTACTATGGGCCACGTGAGAGATGTTGAGGGGATTGTCGACGAGACTCGGTCGGTGCTTGCTTTGCGGGCTCGGGCTGACGCTGCTGAGGTGTCGTTTCTTGCTTCGCTCGACTCCGGGTCGTCGTCCGATTCGATGGAGCGGCGGTCGTTGGCTGAGGCGTTGGCGCCTGAGCTTCGACTGTCTCCGCAGGGTGTGTTGGATCGGATTCATACCGCGCTTGCTTTGACTTATCGGATGCCTCGGCTGCTTGCCGCTATGCGCTCCGGTCAGGTTGATCGGTATGGCGCCGAGCGGGTGCTCAATGCTGTCTCGCCGGTTTCTGATGCTGATGCTCTTGAGGTTGACCGGTTGCTGGAGGAGAAGCTGGCTCGACTTTCCTTGACGGCGTTGCAGCCACGGAACATGGCTTGGCACGCTTCGCAGATCGTCAAGCAAGTCGACCCTGGTGCCGAGACCGCTGCCGCTCGCATGGCGCACGAGGGTCGCAAGGTCACGCTCGACCACGGCGTCTACGCCCAGTCGCGCCTGTCAGCCGACCTTCCCTCCGACGTTGCCTCGGCCGCCTACGCGCGCGTCGACGCCATGGCCCGCAAGCTCCGGCTGGGCGACTCGTCGCGCAACCTGGACCAGCTTCGAGCCGATGTGTTCGCTGACCTGTTGCTGGGCAACGATCCTGGCGTTCAGGTTCCGCAGTCGGCCGCGATGGTCTACCTGCACATGCCGATCGACACCGCCCTGTCCATGTCCGAGACCGGCGCTTCGATCGACGGCATCGGGCCGGTCCCCGCTGCTTACGCCCGCGAGATCATGACCAACCCCAAGTCGATCTGGCGGAAGATCCTCTGCGACCCGACCACCGGCAACCCCGTTGACCTGGGACGATCCTCATATCGTCCGAATTCGACGATCCGGAAGGTCGTCGAAGTCCGCGACCGGATGTGTGTCGTCCCGTGGTGCCGACGTCCCGCCCGGCACTGCGACTTCGACCACCAGAAGCAGTGGGCCAAAGACGGTGGCTCAACCTCGACGAACAACGCCGCTCCGCGCTGCCGTAAACACCACCGGCTCAAGAACGCACCCGGCTGGATCCACCACTACGACCCCATCCACGGCACGTCCTCGACGACAACACCCCTCGGGGTCACCTACACCGACAAGCGTGAAACCGTCCTGCCACCACGATCGCCCGAAACCGGCAACGCCACCGACCCCGAACCGCCACCGTTCTGACGGCTACGGCTACGGCTACGGCGCCGTCGCCGTCCTCGCCTGCGCCGCCATGGCCTCGATCTGCGCCGACCACGCCTCCGCCAAACCCTCCACCAGGCCGGCCGCCTCGGCCGTGTCCGGGTGACGCAGACGCACCGTCACACCGTCGTCGGTGCGCGCCAACCAGATCTGCAGCTCGTCCGTCGGCGCCGTGGCCGACACGTGGTGCGGCGCGCGCACCTCCTCGTCCAGACCCACCCGGCGATAGTCACATACGACACCATGAACGCATCCCGCCTCGGCCACACCAACGGCCTCGGCAACGACGCCAACACCTGATCCAACGGGGCAGCCGACGCGTGCTTGGCGGCCGCCACGTTGGCCGCCGTCGTCGCGACATCGGTCGTCATCGCCATCGGGACCGTCGTCGTGAACCAGCCGACGGTCGACTCGTCCCGCACACCATTGCGCGTATGCACCGGCACCAACGTCGGCGTCGACTCCGGGCCGCCCAACGCACGGACCGCGCGTGCCAACGCCGTCACCAAACCGGCGAACGTCGAACCGCCCGCCTCGGCCGCACATACCGACAACGCCGCCACCGTGGCCGCATCGGCGAGCGGCCGACACTCCGTACGCTGCGATGCCACCTCACCGTCGGCCACACCCAACGACAACGGAAACGTCGGCAGCCGAAAGTCCCACTCCCCCAACATCCTGTGCCACAAAGCCAACCGCTCGTCGCCGTCCGACAACGGCGGCTGCGCCGACCACTCCGCGACCCGCTCGACGAAACTCCCCGCAGCCGGCAGCGCATCGGCATCGCCGCGATACGCGGCATGCAACTCGCGAGCCACGATCGCCACCGAATGCGCATCGCCGTGCACATGGTCGAACCCACACACCACAGTGGACACATCGGGCCTCGACACGGCCGCCAACACGAACGCCGGATACGACACCGGCGAACACTCCCGATCCAACAACGCCCGCAACCGACCGACCGTGTCGGCCGACGACATCGGCAGCCGCGACGAATCCACCGTGCACGACAGCGCCCGCGGATCGTGCCGCACCGCATGCACATCGCCACCGGCCACAGCATCGTCACCGTCGTCCCAGCGCACCTCGCACTGCAACGTGCTGTGCCGACCGACCAACGTCAGATACGCCGCCGTCAACGCATCGACATCGACCGGACCGGGCACCTCGAACGTCGACGCCAACCACACCGTGCTCCGGCCGGCGCGCACCCCGCCGAGATGGTTCCGCTGATTGACCGACAACCCCACCGGAACACCCTCGTCGGCGACATCCACCCGCCATGAGATCAACTCACCCGGCGCGACCCGCCACCGATCCGCCGCCGTCACCAGCACCGGTCACACCCCGACCTCGAGCGGCCCCGCATGCCGGCGACCGACTCCCGCAGGATCTCCCTCAGCTTGTCGTGATAGCGCGCCACCGAGTCCGCGGCCACCGGATTGTCCGGAACCTGCGCCAACAGATACAACCGCTCGGCATCCCGGTTGATCCACAACGACGCGTTGGCCGTCCGGCCGAGACCCGGGAAATGCACCCCGTTCCGCTCGGCCTCCGTACCCACCCGCGGGAACCTGCGCAGATCCAAATAGGACAACAGCTGCGGACTGCCGAGCTCCTCGGGACTGCACACTCCGCCGGTCACCAACGTCTCCAGCACCACATTCACCGGTGTCACCGCCAACCCGCGCGCCTGACGGAACGCCGCCTGCGCACGCGCCACCAACTCGCCGAAACCCGACGCCGACGCGACGTCGAACTCCACCGGCGCGAACGCGCAGAACCAACCCTGCGACCGCGCATACGGCCCCCGGTCCCGCGTACTCAACACCGTCACGCCGAAGTATCGCTCCCGGCCGGCCAGCGCATGATCGGCGGCCGCCACGGCCGCGAACACCCCACCGGTCGCCCGGCCGCCCGCATCGGCACACACCCGGTCGAACGCGTCGACCTCATCGCCCTCCAGCAGCGTCATCGTGCGGACGACGACCTGCCCCTTCTCGCCGTCCTCGAGCCCGAGCGGCAACGGGAACGTCGGCAACCGCGCACCGTTGTCGGCGACCATGCGGACCCACTCGGAGACCTCCGGCGAATCGGGGCCGTACTCCTCGGCCGCGGCGCGTTCCTCCTCCGCATAGGTGGGAAAACCGCCCACCTCGTCCGCCGCCGGCAGGCCCGCGCCGTCGGCGCCCGCGACCTCGGCCGCGTACAGATCGGCCAGATCGGACGGCAGCATGAGCTGCGACGCGCCATCGGTGAAGGCGTGATCGCAGCCCCAGAAGACACCGAACTCGTCGGCCGCCTCGACGACCCCGAACGCGAACCCCGGCCACGAGCCGGGCGTGCACTCCGTGTCGAACCGGTCGGTCAGGTACTCCGACAACGCGGCATGCCACGTCCCCGACTCGCCCACCGTGAGCTCGTCCTCGACGATCTCGAACTCGATCGACTCCGGCGGCACCAGTCGGCGCACCGGATTCGGCGCGCTCACGTCGAACCACGTGCGCAGTCCGGCGTGCATGGCCAGGAACCGGTGCAGCGCCCGGGTCATCGCGTCCCTGTCGAGCGCCCCGGAAACGCTGGTGGCCACACCGGTCCACGCCCGGTGCGTGCCGCCGTTGCGCAGCAGGTTCCGGTACGCCGCCAGATGGTCGGTCTGCAGGATCGACGGCGCGCCCGGGTCGACGGGTGCCGCCGCGGCGGCCGCCGACGACGATTCCGTGGGCCGCCACCGCAGGATCCGCCCGGGGGCGGGCGTGAACTCGGTGATGTCGCCGAGAATCATGCCCCGACCACGGCCTCTGCTCGATCGGCCTCGGTCACGTGCTCGGCGCCGACCGATTCGGCCAGCGCCTCGCCGAACGCGGCGATCAGGCCCTCCGTCGCGGCGAGGGCACCCTCCGTGCCTGCACAACGCGCCGACACGTTGATGCCGTGTTCCGAGTGGATGATCCACAGGTACAGCTCGTCCCGGCTGCTCTCGGGCGCCCGCAGTGCGCGCGCGTTCCACTCGGTCCAGCGAGCGGCCCCCGGGACCTGCCGGACGTCCACGTAGGACACGACGAAACGCGGTTCAGCGCTGATGTCGAGCAGTTCGGACACCCGCGCGAACGACGTCTTCGCGCAGCCGCGCACGCTCGACACGCCCGCGCGCGCCCGGCCGACGTCGTCGGCGAACGAGTCCGTTCCGGACAGTTCGAACTCGACCGGGCACAGGCCGACGTACCAGCCGACGGCGTCGGCATGCCTGCGATCGTGCCGCGTGTGCATCGGCACCACGAAGCGCACGCGGTCGGAGCCCGTCCGCGTCGACACCGCCCGGCCGAGCGCGGCCAGCACGCCCGACTGGGTACCGGTGCCGAGTCCCGAGCAGAACTGTTCCACCCGACCCGAGACGTCCGGACCGGCCGCCCACCGGGACAACGAATGCTGTTTGCCGGCAACGGATGCCGCGCTCGCGGGCAGGGCGCCGTACGCCGGGAAGCCGTCCTCGGCGAGGTAGTCGGCCCACGTCCGCACCGCCGGATCGTGCTCGGTGATGACGGCGTCCAGCGACCGCGCGGCGGCGCTGTGGTCGACGTGACTGCCGACGTCCACCGCGGCCAGCGAGGCATCCGAATCGCCGGCCAGTGCGCTCGTGTACAGCGAGGCGAACTCGCGGAACCACAGCAACTGGGAGTAGGCGTCCATGACGCTGTGATCGGCGCCGAAGGCGACGGCGAACGACTCACCGTCCGCTTCGCAGACCGTCGCGAACAGACAGTGCGGCCACACATCGGCCGCGACCGAGGCGAAGAAGCCCGCGATCTCGTCGTGCGCATCGGACGCCGAGACCGACCCGACGACCCGCGGTTCGACGTCGACAGCGTCCACGTCGGACTCGAGGTCGATGGAGTAGCGCTGCCAACCGGTATCCGGGTCGCCGTGCACGGTCGTGCGCAGCACCTCGTGCCGCGCGGTCCAGGCGCGCAACGCGCGGCGCAGCGCACCGGCCTCGTAACGCATCGGCACGCGCATGACCGAGCCGATCCACGAACCCGGCTGGGCGTCCGCCAGATGGGCCTCGTGGTCGTGGGACAACGCGCGCGGATCCATGCGCCAGGCATCATCGGCGCAGGTGGGGGTCCATACCGTCAGCACACCATCGGGCAACGGGTAATCAGCGAGTTCCGTGTACTCCATCGGTCTCCCTGAGCAGTGGGGACGGGCAGTTCGGGCGGGGTCTTTCGGGGGTCTTTCGGGCACAGTGTTCGGCAGAGGTATCGGACCGGGGAGAGTTCGAGACGCGTCGTAGCGACGCAATACGTATAGGGGAAGCCCGTTAGTGGGAACAAGGCGACCCTGGCGTGTCTATGATCACCGTACGCTACGGTTCATTTTCGTCGTCACTCCGCCGAAACTGCTTCGCATACCCCTGAGGCCAGTGCTGTCCGATCATCGAAAGGACCTGCCCTCATCATCGCGCGCCTCCAGTTCCCGGACGATCTGTTCCTGCGCAGGCACGACGCGGGGAAATCTCCGGCTGTCAACCAGTTCGCCTGGTGTTTCGACCGTCCTGTGCCGGAATCGACCGTTTTGCGCCTCCATGCCGCGCTCGCCGATGGGGCTCTGGCTCGGCGGGCCGATCGCGCCCGGATTCCCACTGCGCGGGATCGCTGGTCCTATTCGGAAACCTCGCAGACACCACATTTCGAACCTGAAAAAGTTTCGCCCTCAAATGTTTCCTCGTGGTTACACGAGCGCGTGACCGGCGAATTCGCCCCTCGCGCCGGCACCGCGTGGCAGCTGTCCGCGGCCGACACCACCGACGGCGGCGGAGTGCTGTCCCTCGTGTGCGCCCACGCGATCGCCGACGGCGCCGCGATGGTCGACGCGATCGTGCGCGCCAACGGCGCCGCATCCGGCCTGCCCGTCGATCCCGCGCCCGGTATCGCCACCGCCGTCCGCTCGGACCTGCGCGACGCCGCCGGACAGCTGGCCACCGTCGGCCGCTGGGTCGTCAGCGCTGTCGTCACCGCCGTGCGGTCCTCGCTCCGGAAGGCCCGGGCCTCCCCCGACACGGCATCCCCCGCCCCGGCGTCCCCCTCGACGGAATCCCCCGCGGCGGCGTCACCCACCGCGGTCGAGGAGCCCGCTCCGGTCGGTCACCGCTGGTCGGTTCCGCACGTCGTGGCCGAATGCGATTCCGCCGTGTTCGCCCGGATCGCGAAGTCCCACGGCGGATCGACGAACACACTGTTCTCGGCGATGCTGACGCGCATGACCGCGGCCACCGGCGCCGATCCGATCCCCGTCGCGCTACCGGTCAGCGCCCGCAGCGACGACGACGTGCGCTCCAACACCACCCGGATCGCCCAGGCCGCCTTCCCCGCCGACGCACTGGCCGGCCGGGATCTCGGGACACTCAAGGACGAGTCCAAACGCGCCTACCGCGCGCTCGCCGCGGCCGGCCCACCACCCGTTCCGTTGGCGTTGCTGCAGATGCTGCCCGAGTTCGTGCTCCGGCGACTGCCCGTGCCGCCGGCCGCATCGGTGCTGGCCTCGAGCATCGGCACCGTGCCGGACGAGTTCCGCACCATCGGCGACCTGACGGCGACGGCGATCGCCGCGAGCGCCCACTACCCCGGCATCGGGCCCGACGAGCTCGCGTCCGTCGGACGCGGGGTGATGGGCTGGCTGACGGACGCGGGTTCCCGCACCACCGTGTCGGTCTGCGGACTCGACCCCGCCGCGTTCCGCGACCGGACGGCACTGTCCGAAGTGGTCACCAAGGAGTTCGCCGACTGGGGCATCGAGGTCCGACTGTGGTAGCCGAAGCCATAACCGAAGCCCTGCCGAAAACCCCGGTGCCGAATGCCCCTGCCACCTCAGGCCGCGGCGACGATGTGCTCGGCCGCGGTGGACACGGCCGTGTCGGCCGGGATCATCCGTGCCGACAGGCCGCGAGCGCGCCCGGCGACCTCGTCGGTGCACAGTTCGGCGACCGCGTCGCGCAGCGACCCCGCGTCGAGCCGCGAGAACGGCATCCACACGCCGACGCCGCGGCCGGCGAGGAGCCGGCCCCACATCGGCTGATCGGCACTGAACGAGCACACGACCGACGGGATGCCCGCGCGCACGGCGGCGGCGGTCGTGCCCGCTCCGCCGTGGTGCACGGCCACCCGGCAGCGCGGCAGCACCGCGGCATGCTCGACGGAGCCGACCAGCCGCACCCGGTCGTCGTCACCGGTGGGGCGCACGTCGCTCCATCCCGCGGCGACCAACGCCCGCATCCCCAGTTCGCGGCACATCCGGTGCACGGCGTCGAGCAGCGCGTCGGGGTCGCGGACCGGCATGCTGCCGAATCCGATGTAGACGGGCGCGGATCCGGCATCGAGCCACGCAAGGAGTTCGGCGTCCGTGGAGTCGGCACCGGGCAGGTCCAACGAACCCACGAGCGGACGGCGCGGCCCCCATTCGTCGGCGAGTCCGGGAACGAGCACGGGGTCGTAGGCCTGGATCTCCATGGCGCCCCGGTCTCGGAGTCTCCGGGGCAGGTCGACGGCCGTGGGTCGCAGGCCGAGTGCCGCGCGCTGCCGGTTCTCCGCTCCCTTGGTCAGCCGCCAGCGGACGGCCTCGCCGGCGCGCCAGGCCACGCGGCGCAGGGCCGGATGCCGCGCACCGAGGGGAATCAGTGGCACCGTCGAGTTCGCGCGCACGGGCGCATAGTGCAGCGCGGCGAACGCGACGTCCCGGGCCTCGGCCACCGCCGAGCCGACCTCCTGGCCGAGCAGGCCGGTGACGATCACGTCGGCGTCGGCGGCGAGGTCCACGACGCCACGGCGCAGTTCGTCCCAGCCGTGCGCGGACACCGCCGCCAGCCCACGCACCCGGCGCACCGGATTCGCCGAGCGCATGTCACGGCGCACCAGCTCGGATGTCAGCAGGTCGCGGCTGTCGACGCCGACGGCCACGGCGTCCAGTCCGAACCCGCGCGCCAGGTCGACCAGGTTGGGAGCCACCCCGAGCGCGACGTCGTGGCCCTGCGCGCGCAACCGCGCCGCGACGGCCAGTCCGGGTTGGACATCGCCACGGCTGCCGACCAACGCGACAGCATCCTTCTCCGGTTCACGAGCAACACCGTATGGGGTGAGGAAATGCCCGAAGTAGACAATGTGGCCACCACCGCAGCCGTGCGGGTCCGCGGACTCGTCAAGACCTTCGGCGAGCACCGTGCGGTCGACGGCGTGGACCTCGACGTCCCGATCGGTTCCGTGCACGCGTTGCTCGGCCCGAACGGCGCGGGCAAGACGACGACGGTCCGGCTGCTGGCGACACTGCTCCGGCCGGACGACGGCGAGGCGAGCGTCTTCGGCCTCGACATCGCGACCGAGGCCGCCGCGGTGCGCAGGAGGATCGGCCTCACCGGCCAGTACGCCTCGGTGGACGACGCCCTCACCGCCACCGAGAACCTGGTGATCTTCGGCAGGCTGCTCGGCCTGCCGCGTCGCCGCGCGCGCACGCGCGCAGCGGAGCTGCTGGCGGAGTTCGACCTCGCCGAGGCGGCGAACCGGCCGGTCACCGGGTTCTCCGGCGGGATGCGGCGCAGGCTCGACCTCGCCGCGAGCCTCATCGCCCGGCCACCGCTGCTGTTCCTCGACGAGCCGACGACCGGACTCGATCCGCGCACCCGCAACGCGTTGTGGGAGACCACGCGGCGGCTCGTGGCCGACGGCACCACCGTCGTGCTCACCACGCAGTACCTCGAGGAGGCCGACCAGCTCGCCGACCGGGTCACCGTGCTCGACCACGGCGCGGTCGTCGCCTCGGGCACCCCGGACTCGCTGAAGGATTCGCTCGGCCGCTCGTCCCTGCGGGTGCGCCTGCTCCACGGCACCGACCTCGACGTCGCCCGCGAGACGCTGACGTCGGTGTTCGGACCGGGCATGGAGACCGATGTGGACGGTCTGGGTCTGTCGATCCCGGTGGCCGACCCGTCCGTGGTCGCCGACGCCGCGATCGCCCTGCGCGGCCGCGGCATCGGGCTCAGCGAGATCGCCGTCGTCCGCCCCTCGCTCGACGACGTGTTCCTGACCCTGACCGGAAACCCCGACACGGAACCGGCGGTGGTGTGACATGACAACGCAGGCCCCCATGACGCAGGCACCCACCACGACGCAGGCCTCCTCCACGCAGACTGCCGCCGCGTTCGCACACGTCACGCAGTCGTTGACCATGGCCTACCGCGGTCTGCTGCGGATCAAGCACGATCCGCAACGGCTGTTCGACGTCGTGTTCCTGCCGATCGTGGCGACGCTGTTGTTCGCGGGCGTGTTCGGCGGAGCGGTGTCCGGTTCGGTCGAGGACTACCTGCCGATGCTCATTCCCGGTGTCATGGTGCAGATCGCGGTCACGGCGTCGGTCGTCACCGGGGTGCAGCTGCGCGACGACATGGACCGCGGCGTGTTCGACCGGTTCCGCACGATGCCGATCAGCCGGATCGCCCCGCTCGCCGGTTCGCTGCTGGCCGACATCGTCCGTTACGTGCTGGCCACGTCCATCACGATCGGCGTGGGCGTCGTGCTCGGATTCCGCCCGGAGTCGTGGCCGGGGCTGATCGCCGGGTGCGTCTTCGTCATCGGTTGCGCGTTCGCGTTGAGCTGGATCTTCGCGTTCATGGGTGTGGTCATGAGCAGCGCGTCGGCGGTGCAGGGATCGTCGATGCTCGTGCTGATGCCGTTGTCGTTCCTGTCGAACGCGCTCGTGCCGATCGAGACGATGCCGAGTTGGATCAGCTGGTTCGCCGAGATCAACCCCGTGTCGCACCTGGTCTCCACCGTGCGTGCACTGTCCGAAGGGGACGGTCTGACGGCGTCGGCGGGCTGGTCGCTGCTCGGTGCCGTCGTCGTGCTCGCCGTGATGGTGCCGCTGACCGTCCGCGCCTACACCGGCCGCGACTGAACAGGAGTCCGATGTCCGCGACCAATCGCCTCACCTACGACGACGACCTGTTCCTGCGCTCGGCACGGGTCCTCGGCATTCCCGTGGTGAACCAGACCGTGTGGCGGTTCCCCGAGCCGATCGACCCGGAGCGCGTCGACGAGCTGGCGGCCACGATGGCAACGGGACGACTCGGCCGGCTCGTCGCCCGCAGCCGTGTACCCGCGCCCGCGACCGCTGGGTGCGCGCCCCGCGCGCCGAACCGGCGTTCCACGAACCCGAACCGATCGACCCGGCCGGCGTCCTCGGCTGGGCGCACGCGCAGGCCGACATCGACCTCGACCCCGAGTTCGGCCCGGCCTGGCGGCTCTCCGCGGCGCGCACCACCGACGGCGGGTCGGTGTTGTCCCTCGTCATCTCGCATGTCGTCGGCGACGGCGGGGTGCAGCTCGGCGCGGTGCTCGACGCCGTGCGCGGCGAGGACAACGGCCGCCTGCCCGTCGACGATCCCGACGCCCTGCGCGTGCGCCTGCGCGACGACCTCGCCGACGCGGCCGGTCAGCTGCGGCGCGCGGCCGGCGGCGTCGCCGCGGCGATCGCCGCCCGCGGCACCGGAACGCTGCCGCCGGGAACGCAACAGGCCTCCGTGCGCGACGGCGGTCTCGGCGACCCGGGCGACGCCCCGTTCCGGCCGCCGTTCGTGGTCGTCGACTGCGCCGCGCCGACTGGGACCGCGTCGTCGCCGAACACGAGGGCAGCAGCAACGCCCTGTTCGTGGCACTCGGCGCGGAGATCCTGCTGTCGACGGGCCGCGTGCACGCCGACGCGCCGATCCGGGTGTCGATCCCCGTCGCGACCCGCGGCGAGAACGACCTGCGCTCCAACACGACCACCGGGGTGTCGATCGCGGTCGAGGCCGACGCCGACGGCCGGGTGTCGGACCTGCGCGAGGTCCGCCGGCGCAGCAAGGAAGCGTTCGGCCGGATCGGCACCGCGCCGTCCCCGGCGAAGGCGCTCGAACCACTCGCCCAGCTGCTGCCCGACCCGGTGGTCGCGCGGATGGCGCGCTCGTCGCCCGTGCCGCTGTGCCTGTGCTCCAACCTCGGCACCGTGCCCGACGACTACGCCGCACCGCTGGGCGTGCCCGCGTCGTCGGTGGTGCTGCGGTCGGTGACCCGCGGCGTCACTCGCGCGATGCTGCGGGCGCGCGGCGGCGGCGTCAGCCTGTGGCTCACGCGCACCGGCGACACCGTCGCCCTCGCCGTGCTCGGCCTCGACCCCGACCACTTCCCCGGCGACGACACCCTCCGCACCCACGTCCGCAAGGTCCTCGACGCCCGCGGCATCACAACAACGATGTGGTGAGGTCTACCCACCGAGCGAGACGGAACGAAGGCGGCAGTCATGAGCAGGACGGAGCTTGACCTCGACGACCAGCTCGTCGCGCAGGTAGCGCAGGTACTGGGTACGGCTACGACCGAGGAGACGGTCGACCGCGCCTTCGTGAGGTATTGGAGCGGCGGCACCGGGCACTCGCGCTCGTGGGGCAGCGGGATGTCGGGTGAGCTTCGGCGGCGGGCTCGTGGGCGCCCAGTACGGTGACTGCGGGTGCAACCGCCGAGCGAACGGAGTGCGACGTGGACGAGCAGGACTACCTTGCCTACGACGGACTGGGCCTGGCCGAGCTGGTCGCCTCGGGTGAGGTGCGGGCCGACGACCTGCTCGCGGCCGCGCGGGCGCGGGCGAAGGCGGTCGACCCGCGCGTCAACGCGATCTGCACCTGGCTCGACGCGTACGCCGACCGGCGGGTCACCGAACCGCTGACCGGGCCGTTCGCGGGCGTGCCGTTCCTGCTCAAGGACCTGCACCAGCAGCTGGAGGGCCAGCCGACGTCCGACGGGTCGCGCGCCCTCGCCGGTACCCCGGCCGCGCGCACCGGCACCGTCGTGCAGCGCTGGCTCGACGCGGGACTGGTCGTGTTCGGCAAGACCAACACCCCGGAGTTCGGGTCGAAGGGCGTCACCGAGCCGACCCTGTTCGGCCCGACCCGCAACCCGTGGGACCTGGACCGCACGCCCGGCGGCTCGTCGGGCGGGTCGGCAGCGGCCGTGGCCGCGGGCATCGTTCCCGTCGCCGGGGCCAGCGACGGCGGCGGTTCGATCCGCATCCCCGCCGCGTGCACCGGGCTGGTCGGGTTGAAGCCGGGCCGGGGACTCGTTCCGTCGGGCCCGGACGAGAGCGAACCCCTCGGCGGGCTGGCCACGCAGGGCGTCATCTCCCGGACCGTGCGCGACAGCGCCGCCATGCTCGACGTGATCGCCGGGCCCGACGACATGAGCCCGTACGCGCCGGCCGCCCCCGACGGCTCGTACGCACAGGACCTCGACACCGCACCGGAACCGCTGCGGATCGGATACACCACGCAGTGCGCGCTGCGGGAGACGCCGCACCCGGAGGCGGTGCGGGCCGTCGAGCACGCCGCGCAACTGCTGACCGATCTCGGCCACCACGTCGAGGAGGTCGACCCGCCGCACGACGACCGGCAGCTCGGGCAGGACTTCCTCACCGTGTGGTTCGTGCACCAGGCCACCGAGATCGCGCGCATCAAACGCGAGACGGGAGCCGGCGACGACGGGTTCGAACAGGACACGCGCCTGATGGCCGAACTGGGCCGGTCGCTGTCGGCCGTCGAGTTGGAGGCCGCGCAGGAACGCCGCAAGGACTACGTCGCCGCGCTCGCCCGTTTCCACACCGGCCACGACCTGCTGCTGACCCCGACGCTCGGCGAACCGCCCATCCGCATCGGCTCGCTCGACGTCGCCACCCCGCTGCGGTGGGTCGCCGACGGCCTGCTGCGCATCAAGGGCGTCGGGCTGCTGCGCCGCGCCGGCATCGTCGACCAGCTCGTGCAGCGCAACCTCGGCTGGGTGCCCTACACCCAGCTGGCCAACGTCACCGGCCGCCCGGCCATCAGCCTGCCGCTGCACCGCACCCCCGGCGGCCTGCCCATGGGCGTGCAGTTCGTCGGCAGGCTCTCCGGCGAACGCCTGCTCCTGCGCCTCGGCCGGCAACTCGAACTCGCCGCCCCCTGGGCCGAGCACCTGCCCCGCCTCCACTGACACCGGGTTCTTTCCGTCACGTGGGTCGGGTGATCGTCGGCGCGGCCGCGATCGTGGGCCGTGGCGGTTAGGTTGGAGCCATGGATCTGAAGGTCGGTTACAAGGCGTCGGCGGAGCAGTTCGGCCCGCGCGACCTGGTGGAGTTCGCGGTACACGCGGAGCAGCAGGGCCTCGACTCGGTGTGGGTGTCGGACCATTTCCTGCCCTGGCGGCACGAGGGCGGCCACGCGCCGTTCGCCCTGTCGTGGATGTCGGCGGTCGCGGAACGCACCGAACGGGTGCAGATCGGCACGAGCGTGCTGACGCCCACGTTCCGCTACAACCCCGCGGTGATCGCGCAGGCGTTCGCCACGATGTCGCTGCTGTCCGAGGGCCGGGTCGTGCTCGGCGTCGGCACGGGTGAGGCGCTCAACGAGATCGCCGTGTCGGGTCGCGAGTGGCCCGAGTTCAAGGAACGCTTCGCGCGGCTGCGCGAGTCGGTGCGGCTCATGCGCCGACTGTGGACCGAGGACAACGTCTCGTTCGAGGGCGATTACTACACGCTCGTCGACGCGAAGATCTACGACCGCCCCGAGACGCCGGTGCCGGTGTACATCGCCGCGGGCGGACCGGTCGTCGCCAAGTACGCCGGCCGCGCGGGCGACGGATTCATCTGCACGTCCGGCAAGGGCATGGAGCTCTACACCGACAAGCTCCAGCCCGCCGTCGCCGAGGGTGCCGGCGCCGCGGAGCGGGACGCCGCGGGCATCGACCGGATGATCGAGATCAAGATGTCCTACGACCGCGACCCCGCGCAGGCGCTGGAGAACTGCCGTTTCTGGGCGCCGCTGTCGCTGACCCCGGAGCAGAAGCACTCGGTGACCTCGTCGGAGGAGATGGAACGCCTCGCCGACGAACTGCCCATCGAGCAGGTCGCCAAGCGCTGGATCGTCGCGTCCACCCCGGACGAGGCCCTCGAGCAGATCCAGCCGTACCTCGATGCCGGGTTCAACCACCTGGTCTTCCACGGGCCGGGGCACGACCAGCGGCGCTACCTCGGCCAGTTCACCGAGGACGTCCTGCCCCGGCTGCGCTCCGCCTGACAGCCGTATGACGCGGGTGGCTCGCGGCCCGACTTCTGCCCGGCCGGGAGCCACCCGCGTCCACAGCGGATCTACCTCAGCCGAGGACCTCCGGCCGCAGGCCGGACGACGTCCGCGGCGCCGCCGAGTCAGCCTGCTGCGGAAGGGCGATCTCGGGCAGCCGGGCCTCGGTCCGCGCCCACGCGCCCGCCTGCAACCGAGCGCGCACGATGCGCAGCGCGTGGGGATTCACACTCGGCTCCACCGGACGCTCGAGTCCCACCTTCCGACCCGCCCGCAACGCCTCGACGAAGCGGACGACCGCCGACGGCTCCGGCAACGCTCCGTGCCGAACCACGCTCGAATGAGCAGGTCCTCGCCCGAATGCGTCTCCGCGCCGAGCGCCCAACCGCTGCGCCCGTCCCAGACGAGCGCCACCTCGCGGTCGGGCAGTCCCGGCAACCTGCCGTCCAGCGCGACGTAGGCCGTCGCCGTCAGGTCGTCGACGTCGGACCACGTCGACGTCGGCTCGACCCCGAGCCCCACGGCGACCGCCTCCACGTACCGGCGCAGCCCCCGCTGCGCACTGTCGAGGTCCATCGACGCGAGCCCGCCCGCCTCGACGCTGCCGCCCCCGGCAACCTCGTCCACGGCGGCGCAGACGGAGTCGAACCAGGCCGTGGCCATCCAGGCCGCCCGGTCGACGGGCGCCACCAGGCTCATGACCCGGCGCACGTGCGGTTCGCCACGACCGACACCCGGCGTCCGCGCCCTGACCTTGCGGCACGCCTCCAACAGCACCTCGACGCCCGCGACGGCGCAGAAGTCCACACGGGACATGTCGATCACCAGGGTCGACACCCCCGACTCGACGGCCGCGGTCAGCTCCCGGCCCAGTAACGGTGCGGTGAGCAGATCGAGTTCACCGCTCACCTCGCAGATCTCGATATTCCGGCCGTGCCGAATACGACGGAAACCCAGGAACTGTGCCGGCGGTGCACCCTCGACAGCACCGAAGCCGACAACGAAATCATGTTTCATAGATGGAATTTCTCCCCCGTGCCCAAGAGTGAATCCGTCCGGGACACCGCCCGGTCGCGCCTCCCTCAACATAGTCCCGAAGGCCATGTCTCGCATCACTCTTTCGGACGTACCTCACGAGTAGTTTTCGCAGGTAACGGAGGCCCTACTGCCCGTGCGCGGACGTCGAAAATTCACCACTCGCCGACAATGATCAATACGCGCGACAGGTCGCCGCGAACGAGTCGACCACCCGTCCGGAATTTCGAACGTGCACGTGCAGTTGACCATTCGGCGTTACACAAATTCGATAACCGATTCGTAACACCGTGACGCGACGCGGGGTTCGCGTTGTGGCCACCGGACCGAAGCACGCGCCTCGGCGGCGGCTACGATGCGGCCGTGACCATCCACGACGATCACGACCTGTTCGGCGACCTCGACGCGAATGCGCTGCCCGAGCGGCAACAACGCATCCTGTTGATGATCCGCGACTGGGTGGTCCGCCACGGCTACGCGCCGAGCACGCGGGAGATCGGCGACGCCGTCGGCCTCCGTTCGGCCTCCTCGGTGTCGCGGCACCTCGCGGCGCTCGAGGAGAAGGGTTTCCTGCGGCGCAGCCCCTCGGTGTCGCGGGCCGTCGACGTCCGCACGTTCCTGCGCGGCACCGCCGAGGCCGAGCCCACGGACGATTCGGTGAGCGTTCCCGTCGTCGGCGACATCGCCGCGGGCACACCCATCACCGCCGAGGAGCACGCCGAGGACACGCTGTCCCTGCCGCGCGAGCTCACCGGCCGAGGCACCGTGTTCGGCCTGCGTGTGCGCGGCGAGTCGATGATCGACGCGGCCATCTGCGACGGGGACATCGTCGTGGTCCGCCGCCAGCAGGAGGCGCACTCCGGCCAGATCGTCGCCGCCATGATCGACGACGAGGCGACCGTGAAGGTACTGCGCAGGCGAGGCGGGCACGTGCTGCTCGAACCACGCAACCCCGACTACGACGTCATCGACGGCGACAACGCCGTGATCCTCGGCGTCGTGGTCTCCGTCCTACGCAACGTCTGACGGCCCGACAGCCGACGCAGCCCGCCACCTCCACCGCTCAGCGGCGCACGCGGCGGCGGTGGCTCGTGTCGCAGAACGGATACGTCCGGCTGCGGCGGCACGCGCAGATCGCGACGACGAACCGGTCGGAGTCGACCACCGTGCCGTCCTCGAGGGTCATCCGCACCGGTCCCTCGACGAGCAGCGGCCCGTCGCGCACCGCCGTGACCGCCCGGCGGCCGTCGGCACGCCGCGGCTCAGTGTCCGGTCCGTCATTCGGCGCGGTCGGCACGGATCACCACCAACTCCTCGTGTCGCTGGTCCGGTGCGAGGAAACCGTTGCGGTGCAGCATCTCCCGCCGGCCGCGCAGCACCGGGCCGAACGCCAGCACCTGCCGGTCGACGACGGCGGCCTTCATTCCGAGCCCTCGCAACCGCAACAGAGTGGCGTCCACATCGGCCAGTTCCGACTGCACCATGAGCAGGGATCCTCGCGGCGCCACCAGATCCGGCACGCGGTCGCACAGCCGGTCGATGATCGCCCTGCCGTCGCCGCCTGCGTCCCACGCACGCGCCCGTCCGCGTGTGGGCACCTGCCCGGACTCCGCCGGCACGTACGGCGGATTCGCCAGGACCAGGTCGAACGGCCGTCCGTAGTCGCGGGACAACGCATCACCCGGCAGCACGCGCACCGGCAGGCCGTGCGCCCACGCATTGAGGCGCGCGTTCAACCGCGCCGCGGGCGACACGTCCACGGCCGTCACGTCCTGCGCACCGCCCGCCGCCGCAGCGAGGGCCAGCGCGCCCGTTCCCGTCCCGATGTCGAGCACCCGCCGGGCCGCAGGCAACCGCGCGTCCTGCAGTGCACGCCGAAGCAACCAGGTGTCGCCCTGCGAGCAGTAGACACCCGGGACTCGCAGAATCCGCATGACACCAAGGTTTTCCCGAAGTCGGCGTTCGAAACAGTCCGGTTCGGAACCTGCCGCCGCGACGCCACCACGTTTCGCCGACGGGTGAAACGGCAACAGCGTGGACATGCAACCGGTATCCACCGTTCCCGCGGGCCGTGCCCGGCCCGCCGACTCCGCCGTCCCGGTACTGCCGCAGCCACGTGGACCGTTGTCGGCCGCGGTCGTCGAGGCCCTGTCCGGCACCACACCCGGCAGCTCGTTCGACACCGCGCCCGGAGTCACCCTCGACGGGGCCGTCCTCGAGACGGCCGACCCGCTCGGCGAGGACCTCGCCCTGGCCCTGCACACGTGCTACGAGCTGCACTACCGCGGGTTCCGCGGCGTGCCGGCGGGCTGGGAGTGGGATCCGGGGCTGCTGGCCTTCCGCGGCACGTTGGAGACGGCGTTCCTCGGCGCGCTGCGGGACGGGACGTCCGGCACCGATGACGTCGACGGCCTGCTGTCGGATCTGCTCGTCGAGCGGGTCCCGGCGAGGGGGTGTCCCACCTGCTCGCCAGGGAGGGAACGTGGCGGCAGCTGCGCGAGTACTTCGTGCACCGGTCGATCTACCACCTCAAGGAGGCCGATCCGCACGTGTGGGTCGTGCCGCGGCTACGGGGCCGCGCGAAGGCCGCGCTGGTGGCCGTCGAGTTCGACGAGTACGGCGGCGGACACGGCGAACGCATGCACTCGCAGCTGTTCGCCGACCTGCTCGAGGCCGCGGGCCTGTCGCCCGACTACCTGCACTACCTCGACGTCGCCGCGGGCGAACAGCTCGCGATCGTCAACCTGATGTCGATGTTCGGCCTGCACCGAGGGCTACGCGGCGCGCTGGTCGGCCATTTCGCGGCCGCCGAGATCACGACCGCGCCGAGTGCCGCGCGCCTCGTCACCGCGCTGCGGCGGCACGCGGCCCCCGAACCGTGCGTGCACTTCTTCGCCGAACACGTCGAGGCGGACGCGGTGCACGAACAGATCATGCGCCGGGACGTCGTCGGCGGATTGCTGGAGGACGAACCGGATCTCGCCGCCGACGTCGCGTTCGGCATCGAGGCGACCGATCTGTTGGAAGGCCGACTCGCCGAGCGGCTGCTCGGCGCTTGGCGTGGCGGCCGGACGTCGCTGGTACCCGTGGAGCATTGACCCTCTCCGACTCGACATTCGACCTGCTGCGCACGGAACCGGTGTCGTGGGGCGTCAACCGCTGCACCCCACGACACCGGTACGGCACGCTCACTCGCGCTTCAACGCGTCCTGCGCGGTGCCTGCCATCTTCTCGACACTGTCGGGCAGGTCGGTGGTGCCGTAGAACCGTGCGTCCGGACGCGTCGGCGGTGGCATCTCGGCGCTGGTCGTCGGGCCGTCGTGGTAACTGAACTCGCCGTTGCCGTCGGGAGTCGCGCCCGACGCCCACGACCCTTCGGAGGCCTGCTGGCCGTCGCTGAAGTTCTGGTACTGGTACGAGACCGGCGTGTGTTCCTTCGACTGCGGGAAATTGCTGGGTACGGGCAACTTCTCGACCCCTTCCTCGCGCAACTCCGCGGCCGCGGCCAGCCATTGGTTCTGGTGCATCGTGTCGCGAGCGAGGAGGAACGAGAGCATGTCCCGCACCCCCGCGTCATCGGTCATGTGATAAAGCCGGGCGACCTGGGTGCGCCCCTGCATTTCCGCATTCGCGTTCGCGGTGAAATCAGCGAGCAGGTTTCCACTCGCGGTGATGTAGGCGCCCTGCCACGGATTGCCCATGCTGTCCAAGGGACGTGCACCGGCACCTGCGACGATCGCGTGCTGCAGATCGGTCCCCCCGATCACCGCGGCGACCGTCGGATCGGACTGCACGGCCGCCTCTGTCACGCCGACCGGAGCCTTCTCGAGCAGCTGGGCGATCATCGTCGCGAGCATCTCGACGTGGCCGAACTCCTCGGACCCGATGCCGAAAACGAGATCCCGGTACTTGCCAGGGGTGTGCATGTTCCATCCCTGGAACATGTACTGCATCGCCACGGTGATCTCGCCGTACTGGCCGCCGAGAACCTCCTGCAGCTTCCGGGCGTACACCGCGTCCGCTTGGTCGGGTGTGGCTTGGAAATGCAATTCCTGTTTGTGAAAGAACATAATCTTTCCCACTCGTCTGATGTTGGGGGCTGTCTCCGCTCGTGCCGTCCGGACGTGTCCACTCGTGACGGACCGGTGACGCCGGTATGCCCGTCGGTGCAGGTCATGAAACGACCGCGACGACGGCGGGGGTACGCCGTGATTCGTTTCTGCGGTCACCGATTGAGGAGCCTCGATCGGGAATCCTCCGCCCACACGACCATGACGTCTACGCGGAAGGCTCGCCGTAATGAACCGACCCGCGAAGAACACGCCCAGGCGCGTCGTCGTGACCGGCGCGACGGGCAATCTCGGCACGAGCGTCGTCGAGGCGCTGGCTGCCGATCCGGACATCACGTCGATCACGGGTATCGGACGCAGGGAGACCGATCAGGCGGTGCCGAAGTTCGACCTCGTGCCACTCGACCTGGCGACGGCCGACGACCCCCAGCTCGACTCCGTCCTCGCCGAGGCGGATGCCGTCGTCCACCTGGCGTGGTCCTTCCAGCCGACCCGCGACCCGGCGACCACGTGGCGCATCAACGTGCTCGGGGCGATGCGGGTGTTCGAGTCGGTCGCGCGTTGCGGAGTACCCGTGCTCGTCCACGCGTCCTCGGTGGGTGCCTATTCACCGGGGCCGAAGGACGAACCGGTCGACGAGTCCTGGCCCACCCACGGCTGGCCGTCGGCCGCCTATCCACGGGAGAAGGCCTATCTGGAACGGGTACTCGACGATCTCGAACGTCGCTGTCCCGAACTACGCGTGGCGCGGATCAGGCCCGCGTTCGTCTTCCAGCGCGCCGCATCGGCCGAACAACGGCGGATCTTCGCGGGGCCGCTGCTGCCGGGACGTCTGGTCCGGCCCGAGTTGATTCCGGTGGTTCCCGACATCCCGGGCCTTCGGATGCAGGCCGTGCACGCCGACGATGTCGCCGAGGCGTTCCGACTCGCCCTCCACAATCCGGTGTCGGGTGCGTTCAACGTCGCCGCGCAACCGCCGGTCGACGCGACCGTCCTCGCCGAGCTGCTGGGTGCCTCCACCGTGCGGATTCCCGCCTCGGTCGTACGTACTGCGGTCGCGGCGGCGTGGCGCCTGCACGCGGTTCCCGCGTCACCCGAACTGTTCGACACGGTGCTCCGCCTGCCGCTCATGGACGTCACACGCGCCGAGCGCGAACTCGGCTGGCAGCCGCGACACAGTGCGTCCGAAGCGCTGTCGGAGTTCTTCGAGGGACTGCGGGACGGATCCGACGAGCACCGGCGCAACACGCCGCGGCTGCGCTCGCGCATCCCCGGTGGCCGCCTCCGCGAGTTCGCCACCGGAGTGGGCGGCACTCCGTGACGCTCACTCCGCCGCACGGGGAAACGGCCGTGTACGGCGGCCTTCGGACTCGGCGCCGCACACGGCCGTCGGTCAGCCCAGGTCGGCCAACTGCGGGATGACGGGCGCGACGTCCTCGATGAACTGGGCGGGCTTTCCGCCCAGCGGCATCACGTAGGCCGCGTGCACGCCGAGCTCGACGTACGGGTACATGCTCCGCACGAACTCGTCCCGGCCGTTCTGCGTCGCCTCGACCGATCCGGCGAGCACCGTCTTGCGGATCTCGTCGTAGTCCCGGCCGACGTCCTCGCAGTGCCGGCGCAGCACACCGAGCTTGTGCGCGACGTCGTCGGGTGAGGAGGCGAACAGGTTGCAGGCGTCGGCGTACTGCGCGACCAGGCGCAGCGTCTTGCGCTCACCACCGCCGCCGATGAGCAGCGGCGGTGTGCGGATCGGCTGCGGTTCGCACAGCGTCTCAGCCAGCTGGTAGTGCGTGCCGTCGAAGGAGCCGTTGTCCTCCGGGTCCCACATCTGCTTGCAGATCTGCACGGCCTCCTCGAGGCGTTCGAACCGCTCGGCCAACGGCGGGTACGGCACGCCCAGACCCGTGTGCTCGCGCTCGAACCACGCGGCGCCGAGACCCAGCACCGCCCGGCCGCCCGAGAGGACGTCGAGGGTCGAGACGGTCTTGGCGAGCAGCCCGGGGTGCCGGTAGGTCACGCCGGTGACGAGCAGGCCCAGGTTGATCGTCGTCGTGTTCGCCGCCATGAACCCGAGGCTCGTGTACCCCTCGAGCATGTTGGACTCGGCGGGAAGCCCGGTCTGCTCGATCTGGAAGAAGTGGTCCATGAAGGACAGCCACGTGGCTCCGGCCTCCTCGGCGGCGGGCCCCACCCTGGCCAGCTCGCCGGCGATGGCCTTCGGGCCGCCGTCGATGTCGAAAATCGGAAGATGAAAACCCAGCTCCATGAAAGACCTCTGTAGTCGCGAGGTGTACGGCCATCACCACCCTACGCGCACAACCGGCCACGCACCCCCGTGAACGACTCAGGTGCGCCGGGCCCTGCGCCGTTCGTGGAACCGCGCCACCCGCGTCCGGTTGCCGCAGATCGCGGGGTTGCACCAACGCCGCTTGGGGTGCATCGGCAGGAAGATCAGGATGCAGAAGTCGGCCTCGCAGTTGCGCACCTTCCGCACGGCCGGGTCCGCGATCAGCTCGGCGACCGCCTCGGCGAGCGCGGCGACGATCCGCGTGCCCTTCTCGCCGTCGCGGACCGGCTGCAGGATCGCGCCCTCGTCCGTGCCGGTCAGGACCCGCCGCACCGGAGCCGCGTGCATCGCCTCGTTCAGCGCCCGGAGATCGGCGGCGGCGGGACGTTGACCGGCGCGGGCACGGGCGATCGACGCGGCCGCATGGTCCCTGAGGGCACGGACGGCGGAGAGGTCCCGCTTCGTCGGCGCCTCGAGCAGCGACGCCGGCAACGCCGCGGCCGTCAACGGCTCGCGTTCGCAGTCGAGCCAGTGCCGAAAACTCGCCATGTCGGACAGGAAGTCGAAGTCCTGTCCGGGAAGCCGCGCTCGCGTGTTGACCAGATCGAGCGCGAGCGGTTCGCCAACCAGAGGTCCCAGCTCGGCCATACGGGTAATGGTACAGCAGAATATTGACCCATTAGAGGGATGGAACTAGCCTGAGGATGCCGCACGCCGCTGTCTGCCCTGCAGGGGGAGGCAGACAGCGGCCGCGCATTCTCGGCATATCCCCGCAGTGCGGTCAACCGGGCTCAACCCACAGTGTGGTCAGCCGGGCTGAACCCCGGGTTTACCCGCCTCCAGCACGAACGACGCATCGGTGCGGACCGGCGCGTCCGCGGACTTCTCCACGTAGTCCACCACCCGGTAGTCGGCCGCGAACGTGTCCTTGCCCACGCGGCACGACACGTACCCGCGGCGATCGCAGTAGTACTTGGTGTGCGGGTTCTCGTTCCACACCAGGTCACCCGGGTCGTTGCTGCCGTCGCCGTCCCCGCCCGACGAGATGGACGTCGTCACGAACTCGCTCGCGAGCACGGGTGTGTCGGGCTGTTCGAAGTCCCTGCGCAGATCGTTCACCCAGTGCTTGTGGACGTCCCCGGTGAGCACCACGACGTTGTCGATGGCGTGTTCCTCGACATAGCCCAGGATTCGGTCCCGCGACGCGCGGTAGCCGTCCCAGCCGTCGTTGTAACCACCCGGGTCCTCACCGGCGACCTCGTCCATGCTGGCGAAGTAGATCTGCTGTGGCACCACGTTCCACGTCGACCGCGACTCCGCGAGCTGCTTCTCCAACCACGCATGCTGCTCCTCGCCGAGCATGGTCGTCCTCCACTGGTCCGGACCGGACACCTGCGACTCGTCGTCGTACGGCTGGTCGTCGCGGTACTGCCGCGAGTCGAGCACGCTGAACCTCGCCGTCGAACCGTAGGTGAAACCGCGGTACAACGGCAGATTCGTGTCGACCGGCTTGCGGAACCGGCGCAGCGGCATGTGCTCCCAGTACGCCTGGTACGCGGCCGCCCGCCGCTTCGCGAACTCGGCCTCGCTGCCGTTGCCCTCGTCGGGCTCGTTGTTCTCCGGCGTCAGGTTGGCGTAGTTGTTGTCCGTCTCGTGGTCGTCCCACGTGACGATGAACGGCGACACCGCGTGGGCCAGCTGCAGGTCGGCGTCCGTCTTGTACTGCGCGTGCCGCTGGCGGTACTCGCCGAGCTCGTTCATCTCGTCGCCCTCGTGGGTGCGCACGTCGCCGTTCTCGCCCGCGCTGTACTCGTACAGATAGTCCCCGAGATGGAACACGACGTCGGGACGTTCCTCGGCCATGTGCCGGTACGCGGTGAAGTAGCCCTGCTCCCAGTTGGAGCACGACGCGAAGGCGAAGTGCACCTCGGCCGCGCTGCCCGGGGCCGGGGCCGTGCGCGCCCGCCCGGCAGGCGAGATCTCGCCGCCCACCCGGAATCGGTAGAAGTACTCGCGATGCGGTTCGAGCCCGCGCACGTCGGCGTGGACACTGTGCGCCTGCTCCGGCGCGGCACGTTCGGTGCCCCGCCGGACGACATCGGCGAACTTCTCGTCCAGCGCGATCTCCCATTCGACACCGACGATGCGGCCGGGCATCCCGCCGTCGTGGTCGAGCGGCTTCGGCGCCAGACGGGTCCACAGGACGACTCCGTCGGGCAGCGGGTCGCCCGAGGCGACACCGAGGGTGAACGGATCGGTCAGCTTCCGCGACGGCGCGGCGGCGGCCGGCGAGGAACCGAGGAGCACGGCGCCGGCACCGACGCCGGCGAGTCCGCCGAGGAAACCGCGGCGCGACACCGATCCGGACCTGGGGTTTCGGTCGTGTGGTGGGAACATCGGACCTCCTGGGAACGGCGTTGATCCTGCGCCGGCCAGGCAAACAGCGCACCGTGAACGGCACGTGACCGCAGGAAAGTGCGGGGTGAATACCACCCCGCAACACCATCCACATCGGACAAATCAGCCCAAACCCCGGAGCCGTCGCACGAGGTCTGCGTTCACGCCAGGCCACGCAGCACGGCCGCGATCGCCGACTCCGGATCGAACTCCGGGTCGGGGTTGGCGACCTGGTTCACCATCAGCCCCTCGACGACGGCGAGCAGCGTCAGCAGGCTCCGGCGTTCGCGGAGTCCGAGGGCCGCGGCGACCGGTTCCCCCCAGGCCAGCAGTCGCTGCTGTGCCTCGTTGATCCGCTGCTGCAACGCGGCGTTGACGCCCGCCTCCACGAACACGGCGAGCCGGGCCTGCGTGACGACCCGACCCTCGCCGGTCAGCCGACGCACGAGGCGACCGAGGGTGTCGACGAAGCGCTCGATGTCGAACGCCGGTCCGAGCTCGGCGGCCAAGCTGTCCCAGGCGGCCATCTCGAGCTCGAGCACGCGATCGAGAACGCCCGCGAGCAGGGCCTCGCGACTGCGGAAGTGATTCGACGTCGTCCCGGTGGGGACCCGGCGCCCTCGTCGACCCTGCGGTGCGTCAGCTGCCGAAGCCCCTGCTCACCGAGCACCGCGATGGCCCCGTCGAGGACCTGCTCCTTCCGTCCCACCACACACCGGACACTACAGCAGTAGTGGATTCACTACATCTGTAGTACCTTCGTGACATGATCGGACACAGCGACAGGACACGGACCGCGGCCGTCATCGGTGGCGGCATCGGCGGCCTGACCGCCGCCATCTCCCTGCGCCGGGCCGGCCTCGACGTCACCGTGTTCGAACGTGCGGCGACCCCGCCGGCCACGGGCACGGGCCTGGGGATCTGGCCGAGCGCACTGACCGCGTTGGATGCTCTCGGCCTCGGCCGTCGACTCCGCGAGCTCGGCCGGCCGCAGCCCGACGGCGCCCTGCACACCCCGGACGGGACGACACTCGGCCGCCTGGACACCACCGCGATCGCCCGCAAACACGGCGACCCGGTGTACCTGATCGCCCGGCCGACCCTGCTCGACCTGCTCGGCAGTGCGCTGCCGGACGGCGTGGTGCACACGGGTGCCGTGGTGGAGGACGTCCCGAGCGGCTACGACGTCGTCGTCGGCGCCGACGGTGTCCACAGTGGAACCCGCACGGCGCTGTTCGGCGAGCAGTACCCGGCTCGCTACACGGGTTCGACGGCGTGGCGCGGCACGGTCCCGCTCGACGTCCCGCGCGGCGGCGAAACCTGGGGCAAGGGTGCGCTGTTCGGGTTCACCCCGTTGGCCCCCGGCGTCACCAACTGGTACGCCTCGCTCGTCGCGCCGCCCGGATACGTCCCGGACGACGACATCGACGAGCTCCTGTTCCACTTCGGACAGTGGCACGACCCGATTCCGCGGATCATCGATGCCGCGCGAGAGGAATCGATCCTGCACCACGACCTGTACCACTCGACGCCGCTGCCGACGTACGTCGACGGCAACGTCGCACTGATCGGCGATGCCGCGCACGCGATGGCGCCGAACCTCGGACAGGGTGCCTGCCAGGCGATGATCGACGCCGAGGCACTCGGCTCCGCGCTGGCCGGCGAGAACGACGTCGCGACCGCGCTGCGCCGCTACGACGAGCGGCGCCGTCGGCCGTCGCAGCGGATGGCGGCCCGGTCGGCGCACATGAACCGGATCGCCGTGGCCCGCCGCGGAATCGGCGTCCGCAATGGACTGATCAGGACGGCACTGCGGATCGGCGGCCCGCCGGCGTGACGGTCGAGCTGTGGACGCCGGGCCGGTGGGTGCCGGTGGGCGCTCAGGTGGCGACGCGGTCGACGAGGTCGATCCAGCCGGCCTCGAGACGCTCGAGGGGCATCTCGCGCTGGACGACGAGGTGGCGCACGAGCGAGGTGTCGAGGTAGGCGAGGAGGGCCTGGCCGAGCAGTTCGGCGTCGCCGGACGTGCCCGCCGCGCGCAGCAACATCACCAGATGCGTATGTCGCACGCGCAGGGACGGCGTGAGGTGCCGACGTTCCGGTTTCCCTTCCGCGGCAAGGTAGAGCTCGATGTGCGCGTAGTCGTGGCGCAACGCCGCGATGCCGAACGCGACGAGCCGCTCCTTCGGCGGCGCACCGGGCCCGAGCGGCGGATCGCCCTCGAGGAAGCCGGTCTGGAAACGCACCTCGACGTGGTCCAGCAAGGCCTGCAACAACCCGACCCGGTCGCCGAAGCGGCGGAACACGGTGCCTTTCCCGACATCGGCGGCGTTGGCGACCGCGTCCATGGTCAGGTGTTCGACGCCGTACTCTTCGGCGAGTCGTGCGGCGGCGGCGAGCAGCCGGGCCCGATTGCGGACGGCGTCCGCGCGGAGACGCGGTTCCTCCCCTGTCGGAGTCAGTGGCAACACTCGTCGCTCGGACACAGGAATGGACGATAACGTCCCGGCTGCGGCCGCGCGCAGGAGTTCACCCGGGCCGATCCGAGTTACGTGGATCACTATCATCCGGACCCTGGTCCGCTTATCGCCGTCGGGGTGGCACCATCGACGGTCGATAGGACCCAACCAGGGAACACACGTCGGGAGGCCCCATGTCCGCTGAGATCCTCACGCTCGTCGCAGTCTGCGCGCCGGTTCGCACAACCGTCAGCTCGCGGACGCCGCTGTCAAGCTCGCGCCCTCCGACGTGACGCTGACCGTGTTCGACGGTCTCGGCGACGTCCCGTTCTACAACGAGGACATCGACACCGACGCCGACCTGCCGGAGGCCGCCGCTCGGCTCCGCACCGCCGCCGAGCGCGCGAACGCGTTCCTGCTGGTCACGCCCGAGTACAACGGCACGATGCCCGCGGTGCTGAAGAACGCCATCGACTGGCTGTCCCGTCCGTACCAGGCCGGTGCGATGACCGACAAGCCCGTCGCGGTCGTCGGCACGGCACTGGGCCAGTACGGCGGCGTGTGGGCGCACGACGAGGCACGCAAGGCCGCGAAGATCGCCGGCGGCTCGGTCCTCGACGCCGTCACGCTCGACATCCCGGGCTCGTTGAACCGGTTCGCCGACAACCACCCGTACACCGACATCGAGGTCGCCGAGCGCCTCACCAAGGTCATCGACATGCTCCGCGCCGCCGCCTGACCTCCCCGTTAGAGCTCCCGAGGGCCCTTTGGTCGCGTTCAACGCGACTATGGGGCCCTTGGGAGCTTTCGGAACCGCTCGCGTTGCGGGGGAGTCCAACGGACGTGAACACTCCGGGAATGCACGTGCCGCACCGCCACAAGGGCGAACGCTTCGACGACTGGCGCGCCCGCATGGCGGTGCGCGGCGGTCCGGTGACGCACGGGCTCGCCCGAGCGGGCTGGGCGGGCTTCGCCGCGCTCGGCGCGCTCATCGGCTTCGTCTTCAGCGTCGTCTGGTCGATCGTGACGGACCACGTCGAGAACCCGGGGAACTTCCTCGGCGTCATGATCGTGTTCATGCCGCTCGGCGCGGCCCTGTTCGGCGTCCTGGGCGCACCCGTCCAGTTCCTGGCGCGCGCCTGGCTGTGCACCCCGACGTCCGCCGAGCAGGACGCCTTCCGGAAGGCGCGCCGCGCCGACGCGCCCTACACCGAGGAGGGCCTGCGGAACGGTGGCCGGTGGGCCGCTTCGTACGGCCGCTGCGCCGCGTCGTTGCAGTCGTTCCACGCCATCGTCGGCGCGTTGCCGCAGGGACCCGGCCGGAACTGGCTGACCGACGTCGGCAGCACGTTGGACGACGAGCTGACCGAGGCCCTGCGCCTGGCGAGGCTCGGCGACGAGCTCGCCCCGGACGGTAAGGCCGTCGCCGGCACTCCGCGTCGCATCGCCGATCTGCTGTCCTCGGCCGAGGAGTCGTTCGCCCAGACCACCGACCGCGCCGCGGCCATCTCGCTGGACCTGCACCGGAACCCGGAGTTCGAGTCGGTGCGCGCTCAGCTCGACATGTTGGCCGCGCAGACCCCGCACCTGCGGGCGAGTGGGCTCTAGGGCAGGCCGTCTCCGGTCTCGGTCGCGGCCTTGAACAGGGTCTTCAGCGGCGCCCAGCCGTCGGCGGTGTGGTGCTCACCCGAGGAGTTCCGGTAGGTCAGGTTGTAGTCGTGCGGCGGGCCGGAGATGGTGCGCAGGCCCGAGTGACCGATGGCGCTGCCGTTGTCGACGTAGCCGAACGCCTGGTCGGGGGCGCTGCCGTCGTCGAGGGCCGAGTCGTGGTCGACGATCTCGTCGGCGTCCGAGCCGATGACAGTCCAGTCGGTACCCTCGGTCCAGGCGTCGCCCAGTGCGCGGCCCTCGCCGTGCAGCATCTCGAGGAAGTCCGAGCCGGGCTCCATCTGGTCCCACTGTTCGGTGTAGTCGTCGCGCTCCTCCGCCACGCCCTGGTGCGGCGTGCCCGCGGTGGTGACGTTCTCGACGTCCATGGACGGCGGGAAACCGTCCCAGCCCTCGGCGGTTCCCAGCAGGGCCACGCGGGTGACGAGGCCGCCCATCGAGTGCGCGGCGATGTTCACCGCACGCCCCTCGGCGGTGTACGTGTCGTGGACGTGGTTGGCGAGGTCCTTCGCGATGTCCTCGATCGACGTGTCGGCGGTCGCCTCGGACACGGTGACGTCGCAGTTGCCCTCGTTGGGGCCGCCGGCGGCGTTGCCCTCGTAGTAGGCGACGGTCGTCATCCGGTCGCGGTCGAGACCACCCGCGCTCTCGAAGTAGTTCAGCGCGTCCGCCCAGGTACCGCCCGTGCCGTTGCAGTCCGTGCCCTCGTCGGGCGCGCTGTGCCCGTGGACGAGCAGCAGCTGCGGCTCGTCCTGCGGTGCAGGTGCGGCATTCGGTGTGGGTGCGGCGTGCGCGGCGGGTCCGGCGAGCAGCGTCGCAGCCGCCGCGGCGGCGAGGACCGTGCGCATCGACCGTGCCATGTGGTGATCCCCCGTCCTGGACATCGCGGCCGACCCTGCGCCGGCCCCGCAGCACGTTTCCAGCACCCGTCCACCCCGCGCAATCAACACCCCACGGCCGGATGAACCCTCGACGGAACGGGAAAACGAGTTGCGGGGGCCTCTAGCGTCAAGGCCGTGGACATCACCGAGTTCGCCGTGACCGACCCGGATTCCGGTCCGTACGACGTCACGACCGGCCCGGACGGCGCGCTGTGGTTCACCATGGCCCGCGTCGGCGCCGTGGGCAGGATGTCCGCCTCCGGTCAACAGGTCACGATCGCCGTCGGCGAGACGTCCGCGCAGCCGACGAGCATCACGACAGGACCGGACGGCGCACTCTGGTGCACGCTCGGCCGGGCGAACGCGATCGCACGGGTCACCACCGACGGGGTGGTCACGCGGTTCCCGGTCGGCGACGTCATGCCGTACGGCATCACCGAGGGGCCGGACGGTGCGCTGTGGTTCTCCGCCATGCGTGCCGACGCGCTGATGCGGCTCACCGCCGACGGCGCGCTGACCACGCTCCCGCTGGGCACGTCCGGTGCGATGCCCGCGTACGTCGCGGCAGGACCGGACGGCGCACTGTGGTGCCCATTGAACCAGGCCGACGCCGTCGCACGGGTGACGGTGGACGGCGACGTCACCGTCCACCCCCTGCCGACCGCCGGTGCCGCACCGGTGGGCATCGCCGCCGGCGCGGGGCAGCTGTGGTTCGCCGAGATCGGCGCGGGTGCGGTGGGGCGGATGACCGTCGACGGTGCCGTCACCGAGTTCGCCCTGCCCGACCGGGACGCCCGCCCCCACGCGGTGGCCGCCGATGCCGCTGGGGGCTGCTGGTTCACCGAATGGGCCGCCGGCCGGCTCGGACACGTCGACTCCGAGGGCCGGTTCACCCACCACGACCTGCCCGGCGGCGAACCGCACGGCGTCACGATCGGCCCCGACGGCGCGGTGTGGACGGCCATGGACACCGGAGCGCTCGTGCGCCTCGGGTGAGCCCGCGGCGTCGGGTGGGCGGGCGGTGTCGGGGCCGTTCCGTAGGATCGCGCGCGTGACCTCCCGCGACCCGCTCGACGTGCTGAACCGTGTGTTCGGCTATGCCGAGTTCCGCCCCGGACAGCAGAAGATCGTCGACCACGTCACCGCAGGCGGCGACGCCTCGTGCTCATGCCGACCGGTGGCGGCAAGTCGCTGTGCTACCAGATTCCCGCGCTCGCGCGGGAGGGGACGGGCGTCGTTATCTCCCCGCTGATCGCGCTCATGCAGGACCAGGTCGACGCACTGCGCGCACTCGGCGTCAACGCCGGATTCCTCAACTCCACGCAGAACCCCGACGAGCGCAGGCTCACCGAGGCCGAATTCCTCGAGGGCCGACTCGACCTGCTCTACCTCGCCCCCGAACGGCTCAACCTCGACTCCACGCGGCAGCTCCTCGACCGCGGCCACGTGGCGCTGTTCGCCATCGACGAGGCGCACTGCGTCTCCCAGTGGGGCCACGACTTCCGGCCCGACTACCTCGCGCTGTCGGAACTGCACGAACGCTGGCCCGACGTGCCGCGCATCGCGCTCACCGCGACCGCGACCCGCGCCACCCACGCCGAGATCTCCTCGCGCCTCGGCCTCGACGACGCGCTGCACCACGTCGCCAGCTTCGACCGGCCCAACATCCAATACCGCATCGAGCCGAAGAACGAACCGCGCAAACAGCTGCTGCAACTCCTGCGCGGGGAACACGACGGCGACGCCGGCATCGTCTACTGCCTGTCGCGCAAGTCCGTCGAGGAGACTGCGGAGCTCTTGGTGCGCAACGGAATCGACGCCGTGCCGTACCACGCCGGCCTCGACTCCGGCACCCGCGAACGGCACCAGGCCCGCTTCCTGCGCGAGGACGGACTCGTCGTGGTCGCCACGATCGCGTTCGGCATGGGCATCGACAAACCCGACGTCCGGTTCGTCGCACACCTCGACCTGCCGAAGTCCGTCGAAGGCTACTACCAGGAGACCGGCCGCGCCGGTCGCGACGGATTGCCGTCGACGGCGTGGCTGGCCTACGGCCTGCAGGACGTCATGCAGCAACGCAAGATGATCCAGTCCTCCGAGGGCGACCAGGCGCACCGCCGCACCCTGGCCACCCACCTCGACGCGATGCTGGCGCTGTGCGAAACGGTCGAATGCCGCCGCGTGCAACTGCTCGCCTACTTCGGCCAGGACGGCGAACCGTGCGGCAACTGCGACACCTGCCTCGCCCCACCCGAATCGTGGGACGGCACCGTGCCCGCGCAGAAGCTGCTGTCCACCGTGGTGCGACTCAAGCGGGAACGGAACCAGAAGTTCGGCGCAGGGCAGATCATCGACATCCTGCGCGGCAAGACCACCACCAAGATCACCCAGTACCGGCACGACGAACTCAGCGTCTTCGGCGTCGGCTCCGACCTCGGCGACACCGAATGGCGCGGCGTCATCCGCCAACTCCTCGCCGCCGGCCTGCTCGCCGTCGAAGGCGAATACGGAACTCTGGTCACCACGCCCGCCAGTGACGAGGTGCTCTACCAGGGGCGAACGGTGCGCCTGCGCACCGAGCCGAAGCGCGCCACCCGCGCCGCAGCCGCCAAGGACAAGAAGCCCGCCTCCCGCGCCGCCGACCTGCCCGACGAGGCCGTGCCGACCTTCGAGCACCTCCGCGCCTGGCGTTCCAACACCGCCAAGGACCAGGCGTCCCCGCCTACGTGATCTTCCATGACGCCACACTCCGCCAGATCGCCATCGACCGGCCCACCACCATGGACGAACTCGGCCGCGTCAACGGCGTCGGCGAAAGCAAACTCGCCAAGTACGGCGAACAGATCCTTGCCGAACTCGCCACCCTGGGGTAGGCGCGAACCCCAGTCGCCGTGTCAGCACCTCACGACGCCGTGTTGGCGTCTGGCGTCGCCGTGTCAGCACTCCACGCCGGGCGTGTCAGCACTCCACGCCGGGCGTGTTGGCGTTCTTCGGCGCCGTTCTAGTGCCTGGCGATGGACTCGAGGATCTCGTCGGCCAGCTCGGGACGGCAGATGACCAGGTCCGGCAGATACGGGTGCGACGCGTTGTACTCCAACGGCGAACCGTCCACACGGGACGCGTGCAGGCCCGCCGCCTGGACGACGCCGGCGGGGGCGGCCGAATCCCACTCCCACTGGCCGCCGGCGTGCAGGTAGGCATCCGCCTCGCCCCGCAGAACGGCCATGGCCTTCGCGCCCGCCGAACCCATGGGCGTCAGCACGCCGCCCACATCGGCGGCGACACCGGCGGCGAACGACGGCGGCCTGCTCTCGCTGACCAGGAGCTTGCCCGCACCCGCACGGTCGGCGAGGCTCACCTCGTCGCTCGTATAGACGACATTCAACTCCGGCTGCGCCACCGCGGCATCGGTGATGCCCCGGCCACGCTGCCACAACGCGACGTGCACGGCCCAATCGCTGCGACCCGGCTTCGAGAACTCCCGCGTCCCGTCGAGCGGATCGATGATCCACACCCGGTCCGCGTCGAGCCTCGCACCATCGTCCGCGGACTCCTCGGACAACACGGCATCACCCGGACGCCCGGCCGCGAGCCGCTCCAGCAGCAACGCATTCGACCGCTCGTCACCGCGCTTGCCGAGCTCCTTCGGGGCCAGGTCGCCGCCCTCGGCGCGCACCTCGAGCAACAGCGTGCCGGCCTCTTCCGCGAGCTGCGCGGCGAATCGTGCGTCAGTCGTCATGGTCCCAGCAAACCAAGCCGCACCCCGACCACGACAACGGGGCCGGTATCGAGAACATGTTCTTGCCAGAACAGTCCACGACGGGCCAAGCTGAACCCATGGACGCCACACATCTCGCCACCCTGGAACACATCAAACGCGCCAAGTACCGCTACCTCCGCTGCGTCGACCTCAAACGTTGGGACGAACTGGCCGACACCCTCACCCCCGACGCCACGGCCGAGTACGGCACGCCCGCACTGGGCAAGACCCTCAGCTTCACCGGCCGCGACGAGATCCTCGACTTCCTGCGCAACACCCTCGGCGGCGACGCCATCGTCACCACCCACTCCGCAGGTCAGCCGGAGATCGACATCGACGGCGACACCGCAACCGGAACCTGGCACTTCGACGACAAGGTCATCGCCGCCGAACACCACACCGTCATCACCGGCTCCGCGTTCTACGAGGACCGCTACGAACGCGGCGACGACGGCACCTGGCGCATCGCGCACACCGGATATCTGCGGCTCTACGAGACGACCATGTCGACCAAGGACATCCCCAGCCTCACGATCACCACCAACCCGCCCGCTCCCACCGCGACACATTGACCTGGATATAGAACACGTTCTACCTTAGGGCGGTGATCACGCAGCCGTTCGCCGACGCCATCGCGGAAGCCGAGAAGATCATCGCCGACGCGCCGCACGTGCGCACCGAGGCCGATCTCGTCGAGGGATACGACTACCTCGCGGGCAGCATCCAGGCGTGCCTGCACCTGGCGCGCGCCTATCAGCGCGACCACCCGTTCTTCGTGCAGTCCACCGGGCCCTACACGAAAATGGGACTCGACAACCCGGACGCCCTGTACTTCCACGCCTACATCCGGCCCGACGCCGAGTACGTCGTCACCGCACCCGCGGCACCACGCGCGATCTCAGCTTCCAGGTCCTCGCCGGCGACTACACCCCCGTCGACGTGCCCGACAGCCTCACCGCATTCGACGACCGCGAACTCGACATCGCCGCCGACGGCACGTTCGAACTCCGCTTCGGCCCCGACGCCACCCGCGCAGGCGCCGACTACGTCGTGCTGCCCGACGACGCCGCCATGCTCGTCGTCCGCGAGGTGTACGGCGACTGGGGCGAACGACGCGGCACCCTGCGGATCCACCGCGCCGACACCCTCGGCACCGCACCGCCGGCACTGACCCGCGACACCGTGGCCAAACGCTACGGCGTCGCCGGCAAGATGCTGCTCGGCCGGCTCCGGACGTTCCTCGCGTTCCCCGAGTGGTTCTACCTGAACCTGCCCGTCAACACGATGACCGAACCCCGCCGCACGCCGGGGGGACTTGCCACCCAGTTCTCGTCGGCCGGCCACTACGAACTCGCCGACGACCAGGCGATGATCGTCACCGTGCCGGTGTCGGACGCGCCGTACCAAGGCATCCAACTGGGCAGCATGTGGTACATCTCGACCGACTACGTCAACCACCAGACGAGCCTCACCGCCGACCAGGCCCGCCCCGACCCCGACGGCCGGCTGCGGTTCGTGATCAGCGAACGCGACCCCGGCGTCGCCAACTGGCTCGAACGCCTCGGCCACGCCCGCGGCTACGTGCAGATCCGCTGGCAACGCACCTCCCGCGAACTCCGGTCCGCCGACGGGCCCGCCGTCGAGGTCGTCGACGTGGACGAACTTCCCACCCGGCTCCCGTTCCACGACCACGCACGCATCACGCCGGACGAGTGGGCCGATCGCATCGCACGACGCCAGACCGCATTCGCGACGAGGATGCTCGGCTGATGACCCTCACCGACAAGGTCGTCCTCGTCTCCGGCGTCGGACTCGGACTCGGCAGGGCCATCGCGCTGCGCAGCGCCCACGCCGGTGCCGACGTCGTCCTCGTCGCCCGCAACGAGGAACGCCTGGCGAGCATCGCCGAGGAGATCCGGGCCCTCGGCCGCCGCGCACTGCCCGTCGCCGCCGACATCACCGACGACGACGCCTGCCGGCGCGTCGTCGAGTCCGCTGTGGACGAACTCGGTCGGCTCGATGCCGTGGTGCACAACGCGTTCTCGATGCCACCGATGACCGACCTCACCGAGACGCCGATCGACGAACTGGGCGCCTCGTTCGACGTCAACGTGTTCGCCGCACTGCGTCTGACCCGCTTGACCGCGCCGTACCTGGCCGCGACGTCCGGGGCCGTCGTCATGATCAACTCGGCGGTGCTGCGACATTCGCGGCGCCAGTACGGCCCGTACAAGATGGCCAAGTCGGCGCTGCTGTCGGTGGCGCAGAGCCTGGCCTCCGAACTCGGCCCGGACGGCATCCGCGTCAACTCCGTGGCGCCGGGCTACATCTGGGCCGACATGCTGCGCGCCTACTTCGCCTATCTCGCCGGGCAACGCGGCGTCGACGCGCAGCAGTCTACGACGAGACCGCCGAGACCACCGACCTGCGCCGCCTGCCCGAACCCGACGAGATCGCCGACGCCGTGGTGTTCCTCGCCTCCCCGATGTCGCGTGCGATCACGGGCCAATGCCTGGACGTCAACTGCGGCGAATTCCACCACTGAACGGGAGACACGCATGGTCGCGACGGTCGACGAACTGCAGGAATCCGCCAGCCGCATCACCGGACTCGACGACTTCGGCAACGACGACTTCACCGACGGACTGACCGTGCTGCTCGAGGCCTACGAGCGCGAGGCAGAGCTGACCCCGCTGGGCCGCAAGGTGAAACGCGCGTTCCTCCGCGGCGCGTTGATGGCAAGGCTCCTCAGCGAAGCGGCGTGGAGGGCGCACCCCGAACACGCCGACGTGCCGATCGAACGGCCCGTCTTCGTGACCGGACTGCCCCGCACCGGGACGACCGCCCTGCACCGGCTGCTCACCGCCGACCCCGCCAACCAGGGCCTCGAGGTCTGGCTCACCGAGGTGCCGCAACCCCGCCCACCGCGGGACACGTGGGACGACAATCCGGTGTTCCAACGCATCCAGGCCGGGTACGAGCAGTACCATGTGGACAATCCCGAGTTCATGGGCGTGCACGCGATGTCGGCGCGGCACGTCGAGGAATGCTGGCAGTTGCTGCGCCAGTCGGCGCGGTCGGTCTCGTACGAATGCCTCGCCCACGTCCCTTCGTACTCGGCGTGGCTGTCCGAACAGGACTGGACGGACGCCTACCGGCGACACCGCAGGAATCTGCAGCTCATCGGGATGCCCGAGGCGGACAAACGCTGGGTGCTGAAGAATCCCAGTCACCTCGTGGCGTTGGACGCGCTGCTGCGGGTGTATCCCGACGCGCTGATCATCCAGACGCACCGCGATCCGGAGACGGCGATCGCGTCGGTGTGCAGCCTCACGCCCGCGCCAGCGCCGACTGGTCGACCCGGTTCAGCGGCGCCACGCTCGGCCGGGACCAGCTCGAACTGTGGGCCCGTGGGCTGGAGCAGTTCACCATCGAACGCACCAAACACGACCCCGCGCGCTTCTACGACGTGCACTACGACGACTTCGTCGCCGACCCGGTCGCGGTCGTGGCCGACGCCTACCGGCACTTCGGCCTGCCGTTGTCCGACGAGGCCCGCGCGTCCATGCGCGCCCTGCACGCCGAGAGCACGCAGGGCGCGGCGAAACCGGCGCACCGGTACGCCCTCGCCGACTTCGGACTCACCCCCGGCGACGTGCGCAAACAGTTCGGCGACCTCGGTCTATTCACCGCCCGCTGACAACACACCCGGCCGGTACGGCTCGATCGCGAACGCGGCGACCAGTCCGGCGCGCACCGTGAACGTGATGACGGCGTACGGCCGTCCGCCCGGGGCGATGACCGCGGCCGGACGGCCATCGATCCACACCGGTGCGGTGACGGCGATGCGCTCGGCGAAGAACCGCGTCTCATCGGCGATCGCCCTGGCCCCACGCACCTCGGTGGCGCCGGCCGGCGGCAGCAGGCTGCGGTCGGCGGTACGCACCGCGTCGGGGGCCAGCATCGCGACGAGCCGGTCCAGGTCCCCGTCCCGCGCCGCGGCGAGAAACGCCTCGACGACACCCGCCGCATCCCGCATGTCGTCGGAACCGGAGTCCGGGTCGGCGGCGCCGCCCACCCGGGCGTCCCGGACGGCGAGGCGGGCCCGGCTGGCCAGCTTCTTCGCCGCGTCTCGACTGGTGTCCAGCACGGCCGCGACGTCGTCGAACGGGACGGCGAACAGGTCGTGCAGCACATAAGCCACCCGCTGGTTCGCCGACAACTCGCCGAGGAGCACGACCAGCGCCCGCGACACGTCCTCCCGGCGGAGGAACTCCTCGTCGGTGGCCATCTGCTCGGCGCTCATCCGGTCGGCACCGAGCCGGTCGGGGCCCACCTCGCCGGACGGCCACACGGCCTGCAGCGACGTCTCGCCGCGCCGCTGCCGGGCGCGCAGCTGGTCGAGGCAGATGCGCGAGGTGATCGTGGTGAACCAGCCGTCGACGTTGGCAATCTCCCCGGTCGCCCCGCTCTCCCCGGCTCGGTCACCGCGGGTGGCCTGGACCCGCAGCCACGTCGTCTGCACCGCGTCCTCGGCGTCCTGGTACGACCCGAGCATCCGGTGCGCCATCGACAGCAACCGCGGGCGTGCCCGCTGGAAACGGTCGGCGAGTTCCGCGGCGTGCATGGCCGAGTCACCTTTCGTGCGTGCGCGACGTCAGACGGGTGAGAGTCGTCGACGGACCACGCACCGGGAGGAAACCACGATGAGCGTACCCACAGCATTCGACGTCAGCCTGCTCGTGGCGACGATCGGCTGCGTCGCCGTGAACGGTTTCGAGGTGGTCGCGAAACTGCTGCGCGCACCGTTCGTGGTGCAGAACTGCGCGGCGGTCGGGATCGACCGGCGGTGGCTGCCGCACCTGGCGGCCGTCGAGGGCGCGGGCGTCGTCGGCCTGGTGCTCGGCCTCGCCGGGGTACCGCTGATCGGACTGGCCGCGGCCATCGGGCTGGTCGGCTTCTTCGTGATCGCCGTCGCCGTGCACATTCGCACCCGGGTGCTGCACAACATCGCGTTCCCCGTGGTGTTCCTGCTGCTCGCGGCGGCGTCGGTGGCGCACTTCGCGTGAGCCGCGAACGCCTCAGCGAACGGCGACCGACAACGCCTGCGCGATCGTCGTGCCCAGCGCGTGGGTGGCCGCCTCGGCCGGCGGGCCGATCTTCACGACCACGGGCCCGCCGAACGGCTGGCGTTCCAGCACCTCGACGCGGTCGCCGATCGTGATCGAACGGTCCGCGAGGAACCGCAACAGCTCGGGGTCGGTGTCCCACACGCGTGCGATCTCGCCGACCGCGCCCGCGGGCAGTTCGTCGAGCAGCCGGGTCGGTTCCTCGTCGATGCTGCCGTCGGGGGCGGGAATCGGGTCGCCGTGCGGGTCGCGCACCGGGTTGCCGAGTTTGGCGGCGATCCGCTCGACCAGCCGGTCGGACAGCACGTGTTCCAGCCGGTCGGCCTCGACGTGCACCTCGTCCCACGTGTAGCCGAGCTCGGAGACCAGATACGTCTCGATCAGCCGGTGCCTGCGCAGCACCGACCTGGCCAGCTGCATCCCGTCGGAGGTCAGGTCGATACCGCGGTACGGCACGTGCTCGACCAGACCCTGCTGCGCGAGCTTCGTCACCATGCCCGACGCCGACGACGGACTCACCTCGAGCCGGCCGGCCAGGGACGCGTTCGTCACCGACTCGCCGCGCTCGACGAGACCGTAGATCGCGCGCATGTAGTCCTCGATCGAGGACGAATGCCGGCCCGAATCGTCACTCATGCATACCAAGATACGGGCTCGGCCGGCGAGATCCGCCTCCCGCGGTCCACTCAGTGGCCCGGGCGCTCCTCGGGCAGCCACCGGTACTTGATCCAGCCCTCGACCGGCTTTCCGCCGAGCGAGGCGTAGAACGCCTCCGCCCGGTCGTTGCCCTCCTGCACGTCCCATTCGACGCGGCCGCTCGTGCGCCTGCCCAGTTCGAGCATGAGCTCGCGGCCCAGCCCGTACCTGCGGAACTCGGGTTTGACGAACAGGTCGTCCAGGAACACGCCCGGCCTGGCGTCCCAGCTCGGGAACGTCCAGGTGCACAGGGCCATGCCCGCGACCGCACCGTCGACCTCGGCGATCACCACCCACGCCTTCGGCTGCGGTCCGAACAGGTACCCGCTCATCTCGTCCCGGTCCAGGACGAGGTCGTCCTTGCCCTCGAATCGCGCGTGCTCCTCGATGAGCAGGCAGATGTCCTCGACGTCGTCCACTGTCGCATCGCGTACCGGCATGACGGGCAGTTCAGCACAGGTCAGGGCGCCTTCGCCAGCCCATTGGTCTATCGATCGATTGATCGGTCAGCTACGGTCGTGGACATGCCGACCGTCGAGCTCGAGCGCGCCGAGGGCGTCGCCACCATTCGCCTGAACCGTCCCGAGCGGCTGAACGCGGTCGCACCGGAGCTGGTCGAGGACCTGATCACCGCGCTCGACGCCGTGGCCGCCGACGAGGCCGTGCGGGCGGTCGTGCTCACCGGGGCAGGCCGGGCGTTCTGTGCAGGTCACGACCTCAAGGCGCCCACTCCTTCCGGAGACTCCCGTGCGCGCCTGGAGCGACTGCAGGACGTCACGCGCCGCCTCCGCGGCCTGCGGCAGCCCGTCCTCGCCGCGGTCCACGGCTACGCCATCGCGCCGGCGCCGAGTTCGCCCTCGGCTGCGACCTGGTCGTCGCCGCCGACGACGCGGTCCTCGCCTTCCCCGAGGCCGGCCTGGGACTGAGCGTGACGGGCGCGGCATCACGACTTCTCCCCCTGCTCGTCGGACCGCTGAAGGCGAAGGAACTGCTGTTGCTGGGCGAGCGCATCGACGCGGCGAAGGCCGCCGAACTGGGCCTGGTCAACGAGGTCGTGCCGCGCGCGGACCTACGGCGCCGCGTAGGCGAGCTGGCCGCGGCGATCGCCGCGAAACCGCCGCGTTCGGTGACGCTGGCCAAGCGCGCGGTCGACCACGGCATCGACGCCGCGCTGGAGGCCACGCTCGAACTCGAGGTGACGCACGCGCTGCTCACCGAGCACACGCCCGAGGTCACCCGCAGCGAGGAGGAGTTCCGATCGCGATGAGCCGGCACCTCGTGGAACTCGTCGACACGGCCGCCCGCAGCCGGCCGGACAAGGACGCGTGGATCTTCGACCGGACCGGCGAACGCGTGACGTTCGCCGACGTCGCCCGGCGCAGCCGCGCGTTCGCCGCCGCCCTCACCGCGCGCGGGGTCCGACCCGGCGACCGGGTGGCCGTCATGATCGACAACCGCCCCGAGTTCCCGCTGCTGTGGCTGGCGCTGGCCCGCCTCGGCGCGGCTCTCGTGCCGGTCAACACCGGGTACCGCGAGCTCGACGGCGGGCACGTCGTCGCCCACTCCGGCGCCAGCCTCGCCGTAGCCGCACCGGAGTTCGCCGAGCTGCTGCGGTCGGTCGCCCCCGGCACGGCGTTGCGCGCGGTCCTGACCACCGACGAGCTGGCAGCCGAGGCCGGCGGCACGGGCGCTGCGGCCGAACCGCCGCCGTTCACGCCGACCCCGGAGACGCCGACGAACATCCAGTACACGTCGGGCACCACGGGCGCGCCGAAGGGCTGCGTGCTGCCGAACCGCTACTGGACGACGCTGGCCGACGACCTGGCGACCGCGTTCCCGGCGATCACCGCCGACGACGTCATGCTCACCGCCCAACCGTTCCACTACATCGATCCACAGTGGAATGTCGCGTTGGGACTGCGCTCGGGCGCGACGTTGGTGGTGCTCGACCGATTCCACCCGTCGACGTTCTGGGCCAAGGTGCGCGAGCACGACGTCACCTGGTTCTACTGCCTCGGGCTGATGCCGACGCTGCTGCTGCGCATGCCGCCCTCGCCGGACGATCGCGCCCACCGCGTACGCGCGATCACCGCGTCGGCCGTCCCGCCCGAGCTGCATGCCGACCTCGAGGCCAGGTGGGGCGTTCGGTGGTACGAGGCGTTCGGGATGACCGAGACCGGCGGCGACATTCGGATGTATCCGGCCGACCACGACGAACTGGTCGGCAGCGGCTGTATCGGACGTCCCGCGGCCCACCGGGAGGTCGTGATCGCCGACGAGGACGGTGCGCCGGTCCCCCGCGGCACGGAGGGCGAGCTGCTGATCCGCGGCACCGGCCTCATGCATCGGTACCACGACGATCCCGACGCCACGGCCGCGGCGTTCCGCGGCGGGTGGTTCCACACCGGCGACCTCGCCCGCATGGACGAGGACGGACGGGTGTTCTTCGTCGGGCGCACCAAGGACATGATCCGGCGCAGTGGTGAGAACATCGCCGCCGACGAGGTGGAGCGGGCATTGTTGCTGCATCCGGACGTCGCGTCCGCGGCCGTCGTCGCCGTGCCGGACGAGCTGCGGGGCGAGGAGGTCAAGGCCTACGTCGTCCTGACCGCCGCGTGCGCCCCCGAGGAACTCGCCGCGTTCTGCGAACGGAAACTCGCCGGGTTCAAGGTTCCCCGCTTCTGGTCCATTGTGGACGACCTGCCGCGCACGCCGTCGGAACGGATCGCGAAGGGCCGGCTGCGCGAGGGCGATCAACGGGCCGGCGCCTACGACCGGAAGGCGGGCGGGTGGCTGTGACGAACCGGCAAGCGAAGACCTCCGGCCGGGACCGGGTGCACCGGGCGGCCGTGAAACTGTTCGCCACCAAGGGATTCCACGGCACGGGCATCCGCGATCTGGCCCAGGCCGCGCAGCTGTCGTCGGCGAGTCTGTACCACTACATGCCCACCAAGGAGCAGCTGCTCGCCGAGATCATGACCGACTCGCTGCAGAGCCTGCTCGACGCGGCGGTCGCCGCCGTGGAAGGCGTCGACGGCCCGGCCGAACGACTCGAACGGCTGGTTGTCGTGCACGTCACCAGGCACGCCCGCGAACCGTGGCGCACCCGCGTGGTCGACAACGAGGTCGATGCGCTGTCGAACGCCTCACGGCGCAGCGTCGTCGCCCTCCGCGACGCCTACGAGAAACTGTGGGCCGACGCCATCGACGATGGGCTACGCGCCGGCGTGTTCACGACCGCCCAGCCGGCCGCGACCCGACTGGCGCTGCTGGACATGTGCAACGGCGTGGCCAGGTGGTTCTCGCCACGTGGACCGCTGCCGGCGCAGGCGTTGGCCGAGCACTACGCGGACCTGGCCCTGGGCATGCTCGGCGCAGCGCCCAGGCCGGCGTGAGCGCACCGGCCACACCTGCAAAACCGCAGCGCCGAGGGGGTGGCGCTTGCCCCGGAGGCGATGCTAAGGGACGCTCGTGGGGTGAGTGAACAGACAATCCACCTGGAACTCAACGACGCGGGCGTCGCGCCCGGGCTTCCCACCCCCGCCGATCCGCGGGATCACATCCACGATGTGCCGTATCGGCCCGTCGAGTTCCGAGACGACGATCTCCCCGCCGCTCTGGAGCGCGGCGCGGCATGGCTTCGACAGGCACAGCAGTGGTTGGGTGAGTCCGCGGACGTCATCGCGGTCCACCTCGACTACGACGACCGGGACGGTTATCCGTACTACAACCTGAAGATCCTCTGCAACGAGGAGGATCTGGCAGGGGTGCCACTCGCCATCAGGGACAGCGCCCGGTCCTGAGCACCACCCTCACCGCATCCGCGGTCCGGTTTCACGTCCCCGGGAATGCCCTGCGACCAGGGCGTCCCGGGGACGTTCGCCGCCATGGGTCAGACGCCGTGACGGGCGTCGCCCGCCACGAGTTCCGTCACCTGCGCCTCGCCGCGCACCGAGAACGGACGCCGGCGATAGGCCGTCACGGCCAGACGGACGTCCTCCTGCACCAGGTCGCCGTTGATCTGCGCCGCCGTGAATGCACCGGCCGCCGCGGCCCCGCCGACCTGCGCGGACGGATCCGTCACGTTTCCCGCGGCCCACACACCGGGCACCGCCGTCTGCCCCCGCGCGTCGACCGGCAGGTGGTCGCCGGCGCCGGACGGATGCTCCTGCGCGCGCAGCCCGATGCCGTCGAGGAACCCGGCACGCGCGGTCATGCGCGTGCCCACGGCGACCACATCCCGCGCGACGACCGACCCGTCGGACATCCGCACCCCGGTGATGCGGTCCTCGGCGACCACGAGCTCCTCGACGTCGCCGTCGACGATGCGGATGTCCCGTGCGCGCAACTGCTCGGCCTCGTCGGCGGACAGCGTCGTGCCGCGGGCGAAGAACGTCACGTCGGCGCTCCACTGGCGGAACAACGACACCTGGTGCAGCGCCATCGGACCGTTGGCCAGCACGCCGATCGCCCGGTCGCGCACCTCCCAGCCGTGGCAGTACGGGCAATGCACGACGTCGCGGCCCCACCGGTGCCGCAGCCCGGCGATGTCCGGTAGCTCGTCGACCAGACCGGTCGTCACGAGCACGCGGCGGGCATGCAGCATGCGCCCCTCCGACGTCGACACCGTGAAGGCGGGATCGTCGTTGTCGGGGTCGGTGCTGGTGGCCGGGTGCACGGCGTCGACCTCGGCGGTCACGACCTCCCCGCCGTAGGACCGGACCTCGTCGCGGCCACGTTCGAGCAGTTCGGCCGGCGCCACGCCCTCGCGCGCGAACAGGCCGTGCACCGCGGTCGCGGGCGCGTTGCGCGGCTCGCCGGCATCCAGCACGAGCACTGTGCGGCGCGCGCGGGCCAGCATCAACGCGGCGTTCAGACCGGCCGCACCGCCGCCGATCACGACGACGTCGTAGCCGTCTGGGGCCGGGATCGTCATGGGCTTCTCCTCGTTCGTCACCTGCGAATACCTCCGCCGTCGACTCTGCCCCACCGCGCGAGGAGGTGGCAAACATGTTTGCCGTTCTAGCAATATCGAGGTATGGACGACGACCTGGGGCCCGCACTCGACGCGGTGGGACCACGACTGCGGGCGCTGCGGACCCAACACGGGCAGACACTCGCGGAGCTGTCCGAGCGGACGAACATCTCGGTGAGCACGCTGTCGCGCCTGGAATCGGGTGCGCGCCGGCCGACGCTGGAACTGCTGCTGCCGCTGGCGAAGGCGCACGGCGTGGCGCTGGACGAACTCGTCGACGCGCCGCCGACCGGGGACCCGCGGGTGCACCTGCGCCCGGTAACCAGGGGCGACATGACGATGCTGCCGCTGACCCGCCGTCCCGGCGGGATCCAGGCGTACAAGATCGTGCTGCCCGGCTGCGAGACGCCGCCCGAGCCGGACCCGCGCACGCACGAGGGCTACGAATGGATGTACGTGCTGAACGGCCGCCTGCGCGTCGTCCTCGGCGACCACGACCTCGTGCTCACGCCCGGCGAGGCGGCCGAGTTCGACACCCGCGTCCCGCACTGGTTCGCTCCGCCGACTGCGCGCCGGTCGAGTTCCTCAGCCTGTTCGGCAAGCAGGGCGAACGGGCCCACCTCCGCGCCGCCCCCAAATCCACCCGCCCCTGAAGCGCTCCGGTGGCCCCATGGGGCCACGGGGGCTTCTTCGGCGGTGTTGTGGAAGGCGGCTTGTGGGGAGCGTCGGCGCAGTAGTCTGCTGGCATGATCACGTGCTCCGTGTGGTGGGCGACGCCGGTGGAGGACACCGCCGCGCATCGCGAGCTGCTCACCGACGTCGAACGCGCACGGTTCGAGGCGTACCGCCGCGGCGAGGATCGCCGGCGGTTCCTCACCGGCCGGGTGCTGGCGAAGACCGTCGTGGGACGGCAGCTCGGCGTTCCCGCCGGCACCGTCGTGTTCGACGCGAGCTGCGAGGACTGCGACAAGCAGCACGGACCGCCGCGCGTGCCCGGCAGCGACCTCGAACTGTCGATCTCGCATTCCGGCGAACGCGTCGGCCTGGCCGTCACGGCGGGCGCCAAGGTGGGCCTCGACGTCGAGACGACGACCCGCCGCGCCGACGACGGCCTCCTCGAGTACACCCTCAGTCCCGCGGAGCGTTCCGCGGTCGCCGCGCTCGGCGACGACGCGCGCACCCGCGCGTTCTTCCGCTACTGGACCGGCAAGGAAGCGCTGATGAAGGCCACCGGCAAGGGCCTGCGCATCCCGCTGACCAGCCTCACCCTGGCGCCGCCGGACCAGCCGCCCGGTCTCGTCTCCTCCGCCGACCCGGCACTCGACGCCGCCGCCACCCGACTCGCCCCACTCACCCCCGGCGACGGCTACGACGCCGCGGTCGCGGTGCTGACCACCGAGGAGCTGGACGTCACAGAACGCTGGTGGAGCCCCGCCACGCTGGGAAACTGACGGCATGGACGCCGCGCGGCTGGTGGAGGAGTTCCGGCACGGGGATTTCCTGCTCGCCACCGACGAGCGGACGATCCTCGGCGCCGGCATCGCCCACGAGGTCGTCGACACCGACGAGGACGCACTCGCCGACCACGTCACCCGCCTGCTCACGGCCGCCCGCTCCGAATCCGACGCCGGCGAGCTGCCCACTGCGGTGGGTGTGCTGCCGTTCGACGCCGCGTCGGGCACCCCCGCGCGGATGGTCGTGCCGGCGACGCTTCGCACCGCGGGCCCACCGCAGCCCCGCCGACTGCGCCGCCGTGAGGTGCCCGAACCCGTCGCGATCGGCGCCGTTCCCGCCGAGGAGGCGCACATGGCCGCCGTGGCGAAGGCCGTCACCGAGCTCGGCGTGCGAGATCTGCGCAAGGTCGTGCTGGCCAGGGCGCTCGACGTCGAGTTCACCGAGCCGGTCCCGACGGAGGCCGTCGTCGGCAACCTCGCCAGGGACAACCGGCACGGCTACGTGTTCGCCGCCGGCCTGCCGGGCGATCGCGCGCTGGTGGGGGCGAGTCCGGAGCTGCTGATCGCGCGCCACGGCAGCCGCGTCGTGTCACACCCGTACGCAGGATCGATGCCGCGCGCCGCCGATTCCGACGCCGACGCCGCGAACGCACGCACGCTGCTGGACTCGAAGAAGGACCGCGAGGAGCACGCCGTCCTCGTCGACGCGGTGACCGAGACGTTGCGGCCGTTCTGCCGCCACCTCGACGTGCCCGGCGAACCGACGCTCGAACGCACGCCCACCATGTGGCACCTGGGCACACGCATCGTGGGCGAACTCGCCGATCCGGAGGTCACGGCGCTGCACCTGGCCGTCGCGCTGCACCCGACCCCGGCGATCTGCGGAACACCGACCCCGTCGGCCCGGGAGCTGGTGCGCGAACTGGAACCGTTCGACCGCGGCTACTACGCGGGCGCGGTGGGCTGGGTGGATGCCGACGGCGACGGCGAATGGGCCGTGTCGATCCGCTGCGCCGACACGGGCGGCCGGGACCTGCGGATGTACGCGGGCGGCGGCATCGTGCCGGACTCGGATCCCCACGCGGAACTGGACGAGACGTCGGCGAAGTTCGCGACGCTGGCCCGTGCCATGGGACTCGACACGGGCAGATGAGAGCGCACCACCGGCGGCCGCGTGGACACGGCGATCCGGCGGCGGAGGGTCAAGGACCGTCCGTGGGCGGCGCGGTCGTGCAGAACACGCCGCCCACGGACGTACGCGTCACTTGAGAGCGTTGATCAGGCTTCGCGCTGACGGTCGCCGAGGCCGGCGGCCCGACGGTCAGGGTCGATGCCCGCCTGCTCCAACAGCGCGGCAACCTTCACGGCGCCGAGCCCGGGAACGGCCTTGAGCAGCTGGGTGACCTTCGTCTTCCCAACCGTCTTGTCGTCCTTCGCGCGGTTCAGCACCTTCTCGATGCTCTCCGAACCGTCCTTGATCGACGCAAGCAGCTCCGAGCGCGCCTTGCGAGCCTCGGCCGCCTTGGCCAGGGCTTCCTGGCGCTGTTCCGGAGTCAACGTGGGCAGAGCAACGTACCTTTCCTTTCTTCTCGGGTGCCGCTTGTGCAGCGGCGACAACCCGGGTCCCCAGGTGCTTGCCCGAGCAAGCGCTGGCCAGGCCGTCTCTTACCACGGGCCCAGTAAACGCCAAGAACCCCGCATGCGCGAAATCGACACGCGATGACCCCCCGTCCGAGGCATGCAGGTCAGAGCCCACACCTCAGGATGACCACTGGGGGTAACCGTTATTCACGGTTCTCCCGGAGAACGGACATGGCGGCTAGGCTCGCGCTCGAGCCCAGTTCATGGACCCCCGGGAGCCTCAATGTTGAGCACGATGCAGGACGCCCCCCTTTCGATCTCCGACCTCCTCAAGCACGGATCCAAGCTCCACGCCGGCAGCGAGGTGGTCACGTGGACGGGTTCGGAACCGCGCCGACGAAGCTTCGGCGAGGTGGGTGAGCGTTCGGCGCAGCTGGCACACGCCCTTCGCGACCTGGGCGTTACCGGCGATCAGCGCGTCGGCACCTTCATGTGGAACAACGCCGAGCACCTCGAGGCCTACCTCGCGATCCCGTCGATGGGCGCGGTGCTGCACACCCTGAACATCCGGCTGTTCCCCGAGCAGCTGGTGTACGTGGCGGACCACGCCGAGGACTACGTCATCATCGTCGACGGAACGCTGGTCCCGTTGCTGAACAAGCCCCTCGCCGAGATGAAGACCGTCCGGCACGTGGTGGTGGCCAACGGCGACCCGTCGACCGTCGAGGCGCCCGACGGGGTGCAGGTGCACTCGTACGAGGACCTGCTCGCCGGCAAGCCCACGGAGTTCGACTGGCCCGCCGTCGACGAGCGCTCGGCCGCCGCGATGTGCTACACGTCCGGCACGACCGGCGACCCCAAGGGCGTGTCGTACTCGCACCGGTCGATCTGGCTGCACTCGATGCAGATCTGCATGTCGGACAGCATGCGACTGTCGGACGTCGACCGCACGCTCGTCATCGTGCCGCAGTTCCACGCCATGTCGTGGGGCGTGCCCTACGCGGCGTTCATGGTGGGCGCCTCGCTGATCATGCCGGACCGGTTCCTGCAGCCGGGGCCGATCGCCGAGATCCTCGCGGCCGAGAAGCCGACGCACGCGGCCGCGGTGCCGACGATCTGGCAGGGCCTGCTCCAGCACCTGGAGGCCAACCCGCAGGACATCTCGCACCTGAACGAGGTCGTGGTCGGCGGTTCGGCGGCGCCGCCGTCGCTGATGCACGCGTTCGAGGAGAACTACGGCGTGCCGGTGCTGCACGCGTGGGGCATGACGGAGACCTCGCCGCTGGGCAGCGTGGCGCGTGCGCCGCGCGGCGCGACGGGCGACGAGGCGTGGAGCTACCGCTACACGCAGGGCCGGTTCCCGGCGGGCGTGCGGGCGCGGCTCATCGACGACGACGGCAACGAGGTCCCCTGGGACGGCACCAGCGTCGGCGAGCTCGAGGTGTCGGGTCCGTGGATCGCGGGCGCGTACCACAAGGACTCCGACCCGGAGAAGTTCCGCGACGGCTGGCTGCGCACGGGCGACGTCGGCAAGATCACGCCGAACGGCTACCTGACGCTCACCGACCGGTCGAAGGACGTGATCAAGTCCGGTGGTGAGTGGATCTCGTCGGTCGACCTGGAGAACCAGTCATGGCACACGAGGCGGTCGCGGAGGCGGCGGTCATCGGCGTGCCGGACGAGAAGTGGGACGAACGGCCGCTGGTGGCGGTCGTCGTCAAGGAGGGCCAGTCGGTGACGGCCGAGCAGCTGCGGGACTTCCTGAGCGACAAGGTCGCCAAGTGGCAGCTGCCCGAGCACTGGACGTTCGTGCCCGAGGTGCCGAAGACGAGCGTCGGCAAGTTCGACAAGAAGCGCATCCGGGCCGCCCACGCCGAGGGCAAACTCGACATCTCCACTTCTAGGCGCCCCGACCAGCCCAACGGTTTCAGGCTCCCGAGGCATGGTCGCCATCAGGCGCAGCCGCGCGCCAGCGCGTCGTTGGGGGGTGGTGGTCGGGCGACGGGCGGGCACGACCATGGGGCCCTCGGGAGCTTTGACGTGGGCGGGGAACGTCACTGCGGGTGAGGGGCGGGATCGTCCGGTGTGATCTGAATGGCGCAACGCGGTTTACAGCTCGCCGTGGAGGCATAACAATCCCCCGACATGCGCGGACGACTCTTCACGGTGCTCCTGGCGGCCGTCACGGCATCGACCATCCTGCAACCGGTGGCCACCGCCGGCGCCCCCGCCCCGTCCGCCGACGCCGGGAAATCCGCGGAGGACGAGGCCATCGACTACCACGAGTGGGAGACCGCCGACGAGTTCGATGCCGGCACCCGCACCGGCGTACGGGCCGACGCGAACGGGCTCCGCCTCACCGACCCGCAGCGTCCGCGACGGCCACGAGGCCGGCAGTTGGACCTCCCCGACGTACGAGCCCGGGTTCGACGCCTCCGAGCTCATCGCCTCGTGGAACGCCCGCACCCCGCCCGGCACGTGGGTCGAGGTCGAGGCCAAGGCCACGACGGCCGCCGGTGCCGACACGCAGTGGTTCACGCTCGGCCGCTGGGCCTACGGCGACCAGGACATCGAGCGCACCAGCGTCGACGGCCAGTCCGACGACCACGCGTCGGTCTCCACCGACACGCTCGTCGCCAAGGACGGGGTCGCGTTCCGCGCCTACCAGCTGCGCGTGACGCTGCTGCGCGCCGAGGGCAGCGACGCCACGCCCGTCGTCGAGCGCGTCGGCGCGATGACCTCCGACGTGCCCGACCGGTTCGAACCGACCCTCACCGAACCCGGCGAGGCCGCGGGCACCGAGCTCGACGTGCCCACCTACGCCCAGAACGTGCACGCCGGCAACTACCCCGAGTACGGCGGTGGCGGCCAGGCCTGGTGCAGTCCCACGTCGACCACGATGGTCGCCGAGTACTGGGGCGTCGGCCCGACCGACGAGCAGATGTCGTGGCTGCCCGCGGACTACCCGGACAAGCCGGTCGCACACGCCGCGCGGCACACCTACGACTACGCCTACGAGGGCACCGGCAACTGGCCGTTCAACACCGCGTACGCCTCGGAGTACGGCCTCAAGGGACACATCACCCGGCTGCATTCGTTGACAGAACTGGAAAGCTACATCGCCCGCGGCGTCCCGGTCATCACGTCCCAGTCGTTCCTGGAGTCCGAACTGGACGGTGCGGGCTACGGCACGGCGGGACACCTGTTCGTGGTCGTGGGCTTCACCGAGGACGGCGACGTGATCGTCAACGACCCGGCCTCGCCGTCGAACGACCAGGTCCGCCGCGTGTACGACCGCGCCCAGTTCGAGACGATCTGGCAGCGCACCCAGCGCTACACCGAGGACGGCTCGGTCGCGAGCGGCTCCGGCGGCATCGCCTACATCATCGAGGGCACCAACCCCGGGGCTTCGAACAACGCGGCTCCGAGCACCGGGGAGCGGCGCTGATTCCCGGCAGGCACCTGTTCGACGACGTCGAGTATCCCGAGGATCCGTACCCGGGTGCCGGCCGGGCGTCTCGTACGTGCACGTCGACGGAGCGGGGTACGAGCTCACCCCGGAGCTGCTCGAGTCCGTGCGCCACGAGCGGATTCCCGTGCTGGCCTACGGGTCGAACGTCTGCCCTTCGAAGATCACGTGGCTGCGGGAGGAACTCGGCCTGCCCGGGCCCGCGGTCGTGGCCCGTGCCGAGTGCCGCGATCTGGCCGCCGTGTGGTCGACCGGACTTCGTCCGCGGGACGGCCAACGTCCCGCGACGCTCACGGCGGCGCCCGGGGTCACCGAGTGGCACGCCGTGTGGTTCGCGACGCCCGAGCAGGTGCAGGCCCTCGACGTCTGCGAGGCCCGCGGCGCCGCCTACGACCTGGCCCGCCTCCACAGTGGACGGGTCCGACTCGAGAACGGCTCGGTGCTCGAGGAGGTGTACGCCTACGTCGGACGCGACGAGGGTCGCATGCCCCTGCTCGTCGGCGGCGAGCCGGTGCGCATGGACGAGCTGCCCCAGCGCAAGGCCGCGATGCTCACCGGCACCGCGGCCACGACGCACGGCCTGGACGTGACCGTGCTGCCGGTCAGCCGAGGAGCTTGCCCGGGTTGAGGATGCCGGTCGGGTCGACGGCCTGCTTCGCCGCCTTCAGAACCTCCCGGCCCACGTACCCGATCTCCGCCTCGAGGTAGGGCGCGTGGTCGGTTCCCACGGCGTGGTGGTGGGAGATCGTGCCGACCCGATCGTCCGAGATGGACTCGCACGCGGCGGTTTTCGCCCGCTGCCACTGGCCGACGGGGTCCTCGGCCGACTGCGGGGTCAACACCGTGAAGTACAGCGAGGCGCCGGTCTCGTAGGCGTGCGAGACGTGGCACATGATCAGCGGGTCGCCGAGTTCCCTGCGCAGTGCGGTGCGCACGCGGTCGTAGAGCGTGCCGATCTTCGACCAGTGCGTCGCGGTCTCGAGGGTCTCGACGCACACGCCGGCGTCGAGGAGCGCGTCGCGCTGCCGCGGTCCGCCGAACCGTCCGCGCAGCCAGGCCTGCGCGGGCGCGGGTGACAGCCACACGGCTCCCCCACCTCGCAACACCCGCATCGCGGCCTTGCGCCGATGCGCCGATTCGCCGTGCCAGCCGAGCACGAGCAGGCACGGTTCCGCCACACCGCGGGCTCCGAGGTAACGTCGCAGCACGCCGGTCTTCCAACTTCCCGCCAGCTGCAGGGAGACCCGGGTCTCATCCACATCGGACAGCCGGCTGATGTCGGCGAGCAGACCCTGCTGGGCCAACTGCCGCACGAGCGCGCAGCCGCGCTCCCAGCCGTCGACGGCGACGGCCTCGTAGTGCTCGGTCGTGGGAACCGGCCGTACGCGGACGGCGACCTCGGTGATGACGCCGAGCGCGCCCTCGCTGCCGACCGCGAGCTGGCGCAGATCGGGCCCGGCGGCCGACGCCGGGGCGACGCCGAGCCGCCATTCGCCGCGTGGCGTGGCGAGGCGGACGCCCGACACCATGTCCTCGAACCGTCCGTATCCCGACGACGCCTGCCCGGCCGAGCGGGTCGCCGCGAATCCGCCGATCGTCGCGCGTTCGTAGGACTGCGGCACGTGGCCGAGCGTGAATCCGTGGGCCGACAACATCCGTTCGGCGTCCGGTGCCCGCACCCCCGCTTGCAGGACGGCGATGTGCGACACCGGGTCGACCGACACGAGACGGTTCAGCCGTTCCAGGTCCAGTACGACAACGGCGTCCTTGTCGCCCGCCGACGCGGTGACACCGCCGACGACCGACGTGCCACCGCCGAACGGGACGACGCCGATGTCGTGCGCCACGCAGACGTCGAGCACCCGCTGCACCTGGTCGGGATCGGCCGGGAGCACGACGGCGTCCGGCACGGCGATGCCCGCCGCCGGATTCCGCCTGCGCAGCAGATCCACATAGGACATGCCGCCGCTGCGCTCGAGTCGGTCGCGCGACTCGCCGAGGACGTGCCGCGGCCCGACGACGTCGACGAGCGCGCCGCGCGCGGCTCCGGCAGGCGCGACGGCGCGGCGGCGATGGCCGAGTCCGGCGCGACGGGGTCGCTCGGCGTCAGGTCGCCGATCCGCCTGCTGAGCCAGCGCAGCTCGCGCTCGCCGAGATGCGCGGCGTCGGCGCCCTCGGTCGTCCAGGATCCGCGGAGTCGGTGGTCCAGACTGTCGGTCATGGTTAGAGTGTGACACATGAATCCAGAACGTCACACCCGGGACGGGGGTCGGGTGGCCGACGACGCACTGCTCGACGCCGCCAAGGAGTGCGTCCTGGCCGACGGCGTCCGCCGCACCACGCTGACCGGCATCGCCAAGGCCGCCGGCGTGTCGCGGATGACCCTCTACCGGCGGTTTCCCGACGTCCGCAGCGTCCTGGCCGCGCTGATGACCCGCGAGTTCAGCGCGCTGCTCCAGGGCATCAGCGGCGACCTCGACACCGGCGACACGGCGCGTGCGCGGCTCGTCGCCCACGCGGTGGCCGGGGTGCGACACCTCGGCACCGACCCGCTGCTGCGCACCGTGCTCGACCGGGACGCCGAACTGCTGCTGCCGTACATCACCGAACGGCTCGGCGCGACGCAGCGGGTCGCCGAGGACGGCCTGCGCGCGTTCGTCGACCAGGGGCACACCGACGGGTCGATCCGCGTGGGCGACCCGTCCACCCAGGCCCGGTCGCTGCTGTTGCTGCTGCAGTCGTTCGTACTGTCCCGGCGGCCGGCCACGACGGACGACGAGTCCACTGTGGATGACGACGCACTGCTCGACGAACTAGCCCACCTGCTGGAAGGGGCCCTGAAACCGTGATCGCCGCATCACTCACCGCTCGCCGTCGCACCCGCGAGCTCGACGACCTCGCCTCCGGCCGGACGGTCGACGTCCTCGTCGTCGGCGGGGGCGTGACCGGCGTCGGCTGCGCCCTCGACGCCGCGTCGCGCGGCCTGTCGGTCGCCCTCGTCGAGGCCCACGACCTGGCGTTCGGCACATCCCGCTGGTCGAGCAAGCTCGTCCACGGCGGCCTGCGCTACCTGGCCCACGGCGAGTTCGGCCTGGCCCACGAGAGCGCGGTCGAACGCGACATCCTCATGACGCGCACCGCACCGCACCTGACCAGGCCCACCGCGCAGGTCTTCCCCACCTACGGACAGCGGTCGTCGGCCCTGCTCACGCGCGGCGGTCTGCACGCGGGCGACGCGCTGCGCCGGATCGCCGGGACGCCGTCGGCGCTGCTGCCGCGACCGCGGGCCGTGCCCGCCGCCGAGGCGTTGGCCCTCGCGCCGGGTCTGCGTACGCAGGGCCTGCGTGGTGGACTGCTCGCCTTCGACGGTGCGCTGACCGACGACGCGCGGCTGGTCGTCGCGCTCGCACGGACGGCGGCCGCGCACGGCGCACGGATCCTCACGCGCGTCGAGGCCACCGAGCTGCACGGCGACCGCGTCGTCGCCCGGGACGGGCTCACCGGGTCCACAGTGGAACTGCGGGCCAGGCAGGTCGTCAACGCCACGGGAGTGTGGGCGGGAACGTTGTTGCCGTCCGTGCGGTTGCGCCCGTCCCGCGGCACGCACGTCGTGCTCGACGGCGCACGGACGGGACTGGGTGACACGTCGGTGATGGTGCCGGTGCCCGGCGAGCTCAACCGGTTCGTGCTGATGCTCCCGCAACCCGGCGGGCGCGTGTACCTGGGACTGACCGACGAACCGTTGGACGGCGACCCCGAGGACGTTCCCGGAGTTCCGGGCTCCGATGTGGACTTCCTGCTGTCGGTCGCGTCGTCGGTGCTCGAACGACCGGTGCGTCCGGAGGACGTGCTGGGTGCGTTCGCCGGCCTGCGTCCCCTGCTGGAGGCGGGCGGCGACACCGCGGACCTGTCGCGCAAGCACGCGGTGCTCACCGATCCGGGAACCGGCGTGGTGACGGTCGTCGGCGGGAAACTCACGACGTACCGGAGGATGGCCGAGGACGCCGTCACCGCGGCGATCCGCGCGGCGGGACTGCCCACTCGGCGTTGCCGGACGGCACGGCTGCCGTTGCTCGGCGCCGCGAGCCGGGCTCAGCTGTCCGTTGTGGACGCCCCGCCGCGGTTGGTGGCGAAGTACGGCACGGAGGCGCCGCGCGTGGCCGCGCTCGGCGACGTCGACCCCGAGCTGGCCCGGCCCGTGTGCGAGGCCGGCGACGTCACGGCCGCCGAGGTCGTATGGGCCGTCCGGCACGAGGGCGCCCTCGACGTCGACGACGTGCTGCACCGCCGCACCCGCCTGGGCCTGGTCACCCACGACGCGAAGGCCGCCCACGACACGGTCGCCGACCTGGTCAGCAGAACGACCGCCGGCCTGACATGAAAAGTGCCCCCGAGGCGCACTGCGGGCCTGCGGGGGCACCCTGGACGGCGCGGTTCAGCGGGCCGAGAGCGGCTTGTAGTCGCGTGCCTTCTCGCCGGTGTAGATCTGGCGCGGGCGGCCGATCTTCGTCTCCGGGTCCTCGATCATCTCGCGCCAGTGCGCGATCCAACCGGGGAGCCGGCCCAGTGCGAAGAGCACCGTGAAGAACTGGGTCGGGAAGCCCATGGCCCGGTAGATCAGGCCGGTGTAGAAGTCGACGTTCGGGTAGAGCTTGCGCTCGACGAAGTAGTCGTCGGACAGCGCGCGCTCCTCGAGCCGCTTGGCGATGTCGAGCAGCTCGTCGTTGCCGCCGATCTTCTGCAGGATCTCGTCGGCCGTCTTCTTGATGATCTTGGCGCGCGGGTCGTAGTTCTTGTAGACCCGGTGACCGAAGCCCATCAGGCGGACGCCGGCCTCCTTGTTCTTGACGCGCTCGACGAACTTGTCGACGTCGCCGCCGTCGGCCTTGATGTTCTCGAGCATGTCGAGCACCGCGCTGTTCGCACCGCCGTGCAGCGGGCCGAACAGGGCCATGATGCCCGCCGAGATGCTCGCGAACATGTTCGCCTCGGACGAGCCGACGAGCCGCACCGTCGACGTGGAGCAGTTCAGCTCGTGGTCGGCGTGCAGGATGAACAGCTGGTCGAGGGCCTTGGCCATGACCGGGTCGATCTCGTACGGCTCGGCAGGCAGGCCGAACGTCATCCGCAGGAAGTTCTCGACCAGACCCAGCGAGTTGTCCGGGTACAGGAACGGCTGGCCGATGGACTTCTTGTAGGCGTAGGCCGCGATCGTGGGGACCTTCGCCAGCAGGCGGATGGTCGACAGCTCGACGTTGTTCTTGTCGAACGGGTCGAGCGCGTCCTGGTAGAACGTCGACAGGGCCGACACGGCGCTGGACAGCACCGGCATCGGGTGGGCGTCCCGCGGGAAGCCGTCGAAGAAGCGCTTCAGATCCTCGTGCAGCAGCGTGTGCCGGTTGATCTTCGCGGTGAAGGAGTCCAACTGCTGCTGGTTCGGCAGTTCGCCGTTCATCAGCAGGTACGACACCTCGACGAACGACGACTGCTCGGCGAGCTGCTCGATCGGATAGCCCCGATAGCGCAGGATTCCCGCGTCACCGTCGATATAGGTGATGGCGGAAGACGCGGCCCCGGTATTCACGAACCCCGGGTCGTAGGTGATGTAGCCGGTCTGGGCCAGCAGTTTCCCGAGCTGAATGCCGGGGGCGCCTTCGGCAGGGCGGACAACCTTGAAGTCGTGCTCGCCATCAGGAAGGCGGAGCACGGCCTTCTCGCCCTCGGACTGCGCCGCAGTCGCGTCGGACATGCACATGCCTCTCACGGTCACACGGGTCGGTCGGTTGGCGACCGCAGGTTCTGCTGGTCACCGCGAGTACGCGACAGGCAGTAGCGCCTCGTCGCACCGCCCCGCTGGGGTACGAATGCTCCCTTACGCTAGTCCAGACAAGGGCATTTACGCAGCCGTGGCGTTACCCACAGCCACCCGGTGCGACAAGGTTCACACGCTGGCGTTTTGGTCGTGCGTTAACTCTTCCGAGGTAGGCGGCTCGGCGCCGCTGCGCGACACCGTCACCCCGGCCGCCCGCGCGGCGAACGCAAGCGCCTTCGACCAGCCATCGGGTGTCAATTCGGACACACGCGACACTTCCTGCCGAACCAGCCACGCCAGTAGCGCGCCGTGGACGGTGTCGCCGGCGCCGATCGTGTCGACCACGCGGACGTCGGCGGCCGGGGCGCTCGCGACCTCACCCGCGGCGGTCAACACCGACAGTCCGGCACCACCGCGGGTCAGCACGACGGCGTCGACCCCGGCGGCGATCCACTCCGCGGCCGCCTCCTCGGCGGGCGCCCCGCCTGCGAGCCAGGCTGCGTCGTCGTCGGACACCTTCAGCAGGCGCACGCTCGGCAGCCACGACGCGAACCGGCGGCGGTAGGCGTCCGGGTCGTCGATCATGTCGGCGCGGATGTTCGGGTCCAGCGCGGTGAGCACGCCGCGGGCCGCCTCGCGGTGCAGCACGGTCTCGTAGGCGCCGGCGCCCGGCTCGAGCACCATGCCGAGCGTGCCGAGCGACAGGACGGTCGTGGCCTCGGGCAACGGTCCGGGGTCGGCGACGAGCCGGTCGGCGGTGCCCTCGGTGTAGAAGCTGTAGCGTGCGGCGCCGGTGCCGTCGAGGGCGACGACGGCGAGCGTCGTCGGCTCGGATCCACGCTGGACGAGCGAGGTGTCCACACCGGACGACTCGAGGCGCGCGAGGAGCGCGTCGCCGAAGCGGTCCGTCGACAGCCGGGACAGGAACGCCGTGGGGACGTCGAGCCGGCCCGCGGCGAGCGCGACGTTGTACGGGCCGCCGCCGAGGCGGGGCGCGAGGAGAGTCGCATCGGATTCCGCGGGTACGAGGTCGACCAGCGCCTCACCACCGGACACGATCATCGTCGAGTTCCTTTCGCCTGCTCGCCGTCCGCGCGCAATCCTCCCAGCAGCAGGTCGGACAGCGCCGCGAAGGCGTCCGCGTCGGAGGATCCGGTGCGTTCGCGCACGGTGCCGTTCTGGATCTGCTCGATGAGCAGCTCGGCGAACTCGGCGACCAGCGGGCCGTGGACGTCGCGGAACACGCCGTCGGCGGCGCCGGCGGCGATGAACTCGCGGATCCGCGCGGCGGCGGCGTGCGAGTTGAACCGGTAGGTGGCGCGGGTGGGTTCGAACGCGTCGACGTCGGCGATGAACCGGTCGGACGCGCGGCCCAGTTCGTCGGCCACGCCCGCGAGGTACTCCCTGATCGTCGCGGGCGCGTCGACGGCCTCGGCGATGCGCTCCTCGATGCGTTCGGCCGCACCCCGGAAGAAATGGGTGACGACCTTCACCGCGAGCTGCTCCTTGCTGGAGGCCAGCGCGTACAGCGTCGACTTCGAGCAGCGCAGGCGTGCGGCCAGGTCGTCGAGGGTGTAGTCGAGGAACCCGTCGGACAGGAACAGCGCCTCGAGGTCGGCGAGCAGCGCCTGCTGCCGGGCGGTGATCCGGCGATGTCGCCGTCGGGTCTGGTTCGCGGGCATCCTCCGAGCTTATGATGGTACTGAACGAACTACCACAGTACTGTTTTCAGTACCAATCTTGAGGGCACCCGTGGGCCCCATAGTTGCGGTGAACGCGCCTATGGCCACGGGAGCTCGCCGATGGAGTCGCAGATGCCCGCCGAACGCCTGCTGCCGGATACCGAGTCCGAGGACCTGGTCGCCCTGGCCAGGGAGATCGCCCGCGAGGAGCTGGCGCCCGTCGCCGCCGAGTACGAGGAGGCCGAACGGTTCCCGCGGGACCAGTTCCGCCTGCTCGGCAAGTCCGGCCTGCTGGGCCTGCCGTACTCCGAGCGCTGGGGCGGCGGCGAGGTGCCGTACGAGACGTACCTGCAGGCGCTCGAGGAGATCGCGGCGGCGTGGATGTCGGTCGGCGTGGGCCTGTCGGTGCACACGATGTCGTGTTTCGCCCTCGCCCACTACGGCACCGACGAGCAGCGCGACCGGTGGTTGCCGGCGATGCTGGGCGGCGAGCTGCTCGGTGCGTACGCGTTGTCCGAGTCGCACGCCGGCTCCGACGCCGCGGCACTGTCGACGCGGGCACGGTTGGACGGCGATCGGTACGTCGTCAACGGCACGAAGGCGTGGATCACCGCGGGTGGTCAGGCGGACTTCTACACGACGATGGTGCGCACGTCCGACGATCCGGCGTCCGGGGGCAAGGGCGTCAGCTGCCTGTTGGTGGACGCGTCGACGCCGGGACTGAGCGCGGGGGCGCCGAACGGAAGATGGGGCTGACCGGGTCGACGACGGCGCAGATGATCTTCCAGGACGCGCAGGTGCCGGCCGACCGGCTGATCGGCGGCGAGGGTGCGGGGTTGAAGATCGCGCTGGACTCCTTGGCGTCGGGCAGGCTGGGAATCGCGGCGTGCTCGGTCGGCCTGGCGCAGGCGGCGCTCGACGAGGCGGTGGCCTACGCGAAGACGCGCACTCAGTTCGGCAAGCCGATCATCGAGCACCAGGGGCTGGAATTCCTGCTGGCCGACATGGCGGCGGCCGTCGAGTCGTCGCGGGCGACCTATCTGGACGCGGCGCGCCGCCAGGACCGCGGCATGGCGTTCCAGCGCCAGCGTCGTGGCGAAGCTCGTCGCCACCGACGCGGCCATGAAGGTGACCACCGACGCCGTGCAGGTGCTCGGCGGCGCCGGCTACACGCGCGACTTCCCCGTCGAGCGCTACATGCGCGAGGCCAAGGTGCCGCAGATCTTCGAGGGCACGAACCAGATCCAGCGCATGGTCATCGCACGTGCCCTGAAGAACGCCTGAACCGACAACACGGCGACGTGAGGTGCTGACACGGTGACGTGGGGTGCTGACACGGCGGGCCCCACGTCACCCGCGGCCGGTTACTCGCGGTATCGGCGTTCGGCGACGACGCCGTCGCCGGTGGTGTCGTCGAAGCGGTAGACGTCGCGCCCGCGGACGAACACGCGCCGCGCGCGGCTCATGACGTCGAGCGGGTCGCCGGACCACACGACGACGTCGGCGTCCATGCCCGGTTTGAGCGCGCCGATACGGTCGTCGAGGCCGAGGATCTCCGCGGGGTTGACGGTCAGGGAGCGCAACGCGGTGTCGCGGTCCAGACCGTCCTTGACCGCCAACGCAGCCTGGTAGACGAGGAAGTGGATCGGGATCACAGGGTGATCCGTGGTGATCGCCAGTTTCACGCCGGCGCGGGCGAGGATCCCGGCGCCGCGGAGCGTTCGGTTGCGCAGCTCCACTTTGGACCGTGAGGTGAACAGCGGACCGAGGATCACCGGAACATCGCGTTCGGCAAGGAAATCCGCGATGAGGTGCCCTTCGGTGCCGTGGTTGACGACGAGCTTGTAGCCGAACTCGTCGGCCAGTCGCACGGCGGTGACGATGTCGTCGGCGCGGTGGGTGTGCTGGTCCCAGTACAGCTTGCCGTCGAGCACGTCGACGAGCGTTTCCATCGTCAGGTCGACGTCGAACGGCGTGCCCTCGCTGCGTGCGTGCTCGCGCTGTGCGGCGTAGTTGCGGGCCTTGGTGAACGCCTCGCGCAGGGTCGCGGCCACGCCGAGCCTGGTCGACGGGGTCTTGTCCTTCTCGCCGTAGACACGCTTGGGGTTCTCGCCGAGTGCGCTCTTGACGCTGACGTCCTCGGCGAACGTCATGTCGACGACGGTGCGGCCCCACGTCTTGACGCCCACGGTGCGCCCGCCGATCGGGTTGCCGGAGCCGGGTTTGATGACGACGCTGGTCACGCCGCCGGACAGCGCGTCGTCGAAGCCGAGCTCGTACGGGTCGATGCCGTCGAGCGCGCGGAAACGGGCGCCGTTGGGGTCGGTCATCTCGTTGGTGTCGTCGCCGGACCAGCCCTCGCCGTCCTCGTGCACGCCGAGGTGGGCGTGCGCGTCGATGAAGCCGGGCAGGACCCATTGGCCCGCGGCGTCCACCACGTCGGCGCCGGCCGGGATGGAGACGTCGGCGCCGACGGCGACGATCTTCCCGTCGTCCATGAGCACGACGCCGCCGTCGATGGGGTCTCCGTCGACGGGAACGACGTATCCGTTCGTGATCGCGGTTGTAGTCATAGTTCGCTACGCTAACGAACCTTCGAGGCGAATGCCCCACGAACCGGTCCACGACTCGCCGGGTTCGAGGGTGATGAGGTCGGTACCCGAGTTGAGCGCGTCGGCGGGGCAGGTCATCGGTTCGACGGCGATGGCGCGGCCGCGGCCGGGGTAGTCGTCGGGGGTGAACACCTGGGCCCAGCGGAAGTCGGGGTCGGACCAGATGTCGAGGTGCGTGTCGTGGTGGCTCAGCCACACGTGGTGCCGGCCGTCGTCGGACGCCCCCAGACCGGTGAAGGCGGTGTCGAGGTCCAGACCGCCGATGATGCGGCCGCCGCGCAGGTCGTACTCGGTGCCGTCGACGTCCTGTTCGTCGGCGAACGGCAGTTGTTGTTCGCCGTCGAACGGCCACACGCGACTTGCGGGCAGGGTGATGGTGAGGTCGTCGGTGGGGATGTCGCCGAGGCGGAAGTAGGGGTGTGCGCCGACGCCGACGCCGATGGCCTTGTCGCCCTCGTTGCTGATGGTGTGGGTGACGGTGAGGCCGCGCGGGGCGAGGTCGTAGACGACGCCGGTGCGCAGCGGCACGGGCCAGCCCTTGTCGGCGCCGATGTCGCAGCCGAAGGTGATGGACGATTCGGCGTGTTCGACGAGTTCCCATTCCTTGCGGCGGGCGAGGCCGTGGATGGCGTTGCCGCGGGCTTCCTCGGTGACCTCGAGTTCCTGCGGTTCGCCGTCGAACGTCCACCGCGCGCCGGCGGTGCGGTTGGGCCACGGCACCAGGATCTGGCCGGCGCCCTTGGGCGGTGTTTCGTCCTCGGCGAAGGTCTCGACCAACGGTTTGCCGCCGATGGTCAGCGACCGCAGGCCGGCGCCGATCTCGGTGACGACGGCGCGGGCGGTGCCGCGGAGGAGTTCGAACTGTTCCCCGGTCGGATTGGCCATGGTCGTCACCGTAGTCGGCGGCGCTACGACGTGGGGTGTCGGTCGCTCACGTGTCGGTTCCGGTGTCGGTCGGTGCGGTGTCGGTTGGTGCGGTGTCGAGTTCGCGTTGGCGGCGCATGGCGAGGTGGTTGACGCCCCAGAGGACTAGGCCGACGACCAGGAGGATCGCGGCGACGATGTAGTCGCGGGCGGGGCGGCCGGACAGTGGGCTGACGAGGTAGAGGCAGAACACGGCCGCGACCGCCGGGATGACCGTCGGTGCGCGGAAGTGCTGGTGCGGCACCGGGTCGCGGCGCAGGACGAGGACGGCGACGTTGACGACGGCGAACACGACGAGCAGGAGGAGCGCGGTGGTGCCGCCGAGCACGTCGATGTCCACGGTGGACACGAGGACCATGGCGATGGCGCTGGTGAAGACGATGGCGATCCAGGGGCTGCGGCGTGCGGGGTGCACGGTGCCGAAGATGCGGGGGATGATGCGTTCGTTGGCCATGCCGTAGACGAGTCGGCTGGCCATGAGCATGTTGATCAGGGCCGAGTTGATGACGGCGAACAGGCCGATGGCGGAGAAGATTTCGCGGGGCAGGCCGGGGGCGCCGACGTCGATGACCTTGAGCAGGGCGCCGCTTTCGGCGGCCTCGAGGTCGCCTGCGGGGACGAGCAGCGACGAGGTGACCGACACGAGGATGTAGATCGTGGCGGCGATGACCATGCCCCAGAGCATGGCTTTGGGGAAGATGCGGGCGGGGTCCTTGGTTTCCTCGGCCATGTTGACGGAGTCCTCGAAGCCGACCATGGCGAAGAATGCGAGCGAGGTGGCCGAGGTGATGGCCACGAGCATGGTCTGGTCCTGCGTGTTGAACTCGACGAGCCGGCTGGGTTCGCCGGCGCCGTTGAGGACGGCCCAGATGCCGACGCCGATGATGATCAGCAGGCCGGCGATCTCGATGCAGGTGAGCACGACGTTGGTGGTGACCGATTCGCGGACGCGCGGTAGTTGATGAGGGCGAGGGCGGCGATGAACAGGATCGCCATGAGTGGCATCGGGGACGTGATGAACTCGGCGAGGTAGGTGTCGCCGAAGGCCACCGCGGCCGACGAGGCGGACGTGATGCCGGAGCACATGACGGCGAAGGCGACGAGGAACGTGAGGATGCGGATGTTGAACGCTTTGTGCGTGTACAACGCCGCGCCCGCGGCGCGTGGATACTTACCGACGAGTTCCAGGTAGCTGAACGCGGTCATGAAGGCGACGACGAATGCCAGCAGGAACGGCAGCCACAACGCGCCGCCGACGCGTCCGGCGACCTGTCCGGTGAGGGCGTACACGCCGGTTCCGACGATGTCGCCGACGACGAAGAACAGCAGCAGTTTCGAACCGAGGACGCGTTTGAGGGGCGGCTGTCCGGGCAGTTGCTGCGACTGGGCTGTCGTGCTCATTCCGGGGAGTGTGCCTCACGGGTGAATGTGACTGAAGACGAATCCCCAAGGTGCCCGACATATCCGTTTTTCGCCGTAGGGCAGTTTCGCGGGATTGTGGTGGAATTGCCGGAATCAGAATGGCGGCGGGTCCGGCTCGGGTTCTGGAGGTGAGGGCGGTTTCGACCGTGGGGCGAGGATGGGGGTTCGGCGTCCGGTGTGGGTGGCGCCGAGTGGTGTGGTGACCGTGGTGGTGCCCCGGGCTGGGTTGTGTGTGGTGGTCCAGCCGGGGGTGTTTTTCATGCGGTGGTGTCTGCGGCAGCGTGCGGTGAGGTTGGCGAGTGATGTGGGGCCGTTGTCGCGGGCCCATTCGCGTTCGTGGTCGGTGTCGCAGTGCCTGGCCGGCCGGTGGCACCAGGGGATGACGCATTCGCGATCGCGGACCCGGATGGCTTCGCGGAGCGTGGCCGTAGGTCGGTAGCGGGACCGGCCCAGGTCGACGGGGTCGCCGGTGGCCGGATCGCAGAACACCTTCCGCCACATCGACTTCGGGTTAGTCGCGATTTCCCGTCCGATGGCGCCGGGGATGGGCCCGTAGCCGTCGAGCTCGGCCCCGGTTTCGGAGATCGACAGGGCAGTGTCGACGGGCATGTGCACGTAGACCACCGCGGCCACCTCGGGAGTCTTCGCGCCGGGGTCGTTGCCGAGGAGCAGGTCGGCAACCACGTCGGCACGTAGCTGGTCGTAGCTGCGCTTGTGCCCGTCCCGCTTACGTTGCCGGGCCAACGAATCAACCCGGGCGTAGCAACCGGCGGCGACTTCGGATCGCATGGTGGTCACGAGCCGGGACTGGCAGTTCTCCCCATGCTCCAACGTGACCTTCCGACCTTCGTTGGCCTTGCGAGCCCGCTCAACCCGCCCTGCGGGATCGACCTTGTCAACGAGTCGACGTACCGCACGCACAAGGTTGTGCGGCAACCACATCGTCTCGGCCGCCGAGGACAGCTTGTCGACCAACAGAGCGTCGACCTCGCGAGCCTGCGAGTCGGACAGCACACCGGTCACCTCAACAACCCGAGATGCGGCGTAATACTCAACCTTCCCCTCGTGCATCAGGGACAGCAGTCGAGGCATCCGAGACACCAACGACACCGCGGTATGCACGCGCCCGAGAACGAACTCCCGCGAGGCCCGATACTCCGGAACCAACGACTCGGCAAACCACGCCATCTCACCCTCATCCGACGGCGCAGCGAGGCCAAAACCCTCATCTCCTCAGCATCAATCCGCGCCCGCCGCAAACGAAGCGACTGCACAGAACGAGCAAGAACATCACCGCTGGTCACAGCTCCATAATACCAAACACAAGTTCGACGAACAACCAACCGCCAACCAGAACCGAATCCGAGGCCGAGCGAAGCAAGGGCCTCCCATCAAAGCCCACAACGCAACCACCCACCCAACTAAAACAATCCCCCGCCCCGGAGTGTCATCCCGTCGACCTAAACCGAACCCATCACGCTCCAGGCAGCGCAACCACCAGCAAAACCGCCACACAGACAACCGACCTGCCGCCTGCTGAGTGATAAACGAAACGAGAGGTCGAGGGATGACACGGAGCAGCGGCACAGCCGCCCACCCATCCCAGAGACCTGCCCGCCGGCGAGGCACCGCTCACCCCAAACACAGATCCCCACCCCAACCGCCAACACAGCGCCATGAAGTGCCAACACGGCGACGCGAGTTGCTGACACGGCGACGCCAATTGCCAACACGACGTGCATGAAACGCCAACACGGCGCCGCCAATTGCTGACACGACGTCACGAAACGCTGACACGGCGACGCAGAACGCTGACACGGCACCCAACCCCGCCCGAGAACCTAGGGCTTGCGATAGGCCCAGAAGGCGGGGATCAACGCGACGGCGATCACCACCCCGATGATCACGAGGACCCCGCCGCCGCTGGCGGCTGCGGCGGTGCCGACGCCGGCGGCGGCCCAGCCGTGGGTGAGGTCGGCGACGCGGGGGCCGCCGGCGACGACGACGGTGAAGACGCCTTGGGTGCGTCCGCGCATCTCGTCGGTGGCGGCGGTTTGCAGGATGGCCATGCGGAAGATGGAGCTGACCATGTCGGCGGCTCCGGCTACGGCGAGGAACAGGATGGCGAGCCACAGGGTGGACGTCACGCCGAAAGCGACGATCGCGAGGCCCCACACGATGATGGCGATGACGACGGCGGCGCCGTGCCGGTTGACGCGGCTGACCCAGCCGGACGTGAGGGTCAGGAGCATCGCGCCGAGGGGGATCGCGGCGTAGAGCCAGCCGAGGGCGAAGCCGCCGCCGGGCGGGTCGCCGAAGGTGCGTTCGGCCATTTCGGGGAACAGGGCGCGGGGCATGCCGGCGGCCATGGCGATGATGTCGACGACGAACGAGGCGAGCAGGACCTTCTGCATCGCGAGGTAGCGGAAGCCGTCGAGGATGTCGCGGATGCCGGCCCGGCGGACCTGGCCGTCGAGCGGTGGCAGCGCGGGCAGCGTCCACACGGCCCAGATGACGGCGAGCAGCGCCACCGAGTCGACGAGGTACAGGGTCGACAAACCGATGATCGGCAGCAGCGCGCCGGCCATGAGTGGTCCGAACACGGCGCCGAACGTCATCATCATGCTGCTGAGCGCGGACGCCGCCGGGAGCAGGTCGGTCGGTACGAGCCGGGCGATGACGGCGTTGCGGGTGGGCATGTTGACGGCGAAGAACGCCTGGTTGACGGCCAGCAGCGTCAGCACGGCCCACACGGATTCGATCTCGAAGTAGGCCTGCGCCCACAGCAGGCATGCGGTGACGGCGATGCCGGTGTTGCTGACGATGAGGAGTTTGCGCCGGTCGACGGTGTCGGCGATCGCGCCGCCCCAGATCCCGAAGATCAGCAGCGGGACGAGGCCGAACGCGCCGGTCAGGCCGACGTAACCGGACGAGCCCGTGATGTCGAAGATCTGTTTCGGCACGGCGACCGCGGTCAGCTGACTCCCGATGGCCGTGACCAGCGACGACAACCACAGCCGCCGATAGGCGGGGATCCGCAGCGGGCGGCTGTCGATGACGATCGAGCCGAGGAGCTTGCGTCTGCCCCGCGGTTCCGGCTCGGTCCGATCACCCACAACTAGTTAGCGTACGACAGCTAACTATCTCGGATTCACCCGTCGTCGGTGACGGCGCGCGCGGCCCGGTTGGCGTCGCGGGTGGCGAGCAGCGCGTACGCGATCTGGACCACGAAACCCCCGATCAGCGGGACGAACGCCCATTGGACCGACATGTCGCCCAGCGCCAGGGCGACCACGGTGAAGGCGGTGAAACCCGCGGCGACGTAGGCGGCCTGCGCCGACCGCAGCATCATCGGGATGGACGCCTCGTGCCCGGCCTCCCACGCCTCGTCCGAGGCCTGCGTCGCGCGGGTGCGGATGCCGATCGTGTGGTTGCGGGGCAGGGCGCCGGGTTTCGCCGACGCCCGCGCCGTCCAGTGCACCGCCACCCCGCAGATCACGAGGCCGACGATCCCCACGAGCATCCCGACGAGCGCTTCGGTGTCCATGGCCGTTCACCCTGCCATCAACCCCCACCGCCCGTGCCGGAAACTCCCAAGGGGCGGATCAGGGGGCGATACGGTCGACTCGCCAGTTGTCGTCGGTACGGACGTAGCGGAGGCGGTCGTGCAGGCGGTCCTTGCGGCCCTGCCAGAACTCGGCCGTCACGGGTCGGATCCGCCAGCCGCCCCAGTGCGGGGGCACGGGGATCTCCTCGACGTCGGCGAATCGGCGTTCGATCGCGGCCAGGTGCTGGTCCAGCGCCTCGCGGCTGAAGACCCGCGTCGACTGCGGCGACGCCCACGCGCCCAGCTGCGAACCGCGCGGCCGGCCGCGCCAGTACGCCGCCGTCTCCTCCACGCTGACCTTCTCGACCTCGCCGCGCACCGTCACCTGACGCTGCAGCGGGTACCACGGGAACGTCACCGACGCGAACCGCGTGGACGTCAGGTCGTGGCTCTTGGCCGACGTGTAGTTGGTGTAGAACACGACGCCGCGCGCGTCGAGGCCCTTGCACAGCACGGTCCGCGACGACGGCATCCCGTCGGCGTCGGCCGTGGCCAGGACCATGGCGTTCGGTTCGGGCAGCCCGGCCTCGATCGCGACGTCGAGCCAGGCCTGCAGTTGTTCGTGCCACGTCGCCGCGAGCGAGTCCTCGTGCAGCGTCTCCGCCTCGTAGGACACCCGCATGTCGGGCAACTGCACCGCCGCACCCGCACTGTGGCCGTTGTCCGGCTCAGCCATGCCAACCTCCCGCGAAACGCAACCGTGGCTCCATAGACACCGTTCCAGCGACGTTAGAGGTTCACCGACACCGCGCGAAACCTCCACCTCCGTGACCGCCGCCACGCGGGGAGGTCAGACCATGCCGGCAGCACCCGGCCGCCCGAACCAGCTCCCGTTCGGCCGTGACGGCGTCCTCGGCGAGCGCCGTCGCCAGCGCCCCACCGGCCGGCAGCGGCGTCACCGACCACCACTGCCCCGACGCCGGCTCGACCGACCCGCCGCCTTCGCCGACTCCGCCGGTGACGATCTCGGTACCGAGTACCCGTCTGCCCGCAAGATACGCCGTACTCGCGTCCAGCGCCGGGTCACCGACCTGCAGTTCCTGGCGTAACACCGGCACGTCGCCGCACACGATGTGCGTCGCGGTCGTCAACCGGCCCGGCCGTTCGCCGTCCCGGCCGAGCACCAGCACCTCGCGCGTGCGCAGGCGCGCGGTGGGTCCGTCGAGGTCGACGGCCAGGTGCGCGTGGTGCCGCGCCCGGCCCGTGACGACGGTCGGCTCGGGCAGGTACTCGAACCGTCCGCGCGCGCCGACCTCGACGTGCACGGCCATCGCGCTCCCGTCGCCGCCCTGGCCGGGCAGCGCGAGCGTCGCCGCGACGCCGGACAGCCGCAGCCGCGCGCCCGGGCCGACCCGCACGTGCAGTGCGAGGTCGTCGCCGCCGAGCGGGGCGGTCGCCGAGTTCACCAGGTGCACCTGTGCGCCCCCGGACGTCCCGGCTGCCCCGGACCGGGGGAACAGCGTCACCGGCGCCATCGACCGCAGTTCGCGCAGCACCGTGGTGCCGGTGGCGTCGTCGAACTCGGCCGTGAGTCGGGCGGTGGCCCTCACGCCGCCCTGACCGGCAACAGCGAGCGCACCCAGTCGGCGACCGCGGGCGCGTCGGGCGTGTCCACGAGCGACTGGGCGATCACGGGCAGTTCGCCGCGCATGCGGTGCGCGTCCGAGGTCATGACGTCCATGTCGGCGCCCACGAGATCCGCGATGTCGATCTTGTTGATGACGAGCATGTCGGCCGTCGTCACACCCGGCCCGCCCTTGCGCGGCACCTTGTCGCCGCCGGCGACGTCGACGACGAACACCTGGCTGTCGACCAGGCCCCGGCTGAACACGGCGGTCAGGTTGTCGCCACCGCTCTCGATGATCACCAGGTCCAGCCCGGGGAAGCGTTCCTCCAGCTCGTCGACCGCGTCGAGGTTGGCGGTGATGTCGTCGCGGATGGCCGTGTGCGGGCACGCCCCGGTCTGCACCGCCTCGATGCGCTCGGGGTCGAGCACACCGGCCTTGCGCAGGAAGTCGGCGTCCTCGGTGGTGTAGATGTCGTTGGTGACGACGGCCAGGTTGAGCTCGTCGCCGAGCGCCCGGCACAGCGCAGCCGTCAGCGCCGTCTTCCCGCTGCCCACCGGGCCGCCGATGCCGATCCGGTACGCCCGGCCGAACTTCGGCTGCGGGTCGAACATGTCCGGTTCGGCCGCCGTCGGGTCGAAGTTCACCGGGTGCACGTGGCCGTGCCCGTGACCGTTCCCGTGCTCGTGGGTGTGGTCGTGGTCGTGGGTGTGGTCGTCAGCTGGCAAAGAGACGCACCTCTTCCTTGTGATGCCGCAGGTGCGCCTCGGCGAACAGGTCGAGCGCAGGCGCACCGGGTGCGGGCAGATGGCGCGGGTCGAGGCCCGCATGGGTTGCGGCGCGCTCGGCGACGTCGTCGAGCGCGCGGGACAGGTCGGCGACGGCACCGTTGACCGCGAGCGGGTCGAGGCCGAGCAGGCGCACGGCCGCGCTGGCCGGTCCGCTGACCGCGAGGTAGGCCGCCGTGGCGGCCGCGTCGACGGGACGTCCGCCGCCCACGCCCGTGATCGCGCCGAGGATCACCGGGTGGTGCGGACGCGGGGTCGCCGTCAGCAGGTCGCGCAGCGCCGACGACGGCCAACCGGCCTTCGCCGCACGGGCCGTGCCCCGCCCCTGCGCACGGGATGCCTCCCGCTGCGCCGCCGACGGGGTCCTGGCGTCCAGTTCGACGTCCAACGTCGTCCAGTGTCCACTCGGGACGCCACGTGCCGCGGCGTGCGCGGCCGCCGCCGCGAACACCGCCGCGAGCTCGCCCGCGCTGCGCAGCCGCCCCGACAGGAACGGCGGCAGGTCGCCGATCCCGCGGATGATGCCGCGTTCGACAGCCTCCTCCAGGCCGCCCGAATGCACGTGCCCGCCGCCGGGGAACCGCGAGTCGGCGAGGATCAGCGACACCGCACCGGAGTTCACGAGCTACCGTCCACAACAGACATAGTTGTCACCGACCGGGGCATCGTCAGAACAGGAAGTACCGCTGTGCCATCGGGAGTTCACCGACGGGCGCGGGTTCGACGAGCTCGCCGTCGACGCGCACGGCGAAGCTGTCCGGGTCGACGTGAATATCCGGGGTGGCGTCGTTGAGCAACATGTCGGCCTTCGTCACCCCGCGTGTCGACGAGATCGGCGCGAGCCTGCGGCGCAGCTTCCACCGGTCGGCCAGATTCGTGTCGGCCGACTCGGCGACGAAGTGCAGGCTCGACTCCGCGGCGACCGCGCCGGAGGCGCCGTACATCGGACGCCCGTAGTACGGCTGGGGCGTGGGGATCGACGCGTTCGCATCGCCCATCTGCCCCCACGCGATGAACCCGCCCTTGAGGACCGCGTGCGGGCGCACCCCGAAGAACTTCGGCTCCCACAACACCAGGTCGGCCAGCTTGCCGACCTCCACGGAACCGACCTCCCGGTCGAGTCCGTGCGCGATCGCCGGGTTGATCGTGTACTTGGCGACGTAGCGCCGCGCCCGCAGATTGTCCGAATCGGACCCCGCGTCGTCGCCGGGCAGCGTGCCACGGCGGCGTTTCATCACGTGCGCCGTCTGCCACGTGCGGATCACGACCTCGCCCACGCGGCCCATGGCCTGCGAGTCCGATCCGATCATCGAGATCGCACCGACGTCGTGCAGCACGTCCTCCGCGGCGATCGTGCTCGGCCGGATCCGGCTCTCCGCGAACGCCAGGTCCTCGGGCACCGACGGGTTGAGGTGGTGGCACACGATGAGCATGTCGAGGTGTTCGTCGACGGTGTTGACCGTGTGTGGACGCGTCGGATTCGTCGACGACGGCAGCACGTTCGACAGCCCCGCCACGGTGATGATGTCCGGCGCGTGCCCGCCGCCGGCACCCTCCGTGTGGTAGGCGTTGATCGACCGTCCGCCGATCGCGTCGATCGTCGACTCGACGAATCCGGCCTCGTTGAGCGTGTCGGTGTGGATCGCGACCTGCACGCCCGTCTCGTCGGCGATCGACAGGCACGCGTCGATCGCCGCGGGCGTCGTTCCCCAGTCCTCGTGCAGCTTGAACCCGGCGGCGCCCGCGGCGACCTGTTCGCGCAGCGCGTCGCCGCGCACCGTGTTTCCCTTGCCCAGCAACACCACGTTGACCGGCTGGTCGTCCATCGCCTGCAACATGCGGCCCAGGTTCCACGCGCCCGGCGTGACCGTGGTGGCCTTGCTGCCCTCCGCCGGTCCGGTGCCACCGCCGATGAGCGTCGTGACACCCGACGCCAGCGCCGTGTCCGTCAACTGTGGACAGATGAAGTGGACGTGGCAGTCGATACCGCCCGCGGTGAGGATCCGCCCGTTGCCGGCGACGACCTCCGTGGACGGTCCGATGACCAGCGCCGGGTCGACACCGTCCATCGTGTCCGGGTTGCCGGCCTTGCCGATGCCGACGATCCGCCCGTCCCGCACGCCGACGTCGGCCTTCACGACGCCCCAGTGGTCGAGGATCACCGCGCCGGTGATGACCAGATCGGGCGCGCCCTCGGCGCGGGTGACGGCCGCCTGGCCCATCGACTCGCGGATCACCTTGCCGCCGCCGAACATCACCTCGTCGCCCGCACCGGACGCGCCCATGCTGCGGTCCTCGGTGACCTCGATCAGCAGATCCGTGTCCGCCAGGCGCACCCGGTCGCCGACCGTCGGCCCGAACAGCTCCGCGTACCGCTCCCGACTCAGCTCCGTCATGCGTCCCTCCGTTCCTTGCGGGACACCCGCACCCGGTCGGGCCACATGACCGGGGCTGCGCAATGGTCGATCATGCGTCCCTCCGTTCCTTGCGGGACACCCGCACCCGGTCGGGCCACATGACCGGGGCTGCGCAATGGTCGATC
>NZ_MKKE01000065.1 GCF_001942305.1 Saccharomonospora sp. CUA-673 | reverse complement strand
CCGCCGGCGTCGCTCACTCATCGTCGTCGAGTCCTCCTGCGCCCATCATCGGGCATCGGACTCTCACAACAACCGGACCACCACCCGGGGATCAGGTCACACCCGTTGGAGAACGTCGACCGGCTAAACCCTCGGCCCGGACTGCGCCGCTGGGTCGCCGTCAATACAGCGACAGGCGAGCGGTCGAAGTGGAAGGAGGCGTGGGCGAGTCTCCACCACGACGGCTCAGCCACACTCGCGGCCGCCGTCGGCGGACACCGCACGGGCGGCGACAGCTACTCCGAGGGGTCGCAGGTGCAGTCGACGACGATCGAATGCTGCATCGCCGATCTCATGGCGCTCGTTCGCGCTACCGCTCAGGCGACCGGCAACGACGAATACGATGTGCAGGTCGGAATCGTGTGGACCGGTGGAGAACCACTGACCATCCTGACGACCGACAACTACGGGCTTCCGTACGACGGCGTCTCCACTCCACTGCACCGGTACACACCCGTAACAACCACCGTGAACGCAGCCGCGTCAGATCTCGACTACTACTGGTATGTCCACGATCTCGCCCAAGACTGCGTGAACCAGGGCGGCATCTCGAATGTGCACATGATCCGACCGCCCGAGCAGTAGCCGCGGAGGCCACCGGTACGCAACACCGGGCGTCCAACAGATCCCAGTCCGCACCCCGTGCGCTGAGCTACAAATCGTCGCGCCAAGAGTTGTCGCGCCGCAGCAGAGCCATGCCTGTCGCTTCCTGCGGCAGTCGGGTCCCTGAGATGAGGACGTTAGCGGCCTGAGGGCGGAGTGTCGAGGGTAGCCACGCGACCCGCCGTTCCGCATCCAGCTGGTCGACTGGTTTGGGGGCTGGACGTTGGTCGGAGTGTTGCAGGAGGAGGCGATAGAGTCCGTGAGCCGGGCGGATGGGTGGGAGGCCACTAGCAAGGGTTGTTGCGTTGGCACGCTGCGGGATCGTCAGCCCGTCGTCATCGAGATCCCCGTAGTAGGCGATGTCCCGTACACCGGTAAGCCGTGCGACGCGGGCGGCTGACGCTTCGAAAGCATGTCCGCCGCCGAATGCCACGTAGCCAATGTTCCCAGGGTTGGCTTCCAGCAGTGTGGTGATCGTTTCAAAGGTGTCGCTGTTCTCGATGACCAACAAAGTGTTGCCGCCGCCGAGGCGTTCGTAGGCTAGCGGTGGTGGGATTCGTTCGGTGTGCAGTGTGTCTAGGCGCAGGCGACCGGGCGCGAATAGCGTGGTGGCGATGAGGCTGTCGAGACGCTTCTCGTCACCAAAGATCTCAAGGGAGCGCTCACGCATGGGCACGATGCTCCGCCGTTCAGAGTCACCGTCGGTATCGCGTAGCCATCGGTTGATGAGCTTCAGGACTTCGATCTGAGATGGGGTCAGGTTCTCCGCCGTCGCCCAGGACAGTTCGCGGCGCCACACGATCGCGGCAGTTGTGCGAGTAGTGGTCGGTTTCGGTGTGGACGTGGGCGAGGGGAGGCGAAGCCAGCGCGGTAGCGGCGGCTGGGCGTTGTCCCATCCGTCGCGACCGCGTGGGAGTTGAACCAGATGATGGTCGGCCAGTTCGTCGAGCAGAGCTGACAGCACGGGACGGCCTTGCGTAGTACCGGCGGTGGCTGGACAGGCCTGAGCAAACGCTGCAAGTATCGCGTCGTGCTCGGCGCGTCGTTCCGGCCGTCCGTCGAGGACAGCGGACAGATGGGTCGCTGATTCTGATAACGGTTGCCACTCCGCTGCCTCGTAGCTCGCGCTCACCGCTCGTCGGCCATCTCGTTGTGTCCTTCCTCGTACGCAACGTCACCGGGCTCCGAAGCGATGGTGGAGGCTTGATCCTTGACCAACAGCCGGGCGGCAGTGATTTGGCCTGTGACAGGATCGTCGTCAGATAGGTGCTCGCCGACAACCCGGTCGGTGACGTGCAGATGCCTGGTCCCGGTGCGCTGATCAGCATCGTTCCGTAGCCGAATGCACAGCGGGAAGGTGGCGAGGACCCGGTCTTCCATACTTCCGGTGGTGTAGATCAGTTGGACGCCGAGGGCCGCGGCCATGTTCATCTGCAGGGTCAGCAGGTAATCGGCGCTGGCTTTGCCAATCGGGTTGTCGAGAATCAGCATTCCGCCCATACGGTTGCGGCCGGCGGTGCTTCGTGTGCTGCTGCGGAGTGCGGCGAGCGTGCAGTACAGCATGATGGCGCCGGTGAGTTCCTGGCCGCCGGAGAACACCTTTCCCATGTCGCTGATGGAGGTGTACTCGGCGCGGCCGGCGGAGTCGGGTTTGAGGATCTCCACTTTGAAGTCGCGTGGTACGGCTGTACCAACGCAGCGCAAGACGAGGTCTCGTCCAGGTAGGGCCGCCTGCTTCCGGGCGTTCTCGTCCAGAGTATCGGCGATGCGGCCAGCGAGGACGTGTGCGTCCGGTTTGCTGAATCCGATCTTCAGGATCTTGTGCCGAGCCCATTTTCCGGCTGTGTCGGGAAGGCGGGAAAGCCGCTCTGCCTTCTCCACCAGGCTAAGGCCTCGCCGACATGATGTTGGAGCTGGTCGATCAGGAGTTGTCGGTGACGCTCGGAGTCCTCTAGGTCGGTGGTCAGGCTTGCGGCCCGCGCGGCCAGCTGCGTGGCCCATTGGTCGGAGCGCTCGATCAGGGCCGTCTTGTCGATGTCGGTGAGTTGCTTGTAAACCGGGGCCTTGAGCTCGGCGAACCGGTTCTGGTTCGCAGCATCACGGAAACCGGCGACAGCCTCGTGAACGCCTTGATTAGCCTCCCCCAGTCGTTCTGATGCCTCTGCATATGCCCGTGTCGCTTCGTCAACAGCGCGTTGGGCGTCTTTAGCCGTTCCCGTGAAGGGTTTTACGTCTGAGGGAAGGTCGAGCTTGCGCACCGTGTTTTGGAGGCTGCCGTGGATGAGTTGCATCTCGCGGGTTGAGGCTTGAGCACGTGCGAGCTGAGCAGCTGCGGATTGGTGCGCTCCGTCGGCCGCGTCGAGGTCAGCCTGAGCGTCGTTGAGCGCGGCCGCCGCCCGCTCGGCAAGGGCCGCACCGTGGTCGAGGTTCGATGGTGTCCATTCGGCGTCCAAGTTGGCCCACTGGGTCTCCCCCGGCGGACTGGCTGCGGTCGTCTCACCCTGCAGGCGGCCGATCTCGCGGGTCAGCGTCTCATGTTCGGTTTCCAACGCTGCGACGGCGCGGCCGAGTCGCCGCTTCGCCGCTTCGCGGGATTCCTCGTTACCCGCCTCTGACGTCCCGGTGAGAAGTCGAGCGCTGGCGACGATGTGGGTGGGCTCGTCCTGTAGGGCCGCGTCGGCGATCGACATCTCGCTCTGCGCGGTATCGACGCGTTGCCGCAGATCTTCGCCGACTTCGACGGCTTGGAATCCGGCTACAGCGTTCTCGTAGGCGATCTCGAGCGCTGTAAGGTCCCCGTCATCCACATCGGCGTTGGGCACCTCATTGCCAACAACCACCGTCTTGAGTCGCTGCACGTACACTGCGGCGTCGCGCCGGTACGATTCTGCTTGGACTGCGGATTCCGTCGCTTGGTTGCGCAGTGCCTCCGCTTGTTGGCGGCGCTCGCCTGCGTCGTTGCGGTACTGGTTGGTTTGCGCGTCGAGTTCAGTGATCTGTCGGCGACACTGGTCGGCTTCGACGAGGTCGGCGGCGAGCTGCGTCATCGATGCTGCGATGTTGACAGCGTCGACAGCGGCCGCCTCGGCGTCTTTCAGCACGATGACGTGCTCGTCAAAGGCGCTGACACTCTGCGTGTGCGCCTCATGGGCGGCGTCGAGGGCGACCTTGGCATCGGTGGCATCAGCCGCGGCTGTTTCGGCTGCCGACCGCAGTCGTTCCACGTCGCCTGCCGGGTGGTCGCGAATCCAGGTGTCGAGCCGATCGCGTAGCTGCTGCGCGTGCGCATGGCGCTCGGCAAGGTCGGCGATGGTGACGTTGCGATCTGCCATGCGGGCCTCGACATCGCTCCGGAGCTCGGTAGCAGCCGCCGGATCGTGCATGGCGGGCGTTGGCTCCACCACGAAGCCCGCTCCGGTTGCCGCCGGCCCATTCCCCAATGACTCGGCGGTAGTGACAAGGATGGCGGCGCCAGGTAGCGGACGTGCTTCGGTAAGTACTTCCTGCGCGGTAACCAGTTGGGTTTCGTCTGTGACGACGATGCCATCGAGGAGTGCGGGATTGGCTTGGATGGCCTCGCCATGCAGGCGGGGGTTCACGACTTGTTCGAGAGCCCGCCAGCCCGGGGTGGCGTCAACACCGTGCTCGCTGAGGAGTTGCAGCAGGTGTTCGACCGTTTCGCGTGGCGGGAGAAGCGCGTCGTCGTCGACGGTGAGGGCATCGATCAGCCGTTGATCGGTTTTGTTGTCGGCGTTCAGGGCATCGAGTTGGTCACGCGTTGACGCCTGGATGGCCTCGGCGTGACCTCGTAGCATTGGCGCGTTCGTCTCTATCCACAGTGCGGCGTCGCCACCGGGCACGCCCTCGTCGTGGTTGAGTTCGGCAAGCTCTCGCACGAGCTGTTCAGCGGCGAGTTCGCGCGCGGCGGTGTCCAGCTTGCTTACTGCCGTTGCAGCCTCCTCGGCTGCTTTACGGGCAGTGATTTCGGGTTCGATCAGCTGGTTGGCCGCTTCACCAAGTTGGCGGATTTCCAGTTCAAGGTGCGTGTGGGCATCACGCAGCCGTGCTGCCTTCGCAGCGCCCTCCTCTGCGTTGCTTCGTAGGCGCGCATCGGCGTCGGGAACTGTCTCGTCGTTCTCCAGGAGGCCAGCCTCGCGCGCCTGTTCGACGCGGGTCTGCACGTCTTCGACTTGTGCAGTCAAGTGTTGCACGGTGACACTGTTCTTGGTGGCGTGCTGTTCGCACGTGCTGGCCGCGCGATCTGCCTTGGCGGCCGCCGCCTTATCGTTCACCTCGCTGTCGGCGAGCTCGTTTGCCTGCTGCCTGCAGCGCTGCTCAGCATGCTGCAAAGCTCCGGCAAGCTGCGCTCCCGCGCGATCACGCAGGAGCTGGGCCGCCCCGGCCGCACGTTCGGCCTGGTCCAGCAGCTCGCTGGTGACCCGGTACTTCTCGTGCGCGGTGTTCGCCTCCAAGACCTTGGGGATTAGCCTCCACGCATCGAGCTCCGCGCGCTTATCCGTGAGACTCTGTCCAATTTCCATAGCGCGGGAGCTGGCATTATCTACGCGAAGCGCGAGGGTTCTACGGATGACTTCTTTGTTGCGCGCATCGGCGTGATCACGCCGCTGTTGTCGCTCGTGAAGCGTCGTTTTCGTCGTTTCCAACTCGCTACGATAGCGTGCCAGCTCTTCCTCTGATTTCTGGACTGACACCTGTATCTCGGAGGCCACCCGGCCCAGGGTTGTCTCGGCCGCCTGAGCTGCCGTGGTTGTCGAAACCTGCTCCGCGCGGCACGTCGCCAACTTCTGCGCGGCCTCCGCCATGGCCGTGGAGAACTCGCGTTCCAGCAACATCTGTTCACGCTGACCGATTTTCTTGGCGTATGCTCCGAACGTGTCGCCCAGGTCCCCGTATTTTTCGGTGTCCAACGCTTTGCTCAGGAGCCATTCCACGAACTGGCGGCCGGTGGTGGTTTTGAACGCTTCTGCCGCATCCCCCTCATCGACGTTCATCGCCTGTTGCACTGCGAACAGATCAGGCTCCAGACCAAGTCTGCGCAGATGCTTCTCCCACTCGCCTTGACGTGTCTCCGATGCCATGTTGAGCGACGTGTCGCTGCGGTCGAGTCGCTTGAGCGCATCGTGGAAGGCATTGAGCGTCAGTCGGCGACGGTTCTCCGCGAATGGCAATGTCGACAGGGTCGTCCCCGCGGTGGGGTTGAGAGAGTAGAACAGTCGATCCACCCGTCCATCGCGCCCGGTGCGAGCGCTTGGCCGGTCAGCAGCGTGCCTCCGTCGCGGACATTCACCCATTCCAAGACCACGTGCGAGGGAGATGTCGTCGACACCACGTACGCTCGCAACGCCTCTCGACCTTTTCTGGACTGTCGCTCGGGCAGGACCGTCGACAGCAGCATCCGGATGAACACTGACTTCCCGCCGCCGTTCTCCAACACCAACAACGTCGCCAGCGAGGGTCGGCGAATCAGCTGGCTCGGCGACGGGATCAACGCGCCAGCGGCGATGGGCGGGCCACCACCCGATAGGTCCAGCAGGACGTCGTCGTAGCGCGCTCCGTTCGGGCCGATGTTGTACAGGCGCGCGCGGTTAAGCTCATACATCTCTGTGATCAGGCTCCTGGCTCGGCGGACGGCGCGCTCGCGGCATCGGGGGTGCCGCTGGACTGTGGTTCCGGCGTGGTGAAGGTCGGTTTTCCATCGGCGGCCACGGTCACGCCGAGTGCGGCCAGTTCACCAAGCATCTTCTGGCCAGCCAGTTCCCGCACCTGAATCTGATAGCGGGCCGTCGTTGTATAGGTTCCGCCGTTTTCCGTGCTCGCGCGCCGCAACATGCCATTGTTCGTGAGGTACTCGGCTACTCGCTTGATGATCGCGCGTCTACTTTTGGAGTGGGCTCGGTCATCGTCGGTGAGACCCACCGGGTTCCGACGCTGGTAGTAGCGCCACAGTTGGATTAGGTCTGGCTGGTCGGCGGGAACCCCATCGTCGTCGCCGGCCTCGATGGCTCGGCGTTCCAGTTCCGTCGTGGCATGCTCGACCATTTCATCGACGTGCCGGACCGTGACTCGGCCAACGCGGGTCTCATCGTCAAGGTCCTCGGGGCGGTAGAACGCAAGTGCCGCGATGGCCAGGTGAGCCAGTGCCGCGATCGGCCGGTCAGCAGGCTTGGTGATGTGCTCGGTGACGCTGGCCGCGAAATGTGTCTCGGCGGTCGCCCCGAGTACAAGTCCGGCCCGCGCGTTCACAGTAACGACGGTGAGATCGAACCCCCGTGCTGCTGCGTGCAGCCGTTGCGCGAAAGCCGGTTCGGTATGGCAGCGTTGCACCAAAGTGGCATACTCGGTATTGCGCGGCGGCGTCAATCCCGGTTGGAAACCGAAGGACAGCAGCCTACTTACTGCGGCCGTATCGTCGATATCGCTCATGCTCGGTCGGCCTCCGTTGCGTCGTCGTTCGAAGGAAAGATCGGTACTGAGTAGCGTGTTAGCAGCAAGTCGTTGCCGGCAAAGGTCTCGTCATCCAACATGCGCGCATCGGCCGATGCCGCCAAGATCGTATCGGTCTCGGGGCTATGCCGTGGCGCGCCGAACAGGCCCAGCACGTGCAGTGCCAGCAGGTGATCGATCCGCCCTCGACCAGTCCCACCCATATCCGTGCCGCGTGCCAGCGTAAGCAGGGTTGACAAGCGAATCCCGTCGGCATCGGCGCGCCGCAGCAGGGATTCAACAGCTGCGTACTGCTGGTCCGAAAACGTGTCGTCGTCGCCGCGGTCACCGAATACTGGGTCGATAATCAGGCCGTCGTCGCTGTCATGCTCGGCCGGCAACGCCATAAGGTTGGCCACCAAGTCGGGGAGGTAGATGACCGTGGGGCGATGTGGTGGAACGGTCGCCGTAGCGAACTCGTCTATCAGCGGATAGGCCTGTTCCATCGACAGACACAGCACCGGTTCCAACAGCTGGCGGCCGATGTCGACGTAGGATCGACGGGGCGGCGGAACGAACGTTTGTCGTTCCTGTTCCGCGCGGAACCTGTCGCCGATCTCCTGCAAGTTTGCTTGCAGCGCAGCGTGTCGTTGCAAACATTCGTCAAGAATCTCAATCAGCTCGGCAGCCTGCCCTGGAGCGGCGTCCTCGGTACTGTTCTCCATGATCTGGACCAGGTTGTCCTTGATGGTGCTCTCAGCCTTGATGGGCTCCTCGATGTGATCTAACGCTTCGGTCTGCACATGCTGCACATCGCCTATCCAATCCACCGAGCGGATATCACGACGCATTCCCTCCAACTGCGTACGAATGTGCTCGGCGTACTGCACAGTGCGGCGCAGTGCCATCTCTGCGGCACGATGGGCATCGACCAGCCGTCCACGGCCCACCAAGGCTTCCAGTTTGGCGTCCGCAGCAACTTGCTCAGAAGCAATATCGATATCGACTGCTCCTACCAGAACCGCGATTGCTTCATTCGAAGTACGCAGCCGCGGCTTTCCATCAGGTCCCGCGACTTCACGTAACAATTTGAAGGAGTAGATATGGGAGGTGTAAGCGTCGTCGACAACGACGCCGTAGACATGATTGAAGCCGCGGTCAACCGTTCCCACGTTCACCAGGCTGTCGAGAACCCAACGTGCCACATCGACATGTTCATCGCGATCACGCTGTGGCATCTGCAGCTCCGCCACACGCGCCACTGCAGCCACGACGTCCTCGTGCTGGGCACCGTCGTCGAAATCCATTCTCAACGTGACCGTGTCGATCGCGGCAAGGGCCAGCTCCTCCATCTGGTAAGGCGCCCAGTCGCCCGATGTGAGCAGTGCCTTCCGGCGCTCCAGGTCAAGGACAGGGGCGGCCACGGCGAGCGCTTTTACCCGCGTCGCCAGGCCCAGCGTGTCGCGTCCCCGAACCCCAGCGTCCGACATTCGATTCACCTCGCTTCACAGATCGGCATCGCCAGGCCGCATTGCCCGCACACTCAGCCACGGCCATATTCAGCGGCGTAGGCCTTCTCCAGTTCGGTGGCACGGTCTTCGTCGCATGTGTGGCCTGGACGTTCGGGGTCGCAGCGCAGTTTCAACAGGCGGGATCGAATCGCACCAGGCGTCCGCCCATAGTCGGACGCGATCTGCTCACGTCGTGTGGCGGCGGCCCCCGCGGGATCGGCGGAGAGCCACTTCTTACGTAGGTCGGTGTCCTCATCCGCAGTCCACCGAGCATGGGAGTTCCCCATGCGGCTAGAGCCGGGCGACGAGCTACGGCCGGCAACCGCCCGTGTCCGCGTACGCACCGGCAACACAGGCCATGTCTCTGCACAAGCCCGGACATCCTGGGCCTTTGCTCGCAGCCGCCCAGCCGAGACGTGGTCACCGCGTGCTGCCGCATCTGCCGCTCGCCGATCGCGTTCGTCGGCATGGGCGTTTTCAGTGGCCCGATACCACGCAGCCTGGGCCTCGTGCAGGACAAGCGGCACTGGGGAACCCACGTCCGCTGGGAACACCCTGGCCATCTTCCACGCAAGACGCGCCGCAGCTAAGGCATCACCTGAACTGGTGTGGGCTCCCTCGAGCAGTACTCCGTAATGCCCACACACGTCGTTTAACGTGCGCCGCTGCTCACGTCCAGGGTCGAGGTGGCGATCAATGCACAGTGGGTCAACCACCGGCCCCGACAGCGACAGGCTGCGACCATGGTGCCGGGACATCTCGGCATCCAACAGAGTCAGATCAAAGGCCGCGTTATATACACACAGCGGGACGACAGGCGTCCACACCTCCCCCAATACCGCAGCCACCTCGCCAATGACTTCGGCTGCGGGGCGCCGTCCCGACGGGCTGTTTCGGTACTGATGCCGTGAATGGCTGTGGCCTCGACGGGAATCTCGACCTCGGGGTCGGCCAACCACTGCCACGTCTTGACCTCACGTCGCCGACCCGGCGCTGTAGGCCCGATCATCACGACGGCGGCTGAGACTAGCCGAGACCGATGTGGATCGACGTCCGTCGTCTCCACATCCATCGCTGCGATGGCTCCATCAGCCCATGACCTTACGGATTCGTCCATGTTCGCGACGTAACCACATGGGTCCGACAGTTTGGCTCAGTCCGAGCAGACGTACAACAAATGGACGCATACCGCCGGCGCACACCCGGCGAACGAGAGACACCCTCTGTTGATGGCTCTTCCTATCTGAGGTGGGGGTGAGCGAGTCCGCCGCCGATGAGCAGCATGCGTAGCCGGTAGCTGTCGCGGTTGCGGAAGCCGCGAGCAACGCGGCGGTGGAGCTCGATGAGGCCGTTGATCGCCTCCGTGCCGCCGTTGTTCGCGCGGCCCGTGTCGAAGTAGGCGAGAAACGCCTTCCGCCACTGCTTGAGCGTCTTCCCGAGGCGCTTGATCTCCGGGATCGGACAGGTCGGCAACAAGGCGAGGACCTTCTCGGCGATCCGCCGTCCCTCCACTGGGCTCTTGGCCTTGTAGGCCGACCGCAGTTGTTGGGCGCACAACCACGCCACGTAGACCTCGTCGTGGCGTTCGTCAGCGGCGATCGCCCTGTCCAAACGGGCTCGTTGGCGGTCGGTGAGCTTCTCCTCCCCACAGCGCAGGATCGTGCGGATGCCGTAGAACGGGTCGTTCTTGCGGCCGCGGCGACCGTGGATCTCCTGCTGCACGCGGCGACGGACCTCGTCGACGGCCTGGGTGCCGAGCTTGACGACATGGAAGGCGTCCAGGACCGCGACTGCGTCCTCGAGCTGGTCGTCGATGGCGTTCTTGTAGCCGTGGAACGGGTCGAGGGTGGCAACCGCGACGCCGTTGCGGAAGTCCTCCCCGCGTTCTTCGAGCCAGTCGCTGTAGGCCTTGCCCGACCGGCCCGGCACGAGGTCCAGCAGCCGTGCCCGTGGCGTTCCGTCAGCGTCGGGTGTCAGGGAGCAATGCTTGAAACCTGTGGATGGCCGGGAGGGCGTACCTTCCCGGTGACCGGATGAAGGTTCCAAGCATGGCCGACGCGCCAACGTCGGCCGGGA
>NZ_MKKE01000064.1 GCF_001942305.1 Saccharomonospora sp. CUA-673 | reverse complement strand
TCGGCGCGGTCCGCAAGGCCGGCGCCACCGTCGCCGTGGCCGGCAGCGCCATCTACAGCGCCGCCGACCCCGCCGAAGCCGCCAGCCAACTCCGCAAACGCGCCAACGCCTGACCACCGACGAACCGACACCAACAGGAGTGCGTTTCGATGGCAGCAAACGAATCGGTCTCGGAACACCGTGTGACCCAATCGGCGGACGAGGTCGTTCGCCTGACCACCAAACGGATCCCCGGCGACTGGTCCGAATTGGACCAGCGCGCGGTGGAGACGGCCCGGGTGCTCGCCGCGGATGCGGTCGAACGGTGCGGCAGCGGGCATCCCGGCACGGCGATGAGCCTGGCTCCCGCCGCGTATGCGCTGTTCCAGCGGGTCATGCGGCACGATCCCGCTGATGCGCAGTGGATCGGCCGGGACCGGTTCGTGCTGTCGGCCGGACATTCGAGCCTCACCCTGTACATCCAGCTGTTCCTTTCCGGCTACGGTCTCGAGCTCGACGACCTGAAGGCCTTGCGCACGTGGGATTCGCTCACCCCCGGCCACCCCGAGTACGGGCACACCACGGGCGTCGAGACCACGACCGGTCCGCTCGGTCAGGGACTGGCCAACGCCGTCGGCATGGCCATGGCGTCCCGTCGTGAGCGTGGCCTGTTCGACCCGGACGCCGAGCCGGGAACGAGCGTGTTCGACCACCAGATCTACGTGATCGCCTCGGACGGCGACATCGAGGAGGGCGTCACGTCGGAGGCGTCCTCGCTGGCCGGGACGCAGCAACTCGGCAACCTCACGGTGATCTACGACAGCAACGAGATCTCGATCGAGGACGACACGCACATCGCGTTGTCCGAGGACACCGCCCTGCGGTACGAGTCCTACGGCTGGCAGGTGCTCACGGTGCACGGCGGCGAGGACGTGGCCGGCTTCCTGGAGGCCGTCGAACAGGCCAAACAGGAGACCTCCCGGCCGACGCTGATCGTGCTGCGTACCGTGATCGGCTACCCGGCGCGACCAAGATGAACACCGGCAAGGTGCACGGTGCGGCGCTGGGCGGCGAGGAGCTGGCGAGCCTCAAGCGCGCCATCGGTTTCGACCCCGAGCAGAGTTTCCAGGTCGACGGCGACGTGCTGAGTCACGCCCGCGAGGTCGCCGTGCGCGGCAAGGCCGACCACGAGAAGTGGCAGGTCGAGTTCGACGCGTGGGCGCGGAGCAACCCGGAGCGCAAGGCGCTGCTGGATCGCCTGCGTGCCCGCGCACTGCCGCGTGACTGGGCCGCGGAACTGCCGGCGTGGGAGCCCGACCCGAAGGGCGTCGCCACCCGGAAGGCCTCGGCCGCGGTGCTCGCGAAGCTCGGTGATGCCCTGCCGGAGCTGTGGGGCGGCTCGGCGGACCTGGCCGAAAGCAACAACACCACGATCGAGGGGGCCGACTCCTTCGGTCCGGCCGAGATCTCCACCAACGCGTGGAAGGCCCAGCCCTACGGGCGCACGCTGCACTTCGGCATCCGTGAACACGCGATGGGGTCGATCCTCAACGGCATCGCCCTGCACGGCGGAACCCGGCCGTACGGCGGCACGTTCCTGATCTTCAGTGACTACATGCGGCCCGCGGTGCGCCTGGCCGCACTCATGCGACTGCCCGTCGTCTACGTGTGGACGCACGACTCGATCGGCCTCGGCGAGGACGGTCCGACCCACCAACCCGTCGAACAGCTGGCGTCGCTGCGCGCCATTCCCGGGCTGTCGATGGTGCGGCCGGCCGATGCCAACGAGACGGCGTACGCGTGGCGGGCCGTGCTCGAGGACACCACGGGCCCGGCCGGGCTGGCGCTGACGCGGCAGAACGTGCCGACCCTCGAGGGCACGTCGGCGGGCGGGGTCGCCCGCGGCGGCTACGTCCTCGCCGAGGCATCCTCGGGCAGTCCCGAGATCGTGCTCGTCGGCACCGGCTCCGAGGTGCAGCTGGCGGTCGAGGCCAAGGCCGTGCTGGAGGCGGACGGGGTGCCCACGCGGGTCGTGTCGATGCCGTGTGTGGAGTGGTTCGACCGACAGGACCGGGCGTACCGCGAGAAGGTGCTGCCGCCGTCGGTACGGGTCAGGGTCGTCGTCGAGGCCGGGATCGCCCAGCCCTGGCACCGCTTCGCCGGGGACGCGGGTGAGATCGTCTCGCTGGAGCACTTCGGTGCGTCCGCCGACTTCGCGACGCTCTACCGTGAGTTCGGCATCACCGCCGAGGCCGTCGTCGCAGCGGCCCGCCGCAGTCTGCGGTCGTCCGCGCGGGCTGAGATCCCCGCGGACCGACCGCGTACCAGTATTCGTTATCCAAATCACGCGATAATCGTTGCCAATGCCGTGAACCTTGCCGCCCGCCGAGTCGGTGACCCACCATTGTTGTGACCTTCTCGGCCACCCGGAGGACGGTTTGTTCCGGGGTTCGTCATTTCTGTCGGGCGGGCCTGGTCGCTCTCGGCCGGTTTCGAAAGTGGAGGTAATACCGTTGACCAAGTCGATGCCGAAGCAGTTCGACGAAACACTTTTCTCGGACGCGACGCGTGCCGTCGTGGGTGAGGTGGACAGGGTCAGCGCGGCGGTGCAGTCCGCGGCGTGGATCCGCGCCGGAGCGCTGCTGCTCGAGGCGCCCGCGGTGTTCACCATCGGGACCGGCCGCAGCGGCCTGGCCCTGCAGATGGCCGCGATGCGGTTCATGCACCTCGGCCTGTCCACGCACGTCGTCGGTGAGACGACCGCCCCGGCCATCGGGCCGAACGACGTGCTGGTCGCGGCGTCGGGATCCGGGTCGACCAAGCGTGTGGTCCGCGCCGCCGAGACCGCCCGCGAACACGGTGCCGAGGTCATCGCCCTGACCACGGCCCCCGGGTCCGCACTCGCCAGGGTCGCGACGGAGGTCCTCGTCGTGCCGGCCGCGGACAAGCAGGACTTCGACGGGAACGCGTCCGTCCAGTACGCGGGCAGCCTGTTCGAACAATCGGTGCTGCTGATCACCGACGCGCTGTTCCACGCGTTGTGGAAGACGAGCGGAACGCAGGCGCGGGAACTGTGGCGCCTGCACGCGAATCTCGAGTGACGCGTGCGCGCGTCTGTCGGGCGTGGTTCATCTTTTTTCGCCGAATCTGAGTAGGAGACAATGATGGCGTCTCGGAGCGAGATCTCGCCGGTGAATCACGACGACATTCACGTGTTGGAGGCGGTCGCGGTGGAGGCCACCCGGAAGGCCGCGGTGGCCAGTTACGCCTGGGTCGGTCGCTACGACCAGGACGCGGCCGACGCCGCCGCGACGAAGGCCATGCGGGAGGCGTTGGCCGCGGCTCCCGGCCGCGGCACGGTCGTGATCGGGGAGGGCGAGAAGGACGACGCCCCGATGCTGTTCAACGACGAGGTCGTGGGCACCGGGGCCGGTCCCGAGTTCGACATCGCCGTGGACCCGCTCGAGGGAACATCGTTCTGTGCCAAGGATCTTCCCGGTGCGCTGGCCACGATCGCGTTCGGCGAGCGGGGCACGTTGTGGTCGCCGGGGCCCGGGTTCTACATGGACAAGATCGTGGTGCCACCTGCGGCCAAGGACGTCATCGACCTCGACGACCCACCGGAGCGGACGTTGGCCAAGGTCGCCGAGGCGCTCGGGAAACCGGTCGGCGACGTGCGCGTCATGATCATGGACAAACCGCGGCACAAGGAACTGATCCAGCGTGTCGTGCGGGCCGGTGCCTCGGTGCAGACGCCCGCGGGCGGCGACGTCGGCGGAAGCCTGGCCGTGCTGCTGCCGACGCTCGACGTCGACCTGCTACTCGGCGTCGGCGGCACCCCCGAGGGCGTCATGACGGCCGCGGCCGTCGGTGCGCTCGGCGGCGGCATGCTGGGCCGGCTCGCCCCGCAGCGGGACGAGGAGGCCGATGCCATTCGCGCAGCCGGCATGTCGCTCGAGCGCATCTACCGCTGCGACGAGCTCGTCACCGGGGACGCCTTCTTCGCCGCGACGGGCGTCAGCGGTGGCCACCTCCTGGGACGTCCGCAGATCGAGGAGGGCGTGGTCGTCGCCGAGTCGCTCCTGATCTCGCGCAACCAGATCCGCCGCATCAGCCACACGACGTTCGATGAGGAGCTTCGGTGACGCTGCAGTTGGACGATCTCCGTGTCCGCCGTCTCGGCGAGTGTCGGTACGACTCGCCGCTCTCCGAGATGCTCACGACGAAACAGACCTCGCCGCACTACGTCGCCGAGGGCGACCGGGTGCTGCTCGAGGACACCGTGTCGATGCTGGTCGAGCACGACCTGCCGCCGGACCAGGTCCCGAGCTTCGAGGCCGCGGGCCCGCGCAAGAAGATCTATTTCGACCCGACGTCGTCACCGCGGGAATCCTGACGTGCGGCGGGCTGTGCCCGGGGCTCAACAACGTCATCCGCGGGCTCGTGCAGGAACTCGCCGTGCACTACAAGGTGAAGCGGATCGTCGGGTTCCGGAACGGACTGCGGGGCCTGACCTCCGAGTACCGCGACGACACCGTCGAGCTGACCCCGGAGCACGTGCGCGACATCCACCACTCGGGCGGCACGATCCTGGGCAGCTCGCGCGGCAGCCAGGACCCCGACGAGATGGTCGACAGCCTCGTCGAGCACGGCGTCGACGTCCTGTTCGTCATCGGCGGTGACGGCGGCATGCGCGCCGCGACGTGCCTCAGCAAGGCGGTCGAGGCGCGTGGGCTGGACATCGCGGTCCTCGGCGTGCCGAAGACGATCGACAACGACCTGCCCTTCACCGACCAGTCGTTCGGGTTCCAGAGCGCGTTCGCCAGCGCGATGGACTTCATCTCGTCGGTGTCGGTCGAGGCCGCGGCCAGCCCCAACGGCGTCGGTCTCGTGAAGCTGATGGGCCGGCACTCCGGGTTCATCGCCGCCTACGCCGCACTGGCGGCCAACGGCGCCGACATCGTCCTGATCCCGGAGATACCGTTCGCGCTCGACGGGCCCGACGGGTTGCTGGCCTACGTCGAACAACACGTGCGGGAGAAGGGCTACGTCGTCATCGTGCTGGCCGAGGGGGCGGGCCAGGACCTGCTCGACGAACCGGGCCTGCCCGGCCGGGACGAACGCGGCACCGACGCGTCCGGGAACGTCAAGCTCGGCCAGATCGACGACCTGCTCAAGAAACGCATCACCGACCATCTGACGGAGGTCGGCCTGGCGCCCACGATGCGCTACATCGACCCGAGCTACTCGATCCGCAGCGTCGTGGCGAACGCCTACGACAGCGTCTACTGCCTGCGCCTGGCGCACGCCGCGGCGCACGCGGCCATGGCGGGCCGGACGCAGATCGCCGTCGCCCGCTGGCGGCGACGGTTCGTGCACGTGCCGCTGTCGCTGATGACCAGTCGCCGGAACCGGGTCGACCCCGACGGCGACCTGTGGATGTCGGTGCTGGAGACCACGTGCCAGCCCGCGGAGTTCGGCGTGCCGCGCGAGCTGCGGAGGACCCCCGTCGGGTTCTGCTGAGCAGCGCGTGTGGCTCCGGCCCGCGGCTGACCCCGTGTCTCAGGTGGGGAAGTGGCCGAGCTGGGCCGACAGCTCCATCGCGGCGTCGCGCATCGGGCCGATGATCTGGCGGATGCGCTGGCGGGACAGGCGGTAGGACGGGCCGGAGGCGCTCATCGCGGCGATCACCGAACCCTCGTCGCCGTAGATCGGCACCGACACGGCGTGCAGGCCGAGCTCGAACTCCTCGAAGCAGGCCGCGTAGCCGTCCTCGGCGATGCGCGCCAGCTCGCCCGCCAACTCGTCCGGCGACGTCGTGGTGCGCGGGGTGTACTCCTCGAGGCCCTGCTGGAGCATCTCGCGGCGCTGGCCGGGGTCCATGAACGCCAACAGGACCTTGCCGCTGGACGTCGCGTGCAGCGGGGTGCGGCGGCCGGTCCAGTTCTGCGCCGTGATCGACGCGGACCCGAACGCCTGGCTGATGTTGATCGCGATACCGCCGTCGGAGACCGCGATGTTGACCGTCTCGCCGAGCGAGTCGGCCAGGTTCTGACACGTCTGGTTGCCGAGTTTGGCCAGGTCCATGCGGTTGGTCGCGGCGCCGGCGAGGCGGACGATGCCCAGGCCGATCGTGTACTTGCCGCGGTCGCTGACCTGCTCGACCAGGTTGCGCATCTCCAGCGCCGACACCAGTCGGGACGCGGTCGACTTGTGGACGCCGAGCTCGTCGGCGATCTCGGTGATGCCCACTTCGCCGTCCTTGGCGAGGTGCTCGAGGATGCTGACCGCCCGGTCGACCGACTGCACCGGACTCTTCGGCTCAGCGGACTGCGAATCGTCGGAGTTCCGGGCGGCATGAGGGGCAGCGTCGGAGTTCCGCATAACGCAACACTAGCCGCATTGTCGACGAGAATCGCCCCGTTCGGCGGTAGATGTGAGTTATTACCTTGTTAAGACTCCGTCCGCGTCGATGTCGCGGGCGCCGGCTGGTATGTCCGGATCATCCGACTCGGCCGGACGCACCAACCGGCCCGCCTTCGCGCGCGGGCCGGCGCGCCCGTTCGACGCACCCCGGGGCCGCCACACGGCAGTCCCACGGCACCTCCGCCGCACCCGGCGGACACGCCGACGTCGGGTCTCTCGCAGCGTCGCAGGCCACAGGTGCGAATATGGTCGCCATGAAGGCACGTGTGCTGGTCGTCGACGACGACCCCGCTCTCGCGGAGATGCTGACCATCGTCTTGCGCGGTGAGGGCTTCGAGACCGCGGTGGTGTCGGACGGTTCCCGGGCACTGCCGGCTTTCCGGGAGATGAAACCCGACCTGGTGCTGCTCGACCTCATGCTCCCCGGGATGAACGGCATCGACGTCTGCAAGGCCATCCGCGCCGAGTCGGGCGTCCCGGTCGTCATGCTCACCGCCAAGAGCGACACCGTGGACATCGTGCTGGGCCTCGAGTCCGGCGCCGACGACTACGTGGTGAAGCCGTTCAAGCCCAAGGAGCTCGTCGCCAGGGTGCGCGCCCGGCTGCGTCGCAACGACGCCGAGCCCGCCGAGTCGCTGACCATCGGCGATCTGGCCATCGACGTCCCGGGGCACCAGGTGACGCGGGCCGGCGAGCCGATCTCGCTGACGCCGCTCGAGTTCGACCTGCTGGTGGCGCTCGCGCGCAAGCCGCGTCAGGTGTTCACCCGCGAGGTGCTGCTCGAACAGGTGTGGGGCTACCGGCACGCGGCGGACACGCGGCTGGTGAACGTCCACGTACAGCGCCTGCGGTCGAAGGTCGAGCGGGACCCGGAGCACCCCGAGGTCGTGTTGACCGTGCGCGGTGTGGGCTACAAGGCGGGCCCACCATAATCGTCGTATGAAGCAACGCCTGACCGCGCTCGGCAGGAGACTGCTGGCGCTGGCTCGCCGGGGCGCGGCGTTCGGGCGGCGCAAGAGCACCGCGTTCGGCGAACTGTGGCGGCACTCGCTGCAGTTCCGCGTCACGGTCTCCACGCTCGCCATGTCGGCGGCCGTGGTGTTCGTGCTGGGCATGGTGCTGCAGAACCAGATCACCGACCGGCTCATGACGACCAAGGAGGACGCCGCGAGCGCGCAGCTCGAGGTCGTCGTCCGGTCGGTCGAGGGCGAGCTCGTCGGCGACGCCGGGCAGGACGACCAGCTGCGCGACCGGTTGACCAACGCCGTCAACCGCATCACCAGCAGCTCCATCGCCACCCAGGACGCGGCGAGCTCCGCGGCGGGCGCGTTCGAACCCGTCCTCGCAGCCGGCGATCCCGACCAGCCCGCGAACCGCATCATCTCCGCCGGACCGTACGAGAAGGTCTCCGACCGGCTGCGCAGCTTCGTCGAGAGCAACACGCGCGCCAAGGAGTTCCACACCGCGGCGGGCACGACCTACCTGGCCGTCGGCGCGCCGATCACCACGACGACGCGACCGCTGCAGCTGTACCTGCTGTTCCCGCTGACGTCGGAGCAGAACACGGTCACCACGGTGCAGAGCACCCTCGTCGTGGGCAGCTTCGCGCTGCTGGCCCTGCTGGCGGGCATCACGAACATCGTCGTGCGCCAGGTCGTCCAACCGGTGCGCCGGGCCGCGGGCGCCGCCGAGCAGTTCGCCCACGGCGACCTGGACCGAAGACTCGAGGTGGTCGGCGAGGACGACCTGTCCAAGCTCGCCGTGTCGTACAACGAGATGGCGGCGAGCATCCAACGGCAGATCCAGCAGCTCGAGGAGTTCGGCCAGCTGCAACGCCGGTTCACCTCCGACGTCTCGCACGAGCTGCGGACGCCGTTGACCACGGTGCGCATGGCCGCCGACGTGCTGCACGCCTCCCGCGAGCAGTTCCCCGCCGGTCTGGCACGTTCGACGGAGCTGCTCACCGACGAGCTCGACCGGTTCGAGCAACTGCTGGCCGACCTGCTGGAGATCTCCCGCCTCGACGCGGGCGCGAGGAGCTGTCGCCGGAGGTCGTGGACCTGCGGCCGATCATCGAACGCGCGGCCGAGCAGGTGCACGCGCTGGCCGACTCGACCGGCAGCCCCATCGAGATCGACGTCCCCGACCGCGAGATCACCGCCGAGGTCGACGCCCGCCGCATCGAACGCGTGCTGCGGAACCTGCTGGCCAACGCCGTCGACCACGGTGAGGGCCGGCCCGTGCGTGTCCGCCTGGCCGAGACCGAGAACGCGCAGGGCTGCGACGGGGCCGTCGCGGTCACGGTGCGCGACCACGGCATCGGGCTGCGCCCGGGGGAGGGCGAGCTGGTGTTCAACCGGTTCTGGCGCGCCGACCCGTCCCGCAACCGGCGCACCGGCGGCACCGGCCTCGGCCTGGCCATCAGCCAGGAGGACACGCGGCTGCACGGTGGCACACTCGACGCGTGGGGCGAACCGGAGCGCGGCTCGTGCTTCCGCCTCACGTTGCCGCGCCGCGTCGGTGGGGAGTACACCGAGAGCCCGTTGCCGCTGCCGCCGGAGGACCACGTGCCGTCGGCGGCCGGCGACGACACCGAGGCGCCGGCGGAGGAGGAGACCGTATGAACGGCATGTTCGGCCGCGCGCGGACGGCGCTCGTGATGCTGGTGAGCGCGGCGCTGACCGCGGGCTGCGCCGCGATCCCCGCCGAATCGCACCCCGAGGCCCTGCCCCAGCAGCGGCCCGGACAGCCCACCGACGCCGTGCCCGAACCCGCCCCCGGACTCGACCCGCTGACGCTCGTGCGCGAGTTCGTCGAGGCCAGTGCCGAACCGGCTGCCGACTACGCGGCCGCCCGTGCGTACCTCTCGCAGCGCGCCCGGCAGCAGTGGCACCCCGACCAGAACGTCGCCGTCATCGAGGACGAGTTCAGCACCGTCTACGGCCAGGCCGCACCCGACGTCCCCGACACCAGCGCACCCGACACCGACGCCGAGACACCCCGCCCCACCGAGGACGGCGACGGCGGAGGCAACGGCGGTGGTGGCAACGGCAGTGACAACGGTGACGACGGGGGCGGTGACAACGACGCGGCGGGTCCCCAGGAGACGACGCGGCCCGCGCCGCCGCAGCAGACCTCCGAGCCGACCGCCACGTCCGGCCCGCCCGAGCAGGTCGTCACCGTCCGCGGCGGCCACGTGGGCAGGCTGGGTGTCGACGGGGCGTTCATCCCGTCCGACGAACCGGTCGCGCAGAGCATCCTGCTGCGCCAGGAGGAGGGCGAATGGCGCATCGTCGACCCTCCGCGCAGCATCACGATCACGGCGTCGGACTTCGAGGAGACGTACTTCCGCGTGCCGGTGTACTTCACCGCGCCGGAGGCGAACGTGTTGGTGCCCGACGTGCGCTACGTCGTGGCCCGGCCGCAGTCCGGACTGCCCGCCCGGGTCGTCGACCTGCTGCTGTCCGGACCGTCGTCCGGGCTCACCGGCGCCGTGCGCAACCCGCTCGGCGACACGGCCTCGCTCGAGACCAACGTGACCACGACCCGCGACGGCGCGTTGTCCGTGCCGCTGACCGGCGTCGGCGACCGCAGCCAACAGGACCGCGAACTCATCGCCGCGCAGGTCGTCCGCTCGTTGCAGACCGTCACCACGGCGCGCGTCCGGTTGCTCTCGGACGGCGGGCCGCTCATCGACGGGCATGCCGACTGGCGGCCGGGGGAGCTGCCCGCCTACGAGGCGGCCGCGACGCCGAGCTCCGACCTTCCCGGGCTGATGGTGGCCGACGGCCGGGTGTACTCGCTCGGGAGCGGGGCCCCGATCGAGGGGCCGGCGGGAGCGGGCCAGTACCGCGTGCGCAGCGCGGCCCAGTCGCTCGGTGGTGACCAGCTCGCGGTCGTCGAACCGCGCCGCGACGGGGCCCACCTGCGCGTGGGCAACTACGGCGACGCGCTCCAGGAGGTCGACGTCGACGCCGAATCGTTGACGCGCCCGACGTGGTTCCCCTCCACGACCCGCGGCGAGCCGTCCCGGGAGGTCTGGACCGTCTCGGGCGGCGAGAGGGTGTTGCAGGTCGTGCCCGACGGTGACGGCCGGTGGGTCGCCCAGTCGGTCAACTCGGCGGAGATCAGCCCGATGGGGGACATCACCGAACTGCGGGTGTCGCGCGACGGCACACGCGCAGCGATGATCGTCGGCGGCAAGGTCGTGGTGGCCGCGGTGGTGCGCGACTCGGACAGCCGGACGTCGGTGTCGCTGCGAGCGCCGAGGGTGCTGCAGGGCGACGACGTGTCCGACGCCGTGGCGCTCGACTGGCACAGCCAGGACACGCTCGTCGTGGCGACCCGCTCGGAGTCCCGGCCCGTCCTGCGCGTGCCCATCGACGGACTGCGCGTCGACCAGTTCAACAGCTCGAACCTCATCGCGCCGATGCGCGGCATCACCGCCGCACCCGGACGCCCGACCGTCGTCGCCGACTCCACCGGTCTCTGGACCGCGAGCGACCTCGGCGACGTATGGCGACCCCACGACCAGCGTTCCCCTTCCGCCGTCCCCTTCTACCCCGGCTGAGGCGTCAGCACCCCACGTCGCCGTGTCAGCAACCTTCGCGGGCGTGTCAGCAACTCGCGTCGCTGTTTTGGCGATTCGTGGACGTCGTGTCGGCGTTCTGTGGCGTGGTGTTGGCGATTCATGTCGGTGTTTTGGCGTTTCGTGGCGTGGTGTTGGCATTCTGCGCGGGCGTGTCAGCAACTCGCGTCGCT
>NZ_MKKE01000063.1 GCF_001942305.1 Saccharomonospora sp. CUA-673 | reverse complement strand
CGCTCGGCGGCCAACCCCCGACCACCTTCCGCGAGCAGTGGATCACCAACCAACCCGCACTCTCATAACCACTGGACCACCAAACGGGGCCCAGTCAGGCTGGCGCCGCCGGTAGCTGCATAGGCCGGCTACGAGGGCGATCGCTGCTGTCTTGCTCGCGGGCGAGCCGGATCAGCTCACCGCCGGCATCCAGGATGTCGTCTATTTCGCCGACCAATGCGGGCGCCAAGCGTCGTTCGCCGTGCAAGATCTTCGAGAGATAGCTCGCGCTGTAGGTCGTCTTCTCCGCCAGGTCGGCCAGTGACATGCCGTGCCAGCGCCGGAGTCTGTGCACCGCTGCCGCGAATGCATTGAGAGCCCTCGTTGACATGTGCGTCCCCCTCTGTCCTCACGCCACGCGCGCACCGGACAACGCGTGACCTTGCTGCCTGCCCGGTAGGCAGGCCATATGCGGTGAGGGGACCGGGCCGCGAAATCCCGACGGGCGCCGAAACACCGCGGCAGACGATTGTGTGGTTATCGGGCCAGGCCTCTCCCCCACGCGCCCGCTTGCACCGCGGATGCGGGGCGACCCTTGCCCTGGCCGACCGTGCCAGCTCTCCGACTGGTTGCGATGCAGATACGCAACGCGTGCCGTTCCCCCCAGAACCCAGGTGCGTGCCCGGATACCCTTGGGTACCGAGGCTTCACTGCGAGAGGCAACCAGTTACTCCATTAATGCCCCATTCGCGCGAATGACCCCAGGTCAAATACTCACAGTATTAGGTAGTTCTACTCGCCTCACCCTGAGCATATGCACCATGGGGATTGCTGGACCTTACCGACAGGCCCGACGAACCGGCAGCTAGGTAGGCGAGTCCGGACACTATCTCGCACCGAGAACATGGCAACCCCAGCCTCGTAACCTGCTAAACCTGCAGGCGTTTTCACTCATTCGTGTTGTTGATAGGAGAACACGTTGCCACCGGATGCGCGCATGCGCTTAAAGTACGCAGGCCTGGGGAGGCGCTACGCGCATCATGTAACAGCTCACGGACCGATGCGCTCTCCGCGCAAGAAGCATCGGACCGGCTTTGTCTCGTGGCTAGGCACACACATACCTAAACGCGAACGACAACGACGCACGTCGCGATGCAGCCTTGAACTCATTCCTGGAAAGGCCACGTGGAACTCATTTGCACCACCAACACTCACATCTCATCTCAAGGAAAGAGAGAACTGATGAATACGGTAAAGAAGGCGGCCGCAGCGTCTGTGTTGACCCTCAGCACGGCTGGCATGAGCCTGCTGGCCGTCACGTCTCCGGCCTGGGCAAACCCCACCAATCCTGGCGACGGCGGTGCGCCACGAGCGAGGTGCACGGTGCACGCGTGGGATCCCACTCAGAGCGGAAACACGTTGACCGGCCGAGCTGGGACGAACTGTCACCGCGGCAAAACCGTGGGAGGGACGCTGTACATCGACTACAATAATTGGCCAGACAGCGATGTCGCCAACGGCGCGACCTCAGCACCGGGGTACTACGACGTGAAAGCCGAATGCGGGGCGAGGAATGCATATTACCTTGAGGGCGTGGTCAGTTACATCAACAATGACGGATGGCGTGCATGGGCGACGCATGAATCCGGGCATCCCACGTTGTGCTGATCGCCTCATGGCGTGACGTTTGGGTTCCGTGCACGCGTGTGGACGGGCTTTCGGTACAGTCCGTCCACACGCGTTACCATATTCTTCGAGGGGGTTCTCATGGTCGAGGTTCGATTAGATTCTGTCAGTTTTCGCTACGGCCGCAAGAAGGTGCTGCGCGATGTCACCTGGTGCATCACCCCGGGGTGACCGGCCTACTGGGGGAAAATGGAGCGGGAAAGTCGACGCTCATGTCCATTCTCGTCGGCATGCGCCGCCCGCTATCTGGTCACGTGTCACTGGGAGGATCGTCCGAGACACCTCGGGTGGGCTTCGTACCGCAGCGTTTCACCACGCCGGGCGAGATGCGGTTGATCGACACCATCAGCTATGCGGCGTGGCTCAACGGCGTGGACCGGCGCGCGACCGCACCGGCGGCTCAGCGCGCATTGGAAGCCGTTGACCTCGGCGACCGGTCCCATGAGCGGGTGCGCACGCTCTCCGGCGGGCAGCGGCAACGCCTCGGGGTGGCAGCAGGTCTGGCCCACGACCCCGACGTGCTCGTGTTGGACGAACCCACGGTCGGGTTGGATCCCAGCCAGCGTCTGCGCGTGCGCGAAGTACTCGCCGCAGTCGGGGGCAAACGCACGGTGCTGTTGTCCACACATGTGTTGGAGGACGTGCAGTTCCTCTGTCATCGGGTCGGCGTCTTGGCTGGAGGAACCATCGCGTTCGACGGCACAGTCGATGAGCTCACCTCCGCGCTGGCCCGGCCCGAGCATCCCGGTGGCGGGCTGGAGTCGGCCCTCGAACGCGGCTATCGCACGTTCATGGACACCCTGGGAGATGACCGGTGATCCCGCGACGCCTGTTCTGGCCCTTGCATCCGCTGTATGTTCTGGCCCCTGCCGCTGCGGTACTGCTCGTTGCCCTGGTGGGGACCGGGCAAATGTGGTCGTGGCCGTATCTGCACTGGTCGTTGACCGACGCGCAATGGCACCAACAATTCCGGCTCGCCGGCCCCATGGCCGCAGCAGCCGCGACCTGTGGGCGACCCGGCTCAACCGATCGAGCCACGTGTGGGTCCAGCCCTACGCTTGCCGCCTGGGTGGCGCGGTGATCGCTCGTCATCTGGGCATGCTGACCGCTTGGTACGTCGGTGCCTATGCCGTGGGCATGTTGCCGCTGACCGTGCTGACGGCCCAGGCCGGTCCACCTGGCGGGCCCGACCTGCTGGTGATCGCATCCGGCCTCGTGGCGGTCGCCGCCGCGACGGCGCTCGGCTACGCGGTGGGTACCGTCACTGGGTCGACCGTTGCGGTTCCGCTGGTGGCGGTGGGCGCTTACCTGCTGGATGCCGTCGCCGTCTACGGCGCCAACGCGGCGGCACCGTACGTCCCGCAACTGAGCTACGAACCACTGCTCGGTGAGAGCGAACCGCTCACCCTCGCCTTGTTCCGGACCGTATTCTTCCTGACCGTCGCCACCGCATGCGCTGGCACGGCAGCGGCCTTCTTACGATGGAATGCCCGCGGGCGACGCGCACCGACACGCCACGCTGCCAGCGTGGCCGGGTGCCTCATGCCTGCGGTGATCGTGGGTGTCATCCCGGCGTTCGCCGCCACGCCCGCCACCTACGTCGCCGACCCTGCCCCGCAACGCTCGTGCCTGACCCAACGCGGCATCGAGTACTGCGTCCATGCCGGCCACGCTGCACGTCTCGATCAGCTCGTCGCTGCGTTCGACCCCGTCCTCGACCGATACGGCACCAAACCCGCCGCCATCACGAAGATCTGGGACCAGGGCTTACTTCCCAGCCATCCCATGGGCGGCCCCACGACCAACGGCACCCTGATCGCCCCACTCAAAGCCGACGGCAGCGTCGACACCCTCTCCTCCGGACTGACCGCCACACTGTTGGGCTTCCACTCCTGCCCTGCATCCGGACCGGCCGAGGACACATTCGCGGTCTACAGGGACCTGGAAACCTACTTGCGCACCGGACGCAACACAGGCGCCTTCGCAAACATGAACGAACGTCAAGTGAAGCAATGGATCCACACCCACCGCACCCGACTGGAAGGCTGCACCCTCACCGACAAGGACCTGCCCTCCACATGATCCGCATCATCCTCGCAACCAGGACCGCCCACCGGGCCCTCATGGCCACGGCTGCTCTGGCCGCGATCACCTACCTGGCCGGCACCTGGACCCTGCGAATCGACCTGTCGCCGGCCAGGCCGAACGAACTCGTGATCTCCGACCTGTGCGGCATCGCCTGCGCCACGGTCGTCGCCATCATCACCGGCCCGCGGCTCTGGGAATGGGAGCGCGCCGCTGGTGGACACCGCGCCCGCCTTGTCGCCACCACGACGGCTCTGGCCGGTGTTGCGCTACCGGTGTTGTGTGCAGCAGCCGTCATCCCCCACGTGGCCGGGCGAACCGACTGGCTGTTCGCCATCACCAACGTGCTGGCCCTCGCCGCCCTTATTCAACTCGCGGCCCCATTTGTCGGCCCGCTCTGGGCCAGCGCTCTGGCTGTCGTGACCTGGTACGGCTCAGGTCTGATCCAGAACCTGATCCCCGAAGCCATCACCTTCCTACCCATCACCGGATACCCCACCGCAGAACCACGAACTACCGCCGCGGGTCTACTCACCATTGCCGCGCTCGTGGTCCATGCGCGCACGTTGGGTTCCACGGCGCGACGACGGACCCACGTGTAGATCCCGCTCGCGCGGAACAGACACAATCCGATCCCACCGCCGGGGAACGTCCACGGTGGCGGCTGATCCCCGCCGGTGCGGGGCGGACCATCCGGCCATCGCCGCACCGATCGATGCCTGGGGCTGATCCCCACGGGTGCGGGGCGGACCTGCTGGCCGAGCGGCCGGTGTGCTTCTACGTCGGCTGATCCCCGCGGGTGCGGGGCGGACCTGCGAATGACCGTACAACACGGTCAACCCCCGGCTGATCCCCGCGGGTGCGGGGCGGACACTTCTTGACCTGGGCTCTCTGGGTTGTTTGGCATTTGGCATTCGGTTTGCCATGTCACGAGTGCCGGTTCCGTAGGCACCGCAGCTGGCACTGGTGGTCGTGTATCCCTGCGCCCTGGTGGATTTGGCCGACCGGGGCACTGGGCGATGAATCGTATCCAGCTTAGACACGGCTGATCCGAGCGTGGTGGCTCGGCGGAAGCCTGTCGGCTGTTCCAGACTAGCCGGCCACCCACGGGATCGCTGGGCATGTGTCGGAGCCTTCTGTTATGGTTCGCCTCACAACGAAGTGTCTTATCTGTATAAGCCTGCCTGGGGGGGTACTTGTTTGAGGTGTGGGCCAAAGAGCGCGGCTTGGGTGAGCCGTATCCGCTGGTGTGGCATCTGGTAGATGCGGCGGGTGCGGCGTCGGCGTTGTGGGACCGGCACATCGGGCCCGGTATGCGCCGGTGGCTGGCGCAGCGTCTTGATCTCGACGAGGAGATGACGAGGCGGCTGGTGGTGGAACTGGCGGGGCTGCACGACATAGGCAAAGCAACCGCGCCGTTTCAGCAGCAGTGGGATCAGTCGCAGCACGGGTACGTGCGCCATGATCGGGCGGCGGCGACCGTGCTGCCACTGTTGTTGGATCCCAGGTTGACGCGGGCTGGGTTGGCGGCGTCGGCGGCGTTCACGGCCGCGTTGGCCGTGGCGGGTCATCACGCTCATACCCGGTGTTGCGACGCCAGGACCCCGCACGTGCTGCCAGGTCAGATGTGTTTGGGGAGTCGGATGACTCCCGATGGCATGCGATTCGCGGGGAGGTCGTGACGGCGGTTCAGTCGGCGCTGGGAGGGTCGGCGCAGCTTCCTGACCGGGTGCCGGCCGAGGTCGTGCCGTTGCTGACCGGGGTCGTGATAATGGCGGATTGGCTGGCCTCGGACACGCAGTTCATCGTCGAGCAACAGCGAGACGCTCTTGTCGATCCGCAGCGCCGGTTCGCCGTGGCCCGCGACCGGATGCTCGACCGCGTTGAGAGCGCGGGGTTGTCGGCTCCGCAGATTCCGTCCGGAGCATCGGTGGCGGGAGCATGGGGTTTCGCACCGAACGCGCTGCAAACGTCGGTGGAGCGGGATTTCCGTCCGCACCGGGCGGGATTGGCGACGATCACAGCGCCTACGGGTGTGGGTAAGACCGAAGCTGGTTTGGTGGCGGCGACGCGGCTGGCGGAGGTGTCGGGACGGAGCGGGGTGTACGTGGCGTTGCCGACGCGTTCGACGGCTACCGAGGCGCGGCGGCGGTTGCGGGGCTTTCTGGACGGTGCCGGGGTGTCGGCGCCGGTGGCGTTGGCGCATGGCGATGCCGACCGCGTGTTACGTGATGCCGACGCGGCGGAGGCGTCGATGTGGTTGCAGCAGAATCGGCATCGTCCCGGGTTGGCGCCATGGTCGGCGGGAACGATCGACACGGTGCTGCGGGCGGTGTTGCGGGCCCAGTGGCAGCCGTTGCGGTTGACGGGCTTGGCGAACTCAGTGCTGCTCGTCGATGAGGTGCACTCGGTCGATCCGTACATGGCGGGGTTATTGGCTCGCCTGTTGGAGTGGTGCGGGTTCCTCGGTGTCCCGGTTGTGGCGATGTCGGCAACACTGCCCGCACACCTGCACGCGGCGTTGGAACGGGCCTATTTGTCCGGCGCGGGTGTCGACGGCGTCGGCGTACGGCGTCCGGTGTATCCGGGGTGGTCGTTCGTGGACACCGCTGGGAAGCGTGGCCTGCCCGGCGACCATGCGGTGGCGGAGATGGCGTCGTTGGGTGAGCGCACACTGAGGGTGCGCACGTCCGCGGAGTTCCCGGATGTGGCGTCGTGGGCGGTGGCGGGCGCGTCGGTCGTGGTGGTGTGCAACACCGTCGGTGAGGCCCAGCAGACGTATCGGCGGGTGCGTGACGCGGTTCCGCCGGCCATGCCGGTGACGCTGTTGCATGCTCGGATGCCGGCGTGGCAGCGCAGTGCCGCCACCGAGGATGTACTCACCCGTTTCGGTAAGGAGTCGGGGCCGGCCACCCGTGGCGGAGTGGTGGTCGCGACCCAGCTGGTGGAACAGGCTCTCGACCTGGACGCGGACGTGATGGTGAGCAGTCTTGCGCCGATGGCCCTGCTGCTGCAGCGGGCGGGCCGGCTGCATCGGCACGACCGGCCACGCCCGACGGGTCACGAGGTGCCGTGCTTGTGGATACATACGCCGGTGCCACAGCCGCCGGAGTGGGAGGCGGTCTACGACCGGTTCGAGCTCGAGACCACCGCGGCGTTGCTCGCTCAGCGCGAGAGCATTGACGTGCCCGGCGAGGTGGACGAGCTCGTGCAGCAGGTGCATCACCGCAGCCCCACGCTGCTCTCCGAGGCCGGCGCCGCAGCGCGACACAACAGAGCCGCCGAGGACCAGGCGACGGCCGAGACAGCGGCTATCCCGCGCCCCCGAATGGTCGATCAGCTGCACGAGCTGACCTCGCTGGAAACGCCGGAGGTCGCGTTGACCCGTCTCGGGGTGGATACCGACCTCGTCGTTCCCCGCCACACCGATGAGCACGGCTGCCAATGGCTGCGGCATGGGCCGCAGGAATGGATGCCCTGGCCCGAGGGCCGTCCGAAGAAGCGGGTGGTGCAGGACGCGCTGGTGGACGCGGCGCTCCCCGTCGCGGTGCAGCACGCGCGAATCCTCGGTGATCCGCCCTCGGCATGGTCGCGGTACGGGCCGCTGGCCTCAGCCCGAGTGTTGGATGTCGGTTCCGGGCGCGGTGGCCTGGACCTCGATGACGAGCTCGGCCTCGTCACCCCGACCGATGGGAAGGACACCCCGTGAGCTCGTTCGATGTGGCCCAGCAACCGTGGGTGGATGTCACCATGCTCGATGGCCGACCCGGGTCGTTCGGGATTCGCGAACTGTTGGCCTCGGCGCACAAGGTCGCCGATATCGGGGTGTCGCAGCCGATCGCTGAGGCGCCGGTGCGACGATTGCTGGAAACCATAGCCGCGCGCGTCACCGGGCTCGACGAGGCTCTTCCGGTTGTGGAGTGGAAGGCGCGACGCAGCGCGGTGCTTTCGACTGGGCAGTTCGATGTCGATGACTTGGATGAGTACCTGTCCGACTGGTGCTGGGATCTGTTCGATCCGGTGCGGCCCTGGATGCAGGACCCTCGACTGGCCGAGCAGGCCGAACGAGTGGGGGTGTCCAAATTGGACCCACAACGGCCCGGGGGTAACACGCCGGTGTGGTTCGTGCACACCTCGGCCAGCCACGCCCCCTCGATCCCCTCGGCGCAAGCGGTGCAGCTGTTGCTGTATCACCACGCGCACGGCAACGGCGGCACCGGCGGCACGCGCCGCGTCAGCGGCTACGCCGACCATCACATGGCCGACGCACCGCTACGCGGGGCGATCACCTACTACCCTCTCGGGCAGAATCTGTTCGAATCGCTGATCGCCGGCATGCCCCCGCCTCCACCCGATTCGCACCACGACAAGGCCACGATCGCCCGCGCGGACGACGTAGGCCGCGACGGTGCAGTCGACGCGGCTCCGTGGGAGACCGAGCTGCCTGCCGAGCGACCGACGGTCCTGCCGACGGTGACCTGGCCGGCGGACTTGCTGGTCGGTCGATCGCGGCACGCGCTGCTGCTCGTGCCCGACGACACCGGGTCCAATGTGGTCGACTGCTTCCTGACGTGGGCCTACAAGCTGCCCTCCGGGACCGATCGGCCGCTGACAGCACGGGACCCCCACGCCATGATGCAAGCTCGCAAATCCACCACGGGTGTGACGTGGTCGCTGGCACCCGCGCGAGGGGACCGAGCTGTGTGGCGTGATCTCGACGCGCTACTGGCCGACGGTGCGACCACCCAACGCCCGAGCGTGCTGGCACACGCGCCCGACGAGTTGCTCGACACGCTGCGTATCCGAGCCGTGGGCATCGCCCAGGAACGGGGCAAAGCCGTCGACCATGCGCGGGTTCGTTCCACCACACCGCCGGTGTTGGCGGCCCTGCCGGAACATGACCCGGACGCCGCCGACGGGGTAGCCGAGCTCACCGCCGCCGCCGCGGCCGTCGAGCAACAGGTGACCGGCGAGCTCGTCGCCGCCTGGAAACGCCTCCTCGGTGACAGGCCGAACAGCCCGAACCCCTGGACCGAGGTGTTCACCGCCCGCTACTGGGGCGCCGCCGAGGCCGAGTTCTGGCGCCGGTTCGAACAGCGCCAGTTCGACCAGCCCCGACGAGCGTTTCTCGCGGTGGCGTGGCCGTTGCTCGACGAGATCGCCGACGCCCGCCGCAGCAGTCCGGCCACGATCGGCGCGTTACAAACCGCCCGGACGAAGATCGCAGCCTGGATCGCCAAGCACGAACCCAGCGACACGAACACGACGACCGAGGGGGCAGCGTGAAACTCGACACCGCACAGAAATTCGTGGCCGACATGGTCGATGTGCTGGACAACCCGGCTGCGCGCACCGTGCTACGCCGGGGCGTCAACCTCGACGTCGCTCAGGTACCGACACGAATGCACGCCTACCTTATCCCCTGGACCGAACACGAGGCAGAAACCAGCCACCGAGCTCGGACCCTGTACATGATCGCCTCGCTGATGGCGATCGAGACCAAAACCACACAGCCACCACCGGCAAACCTGGGCGTGTCCTTGGCGACCGCCAGCGTCCGCAAGGTGCTGGCTGAGTCGACGACGCAACGCTTGTTGACCGTGCTGTGCCGGCAGCGGGAAAGCACCGTGCACCGCCACGTCGCCCGCACCGTCCGCATCCTCCGCTCCGAAGGCATCGGCGTGAACTGGGTCCGCCTCACCTGTGATGTCGACGCCTGGCCCTGGAGCGGCGACACCGTCGCCGCTCGCTGGGCCCGCGACTACTACCGCGCCACGCTGACCAATGCCGCACGCAAGCAGATCGACGCCCTCACCGACGTCCCGACTACTCATCCTGCCGACCCCGCGGCTGACTCCGCGGAGAAGGAGAACGCCTGATGTTCGTCACCATCCACGCCCTGCAGTCCCTGCCCTACAGCAACCTCAACCGCGACCGTGAAGGCGCGCCCAAAACCTGCGAGTACGGCGGCGTCGTCCGCGCTCGTGTCTCGTCACAGGCCTGGAAGCGCCCCATCCGCGATGCCATCGAAACCGAGTTGGGCGCGTCGACATGGCGCACCCGGCGTCTCGCGCCGAAGATCGCCGACCGACTCATCGCGGCCGGGTGGAACGGCGATGATGCCCGTCGCGCCGGGCGGGCCGTGCTCGACGCCGCCGCGGGCGCCGCCGCGAAGTCCGCGTCCAAGCAGGGAGGCCTGCGACCCGACCCCGACACCGACGAATCGAACATCATGCTCTGGGTCGCCGACGCCGCCCTCGACGAACTCGTCGCGCTCTGCGACAGCCAGCGCGAGGCGATCGCCGCGACGCCCCTTCCCACCCCCAAGAAGAGCGGAAGGAAGGCGACGAACCCCAGCGATAGCGAGCACGAGCAGCCCGACCGTGTCACCGTCCTCGACGGTGCCGCTGTACTCCCCGCGCTCGAAACCCGCAACCCTGTCATCTCGCTCCTGGGCCGGTTCGTCGCCGAGCTGCCCGGTAGCCAGGTCGACGGCGCCGTGCAGATGGCACACGCCATCTCCGTGAACGCGACCACCGACGAGGTCGACTTCTTCGCCACCGTCGACGACTATCTCGACGATGCTCCCGCGGTGCTGCGCACATCGGCGACGCCGAATACACCTCGGGCACCATGTACCGCTACGCCACGGTCAACATCGACCGGCTCGCGGCCAACCTCGGAACCGAGGACACGCCTGACCTCGACGGCGCACTGCAACTGGTCGACGTGTTCGCCCGCGCGTTCTGTCGCGAGCTACCCACCGGCAAGCAAAACGTGACCGCTGCCCACACCTGGCCCGATTTCGTCTACACCACCGTCACCGACCGGCCTCTGTCGCTGGTGACCGCGTTCGAGAAAGCCCTACGCCCCTCCAGCAACGGTTACCTCGAACGCGCTGTCGCACAGCTCGACCGCTACAACAAAGGCATGGTCGCCTTCACCGGCGAGCACCCCCACTGGCACGGCCACGCCATCTCCCCTGCCGCCGGCGCCGACGAACCCGCGAACCTCGGCGAACTGCACACCGGCATCAGCGACCTCGTCCGTGCAACCACGGACGCTGCCGCCGACACAGCCGCCGCGCGAGACACAGCAGGGGCGGCCTGATGCCCACCACCGACCTGCTGGTGCTGCACCTGGACGCACCATTGCAGTCCTATGCGACCTCCGGGTTATGGCAGCAACGCGCCACCGAACCCTGGCCGACTCGCACCGCATTGATCGGGCTCCTCGCCGCCGCCGGGGGAATCCCCCGCGGCGGCGACCTAGCCCCGTTGTCCGACACCCTCCACGTCACCATCCGCGTCGATAGGCCCGGGACACGCCGGACGGACTACCACACTGTCGGCGGCGGACGGCCCCGGGAACGGACGGCCATCACCTCCAACGAGACCTACCGCGCCCATGGCAAAGGCACCATCCAAAGCTGGCGCGAGTACCTCGCCGACGCGGCCTTCACCATCGCCCTCACCAGCATGGACGACCGGGCCTTCAGCCTCGACACCATCTCCGGCTGGCTCGCCGCACCACACTGGGCGCCGTACTGCGGACGCCGCGCGTTCCCCCTCACCAGTCCGCTCATCCTCAGCCGCACCACCGACGACCCGACCCGGCTGCTGCGCCACCTGCCCCTGCATCGCCGCAAGCCCAACGCCGGGGACAGCGTGCGGATCGAGTTCCTCGCCGACACCCCACCGCGCGACCGAGACACCGTCACCACCGTCGACACCGTCCGCCCCGCCGGGGCCACCGAGCTCTACCCCGTCCACACCAGCCACATCATGTACCGATGGTGGGAACACCTCCCCGCCACCGGCTGCGCCGGCTACAGCGACGAATGGCTCGACGCACTCGCACGGGAGACCACCTGACCCATGTTCGCCACCCCAACCCTCACCCAGATCGTGCTCAACCCCCGCAGTCGCGCCGCCGCGCGTGATGTCCGCAACGCCCACAAGCTGCATCAGACCGTGCTGTCGCTGACCTGCCCACCCGAACTCGGCGACAACGCCCGCCAAACCTCAGCGACCCTCCATCGGCTCGAAACCACCCGCGACAACCACGTCCTCCTGGTGCAATCACTCACCCACCCCGACCCCGACCGCCTCCCCAGTAACTACGGCGCGGTAGCCACCAAACCCATGGACAACCTCGTCGGACAACTCGACACCGGCGTCCGCGTGCGCTACCGCCTCCGCGCAACACCCGTGCGCTACAACGGCCACAAACCCATCATCCAACCAGGCGAGGACCCTCTCGACTGGTGGACACAACGCGCCCCGAGCCGCGGCCTCGAACTCCACACGACCCACATCACCCACACCGGCACCATCACCGGCCGCAAAAACCCCGACGCACCACGGATCGTGCACCGATACGCGCAATACGAAGGAACCGCCACCATCACCGACCGCGACACCCTGCTCCAAGCCATCACCCACGGCATCGGCCGAGGTCGCGCCTACGGCCTAGGACTCCTCTCCGTCGCCCTCCTCAAAACCGAATGAAAAATGCCGAACCGGTCCACAAACCCCCAGGTCAACAAGTATCCGCCCCGCACCCGCGGGGATCAGCCGGTGTCGAGTTCGTCGCGGGCCTCGGCCAGCGTCCGCCCCGCACCCGCGGGGATCAGCCCGAACCCATCAGCCTCACCGCGCTACGTCAGCGGTCCGCCCCGCACCCGCGGGGA
>NZ_MKKE01000062.1 GCF_001942305.1 Saccharomonospora sp. CUA-673 | reverse complement strand
TCGGCGCGGTCCGCAAGGCCGGCGCCACCGTCGCCGTGGCCGGCAGCGCCATCTACAGCGCCGCCGACCCCGCCGAAGCCGCCAGCCAACTCCGCAAACTCGCCAACGCCTGACGCCCGCCACGACAAGGGAGTCGGCATGAACGGCACGGAGTCACGGTCCCGGCGGGCGCGACCCGGCGTCAGCGACACGTACTGCGCGTTGCTGCTGCAGGCCGCACAGGTGTTGCGCATGCGCTACGTGGAGACGCAACGCAACACCGGTCTGTCCGCTGTGGAGGCCGAGGAACTCGCGTACCTCTTCGAGCGTGTCGTGGACAACCACCCGGACGGCGATCAGATCGACCCGGCCGAGGCGATCGCGCTCGCACATCGCGTGCTCGACGACGACCACCCGGAACGCTCGCCGCTCTGGCCGAAGGTCGAGTAGCGGGCGGCAAGTGCCGCACGCGGCCGCACGGACGCATCCGAGGACCATTCACAGCTCAAAGAGGAGTAACGATGGCCAATGACGTTGCCACCGAGGCACCGGCGCGCGCCGTGCCCGACAGCGACCCGGCCTGATAGGTCTACCCACGTTCATCGTCGGCGCGCTCGCCCTCGCCCTGGTGCAGACGGGCTACGTGCCGGCCGACGCGGTCGGCGCCTCGATGGCGATCATCGTGCCCGCCACCGCCGTCGGTCAGCTCATCGCCGCACTCTGGGCGGTGGCACTGGGCCAGGGCGCCGTCGCCGCGGTGTTCGGCATCTTCAGCGGGTTCTGGTTCAGCTACGCGGCGCTCGTGCTCGGCCTGACCCACGGCTGGTTCGGCATCACCGACGAGGCGGCGATCTCCACCCAGGGCCTGTTCCTGATCGCCTGGGTCATCACGATCGGCGTGCTGACACTGGGCACGCTGCGGCTGCCCGCCGCGTTCACACTGCTGTTCGGACTGATCACCGTCGCGCTCGCGCTCGTGCTGTACGGCACGGTGGGTGAGAGCCCCGGCGCCATCACGACGGCGGGCTACGTGGCGTTCACGTTCGCCGGACTCGGGATCTACATGTTCATCGGCGTACTGTCCACCGCCACCGGCGGCAAGCCCGTCCCGTTGGGCCCCCCGGTGCTCAGCAGCTGACCCCGCCCCGAGGGCACCCGACCGAGGTGCCTCCGGCTGCACCCACCCGAAGGTGCACCGGAGGCACCTCGTTGTGCGTGGGGCCGTTGGGTGCATGCGGATCACGTGCTGCCGCCGAGCAGATGGCCGAGCGCTCGGAGCCGCTCGGCGACCTCGCCATCCGCCTCGATCCGCACGCCCGTGTCCCCGCCCACGCCTGCGCCCACCGCTGCGACGAGCGCGACGTACTGCACCACGATGTCCACCGACTCCGCGGACACCCGTGCGTGGCACCGCTCGGCCCCGTCCGCGACGAGCTCGCCGGGAACGTGCGCCGGCAACCGCCTGCGCACGTCGTCCACCGGTAGCTCGATGTGCACCGTCGCGGTGTGCCGATACCTCGCCCCGGCGAACGAGGCACGGAGGTACGCCGACGGTTCGTCGGGCAGCGTGCGCGGGGTGAACCGCCTGCCGGTCCCGGCCGGTGCCGACATGCGGTCGACGCGGAACGTCCGCCAGTCATCGCGGCCGAGGTCGTGCGCGAGCAGGTACCAACGGCCCTCCGCGGTGACCAGGTGATGCGGTTCGACACGGCGGTCGGTCACGCCATCCCGGCCCGCGTAGCCGAACGTCACGACCTCGGCGTCCCGGCACGCCACCGCGAGGACCGCGAGACGTTCCGGGTCGACGTGTTCGGCACCGAGGTCGTCGGCGGGCACGCGCCGCGACACGGCCGCCTCGACCGCGCCGAACGCGGCGAGCCGTGGCCGCAGGCGCGTGGGCAGCACCTGACCGAGTTTGGCGAGTGCCCGGGTCGCGCTGTCGGCCAGACCGGCAACGGGCAGCCGTCCGGCCGCGGTGGCCAACGCGACGCCGACCGCCACGGACTCCTCGTCGTCGAGCAACAACGGTGGCAACCTGCTGCCCGGACCGAGCCGATAGCCGCCGCCCGTACCTCCGGTGCTGCGGACCGGATAGTCCAGTGCGCGCAGCCGATCGACATCGCGGCGCAGCGTGCGCGTGGTGACGCCGAGCCTCTCAGCCAGTTCGGGCCCCGGCCACTCCCGCCGGTCCTGCAACAGCGACAACAGACGCAGCAACCGGCCCGGCATCTCCTGTCTCACCGACACGTGGGACAGCCTGCCACGGCTCGAGGACAGGGTGTGTCCTCGACTGTTCCTACGGTCGCCACCATGAACATCGACACCCAGGGCCCGGTGCACCAGCCGGGTAGCGACGAGTACGAGCACGCCTGCGCCGGTTACCAGCGGGCGGCCACGCATCGACCGGACGTCGTCGTCACGGCCCACGACGCCACAGACGTCCGGACCGCGATCGCGAACAGCACGCAGGTGGCGACGCAGATCGGCGGGCACGGACTCGCCGCACCACTGACGGGCGGCACGCTGGTCGACCTGGGCGGACTGCGGACCGTCGACGTCGACCCGGCCCGTCGCACCGCACGAGTCGAGGGCGGGGCGAGCTGGCAGGACGTCCTCGACGTCGCTGCGCCGCACGGACTGGCGCCCCTGTCCGGCAGCGCCCCGTACGTCGGCGCGGTGCCCTACACCCTCGGCGGCGGTTTCGGACTGCTGAGCAGGCGATACGGCTACGCCGCCGACCACGTCCGGGCGTTCGAGCTCGTCACGGGCGACGGCCGGTTCCGCAGGGCCGAACCCGGTGCGGCCGACGACGTGGACCGCGAACTGTTCTGGGCGTTGCGCGGCGGTGGCGCGGGTGGCGGCGTCGTGACGGCGATGGAGATCGACCTCGTCGAGGTCGCCGTGGTCTACGGCGGGTGTCTGTATGTCGACCTGGAGGCGGCCCCCGACGCGCTCGACCGGTGGCGACGGTGGACGTCGACCGTGGCCGACGACGTGACGTCCGGCGTGACGATGCTGGTCTTCCCCGACGTCCCGGGAGTGCCGGACGAGCTGCGGGGGCGACATGTGGCGCAGGTGCAGATCTGCGTCGCCGACCCCGACGGTGAGCGCCACGTCGCACCCCTGCGAGAGGCGCTGCCTGCGGTCCGCGACACGCTGGGCACGTGGCCGTTCGTCCGGTCCGGGGAGATGTTCGAGGAACCGGATCATCCGCATGCCTACCGCTCGCGGGCCGTGTCGCTCCGGGGCATCGATCCGGACGCGTTGGCAACGCTCCCGGACACGTCCGGTGCCTCGCGCCGGTGATGTGCGTGGCAGGGCTGCGACATCTCGGCGGCGCGTTCGCCCGGCCGCCGCGACACCCGAGCGCGGTGGAACACCGCGAGGCCGAGTACGTCGCGTCGGTGTTGTCCCCGGTGCGGCCCACATCGGACGCGACCGATGCCGAGGCCCGGGCGGTGCACGACAAGGTCCTCGCACCGTTCGCACCGGACGTCCTCGGTGCCTGCCTGCCGTTCAGCTTCGGCCCGTCGACGCCGGCGGAGGTGCGCTCCGCATTCACCCCGGCCACCGCCGGCCGCCTGTGCCGCCTACGCCACCGGGTCGACCCCCACAGCGTCATCCGCCCGAACCACGTCCTGACGTGATCCGCCGACGGATGCTCCCGAGGGCCCCATAGTTGCGGTCAACGCACCCATGGGGCCGTCGGGTGCATGCAACGCCGCCATGGGGCCGTCGGGTGCATGTTGCTCGCCCACCCGTAGGGCGCTACTCGGACAGGAGGTCGGCGGCGAGGGTGGGGACGTCGACGTGGTCGGCGCCGTCGACGACGTGCCACGGGGAGAGCCAACTCGCCGCGGCGAGTTGGTCGTAGACGGCCGAGCAGCGGGCCTGCAGTCCGTCGTCGCTCTCGAACGCGTCCCTGGCGCGCGTGGCGTCGGCCTCGGCCCGGCCGCGGGCGCGCGCCGCAGCCACGTCCGGCGTGACCCGCAACAGCAGGTGCGCATCCGGCACGGGCAGGCCGAACCGGTCGATCTCGAGCTCCCGCACCCACCGTACGACGTCGCTGTCGACGCCCACGCGCAGCCGCGCCGCCTGGTAGGCGGCGTTCGACGCGACGTACCGGTCGAGCAGCACCACGTCGTGGTCTGCCAGCAGCGTGCGGATCTCGTCGGCCGCGCCGCGCCTGTCGAGGGCGTACAGCATCCCCATGCCGTACACCGAGTCGCCGAGGTCGCCGTGTCCGCCGTGCAACGCCTCGCGCACGAGATCGGCGTGCACGCTCACGCCGTACCGCGGGAACGCCATCGTCGCGACGCTCGCGCCGACGTCCCTCAGCGCCGACGTCAACGCGTCGGTCAGTGTCCGCTTGCCCGCACCGTCGAGTCCCTCGACGACCACCAATCGCCCCACGCCGGGAAGCCTAGACAGCACCCGCCGGCCGCCTCGGAAGCCGTCCGGTTCACGCCACCCGTCGGCGCGGAGAAGCTCCCGCGACGTCCGGTCGGGCACCACCCATGTGGGGTAACCGCCGGAGCACGCTGGAGAGGGAACGTGGTGCGGGCCCGCTTGCGTCGTACGGTGGACCCTTCGGCCACCCGTACGACCACGAACCCCAGCTAGGAGGCGTGCCACGTGCCTCTCCCCGGCCCCGACACCCGGGTCGTCGAGCTTCGCGTCCCGGGACTCGTCGGCACGAGCGGCGAGTCGCTGCTCGATTCCGTCGACACCGTCGAGGTGGACGGTGACGGCACGGGCCGGATCGTCCGCCCGTCCGACCGGCTGCGCAGGCCCGCGCCCGGTCCGGTGTTGCAGGCGCTCGGCCGGTCGATGCCGCGCACCCTCGAGGGGTACCTGTGGAGCCGGATGACGTCGGGCGGCGCGGCGAAGGCCACGTGGGCGCTGCTGTTCCCGTTCTCCCTGGCCAACGTCTCGCACTGGATGCTGCCGCCCGTTCCGGACCGGCGCGTCTCGGCGGCGCTGAGCATGGTGTGCCGGGCGTTGCTGCGGATCGCGGCGATCCTGTTGACGATCCTGCTGGTCGCGCAGCTGGCCGTGGTGTCGCTCGACCTGTTCGCCGCGCAGTGCCTCGCGGCCGGTTCGGGCTGTCTGACGTCGGCGCCGTCGTGGCTGCGGGACGTGCCGGGGCTGCGCGTCACGGCCGGTCTACTCCCGTTGCTGGCGGTGGCCGGTGTGCTGTTCGGCGTGGCCAGGGCCAGCTGGCGCGTCGACGACCCCGGACCGCCCAGGACACAGGGCCTCGGCGGCGGCCTGTCCGACACCGCCGACACCGCGGCCGCGCGCTGCGTGCACGTCAGCGCCGCGCTCGTGACCCCGGCCCTGCTGTTGCTCGGCGGGCCGCTGCAGATGCCCGGCGACCCGGTGCGAGCCACGTTGTGGGTGGCCACGCTCGCGGTGCTCGGCGTCTCGGTCCTCGCGGTGACCACGCGGGCGAAGCGATTCGTGCCCGCTCCGCTCCGCCCGGTGCTGATGGCGCTCGCCGCCGCGATCACGATCACCACGGCCGTCGTGTCCGCTCCCCTGCCGGAGGCGCTGCCGGGCACCAACCCGACCATCGAACTCGTCGGCGGCGGCCTGCTGGCCGTGTGCCTGCTGTTCGCGCTCGTCCTCGTGCCCACCGCGCTGCTGACCCGCGGCGACTGGGCACACCTGCCGCACCGACTGCGCCCGTGGCTCGGCGGCTGGGCGGCCGCGCCGGTGCTGACGCTGGCGTGCCTGCTCGGCGGGGGGTTCGGCGCCGGACTGGCCGTCGCGCTCCGCGAGCTGGTGGGCGGCGACGCGCTGTTGCTGCCCCAGGGCTACGAGCTGATCACCATGCTGTGGGGCGGCGGACTCGTCGTCGCGGTGGTGCTCGCCGTCGTCGCGATCGTCGGGTCGGCGCTGCGCAGGGTGCGCCGCGGCGTGCTCGCCGTCGTCCGCCTCCTGCAGGGCGACGACGCGCGCACCGGCGACACCACGACGGCATCCTCGGCGTGGGCGCGGGCCGCCTGGGAACGCAAGTACCTGCACCGCCTCGTCCTCACGTTCGCGTGCCTGATGTCCGCGGGCGCGCTCGCGCTGGTGGCCGCGCGACTGACCACCGGACCGGCGCCCGAGTGGTTGGCGCCGCTGTCGGCACTCGGCGTCCTGACCCTCGGCGCGCTCGCCGCGGGCCTGTTGCGCGCGGTCTACACGGCCGCCACCGGCAATCAGCGCAGCCGGCACCTCGGCGCGTTCACCGACCTGGCGAGCTTCTGGCCGCGGGCGGCGCACCCCGTGGTGCCGCCTTCGTACGCACTGAAGGTCGTGCCCGAACTGGCCGACCGCGTGCGCAGCCACCTCTCCGAACCGAACACCCGAGTGGTGCTCGCCGGCTACCACGTGGGCGGACTGCTCACGGTGTTGGCGGCGGCACGCCTGGCCGAGGAACTGTCCGACGAGGAGCTCGAACGGGTCGCGTCGTCACCGCCGGTGCCCCGCTGCAGTGGGGATACCAGCGCGCGTTCCCCGCGATGTTCCCGACCGGCGGACTGGCCTGGCTGTGCGGCCGGCTCGACGGCCGGTGGCGCGGGCTGTGCCGCGGCACGGACTCCTTCGGCGGCGGCGCGACGACGTGGCGCCACCAGGTCGCCGGCGAACAGCTCCTCGCGTCGGCTATCAGAAGGACGGCAACATCGGCGCTGTCGAACCGGCCGTACAAGGCCCGACCGGCGTGCTCGTGCTGGGCGGTGACCACTGGCTGCCCGATCCGATGCGCGCGCGTGAACGGGCGCCGCTGGGCCGCCGGCGTGCGCAGGCACTCGGACTACGTCGGCGACCCGGAATGGGATCGGGCCGTCGTCATGGCCGCCGGCCTCGAGGACGCCGACCTCTCCGCCGGGCTCGCCGAACAGGTCTCCCTGTTCGGCGACATCCTCGGCAAACCCCGCTGTACCAACTGACCGGCCTGCCGCCTAGGGCCTGGCGGCCGGTTTCCGCGACAGTGCCATCGCCTCGTCCACATCGGACAGCGGCCTGAGGAGGTAGGTGTAGCTGCAGTCCCGGTCCGCGAACAGCATGTACTCGTCGAGCGGCCGCTGGCCCCACGAATCGTTCCCGCCGACCCCCATCTGCCGGTGGTTCAGCCGCAGCACGACCTCCTCCCGCGGCTTGAGCTCGTGGTCGTGCCGGACCTCGCCGGAAAGGTCCTCCGGCGTGTAATGCGATGCGTTGATCTCCAACAGCGGCTCGCCGACGGCCAGCAGTCCCGCGCCGTCGCGCCGGTGAGCGCCAGCCAGCGGACGTCGGTCTTGTTGCCGTTCTCCTGCGGCCGAATGTACGGCGTCCACTGCTCGTCCACAGTGGAGTCGTACACCCCGACCTCGGAGGCCGACTTGCGGTCCCAGTGGTTCTCCTCGGGACCACGGCCGAAGAAGCGCATCCGCGACAACTCCGCGGGCACCCGGAGGATCGTGCCGACCTCCGGGATGTACGGCAGCGACGACGACCCGGGCCGCAACGTGTTGTCCACGATGATCTCGCCGTTACCGAGGATCGTGAACACCGTGCGGTAGGTCGATTCGGCCGAGGTCGGCAGCGTCCCGTCGACGGTGACGACGACGGCCTTCTCGCCGACGTCGACGGACACCCGCGTCACGGTCCGCTCCGCACCGGCACGGCGCCAGGTTCCGTTGCGGTCGGGTTGATCGTTTCCGATGTCGTTGTCGGTGGAACCGCGCCAGAAGTTCGGCGCCGGACCGGACTCGACCAGCGTCCTGCCGTGCGCGACGTACGAGCCGAGGGTCCCGGTGGACTTGTCGACCTCCACGGCGAAGTCCCGGCCGCTGACCCGCACCGCGTCGCCGTCCTCGTCGGCGGACAACGCCGGGATCTCGTCCAGCGGAACCGGTTCTACGTCGGGGCTGCCGACGTCGACGGGGAACTGGTGCTTGGCGACCTCGTACCCCTCCTCGGCCCAGAGGGTGTCGCCGGGGAGGGTGAGCGACAGGCGCAGGAAGTACTCCGACCCCGGGTCCGGATCGGACGGTGCCGAGAACGGCACCGTGATCGTCGCGCTCGCCCGCGGTGCGATGTCGAGCTGATCCCGTGTTAGCTGTCCACGTTGGACTACCTCGCCGTCGGCAAGCAGCTCCCAGCGCCCGTCGTAGGTGTTGGCGTTGCTGAACAGGTGCTCGTTGGTGACGGTCACCCTGCCCGCACTCGCGTCGTCGGCCGTGAACAGGATGTCCTGGTAGACGTGTTTGACCTCGACGGCCTTGCCGCCGCGGCCGCGGTCGGCCGTGACGACACCGTTGGCGCAGAAGTTGCCGTCGTTCGGGTCGTCGCCCCAGTCGCCGCCGTAGGCGAGGTAGCTTCCGGAACCGCCGGGAATCGGCCAGCGCAACGACTGGTCCGCGAAGTCCCAGATGTAGCCACCCTGCAACACGTCGTGGGCGCGCACGATGTCCCAGTACTCGCGGAAGTTCCCGGTGGAGTTGCCCATCGAGTGGGCGTACTCGATCATCACGTACGGCCGCCGGTCGGCCGCGGATGCCCGGTCCTCCACGGTGGACGGGCTTTCGTACATCGCCGAGCGGATGTCGCTGACACCCGGACTGTCGTCACCCTCGTAGTGGATCGGCCGCACCTCGTCGTAGGACCGGATCCAGTCGTGCATCGCGCGGAAGTTGCCGCCGCTGCCGGCTTCGTTGCCCAGCGACCAGATGACGACGCTCGCGTGGTTCTTGTCGCGGTGCACGACGTTCCTCGCCCGCGCGAGCACCGCGTCCGTCCACTCCGGATGCGATCCCGGGTAGTCGTCCCGAATGCCGTGCGTCTCGAGGTTCGCCTCGTCCATGACGTACAGGCCGTAGCGGTCGGTGAGTTCGTAGAACAACGGGTCGTTCGGGTAGTGCGAGGTGCGCACGGCGTTGACGTTCAGCTGTTTCATGACGCGGATGTCGGCGATCATGTCGTCACGGGTCAGGGCCGAACCACGGTCGGGATGCAGTTCGTGGCGGTTGACCCCCTTGATCGTGATCGGCTGTCCGTTGATCCGCATGAGGCCGTCGGTCAGTGCGAACTCGCGGAACCCGACGCGCGTCGACAGCATCTCCAGCACGTTGCCGCCGGGACCGCGCAGGGTCAGCACGGCGGTGTAGAGCTCCGGGTGCTCGGCGGACCAGAGTTTCGGCGCCGCAACGGGTTTGCTGCCCCGCACGACCACTTCGCCGTCGTCGCCGCCGGAGAGATCGGCAGGCTGCCGCAACGGTTCGTCCCACACGGGCCGACCCGCGTCGTCGTAGAGCTGGGTCTCGACGGTGACCGTGCGGTTGTCCCCACCGGCGTAGTCGCGGACGTGCGCGGTGACGGCAAGGTCGGCATTGGTGTAACCGTCGCGCAGCGGGGTGTCGATGCGGAAGTCGCGCACGTGCACGGTCGGCGTCGAGAACAGGTACACCGAGCGGAAGATGCCGGACAGGCGGATCATGTCCTGGTCCTCCATCCAGTCGCCATCGGAGAAGCGGTAGACCTCGACGGCGATCTGGTTGGTGCCGGGCTTGACGTGGTCGGTCACGTCGAACTCGGCGGAGGTGTAGGAGTCCTCGCGGTAGCCGACGAGTGTTCCGTTGATCCACACGTAGAACGCCGACTTGACGCCCTCGAAGTGCAGGAACGTCCGGCGCCGCAACCAGTTCGCGGGCATGCGGAACGTGCGCCGGTATTGGCCGACGGGGTTGAACCGCGTCGGCGCGTACGGCGGCTGCGCGTTCTCACCCTGACCGTTGGCGCCCCACCACGGATAGTCGATGTTGGTGTAGATCGGGAAGTCGTAGCCGTGGAGCTGCCAGTTGGAGGGCACCGGGACGAGATCCCAGCCGCGGTCGTTGAGGTCGGTCCGATGGAACTCGGGGTCGCGTTCGGACGGTTTGTCGGCGTGCCGGAACCGCCACTGCCCGTCCAGCGACAGCCGGTAGGGCGAGTCGGTGCGGTCGGCGGCGAGTGCCTCTTCGAGGTCCGCGTACGGCATGAGCGTCGCGTGCGGCGGTTCGGCGTTGACCTCGAACAGCTCGAGGTTGTTGTTCCACTCCGGATAGTCGTTGCGGGCCGGCTGCGCGGCGGCGGCCGGCGCGCACGGCAGCAGCGAGGTGGCGGTGAGACCCGGGACGGCCAGGCCGCCGAGCACGGCCGCGCTGGTTCCCCAGAAGCTTGTTCCCAGGAAGCCGCGGCGGCTGACCCCGCGGCCCGAGCCGGACGGTTCCGGCTGATCGTCGTTGACAGTCTTGTCCGGTCGAGGCAGGGACATCGGCGAACCACTCCGTTCTTCGATCATCCACACCTTGCTCACGAATCACGCAAGAGTCAACAGAGTCGCACATTCACACTAATCAGAGCTGTGCGATGCTGATCGATATGCGTGCAGAGTGACAGTGCGCATCACCCGAACGGCCGCCCTTGGGGCGGGAAGAAGGTCCGACCGGCCGCGAGACCGGCGCCGTCAGTTGCGGCGCATGCGGACGGCCAGCCAGGTCGTGGCCGCGGCGGCCACGAGGCCACCACCGCCCAGCACCGCCAGTGCGCCGCCGAGACTGCCGCTCCCCTCGACGTCCCCACCGGCCGGCGTCGCGACGCCGAGGTCCTGGGTCGTGTCGTCGTCGGATGCGTGTGGCTGACCGCTTCCGCCCGGCTGCGCCGCGGATGTTCCGGGACCACCGTCGACTCCCGCACCGCCGGGGCCGTGAGCGCCGGGACCGCCGTTCGGTCCCGTACCCGAGGTCGAACCCGGTTCACCGGAACCGCCGGCGTCGCCGGAGCGCTCGCCGTCGTCACGTCCGTCACGACCCTCCCCGGATCGCGACGAGCCCGGGACCTCGGCGTGGGCCTCGCCGTTGGCCGACCGCTCGTAGTCGTGCGCACCCGTGCGACCCTCGTCCTCGGACTCGAGTCGGTGCGTCTCGGGCGGCTCGCCCGGGTTGGTCGGCGGCGGCTCGTCGACGCACTGCACGCGATGTCCCGGCTGATGCCCGCCGGCCTGCGGGTCGATGCCCATGTCCCCGTGGAGCCCGCGCTGCCCCGGACTGCCGAACAGCCCACCCCGAGGCGGACGCGACTCCTCGCAGGTAGGCGGGCCGCCCGGCTCGGCGCCCGGCGCCGTCTCCGCGTCGGAGGCCGGTTCGCCGGGCAGGATCTCGGCCTCGTTGTGCCCGGTCCCGACGTCGGTGTCCGCGGCCGCGACGCCGGACACCCCGAACACCAGGCACCGGCGACCACGGCCGCGGCGAACGAACGTGTCACGCGCATACAGAACTCCGAAAAACGCCCACCAGAGAGTCCGGCCCCGCCCGCACGGCCGCGACAGCCGTCGGGGCGACCACACCGGACCCTACCCACGCACCGGTGGCGCTGGGAGCATCTTTCGTACTTTCCCGGGCTTTCGCCGCACGGGCCCGCGCTCAGTCCCCCGCGCGGGTGGCCTCGGCCTTCTCCTCACGGCCCAGCACCGAGTTGCGCTTGCTGTAGACGAAGTAGATCAGGACGCCCAGCGCCATCCATGCGAGGAAACGGACCCACGTCAACACGGTGAGGTTCAGCATCAGCCACACGCACACGACGATCGCGACGATCGGCAGCACCGGCACCCACGGGACGCGGAACCCGCGCGGCAGGTCGGGGCGCTTGCGACGCAGCACGATCACACCCGCCGACACCAGCACGAACGCGAACAGCGTGCCGACGTTGACCATCTCCTCGAGCTGGCTCGCGTCGAAGAACGTCGCCGCCACCGCGACGACCACGCCGACCAGCACGTTCACCCGAACCGGCGTCCCGCGCTTGCCGGTCTTGGCCAGCCCGCGCGGCAACAGCCCGTCGCGGGACATCGCGAACAGCACGCGCTGCTGACCGAGCAGCAGCACCATGACGACGGTGATCAGGCCGACCACCGCGCCGATCGACACCAGCTGCGCGGCCCAGTCGACGCCGTTGTGCGCGAACGCCGTGGCGAGCGTCTTGCGGCCCTCGGGTTCGGTGTCCGTGGCCAGCTGCTGGTACGGCACCATGCCCGCGATGACCAGCGACGTCGCCACGTACAGCACCGTGACGATCGCGAGCGAGCCGAGGATGCCGCGCGGAACGTCGCGCTGCGGGTTGCGTGTCTCCTCGGCGGTGGTGGCGACGATGTCGAACCCGATGAACGCGAAGAACACCAGCGACGCACCGGCGAGCAGGCCGAACGCGCCGTACGCGCTGCCCTCGCCGCCGGCCAGCACCGAGAACAACGACTGTTCGAGGCCGGCCCCGGTCTCGCCCCCACCCTCGGCGGGCGGCGGCACGAACGGCGTGTAGTTCTCCGGCGCGATGTAGGCGATGCCCATCGCGATCACGAACAGGATGATCAGCACCTTGATGGTCGTGACCACGATGCTGAACCGCGACGACAGCTTCGTGCCGAGCGTGAGCAGCACCGCCAGCGTGACCACCAGCAGCAGCGAACCCCAGTCGAAACTGACGCTGCCGAACTCCAGGGTCGTCGCGACGTCGGTACCGAAGATCGACACCAGGAATTCCTGCAGGTAGACCGACCAGCCCTTGGCTACGGCGGCCGCGGCGACCGAGAACTCGAGCACGAGGTCCCAGCCGATGATCCACGCGAGGAACTCGCCGAACGTCGCGTAGGAGAACGTGTACGCACTGCCGGCGACGGGCACGGTCGAGGCGAACTCGGCGTAACACAGGGCCGCCAGACCGCACGCGATGCCGGCCAGCACGAACGCCACCGCGACCGAGGGCCCGGCCAGGTCGCCTGCCGTGCGCGCGGTCAGGGTGAAGATGCCGGCGCCCACCATGACGGTGACGCCGAAGACCGTCAGATCCCAGGAGCTGAGGTTGCGGCGGAGCCGGGTCCCCGGCTCGTCGGTATCCGCGATCGAACGCTCGACCGACTTCGTCCGCCACATTCCACTACCGGCCACGGTGCCACCGCCTCACTTCCGCCGATCACGCCACGTGTGCCCACCCACCTCACGACAACTGCTCCCGAGGCTTGTTGCATTGAACGCAACCAAAGGGCCCTCCGGGGACGCACCTACGTTGGTCCGGGTGGGTGATCCCGGGGTGATTCTAGGCACGGGCGACCTGCGGGCCACTCGGGAGGGTGACCCGAAAGGGTTACGGAGAGATAAAGAGA
>NZ_MKKE01000061.1 GCF_001942305.1 Saccharomonospora sp. CUA-673 | reverse complement strand
CGCGCCGGCATTGGTTCTGTCTAGGTTTCCAGGTCTCCAGCCGCTCACGTCGTCGCCGTCGTCTTCTGTGTTGACCGATCGGGGCGCGCACCGGCCTACTCGCGGGCCCGGGCGGCGAGAAACCGTGTGCGTCCGGCATCCAGTTCGACCAGTGGGTCCGTGTAGTCGAGTGTGGCGCGTTTGGCCGGCGGGAGCGTCCAGGGGCGGTGTACCGCTCCGTTCGGGACATCACGCAGCTCGGGTACGTACCTGCGCACGTACGAACCCTGCGGGTCGTATCGTTCGGCTTGACGCAGCGGGTTGAGCACGCGGTTCGGCCGGGTGTCGGTGCCGGTGCCCGCCACCCACTGCCAGTTGAGCTGGTTGTTCGCCATGTCCCCGTCGACCAGATTCCACAGGAATGTCGCGCACCTTCGCGCCAGTCGAGGTACAGCGTCTTGGTCAGGAAGCTCGCGGTGATCATCCGGGCCCGGTTGTGCATCCATCCTTCTCGCAGCAGCTGCCTCATGCCTGCGTCGACAATCGGGTACCCGGTGCGGCCCTCTCGCCATGCCTGCAATTCTTCCGGGGCTATGCGCCAACGGTCGCCGCGCGGGCGGTAATCCGCCGTCGCGGTATGTGGTCGGGCGGCGAGCACCTGGTGGTGGAAATCGCGCCACGCCAGTTGTCGGACGAACTCCCGCGCACCCTGCGTATGGGAACCGACCCGCGACACGACCTCCGTCGGCGACAGTGTGCCGAAGTGCAGATGTGGCGAGAGTCGGGAGGTACGATCGCCTGCGAGGTCGTCGTGCCCGTCGGGGTAGTCGTCGACCTCGTCGGCCGTCCACTCGGCCAAACGCGCGCGAGCGGCGTGTTCACCGCCCTCGGCGAGATCCGGCGCCGTCGCCCCCGCACAGATCTCCGCTGCCACCGGCACGGTTCCCGGAGCGACCGGTGGCATGTACAGTCGGCCGGGCGGCGACAGCGGTGCGCGCGAGGTCGCCTCCAGCCAGCGCCGCAGGTACGGGGTGAACACGGCGAAGTGGTCGCCCCCGCCGGAGGGGGTAAGCGAGCCGGGCGCTGCGACGGTGAGTGCCGTGTCGTGAACGTGGACCCTGGTGTTCAGCTCCGCGATGAGCCCGTCCTGCCTGCGCCGCGCGTACCCGCTGACGTCGGCGGCGACGTGCACGTCCGTCACCCCGTGTTCGGCGACGAGGCGGCCCAGCTCGGCGATCGGTTCGCCGCGCCGCACGACCAAAGCCGCGCCCCGTTCCCGCAGCGAGCAGTCCAGACTGGACAGACTGCGGGGCAGGAACTCCGCCCGGTTCGGACCGGCGAATCCGCTCGACGTGATGGCCTTGTCCAGGACGAACAGCGGGATGACACGTTCGGCAGTGTCCGCGGCGGTACGCAGCACGGGGTTGTCATGGGCCCGCAGGTCGCGGGTGAATAAGGCGATGGCGGTGCGCATCGGCATGGCCTGGCCCGGCCTCAGGTCCGCACGGAGAGCAGCATGACGGGATCCGTCGTGGGCTGCGGCGAGCCGCCCTGGGGTTCGACCGTGACGCCGAGCTCCCTGGTGTCGGCGGGCATATGGTGCACGATCGGCATGTCGCCCCGCTCCAGGACGCCCATCGAGCTGGCGCCGCCGGGGCTGATCGCCCACAGCTGATGCACCTTGTCCCGCGGGAGCGCCGGCATGCGCTTACCCATGAACATCGCCTTACCCATCTCCTCCGACACGACGGCCGTCGCGGACGCGTCGCCACTCGCGCCGTGGACGATCCGCGCATCCCCAGCCTGCAGTACCTCGGCCATCTCGCCACCGCGGGCACCGGCCTGCGCCATCTGCTCCCTGACCTGTTCCAGCTCCCGGTGCGACTGCCACGCCACGCCACCGAGCACACCGGCTGCCGCGATGGCGACGACGGAGGCCGCGACGGCGATACGGGTGGCCAACCTGCTGCGCCACCGCGCGGAGCGCGATCCGATGGATGTCGGTCCGGTGGCCGGGGGCTCCTGCCGGGTCTGTGCGATCTCGCGCAGTACGCGTGCCTTGAGCTCCGGTTGCGGCTCTACGGCCGCGCCGGCGCCGAGCCGCGCAGCGGCCTCTGTCAGCTCGTGCACTTCCTGGGAGCACTCCTGGCACACCGCGAGGTGGTGCTCGAACTCGGCACGCTCCGGGCCGGTGAGTGCGTTCACGGCGTAGGCGCCGGTGAATGTCGACATCTCCGTGCTCATCGGCTCACCGCCAGGCAGTCGCGCAGGCGGATCAAACCGTCCCGCAGTCGGGTCTTGATCGTCGCGGGGGGTGAATCGAGCAATCCGGCCGCCTCGCGATAGGTGTAGCCGCGGTAGTAGGTCAGCAGCACCGATTCGCGCTGGAGCTCGGTCAGGGTGGACAGGCAGCGTCGGACCTGCCGATGCTCCAGCCGCGCCAGCACGGATTCGCTGACCTCGTCGAACGCCGCCGTGCCGGATCGTGAGCCGGCCTTCGCCTCACGGTCGGACGTGGATTGTTCGGAGCGCACCCTGTCCACGGCGCGGCGATGCGCGAGTGTGAGTACCCAGGTCATCGCACTGCCCTTGTCCTGCCGGTAACGCGTCGCGTTGCGCCAGACCTCGACGAGAACCTCCTGGGTGACTTCCTCGGACTGGGCGGCGTTGCGCACGACACGCTGTACGAGCCCGAACACGGGGCCGCTGACGACGTCGTACAGCCGCTCGAAGGCGGCCTCGTTTCCCTTGCCGACCTCGACGAGCAGTGCATCCGGGTCCGGTTCGGGCCGCGATGTGGGGTCGCGCGGCACGATCCGGGGGTGTGCGTTTTCATCCACGTCGGTCATCTCCTGGCTGCTTGTGCATGCCGAACTGCCACACATCGAGGTATCCGGAACGGAAACCGGCCTCGCTGTAGGCGAGATAGAACTCCCACATGCGGTTCAGTGGGTCATCGGAGCCGCGGTCGGTGCCGTCGACCCACCGCTCGGTGAACCGTTGGCCCCACTGTCGCAGAGTCTCGGCGTAACCCGGCCCGAAGGCGCGGCGCTCGGCGAGGGTCATCGCCGTGTTCGCGGCGACGTTGCGTTCGATCACCTCGACCGAGGGCAGCAGGCCGCCGGGGAAGACGTACTTGTGGATCCACGTGTACGAGTTCTTGGTGGCCAGCAGCCGGTCGTGCGGCATCGTGATGGCCTGGAGCGCCACCCGTCCTCCGCTTACCAGTAGCCGGTCCAGTGTCCGGAAGTATGTCGGCCAGTACTCCGCGCCGACGGCCTCGATCATCTCGATGCTGACGACGGCATCGTAGGTTCCCTCGGTGTCGCGGTAGTCGGCGAGCCGCACGTCGACCCGATCACTCAAGCCGGCCTCGGCGAGGCGCCGGACGGCGAGCGCACGCTGTTGCTCGGACAGGGTCACCGTGGTCACGCGTGCGCCGCGCTGTCCTGCGCGAATCGCCAGCGAACCCCAGCCCGTGCCGATCTCCAGCAGCCTCGTACCCGCTTCGACCCCGGCCAGGTCCAATATCGAGTCCAATTTGGATAGCTGGGCGGTGTGCAGGTCGCCGCCGGGGGTCAGCGGCGCACCGGAGTAGGTCATCGTTTCGTCGAGGAACGTCGCGAAGAAGTCGTTGGACAGGTCGTAGTGCCGGTGGATGTTGGAGCGTGCCCCGCTGACGGTGTTCCGCTCTGCATCCGGTTGGGGGGCGTCGACAGAACTGCGCAACACCTGCAGCGGCTTTGGCACGAGACCGGCCATGCGCGCGGCGAACGGCGTGAGCAGTGCGGCGAGGTCGGGGCTGGACCAGTCGCCGGCCATGTACGACTCGCCGAACCCGATCTTGCCGTTCAGCCCGAGCCGGTGGAAGAACTCCCCGGGCCGGTCGATCCGCATCAGCGGCGATCCCGCTGTGCCGCGGCCGAGTCGCTTGCCTCCGGCCAGCGCGACGCGCACCGGGAGGGTACGCACGGCGTGCCGGAACAGCCGCTCCGCCAGCCGCGCTCGCACTGGCGCGTGCGGAGGGCGGTCGAGTCGCTGCCAGGGTGGCGGCGGGGCTGACGTTGGTGCGGGGCGGCCCACGTGGGCCGGCAGCTCGGTGATGCTCACGGTGACTCCTCTCGAGGGTGCGCTGCCGCGCGAACCGGGGAACCCGGCGTAACCACAGTGCGATGCCGTGCGCGCGGATCAATGCCGACACCTGGTGCGGGACGAGGGGTCTGCGCGCCAGCATGCGGGTGAGTTGCCGTAGGCTGCCCGCAGCGCGCCGGCCGGACAGCGTGGCCGTCAGCAGCACGCCGTCCGTGCCGTGCAGTTCCACACGCAGCGCGAGACGTTCGCTGGGCGCGGGCAGCCGCAACCGGTAGCGTCCGTGCCCCGGCAGGAACGGTGAGACGTAGAACCTCTTGTCCGTCTCGGCGGTTCCTTCGGCGTCCGGATGCAGCAGATAGCGGTGCGTCTCGCCGTAGGTGTTGGACACCTCGGCGACCACACACGCCTGCTGTCCGTCCGGCCGGTGGCACCAGTACACAGTGATCGGGTTGAACACGTGCCCGAGCACGCGTGCGTGTGCCAGCATCAGCACCCGGCCGACATTCGGCTCACCCTGTGCGGCAAGCCAGGCGTCCAGGTTTCGCCGGATTGGCTCGCCGTGGGCGCCAGGTGATCCCGTGCGTCGAAGCGGGCGAACGGGCGCAGCCAGGGCGGCAGTTCCGGCAGCTCGTCCAGGTCCACGAGCCAGGTGTAAAGCCGATGCCGAAAGGTGCGTGGGATATCCCCGTGCCGGGTGTGCGTCACCACAGATTCGTAGAGCGCGGGTGCTGTCATGGCGACGTCCACCCGGCACCGAAGGCTTCGGCGGCGCGCAATCCGAACGCGCAGCCGTCCTCGTGGAACCCCCAGCCGTGGTAGGCGCCAGCGAAGCGCACCCGGTTGTCGCCGAGTTCGGGGAGGCGTCGTTGCGCGGCCACCGATTCGGGTGTGTAGATCGGGTGTGTGTAGGTCATGGTGGCGAGTACGCGCCGTGGATCGATCCGGTCGCCGCGCCGAGGGTTACCACGTAGTCCTCCGGCTCGGCCAGCCGCATCAGGCGGTTCATGTCGTAGCTGACGATCACGCCGCCCGGCTTGGCCGCGCACGACTCCTTCCGGTGATTCCAGGAAGCCCGTGACCTCGTCGTGCGCGGCAGCAGCGTCGGGTCGGTGTGCAGCACGGTCTCGTTGCGCGAGTATCCGAAGGACCCGAGCACCGTGCTCTCGGCGCGGGTCGGTTCGGCGAGCATGCGCAACGCGTCGTCGGCATGTGTGGCGAGCACGGCGTGATCGACCCGGTGGGTCGCGCCGGAATCGTCGTGGATGTCGACGCCGTCGGCGTGGCGCTGCACCCCGCGCACAGGGGTGCCGACCCTGATCTCCGGCAGGCGCTGCGCGATCCGGTCCACGTACTCGCGCGATCCGCCCTCCACGGTGCGCCAGACAGGGGAGTTGCCGACGGAGAGCATCCCGTGGTTGTGCAGGAACTCGAACAGGTACCGCGCGGGGTACTGCTCGCTGACGTCGCGCCCGACGACCAGACCGCCGAAACGAGCGGCACCACGAAGTGCTGCACGAAATATCGCGAGTACCCGCCCCGGGACAGGAACTCACCGAGGGTCAGTCCGTCGTCGCGCCGGTGTCGAGCAGCGCCCGCGCCCGCCGGTGGAAGACGGGCACCTGCGCCAGCATGGCCAGATAACGGGCTCGGACGAAGTTGCCCGGGCGGGGGAACAAGCCGTCCAGGCTTTTGGCACCGGCGTACTCGAGCCCGCAGCCTGCGCAACTCACGCTCATCGACATCTCGGTGTCCCGTGTGGATACGCCGAGTTCGCGGAACAGGCGGGTCAGGTTCGGGTAGGTCCGATCGTTGTGCACGATGAACCCGCTGTCCACGCCGACCGTGCGGTCGTCCTCGGTGCGCACCCCGTGGGTGTGCGCATGGCCGCCGAGGCGCTCGGCCGCCTCGAACAGCACGACCCGGTAGCGGTGGCGCAGCAGGTAGGCGGCGGTCAGCCCGGAAACGCCTGCTCCGACCACGGCGACGGTCCGCTCGCTCATGGCGCGTCCACCCGGGCCGTCCTCGGGTGCGCGCACGGAGGCGCCGGCGTGCGGATCGAGCAGCCACCGCTGCGCCGCGCCTCGGCGGTACCGGTCGTCCATGGCCGAGGCGGGTCGTGTGAGGAACACATATCCCTCGTTCGGAGCGAGTCGCCCGAATGATTGGCTGCGTGTCTACGGTCACAGTGCCGTGGCTGGCCAATCTCCGGGGCCACCGGCGACGAACTAGGAACATGCGCACGTCCCGAGCCGCGGTGGCTCCCCAGATCGAGACGCTCGCACACCGCCTGTTGGGCGTCCCACTGCCCGTCGGCCTGCGTGCCTGGGACGGCAGCAGCGCGGGCCCCACCGACGGCCCCAGCGTGTCGATCACGAGCAGAAGGGCGCTGCGGTACGCCCTGTGGAGTCCCGGCGAACTGGGGATCGCCCGTGCCTACGTGCGCGGCGACCTCGACGTCGAAGGGGACCTGACCGAGGCGTTGCGCCGGTGCAGGCAGCCCGCTGGACCTCCTCGGAAGAACGCCGAACGGATCGGTCTCGGGGAACTGGCCGCACTGCTCGGCCTCGCCGCGCGTACCCGGGCTCTCGGCCCGCCACCGCCTCGGCCCGAGGGTGAGGCGCGGATACGCGGCGCTGTGCACAGCAAGCGGCGGGACGGCGCGGTGATCGCGCACCACTACGACGCCGGCAACGAGTTCTATCGGCTACTGCTCGATTCGAGCATGGCGTATTCGTGCGCGTACTGGCGGCGCGGTGAGGACGGCACCCTCGAGCAGGCGCAGCGCGACAAGCTCGACCTGATCTGCGCCAAGCTCGGGTTGCGGCCCGGGATGCGGCTGCTGGACGTCGGCTGCGGTTGGGGATCGCTGATTTTGCACGCCGCGCGGGAGTACGGGGTGCGGGTTACCGGTGTCACGCTCTCGGCCGAGCAGTACGAGTACGTGCGCCGGCGGATCGCCGACGAGGGCCTCACCGCATCGGCCGAGGTGCGACTGCAGGACTACCGCGGGCTGGACGACGAACCCTACGACGCGATCGCCACCGTCGAGATGGGTGAGCACGTCGGCGAGCGCAACTATCCGGACTACGTCGCGACCCTCTACCACAATCTTCGGCCGCAGGGCCGCCTATTGCTCCAGCAGATGTCGAGAGGCGAGAACGCACCGGGAGGGGGAGCCTTCATCGAGTCCTACATCGCGCCGGACATGACCATGGTGCCGGTCGGGCGAACGGTGCAACATCTCGAGGCCGCGGGCTTCGAGATCCGGGATGTGCACGCGCTGCGTGAGCACTATGTCCGCACGGTCCGGGCCTGGATGCGGTTGCTCGAGGACCGCACGGAAGAGGCGGCCGCCGTGATCGGGCGGGAGGGCGTGCGGATCTGGCGGCTTTATCTGGCTGGCGGAGCGCTGGCTTTCGAGCAGAACCGGATGGGCGTACAGCAGTTCCTGGCGGTGCGGCCCGACGCGGCCGGGGAGAGCGGCATGCCTGCGGAGCGGGTGTGATGGCCGTGCCGCACGCGGTGCTCGCCTCGCTCGCCGTGGCGCTCGGCGTGATCACGGTGACGTTCGCCGTGGCACGGGTGCGTGGGCGTTATGACACGATCGACAGCGCCTGGGGTGCCGGTTTCGCGGTGATCGCCGTGGCCGAATTCGTCGTGGAGCCGCGAGGGTTCGGCGGTGCGCTGATGCTGACGGTGCTCACGGTGGTGTGGGGCGTGCGGTTGTCGGTCCACATTCATCGGCGCAACGTCGCTGGCGGAGAGGATCGCCGCTACCGCGAGATGTTCGCCCGCGGACGGCGTCGCCCGGTGCTGCGCATGTTCGTGCGGGTGTATCTCACCCAGGCGCTCGTGATGTGGTTCGTCGCCCTGCCCGTGGTGGTGGGCCAGCAGCAGCCGGATTCGTTTGGGCCGCTGGCCGTGGCTGGCGTCATGGTCTGGTGCTGCGGGTTCGCGTTCGAGGTGATCGGTGATCGGCAGCTGCGGCGGTTCAAGGCCGATCCGGCCAGCTCCGGTGCGGTCCTGGACACCGGGCTCTGGCGCTACACGCGTCACCCGAACTACTTCGGCGACGCGTGTGTGTGGTGGGGGTTGTATCTGATCGCGGCGCAGCAGCTGCCCGGTGCCGCGACCGTGCTCTCGCCGCTGCTGATGACCTGGCTGCTCGCACGTGGCAGCGGCAAACCCATCACCGAACGGCATCTCGCGGCCACCCGGCCCGGTTACCGAGCGTATATCGAGCGCACCAGCGGTTTCTTCCCGCTGCCGCCCAAGAAGACCTGACCGGCACCAATCGCCCGCACCGCCGTCGCCGAATATCCGGTATGACCGGCCATCATGAATCTCCCGGACCTGGAGCACTGCGGGGAATGCTCGTGGGCGTGCTCGCAGTGACATTCGCCTTGGGCATCGGGCACCTGCTCGCCGGGCTGTGGGCACCGAACTCCTCGCCGTATCTGGCGGTGGGCAACACCGCGATCGATCTGACGCCCGATCCGGTCAAGCAGTTCGCCATTCAGCAGTTCGGCGAGTCCGACAAAACCGTACTGCTGGGCGGAATGGCCGTCGTGATCCTGGTGCTGGCGCTGGCTGCCGGCCTGCTGTCCCGCCGCTCAGTGTGGCCCGGTGTCGTGCTGATCGGCGGGTTCGGGCTCGTCGGCGTCGGGGCTGCGTCGGCCCGCCCCGATCTCGTCGTGCTGGGCGTACTGCCCGCGGTGGCCGCACTGCTGGCCGGGACCGCAGCGTTCGTCCTGCTGCACCGGCTCGCCGCGCGTGATCGGACGGTCACAGTGGACTCGCAGGATCCGGACGGTGACTCTCAGGACCAGGGTGACGGTGAGTCCGGTGCTTCCCGCCGGACGTTCGTGCTGTGCGTGGCCGGCCTCTCCGCCGTCGCCGCCGGATCGGCCTTCGGCGGGCAGGCCCTGTCCCGCGATCAGGGTGTGCAGGCGGCGCGGGATCGGATCACCCGCCGGATACCCGCCAATCCACCGATCCCCGGCGGCGCTGACTTCGTGCGCGCCGGCACGCCGTCCTTCATCACGCGCAACCGGGACTTCTACCGGGTCGACACGGCGCTGTCGGTCCCGGCGGTCGACGCCGACGCCTGGCGATTGCGGATTCACGGCATGGTCAACCGCGAGCTCGTCCTCGGCCTCGACGATCTGATGGCCCGCCGCACGGTGCAGCGCACGATCACGATGACCTGTGTCTCGAACGAGGTGGGCGGCCCGTACGTGTCGACCGCGACCTTCACCGGCGTCCCGATCAGCGAGCTCCTCGGAGAGGTGGGTGTTCGTGCTGGTGCCGAGCAGGTCTTCAGCACCAGTGTGGACGGATACACCGCGGGCACTCCGGTGGACGTGCTCCTCGACGGCGACCGCGGTGCGCTGCTGGCCTACGGCATGAACGGGGAGGCGCTACCCGTGGAACACGGCTTTCCCGTCCGCATGGTGACACCGGGGCTCTACGGGTACCTCTCGGCCACGAAGTGGCTGGTCGACATGGAGCTGACCACGTTCGAGCGGAAGACCTACTGGGAGCAGCGGGGCTGGGCCGAACAGGCGCCCATCAAGACACAGTCCCGCATCGACCGGCCGGCGGCGTTCCAGAAGTTCCCGGCGGGAACCATGACGGTCGCAGGTGTGGCCTGGGCACAGAACACCGGAATAGCCGCCGTCGAGGTGCGCGTGGACGGCGGAGAATGGCAGCGCGCCGAACTGTCCACCGAGGTCAACAACCAGACATGGCGAATGTGGCGTGCCGAACTGGGGTTCTCGCCGGGAACCCACACCGTCGAGTGCCGCGCGACAGACCGCACCGGCTACACCCAGGTCGCCGAACGCGTACCGCCCATACCGAACGGAGCGACCGGTCTACATTCCATAACCTTTATCGCCACATGAGCTCGATCAGACATGAGTTTTTCCTTCCCGGACCAATCGGTTCCATCCGCGGCATCGAATCAAAAAGAGACCCGAGAAGCTCGGGAGACCGCAGAGGAGCTGATTTTCATGAAGACCTTTCGCCGACCCGCCGCCATCACGGGTGCGGTCGCCGCGCTCGCCTTGACCCTGGGTGCCTGCGGCAACGCCGAGGATGCCGGTGACCAGAACGGCGGGCAGCCGGGGGCGTCGGGGCAGGAATCGTCCTCGATGGCTCCCGACTCGCAGGGCGGACGAATGAAGGACGGTGTCACCACCGCCGACGACGTGTTCGGACCCGGATGCGCGGATGTGCCCAGCGACCCGAATGACGAGGGATCCGTGCAAGGCATGGTTGACGACCCGGTCGGTACCGCGGCCAGCAACAACCCGCTGCTGACCAAGCTGACCGCTGCGGTGAAAGCCGCTGGCCTGGTCGATACGCTGAACAAACAGGATGCGCATTACACCGTGTTCGCTCCAGCGGACCCGGCCTTCGACCAGCTTCCTCCCAAGACGCTGAAGGCGCTTCTCGAGGATCCGTCCATGAAAAAAGATCTCCAGTCCACTCTGACTTACCACGTCGTGCCCAAGCGGATGGACGCAGAGGAATTGACCGAGGCCGGGTCGGTCGAGACCGTCCAGGGCGGGAAGGTCGAGATCGGTGGTTCGGCAAAGGCGCCAACGGTCAACGGTGCCGAGGTGCTGTGCGGCAACGTGCCCACCGCGAACGCCACAGTGTTCGTCATCGACAAGGTGCTGCAGCCAGAGAGCTGATTCCCGGCGATTGCGGCGGCGAGCCTTCTCTACTGGTCGTCGCCGCGTCGGAAACCGGGTCATGGGCTGCGGGACCGCTGCCCATGACCGCGCGTTTGAGGAACATCCGTGTCTTATCGTGCGCTAGGAGCTGTTTAAGAAGGGGCCCTGGTGTGGGGATGTATCGAGGTCTCCGGTAGATGGATCGACGACCAAGAAGATCAACATCTATCCGGAGACCTCGGTGGGAACCGTATCGAGCGGCGGGCGTAAGGATCTGACGCACCGGCAATGGGTGGCGTTGCAGCGCGTGTTGCCGCCTCGTTCCGGGCTGGGTCGTGCCCCTCGGGGCAGCGGCGGGCGCCGTCCGCGTGCTGGTGCACGAGCGCGGATTGCAGCAGGTGTGGGGCGAGCATGGAGACCTCGACGTGCTCGCGGTCCGGGCCGGCCAGGCCGCCGTCTTTGCCGTAGAACAGCACGGTGTTGCCGGAGTTCTAGTTCTCCACGACCTGCAACCCGCCGTGGATCTCCCGGCGCAGGTCTGGAGAAGCAAAGATAGCCGCAGGCAAAGGTCGTGCGCACCACGCGGCCGAGTTCTTCCAGTGCCTGGTACGCCGCGTGTGTTTCGGCCAGCCGCGAGTGAACCGGCGCAGGATCGACTCCGATTCCGCCGTGCCCAGCCGGAGCGCGGTGGAGTACTTGACCATCTGGTCGTAGTGCTCTCAGCGTGCACCGGGCACGGGGTGCTTACGGTGTGGGCGGGAGGAAGGCTGTGGCGAGCAGCTGAGCGGTGAAACCGCCAGTTGCGTTCAAGGAGATCATCGTCAACTTCTCACCGAGATTGGCGGCCAGCCGCTTCATCGTGCCCTGGTCAGGTTCCTCGGCCTGTGCTTCCGACTGCAGCTTGGCTGCCTCGTTGCGCAGCTCGTCGGCGAGCTCGTGGTTGTCGATCTGGATGCCGTCGTGCTGCAGGTGATGTAGGAGGTCGCGGACGGCTGCCAGCGTGGTGTCCAGGTCGATCGGCTGCGTGCTGATGTTCTGGTTGTCGATCTCCTGGGCCACATCCCCATCGACTCCGACTGCGACCTGGTTGCCCTGACCGGTGACGGTCACCGCGTTGCCGTAGTGAGTTTGGTAGATGTTCGTGATCCGCGCCGATGGGGATGACCCTGCGCTTCGCGAGGTGGCGGTTATGGACTTGTTGTACTTCTTCTCGGCCTTCTTGCGTGCTTGTTCCCGTTCCTTTGCTAGAGCCTCTTCTCTTCTCTTGATCTCTCGCTTCTCCCGCGGGGTGAGTGCAGCCATCGATCCGTCCCTCTTCGTGTGCTTCCTGGAAACCCGCTCGAACTGTGTTCCATTTTGCCCGTCGGTACCGACCTTTGTCGTACAAGCGGCAGGCCACCACGGGGACGCGCAGACCTGCCGCTTGTGATCCCGCTCAGATGCCGCCCACTGCGGTGGCGCCGTGCACAGCTGAGGTCATCGGTCAGTGATCTCAGGTACCGGCTCGCGCGATCCTGCCTGTGGGACGGGCCCCTGATGCGGATGGTGTTGGGGTGTTCAGTGGGTGAGGCCTTCGTCGAGGGCGAGTTGGCATGTGGCGGCGATCCGGACGGTGAACCAGTCCAGTCCGGTGTCGTGGACACGGGCCACCGGCAGCATGTCGCCGACGGCGTGCGCGGCGAGGTAGTCCAGGGTGTGGCCGAGTACATGCAAATAGAGCGTGAGGGTGGCGCGGTTCAGGGGTGCGGCGATCGCCGCGAGTTCGCGACGCAGCTCATCCTGGTGATGTGCCAACACGGCCGCCTGCCACGGGTCGCCGGTCATCGCGGTGATCGTGTCGCGGACCGGCCCGGCGATTCAGGTCTCAAGCGAAATCGGCTCGCCCATGTTGCAGCGGTCCTCTCGTTGTCCCATCACCGGCGCCCCGGGGAACCGGAGGAGGTGACGTGCAGGTCTGCGGGGCGCCCGTGACCCGCTGACCTTCCTCCAGTCCACACAGTAAATCTATGCTGACAGGGGTAGACATTCAACGTTGGGTGTGTCTAGTATTGCCTCCGCACAGACGAGGTAACAGAGCGCGGGAAATGATGGAGCTACCCGCGAACGGGTAGGTACGACCGCGCCGCAAGGGTGTCGTACCGCGTACGAGGAAGTAATGAGAAAGAAGGGATAGGGGAAGCATCATTGGATCGCCTGCCGCGGCTGTGTAGGAATGCCGCGCGGGTACCGCAGTCCGATTGTATTGGAAGGTGGTTCTCGGTTACGACGAAGCGATCCCCGCGAAATCCGGTGGTGCCACTGGATGCGGGTACAGAAGGCCGGCTTGTTCGCCGGTAGGCAATGATGAAACCCAACCCATGAAGGCCCCGAGTGCCGTGCCCGGCACTCGGGGCTCTTTGTGCATGGAGGTGGAATGGTTTCTCACCGGGAAGACCCGGACACGCCCGACGGTCAGGGCGCCAAATTCGATGACGAGCACTACCCCGCCTACACCATGGGGCGCGCCGCCGACATGCTCGGCACGAGCCAGAACTTCCTGCGTAGCCTCGATGAGACCGGCCTGATCGAACCGCAGCGCTCGGCCGGTGGCCACCGCCGTTACTCCCGCCACCAGCTACGCCTCGCCGCGCGGGTACGGGAACTGGTCGACCACGGAACACCGGTCGAGGCAGCCTGCCGCATCGTATCCCTGGAAAACCAGCTACACCAGGCCCAACAGCGCCACAACCAGCAACCGTGACCCGCCGAGCCTGCAGCCTCGGGCTCGCGAGTA
>NZ_MKKE01000060.1 GCF_001942305.1 Saccharomonospora sp. CUA-673 | reverse complement strand
ATTCCATCGCCGACCGGATGACCTCCCAGCTCGCCCTGGACGCGCTGGAATCGGCCGTCGCCCGCCGTGGTGGCCACGTCGCCGGCTGCACGCTGCACAGCGATCGTGGAGGCCAATTCCGGAGCCGGAAACTGCAGCAAGCGTTGTGGCGCCACCACATGCGCGGCTCGATGGGCCAGGTCGGCTCAGCCGGTGACAACGCCGCCATGGAGAGCTTCTTCAGCCTCCTGCAACGCAATGTGCTCAACCGCCGCACATGGGCCACACGCGAAGAGCTCCGCATCGCGATCGTGACCTGGATCGAACGCACCTACCACCGACGCCGCAGACAAGCCCGCCTCGGCCGCTTGACCCCCATCGAATACGAAACCATCATGAGCCACACCGCCACCCCGGCGGCCTAAACCACTGTCACAGTTTCCTTCAGCAGCCCCCACGCACCAGGCAGGGCGCAACCCACCCCACAACCGCCACACAACAACGAACCCTTGCGCCTGCTGGAGCGTGATAAACGAAACGAGAGGTCGACGGGATGACACGGAGCAGCGGCAAAGCCGCCCAACATCCCAGAGACCTGCCCGCCGGCGAGCACCCCAACCCCAAGTGCAGATCCCGCACCCAAACCGCCAACACAACGACCCAAACCGCCAACACGGCGACGCAGAACGCTGACACGACGACGTGGAATGCTGACACGGCGTCCACAGATTGCAGACACAGCGACGTCAACTGCTAACACGACGCCCAAAAACGCCAACACGGCGACGCAGGATGCCAACACGGCACCCCGGATGCCAACACGCACCCGAAGTAGCACCCCACCCCGCCGGGATCACCACCCGCGCTGAGCCAACCGATCCCCCTCAGCCACGTCATCAACATTGATCCCCACCATGGCTTCCCCAAGCCCGCGAGAAACCTTGGCAACCACATCAGGATCGTCGAAGAACGTAGTGGCCTTGACAATGGCCTCGGCCCGCCGCCCGGGATCCCCGGACTTGAAGATCCCGGACCCGACGAACACCCCCTCGGCGCCGAGCTGCATCATCATCGCGGCGTCGGCAGGCGTGGCGATACCGCCGGCGGTGAACAGCACCACCGGCAGTTTCCCGGCGGCGGCAACCTCACGCACCAGCTCGTAGGGCGCCTGCCACTCCTTCGCGGCGACGTACAGCTCGTCCTCGGGCAGCGCGGCGAGGGTGCGCAGCTGGGCGCGGATCTGCCGCACGTGGGTGGTCGCGTTGGACACGTCGCCGGTGCCGGCCTCGCCCTTGGAGCGGATCATCGCGGCACCCTCGGTGATGCGCCGCAGCGCCTCGCCGAGATTGGTCGCGCCGCAGACGAAGGGCACGGTGTACCGCCATTTGTCGATGTGGTTGGCGTAGTCGGCGGGGGTGAGCACCTCGGATTCGTCGATGTAGTCGACGCCCAGCGATTGCAGCACCTGCGCCTCGACGACATGTCCGATGCGCGCCTTGGCCATGACGGGGATCGACACGGCGTTCACGATGCCGTCGATGAGGTCGGGGTCGCTCATCCGTGCCACCCCGCCCTGTGCGCGGATGTCGGCGGGGACGCGTTCGAGTGCCATCACCGCGACAGCGCCCGCGTCCTCGGCGATCTTCGCCTGCTCGGGCGTGACGACGTCCATGATCACGCCGCCCTTGAGCATCTCGGCCATTCCGCGCTTGACGCGGGCGGTGCCGATCTCCGACGCGGAGTGGGACATGGCGGACTGCGACACGAGAGTTCCTTTCGGAGAACACGAACAACGGAAAGGTCAGACTAGGACGCACGTGGCCTTCTCGAGGTGGCCATTCGCGCGCCATCTCGAAAGGCCACTTCGGCGCCGTCGCTCCTCTGCCACCCCTCCGTCACCCCTTCACCCGGGCCGCCGAGGAGCAGCCACCTTGCCGTCACGGCCGCGCGGGTGTGTGATCGAGGACACAGTCGTCGGTGACCGCCAGGAGGTCGTGATGTCCGAGAAGCACAGCAAGGGCGGCGACCCGGGCGCCGCGCCGGTGGACGACCCGCGCAGGCTCCGCAACGTGGCGCTCGTCGGGCCGTCCGGTTCGGGTAAGACGACCCTGGTCGAGGCACTGCTCGTGGCGTCCGGAACGGTCCCGCGCGCGGGCGCGGTCACCGAGGGCACCACCGTGTGCGACCACGACCCCGCCGCGGTGCGCCAACAGCGCTCGGTGGCCGTGTCGGTGGCCCCGGTCCGCCACGGCGACCTCAAGATCAACCTGATCGACACACCCGGGTACGCCGACTTCGTCGGCGAGCTCCGCGCCGGTCTGCGCGCCGCCGACGCCGCCCTGTTCGTCGTCTCCGCCGGGCACGGCGTGGATGACGCCACCGTCGAGGTGTGGAACGAGTGCGCCCGGATCGGCATGCCGCGCGCGGTCCTGGTGTCGCGGCTGGATCACGCACGCGCCGACGTCGACGGCGAGATCGCCGCGTGCGCCGAGGCGTTCGGCGCCGGCGTCCTGCCGCTGTACCTGCCGACCGCGGGCGACACGGCGCTGATCGGCCTCATCACCGGCAAGCGCTACGACTACTCGTCCGGCCATCCGCCGACGGTCGGCGAGCCGGACCCGGCCGACGTCGACCGCATGCAGACGGCCCGCGCGGAGCTGATCGAGGGTGTCATCGCCGAGAGCGAGGACGAGACGCTGATGGAGCGCTACCTCTCCGGCGAGGACATCGCGGAGGACACGCTCATCGCCGACCTGGAGACGGCCGTGGCGCGCGGCTCGTTCCACCCGGTGATCCCGGTGTGCGCCGAGACCGGTCTCGGTCTGGCGGAGGTGCTCGACGGCATCGCCCGCGCGTGCCCGTCACCGCTGGAACGCGCCGTCCCGATCGCCGCGTCCCCGGAGGGCATCCCGCATCCCCGGCTGGCCCCGGATCCGGACGGCGCGCTCGCCGCGCAGGTCATCCGCACCACGGTCGACTCGTTCGTCGGCCGGGTGTCGTTGGTGCGCGTGCTGTCCGGGCGGCTGCAGCCCGAACGCCCGGTGCACGTCTCGGGCCACGGCCTCGCCGACCGGGGACACCCCGACCACGACGCCGACGAACGTCTCGCCCACCTCTACAGCCCGCTCGGCTCCACGCTGCGCGAGATTCCGTACGCCGTGGCCGGGGACATCTGCGCGGTCACCAAGATCTCGTCCGCGGAGACCGGCGACACACTGTCCACACCGGACGACCCGTTGCTCGTGGAGCCGTGGGCGATGCCCGAACCACAGTTGCCGATGGCGGTCGTGGCCGTGACCCGCAGCGACGAGGACGCGTTGGCCCGCAACCTCACCCGGCTCGTGGCCGCCGACCCGGCGCTGCGACTCGACCGCGTCGCCGAGACCGGCCAGCTCGTCGTGTGGTGCACCGGCGAGGCACACGCCGACGTCGTGCTCTCCCGGCTCCGCGACGGCGGCGCCGACGTCACCACCGAGCCGGTGCGGATTCCGTTGCGCGCCACGTTCTCCGGCCCCGCCACCGGACACGGCCGGCACGTCAAACAGTCCGGCGGCCACGGGCAGTACGCCGTGTGCGACGTCGAGGTGGAACCGCTCCCCCGCGGCTCGGGCATCGAGTTCGCCGAACGCGTCGTCGGCGGCGCTGTGCCGCACCAGTACATCCCGAGTGTGGAGAAGGGTGTGCGGGCGCAGCTCGCGAGCGGCATCGGCGGCGGCCATCCGATCGTGGACCTGCGGGTCACGCTGGTCGACGGGAAGGCCCACAGCGTCGACTCGTCCGACGCGGCCTTCCAGACCGCGGGTGCGCTCGCCGTGAAGGACGCCGCCGCGCGCGGTCGCCTGCGCACCCTCGAACCGCTCGACGAGGTCGAGGTCCGCCTGCGCGATCAGCATCTCGGCGCGGTCCTGGGCGACCTGTCGGCGCGCCGGGGCCGGGTGCTGGGCACCGAGGCCGCGCCGGGCGGGCTCACACTCGTGCGGGCCGAGGTGCCGGCGGCCGAACTGCTCCGCTACGCGGTCGACCTCCGTGCGATGACCTCCGGCACGGCGACGTTCGACCGCCACCACGCGCGCTACGACCCCGCCCCGGACGCGCTCCGGTCACGGGGTGAGCACGCTCAGCCGAAGGTGAAGCCGCCGGGCCGCTCGTTGCGGTCGGCGAGCAGGCCGGCCAGTGTGGCGATCGCGATCTCGGGCGGCGTGCGCGAGCCGATGTTGAGGCCGATCGGCCGGTGCACCCGCGCGATGTCCTCATCGGACACCCCGAGCGACTGCAGGGCCGCCACGTGCGGGCCCTCGTGCTTCGGGTTGCCCATCACGCCGACCCACCTGGCAGGCTGCGCGAGCGCGTCCCGCAGCACCGCGCCGAGTTCGTCCCGGTGGTGGTCGGTGACGACGATGTCCGCGGTGCCGGCGACGTCGGCACCGGACAGGTCGGGCATCGCGGTCAGCGCGTCCGCGACGCGCTTCTGGTCCGGTTCGACCAGCAACGTCCGGAAACCGGCGTCCGACCCGTAGCGCAGCAGGTAGTCCGCCACCGGCGTGGCGAACACCGCGATCAGGGTGCGTGTCTGCCGTTCGGCGTCCCCGCCCTCTGCGCCGTGGGCGACGTCGCACGCGTCCGCCGTCGCTTCCGTCGTTTCCGTCCTTGCCGTCGTTGCCATTCCTCCAGTCTGCCACCACCGGCCGGCGCTGCCCCGTCCGACGAGGCCCCATGTCCGGGTGAGTGGGCCCGGCCGGTGCGGTCAGGTCGCGGGAGGCGCGGTCCGGGGGTCGGGTTCGGCGATCTCGAAGTACTCGGGCTGCGGCGCCGTGCCTGCGAGCCCGAAGTAGCGCACCTTCCGGCGCCTGCGCAGGGCCAACGTGTCGCGCACGGCGTCGTTGTACACGCGCCGGGCGATGATCATCCGGTGTTCGGCGTCGGCGAGCTCGTCGGCCAGCGGACGGGGCAACGCCGCCCGGTCCAGACCCGCGAGCAGACGGGTGAGCTCGTTCTCCGCGAATTCCCGTTCGCCCCACGGCGCCTCCTCGGCGCGGCGGGCCGCCTCCACCAGCTCGGCCCCGCCATCGGGACTGCCGGGTTCGGCGCCGGCGGCGATGGTGCGCGCGACGACGGCCCGCCGGGCCAGCGCGGCGTCGAGGGCCGCCCAGCCGGCGTCCATCCGCACGTGCAGCCGGTCGAGCCGGTTGGCCGTGGCCACCAGGTACAGGCCGGCGGCCACGACGAGGACGCCGGCGATCGCCAGCACCGTGAGCAGGGTCATGAGGCGTTCTGGTCCGGGCTGACCTTGCGGGGGTCGGCGGCGATGGCGGTCTCGTAGACCCGCTGCACCTGCGTCACCACCGCACTCCAGTCGTAGCGCGCCACGCGGGCGCTGCCTGCCGCCGACAGCTCGGCGCGCCGCTGCTCGTCGCCGAGCAGGTCGCGCAGCGCCGCTCCGAGGGCCACCGGGTCGCCGGTGGGGGTGAGCACGCCGGCCCTGCCGTCGTCGAGGACCCTGCGGAACGAGTCGAGGTCGCTGGCCAGCACGGGGGTTCCGGCCGCCATCGCCTCGGTGAGGATCATGCCGAAACTCTCCCCGCCGGTGTTGGGCGCGCAGTACACGTCGGCGCTGCGCAGCACGCGCGCCTTGGTCTCCTCGTCGACCTGGCCGAGCAGTTCCAGGCGGTCGGCCAGGTCCGGACCGGCCTGCCTGCGCAGCGTGTCGGCATCGCCCCGGCCGGCCACCAGCAACCGGACGTCGGGCACGTCGGGCACGATCTCCCGCAGCGCGGCGAGCAGCACGCCCATGCCCTTGCGGGGTTCGGTGTAGCGGCCGACGAAGCCGACCGTTCCACCCGGCCGCGGATAGCCGTCCAGGGACGTGGCGCCGGCGAACCAGGGCACGTCGACACCGTTGGGGATCTCGACCGCGTCCCCGCCGAGGTGCTCGACCTGCACGCGCCGCGCGAGTGCCGACACGGCGATCCGCGCGGTGATCTTCTCCAGCAGGGGGCGCAGGACGCCCTGGAACGCGGCGAGGGTGCGCGAGCGCGGTGTCGACGTGTGGAACGTCGCCACGATCGGGCCGTCGGCGACCTTCAGCGCCAGCAGCGACAGGCTCGGCGCCGCGGGTTCGTGCAGGTGCAGCACGTCGAACCGGCCCTCGCGCAGCCACCGGCGCACGCGCGCGTACGACAGCGGTCCGAACTGGAGCCGGGCGACCGAGCCGTTGTACGGGATGGCGAGCGACCGTCCGGCCGGGTGCACGAAGTCGGGCAGATCGGCGTCGGCGTCGGCGGGCGCCAGCACGGACACCGTGTGCCCGAGGCCGCGCAGCGCCTTCGCAAGGTCGACCACATGACCCTGCACGCCACCGGGGACGTCGAACGAGTAGGGGCAGACGATCCCGATCCGCATTCCGCTCACCTCGGGTCCGCGTCCTCGCTCGTCTCGCCGGTCGCGCTCGCCCCGGTCGAATCCGACGTCGCGGCGTCACGGTCGGCGGGCCAGAACGGCTGCAGCATGTGCCAGTCGGTCGGATGGGCGGCGATGTCCCCCGAGAATACGTCGGCGAGCGCCTGCGTGGCGGGCGCGACCTCGCTGCGGTTGGCGACGCGGATCCGCGGGTGGATGCGCAGACCCCAGCCCTCGTCGGTGAACCACGAACCCAGCGGCAGCAACGCGGCGCCGGTGCTCGCGGCGAGCCGGGCCGGACCGGCCGGGAAGCGGGCCTGCTCGTCGAAGAACGTCACCGGCACGCCCGTGTTGGTCAGGTCCCGGTCGCCGACGAGGCAGATCACCTTGTTCTCGCGCAGGCGCTGCAACAACAGCCGGAACGACACGCTGCCGTCGGCGGGCACGACCTCGAAGCCCAACGTCTCGCGGTAGTCGACGAACCGCTGGTACAGCGACTCCGGTTCGAGCCGTTCGACGACGGTCGTGAAGTCGCCGAGGTGGTCGACCGCCCAGATGCCGGCGACGTCCCAGTTGCCGCTGTGCGGCAGCGCCACGACCGCGCCGTTGCCCTCCTCGAGCGCGGCGTCGAGGTACTCGACACCGCTGATGTCGACCTTGTCCAGCACCTCCGCGGGGCCCGTGGTGGGCAGTCGGAACGCCTCGTGCCAGTAGCGGGCGTAGGAGTGCATCGCCCGGCGGGTCAGCTCGTCGAGTTCGGTGTCGCCGGCCTGCGGGACCACGCGACGCAGGTTGGCGCGCAGTTGCGCGGCGCTGCCCCCGCCGCGACGGGCAACGAGGTCGGCGGCGGCCCAGAACGCGACGCCGGAGGCCTTCGCCGGCAGCTTCGGCACGAGCCTCCAGCCCGCGGCGTAGCCGGCGTCCGCGAGACGTCCGACGAGGCCGCTCACGACCGCGCCTCCGCGCGCGCCACGCCGACGATGCGTTGTCCGAACGTCACCACCGACAGCGCGACCAGCAGCCACAGCGCGATCTCGACCGCGAACGGCACACCGAAGCCCTGCAGGCCGGTACCGACCAGCGCGATGATCAGCCGTTCGGCACGTTCGACGAGCCCGCCGTCGGCCGCGGTGAAGCCGGACGCCTCGGCCCGCGCCTTGACGTACGAGATCACCTGCGCCAGCACGAGCGAGATCAGCGCGGCGACGGCGATGCGCTCGTTGCCCTCGACGCTGAACGCCCACCACGCGATGGCCGCGAACACCGCGCCGTCGACGAGCCGGTCGCAGGTCGCGTCCAGCACGGCGCCGAACGGTGTGCTCCCCCGCGCCCGGGCCATCGCCCCGTCGAGCAGGTCGAGCATGGCGAAGGCCCACACCGTGAACGTGCCCCACAGCAGCATCCCGGACGGGAAGAACGCGAGCGCGCACACGATGGCGCCTGCGGTGCCGAGCACCGTCATGACGTTGGGTGTCATCCCGACCCGCACCAGCGCAGCACCGATCGGATCGGTGACGCGGGATACCGAGGCGCGCGCGAAGATATTGAGCATCTGGTCCTACGGGCTGGTTCTGCCGGACTGGTCCTGGGGCTGGTCGAACGAAACCCTATCGATCGACCCCGACAGCCACCGGTACGGATACCCCGGCGCCCCCTCTCGCCGGTCAGGCGGACGCCTGCGTCGCCGCGTCGACGACCTCGTCGGCCCGGTCGGCCTCCTCCGCCAGCTGCTTCTCGACCTCGGTGCAGCGCGGCATGAGCCCCTGCTGGATGGCGGCGCTGATCTCGCCGAGCTGACGTACCTGCTCGGGGGTCAGCTGGTCGAACACCGCGGCCCGCACCGCCTCGACGTGGCCGGGGGCGGCCGCCTTGATCGCGGCGAAGCCCGCGGCGGTCAGGTGGGCGAAGGCGCCGCGCCGGTCCGTCGGACACGCCTCGCGGCGCACCCAGCCCTCGGCCTCCATCTTGGCGACCGCATGCGAGAGCCGACTCCGCGACGAGCGGGTCGCGACGGCCAGGTCGCTCATGCGCATCACCTGATCAGGTGTTTCCGAGAGCGCGACCAGTACTTCGTAGTACGCGAGCGGCATTCCGGCCTCACGCTGGAGTTGCGTCTCCGTGTGCGCGTTCAGCATGCCCACGGCCTCACGGAACGCACGCCAGACCTGTTGCTCGTCGGCGGTCAGCATCGCGGTTCGTCCATCACTCCAGCATACCTGCGGTTGAACGCTCAACCAATATGCGTTACGGTCTTAGTTGAGGGCTCAACCAGTTGTGGTCTGACACCCCATCACCGTGAGAGATACGAGGAGAACGACACTCATGAGCGCAGCCACCCAGATCCCCGGGTACATCGTCGGCACCTGGACCATCGACCCGGTCCACTCCGAGGTCACGTTCATCACCCGCCACCTGGGCGTGTCCAAGGTGCGCGGCCAGTTCACGAACTTCGAGGGCAAGATCACCACGGGTGAGGGCCTCGACTCGTCGTCGGTCACCGCGACCATCCAGGCCGACAGCATCTTCACCAAGAACGACCAGCGCGACGAGCACGTCAAGGGCGAGGACTTCCTGGACGTCGCGAAGTTCCCGACGCTGGAGTTCCGTTCGACCGGCGTGCGCGCCGAGGGCGACGGCTACGTCATCGACGGCGAGCTCACCCTGCACGGCGTCACCAAGCCGGTGACGCTGGAGGCCGAGCTGGGCGGCTTCGGTGACGGCATGAGCGAGGGCAGCAAGGTCATCGGCATCGAGGCCTCGACCGAGATCAACCGCAGCGACTTCGAGGTCGCCACCGGGTTCCCCTCGGCCGTCGTCGCCGACAAGGTCAAGATCGTCCTCGACATCGAGGCCGTCCTCGACAACTGAGGTTCACCGAACCCCGGGTCCCCGGGATGCGCAGGCCGCGCCTACTCCATGTCCTCGAGCAGGCGCGGCCTTCGCATGTCCGTCCCCTCCGCCCAGGAAGCCGCGGCCGGCTCACCAGGCGCCGGCGAGCAGTTCCCGGGTCTGGCCGAGCAGTTGGGGCAGCACCTTGGTCTGCCCGACGACGGGCATGAAGTTGGCGTCCCCGCCCCACCGCGGCACGAGGTGCTGGTGCAGGTGCGCGGCGATGCCGGCGCCGGCGATGACGCCCTGGTTCATGCCGATGTTGAACCCGTGCGCGTCGGAGACCGCCCGCACGACCGTCATGGCGTGCTGGGTGAACTCGGCGAGTTCGACGGTCTCGTCGGCGGTCAGCTCGGTGTAGTCGGCGACGTGCCGGTACGGCACGACCATGAGGTGACCGGGGTTGTACGGGTACAGGTTCAGGACCGCGTAGACGGTGCGTCCGCGGGCGACGATCAGGGCGTCCTCATCGGACAGTCCGACGAGCCGGCAGAACGGGCAGCCGTGTTCGCGGTCGTCCTCGGGTTTGTTCTCGCCCTTGATGTAGGCCATGCGGTGCGGGGTCCAGAGCCGCTGAAGCGTGTCCCGGACCCCGACCCCGTCCTGGGCGACGAACGAGGACACGCCGGCGTCACCCCCGGCGTCCTCCGTGCTCCTGGCCTCGTCGCCCGCGTCGGCACCGTCCACGTCGATCACTGTCCGACGTGGACTTCCACGGCCTCCGCCGTGGGCGAGGTGTTGTCCCGGCGGGCGACCCAGTCGGCGATCACCTGCACGGCACGGTCGACGGGCACGCCGTTGATCTGCGTGCCGTCGCGGAACCGGAACGACACCGCACCGGCCTCGACGTCCTTACCGCCCGCGAGCAACAGGAACGGCACCTTCTGCGTGGTGTGGGTGCGGATCTTCTTCTGCATCCGGTCGTCGCTGGTGTCGACCTCGACGCGGATTCCCTTGGCCCGCAACGCCTTCTCGACGCCGCGCAGATGCTCGGTGTGCTCGTCGGCGATCGGGATGCCCGCCACCTGCACCGGGGCCAGCCACGCCGGGAACGCACCCGCGTAGTGCTCGGTGAGCACACCGAAGAACCGCTCGATCGACCCGAACTTCGCCGAGTGGATCATGATCGGCCGCTTCCGCTCACCGTCGGCCGCCTGGTACTCCAAGCCGAAGCCCTCGGGCTGGTTGAAGTCGTACTGCACGGTGCCCATCTGCCAGGTGCGGCCGATCGCGTCCTTGGCCTGCACCGAGATCTTCGGGCCGTAGAACGCCGCACCGCCGGGGTCGGCCACGAGTTCCAGGCCGGTGTCGTGCGCAACCTGCTCGAGCACGGCGGTCGCCTCGGCCCAGTCGGCGTCGGAGCCGGCGAACTTGTCCGGTTTGGACTCGTCCCGGGTGGACATCTCCAGGTAGAAGTCGTCCATCCCGAAGTCGCGCAGCACCGACAGCATGAAGTTCAGCAGGTGCTTGACCTCGTCGGGCGCCTGCTCCTTGGTGCAGTAGCTGTGCGAGTCGTCCTGCGCGAACCCGCGCACGCGGGTCAGTCCCTGGATGACACCGGACTTCTCGTACCGGTACACGTGCCCGAACTCGAACAGCCGCAGCGGCAGCTCCCGGTAGGAACGCCCGCGCGAGCGGTACACGAGGTTGTGCATCGGGCAGTTCATCGCCTTGAGGCGGTACTGGTACCCGTCGAACTCCATCGGCGGGAACATCGTGTCCGCGTAGTACGGCAGGTGCCCGGAGGTGTGGAACAGGTTCTCGTGGGAGATGTGCGGGGTGCCGACGTACTCGAAGCCCTCGTCGATGTGCCGCTGGCGGACGTAGTCCTCCATCTCCCGCTTGATGACCCCGCCCTTGGGGTGGAACACCGGCAGTCCCGAGCCGATCTCGTCGGGGAACGAGAACAGGTCGAGCTCGGCGCCCAGTTTGCGGTGGTCGCGCCGTTCGGCCTCGGCGAGCCGCTCGACGTACTCGTCGAGTTTGTCCTGCGACTCCCATGCGGTGCCGTAGACCCGCTGCAGCTGCTGGTTGGCCTGGTCACCGCGCCAGTAGGCGGCGGCGGTGCGGGTGAGCTTGAACGCGGGGATGAACTTCGTGGTCGGCACGTGCGGACCACGGCACAGGTCGCCCCACACCCGCTCCTTGGTGCGCGGGTCGAGGTTGTCGTAGATCGTCAGCTCGCCGCCGCCGACCTCCATCACCTCGGAGGTGTCGACGGTGTCGCCACTGCCGTCGCCTCCCTTGAGGTCGACGAGTTCGAGCTTGAACGGCTCGTCGGCGAGCTCGGACTTCGCGGCCTCGAGCGAGTCGATGCGGCGCCGGGAGAACTGCTGGGCGCCCTTGATGATCTGCTTCATGCGCTTCTCGAGCGCCTGCAGGTCCTCGGGCGTGAACGGGGTGTCGACGGCGAAGTCGTAGTAGAAGCCGTCGGTGACCGGCGGACCGATGCCGAGTTTGGCGTCGGGGAACTGCTGCTGCACCGCCTGGGCGAGCACGTGCGCGGCCGAATGGCGGATGACGCTGCGCCCGTCGTCGGTGTCGGCGGCGACGGGTTCCACCTCGACGTCGGTCTCGGGAACCCAGGCCAGGTCCCGCAGCTGCCCCTCGGCGTCGCGGACGACGACGATCGCCTCCGGCCCCTTGCTCGGCAGGCCTGCCTCGCGCACCGCGGCACCCGCCGTAGTGCCCGCCGACACCACCACGCGTCCGGTGGTTTCGGCGGCGACGAACGACGGCTGCGACACGGTGAACTCCTCGAAAGCGCATTAACACAGGTACTTGGTGTGTCAATGCTAGCCACCGGGGCGTTGCCGCCGGCGGGCCGCCCGCGGGTTCGCCGGGTCGTTCAGACGGTGTCGACGACCTCGTCGTAGCCGAGCCGCGGCAGGCGCTCCTGCCAGGCGTTCTCGCCGGGCTTGCCGATGTTCACCACGACGAGCGACGTCCACGGCTTGTCGGCGAAGAACTCGGCGTCCATGCCGTCGGCGTCGAAGCCGGTCATCGGCCCCGCGGCCAGTCCCGCGGCGCGCACGCCGAGGATGAAGTAGCCGACCTGCAGCGAGGCGTTGAGCCTGGACACCCTCGCCCGGCCCGCGGGGTCGCCGAACATGTCCTTGGCGCCCGGCACGTGGGGGAAGACGGTGGGCAGGTTCTCGTGGAAGTCGGTGTCGGCGGCCAGCACGACCGTCACGGGCGCGGTCTCGGTCTTCGCCCGGTTGCCCTCGGCCATGTGCTTGAGCAGCCGCTGTCGGGCGTCGTCGCTGCGGACGACGAGTGCGCGCAGCGGCTGGTTGTTCATCGACGTCGGCGCCCATTTGACGAGATCGTGGATGGCGCGCAGCTGCTCGTCGGTGACGGGCTCGGGGCTGAACGTGTTGGCCGTCCTGGCCTCGCGGAACAGCAGGTCCTGGGCCTCGGCCGAGAGTTCGAGCCGGGAGTCGTACTGCGAGGAGGTCACGGTCGCGGTCACCTTTCCGTCGGAGCTTCGGTGTCGGTCACTACGTGTGTCGTCCGGGAATGACTCAGGCCCGGCGAGTGTTACCACTACGCCGGGCCTGACCAGGGTGCGCGATACTGGGATCGAACCAGTGACCTCTTCGGTGTGAACGAAGCGCTCTCCCGCTGAGCTAATCGCGCGCTGCGTTGCTTGTGCGATCAACTGTAGCGGACACCGTTCGAGCGCCGACAAACGGGTGGTCCTTGGATCCACACGGTGCGGATACGTGCGGAAACGCTGCGTAGAAGCGGCTGGCCAGGGACGCCGTGTCGACCCCGAGCGGGGAGCCTCGGCGTATGTCGTGGACAACACGGCCCCGGGGAGTCCTATCGCGAAGCAGGTAAACCGGCCAGTATGTACGGACGTGTGCGACACACGAGGCCGCGCAAACGCGGTCGGGGCCGACCGGAGGTGACGGGCGCTACACCCGCTAGCTCGTCCGAGTGAAGTCCGCGAAAGCGGCGAGCGAATCGGGCTTCGGCTGCGTCTCACCGGTAAGCCTCGGCCAACAGGCCGGGAAGGGAGCAGAAGGGTACGACCATGCGAAACGATCACGTGACGCTCCGGTCCAACGCGGTCTTCGACCTGCTGGCACCGAAAACGCCTCCCGTTCCGGTGAAGGTGGAGCTCCGTTACGACACCACCGACCCGTACGCCGTCATCGCGGCGTTCCGCACCGGCAGGGCCGGCTGGGTCGAGTGGGTGTTCGCGCGCGATCTGATCGCCGACGGCCTCCTCGCCGACGCCGGCGACGGCGATGTGCACATCCGCCCGTCCGCGGAGGACCCCGAGTCGGTTCTCATCGAGCTGACGTCGCCGTCCGGGCACGCCATGTTCGAGGCGTCCGCCGAGGAGCTCGCCGACTTCCTCGACCGGACCTACGACGTGGTGCTGCCGGGCAACGAGCACCTGTGGGTCGACGTCGACGAGGCGCTCACCCGGTTGATCCCCAACGATTTGGGCTGATCACACCGTCCGTGCCGGCGGCGGACCGCCGCCCACGGCGGTGGGGTCGTGACAGAACGCGACCCCCCGTGCAGAGCCCCGGAGCAGCACCCGGTACAGTTCTTCACACACCACGGCGGACGGGGAAGCCCGAAGCGGCAACGCGGAAGGCCTCTCGGAAGCCGGAAAATGCGGACGTAGCGCAGCTGGTAGCGCATCACCTTGCCAAGGTGAGGGTCGCGGGTTCGAGTCCCGTCGTCCGCTCGACTGCGGCGGCTACCCGCAGTTGGATCAGGCACAAGCCCGATTCACATATGCGGCGGCGTGGCCGAGTGGTTCAGGCAAGGGCCTGCAAAGCCCTGTACGCGGGTTCGATTCCCGCCGCCGCCTCGCGCGATTAGCTCAGCGGGAGAGCGCTACCTTGACACGGTAGAGGTCACTGGTTCGATCCCAGTATCGCGCACCACCTGAAGCAGCAGGTCAAGCCCCCGGCGGGGATCATCTCCGCCGGGGGCTTTCCTGTTGCTGGGAGGCGAAATGGGAGGCGATGATCTTGCTCTACCTGTAGTCGCCCAAATGTGTTCACCTGGAACCAACGACTCCGGGCTCCTGAGTTCGAAGTCCTCACGCCCATGCCGCCGCGTGTGACTCGATCCACCCGGCCAAGCCCGGCACGCCATCGATGCTCGCACGGCGGACACTCCACCAACGACGTGACGGCCGCGGAGTCGTGGTCCAGAGCGAACCGCACCACGTCCTCCTGCTGCGGGTGCGCCAACACCAGGTTGTCGTTGGCCTCGACACCGGCCACGTAGTAGCCACCCGCCGGGGGCGAACGGCAGCTCCAACCCCTCCTCCGGTAGTTCGCCAAGGCATCCGCGATGTCCTCCCTTGCCGCACGAACGGTGAGCAAAGCAGGTCGACAAACCCCACCCCATGGCGTCCACCTCCAGGCCGAACTGTTCGACGGTGCCGCCGCACACCTTCCCAGTGCGCGGTAAGTCGCGGTTACCTCCAGCGCTGGACCGCCGGGCGGCAGCTCACACAACCCACCGCGCCGCCCGTAGGCCGTGCCCCACAACACGCGCCGGCGTGATCATCGCGGCGCTCAACGGCGCGGTCAACGCCGGCGGACCCGTCGCCATGAGCCTCACCCGTGTGCACCCAACTCCCCTCGGGCAAGAGCCTCAGCTCGGCACGATCAAACTGATCATCACAGCGGTAACCCACATGAAGGAATCCGAAGTCTGATTCTCAGCTCTCGTACGAGGTTGTCGGTGCGCGTTCGTATCTTGCGGGCATGGCGTCATCGACGAGGTACTCCTCACGCGGGAGCCGGGAGGATGAGGCCGAGATCGTGTTGGCCTCGATCGCTTCGGGGCTGGTCCGGATGAGCAGATGGAAGGGCGTCGAACGACAGCAGCGACCCTACGATGGAAATCTTCAACACGGTCTGGACCGACTCGCCATCGCGTGTGTCTGTGCCTCCGTGCCCGCGCCGGTGGGCGTAGGCGATCTGGTGTGGGAGTGGTGCGCGACAAAGCCGGTCCACGAGTGGCCTCTGACGTTTCCCGCTGATGCCGATGTCGATGATGAGCTCCTTCTGATCGACGGCCGTGACCTGATCCCCGGGTGGTGGTCCGGTTGTTGTGAGAGTCCGATGCCCGATGATGGGCGCAGGAGGACTCGACGACGATGAGTGAGCGACGCCGGCGG
>NZ_MKKE01000059.1 GCF_001942305.1 Saccharomonospora sp. CUA-673 | reverse complement strand
AACCGAAACCATCACGCTCCAGGTAGGGCGCAACCACCAACAAACCCGTCACACAACAACGAAACCTTGCGCCCTGCCTGGAGCGTGATAAACGAAACGAGAGGTCGACGGGATGACACGGAGCAGCGGCAACGCCGCCCAACCATCCCAGAGACCTGCCCGCCGGCGAGGCACCTAACTGTTGCGGGGCAGGGCGTCATTGACGTTACTCCTAGACGGTGTGGAGTGACGGCCGTCGTTGAGCACCGCTGCGGTCATCGGGTCTGGCCGGGAGTCAGGATCCGAAGCAGGCTGGTTCGCAGGGCAATGTCTGCCTCCGATTTCGACAAGCGGCCGTCACCGACTGCTTCACCGGAGGCGTGACCGAGCTTGATCGTGGCCGCGATCAACCAGTCCGTCGCTAGTTGCCTGTCGAACTCGCCGGTCTCCTGGCCCCGGCGCAGTATTCGCCTGAGACGGTCGGCTACAGGGGCGTGGAGCTGGGCATCAGCGCTCTGGTCCAGACGCATCGCGCGAAGCGTTTGCAACAGGACTGGGTGGCGGCCCGCGGAGCGATCGCTGGCCTCCAACAGTCGGAAGAGTGCATCCAGGGCAGTGCCGGAATCGATGTCGGCGGCGTCGATCGCGGCGACGGCTTCGGCGGTGACACGGTCGAGCAGCGCCCGCAGAAGGTGGTCCCTGGATGGGAAGTGGGCGTAGACCGTTTGCCGCGTGACGCCGGCGGCGCGCGCGATCGCTTCCATGCTGGCGTCGGGGTCGTCGTTGAGCACCTGTACGGCCGCGGCCACGATCGACGCGACGCTGCGTTGCGCGTCGGCACGCCGCTTGCGCGCCTGGGACTGAGACATCTCATACACCTTGTCAAAGTTGTGAACCATGGATATCTTACATGTTGTCAGATATTCGAGATTCAGGCATCGACCGACGGGAGCACCATGGTGACCATCAACGACAGAAACCCGAGGGAGTTCATCGCCGACTTCATCAGTTCCTTCAACGACGACATCGCGCATGGCAACGATGACCCGGCGGCCGTAGTTGACCGCTACTACACCCCGGATATCGTCCAGATCTTCGACGGCCAGCAGATGGACCGCGAGAGGTTGATCGCTCACGTTCGACCGCTACGCAAGAACAAGCCCACCAGTCGGGTGGAGGTACACGAGGCCATCGCCGACGGCAATCGGCTCGCCGCTCACTACACGATGTATGTCCACATCCGCGGCAAGGATCTAACGATCGAGTCCGGCGTCTTTGCCGTGTTCGCCCCTGACGGGCGAATGCAGCGACAGCAGATCTTCTTCCGGGACGTACCCGCCGAACTAGACGCCGAGTCCAGCCAATCCGGTGATCAGGAAGGCGAGGAGGTGCCGACATGACCGAGAGCAAGTACCACGTGGCCGGCATGGTGTGTCAGCACTGCGTCTCGTTCGTTACCGAGGAGATCGAACGCATCGCTGATGTGACCGGGGTCGCAGTGGACCTCGACAGCGGCCAAGTCACGGTGGCCAGCGACGCCGCACTCGACCTCGCCGATGTCCGCGCCGCAGTCGAGGAGGCTGGCTACGAACTCGCCTGCGCACGCTCCCCAAGAGACGATATGGCCGACGAGTCCAGCGACCAGCAGCTTGCCACACGCATGCGAGGAGGTCAGTGACTCACTCGAACGCGCCGCTCAGCGTCGAGGGCCGTCGGCGACTAGTCGCACGCTGCCGCACAAGACCGATTGCTCATGTCGCAGCTGAGATGGGAATCTCACGCGCCTGCGCATCGAAATGGGTCAACCGATGGCGGCGGCACGGCGATGCCGGACTGCGCGACCGCTCGTCGAGCCCCCACCGTAGCCCGAACGCCACACCAGCCTGGGTCATCGAGAAGATCGAGACCTGGCGACGTGAACACAAGTGGTCCGCCCAGCGCATCACCGACGAGCTCGCCGACCTCGGATTCACGATCAACCGCCGCACCGTCACCAGCCACCTGAGCATGCTCGGGCTGGGCAGACGAAGGTTCATCGACCCCGGCGGCAACAACAACCGCAAGCCCGGGAAGATCACCGCCCGCTGGCCCGGCCACATGGTGCATCTGGACGTTAAGAAGGTCGGCCGGATCCCCCCGATGGCGGCGGCTGGCGCATCCACGGCCGCGACAGCGACCAGGCCAAGACTGTCGATCGAGCGAAGTCAGCCGGCACGAAGCGCGTCTACACCCACCTGCACTCCGCCGTCGATGGCTTCTCCCGGCTCGCCTACACCGAGCCGTTGCCGGACGAGAAGGGAGCCACCGCTGCGGCGTTCCTCGCCCGAGCCAAGGTCTGGTTCGCCGCCCACGGCACCACGTCCACCGGGTCGTCACCGACAACGGGGCCTGCTACCGCTCCGGGGACTTTGCGCGGATCGTCAGCCAGAGCACGCGGCACCAGAAGACCATGCCATACACCCCGCGCCACAACGGGAAAGTAGAGCGATACCAGCGAATCCTGGCCGAGGAACTGCTCTACGCTCAGGCGCGGGCGGCCAGCCACCCGCATCGCGATTGCGGGAAGGCGTCACCGACGTCCAGCCCTCCTACACCTAACCCCCAAGCACAGATCCGGTACACAGAATGCCAACACACCGACGCGAGGTGCTGACACGGCGACGCAAATTGCTGACACGGCGACGTGGGGTGCCAACACGGCGACGCAGAACGCCAACACGGCGACGCGAAATGCCAACACGGCGACGTGGGTTTCTGACGCGGCTCCCAAATCGGGCCGGTGGGGACGCGGGTCAGTGGGGGCGGACGCGGTGGATGAGCTCGTGCATCGTCTCGTCGGCCAGCCGGTAGTAGACGACCCGGCCGCGCCGCTGCGCCGTGACCAGGCCGTGGGCGCGCAGCAGACGCAACGCCTGCGAGACGGCCGTGTCGGTCATGTCCGCCGCGACCGCGAGGTCGGAGACGCAGATCTCCTTGGCGTAGTGGATGCACACGAGCAACGTCAGCCGCGACGGATCGGCGATCACGGAGAACCGGTCCGCCCACTCCTGGACGTTCTCGCGGTCCCCGAGCCCCGTCACGGCGGCCTCGACCCGGGTGGGGTCGATCAGCGGGCGCTCGCGGCCGGTCGGCTGCTCGGTCGGCACGCGGCTCATGATCCCAGACGGGCGCGGTCGTCGTCGGCAGGCGGCGCCGTCGGTAGTCCGGCCATCAGGTCGGTCTCGGTGATCCCGGGGCCTTGACCTGCGCGGATGAACCACTCGGTGCCGAAGGCGTAGGCGAACGCCTCGTCGGGCATCGCCAGGAAGAACGACTCCTCCGAGATCTGCGTGGCGTGCGCGCGCATGGCCGCGCGTTTGACGTCGAGATGGGCCGTGACGTCCACGGCGGCCGTCAGCACCGATTCGGGGCTGCCGAACTCGGGTGCCTCGCCGATGTCGGGCAGCTCGATCCCCGCGGTCTCGGGGTGGTCGGCCAGCGCCTGCAGTCCGCGCAGCATGTGGTCGCGGTTCTGGGTGGCCTGGTATACGCGGGGGGTGCCGGCCAGTTCGGCGGCGCGCAGCCCCACGCGGTGCACCTGGATGTGGTCGGGATGCCCGTAGCCGCCGTGTGCGTCGTAGACGGTCAGGACGTCGGCCGCCTCCTCGATCAGCAGCGCTGCGAGCCGCTGCGCCGCCTGCTCGACGTCGGCCTGCCAGAACGTGCCCGGTTCGCCGTTGGCCGGATCGCCCATCATGCCGGAGTCGGTGTAGCCGAGGAACTCCACGCGCTCGGCGCCGAGGATCTCGCCTGCGGCGTGGGTCTCGGACACGCGGCGACGCCACAGCGGCTCACCCGGTTCGAGGACGCCCTCGACCACCTCGCCCTGCTCGCCGCGGGTGGCCACGACCAGGACGACGCGGTGTCCCTGGTCGGCTGCCGTGCGCATCACGCCGCCGCAGGTGATGCACTCGTCGTCGGGGTGGGCATGGAAGGTCACGAGGGTCGCCATGGGGAGAACTTAGCCTCCCGGCACCGTCTCCCCGCCGAGTGCCGCGAGTACCTCGCCCGTGTAGTACGACGACAACCGCTCGGAGGCCAGGAACACGTACGACGGCGCGAGCTCGTCGGGCTCGGCCGGCCGACCGTACGGGGCCTGTTTGCCGAAGCCTTCGACGGATTCGGCGTCCATCGTCGCCGGGATCAGCGGCGTCCACACCGGTCCCGGTGCCACACAGTTCACCCGGATGCCGCGTGACCGCAGCGCCTGGGCCATCGAATACGTCCACGCGTGGATGGCGCCCTTCGTGGCCGAGTAGTCGATCAGGGATCCGTTGCCGCGCAGGCCGTTCACCGAACCGGTGTTGATGATCGCTGAGCCGGCCGGCAGGTGCTCCAGCGCCGCGTGGGTCACGCGGAAGTAGCTGTGGATGTTGACGTCGAACGTGCGCATCCACTGCTTCTCGGTCAGCTCGCCCACGTCGTCGAGCTTCAGCTGCGTGGCGATGTTGTTGACCAGCAGGTCGAGACCCCCGAACGCGCGCACGGTCTCCGCGACGACCTGGCCGCACCGGTCGCGTCGGCGAGATCGCCCGCCAACAGCACGGCCTGGCGCCCCTCGGCGCGCACGAGCGCCGCGGTGTGTTCGGCGTCCTCGTGTTCGTCCAGGTAGGCGATGGCGACGTCGGCGCCTTCCTTGGCGAAGGCGACCGCCACGGCCCTGCCGATGCCCGAGTCGCCGCCGGTGATCAGCGCCTTGCGGTCGCGCAGCAGGCCCCTGCCCTCGTAATCGGACATCTCGTCGCGCGGTTCGGGTGTCATGTCGCCGGTGTCGCCCGGCGGTTGTTGGGTCTGGGCGGGTTGGTTCACTCCGGGCTCCTTCGTCCGTGTCTCCGGTTCCGCTGCCTACCCGGCGTCCAGGGTGGGTAAACGGCACCGCCGCGCCACGAGTGTCCGATTAATCGGAAAACGATTGTCGGACTGCTTGTGAGTTTCTTTCCGTGCCGGGTCCACTATGGACAACCTACGACCAGGTATTGCAGTTCGTTTGGCTCGCGCGTACCGTTTTGGCCAGAGAGGTTTCGCCGACGGAGTTTTCCGCCGTCGGCTGCATCTTCGCGATTGACGGCGGCGGATTTCTTGGCGGGAAAGACTTCGTCGCCCGGGTTTGGCGTCGCGTGGGTTCCCGCTGCGTGGATGCCGCCGGGTTCGGCGCCACGTGGGGTCGCCGTCGTGGGTTCGCTGCCGTGTGGATTCGCTGTCGCGCACAGGCCGGCATGGTCCGGTCGGGGGAGGGTTTTCGTGGATACAGCTGTCGGCTCGAGAGTCGGTGCCGGAACGATCGCGGCCAGTGGGGTCGAGGTGACGGTGGAGCGCCGATCCGCGGGGCTGGTCGTGACGCATGTGCTGGGGGAGATCGACCTGCTCGGTGTATCGGTGCTGCGCCCGTGTCTCGAACAACTGCTGACCACCGCGCGTTCGCTCGTCCTCGACTTCACCGAGACGCGGTATCTCAGTGCGGCCGGGCTGTCGCTGCTGTTGCAGACCTCCAGCGCGGCACGCTCGCGCAGGCTGCCCTGGGCCCTCGCGGCGGCGCGGCCGGTGCTGCGGCCGATCGAGGTGACCGGTCTCGCGCACACGCTGCCGGTCTATCGCGACGTTTCCGGGGCGGTCGACGCCGTTTTGAGCGCCGACACCCGCATTTCCGCCTGATCGCGGTTCGCTGCGATGGCTCCCGCTCGACGTACCGGTTTCCCGTGCAGTTCCCGGGCGTGGCCGGCACGCGTTTTCCCGATCGCGGCGTGGTGTCGGCGCTGTCGCGATTTCCCGGACATGAACTCCTGCTGAACGATAACGAACCGCGCGGAAGTTTTCGGTGACGTCGATTCGGCGTCCGGGCCGAGAGGTGGGCGTGCGGGCCTGCCGCCGGAGCCGGAGACCCGGTACGGTCGGCGACCATGGAGACCGCGCTGCCCGAGGCCGTGCAACGCATGGTGCCGCTGCTGACCTCGCCGCCCGACAACCCGGAGATTCGGGACGGGTACCTGGATCTGGTCGGTGGCGATGCGCCGGCCCCCAGCGGGTTCTTCCAATCACTGTGGGAGTCGCGGGTCGGCACCTTCGTGTACGAACCGGCGGCGTCGGGAGTCCGGAAGGTGTTCGCCGGACTGCGTCCGTCCGCGCGCCGGCTGCGGCTGCCCGAGGGCGGCGTCGCGCTCGACGTGGGCTGCGGACCGGGGAACGTGACCGCGGACCTGGGCCGCGACGTCGGGCCGAGCGGGCTCACGATCGGCGTGGACGTGTCGCGGAGCATGCTCCGGCGTGCTGCGGGCGCCTACGCGCGCCCGAACGTCGGATTCGTGCGGGCGGATGCGTCCGCACTGCCGTTGCGCAGCTCCAGCGTCGACGTCGTGACCTGTCTGATGGTGCTGCAGCTGCTGCCGGACGCCGACCGTGCGATCGCCGAGTTCGCCCGGGTGCTCCTCCCGGGTGGGCGGGCGTCGATCCTGCTGCCCGGCTACACCGGACCCGGTGCCACGGTCGTCGCCGCGGTCGCCGGTGTCGCGGGCGTGCGCCTGCCCGGTCACGAGGCCATCGCGACGACGTTGCGGCGACACGGTCTCGAGGTGCTCGAGGCCGGGACCACCGCGCCCGTCGTCCGGCTGCTCGCGGAGAAGGCGCGCTGACGTCAGTCCGGGTGCGCCGGGTTGCTGACGAAGGTCCCCTTCGACTTCAAGGTCTGGACCAGGCCGCGGTCCCGCAGGATGCGGGTCGCCTTGCGCACGGTGTCGAGGGCGACGCCGTACTCGTCGGCCAGCGCCCGTTCGCCGGGCATCCGCCGCCCCGGTGCCCACTCGCCGCTGTCGATCAGCCCGGCGAGGTGCTCGGCGAGCAGCTCGTACTCGTACCCCGTCTTGTTCTCGGGGTTGTACTTGCGTGGTTCGGGACCGCTCATGCTTCGACATTAGAACGGTCCTGAGCTGCACGAAGTTGTGGGACGCGGCACACCGCGTCGGTCTGCGTCCGGCCACATGGCAGCGCTCTGTAGCGCGCTGTGCGCTTTTCGTGCTAACTTGACCGGGCCGATGCCGGCAGCGGGCCGCTCACCTGCGACGACGTCGACGACCCACCAGCACATGCAGACGTGGACAAAACACCTGAACTGAACACCTGAACTACACATCTCGAAGCACAGAACCGGAGACATCGGGACGGGGGCCGCGCGTGGGAATCAGTGGGAGGGGCGAGTCGCCGTGGTCCGCCCGTGCGGCCGAACGCGTGCGGCGGTGCGTCGCCGAACTCGAACCGCACGACTGGAGCGAGCAGGCGTGCCGTATCCGTCAGGAGGCTCTGGACGTCGAGGTGTGGGAACGCCGACGCAGGGGCAGGCCCATCCGGTTGTGGTCGGCGCAGTTCGTGGTGCGCAGCGCGGGGATCGACGCCGACGACGCACTGTTCCGTCTCGCGTGCCTGGCCCATCCGTACCACCGCATCGGCGACACGCCACGGCTGTACTCGATCGCCGGACCCGTGCGGTGGCCGCCGCTCGACGACGACGGCACCGTCACCGACGCCGATGCCCGGGTCATGGCGGAGCTGCTGCGGATGTACCCCGTCGCCGCGCCGGCCGAAGGTTCCCCGCACGGCGGCCCGGACCCGGAGGTCGTCGCGCAGGTGCACGCCACCGACCACGCGGCCGCGCTCGACCTGGCAGGGCGTGGGGTGCGGCGGATGGTCGCGCCGGGACTGATCCCGGCGGGCCTGGGCTGTTGGCAGGTCCGCCAGCGGGTGCTGTTCCTCGCCGGCCCCGGGGACGCGGGGGAGCGGGCCGCCGAGCTGGCCGCCACGGTCGTCGACGCGCGGGGCGCGACCGCGGCGACGGTGCTGTCGGTGCAGACCGAGGAGGGCAGGCGGGACCCGGTCGACGGGCGCCCGGTGCACCCCGCCTACGACCTCGGCCCCTTCGGGGTCGAGGCGCTGTGGGACGACGTCGACGCCGACCCCCGGCCGCCCGGCGATCCGGAAGTGCTGTCGGGATTGCTGTTGCGTGCGGCGGCGGATATCCGCGAGCGGTACGAGATCGGTACCGCCGGCCGCGCGATACATATGAACGCAAACCTATGCAACACGCAGCGAACTCCGTACCCTCGCTAACGCGTTACGGCGACCAGACCACCGGCGCCCGTGGTTGTTCCCCCTGCCTCAGGCGCCGGACGGAGTGCCCCGATGCTGAACCCCCAGCGGCATCGGGGCACTCGCCGTTCCGGGGCCGTCGCACCGGGTCGTTTCCGCCCGCGCCGATCGGACCGCGTCACACGGCGGGTGCCGACGCCTGCGGGCCACCGCGCAGGATCTCGATCCCCGCGGTGTCGGGCCGGCCGCACACCCAGCTGGATCCCCGCAGGTTCTTCGCGTCCTTCTTGAGCGGTGCGAGTCGGCGCGAGATCTCCGTGTACGACTCCACGGAACGGCGCGGACACAACAGCGTCGACAGCGACACGGTCACCGGTATGCCCTCGGCCGACCACTGCGTGTCGAGTACCGCCTCGGCCAGCGGGCGGATCGTGTCGGGGCCGCACGAGATGAGGAAGTCGTCGCCGCCGACATGGCTGACGGTGACGCCGCCCAGGTCGGTGGCGAGCCGGGTCAACGCGCGTCCGATCGCGCGGATGACGTCGTCACCGGCGGCGAAGCCCGCGGTGTCGTTGATCTTCTTGAACGAGTCGATGTCCAACCAGCCGACCACGAGCGGTTCGCCCGCGGCGATCCGGCGGTCGACGTCGCGAGCGACGGCGTCGCTGCCGGGCAGGCGGGTCAGCGGGTTCAGCGCGGCAGCTTGCTCGACCTTGGCCTCGGCCATGCCCCGGACCAGCTCGTGGACCAGGACAACGCCCTGGCAGCGGCCGGACTCGTCGATGACCACGACGTCGTCGGACGCGCGGCCGGTCGGCCCGCCGCTCACCAGATCGAGCACCTCCAGGGACGACGCCGAGTTGCGGATCAGGTGCGGCGGGTCGGCCAGGCGTTCGGCGGGTCGGTGGGCGTGCAGTGCATGGCCGAACGGGCCGGTCACCCCGAGCAGGAACCGTGTGCGGTCGATCGACCAGCGTGGCCGCCCGTCGTCGTCGACGCCGACCAGCCCGCTCAACGTGACGTCGTCGACGAGTACCGCGCGGACCTGTTCGCACGTCGCATCGGCGTCGACGGTCCGTGCGGGACGGAGGAAGTCCTTGATCGCCGGCGTCCCGGCGCCGTAGGCGCGGTAGTCGCCGCTCGGGGCCGGTGCGATGACACCCGCGGGAATGGCGCCGCGCCGCGCCGGGGCGAACAGGTGCCCCTGGGCCAGGCCGATGCCGAGCCGGCGCACCATGGCCAGCTGCTCGTCGGTCTCGACCCCCGTGGCGACCAGGCGCATCCCGGTGCGATCCGCGAAATGCACCAGGGCCTCGGTCAGCGCGGCGGTGGGCGTGTCCTCGGGCAGCTTGCCCAGTGAGCTGCGGTCGAGCTTGACCATGTCGGCATGCGACTCGGCCAGCAGGTTCAGCGGCAGGTCGGCGGCGCCGATGCCGTCGAACGCGATCCGGAAACCGTGCGCGGCGAGCCGGTCGAGGCCGGCCAGGAGCGCTGCGGGCGGCGTCGAGTGGAACGGAGGTCCGACCTCCAACACGACATCGTGCGGGCGCCGCCCGGTCTCCCGCAGCGCGGCACGGAGCGGCTCGAGCGCGGGTGCCGGCGAGGCGGCGGTGAGCGCGGTGACGTTCAGGTGCAGCGGCAGGTGGGTGACGTCGCGCTGGGCCTCGTGCACCGCGCGCGCCGCGAGGCCGGCGTCGGCCTGCACGAGCCGACCGAGGCGCATCGCCGATTCAAGCAGTTCGCTTATTCGGCCGGCAGCAGGACGCGCCAGAGCCTCCACAGCCACCGCGCTACCCGTGTGCAGGCTGTAGAGCGGCTGAAACGCGAACTGAACCTGGTTCACACCGACTCCTGTACGTTCGGATGCGGATCGCATTCCGAACCGACTCAGCGAGCAGTTGTCCGATACTCACACAAGCCTGCTCAGCCCATCAACCATGGTGGTCACGTCGAGCTGTCAGTTGTTGTCCATCCGGTTGAAATCTTCCTGAACGAAGTCACCTGGACCGGTGACAGGTGGGCGGTTTGTCCGCAAGGCTGCGCCCGTGGACATGTTGAACAGAAGACAGGCGTTACGAGCAGGATCCCTCGCTGCGGCGGGTGGGGTCGCGTTGGCCGGAGGCGCATCGATCGCCTTCGCGCCCCGGCGGCCCCGGCCGCGTTCCAGCACGGTGTGGCCTCGGGCGACCCGCTGCCCGACGGCGTGCTCCTGTGGACCCGCCTCACCCCGTCGCCCGATGCCGTCCCGGGATCGGGCATCGGCGGTCGGCAGACGGTCGGCTGGGAGGTGGCCCACGATGCGGAGTTCCGCCGGATCGCGGCAGAGGGCACCGTCGAGACCGGACCCGAGCGCGACCACACGGTGAAGGTCGACGCCACCGGGCTCGCCGCCGACACGTGGTATTACTTCCGCTTCACCTGGCAGGACGGTGTGTCGCCGATCGGCCGGACCCGCACCGCTCCGCGCCCCGGCGCGGCCGTCGACGAGCTCCGCCTCGGCGTCGTGTCGTGCTCGAACTGGCAGCACGGCCATTTCGCGGCCTACCGGCACCTCGCCGAGCGCGGCGACCTCGACCTCGTCATCCACCTCGGCGACTATCTCTACGAGTACGAGACACGGGACGGCGCGGTGCGCCCGCACGACCCGCCGGTCGAGATCATCACGCTCGAGCAGTACCGCCGCCGGCACGCCCAGTACAAGACGGACCCGGCGGCGCAGGCGCTGCACGGTTCGGTGCCCTTCGCCGTCACCTGGGACGACCACGAGTCGGCCAACGATTCCTGGGCCGGGGGAGCGGAGAACCACACCGAACCCGAGGAGGGGCCGTGGGCCGAGCGACTGGCGGCCTCCCAGCGCGCGTACGCCGAGTGGATGCCGGTGCGGTACGAACCGGGCGGGCACATCTACCGCCGCCTCGAGTTCGGCTCGCTCGCCGAACTGTCCATGTTGGATCTCCGGACCTACCGCAGCAAGCAGGTCGCGCACCCCTTCGACCGCGGCATCCACGACGACGAGCGCACGATCACCGGTGAGCAGCAACTGGAATGGCTCACCTCCGGGCTCGTGAGCTCGACCGCCCAGTGGAAGCTCATCGGCAACTCCGTGATGATCTCGCCGGTGCAGTTCCCGTCCACATTGACCACTCGCGAGTTCACGGCCCTGACCGACCTGATCGGACCGATCGAGGGTGTTCCGTACAATGTGGACCAGTGGGACGGCTACACCGCCGACCGGGCGCGCGTGCTGCGAACACTGCGCGACAACGGCATCTCCGGCACCGTCTTCCTCACCGGCGACATCCACTCGGGCTGGTCGACCGAACTGCCCGCCGACCCACTGACGTATCCGCTCACCGGCGACTCGGTCGCCACGGAACTGGTCTGCACGTCCGTCACGAGCGACAACCTCGACGAGATCCTGGGGGTGCCGCCGCGCACCCTGAGCCTCGTGGTCGAGGCGGTGATCAAGCTGGCCAACCCGCATGTGAAGTACCTCGACTTCGACTCGCACGGCTTCTCGGTCCTGCAGGTCACCCCCGAGGCCGCGAGGATGGACTGGTTCCGACTCGCCGACCGCACCGACCCGGACAGTTCGGCCGAGGTCACCGCGTCCTACCGGGTGCTGGCCGGCACCAACAAGGTGGAACGCATCTCGCGCTCGATGGACGGGGCCACACCGCGCTTCGAGGCGGCCGACGAGTCCGAACGCGCCGCGGCGTTGCGGGAGGCCCGCGCACGACTGGCCCGCAACGGCGAACCCGCCCCGGCCGCCGACGCGGTGGAGTCCGGACAGATGGAGGGCACGCGATGACCGACGAACACGGCAACGGCATCGGTATCGGCGCCGGTGACAGCCACGGCGCCGATAACGGCCTGTCCCGACGGAACTTCCTGCGCGTGACGACGGCCGGCGGCGCCGTGGTCGCCTTGTCGGCAGCGGGCGGCGTGTCGCTCTCCTCGGCGGCGCAGGCACCGCGACAGCGCCCCACCCAGGACGTGCGCGTCTACGTCCTGGTGGTCGACGGGCTGCGACCGGACGAGATCGAACCGCGCCTGACGCCGAACCTGTACGCGCTGCGCTCCGAGGGCACGAACTTCCCGCAGCGCGGGCGTTGCCGATCATGGAGACGCTGCCGAACCACGTGATGATGATGACCGGCGTGCGCCCCGATCGTTCCGGCGTTCCGGCGAACTCGGTGTACGACCGTGAGGAAGGGGAGGTGCGCACGCTCGGTCGGCCGACCGACATCCGCGTGCCGACCCTGCTCGACCGGCTCGCCGGGATCGGCCGGGTCACCGGCAGCGTCCTGAGCAAGGATTACCTGTACACGATCTTCGGGGAGCGGGCGAGCGTGCGCTGGGAGCCTGCGCCGTTGATGCCCATCACCGACCACGCCCCGGACCTGGCGACCCGGCGAGCGCTGTCGGCGATGGTCGACGAGGCCGACCCGGACCTGGTGTTCGTGAACTTCGGCGACGTCGACCGGGTGGGGCATGCGGACCTGACCGGCACCACGCTGCGGTTGGCCAGGAACACCGCGCTGGCCTCGACGGACTCGCAGGTCGGCCGCTTCGTCGACGAGCTGAAGGAATCCGGTCGGTGGTCGACGAGCGTCGTCGTCGTGCTCGCCGACCACTCGATGGACTGGTCGTACGCGCACCGGTTGATCTCGCTGCAGTGGCGGATGGACCGGGACGATCTGCTCGCCGACAAGGTCGCCATCGCACAGAACGGCGGCGCCGACGCGCTGACCTTCACCGGACCGGAGTCCGAGCGTGCCGAGGCACTGGAGCGGATGCGCCGGATCGCCTCGGACGTCACGGGTGTGCTGTCGGTGCACACTCCGGAGGAGCTGCGCCTCGGGGACCGGGCAGGGGACCTCGTCGTCTACTGCAAGGCGGGCTGGCGGTTCTCGGACCCGACGCCGATCTCGAACCCGATCCCCGGTAACCACGGCCATCCGGTGACCGAGCCGATCCCGTTCTTCGTCGCCGGCGGCCACCCCAGGGTGCGTCGGGGTGTCACGTCGTCGGCGCCGGCGCGGACGGTCGACGTCGCTCCGACAGTCGGCGAGCTGTTCGGCCTGCCTGCGCTCGAGGGCGGCTACGACGGCACGGTCAGGGCCGAGGCGCTGCTTTCCAGGGAATCGTCGGCAACGTCATAGAAATCGGTAAACGACGAATCCAAATCGACCGTGGAATGAGCAAGATCACTGAAATTGGGGTCACGCTCGGCGTGGGGAATGTCCCTTCCTGCATGTTTCCGCGTTTCGTAGCCATGTCGAGACGGTCACGAAGTGATCACGATGCAACATTGTGACAACCCGGGGTAGTTATCCCGTGACGCCTCGTGGAAGTCGGAAGATTTCCACGAGGGCGTTCTTGTTGAGCTATGCGCAACGCGTTGCCGAATACGCTACGAACTCATCGTCCGTATCACTCATCAGGCTCGTGGACTAGAGCTGCGGCGCAATCCATGCAAAAAGACACGCTCCGTAGAGACGATTGGGCCGAACGTGTCGATGTGTTGCGGAGGTCACAAAACTCTTGGATGTGTAACGGCCCCGTCGCGCCTTCTTGCCCCGACAGGTGCTCCGACCTCGTATAACGCTGCTCCTGCGGGTGTCCGCGACGTCGTCGTCGCGTGCTCCTTCCGGCGCTCGGGCGGTATACGAGGGGTGAAAATTCGCGTCACGCCATGGACCCATTGATCGAACGCCGAGTTTGTGAATAGATTGAGGCTCAGGCGGTTTGCGCGGGGTCAGCGCGGATACGGCGCAATTCCGTCCGGTCGGGGCGAAGGGCCGCGTCAGGTGTGACGCGCGTTACGATGGCTGCGCATTAGGTGCGCGCCGCGGGCCGATTTTTGAATCGCGATCAATACATCGCGTCGTCGGCCCGGCATTTTCATGCCCTTCCCCGACGTGTTCGCGGCCGCATCTGGCGTATCGACCGCTGCCCTGTCGAGGCAGCGAGCCGGAGCGCGGTGGGGCGGCCGCGGGCGAGTAAGCACCGATCCGCCGAACGTGGAGGGAACGTAATGCAGGAATCAGCGGCTGGCACCACAGATGCGCCGACCGAAGTCGTGGAGAAGAGCCGGGCCGAAGCGCATCCTGACCAGGCGTTCGGTTCCGACCCGTTGGCGGTCCGCGAGAGCGACCACTACGCCGAGGAGTACAACGAGGGCTTCGTCGACAAGTGGGACGAGCTGATCGACTGGAAGGGCCGCTACGAGAGCGAGGGCAGCTTCTTCGTCGACCTGCTGCGCAAGCACGGTGTCGAGTCCGTGCTCGACGCCGCCACCGGCACGGGCTTCCACTCGGTGCGCCTGCTCGAGGCCGGCTTCGACACGACCAGTGTCGACGGTGCCGCCGAGATGCTGGCCAAGGCGTTCGAGAACGGCAAGGCCTACGGCGACCACGTCCTGAAGGTCGTGCACTCCGACTGGCGCTGGCTCAGCAAGGACGTCCAGGGCAAGTACGACGCCATCGTGTGCCTCGGCAACTCCTTCACGCACCTCTTCGACGAGAACGACCGTCGCAAGGCGCTCGCCGAGTTCTACGCCGTGCTCAAGCACGACGGCATCCTGATCATCGACCAGCGCAACTACGACTCGATCCTCGACAACGGCTTCTCGAGCAAGCACACGTACTACTACTGCGGCGACCAGGTCTCGGCCGAGCCGGAGTACGTCGACGACGGGCTCGCCCGCTTCCGTTACGAGTTCCCGGACGGCTCGCTGTACCACCTCAACATGTTCCCGCTGCGTAAGAACTACCTGCGGCGGCTGCTGCGTGAGGTCGGCTTCCAGAAGGTCGACACGTACGGTGACTTCCAGGAGGCCTACGGCAACGACAACGAGCCGGACTTCTTCGTGCACGTGGCCTCGAAGGCGTACATCGAGGGCGCGCTGGCGGCGAACTACTCGAGCGCGGTCAACACGGCCCGCGAGTACTACAACTCCGAGGACGCCGACAACTTCTACTACAACATCTGGGGCGGCACCGACATCCACATCGGGCTGTACCAGTCGGACGACGAGCCCATCGCGCCGGCCAGCCGCCGTACCGTGGAGCAGATGGCCAAGAAGCTCGACCTTCAGAAGGGCCAGAAGGTGCTCGACATCGGCGCCGGATACGGTGGCGCCGCGCGGTACCTCGCCGAGACCTTCGGCGTCAAGGTCACGTGCCTGAACCTTTCCGAAGTGGAAAACGAGCGGAACCGGCAGTTCAACAAGGACGCCGGGCTCGCCGAACTGATCGACGTGGTGGACGGCGACTTCGAGAACCTGCCGTTCAACGACAACGAGTTCGACGTCGTCTGGTCGCAGGACGCGATCCTGCACAGCGGTGACCGCGTCCGCGTCGTCGAGGAGGCCGTCCGCGTCCTCAAGACCGACGGCCAGATGGTCTTCACCGACCCGATGGCCGCCGACGACTGCGACCCCTCGTCGCTGCAGCCGATCCTCGACCGACTGCACCTCGACAGCCTCGGCTCCCCGGCCTTCTACAAGAAGGAGCTGACCCGCCTCGGTTTGGACGTGGTGGAGTTCGAGGACCACACCGAACAGGTCGCGCGCCACTACGGTCGCGTCCTGGGCGAGCTCGAGAGCCGTGAGGACGAGCTGGCCAACACCATCAGCAAGGAGTACCGCGAGCGCATGAAGACCGGCCTCAAGAACTGGGTCGCCGGAGGCAACTCGGGCAACCTCGCGTGGGGCATCTTCCACGTCAAGGCGTGACCCGGCGCCAGAGGCGCCCAGACAGGAAACACCAGTAAGACCGCTCCCGTCGACGAGAAGGAAGCATTGTGGCTACAGGCAGGCTGTTCACCAGTGAGTCCGTGACCGAGGGTCACCCGGACAAGATTTGTGACGCGATCAGCGACACGATTTTGGATGCGATGTTGTCGCAGGATCCGCGGTCGCGTGTCGCGGTGGAGACGTTGGTGACCACGGGTCAGATTCATGTGGCTGGTGAGGTCACGACGGCGGCGAACGTGGATGTGAACGCGTTGGCTCGGCAGGCGGTGCTCGACATCGGTTATGACTCGTCGGAGAAGGGTTTCGACGGCGCCTCGTGTGGCGTGAACGTGGCGATCGGTGCCCAGTCGCCGGACATTGCGCAGGGTGTGGACACCGCCTACGAGTCCCGCCTCGAGAACGCCCTCGACGACCTGGACAAGCAGGCG
>NZ_MKKE01000058.1 GCF_001942305.1 Saccharomonospora sp. CUA-673 | reverse complement strand
AAGAAGGGCGAGTCCCGCACCCTTGAGCAGCTCCGCACTGATATCGCCGTCGACCTGCTGTTGGGCAACGATCCTGGTGCGCAGGTCCCTCAGGCTGCAGCCATGGTCTATCTACACATGCCCGTCGACACTGCGTTGTCGATCTCCGAGACCGGGGTTGAGCTGGACGGCTACGGGCCCATCCCCGGAGCACTCGGCCGAGAGATCATGGCCAACCCCAACAGCGTGCTGCGCAAAGTCCTCTGTGATCCGGGTACCGGTGATCCGGTCGATTTGGGTCGGTCGCGGTATCGACCCACTACCACCCTCCGCGAAGCCATCCGCGTGCGTGACCGGGAGTGCACCATCCCCTGGTGCCGACGTCCCGCACGCCACTGCGACACCGACCACCTCCAAGAATGGGCCCGCGACCACGGACCCACCTCACTGGCCAACCTGGCAGCACGGTGCCGACGGCACCACCGCATGAAGAACACACCCGGCTGGACCACCCGCCACGACCCCACCCACGGCACCACCACGGTCACCACACCCCTCGGACGCACCCACACCGGCGAGCGCACATCCATCCTGGCCCCGAATACCCTGCCGCCGACACCGAAACCACCACTGCCCGACGAGCCGCCGTTCTGAATCGAGGAGACCTCGAAAAACATCCTCGATGTCCGGAATTGTCACGGGGTGTTGTGACCTGTCCTGCACTTGGGTAGCCGCGGTGGTGAGGACGGTCACGGAACGCCAGGGGATGCTGCGCGTCCGAGTGGTCGTTGCCGTATACAGAAAGTGAAGGAGTCGCCGCCCGGGCGACACCGACGAAGTGGAGGAGGAACCGTTGTCGAACAAGGCCGCCGTCTTGTTCCGCGTGGTCGCCGTGGCCGAGGCGCTCTCGTGGGCTGGCCTGCTGATCGGCATGTTCCTGAAGTACGTCGTCCAGCTCGGTGAGGGCGGCGTGCCCGTCCTGGGTGCCGTGCACGGCGCACTGTTCGTGCTCTACATCGTCGTGGCGCTGGGCGTCGCCAAGCCGCTCGGCTGGAACTTCCGCACCCTCACGCTCGCCGTGCTCGCCAGCATCCCGCCCCTGTTCACCTGGTGGTTCGAGGCCTGGGCACTGCGCCGCGGCAAGCTCGACGGACCGCAGCACATCGAACACGGCGGCACGTCGCTGTTCGTGCGCGGCACCGCCAACGCCTGACCGGCGCCACCGAACCCACGCGCTGAGTCGACCCCGCCGCCTGTGTGGTGGTGGGGTCACTCCTCGGCGAAATCGCCGGCCGCCTTACGCACGCGGGTCAACAACTCGGTCAGCTGTCCCGTCTGCCGATCGGTCAACCCGACCAAACCGAAATCGATGTCGGTGACCGACTTCGTCGCCGCCTCATAACGCTCGCGGCCCGCGTCGGTGATCTCCACCAACGTCGTCCGTCGATCCGTCGGATGCGGCAACCGCTTGACCAGCCCGTCCTTCTCCAACCGGTCGACGATGTTGGTCACGCTCGTCGGATGCAACTGCAACCGCTCACCCATCACGCGCATCGGCAACGCCCCACGCTGCGAGAACGTCAACAACACCAGCGCCTCGTACCGCGCGAACGTCAACCCCTGCGTCTTCAACGCCCCGTCGACCGCGGACTGCACAATCTGCTGCACCCGCATCACACCGGTGACCGCAGCCATCGTCCCGGACGGCCCGATGCGCTCCTCCCACAACTGCGCCGCACGGGCGATCGGGTCGAACGGCAACGGACGGTTCATGGCGACCGAAGTTAGCAGCGAGCACGCTTCCCGCCCGCACCCGCCTCAGGCACGCTGGACGACATGATCGTCGCATTCAGCGTCAGCCCGGCCGGGTCCCCTGACGGCGAAGCCGACGGCGGAGTGAGCGAAGCCGTCTCCCGCGCCGTCCGCGTCGTCCGCGAATCCGGGCTCCCACACCGCACCAGCTCCATGTTCACCGAGATCGAAGGCGACTGGGACGAGGTCATGGACGTCGTCAAACGCGCCGTCGACGCCGCAGGCGAAGGCGCCGCCCGCGTCGGCCTCGTCCTCAAGGCCGACATCCGCCCCGGCTACACCGACCAGCTCGACGCCAAGATCGCCCGCGTCGAACAACACCTCCGCGACCGGTGAACGGCGCGGCCGGACGGCGCGGAGCTGCGGATTCGCTAGGATTCCACCGGTAACGAACATCTCCGCAGTCCGTGCAGGATGGAACCGTGACACAGCCACGCAACACGCCAGGGGGACCGGGAGCGCTCTCCGGAGCCGTCGACCTGTCCGGTCTGAAGCAGCGCGCCGAAGCGACGAAACAACAACCCGCGTCCCCGCCGGCCGGCGGGGACACCGCGCAGCCGCCCGGCAGCGCCGGCGCCCCCGGCGACGCGGCCCCCGGCCCCGCCGTCTTCGACGTCACCGAGGCGAGCTTCCAAACCGACGTCGTCGACCGCTCCATGGAACGGCTGGTCGTCGTCGACCTGTGGGCCGAATGGTGCGGCCCGTGCAAACAGCTCAGCCCCGTGCTCGAGAAGCTCGCCGCCGAATCGGGCGGCGCGTGGGTCCTGGCGAAGGTCGACGTCGACGCCAACCCGCGCATCTCCCAACTGTTCGGCGTGCAGTCGATCCCGACGATCGTCGCGATCGCCGGCGGCCAGCCGGTCGACGCGTTCTCCGGCGCGCTGCCCGAACCGGAGATCAAACAGTGGCTGGACCGGCTGCTCGAGGCGCTGCGCGACAAGCTCCCCGGCATCCGCGCCGCAGCCGAGGGCGATAGCGCCGAACCGGCCGAGGAACCCGAGGACGAACGGTTCACCGCAGCCGAGGACGCATTCGCCCGCGGCGACCTCGCCGCGGCCGAAGCGGCCTACCAGCAGATCCTCGACGCCGAACCCGCCAACGAACAGGCCAAGGCCGCGCTGAACCAGGTGCGGTTCGCGGCCCGCGCCGGCCAGGCCGACGCCTCGGTCATCGCCAAGGCCGACGCCGACCCGTCCGACCTCGATGTACAGCTCGCCGCCGCCGACCAGGAAGTCGCGGCCCAGCAGGTCGACGCCGCCTTCGGTCGTCTCATCGACGTCGTCCGTCGCAGCGCCGGCGACGACCGAGACCGCGCCCGCGAGCACCTCGTCGGCCTGTTCGAGCTGTTCGACCCCGCCGACGAACGCATCGCCAAGGCTCGCCGCGACCTCGCGAGCGCCCTGTTCTGACCGGCCCGCAGCGTTCCGACGCCGACCACAGCGGCCGCGGACACCGACAGGCCCGTGGAGCAACGCTCCACGGGCCTGTCGTACGTTCGACCGCTCAGTTGTAGTTCTCGCTGCAGATCTGCGAACCCTCGAAGAAACCGTTGCGCAACGCCTCGATACGCGCGAAACCGTTCGCCACCTGGTGGCCCTCGATATCGGCCGCCAACATGCTGCGCGGCTGCATCAACTCGGCGATCGCCTCGTCCAGATCACCGGGGGAGAGGTAGATCCCCTCCCCGTCCTCACTGTTGGTGTAGTCGGCCCACGCACCCACCAGGCACGCCGTCCGCAAACCCGCCTGGGCGCCTGTCGTCGGGGCACCGACGCCCTTCTGGATGCCCTGCACGTACCGGGACGCGACCTCCGAGAACGCCGCGAAATCGCCCAGCCCCGCGTTCGGCGACTCCTGACCGGCGCGTCGGCCTGAAGATCGGCGGGCTGGCCGATCTCCTGGAGCGTCGCCATGTCCATGTTCACCTCGTTGGCGTCCTCGCAGAACGACACCGGCGGGGTGGACACGCCGCTGTTGCACGTGCCGTCGCCCTCGACCAGCTTCGGCGGCTCCACCCCGGCGCCGGAGAACGCGGCGTCGAGGCTGCGCTGCACGTACCCCATCGTCGTCATGTTGATCGGCGCCTCACCCTGCGTCGCACGGTCGGCGGCATTGCGGAACGGAACCTCGGTGATGCGTTCCTCCGCCTCGGCCTGGTCGATGTCGGCGCACCGCGCGGCGCCCTCCTCGAACCCGAGCTGCACCGCGTACGTCCGGTCGAACCCGGAACCGTGCGCGCCGTCATGGGTGAAATCGGTGCCCGCGGGATCGCGGATCATGAACAGGGCACCGAGCACCTCGTTCAGCCCGTCCGAGGTCGACAGTTCGAAGTAGTCGCTGTTGCCCTCCGCGATCCAGCGCATGTGCGCGCCCATGAAACAGTCCGCCTGCTGTTCCTTGACGATCGTCGACGTCGAGTCGTCGATCCCGGCCTTCTCCCCGAGCCGGGTCTGCACCGCGTGGCCGTACTCGTGGGAGATCACCGCGGTCACGGCCATCGGTCCGAACTTGTCGTTGAGCAACGGCATCAGCACGCCGCGGTCCCACGCGACCATGTCGTTGAGCGGACAGTAGAAGGCGTTCATCCCGAGCTGGCTGGTGTTCGCACCGCACACGTCGATGCTGTCGGTCTCCGGGTTGTAGGACAGCAACTCCTCGACGTGCTCGAACGGCTCGTCGAAGTCCTGCGGCTTGACCTCGTCCCAGTAGTCGGTGGTGTCGGCGGCCGAGGCCAGCGCCAACTGGTCGACGTCCTCGTCGGTGATCCCTTGGGCCCGCAGATCCGGTTCGGGCGCGTTCTCCTTGAGTCCGCTCTCGAAATGCGTCACCGGAAGGCCCGCGACGTCGCCCTCGGTCTGCAGTTCCCCCTCGACCCGCTCACCCGCGCAGGCGGTCAGCACCAGCGCGGCGGCGGTGCACGCCGCAGCGACCCGGACCGTTGTGCGCACACCGCGCCCCCCAGTGATCATGGGTGCACTGTACTGATTCGAGTCGAGCCGGTGCGCCGGATCGCGACGAACTGCGCCGAACGTGCGATCGCCGGCGCCGCCGCGCACGGCCCCCACGGAGCGCGCCGACGATCAAGTAGGTTGAATCGCACCATGAGAGCAGTCCGCCGCTTCACGGTGCACGCGCGCGTACCGGACCAGCTCGCCGGGCTCACGGCGCTGGCCACCAACCTGCGCTGGACCTGGCATCCGCCCACTCGCGACCTGTTCGCGTCGATGGACGACCCGTTGTTCCGCAGGATCCGCGACCCGCTCCGGATGCTCACCGAGATGCCCGGCGGCAGGCTCGAGGAGTTCGCGCGGGACGAGGACTTCCTCGCGCGCACCCGCGCCGCCGTCGACGACCTGCACCGGTACCTCACCGAACCGCGTTGGTACCAGCGCCTGGCCGAACAGCACGAACGGGTGCCGGCCGCGATCGCCTACTTCTCCATGGAGTTCGGCGTGCACGAGGCGTTGCCGAACTACTCGGGCGGGCTGGGCGTGCTCGCCGGCGACCACCTGAAGGCCGCGTCCGACCTCGGGGTGCCGATCATCGGCGTGGGCCCGCTGTACCGCGCGGGCTACTTCCGCCAGTCGCTCTCGCTCGACGGCTGGCAGGTCGAGCACTACCCGGTCATCGACCCGGACGGACTGCCGCTCGAACTGGTCACCGAACCGTCCGGGCAGCCCGCGTTGGTCGACGTCGCCATGCCCGGCGGGCGCAGGCTGCACGCGCAGGTGTGGAAGGCCAGCGTGGGCCGGGCCGTGCTGCTGTTGCTCGACACCGACGTCGACGGCAACGACGACGACCTGCGCCGCACCACCGACCGGCTCTACGGCGGCGACGCCGACCACCGGATCCGGCAGGAGATCCTCGCCGGCATCGGCGGTATGCGGGCCGTGCGGCGCTACTGCGAGCTCACCGGCCACCCGCAGCCCGAGGTGTTCCACACCAACGAGGGACACGCGGGTTTCCTGGGTCTGGAACGCGCCAACGAGATCCTCGGCGAACGGGAGTTGGCGTTCGACGAGGTGCTGCCCGCGGTGCGGGCGGGCACGGTGTTCACCACGCACACGCCCGTGCCCGCCGGCATCGACCGGTTCCCCGTCGACCTCGTGCAGCACTACTTCGGCGACGGCGCGCTGCTGCCGAACGTCGACCCGCGGCGCATCGTCGCGCTCGGCGCCGAGGAGAACCCGGGCATGTTCAACATGGCCCACATGGGGTTGCGCCTCGCGCAGCGCGCCAACGGCGTCTCCGCCCTGCACGGGCGCGTGTCACGGCGGATGTTCGCCGGACTGTGGCCCGGGTTCGACGACGACGAGGTGCCCGTGCGGTCGGTCACCAACGGCGTCCACGGCCCGACGTGGGTCGCGCGCGAGATGACCGCGCTGCTCGGCGGCAACGACGAGGAATGGGGACACGAGGGCGACGGCGACGGCAGGCGGATCGCCTCCGACGTCAGCGACGAACAGCTGTGGGAGCTGCGCAGGGAACTGCGCACGAACCTCGTCGGCGAGGTGCGCCGGCGCGCACGCGAGGCGTGGACCCAGCGTGGGGCGTCGCCGCTCGAACTCGGCTGGACCGACCAGATCTTCGACCCCGACGTGCTGACGATCGGCTTCGCCCGCCGCGTGCCGACCTACAAGCGCCTGACGTTGATGTTGCGCGATCCGGAACGACTGCGCGCCCTGCTGCTCGACCGGCAGCGTCCGATCCAGATCGTGGTGGCCGGCAAGTCGCATCCGGCCGACGAGGGCGGCAAGGCGCTGATCCAGCAGATCGTCCGGTTCATCGACGACGACCCGGAGGTGCGCCGGCGCATCGTGTTCCTGCCGGACTACGGCATGTCCATGGCGCGCTACCTCTATCGCGGATGCGACGTGTGGCTCAACAACCCGACGCGCCCGCTGGAGGCGTGCGGCACGTCGGGGATGAAGGCTGCGCTCAACGGCTGTCTGAACCTGTCGATCCGCGACGGCTGGTGGGACGAGTTCTACGACGGCTCCAACGGCTGGGCCATCCCCACAGCCGACGGGGTCACCGATCCGCTGCAGCGCGACGATCTCGAGGCGGCCGCGCTCTACGACCTGATCGGCCAGCAGATCGCGCCGCTGTTCTACGACCGCGACGAACACGGCGTGCCGCGGGGCTGGATGTCGCGGGTGTGGCACACGCTGCGCACCCTCGGTCCCAACGTGCAGGCCTCGCGGATGGTGCGCGAGTACGTCGAGTCCTACTACCTGCCCGCCGCCGCGATGGGCGCCGAGGCCGCCGCCGACGACTACGCCGGTGCCCGCGGACTCGCCGCCTACCGCACGCGGATCGACACGACCTGGCCGCGGGTGCGGATCGCCGACACCGAACTCGTCGCCGACGGTGCCGACACCCTGGTCGTCGGCGGGGACGTGCGGGTGCGCGCCCACGTCGACCTGGCCGGACTCGACGCCGACGAGGTCGAGGTCCAGGCCGTGGTCGGCCGGGTCGGCGACACCGACGACCTGCAGGACGTGGTGCACGTGCCGCTGCAGCAGGTCGAGCGCGGCGTGTTCGAGGCCCGTCTGCGGCTGCCGCATGCGGGCGCCCTCGGCTACACGGTGCGGGTGCTGCCCCGGCACCGGCTGCTCGACAGCCCCGCCGAACTCGGCCGCATCGCCGTGGCGTGACGGCGCGCGACACGGGTCACTCACGCGTGTGACCCGTGTCGCGGGCCCACACGTCGCACTCGCGCGCGCGTCGGCGACAATGTGCACCGTGAACGCGGCGCACGAGCACACACACGACGACGGACCGGACAACCTCGAGGATCTGGTGATCCACACCTCGGGCGTCGAGGTGCGACGGAGCGGCAACAAGCTGCTCTCGGACGTCGACTGGTCCGTCGAACTCGACGAACGCTGGGTGATTCTGGGGCCCAACGGCGCGGGCAAGACCACGCTGCTGAAGCTGGCCGCGGCCGAGCTGCACCCGACCGCGGGCACGGTGCACGTGCTGGGGGAGCGGATCGGCCGCACCGACGTGTTCGAGCTGCGCACGCGCATCGGCTTCACCTCGGCCGCCGTCAACGGACGGGTGCCGGCCGACGAGAAGGTCCGCGACGTCGTGGTGAGCGCTGGCTACGCCGTGATGGGCCGCTGGCGCGAACGCTACGACGAGCTCGACACCGAACGTGCCGACGAGCTGCTCGCCGCGCTCGGCATCGCGCACCTGGCGAATCGGGAGTACGGCACGCTGTCGGAAGGCGAACGCAAGCGCACCCTCATCGCGCGGGCGCAGATGACCGACCCGGAGCTGGTGCTGCTCGACGAGCCCGCCGCCGGCCTGGACCTCGGCAGCCGCGAGGACCTCGTGTCCCGTCTGTCGGACCTGGCGCTGGACCCCGACGCCCCGGCGATGGTGCTGGTGACCCACCACGTCGAGGAGATCCCGCCCGGCTTCACCCACGCGCTGCTGCTCGCCGAGGGCCGCATCGTCGCCGGTGGGCTGCTCGACGACGTGCTGACGGCCGAGAACCTGTCGGCTACGTTCGGCCAGGACCTCGTGCTGGAGCGTTCGGGTGATCGCTTCTTCGCGCGGCGCAGGTAATGTCGCACTGACTACCGGTCGGTAACCTCCCGGTCGGCACGCACGACGAACAAGGCGTTCAAGGAGGAAGGCGTGGGCGAGTTCGTACGACTCGAGGTCGAGGCAGGCGTCGGCACCATCAGGCTGGATCGGCCCCCGGTCAACGCGCTGAACAACCAGGTGCAGCGGGAGCTCGCCGAGGCCGCGAAGGAGGCGACCGAGCGGGACGACGTCCGCGCCGTGATCCTCTACGGCGGTGAGAAGACGTTCGCGGGCGGCGCCGACATCAAGGAGATGGCGGCCAAGTCCTACGTCGAGATCAACAAGTTCGGTGCCGAGCTGCAGGCCTCCCTGGCCGCGCTCGCCGAGCTGCCGAAGCCGACCGTCGCGGCCGTCACCGGCTACGCCCTCGGCGGCGGGCTCGAACTGGCCATGACCGCCGACCGTCGCGTCATCGGCGACAACGTCAAGGTCGGCCAGCCCGAGATCCAGCTGGGCATCATCCCCGGCGCCGGCGGCACGCAGCGGCTCACGCGCCTGGTCGGACCGAGCAAGGCCAAGGACATCGTCTACACGGGACGGTTCGTCAAGGCCGAGGAGGCGCTGTCGATCGGACTGGTCGACGAGGTCGTCGCGCCCGACGAGGTGTACTCCGCGGCGCACAAGTGGGCCGCACAGTTCGCCAACGGCCCCGCCGTGGCGCTGAAGGCCGCGAAGGCCGCCATCGACGGCGGGCAGGATCTCGACCTGCGCAACGCGCTGAAGCTGGAGACCCAGCTGTTCACGGCGCTGTGGGCGACCGAGGACCAGGCGACCGGGATGCAGTCGTTCATCGAGAACGGCCCCGGCAAGGCCGAATTCACGGGGAAGTGACGAGCGTGTCCGACTCGACGATCCCGTCCGGCTCCCCCGAGGACCCGGCACCGAACCCGCACGCGAGCGCCGAAGAGGTGCAGGCCGCCTACGGTGACCCGAAGCTCGCGAACGTGCTCTACCACGACTGGGAGGCCGGCACCTACGACGAGAAGTGGTCGATCTCCTACGACGAGCGCTGCATCTCGTATGCCACCGACGTGTTCGAGGCCGTCGCCGGGCAGGCTGGCCAGCCGTACCCGACGGCGATGGAACTCGGCAGCGGAACCGGCTTCTTCCTGCTGAACCTGATGCAGGGCGGGGTCATCAAGCAGGGGTCGGTGACCGACCTGTCGCCGGGCATGGTCGAGGTCGCGCTCCGCAACGCGCAGCAGCTCGGCCTCGACGTCGACGGCCGCGTCGCCGACGCGGAGCGCATCCCGTACGACGACGACAGCTTCGACCTCGTCATCGGCCACGCGGTGCTGCACCACATCCCGGACGTCGAGGCCTCGCTGCGCGAGGTGCTGCGGGTGCTCAAGCCGGGTGGGCGGTTCGTGTTCGCCGGCGAGCCGACGAAGGTCGGCGACTTCTACGCCCGCAAGCTCGGTCAGCTGACGTGGTGGCTCACCACGAACGTGACCAAGCTGCCCGGGCTGGGCGGGTGGCGCAGGCCGCAGGCCGAGCTCGACGAGTCCTCCCGTGCCGCGGCCCTCGAGGCCGTGGTCGACCTGCACACGTTCGACCCGTCGGAGCTCGAGCGCATGTCGCGGTCGGCCGGTGCGGTCGAGGTCAAGGCCGTCACCGAGGAGTTCAGCGCGGCGTTGGCGGGCTGGCCGATCCGCACCGTCGAGGCGGCGGTGCCGGAGGAGAAGATCTCCCTGCGCTGGCGGTGGTTCGCCTACAAGCTGTGGCTCCAACTGTCCGCTGTGGACAAGAAGCTGCTGTCGAAGGTGTTGCCGCGCGAGCTGTTCTACAACGTGATGCTCACGGGCACGAAGCCGGCCGCGGCCACCGAGGCGTAGGCAGCACGAGCGTTGCCGTACGCGTTCACCCTCGACGACGTCGCGTTCCTCGCCTCGGCCGACGGCGAGCAGGCCGTCGCCGACTGCGCGAGCCTGCCGCTGACGAACGCGAGTCGGCTGTCCGATGTGGCCACCGCGCGGCGCGTCGTGGGTGAACGCTATGCCGCGGTGCTGGAAACCGCGGTGCTGCGTCGGAAAGCGGAGTCCAAACTGGACGAGGCGCACTCGTGGTTGCTTTCCGGCGACGCGCTGCAGCAGGCGAGCGCGTCGCCGGTCGCGCGGTATCGGGCGCGGCGGCTCGCGGGCCGCGACGTCCACGACGTGACGTGCTCGATCGGCGCCGACCTGGTTCCACTGGCCGCCACGGCGGACTCGTGCGTCGGCTCCGACCTCGACGAGGTGCGACTGGCGATGGCCGGCCACAACGCGGCAGGGGCCGGGGTGGCGCCGCTGCTCGTGCGGGCCGATGCGTTGGCACCGGTGACTCGCGAGGGTGTCGTCGTCGCCGATCCGGCACGGCGGGACTCCTCGGGCCGGCGCACGTGGAAACCGGCCGATTTCGTGCCCGCGCTCGACGAGCTCGCCGACGTCCACGCAGGGCGGGACCTCGTCGTGAAATGCGCACCGGGCCTGGATCCGTCGGTCGCCCCGTGGGCGCGGGAGGTCGAGCTCGTCTCGTTGGACGGGCAGGTGCGGGAGTCGTGCCTGTGGAGCGAGGGCCTCGCCACGGCAGGCAGGCGGGCGACGGTGCTGCGCGGCGACGGTACGGAGTGGACGATCACCGACGGCGAACCCGACGACGTCCCGGCGGCCGAACCGGGCCAGTGGCTGATCGACCCGGACGGCGCCGTCGTGCGGGCGGGCCTGGTGCGCCAGTACGCGGCGCGGCACGGGCTGTGGCAGCTCGACGAACGCATCGCGTATCTCACCGGTGACACGCCGCCGCCCGGGGTGCGCGCGTTCCGGGTGCTGGAGTTCGGGCGGTACAGCGAGAAGGAACTCAGGGCCACGTTGCGGCGGCGCGACATCGGCCGGGTGGAGATCCTCGTCCGCGGGCTGGACGTCGACCCGAACACGTTGCGGCGCAGGCTCAAACCGTCCGGACCGGCGGAGGCGAGCGTCGTGCTGACCCGCATCGGCCGCACGCCCACGGCGTTCGTGTGCGAGGCCGAGCGCATCCCGGATCGGTAAAAACGGTCGCAGGCACCGATGCGGCGGTCTACGGTCACGATCATGCAGATCGTCGTCCACGACACCGTGTCCCAGCTCGAGGAGCTGCTCACCCGTCCGATCGAGCAGCGGCCCGATGCGTTGCGGGAGATCCTCGAGCCGTTGACCGGCATGTTCGCGACCATCGGCGTGCCGATGCGCGGCGACGAGTCGATGCCGTTCGACGCGGTGGCGATGCACACCGCCGGCGGGTCGGGGTTCCCGCTGGACCGCGACGACGACCGGTTGTCGGCGGCGCTCGAGCTGATGCGCGAACGGGACGTGCTCGGCGGGATGCGCCGGGCACTGGCCGAGGCGTGGGCGCACCAGCTGGCGGCGACGCCGGACATCGCCCACCCCGACGAGCTGCACGTCGTCACCGTGCTCGGCAACCCGGACGACGACCATCTGCTCGAGCGCAGCGGCGGATACCTCGGCTTCGGCGGCATTCCCGGTTTCGTGCACCTGACGGTGTGGCCCGACACCTCGACGGTCGACCGGCTGGCGTACTGCGCGGTGCACGAGCTGAACCACAACATGCGCTACGCCAACGTCGTGTGGAACCCGGAGACAGTGACGGTGGGGGAGCAGTCGGTCGGTGAGGGTCTGGCGGAGGCGTTCGTCGGCGAGCTGTACGGACCCGACGCGATGGGCGTGTGGTCGACGAGGCTCACCGGTGCGGCGTACGAGCAGGCAGAGGTGAAACTGCTGGCCGACATCGATGTCGCGGGCCAGTGGAACCTCACGCCGTACGTGCACGGCGACGCGACCGCGGTGCGCATGGGCCAGGAGCCGGTGGGTCTGCCGGACCATGCCGGGTACGCGGTCGGGCGGCGCATCGTGGAGCGCCACTGCGCCGCGAGCGGCCGCACGGTCGCCGAGAGCACGGCCCTCCCGTTGGAGGAGATCCTCGTCAACGCCGGCGTGCGCGGATAGTCACACCCCGGGTCTGAGCCACCCGTGCGCCACCATGAGCCGCGCCTGAGTCAGGGTGAGCCAAAGTTGGTGCCAATTACTTGCAGATGGCACTACAGTGATGCCATGATGGTGCCATGGACGTCACGCCGTATGTGGGCAACCTGGGCCGGGAGATCGCGAACCTCGCCGAAGTGCGGGGCGAGGAGGCGCGGGAGCTCGTCGAGCAGTTGAGCGGGCCGCTCGAGTCCGCGATCCGGATGACGCTGCTGGACGCGTTGTCCGCCGCCGCCGATGAGATCACCCGGGAGTTGGCGCCGGGGTCGGTGGAGCTCAGGTTGCGCGGACGGGAGCCGGAGTTCGTCGTGACACTCCCTGCCGAGCCGCAACACGACGGCGGTGCGGGGCAGGGCGCAGGCGACGGGCAGCCGGACGGCGGCCCGGTGTTCGCCGAGGACGGGCCGACCACGCGCATCAACGTCCGCCTGCCCGAACAGCTCAAGGCGGTGGTGGAAGAGGCCGCCGCCGAGGCCGGTCGCTCGGTCAACGCGTGGTTGGTGCGCGCCGCGGCGAATGCCGTCGCGAACGCCGAGCGAGGCAGGGGCGGTGACCCCGCACCGGGGCCGTCCCGCGACAACAACAGCCGTGGCCAACAGCGCTACACCGGCTGGGTGCGCTGACACCACAGCGCAGCGACACCGAACCGCAGCGACACCGAACCGGTCCCGGCGCCAGTCGCGGGGCCGTCCTCCATCACACATCGCTGACCTGCAGAGATGTGCTATCGACACGATTCGAGGGGACCACTATGCCCACCTACGACACACCCGGGCCGATCTCGGTCACGGTCGACATCGGCGCCACCGGCACGGTGCGGTTCATCGCGAGCGACCGCGTCGACACCAGCGCCGACATCGGACCCGTCGACGCGGCCGACGAGTCCGATGTGGATGCCGCACGCCAGGTTGATGTGGAGCTCTCCGGGGGTCAGCTGCGCATCAGCGGGCCGAAGGGTTACCTGGATTTCTCCCGGCGGAGCAGGCGGGTCGACGTGACGGTCGAACTGCCGTCCGGATCGGACGTCACCGGCAAGGTGCCCGCCGGGAACCTCGACTGCCAGGGCCGCTTCGGCGCGGTGCAGTGGAAGACCGGAGCAGGCAACATGCGGGTCGAGCAGGCAGCGCAGCTGCGCCTGCAGACCGGTGCCGGGCACCTGAACGTCGACGACGTCGACGACACCGCAGACATCCGCACCGGGTCCGGCCAGGTGAGCGTCGGCCGGGCCGGCGGCACCCTCGACGTCAAGAGCTCGAACGGCGACATCGACGTCGACGAGGCGGTTGGCCATGCACGGCTGCGCACGGCCAACGGCGCCATCCGTGTCGACCGGGCCGAGTCCGATGTGGATGTCAGGAGCGCGAACGGGCCGATCCGGATCGGGGAACTGGTGCGCGGGGCGACCACGCTCGGCACGTCCATGGGCGACCTCGAGATCGGTGTCGCCGAGGGCACGGCGGCGTGGGTGGACATGACGACGTCGTTCGGCACGCTGACCAACACGCTCTCCGGTGCGCCCCGTCCCGACGGGGCCGACAACACCGTCGAGGTGCGCGGAACCACGTCCTACGGCGACATCACGATCCGGCGCGCGTGAGGAGCGACCCATGACGACACACAAGCCGCCACAGAAGCCGACACAGGCACGGCATCAGGCACCGCCGGCCATTGAGGCCGTCGGACTGCGCAAGTCGTTCGGGGACGTCGCCGTGCTCGACGGTCTCGACCTCACCGTGCCGCGGGGAACCGTCTACGCGTTGCTCGGCGCGAACGGTGCGGGCAAGACGACCACCGTGAACATTCTGTCCACATTGATCACCGCGGACGGCGGTGGGGCGCGGGTCGCCGGGCACGACGTGGACCACGATCCGGACGGCGTGCGCGCCGCGATCGGTCTCACCGGCCAGTTCTCCGCCGTCGACTCGTTGCTGACCGGTGAGGAGAACCTCCGGTTGATGGCGGATCTGCACCACCTCGGCCGCGCCCCGGGCCGCAGCAGGGTGGCGGAGCTGCTCGAGCGCTTCGACCTGACCGAGGCGGCCGCCGCACCGGCGTCGACGTACTCGGGCGGGATGCGCAGGCGGCTCGACCTGGCGATGACCCTGGTGGGAGATCCGCAGGTGATCTTCCTCGACGAGCCGACGACCGGACTCGACCCGCGCAGCCGGCGGGAGATGTGGCGGATCGCAGGCGAGGTCGTGGCGGGCGGCGTCACGATCTTCCTGACCACGCAGTACCTCGAGGAGGCCGACGAGTTGGCCGACATGATCGGCGTGCTCGACCGCGGACGTCTGGTCGCCGAGGGCACCGCGGATGCGCTCAAGCGCCGGATCTCCGGCGGCCACATCCGGTTGAGTTTCGCCGCGCCGGCGGAGTTGGCTGCCGCCGTCCGGACGCTGGGCGACCGGGTGATCCGGGACGACGACGCACTCACGCTGCGTATGCCGAGCGATGGCGGTGCCGCGGCGTTGCGGGACCTCCTCGGCCGCCTCGACCGCGACGGCATCGACGTCGAGGACCTGTCGGTGCACCGGCCCGACCTGGACGACGTCTTCCTGGCGCTGACCGGACGTTCCCACGACGAGAAGGCAGGTTCGTGATGACCACGATCGATGTCCGAGGTGGACAGTTCTTTCCGCTGCGCGATTCGGCGACGATGTTGCGGCGCAACATCAAACGGATGGTGCGGTACCCGTCGATGACGGTGACGCTGATCGCGATGCCGGTGGTGTTCCTGTTGCTGTTCGTCTACGTCTTCGGCGATGCGATGGGCGCGGGCATCGCCGGCGCCGGTGCGGGGCGCGCCGAGTACGTCGAGTACGTCGTGCCCGCGATCGTGGTGATGACGATCGCCGCGGTCGTGCAGGGCACGGCGGTATCGGTGGCGATGGACATGACGGAGGGGCTGATCGCCCGGTTCCGCACCATGCACATCGCCAGGGTGTCGGTGCTGACCGGTCACGTGCTGGGCAGCGTGATCCAGAGCGTCGTCGCCCTCATGGCGGTGTTCGGGGTGGCGTTGCTGGTCGGTTTCCGCCCCAGCGCCGGAGTGGGCGCCTGGGTGGCCGTGACGGGCGTGCTGCTGTTCGTGACGTTCGCGCTGGTGTGGTTGGCGGTGGCCGCGGGCCAGGCGTCCTCGAGCGTGGAGACGGCCAGCAACGTGCTGATGCCGCTGATCCTGTTGCCGTTCCTCGGCAGCGGTTTCGTGCCGGCGGAGTCGATGCCGGCCGGGCTGCGCTGGTTCGCCGAGTACCAGCCGTTCACCCCGATCATCGAGACCGTGCGCGGGCTGCTGACGGGAACACCGGTGGGCGACCGGCTGTGGTGGGCGCTGGGCTGGGCCGCGGTGTGCGCGGTGGGCGGCTACCTGTGGTCGCGGAAACTGTTCAACCGTGAGGCGACCCGCTGAGCCCGACAGCTCAGGGGACAGCGGGTGATGGGCGGTCAGGATGCGTCGGCGCGGGGTGAGGCGGAGAACTCGGCTGCGGGGGTGCGGCCGGGCGGGTCCGATGTGGATGCCGATGATGGGGACGGTTGGTTCGGCGACAGGTCGCAGCGTTAGAACGGCGGTTCGTCGGGGTCAGGTGGTCGGCCGAGTGGTTGTTGGCCGGGCTGTTGGCCGGGTCGCGGTTGGCCGGGTGGCGGTTTCGGTGTCGGGGTGAGGACGGGTGTGCGCCATCCGGTGTGAATGGTGCCGAGTGGTGTGGTGACGGTGGTGGTGCCGTGGGTGGGGTTGTGGGTGGTGGTCCAGCCGGGGGTGCTTTTCATGCGGTGGTGTCGGCGGCAGCGTGCGGTGAGGTTGGTCAGGGAGGTGGGGCCGTTGTCGCGGGCCCATTCGCGTTCGTGGTCGGTATCGCAGTGTCGTGCTGGTCGGTGGCACCAGGGGATGACGCATTCGCGGTCGCGGACGCGCATGGTTTCGCGGAGAGTGGCGGTGGGCCGGTAGCGGGACCGGCCCAGGTCGACCGGGTCACCCGTGGCCGGGTCGCAGAGGACCTTCCGCCAGGTCGACTTGGGGTTGGTGGCGATCTCGCGCCCGATGGCGCCAGGGATCGGGCCGTAGCCGTCGAGTTCGGCGCCGGTTTCGGAGATCGACAAGGCGGTGTCGACGGGCATGTGCACGTAGACCACCGCGGCAACTTCGGGCGTCTTCGCGCCGGGGTCGTTGCCCAAGAGCAGGTCGGCGACCACGTCGGCCCGTAGTTGGTCATAGGTTCGCTTGTGACCATCACGCTTACGCTGCCGCGCCAACGAATCAACCCGCGCATAGCAAGCGGCAGCCACCTCGGACCGCATGGTGGTCACAATTCGCGACTGGCAGTTCTCCCCATGCTCGAGCGTCACCTTCCGGCCCTGGTCAGCCTTCTGAGCCCGCTCAACCCGACCAGCGGGATCGACCTTGTCGACGAGCCGCCGAACGGCCCGAACCAGGTTGTGCGGCAACCACATCGTCTCGGCCGCCGCAGCAAGCTTCTCGACCAACAGCGAGTCGACCTCGCGAGCCTGCGAGTCGGACAGCACACCGGTCACGTCCACAACCCGAGATGCGGCGTAGTACTCGACTTTCCCGTCGTCCATCAGTGACAGCAGTCGAGGCATCCGCGACACCAGCGAAACAGCGGTATGCACGCGTCCGAGAACAAACTCCCGCGAGGCCCGATACTCCGGAACAAGCGACTCGGCAAACCACGGCAACTCGCCCGGGTCCGACGGCGCAGCCGAGGCCAGAACCCTCATCTCCTCAGCATCAATCCGTGCCCGCCGCAAACGAAGCGACTGCACAGACTGGGCAAGAGAATCACCGCTGTTCACGGCCCCATGATACCAAACACCAGTTCGACAAACAACCAGCCGCCAGCCCGGTCCGTACCCGAGGTCGAGCGAAGCAAAGGCTCCCACCAAGCCCCGAAACGCAACCACCCACGAAACCCAAACAAACCTCGCCCCCGGAGTGTCATCCCGTCGAC
>NZ_MKKE01000057.1 GCF_001942305.1 Saccharomonospora sp. CUA-673 | reverse complement strand
ACCCGAAAAAGCGTCCCAAGGGCCCCATGGTTCGCGTTCACGCGACATCCCTTTGGGAGCTTTAAACGGGTGTGTCAGTCCTCGGCGTCGTCGGGGGACGAGCCGTTGTTCTTGGCCTTGGCGTCGGCCTTCTGGCGGCTGTTGCCGTTGCGGCGACGCGGCTGACGCGGGGCGGGCGGCTGCACGGCCACGGTCTGCTGGGCGGGGCCGCCGCCGAGCATCAGCTCCGCGAACGTCGCCATCGCCTCGTCGAGCTGGCCGCCGATGCGCCGCACCGAGTCCTCGCCGCTCTTCTCGACGGTGGAGGTGACGTCGTCGCTGCTGGGCTGCTTCGCCAGCGTCGACTCGACCCCGGCGAAACCGGAGCGCACCGAGCCGTCCAGGTCGCCGATACGGCCCGTGACGTCGTCCTCGACCTTGTCGACGCGCGTGGCGAGGTCGTCGAGCTTGCTCGTGACGTTCTGGACCCGCTCGGTCAGCTTCTCGAGCCGCTGCGTCGGGTCGATGGCCTCGGCGTGCTCCGAGACGGCCGTCTTGACGGCGTCGGTGGAGGCGGCCTGGCGCTCCTTGGTGTCGGCCTCGAGCCGGTCGAGCCGCTCCTTGAGCCCGGCCTCGACGGAGTCGATGCGCTCGCGCACGGGGTTGCCGACCGTCGTCGGCATCGCGTCGAGCTTGTCGTCCTGCTTGCCGAGGTGGCCGCCGAGCTCGTCGATGCGGCGGTGGATGTTCTCGAGCTTGTCCTCGAGGCCGTCCATGCGGCCCGCGACGGCCTCGAACTTGGCGGCGACGCCCTCGAGCCGGCCGTCCAGCTGCGCGAACGGGGTCGCGAGCTTGTCGACGATCGCCTCGACCGAGCGGCCGAGCTCGGCGATCGCGTTGTCCTGCGCCTCCATCCGCGTCATGGCCTCGTCGAGACGTTCGGCCAGGACGCCGACCTCGGTGCGGTCGGGCAGCTCGGACAGCCGCTTGCGCACCGCGCCGAGGGAGTCGACCGGAGCGAGACGGGCGTAGATGTCGTCGAGCGCGTCGAAGATCTGCTGCTGTTCGCTCTCTCGAACCTCGGCCGCGCGCACCAGCATGTTGCGCATCCGGTCGAAGGACGGAGCTGCGAGTTGGTTGTCAGTCGTCACTGCGGTGTCCTTCATCGGCGGGGAAAAGGATGGGACGTGTGCGGCAGCTTATCCACCGCCGGAATGGCGCGGCCAGCGCCCCCGGGAAATTGCATGTGACATCCCGTGTGCCCCGCGAAAATGGCCGGGCCGGGTCGCTAAGTGGCACCCGCTTAGGGGTTACGGGGGTTCGGCCGAAAGGTGTTCGGCACGTCGACTCGGCGCCCGGGCCCCGGTACGCGTGCGCGCGAGGCGGGGGCGGGAGCGCGCGGGAGGAGAGTAGTGTCACTACATGGACACCACAAGTGCCCCGAGCAGGGAAGAGCTACGCAAGGCCCCGAAGGTTCTGCTCCACGATCACCTGGACGGCGGCTTGCGCCCCCGCACCGTCGTCGAGTTGGCGGAAAGCACTGGTTACGACGGGCTGCCGACCACCGACGTCGACGAACTCGGCCGGTGGTTCACCGAGGCCGCCGACTCGGGCTCGTTGGAGAAGTACCTCGAGACGTTCGCGCACACCTGCGGTGTGATGCAGACCGAGGACGCGCTCGCGAGGGTTGCCGCGGAGGCGGTCGAGGACCTGGCCGACGACGGCGTGGTCTACGCCGAGTTGCGCTACGCGCCGGAGTTGTTCGTCGAGCGTGGTCTGTCACTCGATGCGGTGGTGAGGGCTGTCGCCGACGGCATCACGGAGGGTGAACGCAGGGCGAACGCCGCGGGACGCCGGATCCAGGCACATCAGCTGCTGTGCGCCATGCGCCAGCACGCCCGCGCCGCGGAAATCGCCGAACTCACCATTCGGCATCGCGATTCCGGGGTCGCCGGTTTCGATATCGCCGGACCGGAGGACGGATACCCGCCCACACGAAATCTGGACGCATTCGAGTACATGCGTTCCAACAATGGTCACTTCACCATTCACGCGGGTGAGGCGTTCGGACTCGCGTCCATTTGGGAGGCCATTCAGCACTGCGGCGCTGAGCGGCTCGGACACGGCGTGCGCATCGCCGACGACGTGAAGATCTCCCCCTACGGCGAGGTGAGCCTGGGCAGGCTCGCGGCGTACGTGCGGGACAGGCGGATCCCGCTCGAGCTGTGCCCGTCGTCGAACGTCCAGACGGGAGCGGCGAGTTCGATCGCGGAGCACCCGTTCGGCGTGCTGGCGAAGCTGCGATTCCGCGTCACGGTCAACACCGACAACCGGTTGATGAGCGGATGCTCCATGTCGTCGGAGTTCGCCGCGCTGGTCGACGCGTTCGGCTACGGCTGGGCCGATCTTCAGTGGTTCACGATCAACGCCATGAAATCCGCGTTCATGGATTTCGATCAGCGCCTGGACGTGATCAACAACGTCATCAAGCCGGGCTACGCGGAGCTGACGAGCCCGCAGGCGTAGTCGTGACGGCCCGGATCGCCTGATCGCGTGCGGAAGCTTCGATCGAGCGGTTGTGCGCCGGCCGTGTGACTACCGTCCGCGGCTGGCGGAGCGCAGCCTGCCGAGGTTGCCAGACACTGCTGATGAGCTGTGTCGCAACATCGTTGCAGAACTTGCCAGGCGTTTGCGGACGTATCTGGAAGTGAGGGCCCGGACCCCCACGGGACCGGGCCCTTCGCGTGTCGGCGTGACCGCCGGCCCCGCGGAAACTCGGTCGTGCCGGTGGGTGGGCGGCGGCTACAGTGCGGCGCGATGACGAGGCTGCACCTGTTCGACATGGACGGCACGCTGATGCACGGTTCGGCGGCGGCGATCGAGCTGTCGAAGCAGATCGGAGTGGAGACCGAGATCCTCGAGTTGGAGCGGGCGTTCGCCGACGGGCTGCTGGCCACCGGCGATTTCGCCCGGCGCGCGCAGGCGCTGTGGGACACGCTCACCGAGGAGCACGTCGTCGACGCGTTCGACGGCGCGCCCTGGCTCGCCGGGATCCGCGAGACGTGGGCCGAGATCCGCGCGCGGGGCGAGCACTGCGCGGTCATCTCGATCTCGCCGAGCTTCTTCGTCGACCGGCTGCTGCCGTGGGGCGCACATGCGGCGCACGGGTCGCCGTGGCCGGCGGTCCCGTTCCGCGAACCCGTCGACCCGACCGTGATCCACACGCCGGACTCGAAGGTGCGCATCGCCGACGAGCTGTGCGCCGCGTTCGGCGTGCGCCCCGAGGACTGCATCGCCTACGGCGACTCGTGGTCCGACGTCGAGCTGTTCGGCCGGGTGCCCGTGTCGGTGGCGGTCAACGCCGACCACCACGTCGGCGACCTCGCGACCCACACCTACGCCGGGCGCGATCTGCGCGAGGCGTACGCCCTCGCTTGTGACACTTAGCCACGCGAACTAACCTCCACCATTCAGGAACGTCGTCTTGAATGGTGGGAGCTATGGTGCGCGCGGAACGCTCCGGCGGCAGGCTCCGCTGGCGCATCCTCGTGCTCGGGCTGAGCGCGCAGACGGCGAGCTGCGCGTTCCTGTTCGGCATCCCGTTCCTGGTCCCGGCGATGCAGCGCGCCGAGAACCTGACCCTGAGCCAGGCCGGCACCCTCGTCGTCGCGCCCAGCGTCGGTCTGCTGCTGACCCTGATCCTGTGGGGCGCGGCGGCCGACCGGTACGGCGAACGGGTCGTCATGGCGCTCGGACTCGGCGTCTCGAGCGGATTCCTGGCGGTCGCGGGCCTGGCCGAGGTGTCGCTGCCGGCGCTGTTCGCGTTGTTCGTCGCGGCGGGCGCGTGCACGGCGTCGGTGAATGCCGCGAGCGGCCGGGTCGTCATGGGCTGGTTCGACGCGCGCGAACGCGGCGTCGCGATGGGGATCCGGCAGACCGCGCAACCGCTCGGGGTCGGCATCGCCGCGCTGGCGATGCCGCCGTTGGCCGAGTACGCGGGGTTCCGGGCGGCGGTGCTGTTCCCGGCCGTGTTCGCGCTCGTCGTGGCGGTGGCCGTGGCGTGGCTGGTCGTCGACCCGCCGCGGGCCGAACCCGATCGGGCAGCTCCCGTCTCGGTGTCCTCGCCGTACCGCGGCGGTCCGTTGTGGCGGGTGCACGGCGCGAGTGCGCTGCTGGTGGTGCCGCAGTTCGCCGTGTCGGCGTTCGCCCCCGTGTACCTGGTGACGGTGCAGGGCTGGAGCGCGCTCGCGGCCGGCTGGTTCCTCGCGGTGCTGCAGGGATTCGGGGCGCTCGGCAGGCTGGCCGCCGGATACTGGTCGGACCGGGTGGGCAGCCGGCTCCGTCCGATGCGGACACTCGCGTTGGCCAGCGCGCTCGTGATGCTGTTGCTGGCCGGGGGCGACGCGACGTGGTCGTGGCTGGCGGTGACGGCGTTGACGCTCGCGTCGGTGATCACGGTGAGCGACAACGGACTGGGGTTCACGGCCTCCGCGGAGCTCGCCGGCATCAGCTGGGCCGGCCGCGCGATGGGGGTGCAGAACACGACGCAGAACCTCGCCGCCGTGGTGACCCCGCCGGTGCTGGGCCTGGTCATCGGCGACAGTCGCTACGCCCTGGCGTTCTGCGCCGCCGCCCTGTTCCCCCTGCTCGCCATCTGGCTCACCCCGGTCCGCCGGGAACACGTCCCCCGCTGACGCCGGGGTCAGTTGGTGTGGAGGCGGTCCTCGAAGTCCTCGACGAGGCGGCGCCAGGTCTTCTGCTCGTCGCCGAAGGGGCCGCTCGGGGCGAGGCGCGTCGGGTCGGGCTTGAGGATGTACGACACGAGCCAGCCGAGACGTTCGGACGAGCCGAGCGTCTCGCCGACGGAGTCGTCACCGGCCCAGTCGGCCGCGTCGGTGAGCAGTTCGACGGCCAGCTCGAGCTGCGTCGGGTCGACGGCGTCGGGTCCCTCGGCGAGGTCGGCGTCCAGGTCGGCCAGCACGTAGGTGTTGTCCTGATCGACGTCGACCTCGAGTTCGCCCGCGGTCGCCGTGGTCAGCACCTCGTCCCATGTGGACACGTCGGCGAGTTCGTTGTCGGCCAGTTCGCCCGGGTCGGCGAGCCTGCGGGCCAGCGCCTTCGGCGACGAGAACACCTCGATCGTGCCGCCCGAGCCCAGGAAGATCGGGTCGTCGTCGAGGTAGCAGCGCAGCGTGTAGTACTCGGATCCGGACAGGACGATCTTGATCGGGTCGATGCCGACCTCGCCCCAGAAACCGGGCTCCTCGTCGTCCTCGTCCTCGTCGCTGTCGTCGCCGACGGCGTCGATCTCCTCCTCGTCGGAGTCCACACCGGCCTCGGCCTCGGCGGACTCCTCGTGGAACGCGGCGAGTTCCTCGGCGGTCGTCTCGAGCGTGGCCGCGTCGACGTCGGGCACGGTGACGAGGTCGTCGATCGTGTCGAGGATCGTGTCCCACTTCTCGGACACGGTGGCCGACAGCTCGTCCCACAGCTTGCCGCCCTCGCGGCCGCTGAACGGCAGCGTGCCCTGGTCGAGCAGGGAGAAGCCCTCGCAGCTGTCGAGGACCTCGTGCACCTCGTCGAGCTCGCAGACGTCGGCGAGCGAGCGCACGATGCCGACGATCTCGGCCAGCTCGGACAGCGTCCACGAGTCGGGGGTCTCGGCGACCATCTCCGGCACGCCGACCAGGTCGTACGAGTGGTCGTCGTCGGGGATCAGCTCGGGCACGTTCAGCGCGGGCACGGTCTCCCACGCGGGATGGTCGACGAGGTCGTGCTGTTCGGCGGTGCGCACGTAGGCGGCCAGGTGGGCCGCGTCGGGGAAGGCGTACAGGTCCTCCTCGTCGCCGAGGAAGGCTTCCCATTCCTCGCCGTCCTCGCGCCATCGCGGGGCCCACAGGGTGACGAGATCGCCCTGCGGCAGTCCGAGCTCGATGGGGATGATGTCCTGTGCCATTACTTCCTCCGCCACAACCTGATACGCCCGTTCGGCCCGGTGATTCACCCACCTCGGGCGCGCCATGCAGCCTACGGGTTCGCCATCGTCTCCGCGATCACCCCTCACCGGCCGAAAGTCGCGATGAGATGCTCTGAGGCACGATGACTGATTCCGGTTCCACCTCCCTCGTCGACCGCGTACCCGCCGACCCCGACCCGGACACGCTGTTCGAGGCGTTCTCCGAGTGGACGCTCGAGCGTGGCATCGAGTTGTACCCGGCGCAGGAAGAGGCGTTGATCGAGGTCGTCTCGGGTGCCAACGTCGTCCTGTCGACGCCCACGGGCTCGGGAAAGAGCCTGGTCGCGACGGGTGCGCACTTCGCGGCGCTGGCCGACGGGCGCAGGAGCTACTACACGGCGCCGATCAAGGCGTTGGTGTCGGAGAAGTTCTTCGCCCTTGTCGAGACTTTCGGTGCCGACAACGTGGGGATGGTGACCGGCGACTCGGCGGTCAACCCGGACGCGCCCATCATCTGCTGCACCGCGGAGATCCTCGCCAACATCGCCCTGCGGGACGGCGCGGACGCCGACGTCGGACAGGTCGTCGCCGACGAGTTCCACTTCTACTCCGAACCGGACCGCGGCTGGGCCTGGCAGGTGCCGCTGATCGAGCTGCCGCGCGCCCAGTTCGTGCTGATGTCGGCCACGCTCGGCGACGTCTCGTTCTTCGAGAAGGACCTGACGCGCCGCACGGGCCGCGCGACGGCGGTGGTGAGTTCGGCGCAGCGGCCCGTTCCGCTGACGTTCCGCTACGCGACGACTCCGCTGCACGAGACGGTGACCGAACTGTTGTCGGGCAAGCAGGCGCCGGTCTACATCGTCCACTTCTCGCAGGCGGCGGCGATCGAGACGGCGCAGGCGCTGGTGAGCATCAACGTCACGAGCCGCGCGGAGAAGGACGCGATCGCCGAGGCGATCGGCGACTTCCGCTTCTCGGCCGGCTTCGGCAAGACGCTGTCGCGGTTGGTGCGGGCCGGGATCGGCGTGCACCACGCGGGGATGCTGCCGAAGTACCGGCGGCTGGTCGAGCAGCTCGCGCAGGCGGGCCTGTTGAAGCTGATCTGCGGCACCGACACGCTCGGTGTCGGCATCAACGTGCCGATCCGCACGGTGGTGCTGTCGGCGTTGACCAAGTTCGACGGCACCCGGCAGCGGCACCTCAAGGCGCGCGAGTTCCACCAGGTCGCCGGCCGGGCCGGACGTGCCGGATACGACACCGACGGCTACGTCGTCGTGCAGGCGCCCGATCACGTCATCGAGAACGCGAAGGCCCTCGAGAAGGCCGGGGACGACCCGAAGAAGAAGCGCAAGATCACGCGCAAGAAGGCGCCCGAGGGGTTCGTCAACTGGACCGACACCACCTTCGAGAAGCTCGTCGCGGCCGAGCCGGAGCCGCTCACGTCGAGTTTCACGGTGACGCACTCGATGCTGCTCAACGTCATCTCGCGGCCCGGTGACGCGTTCGCCCACATGCGACACCTGCTCACCGACAACCACGAGGACCGGCCCGCGCAGCGCAGGCACATCCTGCGGGCGATCGCGATCTACCGCGCGCTGCTGGCCGCCGGGGTCGTCGAACGGCTGGACACCCCCGACGCCGACGGCAGGCGCGTGCGGCTCACCGTGGACCTGCAGTTCGACTTCGCGCTCAACCAGCCGCTGTCGCCGTTGGCGCTCGCCGCGATCGAACTGCTCGACCCGGAGTCGCCGAGCTACGCGCTCGACGTCGTGTCGATCATCGAGTCCACCGTGGACGATCCCAAGCAGGTCCTGTCGCAGCAGCGGTTCAAGGCCCGCGGCGAGGCCGTCGCGGAGATGAAGGCCGAGGGCATCGAGTACGACGAGCGGATGGACCTGCTCGAGGAGGTCGACTACCCGAAGCCGCTCGAGGAGCTGCTCGAGGGCGCGTACGAGACGTACCGCCAAGGGCACCCCTGGGTCGCCGACTACCAGCTCTCGCCCAAATCGGTCGTGCGGGACATGTACGAGCGGGCGATGAACTTCGTCGAGTACATCGGCCACTACAACCTCGCGCGCTCGGAAGGCGTGCTGCTGCGCTACCTCGCCGACGCCTACGACACGTTGCGGCGCACCGTGCCCGACGACGCGAAGACCGAACCGCTGACCGACCTCATCGAGTGGCTCGGCGAGCTGGTGCGCCAGGTCGACTCGAGCCTGCTCGACGAGTGGGAGGCGCTGCGCCACCCTGACGAGAACCTCGCCGACGGCGCCGACGGGGCCGGTGGTCCGGTGTTGCCGGAGGGTCCGCCGCCGGTGACGCGCAACGAGCGTGCGTTCCGGGTTCTGGTGCGCAACGAGATGTTCCGCCGGGTGCAGCTGGCCGCCCGCGAGGACCACGACGCGCTCGGCGAGCTCGACGACGGGTGGGACGCCGACGACTGGGCCGACGCGCTCGACGAGTACTTCGAGGAGTACGCCGAGATCCGCACCGGCGCCGACGCCCGCGGCCCGGCGATGCTCGTGATCGACGCGCGGCCGGGGACGTGGAAGGTGCGGCAGATCTTCGACGACCCCGAGGGCGACCGTGACTGGGGCATCAGCGCCGAGGTCGACCTCGCGGCCTCCGACGAGGCCGGAGCCCCGGCCATCCGCATCACCGAAGTAGGCCCCCTGACCACCTAACCGCCGTGTCAGCACCCCACGACGCCGTGTCGGCAATTCGCGCGGGCGTGTCAGCAACTCACGTCGCCGTGTTGGCACCCCACGTCGCCGATCAGGTGTACTGCGGCCAGTTCTTGCCGATGGAGCGAATCAGCTGGGGATACACGACGGTGTAGCGGAGGGGCTTGATCGCGACCAAGTACGCCTTGCCAAGCGCGCCGTTGGGTTTGACGAGCACGGTCAGCTGACCGTGGTGGCCGCCTTTGCCGTCCTCGACCCATCCGACGTGCATCAGCCCGTGCACCGTCCGGTTGGCGAGCTCCGACACCCACTCCGTGTCGGTCAGGTACACCGACCGGAACGGGACGTCGGCGAAGTCGGGCCCGCGGTCACCGTGCCGCAGGTCGTCGGGGAGCCGGTCGCGCAGGCTCTCGACCCGCTTCGTGACGCCCTTGTCCTCGTCGTCCCAGCCGAAGAGCTGGCCGAGCCGCCAGCGGATCGCGAACAGGACACTGGTGGCCTTGTCCGAGATCTCGTTGGTGTTCGAGGCGGTGAAGCCCCGCGCGAAGCGGCCCAGGTCGTCGGGTCCGCCCGGCGTCGGCAGGGACCAGACGTCCTCCACCTCGAAGTCGCCGGCGAACTCGTGGATCCGCCAGGGTCGCTCGGTGAACTCGGAGTTGGGGAGTCTCATCGGATGTCTCCTCACCGCACGGGCCGTCCGCTCCAGCGGCAACGATACGCCGACACCGCGCCCGATCCGTGACGATTCGACGGAGGTCACGGGGTTGTGGGGATCCAGTTGCCGTGGAAGCCGGCGGGGACGCGGTGCGGCAGGTGGACGGTGCCGATCGTCTCGAGGGTTCCGGCGTCGAGGAAGGCCAGGTCGCTGCGGTCCTCGGCGAGGTCGTGCACGAACCCCATGAGCACGCCGTCGTCCTCGGACGTGGCGCCCGGGTTGGGTTCGAAGACGAATTCGCCGATGGGGTGGCCCTCGCCGCCGAACGTCCGCGTGCTCGTCGTCCCGCCGCCGGACAGGTCGTGTTTGAGCAGCCGGCCCTCGTCGATCTCGACGGTGTAGCCGAAGCGGTGCGGCGTGCCGAGCAGGTTCTCGTCGATGCGCGGGAACTCCTGCGGCCGGTCGCACAGCCGCTGCTGGTCGACGGCGCCGGTGCGCAGGTCGAGCCGCCAGCGTTCGAGCGTCGGGTTGCCCTCCGACGGGCCGGTGAGGTCGTCGTCGAACACCTTCGCGTGCCGCACGACGTCGATCACCACGCCGGCGTCGTCGTCGAAGGCGTTGAGCGTGTGGAAGACGTAGCACGGCGGGACGTCGAACCAGCGCACCGCGTCGCTGCCCGCCTCACGCGGCAGGACGCCGATCCGCGCCGGGTAGTTGCGGTTCCACCGGTACGGATAGCGGGTGGGCGCGCCGCGGCCGCGCGCGACGAGCGCCGCCACCGGGTCCGGCACGCGCACCCGGCCGATCAGCGCAGACAGCAGCAACCGGGCCGGGGCGCGCATGCCGCGGGGCATCGTCATCTCGGCGGCCTGGCGCGGATCGAACGTCACCGGGAAGTCGTAGAACACCACGTGCCGCCGGGTGAGTGCGAAGTCGTGCATCATCGGGCTGCCCGTGACCTCGACGTCGACGGCGCGGCGGGCCCGCCCGTCGGTGCCGATCACCTCGTAGCGCACGTGGTTGCCGAGCCCGAAGCGATACGACACGGCGTGCATCTCGCCGGTCTCCGGGTCGTGCTTGGGGTGCGCGGTGAATCCACCGTGGACGGTGCCGTCGAAATCGCACGCGCCGACGGTGTCGAGCTCGTCGTCGAGTTCGTAGTTGGTGTTGCCGCCCTCGACGAGCGCGAGTGTGCGCCCGGCGTGCGCGAGGACGTTGGTGTTCGCGCCGATCAGCTCGATGCCCGCACCACGCGTGCGCGGTGGCGGCTGCTCGCCCAGTGCTCTCGCGACGCGGCCCGCGCGGACCCACCGGTTGCGGTACCACTCGGCGCGGCCGTCGCGGATGCGGATGCCGTGGACCATGCCGTCGCCGATGAACCAGTTGTAGGTGTCGGGGTCGATGTCGCCGGCCGGGTTGGGGCCGTTGCGCAGATACCGGCCGTCGAGGTGTGCCGGGATGGTGCCCGTGACCGGCAGGTCGTGGGCCGTGAGCTCCTTCTGCACCGGTGCGAACTGTCCTTCGAGGTATGCGTTGCTCATGGTGGCGGGACTCCCTTCGATGAGCGCGGCCCGCTGTCCGCCGGGCCCGCGCATAACGTTGTTATGAGTCAGGGATAACATAGTTATGGCATACTCGGCAACGATGAACGACGACATCCGGAGGCGACTGCTCGACGCAGCCGTCGACCTGCTCGACCGGGACGGGCCGTCGGCGATCCAGGCGCGCAAGGTGGCGGCCGAGATCGGCGCGTCGAGCATGGCCGTCTACACGCACTTCGGCGGCATGCCGCAACTCGCCGAGGCGATCGTGCGGGAGGGCTTCCGGCGTCTGGAGCGGCGATCCGCCGCCGTGGCCCACACCGACGACCCGCTGGCCGACCTGTTCGCGCTCGGCCTGGCCTACCGCGCACACGCCGTGGACTGTCCGCAGCTGTACCGGCTGATGTTCGGCATCACGACGCTCGCGGGACGCCGGGGGCCCCGGACCGACATGCTCGCCGGTCAGGGGAGTCCGGCGGACCTGCCCGAGGGGGCGGCCGCGTTCGCGCACCTGCAGGCCGCCGTGGACCGGGTGCTGGCCACGGGCGATCCGACCGGCGACGTGCGCGCGGCGGCCGCGCAGGCGTGGAGCGTCGTCCACGGCTACGTGCTGCTCGAGCTCGCCGGCTTCTTCGGCAGCCCCGAGGAGGGCATCGACCAGGTGCTCATGCCCCTGTTCGTCAACCTGACCGTCGGCGTCGGCGCCGACCGCCCCACCGCGGAAGCAGCAGCGAAAACCGCCCGCTCCCGCTGAGTGCGGCCCCGCGCCTCAGGTGCCCTTGGGGTGCCAGACGGTTTTCGCCTCGAGGTAGCGGCGGAGGCGGGTGATGTCGGGACGGGCGGTCCAGTCGGGTTCGCCGTCGGGCACGCGCAGCACGCGCTGCACCGTGCCGGACGCCGCGCGGGCCAGGTCGACGCGCACGTCGGCGCTCGCACCGGTCGGGTCGAGGGCGTTGACGTCGGCGTGCGACGCGAGCCACGGGCCGAGCTCGTCGGCGCGCCCGGTGAGGATGTTCGCCGCGCCCGCGGGCACGTCCGACGTCGCCAGCACCTCCGAGAGCGTGATCGCAGGCAGCGGCCGGTCACCGCTGCTGACCACGACCGCCGTGCACCCGGTGGCCAGCACCGGCGCGAGCACGCTCACCAACCCGAGCAGTGACGACGACTGCGGCGCCAGCACGCCGACCACGCCTGTCGGTTCCGGCACGGTGAACGAGAAGTACGGCCCGGCAACGGGATTCGCCGCGCCGAGCACGCTGGCGACCTTGTCCGTCCAGCCCGCGTACCAGACCCACCGGTCGATCGCGGCGTCCACGAGCGCCGACGCCTCACCGGCCGGCACGCCCTCGCACGCCGACACCTCGGCGGCGAACTGCGCCCGCCTGCCCTCGAGGACCTCGGCGACGCGGTACAGCACCTGACCGCGGTTGTACGCCGTCGCGCCGGACCACCCGCCGAACGCCTTCCGCGCGGCGGACACGGCGTCGCGCACGTCCTTGCGCGAGGCGTGCGAGGCGTTGGCGAGGAACCCGCCCGCGCTGTCGGTCACCGGGTACGTGCGGCCCGATTCGGAACGCGGGAACTTCCCGCCGATGTAGAGCTTGTACGTCTTCGCGACGCTCACCCGGTCAGACATCGAGATACGCCTCCAGTCCGGTGCGCCCGCCCTCGCGGCCGAAACCCGACTCCTGGTAGCCGCCGAACGGTGCGGCGGGGTCGAAGCGGTTGAACGTGTTGGCCCACACGACGCCGGCGCGCATGCGGTCGGCCAGCCACAGGATGCGCGAGCCCTTCTCCGTCCACAGCCCGGCGGACAGGCCGTAGGGCGTGTTGTTGGCCTTCGCGACGGCTTCGTCGGGGGTGCGGAACGTCAACACCGACAGCACCGGGCCGAAGATCTCCTCGCGCGCGATGCGCATGGACTGTTCCACGCCGGAGAAAACGGTGGGAGGGAAGAAGAATCCGCGGTCGGGCACCGGGCACGGGCTGGTCCACCGCTGCGCGCCGTCCTCGTCGCCGGACTCTGTGAGCTCGCGGATCCGCGCCAGCTGCTCGGCCGAGTTGATCGCGCCGACGTCGGTGTTCTTGTCGAGCGGATCACCGAGCCGCAGCGTCGACACGCGCGCCCGCAGCTTGCCCAGCAGTTCCTCGGCCACCGATTCCTGCGCCAGCAGCCGCGATCCGGCGCAGCACACGTGCCCCTGGTTGAAGAAGATGCCGTTCACGATGCCCTCGACGGCCTGGTCGAGCGGCGCGTCGTCGAACACGACGTTGGCGGCCTTGCCGCCCAGTTCCAGCGTGAGCCGTTTCGGTGTGCCGGCGACGGCGTGCTGGATGCCCTTGCCGACGGTCGTCGACCCGGTGAACGCGATCTTGTCGATCCCGGGGTGTTCCACAATGGACGCACCGATGTCGCCGGCACCCGGGACGATGTTGACCACACCGGGCGGGAGGTCGGCCTGCTGGCAGATCTCGGCGAACACCAGCGCCGTCAGCGGCGTCGTCTCGGCGGGCTTGAGCACCACGGTGTTGCCGGTCGCCAGCGCGGGCGCGATCTTCCACGCCAGCATCAGCAGCGGGAAGTTCCACGGGATGATCTGACCCGCCACACCCAGCGGCCGCGGATCGGGGCCGTAGCCCGCGTAGTCCAGTTTGTCCGCCCAGCCCGCGTGGTAGAAGAAGTGCGCCGCGGCGGTCGGCACGTCGGAGTCGCGCGACTCCTTGATCGGCTTGCCGTTGTCCAGCGTCTCGAGCACGGCCAGTTCGCGGGAGCGTTCCTGGACGAGGCGGGCGATGCGGAACAGGTACTTGGCGCGCTCGCTGCCGGGCATCGGGCCCCAGACGGTGTCGAACGCCGTCCGTGCCGCCCGGACCGCGGCGTCCACATCGGACGTCGACGCCGTCGAGACCTCGGCGAGGGCCTCCTCGGTGGCCGGATTGATCGACGTCAGCGGCTCGCCGTGGCCGTCGACGAACTCGCCGCCGATGAACGGGCGGTAGTTCGGCTGCAGATTCGCCAGCGCGCGCGACTCGGGCGCGGGTGCGTATTCCCACACGGTCATCGGTCAGTCCACCGCCACGTAGTCGGGGCCACTGTAATGGCCGTCGTGCTGGGTGCGCCGCTGCAACAACAGGTCGCCCAGCAGGCTCGACGCACCGAACCGGAACAGCTCCGGCGTCAGCCATTCCGCGCCGGCCACCTCGTGGACGGCCACCAGGTACTTGATCGCGTCCTTGGTGGTGCGGATGCCGCCCGCCGGTTTGACGCCGCGCAGTTCGCCGGTCGCGTCGTACCAGTCGCGCACCGCCTGCAGCATCACGTGCGTCACCGGCAGCGTCGCGGCGGGGGAGACCTTGCCCGTCGACGTCTTGATGAAGTCGCCGCCGCCGAGCAGGCCGAGCCACGACGCGCGTCGCACGTTGTCGTAGGTCGCCAGTTCGCCGGTCTCGAGGATCACCTTCAGGTGCGCCTCGCCGCAGGCGTCCTTGACCGCGCGGATCTCGTCGAGCACCTGTCCGTAGCGGCCCTCGAGGAACGCGCCGCGGTCGATCACCATGTCGACCTCGGTGGCGCCCGCCTCGACCGCGAGGCGCACGTCGGCGAGCTTGATCTCGCGGCTCGACCGTCCCGACGGGAAGGCCGTCGCCACGCTCGCGACGCCGATGCTCGTGCCGGCCAGCGCCTCCACCGCGGTCGCCGCCATGTCCGGGTACACACACACCGCGGCGACGGGCGGCGTGTCCGGCCGGTCCGGATCGGGGCGGCGGGCCTTCGCGGCCAGCGACCGCACCTTGCCGCGGGTGTCGGCACCCTCGAGCGTGGTCAGGTCGACCATCGAGATCGCGGTGTCGATCGCCCGGAGCTTCGCGTCCTTCTTGATGCTGCGGGTGCCCAGGCTCGTGGTCCTGGCCTCCACACCGACCTGGTCCACCCCGGGCAGACCGTGCAGGAACCGGCGCAGACTCTCGTCGTCGCGGGTGGCGTCGACGAGGTCTGCCGGCGAACTAGCTGTTGCCATGGCCGTGAGCGTAGCTGCCGACCGCCGCCGTCGCGGTCGCGTCGGCCAACGCCGGTCCGTGCTGCGGGGTCGGCGTCTCGGCGGCGGACCGGCCTGCCGCTCCGTCGCCGCACAGCGCGGTGGTCGCGACCTCCCACACCGCGGCCGCCGCCGGCTCGGGTGCGGTCATGTTCTGGTTGATGTTGAGCGTCACGCCGGAGGCGGCTTCCGGGTCGGCTGCCGGGGCTTCCGGGGTGTCGCCGGCGTACCGGTGCACGCTGATGGTTCCCGAACCGGGCAGCGATCCGTCGTGGCCCCACGCGGCGCCGCACTCGTCGCCGAACGACATGCGGTACACGCCGAGGCCGTAGTCGAACCCGGCGTACGACCCGTCGGGCATCGTGCCCGGAACCAGGTCGGTCGTCATCTCCCGCAGCATGTCGGCCGAGAGCAGTTCGCCGCCGAACAGCGCGGCGAAGAACCGGTTCACGTCGTCGGCGCTCGAGATCATGCTCCCCGAGCCGATGTAGCGCGAGTAGTTGTACTCGGTGACGTCGGTGCGCGGCACGGGCTCGGGGAAGAGCTGTTCGTACGCGCGGCCGGTAGCGCCGCGCACCAGCGGGAAGTCGCGCATCGACGCGGTGTCGTCGAGCTGCAGCGGACCGGTGATCCGCTCGGCCAGGGCGCTCTCGAACGAGGTGCCCGTGACCTTCTCGACCAGCATGGCCAACACGGTGTAGCCGGTGTTGGAGTAGGCGTAGATGGTGCCGGGCTCGAACAGCAGCGGCTGCTGCGTGCTCGCGCGCACCATGCGTTCCGGGGTGTAGCTGTGGAACCGCTCGGTCGCGATCTCCGGCAGCGACTCCCAGGTCAGATGCGGCGGCAGGTCGCGCGGCACGCCGCTGGTGTGCTGCAGGAGCTGCCGGACGGTGATCGGCTCGTCGTAGGGCAGCAGACCGGGCAGGTGCCGGTCGATGTCGTCGTCGAGGCCGATCCGCCGCTCGTCGGCCAGCTGCAGCACGAGCGTCGCGGTGAACGGCTTGCTGACGCTCGCGATCCGGAACCGGCCGTCGGCGTCGGGCTCCTTCTTCGTCAGCAGGCTGCCGACGCCGCTGTGCCCCCGCCACGCGGGGCCGTCGTCGTCGGTGGCTGCGACGGCCCCGGGGATGCCGGCGCCGGTGACGCCGTCGAGCGCGGCCTGCATCGGGTCGGACGGGTCGTCGGCGGCGGTGCTCGCCCCGGCCGGTGCGGTCAGACCCGCGGCGAGCAGGGCCGCGGTCAGCACCGCGACACCGCCGCGCGTGACCGTCCTGCTGTGCCTCGTCGCGGTACGCATCATTGCCCCCAGTTCCTCCGGAGCCCGGCTACTCGAGCTCGCGGTTGTCGTCGTTCTTGTTCCTCTTCTTGGACTTCTTGTTCTTCTTCTCCCGCGAGACCCGCTTGACCTCGACGCCCGCCCAGAACGCCAGTCCGTTGACCCGCACCACCGGCGCATCCTCGGGGACCTCGTCCTCGGGGGCGGCGCTGCTCTTGTCGATCTTGTCGAACGCGCCCATCAGCCCGAATCCGTTGACCTCGAGGTGGACGTCGTCGGGGACGATCACCTCGATCCCGGCCATGATCGCCACCGCGGTGATCGTCACCTCGCGCTCGGCGAACCGGGCTTCCCGCAGGTCGATCTCCACTCCGCCCCAGAAGGCGAAGCTGTTGTGCTGGCGCGGGACGACCCAGTTGCCCTTGCGTTCGGCGCCGGACATGATCGCCACCGACGTCGCCGACCCGGGTCGGCCGCCGATTCGGCTCTCCGGCGAACGCGGTGCGGATCGGGCGGGCAGGTTGCGGCCGGCCACCGGCGAGACCGCGTCGGGCAGGTCCAGCACGACCGGCTCGAGTTCGCCGAGCGTCTTGGCCGAATACACGGTGGACAGCCGCTCGTCGAGCTCGGCCATCGTGATCCGGCCGTCAGCCATGGCCTTGTGCAGCTGTTGGGCGACCTGCTCGCGGTCGGTGTCGGACGCGCGAAGCTGCTGAGGTTCCACGGGCCCAGGCTGTTCCGTCATGGCCCCCGAGCTTAGAGCCTCACCGGGGGTGCGCGCGGCCCTTTCCTCCTTCGCCGAGGTGCGACCGTGACGGCGCGGTTATCTTGGTCGGCATGCATGTCGAGGTCGTCGAACACCCGCTCGCCCGCGCGCGCCTGTCCACCATGCGCGACGCCCGCACCGACAGCGCCGCCTTCCGCGCCGCGCTGCACGAGCTGACCGTCATGCTGGTCTACGAGGCATTGCGCGACGCGCCGCTGGTGACCGACCGGATCCACACGCCCGTCGCGTTGACCGACGGGTACCGGTTGGCCTCCCCGCCGCTGCTCGTGCCGGTGTTGCGGGCGGGACTCGGCATGGCGGACGAGGCGCACAAGCTCATCCCCGACGCCCAGATGGGCTTCGTCGGACTGGCAAGGGACGAGGAGACGCTGCAGCCGACGCCCTACATGGAGTCGCTGCCCGAGTCGCTCGCCGACCGTCCGGTGTTCGTCCTCGACCCGATGCTCGCGACGGGCGGGTCGATGGAGCACACCATCCGGATCCTGACCCAGCGCGGCGCGACCGACGTGACGGCCGTGTGCGCGCTCGCGGCGCCGGAGGGTCTGCAGGTGCTCGAGAAGTCGGGACTCCCGCTGCGCGTCGTGACCGCGTCCGTGGACGAGCGGCTGAACGAATCCGGGTTCATCGTGCCGGGCCTCGGCGACGCCGGCGACCGGCAGTACGGGACCGTCTGACCCCTGCTCCAGGCCTTGATCACCTTCTGACCTGGGCTTTCGGAACAAGGGGACCCCCCTGTTATCGGGGGTTTCCCGCACGTGTAATCTTCTCTTCGTCGCCAGGGAGACCGGGCAGACGGAGCCGAGAGGCCGAGTCGAAAGCCCCGGGTTACCAGGCAGGGGAGAAAATCCCCGGTCGGTGTTCTGCCACCACACGAATCGCTGAGATTCACGATGGGACGACGCCGCCCGACGAAAACCAACTGCGTGTTGTTTGAGAACTCAACAGTGTGTTTGTGAGCTTTGTTTGTTGTTTTTGCCCTGATTTTGGGTTTTAGAGCTAGCGATCATGGCCAT
>NZ_MKKE01000056.1 GCF_001942305.1 Saccharomonospora sp. CUA-673 | reverse complement strand
TAGTGCTGGCGGTGGAGCTTGAGCACCCGGCACGCCACCGCCACCGGCACCCGAATCGGGGCATCGGGGGCGGCCAACTCCCTTACGAGCGGGTAGAGCCTTTTCCCGGCAGGTTGCCCTGCGACAAGTACGCCGCAGCCCGACGCAACACCTCGTTCTCCTGCTCCAACAACCGGTTACGCCGTTTGAGCTCACGCAACTCAGCCGCCGCATCCGAGGACACACCCGGCTTGGCGCCGTCCTCGACATCAGCCTGACGCAACCACTTCTGCAACGTCATCTCGTGAACACCGAAGTCCGCGGCGACCTGCGCCAAAGTCACACCAGACTCGCGGTTACGCGCGACCCGGACGACGTCCTCACGGAACTCACGGGGATACGGCTTGGGCACAACAACATCCTTCCACGCCCACCTCTCGGCAAGCGAACTCAGATGTCACACACCCCTTCAGCAGCCCCACCGGCTGCGCGGTCTCGATGACGGCCTACCGCCGATCCAGAACACCAACCTACTGTCAGCTGCTTGCTGATCCTAGACCTGGGCGACCCTAAGCAGCTCGCCGGTACGGCGTGTCGTGGCGCTGGGTCCACACTCTCGTCCAGCGCTATGAGGCCGATGGTCTGGCCGGGCTCGAGCCCCGCTCCCGCTGCCCGCGAACGAACCCACGCGCCACCCCCGAGCACGTCCGCACCCGAATCCTTGAGCTGCGAGAGAAGCTCACGATCGATGGACTTGACGCCGGCCCGGCGACGATCAGCTGGCATCTGCAGGCCGAAAACCTGCCCGCACCAGCGTTGTCGACCATCCGCCGAATCCTGCACCACGCCGGTCTCATCCGCCCCGAACCCGCCAAGCGTCCCCGCGCCTCGCTGCACCGGTTCGCCGCCGAACAACCCAACGAGACCTGGCAATCCGACTTCATCCATTGGCGCCTGGCAGACGGCACGGACGTCGAAATCCTGAACTGGCTCGACGACCACTCCCGCTACCTGCTGTCGATCACCGCCCACAACCGTGTCACCGGCGACCTCGTCGTCGACACCTTCACCCGCACCATCAACGAATACGGCCCACCCATCTCAACCCTTACCGACAACGGCTCGGTCTACACCTCCCGATTCACCGGCGGCCGCAACGCGTTCGAATACGTACTGGCCGCACTCGGGATCACACAGAAAAACGGCCATCCCGGCCACCCCCAAACCCAGGGCAAGATCGAACGTTTCCACCAGACCCTCAAACGCTGGCTCGCCACTCGCCCACCCGCAGCCGACCTGCCCACCCTGCAAGTCCAACTCGACACGTTCCGCACCATCTACAACACCGCCCGCCCCCACCGCGCCCTGAACCGCCACACTCCCGCCCAGGCCTACCAAGCCCGCCCCACCGCACGACCCGACCCCACCACCCACGCCGGGCACTACCGCATCCGCTTCGACCACGTCGACAAATTCGGCAAACTTTCCCTCCGCCGAGCCGGACACATGCACCACCTCGGAGTCGGCATCACTCACCGCCACAAGCACATCGTGATCCTCATCGACACCACCCAGGCCACGGTCATCCACCTCGACACCAGCGAAATCATCGCCACCCACACCATCGACCCCAACCGCACCTACTGGCGCAACCAAGAAAAAGAGCCCGGCCGATGGCCGGGCCCTCCCACTATGAACGATGACCCGAAACATCCATGAACGATGTCCCGACTCATCACAGGGTGGAGCTAAGAGCTTGTCTCAGTTGGTTTGTTGGAGTCGTTTGAAGCAGACGAGGGCGGCGGCCAGCGCGAGGAAGGCTGTGAAGGTGTCGGCGCGGCGTTCGTAGCGCAGCGTCAGGCGGCGGTAGCCGGTGAACCAGGCCATGGAGCGTTCGATGACCCACCGGTGGCGGCCGAGGCGCTCCTTGGACTCGATATCCTTGCGTGCCAGCCGAGGCCGGATTCCCCTGTCTCGTAACCATCGGCGACGTTCGCGGCTGTTGTAAGCCTTGTCGCCATGCAGCTTCGCCGGCTTGCGGCGCCGCGGCCCACGTCGGGAACGGACCGGCGGGATCGCGTTGACCAGCGGGATCATCGCGTCGCCATCAGCCGTGTTGCCTGCCGAGATCCCGGTGGCCATGGGTAATCCAGTGGCGTCGGAGAGCACATGAAGCTTCGAACCGGGTTTCCCACGGTCGACCGGGCTCGGACCAGTCATAGGTCCCCCTTTTTGGCCCGCACGTGGGCGGCATCCACCACCGCGCGGGACCAGTCGATCAAGCCCTGACCACCTAACTCGTCCAGCACCGCGTGATGGATCCGTGCCCACAAGCCCGCCTCGGTCCAGCGCACGAACCACCGGTGCGCAGTCGGGACCGTGACCCCGAACGATGGCGGCAGCCACCGCCAGGCACACCCACTGGTGAGCACGTACACGATCGCCGTGAACACCATCCGAGGATTCGCAGGAGCCCGACCACCACCCTGCGGCCGGTCCTTGACCTCGGGAATCAAGGGCTCAACCAGCTCCCACAACTCATCAGGAACCAACCGCCACGACAACGCATCAACCACAATGGACGATCATCCCGGACGACGGGTCAAGACCCAAACGAGACACGCTCTAAAGCGGAGCTCATCCGGTCGAGACCTCACGAGCCAACCGTTTCTGCTGGCGGACCGACCCGATCTCGCCCGCAAGCGATCGGGCTCGGCGAGCGTGCTCGTGAGCTGCACCGAGATGGTTCTGCCGGCGCAACGCGCTGGCGAGGTCGACGAGCAGGGACGTTTCCGCGCGGATGAACGTCGGATCCAACTTGCCCAACGCCGCAACCAGGACGCCAGTCGCATCGGGGTCACCAAGACGCGCCAAGGCGTGGCCGCGCCAGCGGGCCAAGTGGACCTCGTCCAGCGCCACATACGGAGCCGCTCCCAGCTCCGCCGTACCCAAGGCCGTCTCGGCCTCATCGAACGCGCGGCGAGATGCCGCCCCATCGTCCGCGGCCGCCAACGCCTCGCCGTGCGTTGCGGCCAGCCACGCGCGGAGTCCCGCCGACGCTCCCCGAGTCCGCAAGCCTCCCAGGAGCGCCACCGCCTCCTCCGCGCGATCGACGTCCACCAAAACCGTCGCCTGCTCCGCTCGCGCATGCATCTCATATCCAGGGTCACCGGATTCGCGGGCCGCGCTGATCGCCTGGTCGTAGTAGCGCCACGCCTCCGACACTCGGCCGGCGTCGAGCGACTGCCAGCCCGCGAGCGTGCATACCTCCGACAGCAGCTTCGCCAACGCCTCACGGCGGCTCGGCATCAGGCTGTGCCGTAACAGGCTCGCAATCTGCTCGGCCTTCACCACGGTCTCCTGATGCGCCACGACAACGCCGAGCTGGCGATCGAGGCGCCGAATCGTCCACAGCTGCTCGTGCAGCAGACGGATCACCTCGTCGTCCACACGTGCAGCGCCGCCCAGACGGTCACGGAGTTCGTCTGCCGACTCAGCCTCCTGCCGATCAGTACCCGGAGGGCTGAGAAGCTCCGCGATCGGAAGCTCGAAGATGCGTTCCAGCAAGCGACGCGTCGCCGGGCGCACCTTGCCCAGCGGCTGCCCACCCGGCCCGCGCCCCGACACCAGGCGTTCCAAGTGGCGGAGACTCAGCGTGCCCGGCTCGCCGTACTGCCGCGCGAAGCCGTCCGCATAGTCGGCGAACTCCTGCAACGTCATCTTCCGCACGTCACGGATCTGCTGTTCGAGCACGGTTCTGGGCTTCCGTGCTTCATCGGAGCTGGTGGTCTCCATATGTCGGCCTCGTGTCGGGTTCCTGTCGTAGCCATGTCGGTCGAGCTGACATCAAGCTGATTTCAGTCTTGCACATCCCGTTGCTCCCAGCCATGAAGGTGAGCGGCTTGAGAGAATCAGCCACACAGGACCGGTCCCGGCTGTACGTCGCCTGGCACCGGTGTGAGGTCGACCGGCAGCAGCACGCGGTCACCGACGAGGCGTTCGCCGACGGAGTCCGGCAGCAGACCGGTGTCTACGACGCGCTGTGCGGACGAGCGGTGCACCCGGGGTCGATGCTCCTGCCGCCCGCGCCCCGGTGTCCGGCCTGCGAACAGCTCTGGACCGCCCATACGACTCCCGTTCGACCAGAGCCGCGACGACGCCGAGGCCGACGGTCGATGGTCAGCCGTCTCCTGCGCAGTCGCGGTGAGCGGGGTGTATGTCATGAGCAGCGCGTACTACCTCGGACGCCCGTTGCCGGGTGTTGTCGGCGAGACGCGGCGAATGTGCCACGTGTTTCCGGCACAGATCAGCGTTCCCACGCGACTCGTCGCCCTGTGCGGAGTGTCGTTCGATCGTGAGCAGCTCGAGCTTCTCGACGGGCCGCGCGGCATGCCCTGCGAACCGTGTCTCCGGTCCGTTCCGCGCCCGCGGCACGAGGTGCAGCTGACGTGAACGAGGAGATCCTGCGCCGCCTGGCAGCCATCGAGCGACAGCTCAGCGAGGTCACTCGACTCCTCGACATCCTGATCGCCAGCCCCTGGCCACGGTGTGACGGCGATCAGCCACCGCCTCTCGAGGAACCGTCTCCAGAGCCCCGCAGGAGCGATCGTGACGGCTCCGGATGGTGGCGTCACTGCCGTCACCGACGCTGTTTGCGCAGGTAAAAGACATGTCCTGGGCGTCACACGCGCGGTGACGCCCAGGACGCCTGTGACGGCATCACGGGTCACCGCCGTCACGCTGCATCGCGGCCACGCGCCTCAGATCGGCGACGAGATACCCACGAACCTGCCGTATCTCGCCGTCCTCCGCCGGGACACGTCGCCGCTCCGACGAGCAGCCCAGCTCCGTCATCTGCCGACCGAAGACGTTCGGGTCGACGTCGAGTGCATCCACGAGCTCTGCCGTGGGGATGAACTCCCGGTCCCCTGCGTGCTCGTCGACGTACGCCACTACCTCCGCAAGCGGCTCCGGGAGTTCCGCCATGACCTTGGCCTCGGAACTGATCGCCTTCGCCTCGGCAACAGGGTCCACCCGCACGGCCGTGTCCTCTCCCGTCGCATGGCCCGTCAGCGTCCCCGCCGCCTGCCGCAGCGCACGCCCACGACGGCAGATCTCCTGCCAGTCCTCCCCCGGCATGTAGTACGTCCTCACCGTCATCGCGAGCACGTCTGCCCCCGCCTCGGTCTCCCCATCGGGACGCAGGATGCCCACGCCCTTGTGCGAAGGAAGCAGCCGACTGCTGTCGTGCCCACGCGTGTTCATCTGTTCGCCCAGCACGATGTTGCTGTCCCGCCAATCCATGACACGCAACGCGAAGCGCGACCCGAGCACCGCCCGCAGGCCCGACGGGATCGTCTTCGAATCCGGCCGCTGTGTGGCGAGCACCAGCACGATGCCCGCGGCCGGGGCCTTCTTCGCCAACCAGGTCAGCAGCTCGCCGATGTACTCCCCTACCGGCACGTTCTTGCCCTGCACCTCGATGGGTGTCCGGTCCTCGAGCGGCACCTGCACCTCGTCGATGAAGAGCGCCGTGATCGGCATGTTCAACGCCGTGTCCCGCGACATCGCCGGTGTCACCTTCGACTCCGGACAGACCTCGTCGTCGAGGTCACGCATCCGCCGATACCGGTCCTGCACCTCGGCCACCAACTCCACCAGCCAGTCCTTCAGCGCGACGATGTGCTCCGCGTCGTCGCCGGACAGGAAGCGGTGAGCCACCTGTTCCGCCGCCATCCAGTCCTTGCCGGCCTTGAAATCCGCCACGTACAGCCGCGTGTGCTGGTCGAGGATCAGCCCGGCCGCTGCCAATCGTGTGGCGAATGTCTTTCCCTGCCTCGGAATGGCTCCGACCAGCAGCGAGGTCCACACCAGCGGCAGGTCGATCTTGCGGTCCCGTGCATCCCGCCCGAACGGCACCGGCTTCCAGGCATCCCAGTGCTGCACGTTCACCAGCGGCGTGCGCAGCGGCGGCTTGGCATACGGGTCCTCATCGGCGACCCACATCGCCACCCGGCCCGCATGTCCACCATTGCCACGCACGCGTTCAACCATCAGCTGGATCTCGTCCACTGCCAGCGCCGAAGCCAATGCCTCCCGGTGCTTCACCACGTCCGCCGCCTTGCGGGTGGCCGGCAGGTCGACCGTCACAGACCAGCCGTCGCCCACCCGGGAAGCCCGCTGCACCAGGCGCAGGGACTCGTCCTTGCCGAGCAGCTTGGCATCGCGGAACGCGTCGACGAGGATCTGCGGATCCATCGTCCACGTCAGCGCACGCGAACCGGACAGCGACGGTTTGCGTCCCGGCTGGCCGTCCTTTCGTCGGCCGAGTACCGCCAATGCCACGCATGCGACACCGCCGATGGTCCACAGTGGAACCTCACCCCACACGTATGCGGCCACGGTGATGAGGACACCCGCCGCAACGGATACCGCACCGGTCACCTTCCACCGGAACAACGTCAGTTCACGGATCTCGGTGAACTTGTCGGCGAGCTTCTGGGATTCCTCGGCCGCCTCACGGTAGTCCCGCACGGTGATCCACCGCCGCCACAGGCGAAAGCCGGTCACCACGCCGCGGCCCACCGCCCGCAGCAGGCGACACGGCGAGCGCAGCACCGCGGTGATCCAGTCCTTGACGAGCTGTGTCGCCTGCTCGCGCGTCTTGAGACTCACCGGCACCCGTGGGGATGCCTGCCACCACCGCTTGAACCGCAACCGCCACGGCAGCCGAACCGACGGGAATGGCTGATCCTCCACGAGCTCGCCGTCGAGGATCGCTCGGTCGGCATCCCGTGAACGATCCGGTGCCACCTCGGCCCCAATGTTCACGGAATCCGCGTCGTCGTTCATGGCCGGTCACCTCCCGACACGATCTCCGCGGCGAGGGCTTCGGCGAGGCGCGACGACAATCCGCGCGAGCATCCGGTCGCCTCACGAATCCACGCCGGAGTGATGACGACCTCCGGCGTCCATGCCTGCCGTGCCTCGTCGAGGTAGTCGTTGAACAGCTTGCGCCGCACCGATTTGCGGACCTCCGTGGCGGCAGACCCCGGTGTCTGATCACCTTCCCGCCGGGCCTCGCGTACCGCCGCGTTCACGGCGTCGGTCAGCTTGTCGCGCAGGTCTGTCACGGCTTCGGCGGCCACGAACACCAGCAGCGGCGGCACCGAGTGCAGCACGATGCCCGCCGGAGAGCCGTTCGCGTACGCCTCCCAGGTGTTCTGTGAGTGTGTCGTGCGGCGGTTCCGGTCTGGTCCGCTTGCAGGATCGGGGCCGGTGACCGGGAATGACTCACATGTGTTCTGGCCGCCCCGACCATGGGGCGTGCTTTCGTCATGACTTGTCTTCTCGGCCGCTGGCGCCGTCCTGCGCCACTGGTTGGCTTGATCAGAAGCGTGTCCGCGGGCCTGCTCGCGTGACTCATCACAGAAGTGCCGCTCGGTGGTCTCGTTCCAGGTCGGTGTCGACGTTGAAACCTGTGCTGGAAGGAGCTTTGCGGCGAGATGGTCATGCTGGCCGATGTCATCGATGCTGCGGTGGGCGCCGATACCCATCGCGACACCCATACGCTGGAAATCACCACCGCCGCCGGGATCACACTGGCGACGACGACTGTCCCCAACACCGACGAGGGCTCGGACCGCGCCGTGGCGTGGATCGGCGAGCATGCACCAGGGCCGCAGGTGGCCGCGGCTGTGGAGGGTAGCCGTAGCTACGGGATCGGCCTGGCCCGCGCGTTGTCGGCCGCAGGGGTGTCGGTACTCGAGATCGAGCAGCCGCACAGCCGGGAGCGTCGCCGAGGCAAGTCGGACCCGATCGATGCGCACCTGGCCGCGCTGCACGCGCTGCGCCTGGATGCCGATCGGCTGCCAACGCCGCGCACCGACGGTGACCGCGAAGCGCTGCGGATCCTGCTCGGGGCCCGCCAAGAATTGATCATGACCCGCAGGCGGGCCATCAACCAGCTGCGGGCGCTGCTGCTGACCGGCGACGAGGCCGACCGCCAGCTTGCCCGCACAAAACAGTTCAGCGACGCGCGACTGGAAACGATCATCCAGCGTGCTGTGCTCGACGGCCAGACCCGCGAGCAGAGCATCCGCCGCGAGGAGGCCCGCCGGCTGGCGCTGCGGATCCGCGAGACCGGAGCGGATCTGGCCACCAACAACACACGGCTGCGCACGATTGTCACTGAGCTTGCCCCGGACCTGATCGCCAAGCTCGGGGTCGGGCCAATCTCCGCAGCACAGGCCATAGTCACGTGGTCGCACCACGGGCGCTGCCGCAACGAAGCCGCCTTCGCCGCCCTGGCCGGAGCCAGCCCACTTCCAGCCAGTAGCGGCCGCACCACCCGGCACCGGCTCAACCGCGGCGGCGACCGCGCGCTCAACTGCGCCCTGCACAGCATCGTGCTCACCCGCTGGCGCTCCTGCCCGCGCACCCGCGCCTACGTCGAACGACGCCGCAGCGAAGGCCGCTCCGACCGCGAGATCCGCCGCATCCTCAAACGCTACGTCGCCCGCGAGCTCTACCGCACCCTCAACACCACCACGACACTGCCCTGACACACGATGGGCGGACCCAGAAGGACACACGGGGGCGCCTACGAATCCTGCGCGGCCAGCCTCACACCCCGGACGCCAGCTCTTCGGATCAGTCACTTCCCGGGTCCGCGCCCGCAGCCTACCGCTCCTTGACAAACATGGAAGCGTCATGACATACGTCGCCGACAGCGTGAACCACTTCGCCCGGCGTACCCACGGCCCTGTGGCGATCTGGTATCGAGCGGTCACCTGTTCGGCGCGCAGGATCGCGAGGAGCACGAGGGACACCGTCGGATCGAGCAACCACGCCGCAAGCCACGGCAGCGACCACGCGCCCGCATCGCCGGCAGCGAACGACTGGACATTCGTCATCGTGAACGCCAGCCCCAGTACGATGCCCGCCCAGCACAACCGATCCACCTGCGTACGTACCCGCTCGACCCGGAGTGCGACGACATCCGGATCGGTCTGGTGGGCACGCAGCTCGGCAGCGTCCGCCGCGTCGCGGACGAGCACGTCGGCCTTCCGACCGGGGCCGGGTGGCCGCCCGTCGGCGGCCACCCGGTTCGATCCGTCCCCACTCATCGCCGATCACTCCGCCTGGTGGTCGTGTCCAGCGACGTGACCGTCAGCGTGCGGGTGAGCACGTAGGCCGCCAGCAGGTCCGGCAGCGCGAGCACCACGATCAGCAGCGTCGTGTTGCCGGGGTTGGTGATGACGAGCCGCTGCACGCCGACGAACGCGGCCGCCATGAGGCCGACACGTCCGACCAGCGACACCACCCGGGCTCCCGCACGTGCCTTCTCGGCCGCCTTCCGCGCGCGGGCCCTGCCGGCCCGCCACACGAGCGCCAGTGCCAGCAGTACACCCGCACCTGCGAGAACCTGCTCGGGAGTGAGGTCGATCGTCATTCGTCGTCACCTCCCCAGACGCCCCGGTTGACGTGCCGCCACTTCCAGACGCGGTGCACACGACGGCGATCGGTATCGGAGAGGGCGCCCCAGATCCCGAGCGTGTCCTCACCGGCCTCGCGCAGCTCGAGTTCGAGGCATTCCTGAATCACGGGGCACCCCGCGCACGCCCACGAGGCGAGCGCCCGATCGGGGTCGGCCGCACCGGTGAGGTCCGGAAGGAGCTCCCGGTCGAAGGCCCAGAAGCACAGGCCGTCCCACCTGACGACGCTGCGGAGAACATCGTCGGGCACGTCAGCCAGGTAGTCGAGGTCCGCGGCCAGCTTGTCGTAGTCGTCCTGGTTCATCGGGCGTCACCCCCATTGAGGCGGGCGATCTCCCGAGCGGTCCGACGCTGCGCGATCATGCGCGCCGGATCGACGCACTGCCCGGACTCAGCGGCGGCGGTGACGAGCTGTTCGAGTGCCGCCGCCGGGATGACGTAGCGGTAGCGGACACGGACCGCGGGGAAGGCATCCTCGCGGATGGCCCGGTAGAGGGTGGACGGGTCGACGCGCACGATCAGCGCCGCCTCTCGGACTGTGTAGAACACCGGCGCACCGGCATTCGGCATGGGCGTATCCATGAACAAATTCCTTAGAGGTATTTCAGCGTGAAGTTGAGCTGATTTCAGCTTGAATGACGACAGAATCGGTCCCGTTCGCGCGAGCCAGGGGCACGGAACCGCAATGAAGCGCTAATCTCGGCGCTGAGGCGGACCACGGAGGAATTGGTGACCGAGGACTGGACGGCTGTCGCGCGGGCGATCAACGAGCGCATGAACGAGCTCGGGTTGCGCCAACGCGACCTCGCCGACCGCTCCCACGTGTCTCAGGCGATCGTGCGGGAGATCCAGCACCGCACCGTCGAACGCCGCCGTAGCGCCCGCACCCTGGAGGCGCTGTCGCTGGCGCTGGAGTGGCACCCCGGTCATCTCGCGGCCGTCCTCGCCGGCCGGAAACCGTTGGCACCGGGCGAAACCGGTGATGACAACACCGACAAGATCCTGTCCCGCCTGGGTGCGATCGAGGGCCGGCTCGACGAGATCACCGCGCGCCTGGACGAGCTCACCAAGGCCGGTACCCGCGACGTCCCACCGCCGAGTCGACGTCCCCGGTAGGTCCACGATGGCTGCCCTGCGCCGGTTGAGGTCTGCGTTGTTCATGACCCAAGAAAACGCCAGGAGAAGCCCTCTGCGCAGGTGGCGCTGGTTAACTTCCAAGCCATTAACTCGCGATAACTTCACTGGTCAGAGGGGTTATCGGCGATGAGTTATGCGACGAAATTGCAGCGGGTTCGGAAGGCCGAACTCGGGTTGAAAGCAGCCGAGGTCATCGACCTGTTGATCCGGTGCGCCGACAATCGCGGCATTCCCATCATGGAAGCAAGCAGCCTCAAGACGCGGCTGTCCCTGTGGGAGAACGGTCACGCCACGGTCAGTGAGCCGTACCGGCGTCTGTTCCGCGAGATCTACGGCCGCAGGAACAGCGACCTCGACTTCCCGGACGACGAGGATGACAACGAAGTCGGCGAGCTACGTTCTCGACTCGCGCTGGCGCGCAACGTCGACGAAGGCGCGGTCGAGGCCTTCCGTCAGCAGGTCGACAACGCACGCCGTGCCGACAGGCAATTCGGCGGTGTCCTCCTGTTGGAGCAGTTGCAGCACCTCATCGACCAGATAACTGGACTGCTCCGGCACAGCACCGCCCGTGGCCAGCGTGAGGCGCTCGCGGGTGTCCTCACCGAGGCGTCGACGTTGGCCGGCTGGGTCTCGCTCGACCGTAACGCCGTGAGCCAGGCGTGGGACCACTACGAGCGGGCGAAGGATGCCGCACGCGAGGCAGGCTCGACAGCCATGCTCGCGCATGCGTTTGCCGAGCAAGCGTTCGTCCTCATCGACATCGACGAGACCCGCCACGCGGTCGAGCAGTTGGAACATGCCCGCGCCCTCGGCACCGATCACATGTCACCGTTGTTGCAGGCATGGCTGTCGGCGGCAGCGGGCGAGGGCTTCGCCGCGTTCGGTCAGTCGGACGCTGCGCTAGCAGCATTCGACGACGCGACGCACCTGTTGCCCACCGACCCGCAAGACCCGGCGCTGCCGTTCCTGTTCCTCGGTGACTCGCACCTTGATCGTTGGCGCGGGAACGCGCTCGCCAAGGTGGGCGACCTCGGGGCGGTGGACCAGCTCTCCGCGGCCCTACCTCGCCTACCCAAGGCGTTCGTGCGTGCCCGCGTGGGCATGATGGTCGACCTCGCCTACGCGTACGCTGCGGCCGGCAATCGCGACGAAGCCCAAACCTATGCCAGGCAGGCGCGCACCCTCGGCAAGCAGATCCGCTCGGACCGCCACCTGCGCAGGCTCAGTGGCCTGGTCCTGCCGACGAGCCGGTCACGCGCGTCGTGAGTTCAGGTAGTACAGCAGCGCCACCAACGTGCCGGATCCCAGTAGCTCCTGCCGCTGTGCGAGCTCGTTGACGCGCGACAGCGGCACCCATTCGACGGTGCCGACCTCCTCGGTGTCCGTCGGGTCGCCGATGTGCTCGGCACCGTGCCAGACGTAGACATCGACCGGAGCAGTCACCTGACCGGGCAGCGGCTCGAAGCTCACGAGGTGCTCGCCCTCACCGGTCGGCTTCCAGCCGCTCTCCTCTGCAGCTTCCCGGGCCGCGGTCCCGGCGGAGTCCTCACCGTCGTCGACGAGCCCGCCGAGGAGCTCGTACCCCCACTGCCGGGTCGCGAACCGGTACCGCCAGAGCATCAGCGCCTCGTCGCGGTCGTTGACCACGAGCGCGATCGCGATCCGCGCCAGGTGGACGACGTGATACTCCCAGCGCTCCCCGTTCGGAGCCTGCACGTCGGTCAAGCCCAGCCGCACCCACCGGTTGTCGTAGACCAGCCGCTCACCGAAGGTCTGCCATGCGCCACGTTCCTCAGCCACGACCACAGGCTACGGGTCGAGCGCCACCACAACAGGTCGAGTCCGCGGACCACGCGCAATAGCCAGCGCTCCAACAAACGGCCCTGTCGATCACCGTCAGACGTCCGAGCCCTTTCGCGGGCAGCTGCAGGGTCCGCAGGAGAGTTTGGGCATTACGAGCAATGCGGACCACTGCTACAACTGAATTACATCGGTCGCGATGATCAACGGCGACCCGATCGCCACCGGTAGTGTTCGAGCTTACGTATGGACGGCGACGGCGAATCCCAGCCAGCAGACGATAGCAAGTGGACGTCCCACAACGAGCAAGGAATGTCGATAGCATGTTGACCGTGGGTAGTCACCGGGTGGCGAGGGTATGACGGAAGCGATCGAGAACCCGATCCTGAACTCGCCGTACGAGCAGCCGGATCAGTACCACGAGATCGGGCCGGAGGGGCCGACCGGCATGGTCAAGGACGGCCGCCGCCCTAGCGAGTCGTTCATCCCCATCGCCGGTGCGAAGAAAGGGAACGGGGAGCAGACCCAGATCGACTTCGATGTCACCGGTGAACGCCGTGAGTCCAACACGCTGATCAACGACCTGCGGCGGGAGGTTGAGCGTTGGCGCCGGGGCGGACAGTACTCAGGCGTCACGCCGATCACCAGGAATCTCCTCCAGCACTGGGCGGATCCGGACCGCGACAACCGGGTGTTGTTCGCACAGCGCGAGGCTGCGGAGACCGCGATCTTCCTGACTGAGGTCGCGGGTCGCAACGGCGTGACCGACTGGCGACGGCGACTCGAACCGGACAACGAGGCACACAACTCCGGCCTGCCCCGTGTTGCGCTGAAGATGGCCACCGGCACCGGTAAGACGGTTGTCATGGCGATGCTCATCGCCTGGCAGACGCTGAACAAGGTCCAGTCACCGCGCGACACGCGATTCAGCAGCCGATTCTTGATCGTCGCGCCTGGCATTACGATCCGCGACCGGCTGCGAGTGCTACTGCCCGAAGACTCGGAGAACTACTACCACCTCCGCGACCTGATCCCGGCCGATCTCAAAGGCTACCTCGAGCACGCTCGGATCGCGATCACGAACTACCACGCGTTCCAGCTCAAGGACGCCAAGGAGATCCAGGGCGTCGCGAAGAACACCCGGCTGCTGCTCAAGGGCGACCGCAAGGAAGACGCTTTCAAGGAGACCCCGCGCGCGATGGTCAGCCGCGTGCTCCGGGACATCGGAGGGCTCGACGCCAAGCAGCAGATCGTGGTCTTCAACGATGAGGCACACCACTGCTATCAGGACCGTCCGATCCCGGCCGACGACAGCGACGGCAAGCTCTCGTCCGAGGAAAAAGCCGCGAACGAGGAGGCACGTGTCTGGTTCCGCGGCCTCCAAGCTGTCGCCAAGCACGCCGGGATCAAGCAGATCATCGACCTGTCAGCGACGCCGTTCTATCTCAAGGGCTCCGGCTACAACGAGGGCCACATCTTCCCGTGGACGGTCAGCGACTTCTCGCTCATGGATGCCATCGAATCCGGCATCGTCAAGGTCCCCCGCACCCCCGTCGACGACAACGCCACCCATCCTCTCGTCACCTATCTGCGTCTGTGGGACTTCGTCGGCAAGAGTCTCCCGAAGCGAGCACCGAAGGATGCGGTCACCGACTGGACCCCGGCCGCCGAGCTCGAAGGCGCGCTCTACAGCCTTCACCGCAGCTACAAGAAGGCGTTCGAGCATTGGGAACGCGAGCTGAAGCAGCACGATCAGACACCGCCAGTGTTCATCGTGGTCTGTCCGAATACGACGGTCAGCAAGTTGGTCTACGAGTGGATCGCCGGTCGCGAGGTCGAAGATGAGCACGGCGTCAAGCACGCACCCGGGCACCTCGACCTGCTCAGCAACGTCGTCGACGGCAAGCCCTTGCCCAAGCCGCGGACGATCCTCATCGACTCCCAGCAGATCGAGTCTGGCGAGGGGATGAAGAAGGACTTCAAGCAGGCAGCGTCGGCCGAGATCGCCGCGTTTAAGACCGAGTACCGCCGCCGAAACCCGGGCGCGGACGTCGAGAAGATCACCGACGAAGAGCTGCTCCGCGAGGTGATGAACACCGTCGGCAAGAAGGGCCGGCTCGGTGAGCAGGTCCGCTGCGTGGTGAGCGTGTCGATGCTGACCGAGGGCTGGGACGCCAACAGCGTCACCCACATCCTCGGCGTCCGCCCGTTCCGTAGCCAGTTGCTGTGCGAGCAGGTCGTCGGACGAGGTCTGCGCCGCCGCTCGTACACGGTCAATGAGAAGGGCCACTTCGAGCCCGAGTACGCGAACGTCTACGGGATTCCATTCCAGTTCATCCCGTCCGACAAGCCTGCCAAGGACCCGCTGCCACCGAAGCCGGTCCAGGAAGTCCGCGCGCTCGAAGGACGCGAGCACGTGCGCATCACCTTCCCGAAGCTGGACGGCTACAGAGTCGAGCTGCCGGACGAGGAGATCGAGATCGAGCTCGACAGCGCGGAACCCTTCGAGATCGGGCCGGAAACGATCCCGAGCCGTGTCGAGATCGCGGGCGCGTCGGAGCCGACGAGCGTGAGGAAGGCGACGACTGGCACTACCGGACGCAGGCTGTGGCGTTCGCGCTCGCGCGCGAGGTCCTCGACCGCCACCTCAACGACGGCGATAACAAGCGCCCCTGGCTGTTCCCGAGACTCGTCGAGATCTGCCGCGCCTGGATCGATCAGCGGGTCACGATAGCGGACGGCTACACCCTGGGCTACCTGAAAACGATCAGCGAGACGCGGGCGAAGGCCGCCGAGCAGGTGTGGGGCGCCATCACGCGCCACCTCGGCAACCGCCGCGAACGCCTCCGCCCGATGCTCAACCGCTTCGAACCGACCGGATCGACCGGCACCGTCAACTTCCACACCCGCAAAGCGACAGCGGCCGCGGAAAAGTCCGAGGTCTCGCACGTCACCCTCGACGGCAGGGACGGCAACACGTGGGAGAAGGGCCTCGCCGACGAGCTCGAGCGCAACCCCAACGTCGCCGCCTACGTCAAGAACGATCACCTCGGTTTCACGATCCCGTACGTGCACGCGGGTCGAAGTCACTCGTACGTCCCGGACTTCCTCGTCCGGCTGCACCGACGTGACGCTGATGACATCGAGCGCACGCTGGTCATCGAGGTCTCCGGCAGCCAGAAGAGCCCCGGCCCAACCAAGGCGAAGGCCACCACGGCCCGTGACTCGTGGTGCGCCGCGGTCAACAACCACGGCGGTTTCGGACGCTGGGGTTATATCGAGATGACCGACCCGCAGACGTTCAAGGTCAAGCTCGCCGAGGCGATCCAGAACCTCTACGACGACGCGCCGATTATCGGCGATCCGGACCTGCTCGACTTCAACGACATGGATGTGAGGAGCGCACGTGGCGCGTAAGAAGGCCGCGCAGGGCCCGAAAGAGGTCGGCGCCATCAAGCACGACGACAAGCGGACCAACATCCCCACCGCCGACGCCCACGACTTCGTGGACCCGGCCGTCGAGGAAGTCCGTCAGGTCCGCTACGCGCGCGACGAGACCCTCGACCCGCAACTCGTGTGGCGAGGCAAGTACCCCGACGCGGACAGCGAGAACGCCGAGGACAACGACCTCGTCGTCGACGCGCCCCCGATCTACATCCAGGAGAAGATCGACCCGCGTGTCCTCATCGAGAACCTCCGCGACACTGCGGCCAAGCCGGACGAAGAACCCGAGCTCACACTGTTCGACGACTTCGACGGGCTCCCCGAACTCGACGCAGTCGACTTCTACAAGCACGACGCCAACTGGTCCAACCGCATGATCGTCGGTGACTCGCTGCAGGTCATGTCCTCGCTGGCCGAGCGGGAGCGGCTCCGCGGCAAGGTCCAGATGGTCTACATCGACCCGCCGTACGGAATCAAGTTCGGCTCGAACTGGCAGGTGTCGGCGCGGAACAGGACAGTGCGGGACGGAAAGCTGGAAGATGCCGCTCGCGAGGCCGAACAGATCAAGGCATTTCGGGACACATGGGATCTCGGGATTCACTCGTACTTGTCGTACCTGCGTGATCGTTTGCATGTCGCACGCGAACTGCTGACCGAGTCAGGATCATGCTTTGTTCAGATCGGTGACGAGAATGTGCATCTTGTGCGGAGCATCCTCGATGAAGTATTCGGCTCCGAGAACTTCTGCTCGATCATCAGCTTCAAAACCACCAGCGGCGCTGGTAGCTTCGCGGGCGGAACAAACGTTCTTCCCGCAGTGAACAACTTTGTCCTGTGGTACGCCCGGGACCTTCAATTGGTAAAGTATCGTACTCTGTACCAGGAAAAGAGCTTCTCCGAGGCTGGGACGGCCTACACTAGCGTCGAGGATCATGACGGAACCCGGCGACGTATGACTCCGGAAGAACAATCTGGACAGAAGCCCGTCCAGGGTCGAGTGTTTCGGCGTGATCAAACTACGTCGCAGACAACGCGAATCGGGCAAACGACGGTATTTCCAGTAACCATTCCCGAAGGGACTTTCCAGCCTTCAAAAGGGGGCTGGAAGACGAACCAGGTGGGTATGGAAAAACTCAGGATGGCGAACCGCCTCACCGGGGCAAAAAACACACTCTACTACATTCGATACTTTGATGACTTCCCAGTCACAAGCTATACGAATTTCTGGGATGATACGACGACTGCGGGGTTCGGTGATCCAAAGATCTACGTGGTCCAGACGAACACGAAGGTCATCGAGCGATGCATGCTTATGTGCACCGATCCGGGCGACCTCGTCATCGACCCAACGTGCGGCTCCGGTACAACCTCGTACGTGGCCGAACAATGGGGACGTCGTTGGATCACTATCGACACGTCACGAGTGGCTCTTGCGCTGGCTCGTCAGCGTGTCATGTCGGCGAAGTATCCCTGGTACATCCTCACTGACAGCGCCGAAGGGCGCGACACGGAACAGTCGCTCAGCGCTCAACAACTCCCCAAGCAGCAGTTCACCAACGACATCCGCCACGGCTTCGTCTGTGAGCGGGTCCAGCACATCACGCTGAAGTCGATCGCGAACAACCCTGACATCAAGGAGGGGATGTCGCGCAAGGAGATCGACGCGGCGATCAAGAAACACGCCGACTACGAGCTCCTCTACGACAAGCCCTACGAGGACAAGAAGAAGGTCCGGGTCGCGGGGCCGTTCACGGTCGAGTCGCTGAGCCCGTACCGGTCGCTGGCGTTCGCGGGTGGGCCGGACGAGTCCGCGGGCGAGACCGCTGCCGCGCAGGATGTCGATGCCCAGGACTTCGAGCAGACGATCCTCGACAACCTCGCGAAGGCCGGGATCCAGAACGGTCGCCGCAAGGAGCGCATCATCTTCGCCGCGTTCGAGAGCTACGCGGGCGAGTACATCCAGGCCATCGGCGAGCGCGAGGCCCAGGACGCCGACAGCGGAGCGGGTCGCGTGGCGCTGGCGATTGGGCCGCAGTACGGCACCGTGAGCCCGTCATTCGTCAAGAAGGCCGCTCGCGAAGCGATCAATGCCGAGGGCGTCGACCTGCTGTGTGTGCTGGGTTTCGCGTTCGACGCCCAGGTCACGGGCGTGACCGAAGAGGACGGCATCACGGTCGACGCGTCCGACGAGGGCTTCGCGAACGTCGCGGCCACGCGCAAGCTCGGCCGGATCCCGGTGCTCATGGTCCGGATGAACGCCGACCTGCTCATGGGCGAGGAACTCAAGAAGACCGGAGCGGGCAACCTGTTCACGGTCTTCGGTGAGCCGGACATCGACGTCGAGACCACCGACGAGGGTGTGACCGTGCACCTCAACGGCGTCGACGTCTACGACCCGACCACCGGTGAGGTTCGCAGCAACGACACCGGCCAGATCGCGCTCTGGATGATCGACACCGACTACAACGAGGAGTCGTTCTTCGTCCGGCACTGCTACTTCACCGGCGGCAACGACCCGTACAAGCGCCTCAAGACCGCGCTGAAGGCCGAGATCGACGCCGACGCTTGGTCCTCGCTGTACTCGACGACGTCGCGCCCGTTCGCGAGGCCGGAGACCGGCAAGATCGCGGTCAAGGTCATCAACGACTACGGCGACGAGGTCATGAAGGTCTTTGAGGTCTGAGGAGTTGGCAAGGAGGTCATCACGGTGATCACCGCAGACCAACTGATGGAACTGGTCGACCTGCAGTCGGATCAGTCCGACGCCGTTCGGGTCGCGGTCGAGCCGGGCAAATGGCCGAGGCCCCGAAGCCGGCATGGTGATATCGGGCCGATCCCGCGAAACGCGTTCCCCAAGAGGGTCCTGGAGTAAGGAGACTGGCAGTGGAGTCCGGCTTCCCCTGCCACAACCAACCGATACATCGACCGCGGAAGAGAAGGGGGGCTGCTGAAGGGGTGTGTGACATCTGAGTTCGCTTGCCGAGAGGTGGGCGTGGAAGGATGTTGTTGTGCCCAAGCCGTATCCCCGTGAGTTCCGTGAGGACGTCGTCCGGGTCGCGCGTAACCGCGAGTCTGGTGTGACTTTGGCGCAGGTCGCCGCGGACTT
>NZ_MKKE01000055.1 GCF_001942305.1 Saccharomonospora sp. CUA-673 | reverse complement strand
CCCGACCGGTTCCGGCCCTGCGGTACGCGGCGCGCAGGCTGGCGCCCGGCTCCGGCTCGGCGTCGGCGGCGATGGGCGGAGGCCGCGGCGGCGCGATGGGCGGCGCCATGGGCGGTGGCGCAGCGGCCGGTGGCATGCGCCGGCGGTGCGACCGCGCCGGAGCCGGCGGTGCCGGCGCGGCAGGCGCCGCAGGTGGTGGCGCTGGCGCCGCGGGTAGTGGCGCCGCAGGCGGTATGCGCGGCGGCGCCGGCATGATGCCCATGGGCGGCGCCGCCGGACGCGGCCAGCAGGGCTCCGACGACGAGGAACACGAACGCAAGTTCATGATCCCCGAGGACGGCAACGAACTCTTCGGCACCGACCAGAAGACCGCGCCGCCCGTCATCGGCGAATAACCCGCCGACAACAACACCTCGGACAACAACGCATCGCGCAATACCCGAACAGTGGCGGCCTTCCGAACCGGGAGGCCGCCACTGTCGTTCGTCACCGAACGATGACATTCCGGTGACCGGGCGGCTCCACCCGTGTGAACACTGCCCACCACCACAGCAGAAACCGCAGGTCACACGCCTGGGCGAGCGTGACCCCGAACAATTTTCGCGTGCAACGGAAACCATCCGACGCCCGAAATCGTCCTACTTTCGACTCGGTTGACGCTTTGCCCGAATCCGGTAAAGCTTTCAATCAGAAGCGTGACGAGGGGACGAGGAAGGGGCCGACCGTGCACGACCCGGGATCACCCGCAGGAACACCGCAGATCTTCGTCAAGGGCCTCAAAGGCGCCGGAGCCGGGGTGGCCGGCGCCGCGGGGAAGGCAGGGGCACTTCTGGACGGGAGCTCCGGCGGTGGCTACGAGTTCACCCCCGAGGAGATCGACGCCGTCCTGACGCAGTGGAAGGAACTGCGCGACGGTCTCCAACAGGACCTCGCCGACGCCGAATCGATCAGCCAGGTGCAGGCGCCGTCCGCGGAGCCGGCCAGCGCCACGTTCCTGAAGGTCGCCACCAGCGCGGGCAACAGCCTCGTCGAGCAGACCAAGAGCGTGCTCGAACACGTCGAGAAGTACGTCGAGGCCCTCGAGGAGGCCAAGGCCGTCACCGAGGCCGCCGAGGCGCAAGCCGCCCAGGACGCCGTCACCTCCGGCGGCAACCTCTGATGCGTCGCCCGCGACACGCCTCCGCGTCCCGACTCATCGACAGCAACCAGGGGAGTTGACCTGCGATGCAACAGGAAATCGTCTCGCTCGTGCTCGAACACGGCATCACCGAGGGCGGCCGGCAACAGACCAGCGCCCAGGGCGGCGGCATCGACGCTTATCAGATCTACGAACGCATCACCAGCGGTCCCGGCACCGCCTCGCTCAACCAGGGCCACACCGCCAGCTCCGCCATGTCCGAACGATACGACGACCGCGTCAAACAGATCCAGGATCTCGACGCGAAGATGAGCGCGGCCTGGACCGGTGACGGCGCCGAGAGCGCCCGCATGGGCGCCCAGCCGCTCCGCCAGTGGATGACGGAAACCGGAAGCGACCTGGGCAAGAGCAGTTCCGTTCTCAGCACCCAGGCCGACGCGCACAACAAGGTGCGCACCGAGGTCGAGCCCATCCCGGAGCACCCGCCGAGCAGCCACATCTTCAACGACCTCGCCCCGTGGGACACCGACCTCGACAAGAAGATCGCCGACTACAACGACAAGGCGAACAAGAACGTCCAGGTCTTCAACGACTACCACTCGGCCAGCACCGGCAACGCGAGCGCACTGCCGCACTACGCCACGCGGCACGGCGCGATCGGTGACGTCGCGCTGGCCGGGACGAACGTCAGCGGCGACAAGACCGCAGGCGACGCACCCCAGGTCGGACCCGGCAACGACAACGGCGCCGGCACCGGCTACCGCTCGTCCGGCGTCAGCGGCGACGGCGCGCACCAGACCCAGGCCTCCCAGCACAGCGGCCCGGGCGGCCCCGGCACGCCGATCACCACCGGACACGGCAACGACACCACCACGACCACCCGCATCGACCCCCGCCTCGACGACGGCAGCCCGATCTACAACCGCCGCACCGAGGACGGCGGCGGCGGTTCCCACGACCGTGACGGCGGTGGCGGTGACGGTGGCGACGGCGGTGGTGGCGGCACCATGCTGGTTCCGCCCGCCGACGACACCAGGCGGACCGACCTGCCCAGGTACGACACGCCCAGGTACGACACGCCGCCCCGTTACGAGCCGCCCAGGTGGGACCCGCCGTTCATCGAGCCGCCGCGTGACCGGGACATCGAGCCCCGTCCGCCGTGGGACGGCAGCACGCCACCCCGTCCGCTCGACCCGTCCGACACGACCGGCCGGGACCCGTACGACGACAGCACCACCTCGTCGACCGTCACGCCGACGAGCACGACGGGCACGACGGGCTTCGGTCCGACCGGCACCGGCTTCGGCCCCACGGGCGCGGGTGCCGGCTCGGCGGCAGGCGGGTTCGGCCCCGGCGGTGGCGTCGGCGGTGTGGTCGGCGGCCCGATGGGGGCGGCCGGTGGACTCGGCGCGGGCGGTGCGTCCGGGGCCGGCGCGCCGGTGGTGCGGGCGGCGGCGTCGCGGGTGGCACCGCGGCGGGTGGTTCCGGCGCGGCCGGCGCGGGCGCGATGCGCGGCGGCGCGGGCATGATGCCGATGGCCGGTGCCGCCGGTCGCCGGGGTCCCGGTGACGACGACGAGGAGCACGAACGCAAGTTCATGATCCCCGAGGACGGCAACGAACTGTTCGGCACCGACCAGAAGACCGCGCCGCCCGTCATCGGCGAATAGGACACCACTGCGTAACGGCCGGGCGGAACGTGGCTGCGCGAGCCGGCCGAATACGACACGCTGTAACCGGTGGGGCGCGAGCCCCGAAACGGTCATAAGATCGGGCCGCTGCCTGCATCGTCAGGCGGCGGCCCGCTCTGCCGACCGCACCCGCCGCCCGCGACGTATCACTCCCGAAGAGGCTGAACTGTGCTTGATCACCAGGTGATTCTCCGCGCCGACACCCTCGCCCGACTGCTCCGCCGGGCCGGGACCGAACCGCACCAGACGGTCCAGAAGGGCGCCACGTGGTACGACCCCGACACGTTGCGCCGGCTCGACGCGGAGATGCACGCCGAACTCGCCCGTGACGGTCTCGCCAACGACCACGGCCTGCACCCGCACCTGCACGCCACCGTCGAGGCGATCGCCCACCCCGACCTGGAGTACTACGGGTGGATGACCGGCGTGCACGAGGGCCGGCCGTTGAAGCTCGCCGTGCTCGCGGGCAGCGGCCGCGGTGAGGCGTTCACGCTCGTCCACAACGAGGACGCCGGCGTGATCGTGCTGGTGAGCGTTCCGGCGCACGAACTGCTCGAGTCGTTCCTGACGCAGGTTCCGCACTGGGCTCCCGCCGCCTCCCGCGCGATCTCGGTGCCGAAGAGCAAGATCGACGGTTCGCGCCGCGAGGGGACCAACGAGGAGCTCACCGTGCTGCGGTCCGATTCGCCCAGCGCGGCGCAGAAGGACGTCAGCGAGTTCAAGCGCATCCTGTCGGCCGAGCGCAGCGGCGGCGGGCAGCTGTACGTCGCGGCGCGCGGCCGGTCCGGCCAACGCAACCGTTCCGCCAAGCCCGTGACCTACATCGACAACACCGAGGGCCGGTGGCTCCTGGAGGAGCAGCCCGGCACCGGCGAGCCGATGCTCGTCGCCACGCCCGCGACGACCGCCGTACTGACGTCGAAGCTGCGCGAGGCCCAGTCGGGCGTGGCCGGCTGAACCGACACGCCGAACAACGACCTTCGCGGGACACGCCGAGGGTGTGACGAACAAAGTTGTCCACATCCCCCATCAGGCGCTGACCAGGAAATCTGACTCGTTCGGGTGACCCTTTCCCCAACTTGTGCACAGCAAGATCCGCCTTTGTGGCTGGATGGGCCGAGTCATCCACAGGCGATGCACAGAGAGGTCCGCACCAGTCCCCAGGGTCAATTGCACGAGGCTGTTCGGGCGATCTAACGTCGCGCCACGAAACGCCGCCGAGCCTGCGACGCTCGACGTCGGATTCGAGGTATCATCGAACTGGCGTTCGAGCTGCCTGTATGCGGGCAGCGGGCGAGGCAGCAGACGAATAAGGGGGTGCCCACACCGGTGGCGATCACCGACGACCGCGGCACGGACGTGGCAGGCGGCGAGCACGGCACGTTCGAACGCCAGCCGCCGCAGGATTCGAAGGCCGAGCAGTCCGTGCTCGGCGGCATGCTGCTGTCGAAGGACGCGATCGCCGACGTCGTGGAGGTGCTCCGGCCCGGGGACTTCTACCTGCCCAAGCACCAGGCCGTCTACGACTGCATCCTCGACCTGTACGGGCGCGGCGAACCGGCCGACCCGATCACCGTGTCCGCGGAGCTGGAACGCCGCGGCGAACTGGCCCGCGTGGGCGGGGCGCCGTACCTGCACACGCTGATCGCGACGGTGCCGACGGCCGCGAACGCCGGGTTCTACGCGCAGATCGTCGCCGAGAAGGCGGTGCTGCGCCGCCTCGTCGAGGCCGGCACGCGCATCGTCCAGTACGGCTACGGCGCCGACAACAACGACGGCGGCGACATCAACGAGGTCGTCGACCGCGCGCAGGCCGCGATCTACGAGGTCACCGAACGCCGCACCAGCGAGGACTACGTCGCGCTCGAGGAACTCCTCCAGCCGACGATGGACGAGATCGACGCGATCGCCTCCCGCGGCGGCGACGCGCAGGGCATCCCCACCGGCTTCGCCGACCTCGACGAGGTCACCAACGGCCTCCACCCCGGCCAGATGATCATCATCGCCGCCCGTCCCGGCGTCGGGAAGGCGCTCGCGCTCGACACCCCGCTGCCGACGCCCGACGGCTGGACCACGATGGGCCAGGTCCAGCCGGGCGACCGGCTGATCGGCTCCGACGGCACGCCCACCACCGTGGTCGCCGCGACCGACGTCATGCACGGACGGCCCTGCTACGAGGTCGAGTTCTCCGACGGTTCGACGATCGTCGCCGACGCCGAGCACCAGTGGCTGACCGACACCCGCGCGAGTCGCCGGGTCCGCGGCCCCGCCGAGGTCCGGACCACCGCCGAACTCGCCGACACCGTCCGCTGCGACACCGCCGACGGGCGCGTGAACCACTCCGTGCGGCTGGCCGAACCGTTGGAGCTGCCCGAACGCGACCTGCCGCTGCACCCGTACGCGCTCGGCGCCTGGCTCGGCGACGGCCACTCCGACGGCGCACGCTTCACCACCGCCGACCCGGAGATCATCACCTACCTCGAGGCCGAGGCCGACCTGTACTGCCCCCGGCGCGGCACCTACGCCTACTCCCTCCGCTTCCCGACCCCGGATCTCGACTCGTCGCCGGAGATCGACCCCGTGCTGCGGTCGCTCGGGGTGCTCGGCAACAAGCACGTGCCGGCCGAGTACCTGCGCGGTTCGGTGTACCAGCGGCGCGCGCTGCTGGCGGGACTGCTCGACACCGACGGCACCGTCGGCGGGTCGGGCGGTGTGCAGTTCTCGGTCACCGACCACCGGCTGGCCGCCGATGTCTACGAGCTGATCGTCAGCCTCGGCTACCGGTGCTCGTTGACGACGAAGCGGGTGCGGGGTCGCACGGAGGCGTCGTCGACCGCGTACACGCTGAACTTCACCACGCACGACCGCGTCTTCTGGTTGCAGCGCAAGCACCTGCTGCACAAGGAGCGCATGACCGGCCGTCGTCCGCGGCCCACGCCGCGCTACATCGTGGACGTGCGGCCGATCGACAGCGTGCCGGTGCGGTGTGTCGAGGTCAGCGCCGACGACCACCTGTACCTCGCGGGCCGGTCGATGATCCCGACGCACAACTCGACCCTGGGCCTCGACTTCGCCCGGTCGTGCTCGATCAAGCACGGGATGACCAGCGCGATCTTCTCGCTGGAGATGAGCCGTACCGAGATCGTCATGCGCATGTTGTCGGCGGAGGCGCGGATCCGGTTGGCGGACATGCGCGGTGGGCGGATGTCCGACGACGACTGGACCCGGCTGGCGCGGCGGATGAGCGAGATCAGCGAGGCGCCGCTGTTCGTCGACGACTCGCCGAACCTGACGATGATGGAGATCCGCGCGAAGGCCCGCCGGCTCAAGCAGCGCAACGACCTCAAGCTCGTCGTCGTCGACTACATGCAGCTGATGACGTCCGGTAAACGCGTCGAATCACGTCAGCAGGAAGTGTCGGAGTTCTCGCGTCAGCTGAAGCTGCTGGCCAAGGAGATCGAGGTGCCGGTGATCGCGATCAGCCAGCTGAACCGTGGTCCCGAACAGCGCACCGACAAACGCCCGATGCTGTCGGACCTGCGTGAATCCGGTTCGCTGGAACAGGACGCCGACATCGTCATGCTGATCCACCGGCCCGACGCGTTCGAACAGGACGACCCGCGCGCAGGCGAGGCCGACCTGATCCTCGGCAAACACCGCGCCGGCCCCACCAGCACCATCGCCGTCGCCCACCAACTCCACTACAGCCGCTTCGCCGACCTCGCCCGGGAGTAGCGGGGTTCGGCGAAACGCGTGAGTGAGCACGATTCACTCGGTCACGGGCAAACATTCGTCGAGCATGGCGACGACGTCGCGCCACGCCCGCTCGGCGTGCAGCGGGTGATGGGCGACGCCGGGGACGACCTCCTGGTCGACCGTCGGATGGTGGAACGCGTGCAGCGCCCCGCCGTAGACCACGAGGCGCCAGTCGAGGCCCGCATCCTGCATCTCGGCGGTGAACGCGTCCCGCTGTTCGGGCGGCATGATCGGATCTTCCGAGCCGACGCCGGCCCACACGGGGCACCGGATGTTCCGCGCCTCGCCGGGTCTTCCCGTGATCAGACCGTTGACCGTGCCGATCGCGCGGAGATCCACGCCGGAGCGGCCGAGTTCCAACGCGACCGCTCCGCCGGTGCCGTAGCCGACGGCGGCGATCCGGTCGGGGTCGGTGCGCGGCTCGGCCCGCAGCACGTCCAGGGCGGCGTGGCCGATGTCGCGTAGCCGGTCGGGGTCCGCGAGCAGCGGCATCACCCGGGCCAACATCTCGTCCGGGTCGGTGAACCAGTGCCCGCCGTGCAGGTCGAAGGCCAGTGCCACGTACCCCAGCTCGGCCAGAGCATCGGCCCGGCGCCGCTGGAGATCGTTGAGCCCCGGCCCCTCGGGGCCGATCAACACCGCAGGCCTAGGGGCATCACCGGCGGGAACCGCGAGGTGCCCGATCATCGTCAAGCCGTCGGCCGGGTAGGTGACCGTACGCGTCGTGACAGTCGACATGACACCGAACCTAGGCTCATTCGCGGTCGTTCGGCCGGTGTTCACGAGCGGCGGAATTCGACGACTCACCGTCCGCAGCGGTCGATGCGGCGCCAGGGCCATTCGGTGGCGAGCCAGGTGGCGACGGTGTCGGCCAGGGGGGTGTCGAGGTCGGCGCGGTCGGCGCGCACCCACGACTGGACCGTCACGTCGTGGTCCGGTGTGGACGGTGGGTACAGGTACACGCAGCCGATGACGTCGCCGTCGGCCGGGTCGAGCACCGTGAACGTGAACCCGCGGCGATTCTCGAAATCCGCCGCATGCCGGGCGAGGTCGGCGCGGTTGTCCTCGAGCGACATGCCGTCCACCGGGGGCCAACTGCCGTCCGGGTAGCCGGGCGTCGCGCGGATGTGCTCGATGCTCGACATCCACGCCGCGTGATCGGCCGCATTGTGCCGCGGCCCCAACGGTTCGAGCCGGAACCGCTCGGTGACGAGCGACGTCGGCGGCACGAAATCCCCGGGCACGAACCCCACGTCAGCCATGCACCGACGCTAGCCGCACCCACCAACCGTTGACATGTGACCTTTTGGTCACCTATCTTCGGTGCATGGAGGACGACCTCGTGTTCAAGGCCCTGGCGGACCGGACACGCCGCCTGCTCCTCGACACGCTCTTCGAGCGCGACGGCCGCTCGCTCGGGGAACTCGAAGAGGTCGTCAACCGGCACACCGAGATGTCCAGGTACGGGGTGTCCAAGCATCTGCGACTTCTCGCCGAGGCGGATCTCGTCACGGTCCGCAAATCCGGCCGGGAACGCCTGCACTACCTCAACGCGGTCCCGATTCGACTGATCCACGACCGGTGGATCGACAAGTACACCGAGCCGCACATCCGCGCGCTCACCGACCTCAAGACGCTGGCCGAATCCGAGACGCCGGCCGACACCGAAGGACACGAACGATGACCGACACCCGCATCACGCAGATCCACTCCATCTACATCGACGCACCGGCCGAGAAGGTGTGGCAGGCGCTCACCAGCTCCGAGTACACCAACCGGTACGGCTACGGCGGCGACCTCACCTTCGAGCCAAGCCGGGCGGCCAGATGATCCACCACACGACACCGGCGATGAAGGAAATGGGCATGGGCGACGAAGCCCTGACCGCCACCGTCGTCGAACTCGACCCGCCGCGCAGACTGATCCTCGACTGGCAGGCGGCCTGGCACACCGACGAACCCCCGCAGCGCCTCACCTACGACATCGACGAGGTCGCGCCCGGGCTGTGCCGCGTGACGCTCACCCACGACGTCACCGACGCCCCCGAAACGGCGAAGGACGTCGCCGGCAACGGCAAGGTCGAACAGGGCGGCGGCGGATGGCCGTGGGTCCTGGCCAGCCTCAAGACCCTGCTCGAAACCGACCGCACCATGACGACCGCCGGCAGCTGAGCCGCGGCCCGCCGTCGCCGGGGTACTGCGCGTGCCCCGGCGACGTCGCTGGTCACCCGGTCGCGACGACGAGCGAGCCCCCGATGTCGCACCCCTCCGCGTTCGCTTGCTGACCCAGTGGCGCGATGTTGTACTGGGGAAACTGTGACCAGGAGGGGGACGCAGTTGGTTGAGGTATTACAGGGTTACGACCGCGCGCGACTCATGCTCGTCGAGGGCCTGGGCGATACGCCCGGCCGGCTCTACCTGCTCATCGACCCCGAGGCCGACCGGCCCGAACTGTCGACGACGGACCAGGCCGACGAGGTCAGCCTCTGGGCATACACCAGCCTGCAATTGCTGACCGAATCCTGCGGCGACGGGCAGCCATACACCACGGTCACTCCGGCGCAGCTCCGGAACTTCGCGGCGGACATCGACAGAACGGTCCTCGTCGCGATCGACGTCCAACACCCCGCCGCGCGCGATACCCGGGGACGCCGTGGACGGAGATCGCGCCACTGGACCCGCTGCCCGCAGACGCCCCTGAGGAGCCTGTCGTCTGGATTCCGACGCGCCCGGCACGTTCAGGAGACCGAGAGGTCGTCGCGGAACTACACGGAACAAAGCCCGGCGAGAACCTGTTGCTCGTCTTCTCCACACCCGAGGAAGCGTGGGCAGCATGCGGCCCGTACCAGCCGCTTTCGGCAATCAGCATGGAGCGGGTCGAGGCAGTCGCCAACGAATGCGGCGCCAGCGCAGTGGTCAGGAACGGGTGGCTGGACGAGGACGCCAGACACCGCACGCCGGTCCAGGACCGCCGAAGCCGGGCCCGCGACGACAACGTCATGCGCATCGGTGAGTTGGGGGAATGACGTGAGCAACTACCGGGTCGACGAGGGCAAGCTCTCGACAATCGTGCGGGACCTCAGAGCAGGATCGTCGTCGTTGGACGAAGTCGCCGAAAAGTTGCCCGAGGCGGTCAACGCCGGATTCTCCTCCGACGTCGCCAACGCGGCATTGGCTCGGGTGGGTCAGATCGCGCTCGCCCTCGCGCAGCAAGGTCAGACCATTGCGGCGAACGTCGACACGGCCGAAGGGATGTATCAGGCGGCGGAGGACGAGCACCGCAACGAGGTCGAAACGACCGATCCTGATGTCGAGACCACTGACCAACACGAGAAGCGGAAACGAGCCGAAGCGCCCCCGAAGCTCGAAGAGGCTCCACCGGACCCCGAGGAGCACAAGAACCGTCCGCAACCGCAGACCGAAACCGCTCCGGCACCAACGCCGCCTCCGAGCCCGACGCCCTGATCCGCACAAGGGGACAACATGGGAACACCGGCTCACATCAACACCACCGTCAACGGAAGCGTCGGCATGCTCGAAGAAGCCGCGCAGGCTCTCCGCGAGGCCAAGAAGGCCGCCGAGAGCGCCGACGACTCCCACTGCTCCGCCCGGAACACCGCCTACTCGAGCTGGGAAGGTGACGCGGCCGGCGCCTTCCTGGACGAACTTGCTCCGCACCTGAAGTACACCCGGCAGCTGGGAGCTACCTGCGGAACTTACGCGGAAGCCTTCGCCGACCTTGGCGGCGCCATCGAATCCGTCAACAAGGAGATGGGCAGAGCCCGGCGGACGGCGACGGAAGGCGGGTTGGAGGTGGAGGGCCCGTTCATCCGTCGTCCGGAGGAGCCGGCGATGGAGAGGCCGATGCCGACGAACTACTCGGGTCCCAACGCGAAGTCGGACTTCTTCAGCGACCGCGAGACCTGGAACAACCTGATCGGTGACTTCAACGCGAAAGCGGAGGTCTTCAACACCTGTCTCCAGATCTACACCGATGCGCGCAAGAAAGAGGAGCAGGCGCACACCGAATTCTGGGAAGCCCTCGATGCCGACCAGGGCTTCGGCCTCAAGGAGGCCTGGGACATGGGACGGACGACCGCGTCTCATGCCCTGAACACCGTCGCGAGCATGGAGAACACCAGGGCCGATCTGCTGCGGAAGATCTCGTCTCTGGAGGGTGCGTCGAAGACCTACCAGTCTCTCGCCGCCGGTGCCGTCAACCTGAATGGCCTGCCGGCGCAGCAGCGGACCCAGATCATGCGGGACCTCTCCCGTGCCAAGGGAAGCGAGACGACCTACCGCACCCAGATGCAGCAGCTGGACAAGGTGCGCCAGCACGTCCCGGAGTCGGTTCGGGTCGCTGCGACTGCCAGCCCAGGAGACATCGCGCCGAACACCCCGCTGGGCAACAAGGTCGGCAGCGTTGCACGCAAAGTACCTTGGGTCGGAGGGTTGCTCACTGCAGGCAATGAAGCTCTGGGAGCCGCAACCGGAGAGCAGACCTGGGGAAAAGCTGTCGCGAGCAGCGCTGGTCAGCTCGGTGGTGGCTGGGTCGGCGGGGTCACCGGAGCTGCGGCTTGTTCGTCCCTGTTCCCGCCCGTCGGGCCGGTCGTGTGCGGCGCTGCGGGGATGGGGTTCGGCGCCATTGCCGGCGATAAGATCGTCGACACGATCATTCCCGACGAGTCGGACCTCCCTGAGGAGGTGGACCGTCTCAGGCCGGCAGGGAAGTGGGGCACCAGCGGGCAATGAGCGACGAGCGCACCGGGCCCGGGTTGCCGCCACGGCCCGACCCGGAGACCGGGGAGCCGTTCCCGCCGCACGGCCTCGGCTGGACCGGCAAGGACCGCGCGCCGGAACAGGACCGCAACCGGGAACTCCGGCTGTCCCACAAACCCTCGCCACCGGAAGGCCGAGGACCCGTCCTCGCCTGGCACAAGTCCAACAAGCGCGGCAAGGTCGCCGTGTTCGCTGCCAGCATGGCGATCCTGATCGTCGGCATGACGTTCATCCAGATGATCGACGGCGACGGCAACCCCTTCTCCTGGATGCTCGTCTGGCAGCCGTGGGTGGTCTACGTGGTCGGGGCCTTGCTCATCACGCGGCCCGCGACGTACCGGGTGTTGTCGGCGGGTGCGGACTGGGCCCAGCTGCACACGATCACCTTCGGTGTCACGCGGCGCCGTCAGGTGATCGACCTGTACGAGCTGCACACCGTCTCGGGGGACGTCGTCGCCGGAGGCGCCGGGCTCTCCCTGACCCTCGAGAGCGGCAGCGGCGAGAACGCCGGTCACATCCGCCTGGTCCAACACGAATGGCAGGGCGACCGGCGGCTGTGGGACCTCGTCTACAACGGGATCCTGCATTCGGTCGCCGCCGGCGCGTCGGTCAACCCGAACGCGCGCGGCATGCTCGAGCTCGCACTCGTCCCCGAACTGCGCTACCCCGACGGCCCGCGCAAGATCTACGTGTCGCAGCTCAGCGACGTGCACGTGTGGGAGATCCTCGAGGACCCCAACATCAGCCACCTCTGCGACGTCATCGACTTCAAGGGCAGCGCGGCCGAATTCCGCAAGCTCTTCCCCGAACTGGGCGAGGAGATGTTCACCGGCCGGGTCAACCCCGCCTGGTTCACCACCCCCGACGGCCACGACACCACCGGTGACCGCCGTGAACGTTGACCCTTCCGCCGCACGCCGCCGGCGTGCACCCGTCGTCATCGCGATCGCCGTGCTCATGGCCGTCGTGGTCGCCGTCGGCGTCGTGCTCTGGGTGACGTCGGGAGCCGATTCCGACGACGCCGGCTGGACGCGGTACGAACCGGACTCGCCCGGATTCGGAGGCCGCGACTCGAGTGCCCTCATGGCATCGGTCGCCACGCACGATGGCACGACCGTCGCCGTCGGCTCCGAGGAATGGCAACGCGGCGACCTCACCCCGTCGACCGCCGCAGTCTGGTACTCCCACGGCGACGACGAGTGGGAACGGGCACCGCACGACGACGCCGTGTTCGGCAACCCCGACGACGGCGCCGCGGCCCTGTCGGTCGCCGCGAACGACCAAGGCTTCGTCGCCACCGGCGTCGACCAGGCACTCGGCGACGGGGATGTCGTCGGCGCCGTGTGGACGTCGGCCGGCGGCGTCGACTGGCAGCGCGTCCCACACGATGACGTGTTCGGCGGACAGGGCCAGGGCAGTACCCAGATCCGCTCGGTCACCACTCACGGCTCGGGCTTCGTCGCCGTTGGCGACAGCGGCGACGAGGCCGCGGTCTGGACCTCCGACGACGGCCGCAGTTGGACCCGCGCGACACACGAGAATTCCCCGTTCGAACGCCCGGCACCACCAGCATGAGGTCCGTGACCAGCGGACCCTCGGGTCTGGTCGCCACCGGCACGGAGGAACTGCCCGGATTCGGCATTGTCGGCGCGGTGTGGCATTCGGACAACGGATCCCGGTGGGAACGCGCGCCGCACGACGACGTGTTCGGTGAGGCGTTCGGCGAGGGCTACGACGAGACCACCATGGCCGGCGTCGCGGCCGGCCCCGACGGTTACGTCGCCGTGGGCGACACCGGCGCCGACACCGCCGTCGCCGTCGTCTGGACGTCACCGGACGGCCGCACGTGGTCGCGAGTTCCACACCGCCCGCGGACGTTCGGCGTCGACGACGGCTTCGCCACGGCAATCGACGTGACCTGGACCGGTGAGCAGTTCGCCGTCACCGGTGCCCGGAGCGACGACGAAGCTCCGGTCCGCGCCGCCCTGTGGACCTCGGCCGATGGGCAGGAATGGCACCGGGACACCGGCATCCGCGCGTTCGACGACCGGGAAGCCGGCTCGGTCAGCGAGCTGTGGTCGATCACCGGTGCCGACGACGACCGGCTGACCGTCGTGGGCCGCGCACGGCCCTACGACACCGCACGCGACGCCGCCGCCGTCTGGAGCCGCGGCTGACCAGGCCTTCTTCGCCTCGGGGTTGAAACATACAACCGATTGGTTGTATGTTTGTGAGGTGGATGACGTCGAGGCAGAAGACCGGGCGGACGCTCTTTTCCATGCACTCGCCGACCAGACCCGGCGCGACATTCTGCGTCGCGTGCTGGCCGGCGAGCACTCGGTCACGGCGCTCGCCGCGAACTACGAGATGAGTTTCGCGGCGGTGCAGAAGCACGTCGCCGTCCTGGAACGCGCGGGCCTTGTCACCAAGCGCCGCAGCGGACGCGAAAACCTCGCCACCGGTGAGGTCGATGCGGTGCGCTCGGTGGCGTCGATGCTGGGCGAGTTCGAAGAGGTGTGGCGCGGCCGCGTCGCCCGCATCGACGAGCTCCTCGCCGCCGGGCAAGAACCCGAACCGACAGAGGAGAACGAGCCATGCCCGTCACCGACGTCCGGCACGACCCGGACAACCTGACCCTCACCATCACCGCCGAATTCGCCGCACCCGCCGAGCGCGTGTGGCAGATCTACGCCGACCCACGCCAACTCGAGCGGATCTGGGGACCGCCCTCGTACCCCGCGACCGTCGTCGACCACGACCTGCGCCCCGGCGGACGGGTCACCTACTACATGACCGGCCCCGACGGCGAGAAGTACTGCGGCTGGTGGGCGGTGCGGACCGTCGACGAGCCACGCGAATTCACCTTCGAGGACGGCTTCGCCGACGAGGACTTCAACCCGCTGCCGGACATGCCGGTCTCGTACAGCACCTACACCTTCAGCGAGATCGACGGTCGCACCCGCGTCACCTTCGTCAACCGCTTCGCCTCCGCGGAGGGCCTGCAGACAGTCCTGGACATGGGCACCGTCGAGGGCGCCACGTCCGCCATCAACCAGATCGACGAGCTGCTCGCAGCCTGACCACACCGGGGAACATCATGACGACCACCTACACGTTCGACGTCTTCTCCAGTCTCGACGGCTTCGGCTCGAACCGCGGCGATTGGGGCGGCTACTGGGGCAAGCAGGGCCCGGAGCTCCTGGAACACCGGCTCGCCCTGCACAGCACGGAGCAGCGAATGGTCCTCGGGGCCAACACGTATCGCGAGTTCGTGCAGATGGTGGGCTCGGCCACCGCGGACTCCGAGGTGCACGACGCGTGGGTCACCCGCATGCGGCACCTGCCGGCGACCGTCGTGTCGAGCACGCTGTCCGGACCGCTCGACTGGCCGGGCGCGACCGTCGAGAGCGGCGACGCCGTCGACGTCGTCGCCCGGCTCAAGGAGGAGTCCGACGTGCCGCTGCGCTCGCACGGCAGCCTGGCGATGAACCGGGCGCTCATGGCCGCCGGCCTGGTCGACCGCGTCCAGGTGACGCTCTTTCCCGTGATCACAGGGCAGACCGGGCTGGCTCCGATCTTCCGCGACGCGGCCGACTTCGACCTCGAACTGATCGAGTGCCGCACACTCGACGGCCACACCCAGGAGCTCACCTACCGCCCCACCCGCCACGGCTGAGGAGGGTGCACAGACCCTTCCGGAGCGCGGAGTTCCCGGGCGGGGTTTGCCGGGGTGGCAACGGGAGTTGGCAGGGGTGTGTGCTGCGGCGCAATCTGGAGTCATGACTCAGCAGCACGAGCCGCACCCCGCACACGAGCACACCGCCGAGGCGTGGGACGAGCGGTATCGCAGTCAGCAGCAGCTGTTCAGCGGGAATCCCAACGGGGTGCTCGTCACCGACGTCGCCGACCTGCCGCCCGGGCAGGCACTCGACGTCGGCTGCGGCGAGGGCGGCGACGCGATCTGGCTCGCCCGCCGCGGATGGCAGGTCACCGCCATCGACATCTCCCGCGTCGCCCTCCAACGCGGTGCCGCCGCCGCACACGCCGCTTCGGCCGAGAGCGGTTCCGGCGGTTCCGGGAACGTCGACGTCGCCGAGCACATCAGCTGGGTGCACGGCGATCCGACCAGCATGGCGCCGCCCGCCGACACGTTCGACCTCGTGTCCGTGCACTACTTCCCGTTGAAGCGCGAACCCGGGGACGCCGCGCTGCGCGGACTCCTCGCCGCCGTCGCACCGGGCGGCACGCTGCTGTACGTCAGCCACGACATCGCCGACGTCGACCCGTCCTTCGAACCGCACCTCTACTACCAGCCCGGCGAGGTCGCCGAACTACTCGGCGACGACTGGACGATCGAGGACAACGCCCTCCGCGCCCGCACCACCCCGCCGCCCGAGGGGACCCACCACCACAACGACGTCGTCCTCCGCGCCCGCCGAACCGCCTGATCCGTACACGGAACGCCAACACGGCGACGCGAACTGCTGACACGCGCGCGTGGATTGCTGACACGCCCGACGCGAAACGCTGACACGGCGACGCGGATCGCTGACACGCCCGCGTGGATTGCCAACACGGCGACGTGAGTTGCTGACACGGCGGCTTGGGGGACTTTCACGGCGCGCGCGAAGAAACGGGCCCTGGGAGCTTTGCTCCCAGGGCCCGTTTTTTGTGCTACTCGATCAGACGAGCGCGCCCAGGCTGTAGCCGTGGATCGCGGCCTTGTCCAGGGTGCCCTTCAGCTGGCCCTTCGCCGAGTCGCGGTCGACCGACGGGACGTCCGTCGGCAGGTCGCCCGCGGGCAGGTCGCCCACGACCGAGTCGAACACCGGCAGCTCGGCGGAACGCTCCGCACCGCCCAGCGTCATGCCGTTCAGCGACACGCCGTCGAGGACGCCGTCGAAGCACCCGCGGTCGGGTCGGCGGGCAGCTCACCGGCCGGCAGCTCACCGGCGGGCAGCTCCGTCGGAACCTCGGTCGGCAGACCGGCCGGCAGGCCGGCGCCCTCGACCTGCGGGAGCAGGCCGTCGACGGGCAGCTGACCCGAGAACGCGTCCACCGGCACCTCCGGGGCCTCCGGCAGGGACGGGGCGGACGGCAGCGACGGCGCGGCCGGAACGCCCGGCAGCGACGGCACGCCCGCGTCGGTCGGCATGGCCGAACGCTGCATCGGCGACGAACCGGCCAGCTCGGCCACCCGGTCGAACGCGGCCTGCACGTACGGCGTGTTCGGCACCTCGGTGGCCGGCAGCTCCGAACCGTCGATCGGCAGGTTGATCTGCGGCTCGTTCTCGGCGACCTCGACGTCGGTGTCGTTCGCCGTCACCGAGGTGGCCTCGGCCAGCAGCGCCAGCGGCAGGTCGTAGACCTGCGCGAGGGCGCCCACCGGCAGCTGCGCGTCCACACCGGACAGGGCGTTGTTGTTGCCCTCGGTCGACGTCTCGCCGCCGACCTCGCCCTCGGTGGTGTTGTCGGCGACGGCGTTCGCGACACCGGCGACCGACGGGGCGACACCGAAGACCTGCGCCACGGCGCCGACCGGAACGTCGACGATCGTGCCGGACACGGCACCGTCCTGGCCGGAGGCGTCGATGTCACCGCCCGACTCGACGTCGGTCACGTTGGCGCCCGCACCGCTGGCGACACCCACGAGGCTCGCCGCGTCGCCGAAGACCTGCGCGATCGGCATGGCCTGCGCGCCCACGACGTTGCCGGAGAACGCGCCGCCGTCACCCATGGCGTCGGCGTCGCCGCCGGCCTCGGAGATGACGTCGTTGACGCCCTGGCCGTGGCCCTGGCCGAACCAGGAGCCACCGACGCCGAACACGGTCGCCGCGGCACCGGCCGGCGCCTGGACGATGTTGCCCGCGAGGCGCCTTCCTCACCGCTGGCCGTGGCGTCGCCACCGGCGATCGAGTCGGTCAGGTTCGAGCTGGTGCCGACACCGTTGCCGATCCAGCTGCCGCCCACACCGTGCACCTGCGTCGGCAGGGACACCGGCACGACGCCGACGTTGCCCGCGCCCGTGCCCTTGTCGCCGTTGGCGTTCACGTCGCCACCGGCCTCGGAGACCGTGTCGGTCGTGCCCTCGCCGATGCCCTGGCCGATCCAGGAACCGCCGACGCCGAACACCTGCACCGGCACCGAACCCGGAACCTGCACCAGGTTGGCGTTCACGAAGCCGTAGTCGTCCTCGGTGTTGCCGCCGCCACCGGCGACGACCTCCTTGCTCTCCTCGGCCGAGGCGATGCCCTGGCCGATCCACGAGCCGCCCACGCCGAACACCTCGACCGGCGCGGCCAGCGGAACCTGAACCAGGTTGCCGGAACCGGAGGCCTCGTCGGCGAGCGTGCCGTTGTAGCCACCGGACTGGACCAGCTTGTCGGACTCGGCGTCGCCGGAGGCGTTGCCGATCCAGCTGCCGCCGACACCGAAGACCTCGGCGGTCGACGCGAGGGCCGGGGCCACCGTGTTCGACGACAGGACCGACTCGTTGCCCGGGGTCAGCGTGTCGCCACCGGCGACGGCCTCGGTGCTGTTGACGTGGTCGGAGGAGTGCGCGTTGCCGATCCACGTGCCGCCCACGCCGAAGACCTCGACGGGCAGGGCGATCGGGGCGTCGGCGATGTTGCCGGAACCGGCGGCCTCGTTGCCGTTGGTGTTGGAGGCACCGCCGGCCGTCATGACGGCGTCGGAGCTGGTGGCGCCGGCCTGACGGTCCTCGTCGGAGTAGGCGCTGCCACCGGTGGCGGCGTTGCCGATCCACGCGGCGGCCGTGCCGGTCACCGACGCCATCGACGCGATCTGCGGCTGCGCGATCTGGCCGGCGAGGAAACCGTTCTGGCCCGTGGTCTGGATGTAGCTGTCGATGTCGTGCATGCCCGGCGAGGTGTCACCGGAGTTCGCGGCGACCTCGGACGAGCCGACCGCGTCGGCGTCGCCGCCCCACGTGGCGGCGTTGTTGGCCACGCGCACCGGCAGTGCGACCGGGGCGCCCACGACGTTGCCCGTCGCCCCGCCGTACTCGCCGTCGGTGGCGAGGAAGCCACCCGAGTCGGCCTCGCTGCTGGCGTCGAAGTCGGTCTGCGAGGAGCCGAGGAACCACGCGAGCGCGTTGCCCGACAGCTGCACCGGGGTGGCGAACTGCGGCGACACGATGTTGCCCGCGAGCGCGCCGTTGGTGCCGTCGGTCTCGACGTCACCCGTCGTGGCGGCGCTCTGCGACGCGCTGCCCGACGACTGCGCCGAACCGCCGAGGGCGCCGGCGTTACCGGAGATCTGCACCGGCAGGGCCCAGTCGAGCGCCACGACGTTGCCCGCGAGACCGCCGGAGGCGCCGTCGGTGCTGACGTCGGAGTTGTGCTCGTAGGACTGCTCGTGGTCGGACTCGACCTCGGCGTCACCGAGGATGCCGACCGCGTTGCCCGTGATCTGGATCGGCAGCGCCAGGTTGCCGTCGATCTTGTTGCCCATGAACGGGTCGTCGGTCGGGTCGACCGACGGCGGCGTCACGTCGTCCGGGGACGGGGCCTGCTTGGCGTCCTGCTTCGCGACCGGCTCGGGGCCGGTCTGCTGCACGGCCTGCTGCGCGGTGCCCTTCGCCTCGGAGGCGGCGTCGGTGACCCGGTCGGTCTGCTCCTGCACCGGAGCGGTGACGCGGTCGCTGACCGGGGCCGCGGCCTCGGACGCAGGCGCGGCGGCCTCGGAGGCCTTCTCCTTGACCGGCCCGGCGACCTTGTTCACCGCATCGGTGACGGGCTTGGTGCTGATCTCGGTGTCGACGCCCGGCAGGTTGGCCTGCCCGAACGGGGTGCCGACGGCGTTGTCCTCGATCTGAACGGGAACGCTGACGTTCGCGTCGAGCGGGCCGGCCGGGCTGTCCGGGTCGACCGTCTCGTCAGCGGAAGCGATGCCGGTGCCCAGCATCAACATGCCACCGGTAACCAGCGCGGTCTGCAATCCGCGCTTCGCCCAGGTCTGCATCGTGGGGTGTTCTCCTTTTCCTTGGTTCCCTTGGAGGGGTCTTCGTGCGCTCCGCCGAACGCGAGGGGACATGTGACGGATGGCGAGCCGCGCCGAACACGGCGACTCGCGGGAGCGCGGGGAAGGAAAGCCGACGCGGAGGGAGGAAGCGGTCGGCAGGGCGTGAGAACTGCCGTGGATCACCGCAGGGGCGCGCCGGCTACCCCGCGGAGGTGATCAGTCAGGCGTCACGCCGGGCTGGGAACCCGGCGACATCGACGACAACGAGTGGCCGGAGCGCACGAGGGCGCCCACGGCGGACGCGGCGAACGGGTCTGCCGCGGTCATGGCCGCACCGGTCGGCGCGTCTGCGGGCGCCGCGGTGACGTGGGACGACTGTGTCGGCATCGGAGCCGGCACATGCCGGTTCTTCTCCGGGCCGACCGGCTTGGTCGGCGCGTCGGAGTGCTCGGCGCCCGCAGCGTCGAAGGCGCCGTTGCCGGCGCGCTCGGCGCCGGACATCCAGGACTCACCGGCGTCCGAATCGGACACGGCGGACGTGGTGAGTTCGTCGACGCTCGCGCCCGGTGCGCGGGCGTCGGCGTCGTGGGACTCGGTCTGCGCGGAGGCACGGCCGTCCTCGCCCGCACCCAGCGGAAGCCCCTCGGGCTTCGGCAGGCCGTCGAGCTCGGGAGCCGGTGCCGACGGCACGTCGACGTCCGGGGAGTCCACACCGGACAGGCCGCCGCCGAGGCCGCCCACGGAGCGCAGGACGTTGCCCACCTCGTGCAGCGCGGCGCGCGTCGGCTCGGCGACGTGCCGCTGCCAGGCGCGCTTGGCGTTCTGGTGCGCGGCCTTGAGCTTCGACGTCGGCTCGTCGGCGACCGGCTCGACCGCCTTGGTCTCGGCGGTGCCCGTCGAGTCGCCCTGCACGGCCGGCTTCGCCGCGTCCTCTGCGTCGTCGGCGGTGGCCGCGTCGTCCGGCCCCGCCTCGCCGGCGGGCGCGGTGTCTGCGGGCTTCGCGGTGTCCTCGGAATCGGCGCCGCCCGTGTCGGCGTCGCCTGCCTCGCCCTTCTCGGCGGCCTCGGAGTCGGAGTCGGAGTCGGAGTCGGAGCCGTGGGTGAAGGCGCGCTCGGCGGCCTTCGTGATGTCGGCCCACTTCGAGGAGTCGTGCGGCGTCGACTGCTCGGCGTGCTCGGCGGACGAGGACGTGTCGCCACCGAAGGAGACGTCGCCGAACGGGTTCTCGTCGGCGGCCGCGGAGGCGGTCGAGGCGCCCCAGGCGATCGCGGTCGCGGCGACGGCGCCGCCGGAGACCACGAGTGCACGCGACAACCACCGGCGGACGCGACCAGCGTCCGGCCTCGGTGTCATCGCGCGCTCAGCGCCCACACATACTCCTTGCGAAAACGTGAAAAGAAATCCGAATATGTTTCCGGTGAACGTCCGGAGGTGTGCACCTCTCGGTGACCTCGCGGACGCCGGCGTTCGTTTTTCCTTGTGCGCCATGAGACTCGCAAACGCAACGCTCGGAAATCACGCTCGACGCGACTTAATGGCCCGAAGGTGTGAAACTGACAGTGCGTACTCGTCGGTCACATCACGTGATCCCGACGGGGAGTAGATCCACTCCTGCGGTCACATCCCACGCGAAGCCCTCGATCTCGATACGGTGACCCTTGTGAACGACACGACGCGCGACACTTCCGCGACGACCCCCGATCCCGGCGGCGACGAACGCGGCGACCGACGTGAGGAGCAACGGGGCGGCCGAAGGGTGGAGCAGCAGGCGATCCAAGCCGCACCGCACTCCGCCGACGCGGCCCAGGAGATCCCCAAGGGTGTCCGGGTAGCGGCGGCGCTGTCCTGGCGTTTCCTCGTCATCGTCGGTGCGCTGTACATCATCGGCGAGGTCGTCGGCTACCTGTCGTTGATCATGATTCCGGTGGCACTGGCGCTGTTGTTCGCAGCGCTGCTGATCCCGGCTGTGCACCAGTTGAACCGGCTGCGCGTGCCGCACGTGTTGTCGTCGGTGATCGTGCTGATCGGCGGCATCGCCGTGGTCGGCGGACTGTTGACGTTCGTGATCGTCCAGTTCACCGAGGGCCTTCCTGCCATGCAACGGCAGTTGACGCAGAGCCTCCAGCAGATCGAGGACTGGTTGGTGAACGGTCCGCTGCATCTGCGGGAAACGCAGATCGAGGACGCGATCAACGCCGGCATTCAGTTCATTCAGGACAACCAGGCCGCGGTCACCTCGAGCGCCGTGACGACGGCGACGGCGATCGGCACGTTCCTCACCGGGTTCGTGCTGATGCTGTTCGTCCTGTTGTTCTTCCTCATCAGCGGCGAACAGATCTGGCGCTACTCCACGATGTTCGTGCCGTCGCACGTGCGCAGGAAGGTCGACCTCGCGGGCCGGCACGCGTTCCGCTCGCTGGTCAACTACGTGCGTGCCACGGCGCTGGTCGCCGTCGTCGACGCCGTGCTGATCGGTGTCGGTCTGGCGATCGTGGGCGTGCCGCTGGTCGTCCCGCTGGCGACGTTGATCTTCCTCGGTGCGTTCGTGCCGATCATCGGTGCGGTCGTCACCGGCGCCGTGGCCGTGCTCGTCGCGCTGGTGACCAACGGGTTCATCGCCGCCCTCATCGTCCTCGCCATCGTCCTCGGTGTGCAGCAGGTCGAGGGCAACGTGCTGCAGCCGATGCTGCTCGGCCGGTCGGTGAAGCTGCACCCGCTCGCCGTCGTCATCGCGATCACCATCGGTCTCGCCGTCGCGGGCATTCCCGGTGCGCTGCTGTCGGTGCCGCTGCTGGCCGTCCTCAACGCCGGCATCAAGTCGCTGTACAACGACGACCCGAACGACCCCGAGAACGCGGCCGAACTGGGCCACGGAACCGGGGACCCGAGCGGTGCGTCCGAATCCGGCGAGGCCGGCGGCCCGGCGACGCCGGCGCGGATCGGCGCCGAGCAGGAGACCGACGGCGACAACTCCCCGGACGACGACGCCGACGAGAGCAGCGAGGACAAGCCGGACACCAGATGACCACGACCACCGATCCGCAGCTCCGCGACCCCACGACTCCGCTCTGGTGGGGCACCGTGGTGCTCCGGTGGATCACGCTGGCGTTCGCCTTCGGCGCGATCTTCCACCACTGGGGCGAGTACCGGGACATCCGGCTGGCGTGGATCGGATTCGCGGCGATGGTCGTCTGGACCATCGCCACGACGGTGCTGTTCTCCCGCGAGCGCTACCGCTGGCGGCTTCTCGTGCTGGCCGACCTCGTCGTGACGTGCGGGATCATGATGCTCTCGCCGTGGGCCCTGTCGGAGGGTCAGCTGACGTCCGCGGCACCGCTGGTGACGACGGTGTGGGCGTCGTTGGCGCCGCTGACGGCGGGCGCACGGTTCGGTGCCGTCGTCGGCGGGCTCGCCGGGCTCGTCGTCGGCGGCTTCACGTCGTTGGCCCGCGGGCTGTTCGACCTCGACGTCGCCCGCGACGGGGTGCTGCTGTTCGCCAGCGGCCTCGTCGTCGGCATCGCCGCCACGACCGCGCGCGCGTCGCAGGCCGCGCTCGCGCAGGCGATGCGCACCGAGGCGGCGACGTCCGAACGCGAACGGCTCGCCCGCTCCATCCACGACAGCGTCCTGCAGGTGCTCGCGCGCGTGCGCAGGCGCGGCGGCGAGCTCGGCGGGGAGGCGGCCGAGCTCGCCCAACTGGCCGGGGAGCAGGAGATCGCACTCCGGGCGCTCGTGACGTCCGAACCGACCGGACCCAACGGCAGCGACGCCGACCTGCGCGCCGCGCTCGGCGTGCTCGCGACGTCACGGGTGCACGTGTCCGGACCGGCCTGCGAGGTGCGGCTGCCCTCGGGGACGGTGGCCGAACTCGTCGCCGCCGTGAAGGAAGCCCTGTCCAACGTGGACAAACACGCGGGCGAGGGCGCCGAGGCGTGGGTCTTGCTCGAGGAGCTCACGGACGAGATCGTGCTGACGGTCCGCGACGACGGCCCCGGGATCCCCGAGGGCAGGCTCGAGGCCGCGGCGGCCGAAGGACACATCGGGATCGCACAGTCGATCAGGGGGCGACTGGCCGAACTCGGCGGCACGGCAAGGCTCGACACCGCTCCCGGTGCGGGCACCGAATGGGAGATGCACGTTCCACGACCGGCCAACCGGAGGAGGACCGCCCGATGACCGTGTCGGTGATGATCGTCGACGACCACCCCATGTGGCGGGACGGCGTAGCCCGCGACCTGGGCGAACACGGCTTCGACGTCCGCGCCACCGCGGCCGACGTCGCCTCGGCGGTGCGGATCGCCCGCACCGTCGTGCCCGACGTGGTGCTGATGGACCTCAACCTCGGCGAACAGTCGGGCGTCGAGGCGATCCGCGCGATCGTCGGCCAACTGTCGGACACGCGTGTGCTGGTCCTTTCTGCCAGCGGCGAGCACACCGACGTCCTCGAGGCGGTGAAGGCCGGCGCGTCCGGATACCTGGTCAAGTCGGCGTCGGTGGCCGAGCTCGTCGACGCCGTCCGGCGCACCGCCGACGGCGACCCCGTGTTCACCGCGGGCCTGGCGGGCATGGTGCTCGGCGAGTACCGACGGATGGCCGAGGCGCCCACCGGCAGCGAACCGCCGCCGCAGCTGACCGAACGCGAACAGGACGTGCTCCGGTTCGTCGCGAAGGGCCTCACCGCCCGGCAGATCGCCGACCGGCTCGTCATCTCGCACCGCACCGTGGAGAACCACGTGCAGTCGACGTTGCGGAAACTGCAACTGCACAACCGGGTCGAACTGGCCCGCTACGCCATCGAGCACGGGCTGGATCGCGAACGCGAATAGCGCCCGTCCCGGGGTCGGCCTCGGGGTCGGGTTTCAGGGCTTTCCCGGATCCACCGACCCCGCCGACGTCCTAGGCTGTTTCCCGTGACCGACAACGCGCAGCACCCGGAGCCCGGCAACCTCGAACGTGAACGACAGCGCAACCTGCGCGTGTCCGACGCCGAACGCGAGCACGTCGTCGAACTGCTCCAACGCGCGATCGGACACGGCATGCTCGACCTGGACGAGTTCACCGAACGCACCGACACCGCACTCGCCGCCCGCACCCGCGGCGAGCTCAACGCCGTGCTCGTGGACCTGCCCGGTCTGCACCACGAGGACGCCGTGCCCGCACCGGGAGCCGTCGCGGGGGGAGCGCCGGGCCGCCCGGCCCGACCGACGCAGCGCGCGGAGATCAAGGGCGTCGGCAGCACCGTGGTGCGCCGCGGACGCTGGCACGTGCCGTCCGCGCTGCACGTGCGCAACAAGTACGGCGAGACGAAGCTCGACTTCTCCGAGGCGATCTTCGAGTCGAACGTCGTCGACATCGAACTCGAGATCAAATGGGGTTCGATCGAGATCGTCGTGCCCGCCGACGCGGCGGTCGACCTCACCGACCTCGACGAGCTCAAGTGGTCGACGCTCAACGACAAGACCAACACGCCCGGCGCCCCCGGTGCGCGGCGGTTCATCCTCAGCGGCCGTGTGAGCGGCGGGTCGGTCACGCTCCGCCATCCGCGCCGCAGCTGGTTCGACTGGAGCTAGCTCGGTCGGCGGCTACCGAGCGCCGTGTGGCGTCGGTAACGTGGTCAACCCTTCATTCGCGGGCCCGCCCAGGGCAGGCCCCTCCGACTGCAGGCCTCGCGGGGCCCTCGGCCCCGCGCTCGAAGCCTGGTCGGCGCTTTCCTCGGTTGGAGCGCCGGCCAGGCTGTCCACGGTCTACCGGCTCGCCGCGGTGCGGGCGGCTCCGGCGCTGGAGGTGTCGAGGGCGGCCTGCGCCGCGCGTTCGCAGTCGGCGAGGGTCGCTCCGGCGAGGGCCGCACCGACCGCGCGGACCGACGCCGCGTTCATCGACAGGCTCGTCACGCCGAGCCCGGCCAGCACGCGCGCCAGGTTCGGGTCCGAGGCCGCCTCACCGCAGACGCCCGCCGGCTTGCCCGTCGCCTTCGCCGCCTCGCCGACCATGCCGATGAGCCGCAGCAACGCCGGCTGCCACGGATCGTTCAGGGTCGCGACGGCGCCCAGCTGACGGTCGGCGGCGAACGTGTACTGGGCGAGGTCGTTGGTGCCCACCGACACGAAGTTGACCGCGTCCAGCACCTCGCGGGCACTCAACGCGGCGGCGGGCACCTCGATCATCACGCCCGCGCGCGCGATGCCGGCGGCCCGCACCCGGTCGGCGAACCACGCGGCCTCCTCCGCGGTGGCCACCATCGGCGCCATGACCGACACCTCGCGCCCGCATCGGCGGTCGCGCCGGCGATGGCCTCGAGCTGCCGGTCCAGCACGCCGACCCGGTCGAACGCCACCCGCACCCCGCGCACGCCGAGCGCCGGGTTGGGCTCGACGTCCGGGGACAGGAAACCGATCGGCTTGTCGGCGCCCGCGTCGAGGCTGCGCACGATGACGGGCTTGCCGCGGAACGGTTCCAGCACGGCGGCGTAGGCGGCGCGCTGGGCGTCGACCGTGGGTTCGGTGTCGGCGTCGAGGTAGCAGAACTCGGTGCGGAACAGGCCCACACCCTCGGCGCCCGCGTCGGCGGCGGCGCGCGCGTCGGTGGGGGAGCCGACGTTGGCCAGCACCTTCACGACGTGCCCGTCGCCGGTCTCGCCGCGGCCGTTCCAGTCGGCGGCGCCCGCGGCCGTGGCCGTCACGATGGGCGCCTCCGGGTCGACCGACTCGACCGTGCCCGCATCGCCGTCGACCGCCCACGCCGTCGCCGCGAACGACAACGCACCGCGCACCGCGACGACCGCCGGGATGCCGACGGACCGCGCGAGGATCGCCGTGTGGCTGGTCGGACCGCCCTCCTCGGTGACGAGCGCGAGCACCTTCGCCGGGTCGAGGCCTGCCGTGTCGGCGGGCGCGAGATCCCGGGCGACCAGGATGCTCGGCGTCGTCAGCTCCGGCACGCCCGGCGGGGCGACCCCGAGCACCTCGGCGATGATCCGGTCGCGCACGTCGTGCACGTCGCGCACCCGCTCGGCCATGTAGCCACCCGCGTTGGCCAGCGCCTGCGCGAAGTGACCGGCCGCATCGAACACCGCCCGCGCGGCCGGGATGCGCTGCGCCGTGACCAGCTGCTCGGCCTGACTGACCAGTGACGGATCGGCGGCCATCGCGGCCGTGGTGCTGAGAATGGCGGCGGCGTCGCCCGTGGCGGCATCGGCCATCGTCTCGAGCCTGCCGGCGACCTTCTTCGCCGCGGGAGCGATCAGTTCGGCCTCGGCGTACGGATCCTCCGGGCCCGGGGTGCTCGCCGGCTCCGCGATGGAATCGGTGACCCGGACGACCGGACCGCTCGCGCGACCGGGGCTGACGCCCACGCCGGACAACTTTGCCTCGGCCATGATCCTCCCAAGACGGTGTGGATGGTCAGTTTAGTGCGTCGTTCAGTTCGTCGAGCTGGGGATACGACGGTTGCGCACCGGGCCGCGTGACCGACACGGCCGCGACCGCCACCGCACGCCGCGCCGCGTCCACCACCGTCGCACCCGCCGCCAGCCACGTCGCGAACGCACCCGAGAAGGCGTCCCCCGCTCCCGTCGTGTCCACCGGCGTGACCTGCGGGGACGGGATGTTCGTGGCGGTGGCCGGGGTGGTTTCGGTGTTCTCGGTTCGGGTGACGACCGTGGCGCCCTCTGCTCCGCGGGTGACGACGGCCGCGCGTGGGCCCAGGTCGAGCAGAGCCGTGACGTCGGCGGTGTCGGTGCCGGTCGCGCTCGTGGTGTTCCGGCCGAGGAGCCAGGCGGCCTCGTGCTCGTTGACGATCAGCACGTCGAGGGCGCGCAGCGTCTTGTCGGGCAGCTCGGTGGTCGGCGACAGGTTCAGCACGGTCCGGGTGCGGCGCGGGCTGCCGCGGTGACGGCCTCGTCGATGACGTCCAGCGGCACCTCGAGGGAGGCGACCAGCACCCGCTCGCCGGCAGCGCTGTCGTCGGTGGTCCGGTCCACGGTGCCGCTGTCGATGGCGGTGGTCGCGTCGGCGGCGGTGAGGGCGTAGTTGGCGCCGGGGGACACGAGGATGGAGTTCTCGCCGTCGGGCGTGACGGTGATGTAGGCGGCGCCGGTGGGCCGGTCGACGGTGCGCACGTGGTCGGTGCGCACGCCGGCGGTGCGGAGCGAGTCGAGCAGCAACCGGCCGTGGGCGTCGTCGCCGACGGCGCCGACGAGTGCGACGTCCGCACCGAGGCGGGCGGCGGCGACCGCGGTGTTGGCGCCCTTGCCGCCGGGCATGATGCGGGTGTCGCCGCCGAGGACGGTCTCACCGCCGGCGGGGCGCCGATCGGTGGTCACGACCAGGTCGGCGTTGGCCGATCCGACCACGAGGACTGCTGCTGTCACGTCTCCACCCTGCCACGACCGCCGCTGCGGCATTTGCAGATGCAGATAAGCCCGACCGGATGTGAATTTTTTTGCAACCCCGGAGGCGATCGATGCGACAATCAGGGGAGGACCATGACATCGATACCCACGTTCGGGTGACATCGGCGCGGGGACGTCATGGCTGGAGTCCGAACGGACTCTCCCAGGCATACCGCGTACGCGCGGTGTGTTGTCCGGCCGGTCGCACCGGTCGAGCCGGGCATCGGGTCGCCGGCATCGGTCACGTAGCCCCCCGAGTGATCGGTGCCGGCGGCGCCCCGGTTCAAGCCCACGCTGGGAAGCCCCGGCTCAACCCCCCGAGGGCCCCATGGTCGCGTGGAATCGAATGCTGCCGCGCGAAGCGCGTCCGGTTGGGTGGCGGTGGGCGACGGGCGGGAGGGACGAATCTTCCCTTCGCTCCAGCGGTCGGCCCTGCGATGTGATCTAGACTTTGACGATGGACAGCGCGCCGAGCCAGACCCGCGCAAGCAGGCCGCGCAGGGAACGCGCCGCGACCGACCGCGACATCCGGCAGACGGCCCGCGCGCTGCTCGTCGGCGACGGCCCCGAGGCGGTGACGCTGCGAGCGATCGCCCGTGAACTCGGCATCACCGCGCCGGCGTTGTACCGCTATTACGGCTCCCGGGACGACCTGCTCGAGCACCTGCGAGCCGACGTGGTGCGCGATCTGGGCGAGGCACTCGAACGTGACGTCGCGGGCAGCGCCGACCACGACGGTGGCGGGCCTGCGCGCCTGTTCGCGATCTGCCGGGGTTTCCGGCGTTGGGCGTTGACGCACACGAACGAGTTCACGCTCGTGTTCGCCTCCGGCGCGGCGGGCGCGGCGAGCAGCACGGCGAAGCTGCAGCAGCTCAGCGAACCGTTCGGCAGGCTGTTCCTGCTGGCGGCGGGAGACGTGTTGTTGTCGGACGACGTCGCGCTGCCGTCCGACGACGGGATGCCCACCGAGCTGCGCAACGACCTCGCCGGCTACCGCGACGTGCTGTTGGCGGTGCTCGCCGAGGCGGGCACCGAGGTCCCCGCCGATCGGCTCACCGTCGGCACGACGTACCTGATGATGCAGTTCTGGGCCCGGCTGTACGGCCACGTGACGCTCGAGGTCTTCGGCAACTACCCCATCCCGATCGCCCACCCGGACACCCTCTTCGAGGCCCTGCTGTCCGACCTGGCAAGGGAGATCGGCCTCGCCTGACGCGGGGGTGGGCCGTCAAGCAGCAGGCTCGCCCTGACCGTCTGCGTCGTTCGGGACGACTCGGACATCCGCGCGGCCGCGTTCCGACGCCGCCCCTGGTGGGCCGCCTCGAGTTCGCGCACCACACTCACCGGGGTCGACGAGACCTGCGACGGCAACGTCTGGACCACCGGGACACCGGCCTGCCCGTAGCGGGAGTTGCGCCTGACGGTCCGCCCGTACGCATCGCGGGAGTAGTGGAATTCGACGGAGTCGATCTCCCACGCCAGGCCGACGTCGTCCCACCACGCGTCGGGGGTGGCGATGTAGTGGCCGTCCGCGGTGTAGAGCTTGGGATTCCAATGGGTAGGGGGCCGCGAGCAGCTTTCGGCCAAGTGTTTCGCGTTCAGCTCCGCCACCGACCGCAACGGGGTGATCTTCTTGAGGACCTGGCGCGGAATTGCCGTTCCCCGCGCGTTCCCCAGGTCCAGCTCGGCGCTCAGGGCGGCCGGGGTGCAGCCACCCCGCTGAACGGCTTCGAACAGCAGATTCGCCACGGGCGTCTCGGCGCGGATCCGACGTGCGGCGTCGAGCGATGCGCGCATCACCGGGGCCACCGGAATCTCGCCGATGATGCGTCCCCGCGGCATGCGCAGGGTGCGTTCGACCAGGACATAGCCCGTGCTCCGCACGCGACACGCGTGCGGAACGAGGATGTGGACCCGGTCGTCGGGAGGCATATCGCCCAGGCGAAGGCCCTGGCGGCGGCATGCTTCCAGCCCGGTGATCAGCGTGTGCGGACCTCCGTACAACAGCGCGGCGACCAATCGTTGATCGGCCGTCGGCGGGGAGTTCTGCAGCACGATGACGCCCGGGAGCACCCAACGCCACGGCCCACCGGGTAGGCATCGTCGGTAGATGGTGCTCTTGTGCACCGTCTGGGCTTGCAGGGTCGCGGCGCGCACGACGCCGAGCCGGCTGTGCGCACGCAGTGTTTCGGGGTCGTCTGCCCATCTGCCACGTCTCACAACGTCGATCGTGCTGCGCGGGTGCCGGGCCCGGGAACTCCCAAAATCGAGATCTGTGGATAACCGGGTCGATGTGGACAACTCCGGCCGAACCCGTGCCGGTGCGCCGCCCGGCGAGCTGTCCCAAGGGCCCCATGGTCGCGTTCAACGCAACTAAAGGGCCCTTGGGTGCACCTTGACCGACCAACGGAGCCCTCGCGGCGAGCACCCCTCGGACGGCCGCCGCGAAGGGAAGATTAGTCGCGTTCAACGCAACTATGGGGCCCTTGGGAGCTCCAAACCGCCGCTAGAGGACTACGTTGACGAGTTTGCCCGGGACGACGATGACCTTCTTCGGGGTGCCGCCGTCGAGGGCTGCGGCGATCTTCTCCTCGGCGAGGGCCGCCGCCTCGACGTCGCCGGCGTTGGCGTCGGCCGCCACGGTGATCCGCGAGCGAACCTTGCCGTTGACCTGGATCGGGTACTCGACCGTGTCGTCGACCAGGTACTTCTCGTCGGGCACCGGGAACGGGCCGTGCACCAGGGTGTCCGGGTGTCCGAGCCGGTTCCACAGTTCCTCGGCGATGTGCGGGCACAGGGGCGCCAGCATCAGCACCATCGCCTCGGCCAGCGCGCGCGGCGTGGCCTCCGCCGAGCCGTACGTCTTCGTGACGTGGTTGTTCAGCTCGATCAGCTTGGCGCCCGCCGTGTTGAACCGCAGCTCCGCGTAGTCGTCGCGGACGCTCGCGATCGTCTTGTGCAGCAGCTTCAGGTCCGATTCGGACAGTTCGACGTCGGCGACCCGCAGCTCACCGGTCTCCTCGTCGACCACCAGGCGCCACAGCCGCTGCAGGAACCGGTGCGCACCCACGACGTCCTTGGTCGCCCACGGCTTCGAGTCGGCCAGCGGCCCCATCGACATCTCGTAGAAGCGGAAGGTGTCGGCGCCGAAGGTGTCGGCCATCTCGTCGGGCGCGACCGAGTTCTTCAGGCTCTTGCCCATCTTCCCGTACTCCTGGGTGACCTCTTCACCGTTGTAGAAGTACTTGCCGTCGGCCTCGGTCACCTCCTCGGCGGGCACGTACACGCCGCGGGAGTCGGTGTAGGCGTAGGCCTGGATGTAGCCCTGGTTGAACAGCTTCCGGTACGGCTCGGCCGACGTGACGAAGCCCAGGTCGTAGAGCACCTTGTGCCAGAACCGCGAGTACAGCAGGTGCAGCACCGCGTGCTCCACGCCGCCGACGTACAGGTCCAGACCGCCCGGGTCGTTGACGCCGTGCTCGGCGGCCCGCGGACCCATCCAGTACTTCTCGTTGTCCGGGTCGACGAACTTCTCGTCGTTGGTCGGGTCGATGTAGCGCAGCTGGTACCAGCACGAGCCCGCCCACTGCGGCATCACGTTGGTGTCGCGGCGGTACGTCTTCGGCCCGTCGCCCAGGTCGAGCGTCACCTCGACCCAGTCGGTGGCCTTCGCCAACGGCGGCTCGGGTTCGGAGTCGGCGTCGTCCGGGTCGAACGTCTTCGGCGAGTACTCGTCGACGTCGGGCAGCACGACGGGCAGCTGGTCCTCCGGCAGCGGGATCGGCGTGCCGTTCTCGTCGTAGACGATCGGGAACGGCTCGCCCCAGTACCGCTGGCGCGCGAACAGCCAGTCGCGCAGCTTGTACTGCACTGTGCCCTCGCCGTGCCCGTTGTCCTCGAGCCAGCCGATGATCGTCTTCTTGGCGTCGTCGACGCCGAGGCCGTTGAGGCTGACGTCCTCGTTGGTCGAGTTGATCGCCGGCCCGTCGCCGACGTAGGCCTGGTCGGCGGGCGCGTTGTCCGGCGCCTGGATCGTCTGCACGATCGGCAGGCCGAACTTGGTGGCGAACTCGAAATCGCGCTCGTCGTGCGCGGGCACGGCCATGACGGCGCCGGTGCCGTAGCCCATCAGCACGTAGTCGGCGATGAACACCGGGATCGGCTCGCCGGTCGCCGGGTTCGTCGCGTGCGAACCCAGGAAGACGCCGGTCTTCTCCTTCGTCTCCTGCCGGTCCAGGTCGGACTTGCGCGCCGTGCGGTCGCGGTAGGCGGCGACGGCCTCGGCGGGCGTCGCGGCGCCGCCGGTCCACTGCTCGTCGACGCCCTCGGGCCACGCCTCGCCCGTCAACGTCTCGACCAGCGGATGCTCGGGCGCCAGCACCATGTACGTCGCACCGAACAGCGTGTCCGGACGCGTCGTGAACACCTCGATGGCCTCGTCGCCCGCGGCGAACCGGACGTTCGCACCGCGTGAGCGGCCGATCCAGTTGCGCTGCATGGACTTGACCTTCTCGGGCCAGTCCAGCAGCTCCAGGTCGTCGACGAGCCGGTCGGCGTAGGCGGTGATGCGCATCATCCACTGGCGCAGCGGCTTGCGGAAGACGGGGTAGTTGCCGCGTTCGGTCAGGCCGTCGGCGGTGACCTCCTCGTTCGCGACGACGGTGCCCAGCCCCGGCGCCCAGTTGACGGGCGCCTCGGAGATGTAGACGAGCCGGTGCTCGTCGATGACCGTGCGCTGCTCGGCGGCCGACAGGTCCGACCAGGCACGCCCGTCCGGGGTGGTGCGCTCACCGGCGACGTACTGCTTCTCCAGTTCGGCGATCGGACGCGCCTTGTCCTGCGTCTCGTCGTAGTACGAGTTGAAGATCTGCAGGAAGATCCACTGCGTCCACCGGTAGAACTCGATGTCGGTCGTGGCGACGCGGCGCCGCTCGTCGTGCCCGAAGCCCAGCCTGCGGATCTGGTCCAGGTACCGCTCGATGTTGGCCTCGGTGGTGGTGCGCGGATGCGTGCCCGTCTGCACGGCGTACTGCTCGGCGGGCAGGCCGAACGCGTCGAAACCCATCGTGTGCAGCACGTTCCGGCCGATCATGCGGTTGAACCGTGCGAACACGTCCGTGCCGATGAAGCCCAGCGGGTGGCCGACGTGCAGGCCCGACCCCGAGGGGTACGGGAACATGTCCTGCACGAACAGCTTGTCCGACGGCAAGGGCGCGGACTTGTCCGCGAGCGGACCGGCCGGGTTCGGCGCGTGATACGTGCCGTGGTCGGACCAGTAGTCCTGCCAGCGCCGCTCGATCTGCCCGGCCAGCGCCGCGTTGTACCGCTGCGCCGGGGTCGTGTCGCTGCCCTCTGTCATCGCCGGAACCTTTCCGCACTCGTGTGGCCGCCGCCTGTGGTCGACGTAGCAGGAAGGGATTGAGCCCTTGAAAGCAATCAACCCCCCAGCCAAGCAGGCATGAGGGGTAGCCGCGCCGACCTACGCTTGTCGTCAGCGCGGCCCGCTAAGGAGCAGGCTCGCCGAATTCACACTTCTATGGTAACTCCCTGCTTCACCCGGTTTTCGCAGACGGGCGATTCGGGCCGGACCGGGTGGGGTGGGTGGGCGCCGGAGGGCCGGACATGACGCCGGGCACAGCCCGTTCGGGTGTCGACAAGACGACCGGTGGTGGGGCCGTATTCTCGAGGTCGTGATCGTCGTTGCGTTGATTCCCGCACTGCTCGGCATCCTCGTCGGCTGGGGCGGCTACCTCGGGCTGCGGGAGAAGCTGCCGCGTGAGCGCGGCGCGGGCGTGCGCACGCAGGCCACGCTGCGGAGCGACGAGGCGTTCCGCCTGGCCAACCGCGTCGCCGGACTGCCGACGCTGGTCGCGGGCGGTGTCGGCATCGCGGCGGGTGTCGCCGGCATCGTCATGCCGACCGTCTGGGGCACCGTGATCGCGGCCGTGCTCGGCGTCGTGGGCATGTTCGTCCTGGTCGCCGGCGGCGGGGCGCTCGGCCACCGCGCCGCGCTGACCGTGCCGGAACCCGAGCCCGAGCCCGCCGGCTGCGGCGGCTGCGCCTGCGGCGGAGGCGGCTGCGGAGCCCTCACCGGCAACGCCTGACCCCCAGTTCTCAAGCACCCAAGGGCCGGCGTTCAACGCGCCCGCCCGTCGCCCGCCCGTCGCCCGACCACCGCCCCTCAACGACGCGCTGCCGCGTGGCTGCGTTCGAGGACCCTCGGGTGCTTTTTCGTACGGGGGTGTCAGGGGCTTTTCTCGGCTGCGCGGGCGTGTGCTTCGTGGATCAGCGTGGTGAGCAGGTCGGTGGTGCGCGGGCCCGGGTTGACCACCGCGACGAAGCCCGCGCGGGCGTACAGCGGATGCGGCAGGACCGTGTCGACCGCCGCGAAGTCCACACCTCCGGAGTCTGCGCCTCCGGAGTCTGCGCCTCCGAAGTCCACAGTGCGCGGGTCGTGGCCGGTCAGCTCGGCGAACCGGTCGCGCGGCACCCGCACGTTGACGCGCCACCGGCCGTCGACGTCGAGGTTCGACCGTTCGTCGCCGGGGCCGTTCTTCGTCACGACGGTCACGTGCGGCTGCGTGCGCTGCGGAACCTCCCCGCCCGGGGCGTGGTAGACGAAATGATCGCCCCAGGCCGCCTCCGGATGGGGACCACCGGGCTCGGGGGAGAGCACGAGCGCACCGGGTAGTCCGCGGACGAGTTCGAGAATGTCGTCGGGTGTCATGCCTTCAAGTTTGTTATTGAAGTGCTTATGGAGGGTTCGGAGACACCGACCGAGGGACTGACCGCAGGATTCACGACAGCCGCGCTGGCCGCGACGTCCGGGTACAGCCCGCAGCAGATCCGCGACCTCGAACGGCTCGGCGTGCTGCCACCGGCCACCCGGGCCGCCAACAACTACCGGCACTTCGGCGCCGAGCACGTCGTCGCACTGCGCGCCTACCGGCGGTTGGCCGAGGCGGTCGGGCCGGTCGTCGCGCGCAGCACCCTCCGGGACGTCCGCTCGCTGCCCGCCGACGAGGCCGCCGCCCGCGTCAACGCCCTGCACACCGACCTCGCCCGGCTACGCACGCAGGCACTCGACGCGATCGACGCTCTCACCGCGATCCGCGCCGAACCCGGCGACACCGCGGAGCAGGACGACTCACGCCCCCGGCACGGATACCGACACCGACGCCATGACGATCACCGAGCTGGCCGGGGCGCTCGGCGTGCGCACCTCGACGTTGCGGTTCTGGGAGCGGGAAGGGCTCGTCGCCCCGGAACGCGTCACGTCGCGCGCCGTCCGCCGCTACCCGCTCGGCGCGATCCGCGACGCACGCATCACCGCCGCGCTGCGCGAGGCCGGCTATCCGATCCCGGCCGTGCGCGCCGCGCTCGACTCCGTCCGGCAACTCGACGTGGCACCGCCCGCCGCGGCGGACCCGCTCGACGCGTTGCAGCGCCGGCTCGACGACATCGGACGCCGGATGCTCGCCCTCCTCCGAGCCGGCACCGACATCGCCGCCCTACTCGAACCCCCGCCGTGACCGCTCCCGGTCAGGGGTGGGTGCGGAGGCGGAGGAACTCCTCGAGGGCGAAGACCTTGGCCACGAGGCGACTGCTCGGCGACAGCAGGTGGGCGATGTCGGCGTAGCGCACCACGGCCGGGTCGGTGACCTCGTGGCTCGCGCCGTCGAAGTCCACCGTCGCCCCGCCGGCGGCGAGGACGTTGCGTGCCCAGTCGACCCGCGCCGTGTACGGCAGCGCGACGAGGAAACCGCCCTCGACCGGCATCGGCGTGACCGGCGTGGCGTACTCGCGGCCGCTCGTCCGGCCGCGGTGGTGCACCACGGCGTTGCCGTCACCCGCGCCGCCGGCGTTCGGCAGCACCATGGGCGTCACGTAATGCTTGCTGAACTGTCGGATCAGATCCTGCAGAACCGGCGATTTCCGGCGCATCCCGACCACGAACGCACCGCCCGCGGCGGCGAGGACGGCCAGGGCGGCGAGCAGCAGACGGCGCATGCCACCCACCGTACGGAGCTCCCACCCGGCCCGCACCGAACACGCACCCGTGCGGTCAGTTGAGTTGGAGGTCTCCCGGGTGGGTGGCGAGCAGGGCGGTGGGCAGGCCCTGGCGACGCAGGACGTGCGACCACAGGTCGCGGTTCGGGGTGGCCAGCACGTCGCCGGGCAGGGCGGGCACGATCAGCCAGTCGCCGCGGTTGATCTCGGCGGCGAGCTGACCCGCGTCCCAGCCGGCGTACCCGGCGAACACCCGCATGCCGCGCACCTTGCTGACGAGGCTGTCGGGATCGGCGTCGAGGTCGACCAGCGCCACCGGGCCGCGCACGGCGATCACACCCGGCAGTTCCTCGGCGTCCTCGCCCGTGCGCAGGGCAGCCAGACACAGCGCCGTCTTCTTCTCCACCGGACCGCCGACGAACACCGACTCCGGTTCGACGACGTGCGAACCCCAGCCCGGCAACACCTCGTTGACCGGCACCTCGCTCGGCTTGTTCAACACGACACCGAGCGTTCCCTCGTCCCTGTGGTCGATCACGAACACGACCGTCCGCCGGAAGTTCTGATCGAACATCGTGGGAGCGGCGACCAGGAGGGTTCCAGGTTCAACCTCGGAGTCCGCGTGCACGTGTCCCATGATCCCACCCGGGTGGGTGGCGGCACGCCGCGGAGGGTTCGCTTTGCGGCATCGAATACGTCGCTCTGGACCCAGAGCGCAAGTTGCGGTAAGTGGGCGGTTCGTACCTCGCGGTCACCCGTCGGCGCTAAGGTGAGGCCTTCCCACCGACGGCGGTCCACCTGGCCGAAACGGCAGGTGTCGATACAGTAAGGCCCGCGCGAACCGCGGGAGGGGAACCCGCGATCACCTGAGCGAGGGGGCGAGCACGCGTGCGTTTTCGAGTGGAAGTGGCCGATCGGCCCGACGGGTTGTACGCGCTGTGGGACGGCGGGATGTTCCGGGCGCAGCATTCGACGGCCGATTCGAGCGTGCTGCTGACGCCGCTGCCCGGCACCGAACCGCCCGAGGACTTCGACACCGAGACGCAGGGGACCCGCGGCAAGGTCGTGCCCGCGTCCGAGGCGCCCGCGACGTTCGCCGTACACACCTACTGCCTGCACGACGACGAGCCGTACCTGGTGGAGCCGGCCTCCGACGAGGACGAGCTCGTCCTGCGTTGGACCGGCGGTGACGAACGCCGCGCCCGCGACCTCGGGCTGACGGATTTCACCACGCGCGTGCAGGACCCCGACACGATCACGGCGTTGTGGCAGGAACGCCACGACTTCGCCGCACCCGGCACACCGCGCACCGAACCGGGCAAGGGCGACGACGTCCAACCGTTGTTGAAGGCCATCGGCCGCACGCTGCTGGGTTTCCTGCCCACCGGCTGGCAGCGCGTGGCGGCCCAGTTCCGACAGGTCGGCGACTACTCCGAACTCGAGGTGAAGGCCGACGCGGGCGAGGACACCGCGGTGTCGCTGTCGGCGCCGCCGCAGCTGGGCCAGTTGCTCGCGCAGCTGCGTTCGGCGATGTACACCGCCGAGCACGGCACCTGGTTCCAGGGCACCTACTCCCTGGACACCGAACGCAACTTCGACTTCGACTTCGACACCACGTCCGAGCCGCTCTGGCAGCTGCCGCCCGAGGGCCGGCGCACCGCGCGCACCTACGACGCCGAGCTCGAGTACTTCCCGCGTCCCGATCCGCCCGCGTGGCTGGCCGGCAAGGCGGGCAAACCGCTCGACATCGAGTTCCGGCACGCCCGCGTCGTCGACGGCGGCGGGGAGGGCGAGAAGCCCGTCGTCAACCGGCCGCCGCTGCCGCAGGAGGAGATCCCGCGGGTGCTGGGCTACCTGTACCGCGCGCCCGTGGTGCTGGCCAGGCAGGGCGGCCTGCGGGACCTGTTCGCACCGCCCGGCGCCCCCGCCGACGTGCCCGACGCGTTCCACACCGACGGCACGTGGATCTGGCCCGCGGCCGTGCCGCACTACCTGCGCAAGTACGGCGTCCCGCCCGAGCAGGGACTGCTCGACGCGATCCGCGCCAACCAGTACGCCGTGCCGTACGCCCGCCGATCAGTGCGGGCCACGGCCGAGGCCGACGTCCAGGGCAAGCCGCGGCCGCCGCGCGCACCCGAGGACGTCGCCGAACCCAGCACCGTCACGAAGGTGCAACGCGGCGACGAACCGCGGCGTCTGCGCGCCTCCGACGTGCTGACCACGTTGCGGCTGCGGCTCGCCGAGTACGGCATCCCCGAGTCGGCGTTCCGCATCGGCGAGACCGCCGACGACGTGTGGTGTCTGCACCGCGCCGCCGACGGCTGGGAGGTCGCCCGGTACGCCGACGGCGAGGCCGTCGAACCACGCACGTTCCGCCGCGTCCACGAGGCCGCCGAGACGCTGCTCGGGGCGTTGCTGCTCGTGCCGGGCCGGATGGGCGGCGGCACGTCGGCCGAACAGGAACACCCCACGGACTGGCCGGTCCAGCCGCTGCGCGGCGAACCGCCGCTGCCGTTCTACCGCAACAAGCGCATGGTGACGCTGCCGGCCGGGACGCGGCTGCGCCGGTTCGGCAACGAACAGGCAACCTGACCCACCCCGACCGGACGCCGTTCCCCGAGACGTCGCTGACGTTCGAACGCGAGGGCGACCTGCGGACATACGTCGTGCGCAGGCCCGTGCACGTGCTCACCGGCGTCACCGCACCGTGGGGACCCCTGCCCGGCGGCGCCGTCGCCTACCTCCTGCCCCACGCCATCGGCGCCCACCTCGAGTCCGGAGCCCTCGAACGCGCCTAGCGGGCCTCGGCAAGCACCCGCCGGCCCGGCAAGCGCGATAACCTGCTCACATGCTCACCAGGCTGGAAGTGCACGGGTTCAAGAATCTGCTCGACGTGCAGGTCGACTTCGGCCCGTTCACGTGCATTGCTGGTGCGAACGGCGTGGGTAAGTCGAACGTTTTCGACGCCATCGAGTTCCTCTCGTACCTGTCCACCGATACCCTGATGGGCGCCGCGCAGAAGGTGCGCAGCCTTTCCGAGGGGTCAAGCGCCGACCCTCGCGACCTCTTCTGGGACGGCTATGGCGACCACGAGCGCACGATGGACCTCGCGGTGGAGATGATCGTGCCGCCCGAAGTCGAGGACGACCTCGGGTCCCCGGCCAAACCCGCGACGACGTTCCTACGGTACGAACTACGTCTGGCGTACGCACGGTCTGACGGTGAAGCCAGCATCGGGCGTCTCGTACTCCAGCACGAGCGCCTCACGCACATCAAACGTGGGGACGCGGCGAAACACCTGAGGTTCAAGCACAGCGCGAAGAACTTTCGTAACGCCGTCGTGGTCGGCGAACGACGCGGTGGGCCATTCATGTCCACCGAGCAACGAGACGAGGGCATTGTCGTCAATGTGCACGGCGACGGCACCTCAGGGCGCCCGCAGCCGCGAGCCGCTGCCAAAGCAGGACGTACCGTACTCAGCACAATCACGACCAACGACCAGCCCACCTTGCTCGCTGCGCGGCGAGAAATGGAAAGCTGGCGGCGACTCGCACTCGAACCGTCCGCACTCCGCGCGCCGGACAGCTTTGCCGACCCGCGCACACTGCGGTCGGACGGTCGGCACGTGGCTGCGACGCTCTTCCGTATCGCCCAGGACGCTGCACGGGATGATGGGGGCGTCGACGAAGAGGCTGTCTACGCCGAGGTCGCCAGCCGACTTGCCGATCTGGGCGACCTCGGTGTTGACAGTATCGGCGTCGAGCCCGATCAGAAGCGGGAAGTACTCACCCTCTTCCTGAATGAACGCAGCGGCATGCGACTTCCCGCCCGCGCACTGTCCGAGGGAACGCTGCGGTTCCTCGCGCTCTGTGTCCTGCTCGAAGATCCCACGGTTCACGGCTTGATCTGCATGGAAGAGCCGGAGAACGGCATCCACCCTGCAAACCTGGAAGCCATGCTGGATCTCGTCCGCGACCTGGCAGTGGACAGCGAGCAGCAACCTGCTCTCGACAACCCGTTCCGCCAGGTCATCATCAACACGCATTCGCCTGGCATCGTCCAACTGTGCGACCTTGGAGACATCCTCGTGGCGGAAACACGGCGACGGTCGGGACCAGACGGGCGTGTAGCAGAAGCGTTGTCCCTTCTGCCCCTTCGGGACACCTGGCGAGCTCCTCATGCTTCCGCCGTAGCCACTCGCGCAGATCTGATCACCTACCTGACGGCACCCGCTGGTAGCCAGATCGGGCTCCCCATGGACCTCGCAGGATGAAGCGGCAAACCTACGAAGGGCTGTTCGTCGCAGAAGGCACCTCCGACGCACCGCTGAGCCCACTCGTTGAAGACCTGTTCCGGGAACGCGGGGTGGAGCTACGAGTCTCCAGTCCGAACTTTGCCCTGCTCGAAAAGCAGGTGAAGAAGACCGTCGCAGCCAAAGTGCGGGCGGGCATCAGCCTCCTGGGGGCGGAACCGGACGTGGTGATCGTCCATCGCGACGCCGACAACGCAGGAGTACCCGCGCGGCGAGCGGAGATCACCGACGGCGTGACTGAAGTCAGCGCCACGCTGACATGCTGCCCTGTGATCCCGATCCGGATGACCGAAGCGTGGTTGCTCCTCGACGACGGTGCGATCCGCCGCGTCGCCGGTAACCCCAAGGGGAAGTCGGATCTCGGTCTTCCGCACCCACGCGAAGTCGAGCGGATCGCAGACCCCAAGCAGCGGCTCCGTGATGCGTTACTTGCCGCAGCCGACAAGACCGGCCGCCGGCGTGAACGGGGTGCGAACCGGTTCGACAGCCATCGCAGGCAACTCCTCGAACGCCTGGACCCGCACGGACCGATCTCGCGTCTCGACGGGTGGAATCGTCTCGTCGAGGACGTCGACAGGATCGTCGACTTGTGGCGCAGTGCCTGATCACGACCCAGACAACCAGGCATTACCCTGCCCGACTAGCCGAACCGCTTACTCCGGCGGGGTGATGCCTTGGGTGGCGGCCCAGCGGTGGAGTTCGGCGACGGCCTCGTCGTGGTCGAGGGGGCCGCGGTCGAGGCGCAGTTCCTTGAGGTGCTTCCACGCCTTGCCGACGATCGGGCCCGGTTCGACGCCCAGGATGCGCATGATCTCGTTGCCGTCGAGGTCGGGTCGGACGCGCTTGAGGTCCTCCTCCTCGGCGATCCGCGCGATGCGCGCCTCGAGGTCGTCGTAGGTGCGTTGCAGCGCGGCGGCCTTGCGGCGGTTGCGGGTCGTGCAGTCGGCGCGCACCAGTTTGTGCAGGCGCGTCAGCAGCGGACCCGCGTCGTTGACGTACCGCCGCACCGCCGAGTCGGTCCACTCGCCCTTGCCGTAGCCGTGGAACCGCAGGTGCAGGTACACCAGCTGCGACACGTCGGCCACGACGTCCTTCGGGTACCGCAACGCCCGCAACCGCTTGCGCGCCATCTTCGCGCCCACGACCTCGTGGTGGTGGAAGCTGACGCCCCCACCCGGTTCGAACTTGCGCGTCGCCGGTTTGCCGATGTCGTGCAGCAGCGCCGCCAACCGCAACACCAGGTCGGGCTCGGACGTCGGCTCGTGCGTGGTCTCCAGGTCGATCGCCTGGTCCAGCACCGTCAGCGAATGCTGGTAGACGTCCTTGTGCTGGTGGTGTTCGTCCATCGCCAGGCTCATGCCGGGAACCTCGGGCAGCACGATGTCGGCCAGCCCGGTGTCGACCATCAGCTCGAGGCCGCGCCGGACCGCCGCGCTGACCATCAGCTTCGACAGCTCCGCCTGCACGCGCTCGGCGGTGATGCGTTCCAGTTCGCCTGCCATGTCCCGCATCGCCGCGACGACCCGGTCGGCGGGCGTGAAGTCCAGCTGCGCGGTGAACCGGGCCGCGCGCAGCATCCGCAGCGGATCGTCGGCGAACGACTCCTCCGGCGTGGCCGGCGTGTCGAGGGTGCGCGCGGCGAGGGCGTCCATGCCGCCGTGCGGGTCGACGAACGTCTTCGTGGCCAACTCGATGGCCATCGCGTTCACCGTGAAGTCGCGGCGCACCAGGTCGCCCTCGATCGTGTCGCCGAACGAGACGTCGGGGTTGCGGCTGACGCGGTCGTAGACGTCGGCGCGGAACGTGGTGATCTCCAGCTGCACGCCGCCCTTGGCCGCGCCGACCGTGCCGAACTCGATGCCCGTGTCCCACACGGCCTCGGCCCACCCGGACACCAGCTTCTGGATCGCCTCGGGGCGCGCGTCGGTCGTGAAGTCGAGGTCCGACGACAGGCGCCCCAGCAACGCGTCCCGCACGCTTCCGCCGACGAGGTACAGCGAATGCCCCGCCTCGGCGAATCGCTTGGCGAGGTCGTCGGCCACGGGGGAGACCCGCAACAGCTCGGCCACGGCGTTGCGTTGCGCCTCGGCCCTGGCCTTCAGCTGGGCTCCGGTGGGATTCACGGCGGTCTGATTCACGCCTGGGCGACCTCCGCGACAGCGCCCCGACGGGGGAATCGATTCAACACGGACACAGCAAGCCAGCCTACCGGGGCCGCCCGGTGATCTAGCATCGCAGCATGCCTGGATCGGCCGGCCGGCCCGGTGACGCCACACCGCGACGCCGGTCGCGGCGGAGGCACCGGCGGCGGATGACGACCGTCAACGAGACGTCCGCAGGAGGTCTCGTCGTCGATCCCGCGCGCACGCACGCCGCGCTCATCGGCAGACTGAACCGGCACGGGCGTCTGCTGTGGTCCCTGCCGAAGGGCCACATCGAGGACGGTGAGACCGTCGAGGACACTGCCGTGCGCGAGGTTCGGGAGGAGACGGGCATCGTCGCCGAGGTCGTCCGCCCGCTCGGCTCCATCGACTACTGGTTCGTGGCCGAGCGCAGACGCATCCACAAGACGGTGCATCATTTCCTCCTCGAAGCGGTCGGCGGCGAGCTGTCGGACGAGGACGTCGAAGTCACCGAAGTGGCGTGGGTTCCGCTCGGGGAACTGGACTCACGGCTCGCCTACACCGATGAGCGCAAGCTCGTGCGCAAGGCACGAGAGTTGTTCGACTAGGTGCTTGTTCGACACGAGGTACGGAGGCGGCGAGCAGTGAGCAGGTTCAGCGCGTTCGCGCTGGCGTTGGCCTTCCTCCTCACGCAGGGGCTCTTCGCGCACGCGCCCGCCGGCGCGCAACCTCACCCGGCTCAGCAACCAGGGCAGTACGAACCGCAGCCCGAACAGCAGCTCAGCGAGCCCGACCTGCTGACCCTCGACGTCGAGGAGTTCGAACCGCGCTTGCTCACCGCGGGCGGCCCGGAGGGCCGGATCCGGGTGAGCGGCACCGTCACCAACACCGGCGACCGCGAGATCTCCGAGGTCGTCGCGCGGCTGCAGATCGGCCAGCCGGTGCAGTCGTCGGCGCAGTTCCACTCGGTGACGAGCGAACCGCCGCCCACCGACGCGGGCATGTCGGAGTGGATCACGCTGGCCGACTCGCTCAGGCCGGGACAGTCGACGCGCGTCGAGTTCGACGTCCCCGCCGCGCAGCTGCCGCTCGGCACGCCCGGGGTGTACCCGCTGCTGGTGAACGTCAACGGCACGCCCGCCTACGGCGGACCCGCACGGCTGGCGTCGATGAACATGATGCTGCCGGTCATCGACCCGCCGAGCGGCGTGCCGCCCGCCCGCACGTCGCTGCTGTGGCCGTTGACCGCCGAACGCCCCGCGGTGGTGTCGGACCCGCACGACGACACGATCGTGCTCGCCGACGACGGCCTCGCCAACGCCGTGGCCCCGGGCGGCCGGCTCGACGCGCTCGTCGAATCGGCGCTGGCCAAGCAGGAGGACGCGGCCCTGTTCCGGTCGATGTGCTTCGCGATCGACCCCGAACTGCTCGGCACGGTCGAGCAGATGGCGGGCGGCTACCGCGTCCGCACCGACCGCGGCGACGTGCCGGGCGGCGGCGCCGAGCACGCCCAGCGCTGGCTCGACCGGCTGCGCACGCTGGTGTCGGCGCACTGCGTCGTGCGGATGCCCTACGCCGACGCGACCTGGGCACGCTCGCCAGGGTCGACAGCGACGCGGGCCTGGTCGGGATGGCGCTGAACGGCCGGTCGATCACCGAGCGCACGGGCGTCGAACCGCGTGAGGGCGTCGTGTGGACGGGCGGTTCGCTGACCGACGAGGCGCTGCACGCCGCGACGTCGGCCGGGGCGCACACGTTCCTCACCCCGCCCGTGCGCGCCGACGCCGCGGTCGAGGACATCGGCCGGGTCTCCGACATCGACAGCGCCGCCGCGGCGCGCCGCATCACCTACGACCCGCTGGTCGCGGACGCGCTCGCCGGCACGCCGGCCACGAGCAACAACCGCACCGCCGTCGACGATCCGGACGTGGCCACCCAGAACGGCATCGCCGCCCTGGCGTTCCGCGGCGGGCTCGGCGAGCAGCCGCCGGGACCGGTCGTGGTGTCCCCGCCGCCGCAGTTGACCGGCACGTCCGTCGACCTCACCGCGTTCCTCGACTCCTACTCCGAGCTGATCCGCGCGCGGATGCTCGCGCCGACGGCCCTCGACGACGTCCTCGCCGAACCCGTCAACGGCGCCACCCCGACGCGCCCTTCGGAGGCCGAGACGACCGCGGCCGCCCTCGACGCCGGGCGGGTCGACTCGCTGTCGGCCACCGAGGCGACCACCGCCGGCCTCGCGCGCGCGATGAGCGTCGACCCGACCAGGCAGGTCACGCCAGCCCAGCTGCTGCAGCCGCTGCACAACGCCGTCATCCGCGCGACGTCGGTGACGTGGCACGACCGGCCGCGCCACGGCCTGGCCGCCGCCGCGCAGGCCGACGACCAGCTCGACGAGCTCACCAGCCACGTCACCGTGGCCACATTGGCCCAGCCGGTGCTGCGGGGTTCGGAGTCGGCACCGCTGCCGGTGAGCGTCCGCAACGACCTGCCCGTAGAGATCCGCGTGCGCCTGCAGCTGGAGAACATCGCCGGACTGCGGCCCGCGCACATCCCGATCCAGACGCTGTCGGCCAACAGCACCATCAGCCCCCAGGTGCCCGCCGAGACGCTGCGCTCGGGCCGGTTCAAGATCACCGTCAACCTGACGACCCCACAGGGCACGCCCCTGGGCGAACCGGCCGAACTCGAGCTCTCCTCGACCGAACTTTCGACCGTGACCCTCGTCATCACCATCGTCGCCGGCGTGGCGCTCGTGCTGCTGTCGGGCCGACGGATCGTCCGCCGCGTGCGGCGCAGGAGTGACGAGAACGGCTCTGCCGCCGAGGCGACCTGAGTTTTCCCGCGCCGCGCATTACCCTGAATCGACCGAGCTTGACGCCGAGTTGATGGGGCACGCGTTGGACAGACAGCCGGGCCGGCCACCCGAACACGAGGGGAGGCCGGGCGGACCGGCAAGGCCAGGGGGGCCAGCAGACCGTCAGGGGGAAGGCGCCGGGGACGACCCAGTCCCGTGGCCGGACGCCGACGACCCGGGCGGAGAACTGTCCCGGCGCGCCGCCGACCAGCGCGAACGCCCCGACGGCGAGCCGCCACGCGCGCAGCCGCCACAGACCCAGCGTCCCCAGCGGGCGCCCCGTCCCCCTCGCCGGCCGCGACCACCACACCCCACACCGGAGGTCCCTCCTGCGACGCCCGACGAGGCCCGCAGGAACGGACACCGCGCGCCCGAACCGGACCCGCGAGCTCGCGGCCGCAACCCCGGGCAGGTCCCGCCCGACGGACGTGGCCAGGACCGGCGTCCACCGCAGGCTCCGCAGTCCCAACCTCCGCAGCCTCCGCAGCCTCCGCAGCCTCCGCAGCAGTCGCCCGGCGGGCCGCCGCCGGGACACCAGCCGCCTCCGGGGCAGCCTCCTGCCGGCCAGCAACCGCCGCGCAGGCAGGGCCCGCCGCCCGAACGTCCGGCGGCCGAACGGCCCGGGCCGCCGGACGGCGGGCGCGGCGAGCGTCCGCCGCGCCGGCAACCGCCCCCGCCCGGACCGGCACAGGGCTCCCCGCAGGGACCTCCTCCTGCCGGACCGCCTCCCGGACCGCCCGGGCAGGAACCGCCGCCGCGGGCACCGCGGCAATCGTCCGGACCACAACAGCTCCCGCCGCAGCCGCCGCCACCCGCGCCGGGTGACCGCTGGCCGCCGCAGGACGAACCGCTGCCGCCGGATCCGCGCCGCAAGCCGCCCCGCCGCGGCGAGGAGCGGACCCAGCGGCGCGCGCCCGTGCGCCCCTGGAGCCGCGAGGAACGCCCGGCGCCCGAGCAGGCGCGCTCGGTGACCCCGCCGCCGCCCGCTCCGCCGCAGGAGCCGGACGCGACGGTGTACATCCCGCGTCGGTCGGCGCGCTGGCCGGGCATCGACCCGGACGTGCAGGGCCCGTACGACGAGCTCGCGACGCAGATGATGCCGCGGATCCTCGACGGTCCGCGGCACACCGAGATCGGCGAGCGCATCCCGGCCGTCGGCGTCGAGGAGCCGCAGGAGAAGCCGTCGGCCAAGAAGGTCTCGCTGGCCAAGGCCACGGGCCGGATGGCCATCGCGACCATGACGAGCCGCATCACCGGCTTCCTGTGGAAGGTGCTGCTGGCGTGGGTGGCCACGCTCGGCGTGCTCTACGACTCGTTCACCGTCGCCAACACGATGCCGCTGATCATCAACGAGCTGCTGCTCGGCGGTGTGCTCACCAGCGTCGTCGTGCCGCTTCTCGTGCGCTCGCAGGACGACCCCGACGGCGGTGAGCGCTACACCCAGCGGCTGATCACGATGGCGATCACGATCCTCGGCGTCGGCACCGTGCTCTCGACCGCCGCGGCGCCGTGGCTGACGTCGCTGCTGATGGACGACTCGGGCGACGCGAACTCCGAGCTCGCGACGTGGTTCGCCTACCTGCTGCTGCCGGGGCTGCTGTTCTACGGCCTGTTCGCGGTGCTGTCGGCCGTGCTGAACGCCAAGCAGATCTTCGGCCCCGCCCAGTGGGCGCCGGTGGTCAACAACCTGGTGATCATCGTCGCGATCATCGCGTTCGCGCTCGTGCCGGGCGATCCGACGATCGTGCCGTCGAACATGACCGACCCGCAGGTGCTCGTGCTGGGCCTGGGCGTGCTGTCGGCCATGACGGCGCAGGCGCTGTTCCTGTTGCCCGCGCTGCGCCGGTCGGGCTTCAGGTTCAAGTGGAACTTCGGCCTCGACGAGCGGCTCAAGGAGTTCGGCGGCCTGGCCGCGTGGATCCTCGGCTACGTCGTGGTCAGCCAGATCGGCATGGTCGTCAACACCCGCGTGCTCACCGCGGGCGCCGCCGGTGGTGCGTCGATCTACTCGAACGCGTGGCTGCTGTTCCAGCTGCCCTACGGCGTCATCGGCGTGTCGCTGCTGACCGCGCTCATGCCGAAGATGAGCCGCGCCGCCGCCGACGGCGACGACCGCAGGCTCATCGGCGACCTGTCCTACGGCTCGCGGCTGACGACGCTGATGCTGCTGCCGGTGTCGGCGGTCATGGCCGTGGCCGGCACGTCGATCGGTGTCGCCCTGTTCGCGCTCGGCCGCGGTTCGGTCGAGGATGCCGAACGCCTGGGGCAAGCGCTTGCGGTCAGCGCGTTCGGCCTGCTGCCGTACGCGCTGGTGATGCTGCAGATGCGCGTGTTCTACGCGATGAAGGACTCGCGCACACCCACGCTGATCATGGTCGTGATGACGGCGGTGAAGATCCCGCTGCTGTATCTGGCGCAGGCCGTGCTCACGCCCACGCAGGTCGTGCTCGGCGTGATGATGGTCAACTCGCTCGTGTTCGTCGTCGGCGCCGTCCTCGGCCAGGTGTGGCTGTGGGTCAAGCTCGGCAACCTGCGCAGCAAGCGCGTGGTGGGCGTCATCCTGTTCACGGTCGTGGCCAGCCTGCTCGGCGCGCTGGCCGCCGTCGTCGCCGGTTGGCTCGTGCCGGACTTCCTGGGCACGGTCGGCGGGGCCTGGGTGAAGCTGATCCTGCAGGGCATTGTCGGCATGGGGGTCTCGTTCGGGGTGCTGATGGCACTCAAGGTGGATGAACTGGCCCCCGTCACTCGCCGTGTCACCCGGTTGGTCCGACGCGGTTAGATGAGCCGCTCGCGGCGCGTGTTCACGTACCCTCATCTAGAGATCACCGGAGTCGGAACCGCAAGAGGGGGTCAGGCCGGATGGGCACGAGAGCGCAGCGGGGTGCGCTGGCGCCCGGCGGAGTCGTCGGCGACGGCCGATACCGGCTGCTCGCGCAGTTCGGCATCGACGAGCGGGCGGGCGCCCACCTGTGGCGCGCACGGGACGGCCAGCTGCGCCGCGACGTCGCCCTGACGATGCTCGTCGGCGACCCGGCCGACCCCGAGGCGGCCCTGCTCGGCAGGCGCACCCTCGAACGCGCCGCGCACGCGGCCACGTTCGAGCACCCCGGTGTCGCCCGCGTGCTCGACGTGCTCAGCCTCGGCAGCGGGATCTCCTCGAGCGAGGGTCTGCTCGGCATCGTCGTCGCCGAGTGGACCAAGGGCACCGACCTGATCGACCTGGTCGCCGAACGGCCCGTCGAACCCGGCGCCGCCGCCCGCATGGTGCGCGCGCTGGCCGAATCCGTCGACCAGGCGCACCAGTCGGGCCTCGTGCTCGGCATCGACCACCCGCAGCGGCTACGCCTGACGCCCGACGGCAGGCTGCGCCTCGCGTTCCCCGGCCCGCTGCCCGACGCGACACTGCGCGACGACGTCAAGGCCCTCGGCTCGGTGCTGTACCTGCTGCTCACCGGCCGGTGGGCGCTGCCGGGCGGACCGCCCGCGCTGGCGCCCGCGCCGAAGTCGCCGACCGGACGCATCGTGCCCGCCAAATCGCTGCAGCCCCGCGTGCCGCAGGAACTGTCCGCGCTGTCGGTGCGCACCATCGAGGACGGCGACCACGGCGGCATCCGCACCTCCGCCGCGATCCTGCGCGCCCTCGACCACGCCGCCGAGGCCGCCGAACGCGCCAAGCAGCCCGCCCAACCCGCCGAGTCCGACGGCACGGTCTGGACCACCAAGAAACCGACCACCGACAAGGCGCGCCGGCGCAAGCTCGCCCTCGGCGTCACCGTGCTCGTGTGCGCCGCCGTCGGCGTCCTGGCCTGGCTCGGCATGATGGCCATCAGCTTCTTCCAGGACGACGCCGACACCGGCGGACCCGACGTCAACCTCGCCGACCCGACACCCACCCAGCAGGAGGGCCAACCGGGCGGCGGCGGCAATGGCGCCGACGGCGCCGACGGGGCGGGCCAGCAGGCAGGCCCGCCGGTCGCCCCGTCGAGCATCGACGTCTACAGCCCCGAGGGCTCGCCCGACAGCCCGGGCACCGCGCCGCTGGCCATCGACGGCGATCCCACCACCATCTGGCGCACCGACACGTACCAGCAGCAGCTGCCGGCGCTGAAGACCGGCGTCGGCCTCGTCGCGACGTTCGACGAGCCGGTCGACCTGTCCGCGGTGCGCGTCATCGGTGACAGCCCGGGCACCGAGGTCGAGGTCCGCACGGCCAGCGCACCCGACGTCCCGCTCGACGCCACGCAGGTCGTGGGCGAGGCGACGATGGGCGAGGTCGTCAACGAGGTCCAGCTCGACCAGCCGCCCCAGACCCAGTACGTGATCGTGTGGATCAGCCGGCTGGGCGGCGAGGAACCGGAGTTCTACTCCGAGTTCGGCGAGCTCAGGTTCCTGTCCGCGGGCTGACGGCGACAGACACGGGGAACGCGGCGATCCGATCGGGTACGGACTGCCCGGTCTTAGTAATCTCTTCCGGGTGACAGCGCCCACCGCCGAGCCGACGGATGCGGATCTGATCAAGGCGCACGCCGCCGGCGATCCGCATGCGTTCAACGAGCTCGTCCGCCGACATCGAGACCGCATGTGGGCCGTCGCCCTGCGCACCGTCCGGGATCCGGAGGAAGCAGCCGACGCCCTGCAGGACGCGTTCATCTCCGCCTTCCGCGCCGCCTCGAACTTCCGCGCCGAGTCCCAGGTGACGACGTGGCTGCACCGCATCGTGGTGAACGCCTGCCTCGACCGGATCCGGCGCAAGCAGGCCCGCCCGACCGTCCCCCTCGACGAACAGGGCCCGCAGGAACCCGCCGTGCCCCGCGACTCGATGGGCGAACGGGAGACGCGACTGGTCATCAAGGAGGCCCTCGACCAGCTTCCCGAGGACCAGCGCGCCCCGATCGTGCTCGTCGACGTCGAGGGGTACTCGGTGTCCGAGACCGCCGAGATGCTCGGTATCGCCGAGGGCACCGTCAAGAGCCGGTGTGCTCGAGGTCGCACGAAACTCGCGAAACTTCTCGGTCATCTACGGAACCCGACCGACGAGGGCGACGTCCCAACTTACGAAAGCAAACACGGGGAGGGACGACGATGAGCGGCGAATTCAAGGGCCAGGACGAGACGGCTCTGTCTGTCGACGTGCTCTCCGACCTGCACGCCGGCGTGCTGAGCGAGAGCGAAGCAGCCGCGCTGTGGCCTCGTGTGCACGCCGACCCCGAGGCTCGGGCGATCATCGAGGCGCTGGAGGCCGCACAGGCCGACCTGGGCTCGCTCGCCGACGAGCCGGTGGAACCGATGCCCGCGCACGTCGCGGCGCGGCTCGACGCGGCGATCGCCGACGAGCAGCGCGCCCGCGAGTCGCAGGGGACCACGAACGTCGTGGGCCTCGACCGGGCACGCAGCAGGCGGAAGAAGCAGGCCGGCATCGCGGCGGGACTGCTCGCCGGCGCCGCGGCGGTCGTCGCGGCGGTGGCGATCGTGGTGCCGACGCTCGGCGTCGACGACGCGACCCCGGGAGTGGCCCAGCCCGCACCGACCGAGGAGGCCTCGGAGCCGGCAGGCGGCGCGGACGGCTCGGACGGTGCCGGGCCGTTGACGCTCAGCAACGACCAGGGCGAACTGTCGGCCGCCGTCGGCGACGTCAGCAACGTGCGCGACTTCGGCCCGCTCGGTACGAAGGAACAGCTCGACGAGTGCGTCGCGCAGGCGGGCATCGACACGGACCGTCAGCCCGTGGGGGTCCGCCCGGTCACCATCGACGGCGAGGAAGCGGTCATGGCGCTCTACACCACCGGCGAACTCGCCCAGTTCCGCATGGTCGCCGTCAGCCCCGACTGCGGCCCGCAGCCGGTCCTCGACGAACTCGTCGGCCGAGGCTGACCCGCCTGCCGCGGGGCCGCCGACCAGCGCACTGACCAGCACCGAAAGGCCGCCGACTCCCACCGGAGCCGGCGGCCTTTCGCCGTGCGACACGCGGGTGCAGGGGGTCACAGGCGGGCGCCGACACGTTTCGGGAACACCCACACCTACGATGCTGTTGGACCTGGTGTCAGGCGTTATCGAAGCGGAGGAAAGCAGTGGCTGCAGAGGACGTTCGGAACCTGATCATCGTCGGGTCGGGTCCCGCGGGATACACGGCCGCCGTGTACGCGGCCCGTGCGCAACTCGAGCCGCTGGTGTTCGAGGGCTCCCAGTTCGGTGGCGCATTGATGACCACCACCGAGGTGGAGAACTACCCGGGCTTCCGGTCCGGCATCCAGGGCCCCGAGCTCATGGAGGAGATGCGCGAGCAGGCCAAGACGTTCGGCGCCGACCTGCGCACCGAGGACGTCGAGAAGCTCGAGCTCACCGGTGACATCAAGTACGTCACCGCCAACGGCACGCGCTACGCCGCCCGCGCCGTCATCCTGGCCACCGGCGCCGCGCCCCGCTACCTGGGCGTGCCCGGCGAGCAGAAGCTGCTCGGCCACGGCGTGTCGTCCTGCGCCACGTGCGACGGGTTCTTCTTCCGTGAGCACGACATCGCCGTCGTCGGCGGCGGCGACTCCGCGATGGAGGAGGCGACCTTCCTGACGAAGTTCGCCAAGACCGTCACGATCGTCCACCGCCGCGAGGACTTCCGCGCCTCCAAGATCATGCTCGAGCGCGCCCAGCAGAACGAGAAGATCCGCTGGCAGCTCAACTCGCAGGTCACCGAGGTGCTCGGCGACGAGACCGTGAGCGGTCTGAAGGTCGCCGACACCGTCACCGGCGAGGAGTCGACGCTGGATGTGACCGGATTCTTCGTCGCCATCGGCCACGACCCGCGGAACGAGCTGTTCCACGGCCAGGTCGACGTCGACGAATCGGGCTACGTGCTCACCCAGGGCCGCAGCTCCTACACGAACGTCGACGGCGTGTTCGCCGCGGGCGACCTCGTGGACCACACCTATCAGCAGGCGATCACGGCGGCCGGCAGCGGCTGCACCGCGGCCATCGACGCCGAACGCTGGCTCGCCGAACACGCACAGGTCGACGAGGCCGCCCAGACGCCCGAGCTCGTCGGCGGCGGCTACGCCACCGCGGCCAACTGACGTTCCCGACCCAGGACTCACGAGAAGAAAGAGGAACCATGACCGACACCGTCAAGGTCACCGACTCCAGCTTCGGCGACGACGTCCTCGCCAACGACAAGCCCGTGCTCGTCGACTTCTGGGCCACCTGGTGCGGCCCCTGCAAGATGATCGCCCCGGTGCTCGAGGAGATCGCCAGCGAGCACAAGGACAAGATCCAGATCGCCAAGCTGGACATCGACGAGAACCCGGGCACCGCCCGCGACTACAAGGTCATGTCGATCCCGACGCTGATCCTGTTCCAGAACGGCCAGCCGGTGAAGCAGATCACCGGCGCCAAGCCCAAGGCGGCCCTGCTGGACGACCTCGCGGACGTGCTCTGAGCCGTCCGGCGAACCACGTGGCGACGAGCCCGGGGCGCGGACTCCGCGCCCCGGGCTCGTCGTATGTCATGCTCGGCTCGGCGCGGGCGATTACTCAGCCGAACCGAGTCGATCTTCCGCGTCATGACGGGTGGACCTGCTCGTCTCCCCTGTGAACGCGGCGTGAGACGGGCCTTCGCGCTCGCGTCGGTGGGCACAAGGCACAATAGACGGGCGCAGGGCCCCCGGCGCCCTGCAATTGGTTTACACAGCACAAGCACCGGATCGGGTGATGGCAGGCCCGTTCGATCCGATGCCCAACGCAGAGCGAGGAGTGCATGCGGGTACTCCGCCGCGGCGACACCGGAGCGGACGTCGCCGAGATCAGGTCCATGCTCACGAGTCTGGACCTGCTCCCAAGCGCAAGCGGCGCGATCGCGACCAACGGCTCCCACGGCCCGGGCGGTTCGCACGCGCGAACGGTTCCCACGGCCACCCCGACGGTGCCGACGCGGTGTTCGACCACCACGTCGAGCACGCGGTGCGCGCGTTCCAGCAGCGCCGTGGGCTGATCACGGACGGCGTGGTCGGCGCGGCGACGTATCGCGCGCTCCGCGGATCCTGCTACCACCTAGGCAGCCGACCGCTGGCCTATCTGATCTCCGCACCCGTCCACGGTGACGACGTCTTCTCGCTGCAGGAGCGCCTCACCGAGCTCGGCTACAACGCCGGCCGCCCCGACGGGCACTTCGGAGCCCAGACCGAACGTGGCCTGAAGAACTTCCAACGCGACTACGGGCTCACCGTCGACGGCATCTGCGGTGCCTCGACCGTGCGGGCGCTGCGCCAGCTCTCCCCGCGTGCCCGCGGTGGCCGCCCGGTGTTCCTGCGCGAGCAGGAGCAGGTGCGGCAGGCGGGACCGCGGCTGCGTGGCAAGCGCATCGTCATCGACCCCGGGCACGGCGGCGACGATGCCGGCGTGCACGTCGGGGGCGTCGTCGAACGCGACATCGCCTGGGACCTCGCACGTCGGCTCGAGGGCCGCATGAAGGCCACCGGCATGGAGGCGCTCATCTCGCGGGCCCCGCGCAGGGCCCGTCCGAGGTCGACCGCGCCCAGTTCGCCAACGACGCGGGCGCCGACCTGTTCCTGTCGCTGCACTGCGACGGCAACGCCTCGCCGCACGCCCAGGGCGTCGCGAGCTTCCACTTCGGCACCGGCAACGGCACCACGTCCACCGTCGGGGAGCTGCTCGCCGGGTACATCCAGCGCGAGCTGGCCGCCCGCACCGGGCTGCTCGACTGCCGCACCCACCCCAAGACGTGGGACATCTTCACCCGCACCCGTTGCCCCGCGGTGCGCGTCGAGATCGGCTACCTGACCAACGAGCAGGACCGGCTGCGGCTGTCCGACCCGGCGTTCCGCGACGTCGTCGCCGAGGGCATCCTCATCGCCGTGAAACGGCTGTACCTGCTCGGCGAGGGCGACCAGCCGACCGGCACGTTCACGTTCGCCGACGTGCTCGCCCACGAACTCGCCAAGGCCGAGTAGGCAGTCGAGTAGTCACCGCCGACGAACCGCCGGCCTCGACACGCGGCCCTGTCACGCGCAGTGTCACCCCTTCGACGGAACGCGACTGTCGAAGGGGACAACTGTGCACAAGCAGCACCAAAACTGTGGACAACCCTATGAGTTGTGCACACTTCTGTGGATAACTCTGTCTAGAACATCCCGGATCAGACGCGGGTGCTGGACGACGTCGCGGTGGTCATCGTGACCTCGCCGAGCAGCTTCTCCAGCGCCGCCTCGACGTCTTCCTTCCACGTGATCGACGAACGCAGCTCCAGACGCAGCCGCGGCCACCGCGGATGCGGGCGGACCGTCTTGAACCCCACACCCTGTAGGAACGGCGCGGGCACGACGCACGCATGCTCCTCGCCCCGACCGGTGCCGTCGGTGTCGTTGTCGGCGGTGCCGGGCTCGGCGTCGCCGAACGCCTCGATCGCCTTCACCCCGCGCCGCGTGAGGTCCTTCGCCACCGCCTGCACGAGCATCCGCCCGAGCCCGCCGCCGCGGAACTCCGGCACGACGTGGAACGCCGTCAGCAACACGGCATCCGGACTGGCCGGCGACGTCGGGAACGCGTCCGCGCGGGGGACGGCGCTGGGCGGGGCGTACAACGCGAACCCCACCGGCACCTTGCCGCTGTAGACGATGCGCCCGCACGAACCCCATTCGAGCAGCACACCCGAGACCCAGGCCTCCTTCTCGACCTCGGTCTCGCCGTACTCCTCGGCCTGCTCCCGCAGATGCGGCGCCAGCTCCCAGAACACGCAACGCCGGCAGTGCAGCGGCAACTCCTCCAGGTTGTCCAGCGTGACGCCCACGATCTGACGTGACACCGAACCTCCCAGGCTGAGTGCGGCGCGCCGGCGAGCATCCTCGAACCGGCAACCGGTAACACCGGCAAGCATATGCCGATGTGAGAAGCGCGCCAACGGCGGGAGGGGCACCGGGGTGCCCGTTACACTCGGATAACTGCCTGCCGGTAGTTGTCCAGCCGCCGAACGCTTTCCTCGAAGCAGACGGAAGTATCTCATGAGCGAAGACCAGCTCCCAGAGCACAGACCCGGCACCGAACCGGGGAGCCGCACGAACCTCGACCCGCACGTCGACCGGTACGCGGCCCGGACCGCCGGGATGACGGCCTCGGAGATCCGTGCGCTCTTCGCCGTGGCCAGCAGGCCCGAGGTGGTCTCGCTCGCCGGCGGAATGCCCAACCTCACGGCGCTGCCGCTCGACTCCCTGTCGCAGCAGATGGGCGAACTGGTCGCCGAGGAGGGGCTCACGGCGCTGCAGTACGGCTCCGCGCACGGCGTGCCGAGCTGCGCGAGCAGATCTGCGACGTCATGGCGATGGAGGGCATCACCGGCCACCCCGACGACGTCGTCGTCACCGTCGCTCGCAGATGGCGCTGGACATGGTCACGCGGCTGTTCTGCGACCCGGGCGACGTCGTGCTCGCCGAGGGACCGTCGTACGTCGGCGCGCTCGGCTCGTTCGCCGCCTACCAGGCCGAGGTCGTGCACGTCGCCATGGACGACGACGGCCTCGTGCCCGACAACCTGCGCGCCGCCCTCGCCGAGTGCGAGAAGGCCGGCAAGCGGGTCAAGTTCCTCTACACGATCCCGAACTTCCACAACCCGGCCGGCGTGACGCTCGCCGTCGACCGCCGCGCGGAGATCCTCGAGATCTGCCGGCAGTACGACGTGCTCGTCCTCGAGGACAACCCGTACGGCCTGCTCGCCTTCGACGGCCAGACCTACCCGGCGCTGCGGTCGATGGACCCCGACAACGTCGTGTACCTCGGCTCGTTCTCCAAGACGTTCGCCTCCGGTCTGCGTGTCGGCTGGGTGCTCGCCCCGCACGCCGTGCGCGAGAAGCTCGTCCTGGCCTCCGAATCGGCCACGCTGTGCCCGCCGACGCTCAACCAGCTCGTCGTGTCGAAGTACCTCGCCACGCACGACTGGAAGGGGCAGATCAAGACCTTCCGCGAGAACTACCGCGAACGCCGCGACGCCATGATCGGCGCGCTCGAGCAGTACATGCCCGCCGGCTGCAGCTGGACCCACCCCGACGGCGGGTTCTACGTGTGGCTCACCGTGCCCGAGGGCGTCGACGCGAAGGCGATGCTGGCCCGCGCCGTCACCGCCCGCGTCGCCTACGCCTCCGGCACCGGGTTCTACGCCGACGGCCTGGGCAGCAGGCAGATGCGCCTGTCGTACTGCTACCCGACACCCGAACGGATCCGCGAGGGTGTGCGCCGACTCGCCGGCGTACTCGAGTCCGAAATGGACTTGATGCGGACGTTCGGTAGCGTGACCACGCGCGCGTGTCCGGCCCGCAGACGCCGGGCCCCGACACGGCCTGATCCGACGTCGCCCGCGGGCCGACGTCTCCAGTTTTCTCTCGCAGTCCCAAGGAGTTTCGGGTGGCCGAAGGTAAGGCCGAACGCACTGTCGCCGTCCTCGCGGGCGGACTGTCCCACGAACGGGACGTCTCGTTGCGCTCCGGCAGGCGCCTGTCGGTCGCACTGCGCGACGCGGGTCTGACGGTGCAGGAGTGGGACACCGACGCCGGCCTCATCGCCCGGTTGCGCGACGAACGCCCCGACGCGGCCGTCGTCGCGCTGCACGGCGGGGAGGGCGAGAACGGCTCGGTGCAGACCGTGCTCGAGATGTTCTCCATCCCGTTCGTCGGCACGCACTCGCAGGGCTGCCGACGCGCATGGGACAAGCCGATCGCCAAGGCGCTCGTCGCCGGCGCGAGTTCGGCACGCCGGACTGGATCGTGTTGCCGCACAGCACGTTCCGCGAGCTGGGCGCGCAGACGGTGCTCGACGCGATGGTCGAACGCCTCGGGCTGCCGCTGATCCTCAAGCCCGACCAGGGCGGCTCGGCGCTCGGCGCGCAGGTCGTCCGCGACGCCGCCGATCTGCCCGCCGCGATGGTCGGCTGCTTCGCCTACGGCGACACCGTCCTCGCGGAGCAGTACATCGAGGGCACCGAGGTGGCCGTCACGGTCGTCGAGGGTGCCGACGGGCCCCGCGCCCTGCCTGCGGTGGAGATCGTGCCGGAGAGCGGGATCTACGACTACACGGCGCGCTACACCGCCGGGCTGACCGACTTCTTCACGCCCGCCCGGCTCGAGGCCGACGCCGAGAAGGCGGTGGGGGAGCTGGCCGTCGGCGCACACCGACTGCTCGGCCTGCGCGACATCTCCCGCACCGACGCGATCGTCGCCGCCGACGGGAGCGTCCACTTCCTCGAGGTGAACTGCTCGCCCGGACTCACCGAGACCTCGACGGTGCCGATGGCGCTCGAGGCCGCCGGCACCTCGCTCGGCGCGGTGTTCGGCGAGCTCGTCGAACGCGCCACCGCCCGGGCCGACTGACCCCGGACACGAGAAAAGGCCGCCCGAGCGAGGTTCGCTCGGGCGGCCTTTTCTCTGCCTACACTCCGCGACGCTGGATCACCACGGGTAATCGTCACCGTGACGGAATGACCCGGTGTGACGGGACGTTCCGTTACGTGTCCGGTTTGCCCTTTTTCGGATCCATCAGGCCGACGATGCGCTCGAGGTCGTCCACCGACCCGAACTCCACGACGATCCGGCCCTTCCGGCGGCCGAGGTCGACCTTCACCTTGGTGTCGAAGCTGTCCGACAACCGCGTCGCCAACTCCTGGAGGCCGGGGGCCTCCATCGGCTTACGGGCCTGCTTGCGCTCCTTCTTCTTCGGACCGTTCTTGTGGAGGGTCACCGCCTCCTCGGTCGCGCGGACCGACAACCCCTCGGACACGATCCGACCGGCCAGCTCCTCCTGCGCGTCGGCGTCCTCGAGCGACAACAACGCCCGCGCGTGACCCGCCGACAGCACGCCCGCCGCGACGCGCCGCTGCACGGGCAGGGGGAGACGGAGCAGGCGGATCGTGTTGGTGATGACCGGACGGCTGCGCCCGATCCGCGAGGCGAGCTCGTCGTGCGTCACGTCGAACTCCTCGAGCAGCTGCTGATACGCCGCTGCCTCCTCGAGCGGGTTCAGCTGCACGCGGTGAATGTTCTCCAGGAGCGCATCCCGCAGCATCGCGTCGTCGGTCGTCTGCCGCACGATCGCCGGGATGTGCTCGAGACCGGCCCGCTGCGAGGCGCGCAGCCGGCGCTCGCCCATGACGAGTTCGAGCTTGTCGTCGGCGAGCACGCGCACGACGATCGGCTGCATGAGGCCGAACTCGCGGATCGAGTGCTCCAGCTCGGCCAGGGCTTCCTCGTCGAAGACCTGGCGTGGCTGCTTGGGGTTCCGCTCGATCGACTCGATCGGAACCTCGCGATAGACCGCGCCGGCGACCTGACCGCTGACCGTGGGGGTGCCGTCGATGGCGCCGTTGGCGGCGAACCATCCACTGTCGTCGGCACCCTTCGACGTGACCGCTGTGACATCGGGGATCGGCACGGAGGGCGCCTCGGCGACGGTCGCGTTGCTCGCGTTGCCGTTGCTGCCCTCCTCCTCGACCGGTCCCGTCGGGATCAGCGCTGCCAGGCCGCGGCCGAGGCCGCCTCTGCGTTCGGTCATGTCCTACTTCCCCTCCACGCCACGTTCGGCGAGTTCGCGAGCGGCGTCCAGGTAGCTCATGGCGCCACGTGAACCGGGATCGAAGGCCAGGACCGTCTGGCCGTATCCCGGGGCCTCCGAGACCTTCACACTGCGCGGGATGATCGTCTTCAGGACGACCTCCCCGAAGTGATTCTGCACCTCCTGCGTGACCTGATCGGCCAGCTTGGTCCGGCCGTCGTACATCGTCAGCAGAATGGTCGACACCGACAGCGTGCGGTTCAGGTGCTTCTGCACGAGCTCGATGTTGCTCAGCAGCTGGCCGAGCCCTTCGAGCGCGTAGTACTCGCACTGGATCGGGATCAGCACCTCGTGCGCGGCCACGAGCGCGTTCACCGTGAGCAGGCCGAGCGAGGGCGGGCAGTCGATGAAGACGTAGTCGACGTCGAGCTGCTCGAGCACCTCCTCCGACAGCGCCTCCTTGAGCCGCGACTCCCGGGACTGCATCGAGACGAGTTCGATCTCGGCACCGGCGAGGTCGATCGTTGCGGGCACGCACAGCAGGTTCTCGCTCTGCGAGCTCACCTGCGCCGCATCGACGACCGAGACCTCGCCGATGAGCATCTCGTACACCGACGGCGTGCCGGAGCGGTGGTCCACGTCGACCGCGGTGCTCGCGTTCCCCTGCGGGTCGAGGTCGATCACGAGGGTCTTCACGCCGTGCAGCGCGAGGCCGGCCGCGAGGTTCACCGTGCTCGTCGTCTTGCCGACGCCGCCCTTCTGGTTGGCGACGGTGAGGATGCGGCGCTTACTGGGGCGGGGCATGAAGTTGTCGTCGGGGTGCAGCACGCGTGCGGCACGCAGCGCTTCCTCACCGATCGGGGTGGAGCCGCCGGTCTGGGTCTGGTCAGCTGGTGTCGTCACCGAGCCTCTCCCTTCTCAGAAGCGCGCCCGTGCCCGCTCTGTTTCACGTGGAACATGCCTTGCTCAGTCCTGCTCGTCATGCGCTCCGTTGACCCTTCTTCGTCGACCGCTTCCGCTGCGAACCCGATTTCTGTCGCGCCACCCGCTCGACCACGACGACCGTCGTGGGGATGTCGAGGATGTCCGCGCCGCACTGCGCGATGCGTGGCTCGCCGCCTCCGACTTTCGCGACCGCCGCGCGGTCGCGTTCGATCTCCTCGGCCGCGCTGGCTCCCTTGAGTGCCACCAAGGTCCCGGACTCGTGCACCAACGGCAGGCACCAGCCGGCGAGGCGGGCCAGGGGAGCGACGGCACGTGCCGTCACCACGTCCGCGGGTTCGAGTTGCTTGCGTACGGACTTCTCCTCCGCACGCCCCCGGACAACGGTGACACCGTCGAGATCGAGCTCCTCCACGACTTCCTCGAGCCACTCCACGCGACGTGCCATGGGTTCGAGGAGAACGATATCGAGGTCGGGGCGACTGATCGCCAACGGTACTCCAGGAAGGCCCGCTCCGGACCCCACATCGACGACCGATGTTTCACGTGGAACCTCTTCACCCAGAACTGCCGAGTTGAGGACGTGCCGGTCCCACAGGCGGTCCAGTTCCCGGGGTCCGATCAGCCCGCGCCGGACACCGTCCTCCCGCAGCATCGCCACGAACCGCTCCGCGCGGTCGACGTGATCTCCGAACACGGCGATCGCCGCCGCCGGGGTGGTGGACTCGAGTCCGTCCAGACCCACTACTCATCTCCTCACCGGTGTCACGGGCTCGCAGTTTCACGTGAAACGGCCCGCTTCGATTGTCCACGAACTCGGCGCCGCACCGCGTAGACAGACCGAAGATGTGGACAAGTCCACGCACCGTTTCACGTGAAACGCGCACGCGCCGAGAGCGAGCGACGCGCGGCCGGCCGGCCGCGCGGGGAGGGAAGCGGGAGGGTCGCCGGATCCCCGTTTCACGGGGAACGACACCCGCGGTTGGGCTGTCATCGGCGGCCCCGTGTTTCACGTGGAACCTCGCGCCCGACCCGCCGCCGCCCCTCGGCTCCCGTGAGAGCGACTCGCTCGCTTCCCGTCGCATGTTCCACGTGAAACGGCCCGCAGACGCCTGTCGATCAGCCGGCACGTTCCACGTGAAACCACGGCGAGCCACGGGCGCAGAAGAAGCGGCCCACTGCATCCGGTGGGCCGCTTCGGGAGTTCGGTGTCGGGCCGGGCGTCCGGCCGACCTGTCAGAGGCCGAGCAGTTCCTCCGAACGATCCCAGAACCGCCGGGCCAGGTCGGCGTCGAGCGCTTGGGCGTTGCCCGGCTTGGTCGGCGTGCGCTTGTAGAAGTACCGCCCCGGCTCCCAGTCGCGACCCGGCGTCGCTGACGAGAGCCACACGAGCGTGTCGGCACCGCGGTCCGGGCTGATGAGCATCAGACGCCGCGAGATCGGGTTGGTGGTGATGAAGCGCATGAGCCTGCTCTCGGACTGTGCGCCGAAACTGGTGGCGACGTTGCCGGGGTAGCAGGCCGCCGCCGAGATCCCCTTGCCGCCGAACCGCCGCTGCAGTTCCGTGGTGAACAAGACGTTCTCGAGCTTCGCGGCCGTGTAGGCGCGGACCGGACTGAAGTTCTTGTCGTGATTGAGGTCGTCGAGATCGATCGTCCGCGCGGGACGCAGGGTGCTCGAGGTTTGGATGACGCTCGCGTGGGAGTCGACGAGCGTGTCCATCAGTAGCCGGGTCAACAGGAAGGGCGCCAGATGGTTGATCTGGAACGTGCGCTCGAACCCGTCGACGGTCTTCGTCGGGTCACCGAAGACCCCACCCGCATTGTTGGCGAGCACGTCGATGCGGGGACAAGCCGCCTTCAACGCCTCGGCGAGCGAGCGGACCTGATCGAGCTCGGTGAAGTCCGCGACGAAGTGCTCGGCGCCGATCTCCTGCGCCACGGCGGAGGTCCTCTCGGGTGAGCGGCCGACAACGACGACCCGCTGACCGTCGTGGCTGAGCCGTCGGGCGGCCGCGGCTCCGATCCCGTCGCTCGCGCCGGTGATCACGATGGTCTTCTGCTCGCCCATGCCAACTCCAACGATACGTCGTCTCTGTTATGAGACACAGTATCATCTTCGGCATGTTGTAACGTCGAGTCATGGTGCGGCACGGCGGGCAAGGTGGGGCGCGGGAGCGTGCGAGACGGGCCATGCGTGCCCAGATCTCCCAGATCGCCCTCGACCTGTGTGTGGAATCCGGGTACGACGCCGCCACCGTCGAGCAGATCTGCGCGGCAGCAGAGATCTCGCGCGCGACCTTCTTCCGCTACTTCGCCTCGAAGGACGACGCACTGCTCGGCGACGTCGATGCCATCGGGACGGAACTGCTCGAGGCGCTCCGGGAACGTCCCGACGACGAACCGGTGTGGCGGTCACTCGGGTACGCGCTCGGAGCACTCAGCCGCACGTACGGCGCGGACCCAGCGCGGACCCGCCGGCTGATGGCCCTCATGGACAGCGCTCCGTCGCTGGCCGCCACCCACCTCGCCAAACACGCACACTGGTCCCCGCTCCTGCGTCCCGAGGTCTCCCGCAGGCTCGGGATCGACCCGGACGATCGAACGGATCCACGTCCGCACGCGTTGATCTCCTCGGCGCTGTCCTGCGCGGACGCCGCCCTCGCCGCGTGGAGTGCCGCCGACATCGACGACACCGCCACCACGATCGACGAACTGCTCGCTCGCGCCATGACGGCCGTCGTGCCGTAGTTCGGCCCCGCATGTTCCACGTGAAACCACGGCGCGGGCGCGCACAAAAGAAGCGGCCCACCGGGGTTCCGGTGGGCCGCTTCGTCGATCCTGTGTAGCCGTGCGGCTCCTTACTCGGGGACCACCACGACGCGCCGCTTGGGCTCCTCGCCCTCGCTCTCGCTCGTCACGCCGTCGACCTCGGCGACCGCGTCGTGCACGACCTTGCGCTCGAACGGGCTCATCGGCTGGAGCTTCTCCTTCTCACCGGTCTTCGCCACGTTCTCGGCAGCCGTCCGGCCGATCCGCCGCAGCTCCTCGCGACGGCCCGCACGCCAGCCCGCGATGTCGAGCATCAGCCGGCTGCGCGAGCCGGTTTCCTGCTGCACGGCCAGGCGCGTCAGCTCCTGCAGCGCCTCCAGCACGTTGCCGCGGGGGCCGACGAGCTTCTCGAGATCGTCGCCGCCGTCGATGCTGACGATCGCCCGCCCGGCCTCGACGTCGAGGTCGATGTCGCCGTCGTAGTCGAGCAGGTCCAGCAGGCGCTCGAGGTAGTCGCCCGCGATGTCGCCCTCCTGGACGAGCAGGTCGTCGCCGTCCGCCTCGTCCTCGCCGTCGGCGTCGTCACCGTCCGCCGCGGAGTCGGCGCTGCCGCTCGCCTCGGCCGACTCGCCAGAGGACTCCGCCCCGGAATCCTCCGACGTCTCCGCCGGCGCGACTGTCTCGTCCTCGGGCCCGGCCGAACCGGCCGCGGCCCTGTCCTCCTCCGTGCCGATCACCTCTGCGGTCTCGGACATGTCGTTTCTCCTCTCAGGCCCCTGCAATGTCTGTTCGTGGTCGGGCGCGCGCCGGTCGCGTCAGCGGCGCTTGCCGCCCTTCGACTTCTTCTTCTGGTTCGCGGGCCGCTGCTGGTTGCCGCCGTTCTTCGCCCAGGCGCCGCCCTTCACGCCGTTCTTGGCACCGGAGCCGTTCTTGTTCGCGCCCGCCGAGGCCTGGCCGGACGTCGCCGCGGCCTTCTTCGACTTCGCACCGCCCGAGCCCGAGGAGTCCCCGGCGTCCGAAGCGTCCGTAGCGTCCGGGGCGTCGGCCGCCTCGGCGTCCGTCTTGCCGGAGGTGTCGGCCGTGCTCTGGCCGGCCTTCTGTTTCTGCGGCTTCTGACCGGGCTGCGGCTTGTTCGGCTTCGCGCCCGGCTTGGGGGCGAGGTTGTCCCGCTTGTCCTTGGCCTCAGCCTTCTTCGCTTCCTCTTCCTTGTCGATCCGGGTGTAGACGAAGCGCTGCTGGCCGAGGGTCCACATGTTGTTCGCGAGCCAGTACAGCAGCAGGCCGATCGGGAAGAACGCACCGAAGATGAGCACACCGACGGGGAAGACGTACAGCGTCAGCTTGTTCATCATGCGGTCTGCTGGGTAGCCGACGCCGGGTTCTGGCGGGCCACCGAGTGCCGCGCCGTCATGTGCGTCGCGATACCGGCGCGATCATCAGCGGGATCGCGACCGGGGCGACGTGCCAGTGCCAGCCGGGCTCGGTGCCACCGAAGCCGAGGAGGTTGATGGCGTCGCCGAGGTTGACGCCGAACACCTTCGCGTTGACGTAGGAGTCGACCTCGGAAGCCGAGAAGAAGTAGTTGCTCTCGCGGCCCTCCTGGAAGTTCCGGAGCACCCAGTTCAGACCGATGAAGACCGGGATCTGCAGGATCATCGGCAGGCAGCTGCCGAGCGGGTTGACGCCGTGCTCGCGCTGGAGCTTCTGCATCTCCTGCGCCTGGCGCTGCCGGTCGTTCTTGTACTTCTTCTGCAGCTTCTTCACCTCGGGGGCGAAGTCCTGCATCTTCTTCATCGACCGCACCTGGTTCACGAACGGCTTGAACAGGATGCCGCGCACGGTGAACGTCAGGAAGACGATGCCGAGAATCCAGGCGATGGCATTGTCCGGCCCGAAGACGAAGCCGAACACCTTGTGCCAACACCACAAGATGAACGACACAGGGTAGTAGATAAAGTCGAGCACTGAGCTACTCCTCGGTAGACATACCAGGGCTTTGGCGTCGGAAGCTGAACTTCTCCGGCACGGGGTCGCGGCCCGGCGGGATCCACGGCACGCACCGCAGCAGCCTGCGAACGGCAAGGTAGGTGCCCCGCGCCGCGCCGTGCTTCGTCAGCGCCTCGGCGGCGTACGTGCTGCAGCTCGGGTGGAACCGGCACATCGGGGGGAGGAACGGCGAGATCGCCTTGCGGTAGAAGCGGATGGGCAGGAGCAGGATCCACGCGACCGGGGTCGGCCGCGGAGCCGCATGCGTCGTCTCGTCCTGGCACTCGGCGCGGTCCATGTCGTCATGGTCCCTGCGCTCGGCGCCGGCCTGCTCGTTTCTCACACCGCTGATCCATTGCTGTCGCGGGAGGCCTCCGGTGCGGCACCGGTCAGCTTCAACCGCCGCAACGCCGCGTCGAGGTCCGAGCCCAGTTCCCGGCTGCTCGCCTCGGCGGCGGGAGGAAGGGCTCGTACGACCAACGCACAACCGTGGGGAAGGGTTCCGAGTCGAGCCGCGACAAGGTGGCGCAGCCGCCGGGTGACCCGGTGCCGCACCACGGAATTGCCCACGGCCTTGCTCACGACGAACCCCGCCTTCACCTGCTCGCCGGAGTCGACGAGCGCGTGCAGCACAAGGCGGCGGCGCCCCGCTCGGACGCCGCCGCGCATGACGCTGCGGAACTCCTCACTGCGCCGCAGGCGAGCGTCGGCGGGAAGCACGCGCTCACCTCCTGGCAGCAGACGAGATCAGGCAGACAGCTGCTGACGGCCCTTGCGACGACGGGCGGCCACGATGGCGCGACCGGCCCGGGTCCGCATGCGCAGCCGGAATCCGTGGGTCCGCGCGCGACGGCGGTTGTTCGGCTGGAAGGTGCGCTTGCCCTTGCTCACGGCGTCAATCTCCTGGTTCGGTGACGTCTAGGTCTGTGGTCCGGCCACGTCAGCTGGGCAGCCCCAACGGGCGCGCTGTCGACGGCAGACCTTAAAAGGGTACGCACCCACCGCCCGGAGTCCGACACCGCCCCCGGTTCCACTCGGCCTGGTCACGCTCCCGGTTCGAATGGCGACACGCCGTCGACCGTGGAATCCTTGCTTGAATGAACCGCTTGTGGCACAGACCGAGCCTTGTTAGCGTGCCCCTTCTCGACCCGACGGACGAGGGGCACGTGTCACGTCGGCGGTAGGTGCGAGACTGACACGTCCGACATCCGGACCCGCGAGTAGGAGGGCTCTCGGGTCCGCCGTACATTGATGCACACTTGTGGACAACTTTGTGGATGCCTCCTGCGCAGATTACGCGGCGGCTCCGCTCGATCCACGCTGTGTCCTCGGTGCGGACGTCAGGGGAGTGTGGGCCGCCGGAGGGCGTCGGCAACGTGACACAAGAGGCCGAACCGACAAGGTCGAGGGGAGGGGAGTAAAGCAGGGTGTCTGATCACCAGCTGAACCTGGGTTCCGTCTGGGAACAGGTCGTCAAGGAGCTGTCCGACGGCACGCTCTCCCCTCAGCAACGCGCCTGGATGCGCGTCACCCGTCCGATCGGTCTTCTCGACGGCACCGCTCTGCTCGCCGCGCCGAGCGACTTCGCCAAGGAGGCGATCGAGCGCGCGCTGCGCGAACCGATCACCGCCGCCCTGTCCCGCCGCCTCGGCCGTGAGGTCTCCCTCGCCGTGAAGGTCGACGCCGCAGACGGCGCCCCGGCGCCCGGTCCGACCTCGCCGCCGCCGCAGTTCGGGACCACCGGCCAGCGCGGCGCTTCGGCCCACTCGCCCGACTCGCCCCCGCACGGCATCCCGCAGCCCATGCCCCAGTCCACGCCGCCCGGCCGGCCCGCGCAGGGCCAGGGCGCGAACGGGCCCGGCCGCCAGGGCGGACCGCCGGCACCGACGTCGCCTCCGCTGTCGGCGTCCGAGGAGACGATGGTGCTGCCCGTCATCCGGGACGACACCCCGCCGCCCGCCGGCACCCCGTCACGGCAGTCGGGCCAGCCGCGGCAGCAGCCCGGACCACAGGGCGCCGGTCGCTCCGGCACGGGACAGTCCGCCGCACAGCAGTCGGGTACCCAACACTCGGGCGCGCAGTCGGGCGGACGTCCGCACGCGCCCACGCCGGCGCGCCCGCAGCACTCCGCCGACGGCGACCGCAACAAACCGACCACCGCCGCTGCGACCGGGAAGAACGACGGCGCCGGTCCCGCGGCGTCCGCACCGCCGTCCGGCCGGAATCAGACCGGCAGGCACGCGGCCGACGCCGATGCGCTCGACGACTCCGAGGAAGAGGTCGACGAGGAGGGCGAGGCCCTCGCCGCGGTGCACGAGATCTGGCCGACGTTCACGGGCCAGCCCACCGCGGGCCAGCCGTACACGGCGCCCGCCCAGCCGCAGACGTCGAAGACGAAGCTCAACGAGAAGTACACGTTCGACACGTTCGTCATCGGCGCGTCCAACCGGTTCGCCCACGCGGCGGCGGTCGCCGTCGCCGAGGCACCGTCGCGGGCCTACAACCCGTTGTTCATCTGGGGCGAGTCCGGACTCGGCAAGACGCACCTGCTGCACGCGGTCGGGCACTACGCCCAGCGGCTGTTCCCCGGCATGCGCGTGCGGTACGTCTCCACCGAGGAATTCACGAACGACTTCATCAACTCGCTGCGCGACGACCGGAAGGTCGCGTTCCAGCGGCGCTACCGCGACATCGACATCCTGCTCGTCGACGACATCCAGTTCCTGGAGGGCAAGGAAGGTACTCAGGAGGAGTTCTTCCACACCTTCAACACGTTGCACAACGCGAACAAGCAGATCGTCGTCTCCTCCGACCGGCCGCCCAAGCGCCTCGAGACGCTCGAGGACCGGCTGCGGACCCGGTTCGAGTGGGGTCTGATCACCGACATCCAGCCGCCGGAACTCGAGACGCGCATCGCGATCCTCCGGAAGAAGGCGGCGCAGGATCGGCTCGACGTGCCCGGCGACGTGCTGGAGTTCATCGCCGCGCGCATCGAGGCGAACATCCGCGAGCTCGAGGGTGCGCTCATCCGCGTCACCGCGTTCGCGTCGCTGAACCAGCAGCCGGTGGACGTCGGTCTGGCCGAGATCGTGCTGCGCGACCTCATCCCCGATTCGCAGGCGCCGGAGATCAGCGCGCCGACGATCATGGGTGTCACGGCGGAGTTCTTCGACGTGACGATGGACGACCTGTGCGGGCCCGGGAAGACGAAGGCCCTCGCCACCGCGCGCCAGATCGCCATGTATCTGTGCCGCGAACTCACCGACATGTCGCTGCCCCGCATCGGGCAGACCTTCGGCGGCCGCGACCACACCACGGTCATGCACGCGGACAAGAAGATCCGCAAGGAGATGGCCGAGCGCAGGCGCATCTACGACCAGGTGCAGGAACTCACCTCCCGCATCAAACAACGCGCCCGCCAGTAACCCACCCCGCCGTGTTGGCACCCCACGTCGCCGTGTCAGCACTTCCCGCGCGCGTGTCAGCATCCCGCGTCGCCGTGTCAGCAATCTGCGTCGCCGTGTCAGCACCTCGCGTCGCCGTGTTGTAGCTCCGCGCTCGCCCGAACCCCGCCCGACGAAGGCCGGAACCGCGCCCAACGAGCCCGCGACCGACCCTCGCGCCCGCCGGTTTCGCGCCGTTTCCGGTGCACCGTCCACTGTGCACAGCGCTCCGCGGACCGACCTTCGTCGGATTCCGTGCCACGACGCGAAAATCGCTCGCCCCGCGCCGGAACGCGCTCGCCCACGTGTTGTCCACCGGTGGTCCACAGCATCCACAGGGTTGTCCGCACCCTGTCCGCAGGCTTGTCCACCGGCCTCTGACCGGAACGCCGCACCTCAGCGACCCGCGCCCCCGCGCGGCTGTGCACCACTGACCACCGAAAACGTCCCCAGCGTGTGGATTCCCTTGTGTGCCAAGACATCCGTCACCCCCACGGGCGATCTCTCGCACGAGCCGGCTGGGAGGAGTCTGGGTACAACCCTCCCCACAACTGGGGACAACTGTGGGGACAACTGGGGGTGGGTTGAGGACGGCCGAATCCGCCCACAACCACCCCCGATTCGTCCACCGGTTGACCGCCCCTGTCCTCCACACGCCGCCGCGCCTGGCGACCTGCGACGACGGGCCGTGTCCACACAACTCACAACGCTTACTACTACGACTGGACAAAAGATCTCTCTTAGAAGAACAAAAGAAAAAGAGGGTGGAGGCGAAGCTGGGGACGAAGGCGCTCGGGCGGCTCTCGACGGCCCCGGGCCGATATGACGGACCGACCTCGCAGGCTCTACCGTGGAGACCCACACATCCGGTCCGCTCGGACCGCGGGCCTGGACTCCATGTCGATGCGTCGTCGTCCCGGTACGCGGTACGTTGGCGGGCCGCCAGTCAGCCGGCCAGGTGTCGCACCCCGAGGACGGGGCGGGATTCCGAGGCCGGGCGTTGTCGTCTTTCGAGCTACGGCGGCTCGGGCCGTCGAAAGGATGGGCGCCATGAAGATCCGCGTCGAGCGTGATGGGCTCGCTGACGCCGTCGCCTGGGTGGCACGCAGCCTCCCGTCGAGGCCTCCGGTCCCGGTGCTGGGCGGAGTCCTGCTCGACGCAGGTGGGGACGGTGGGTCCGACGCGCTGACCGTCTCCGGGTTCGACTACGAGGTCTCGGCGACCGTCGGCGTGCCGGCGACGATCGCGGACGGCGGCCGCACCCTGGTGTCCGGTCGGCTCCTGGCCGACATCACCAAGGCGTTGCCCGCGCAGCCGGTGGAGATCGCCGTCGACGGTGCTCGCGCGTCGATCACGTGCGGCAGTGCCCGGTTCTCCCTGCCGACGATGCCGGTGGAGGACTATCCGCAGCTGCCTGCGCAGCCGGACCTGGCCGGAGAGGTGGCCGGGGAGGCGTTCGCGCAGGCCGTGTCGCAGGTCGCGGTCGCGGCGGGCAAGGACGACACGTTGCCGATGCTCACCGGCATGCGCGTCGAGATCTCGGGCGAGAACCTGACCCTCGTGGCCACCGACCGGTTCCGGTTGGCGATGAAGGAGTTCAACTGGGCTCCGGCCGCCGAGATCGGCGAGGCCTCGGTGCTGGTGCCGGCGCGCACGCTGGCCGACGCGGCGAAGTCGCTGGGCACGAGCGGGTCGACGATCCAGGTGGGCCTCGCCAGCGGCGACGGCCTGCTCGGTCTCACCGGCTCGGGCAAGTACACGACGACGCGCCTGCTCGACGCCGAGTTCCCGCCGTACCGCCAGCTGCTGCCGAGCGAGCACAGCTGCCGCGCGGTGCTCGACGTCGCCACGTTGGCCGAGGCGATCAAACGTGTGTCGCTGGTCGCCGAGCGCGGCACGCAGGTGCGGCTGGAGTTCGCCGACGGATCGCTGCGGCTGTCCGCGGGCGGCGACGACGAGGGCAGTGCCGAGGAGGAACTGCCCGTCGACTTCGAGGGCGAGCCGGTGGTCATCGCCTTCAACCCGGGTTACCTCGCGGACGGTCTCGCGGCGCTGCACGCCGACCGCGCGGAGCTGACGTTCACCACGCCGAACCGTCCCGCGCTGATCAAGCCGGCCGACGAGAACGGCGACGTCGTCCCGGGCTACCTCTATCTGCTCATGCCGGTGCGACTGCCCGGCTGAGTGGGCCACCACCCACATTCGTCTCCAAGAACCAAGGGAAGCATTTCGATGGTGCAGCTCGGACTCGTCGGCCTCGGCAAGATGGGTTTCAACATGCGTGAGCGGCTGCGCGCCGCCGGGCACGACGTGGTCGGTTACGACCGCGACGCCGAGGTCAGCGACGTCGGCTCGCTGGCCGAGCTCGTCTCGTCGCTCGAAGCCCCGCGCATCGTGTGGGTCATGGTGCCGGCGGGCGAGGCGACGCGGTCGACGGTCGCCGAGCTCGGCGGTCTGCTGTCGGACGGCGACCTCGTCATCGACGGCGGCAACTCCCGCTTCACCGACGACTCCCACAACGCGGCGGTGCTGGCCGAGCACGGCGTCGGCTACCTGGACGTCGGCGTGTCCGGCGGTGTGTGGGGCAAGGCGAACGGCTACGGCCTGATGGCCGGTGGCTCGGAGGCCGACGTCGAACGCGCGATGCCGATCTTCGACGCGCTGCGTCCGGAGGGGCCGCGCGAGGAGGGCTTCGCCCACGCAGGCGGTGTCGGCGCGGGGCACTACGCGAAGATGGTGCACAACGGCATCGAGTACGGCCTGATGCAGGCCTACGCCGAGGGTTTCGAGCTGCTCGAGGCCTCCGACGTCGTCAAGGACGTGCCGGCGACGATCAAGGCGTGGCAGCGCGGCACGGTGGTCCGGTCGTGGCTGCTCGACCTGCTGATCCGCGCGCTCGACGAGGATCCGGAGCTGTCGGAGCTCGAGGGGTACGTCGAGGACTCCGGCGAGGGCCGGTGGACCCTCGAGGAGGCGATCAACAACTCGGTGCCGGCCCCGGTGATCTCGGCGGCGCTGTTCGCGCGGTTCGCCTCTCGGCAGGACGACTCGTCGGCGATGCGTGCCGTGGCTGCGCTGCGCAACCAGTTCGGCGGCCACAGCGTCAAGAGCGTCGTCAAGTAGGGGCAGCGGACCGGCCGTGTACGTCCGTCACCTGCAGGTGACCGATTTCCGTTCGTGGACCCACGTCGACCTGCCACTGGAACCGGGCCCGACCGTGCTGGTCGGGCAGAACGGCCGTGGCAAGACGAACCTCCTCGAGGCGATCGGGTACCTGGCCACGCTCGCATCGCATCGCGTCGCGACCGACGCGCCGCTGGTGCGGCACGGGTGTGAGCGGGCGTTGGTGCGCACGGCGGTGGTCAACGAGGACCGCGAGCTGACCGTCGAACTCGAGATCGCGGCCGGGCGCGCGAACCGGGCGCGGGTGAACCGCGGTGCGGTCGGCAGGCCGCGCGACATCCTCGGGGTGCTGCGTACGGTGCTGTTCTCCCCGGAGGACCTGGCGCTCGTGCGCGGCGATCCCGGTGAGCGCCGCAAGTTCCTCGACGACCTGCTGGTGCAGCGCGCGCCGCGGTACGCGGGGGTGCGCTCGGACTACGACAAGGTGCTGAAACAGCGCAACGCGTTGCTCAAGTCGGCGGGTAAGAAGCGGGGTGACGATCCGTACGCGGCCTCGACGCTCGACGTGTGGGACGACCACCTGGCCACGGCGGGTGCGCAGTTGCTGGCGGCGCGGCTGAACCTGGTGGCCGACCTGGCTCCGCACACGTCCGAGGCGTACCAGGGGGTGGCGCCGGATTCGCGGCCGGCGCAGGTGACATACCGCTCGAGCTTGGGTGAGGCGTTACCGGAGGGGTACGGCGATCCCGCTGGTGAGCGGGCCGATCCGGAGCGGTTGGCGGAGGTGTTGCGGACCGCGCTCGGCGAGTCGCGCGCGGCGGAGCTGGAACGTGGGGTAAGCCTGGTCGGACCGCATCGTGACGAGCTGGACCTGGTGTTGGGGGACGCCCCGGCGAAGGGCTACGCGAGTCACGGTGAGTCGTGGTCGTTCGCGTTGGCGTTGCGGCTCGGCTCGTACGAGCTGCTTCGCGGGGACACAGGGGGTGAGCCGGTGCTGATGCTCGACGACGTGTTCGCCGAGTTGGACAAGCGCAGACGCGCGCGGCTCGCCGAGGTCGCGCTGGGTGCCGAACAGGTGCTCGTGACGGCGGCTGTGGATGAGGATGTGCCCGCTGAGCTGGCCGGCGTCCGCTATGCGGTCGCGGAGGGGGAGGTAACACGTGTCTGACCGCGGCGGCAATCGGAAGAATCAGCGACGCGGCGTGACCGCAAGCACAGCTAAACGTCGCCAAACTGGGGATAACTCTGTGGACAGTGTGGATAACACCCTGGATTTGTTATCGCACTGGGTAACTGCAGAGCAGGATCGTCAGGTCAATCCACCCCAAGTGGGGGCGTTCCGCGGCGAGTTGCCCGAGCGGAAGACGGAGAGTGAACGTACCTCATCGGATGGAGCAGCCCCCACGGCGGGGTCCTCGTCCGGGACTGGGGACAACGCGCCGTCCCGTGCACAGGCGGGCCAGCAGCAGACCGCACCTCAGCAAACAGCACCCCAGCAGGACGAGCCGTCGAGCGGCCGCGACCTGGCCCATGCCGCGTTGAAGGCCGCCCAGGAGCGGGCGAAGGGCCGCGGACACGAACCGGGCCGGCGTAAGCTCAGCGACCGGCCGGCCAAGCAGTCGGCGCAGAACCCGCGCCGTCGACGCTGGTCGTCGGCGGGTGCCGACGAACGCGACCCGCAGAGTCTCGGCCGGATCGCCTCGCGGATGGCGACGCAGATGGGGTGGAACGAGCGGCTCGCGGACGGCCATGTCTTCGGCCGCTGGGCCACCCTCGTGGGTGAAGACGTCGCCGAACATGCCCAGCCGGTGAGCCTCACCGACGGAGAACTCGTGGTCAGGGCGTCGTCGACCGCGTGGGCCACGCAGCTCCGGTTGCTGCAGCGTCAGTTGCTGGCGAGGATTGCGGCCGGCGTGGGGCACGGGGTCGTGAAACGCATGCGCATCCAGGGGCCGGCGGCGCGAGCTGGCGAAAGGGCCCTCGGCATGTCCCCGGCAGGGGACCACGTGACACGTACGGCTGACACCCGGCGAGTCGTAAGCGTCCGATTTCTTCAATGCGGCGTGTCGCTACCGGGGTGAGCCCCGGGACTCGCTGCCGGTTGAGATCGTCGCTCTCGGACGAAAATAGACGTGTCCTTGATGCATGTGAGCGAGAGTGGGCAAGTAAACTAGGACCGGTGGCACTCGAGTGTCCCGCGCGCGTGCGCGTGTGACGATGGTGAGGAGAAGTCAGGCCGGTGGCAGAGAACGAGAACGAATACGGTGCGTCCTCCATTACGGTCCTCGAAGGTCTGGAGGCCGTGCGCAAGCGCCCCGGCATGTACATCGGGTCCACGGGTGAGCGCGGCCTGCACCACCTGATCCAGGAGGTCGTCGACAACTCGGTCGACGAGGCGATGGCCGGGTACGCGTCCAAGGTCGAGGTCACGCTCATGGCCGACGGCGGCGTCCGCGTCGTCGACGACGGCCGCGGCATCCCGGTCGACCTGCACCCCAAGGAGCAGCGCCCCACGGTCGAGGTCGTGCTGACGGTGCTGCACGCGGGCGGCAAGTTCGACAGCGACTCCTACGCCGTCTCCGGTGGCCTGCACGGTGTCGGCGTGTCCGTGGTGAACGCGCTGTCGACGCAGCTCGACGTCGACATCCACCGGGACGGCCGCCGCTGGACGCAGCACTACGAACGTTCCGAGCCGGGCGAGCTGATCGACGCAGGCCCCGCCGACGGCAGCGGTACGTCGGTGACGTTCTGGGCCGATCCGGACGTGTTCGAGACCACCGAGTACAACGCCGAGACGGTCGCGCGCCGGCTGCAGGAGATGGCGTTCCTGAACAAGGGCCTCACGATCGTCCTGCGCGACGAGCGCGTGCCGGAGGAGAACGGCGAGGACGCCGCGGGCGAACGCGCCCAGGTCAAGGAGCGCGTCTACCACTACCCGGGTGGGCTCGAGGACTTCGTCAAGCACATCAACAACACGAAGGACCCGATCCACCCGAGCATCATCAGCTTCGAGGCCGCCGGCGAGGGCCTCGAGGTCGAGGTCGCGATGCAGTGGAACAACGCTTCACGCCTTCGGTCTACACGTTCGCCAACACGATCAACACGCACGAGGGCGGCACCCACGAGGAGGGTTTCCGCGCCGCGCTGACCCGTGTGGTCAACGCCTACGCGCGTGAGAAGAAGCTGCTCAAGGAGAAGGACGCCAACCTCACCGGCGACGACGTCCGCGAGGGTCTGACGGCGATCATCTCGATCAAGCTGGCCGAGCCGCAGTTCGAGGGTCAGACGAAGACGAAGCTGGGCAACAGCGAGGCGAAGTCGTTCGTGCAGACCAACGCCAACGAGTGGCTGTCGGACTGGTTCGAGCGCAACCCCACCGAGGCCAAGACGATCATCAACAAGGCCATCTCGAGCGCGCAGGCCCGCGACGCCGCGCGCAAGGCGCGTGACCTGGTGCGCCGTAAGGGCGCGATGGACATCGGCGGTCTGCCCGGCAAGCTCAAGGACTGCCGCTCCACCGACCCCGAGCAGTGCGAGTCTACATCGTGGAGGGCGACTCGGCCGGCGGTTCGGCCAAGGAGGGCCGCGACTCGATGTTCCAGGCGATCCTTCCGATCCGCGGCAAGATCATCAACGTCGAGAAGGCCCGGATCGACCGCGTCCTGAAGAACGTCGAGGTCCAGTCGCTGATCACGGCGCTGGGCACCGGCATCCACGACGAGTTCGACGTCTCGAAGCTGCGGTACCACAAGATCGTGCTGATGGCCGACGCCGACGTCGACGGCCAGCACATCCGCACCCTCCTGCTGACGCTGTTGTTCCGGTTCATGCGCCCGCTGATCGAGCACGGCTACGTCTACCTGGCGCAGCCGCCGCTGTACAAGATCAAGTGGCCGCGGGCCGAGGCGCAGTACGCCTACTCGGACCGCGAACGCGACGGGCTGCTCGAGGCGGCGGCGCGGCGGGCAAGAAGCTGCCCAAGGAAGACGGCATCCAGCGGTACAAGGGTCTCGGCGAGATGAACTCCGACGAGCTGTGGGACACCACCATGGACCCGGAGAACCGCGTGCTGCTGCAGGTCACCCTCGACGACGCCGCGACGGCGGACGAACTGTTCTCGGTCCTGATGGGCGAGGACGTCGATGCGAGGCGTTCGTTCATCACCCGCAACGCCAAGGCCGCCGGGATGCTCGACATCTGAGTCCGAAGTGGACCGAGGAGTCCGCCGACGCGACGACGAGCATCCGGTATGAGGCGTGAAAGGAACAACCACCCGTGACTGAAACCCTGCCCCCCGACGGTCAGCAAGGGCGTGTCGAGCCGGTCGATCTCCAGCAGGAGATGCAGAACTCGTACATCAACTACGCCATGAGCGTGATCGTCTCGCGCGCGCTGCCCGACGTGCGCGACGGTCTCAAGCCCGTGCACCGGCGCGTGCTGTACTCGATGTTCGACTCGGGCTTCCGCCCCGACCGCGGGTACAACAAGTGCTCGCGCGTCGTCGGCGACGTGATGGGCAACTACCACCCGCACGGCGACTCGGCGATCTACGACGCCCTCGTGCGGCTGGCGCAGTCGTGGTCGATGCGGTACCCGCTCATCGACGGCCAGGGCAACTTCGGCTCGCCGGGCAACGACCCCGCCGCCGCCATGCGGTACACCGAAGCCCGCCTCGACCCGCTCGCCATGGAGATGCTGCGGGACATCGAGGAAGAGACCGTCGACTTCGCCGACAACTACGACGGCCGCACGCAGGAGCCGGAGGTCCTGCCGAGCCGGATCCCGAACCTGCTGGTCAACGGTGGTTCGGGCATCGCGGTGGGCATGGCGACGAACATCCCGCCGCACAACCTGCGCGAGGTCGCCGACGGCGTCGTCTGGGCGCTGGACAACCCCGACGCCGACGACGACGAGACGCTGGCCGCCCTGATGCAGCGCATCAAGGGCCCGGACTTCCCGACGCGCGGTCTGGTGCTCGGCACGCAGGGCATCTCGGACGCCTACCGCACGGGCCGCGGCTCGATCCGCATGCGCGCCGTCGTGGAGGTCGAGGAGGACGCCAAGGGCCGCACGACGCTGGTGTGCACCGAGCTGCCGTACCAGGTCAACCCGGACAACCTCGTCGAGAACATCGCGACGCTCGTGCGCGACGGCAAGCTCACCGGCATCGCCGACATCGCCGACGAGAGCAACAGCCGCAGCGGTATGCGCATCGTGATCACGCTCAAGCGGGACGCGGTCGCGAAGGTCGTGCTGAACAACCTCTACAAGCACACCCAGCTGCAGTACAACTTCGGCGTCAACATGTTGGCGCTGGTGGACGGCGTGCCCCGCACGCTGCGGCTCGACCAGCTGATCCGGCACTACACGAACCACCAGATCGACGTCATCGTCCGGCGCACCCGCTACCGGCTGCGCAAGGCCGAGGAGCGCGCCCACATCCTGCGCGGTCTGGTCAAGGCGCTCGACCAGCTGGACGCGGTGATCGCGTTGATCCGCCGGTCGCCGACGGTCGACGAGGCGCGCACCGGTCTGATCGAGCTGCTCGACATCGACGAGATCCAGGCCACCGCGATCCTCGACATGCAGCTGCGGCGGCTCGCGGCCCTGGAGCGGCAGAAGATCATCGACGAGTTGGCCGAGATCGAGGCCAAGATCGCCGACCTCGAGGACATCCTGGCGCGGCCCGAACGCCAGCGGCAGATCGTGAAGGACGAGCTCACCGAGATCGTCGACAAGTGGGGCGACGAGCGCCGCACGAAGATCATCCCCTACGACGGTGACGTGTCCATCGAGGACCTCATCGCCGAGGAGGACGTGGTCGTCACCATCACCCGCACCGGGTACGCGAAGCGCACCAAGACCGACCTGTACCGCTCGCAGAAGCGCGGCGGCAAGGGCGTGCAGGGCGCGACGCTCAAGCAGGACGACATCGTGCAGCACTTCTTCGTCTGCTCGACGCACCACTGGCTGCTGTTCTTCACGAACAAGGGCCGGGTGTACCGGACGAAGGCCTACGACCTGCCCGAGGCGAGCCGCAACGCGCGTGGTCAGCACGTGGCGAACCTGCTGGCGTTCCAGCCGGACGAGGAGATCGCGGGCGTCATCCACATCCCGGACTACGAGGCGGCCGACTACCTCGTGCTGGCGACGCGGAACGGCCTGGTCAAGAAGTCGAAGCTGACCGACTTCGACTCGGCGCGCTCCGGTGGTCTGATCGCGGTCAACCTGCGCGAGGGCGACGAGCTCGTGGGCGCGGTGCTGGCCTCGGCCGACGACGACCTGCTGCTCGTGTCCGCGGAGGGCCAGTCCATCCGCTTCCACGCCAACGACGAGACGCTGCGCCCGATGGGCCGCGCCACGTCCGGCGTGCTCGGCATGCGGTTCAACGAGGGTGACGAGCTGCTCAAGATCAGCGTCGTCAAGCCGGACACGTTCCTGCTGGTGGCCACCGACGGCGGATACGCCAAGCGGACGGCCATCGAGGACTACCCGGTGCAGGGCCGCGGCGGCAAGGGCGTGCTCACCATTCAGCAGGACCGCAAACGTGGCAGGCTGGTGGGTGCGCTCGTGGTCGAGGCCGACGACGAGCTGTACGCCATCACCTCGAGCGGCGGGGTCATCCGCACGCCCGCCGACGACGTCCGCAAGGCCGGCCGGCAGACCAAGGGCGTGCGCCTGATGAACCTCGACGACGGGACCACGTTGTTGACGGTCGCGCGCAACGCCGACAAGCCGTCCGACGTCCCCGACGGCGACGACGAGGGTGAGGGTGGCGAGGATGCGGCCGCTTCTGATGGTGGTGTAACACCGGATGAGGCAGGCTCGACGGATACGGAGTCCGCGAGCGACGAATCCTCGCAGAACGGACAGGAATAAGTACGGCACCGCTGCGACACCGACGGCGCGGATGTGGACGAGGGACTGACCGGTTGTGACACCACCCGAGAACGAACAGCGCGGCGCGAAGGGCTCTGCTGGGGCCGGCGCGGGGGCCGACGAGGACGTCGCCCCGCCGTGGCAGCGCGTCGCGAAGGACGCCGACGCCGTGTCGGACTCCGACGGTGACGACGATTTCGGACAACGTTGGTCGGCGGGGCAGTTGCCCGCCGACGAGACGTCGTACCAGCAGTACTCGGCGGGCGGCGCGTCCGCCGGTGCCGCCTCCGGGTCGGCGTCGGCCGGTTCGGCGGGCGCCGGTTCGGGGTCGGGCTCGGCCGGCAACGGTGCGGGCGCCGGTGCGTTCGGCGGGCAGGAGTACGCGGGTAGCGGCGCGGACACGCAGGTCGTGACCGGCTCGGCCGCCGGGCGACTCTTCGGCGGCCGAGCGCAGCACGACCCGGAGACCGAGCAGATGGCGGCGCCGGCCGGCGTCGGCGCCGCGCAGGGCGGCGGCGGTTCGGCCGAGTCCGGTGGCGGCAAGCGGTCGACGCCGGTGAGTGCGCTGCGCAGGCCGGGTCGTGGTCCGCGGCGGGCGAGCCTGCAGATCAAGCGGTTCGACCCGTGGTCGGTGCTGAAGCTCTCGCTCGTGCTGGGCGTGGCGCTGTTCTTCATCTGGCTGGTCGCGGTCGGCGTGCTGTACACGGTGCTCGAGGGCATGGGCGTGTGGGACCAGATCAACGGCACCTACACCTCCCTCGTGCAGGGTGAACTGACCGAGGGTGCGGGCGACCCGTTCATCACCGCACCCCGGGTCTTCGGCATCGCCGCGATCGTCGGCGCGATCAACATCGTGTTGATCTCGGCGCTGACCACGGTGAGTGCGTTCATCTACAACGTGTCCGCCGACCTCGCCGGTGGCCTGGAGATGACGCTCTCCGAGCGCGAGTGACCCGGTGTAACTCCCTTAGCAGCGGTGGGGTAGAGTTTCTACCGCTGCACGGGCCCATAGCTCAGGTGGTTAGAGCGCATCGCTGATAACGATGAGGTCGGAGGTTCAAGTCCTCCTGGGCCCACCGAGAAGGTGCCCTCCGCAACGCGGAGGGCACTTTTGCTTTCCCACCCCCACCGTGTCAGCACCCCACGTCGCCGTGTCAGCAATCTGCGCGGGCGTGTCAGCATCCTGCGTCGCTGTGTCAGCAGCTCGCGTCGTCGTGTTGGCAATCCGCGTACGTCCCGCGCCGAGATCTGCGCTCGGGCGGGGTCAGTGGGGCGGGTTGCGCAGGGCCGTGTCGAGGTGGCGGATCAGTTCGCCAGGCCGCGAGCCACCGGCCGGTGCGGCCGGGTATCGGCGGAGGACGTCGACGACCACCGGCCTCGCCAGAGTCCGAACGCGCTCGAGATGCGCGGACGTGCTCGGCCGCCGCTGCCATCCCGGCGTCACGTGCCTCCTGGTAGGCACGCCAGGCTTCCCACGCGACGTCCCGGATCTCCTTGGTGCGAGGCCCACCGTCGGCGAACTGCTCTGTGACGTCGATGGCGCGCCGAGGACGATCGTCGCCGGGACACGCACGTTCGAAGATCGGCAACGCGGGCCGCGCGCAGTCGGCCGCGAACGCGGCAACCGCCCGGATCTCGTCCAACCCCAACTCCACCACCCGACGCTAACCCCCGTCGCCGTGTCAGCAACCCACGTCGCCGTGTTGGCGATCCGCGTACGCCGGCGGCGTCTTCGTGAACTTCACCGAAAGGCGGTTCCCGGTGGGGTGGGCGTCGTTACCCTGTGGTCCGAACCCGTCGAGGTGAGGCTGGGTGAGGGCGAGATGGGTACCGAGACCGCGGGCAACACCGACACCGACACCGACACCAACACCGATGCCGGCGCCGGCACGAACAGCGCCGGCGGAGATGTCGCGTTCCCGCCGGACGGCTCCACGCCGTCGGAGGTCAAGGCGTGGTGGGACGGGTTGTCCGACGCGCAGCGCGACACCACGGTGACGCGGCACGGTGACGTCGTCGGCCGGCTCGACGGGATCCCCGTGGCGGCGCGGGATCGCGCCAACCGAGTGCGGTTCGCCGAGCAGCGCGCCGAGTTGATCGCCCTGCGCGGCGAGCTCGACGAGGGCGACGGCGAACGTGCGCGCATCGACCGCATCCTGCCCGGGATGGTCGCCGTGCGCCGCAGGCTCGACGAGGACCGCGGGCCCGACCGGCCCGAGGCGTACCTGATCGACTTCCTGCCGGACGACGACGGTGTGGGGGTCGTCGCGATCGGCAACCCGGACACCGCGGACTACGTCGTCACCAACGTTCCCGGTAGCGGATCCAGCCTGGCGACCATGAGCGCCGAGCTCGACCGAACCGACGCCGTGTTCGACCGCGTGCGCCAACTTTCCCGCCGCAGCACGGTTTCCGTCATCACGTGGATCGGCTACGACGCACCCGACCACCTGCTTGCCGCCGCGGGCGACTCGTCGGCCGCCGACGCCGCGACGGTGCTGCGCGACTTCCAGCACGGACTTCGGGCGACCAATGAGGACCGTTCGTACAACACGGTCATCGGGCACAGCTACGGGTCCACTGTGGCCGGTTACGCCGCACGCGACGCACTGCTCGACGTCGACGCGCTCGTGTTTGTGGGCAGCCCCGGCGTGGGCGTCGACGACGTGTCCGAGCTGCAACTGCCGGACGGCGCCGACGTGTACGCCACGACCGCCGGGAACGACGTCATCCGCGCGACCCCGAACTTCATCCACGGCAGGCAACCGATCGACGACGAGTTCGGCGCCGTCGAGTTCGAGTCCGACCCGGGCAGCGACGGTGGGTGGTACACGGGTGGACTGTCGACCACGCTCACGCCGAGTACTGGAACATCGATTCCGCGTCGCTGCGGAACATGGCGCGCATCGCGCTCGGCCGCGAACCCGAGGCCATGCCGGACGACGAGAACGCGCGGGATTGAACCGGCGACCAGAGGGGAACGTGGAGACCATGCGGACGTTGACGCACGAACAGGCCCGGACACGCGCGCAGGAACACATCGACCGCGCGATCGCAGCGCTGCCGTCCGACGTGTCCGTGACGCCTACGTTGAAACGCGACGACGCCATGGAATGCGACCGGCCGAACGACAAGGGCCCGGCCGGCCGCTACGAGGTCGGCAAGACGTACTGGCTCGACGACGTCCCCGCCGAACGCAACGGCGAGGTCGTCGACGCCCTGTCGGCGCACTGGTCCGAAGCCGGATTCACGGTGCTCGCCGACCGGCGTTCCTCCGAGGACCGCTTCCTGTCCGTGCAGCACCCCGACGACGGGTTCCGCATGTCGATCGCCGAAAGCGTCGAGGGCGACCTCTCCCTCGGCGCATCCTCGCCCTGCATCTGGCTCGACGGCGGCACCGACGACTGAAGCGGGGTGGCTTCCTAGCGGCGGAAGCTTCCCGGGACGGTGCGGTTGGTGACGCTGATGCGGTTCCAGGCGTTGATGGCGGCGATCGTCATGGTCAACGCCGCGAGCTGGTCCTCGTCGTAGTGCCGCCGGGCCTCGTCCCACACCTGGTCGTCGACGCCGTGCGGGTTGTCGGCGAGCCGCGTCGCCGCCTCGGCCAAGGCCAATGCGGCGCGTTCGGCGTCGTCGAAGTACGGCATCTCACGGAACGCGGCGACGCCGTCGATGCGCTCGTTGCTCTCGCCGTCGGCGCGCGCCTCGCGGGCGTGCATGTCGACGCAGAACGCGCATCCGTTGATCTGGCTGACCCGCAGTTTGATCAGGTGGCGCAGCCCGGCGGGGATGGGCGTGCCGGCGATGAACCCCTCGAGCGCGACCATGGCGGCGTAGCCGTCGCGGGCGCGGGTGGGGAGTTCGGTGATCCGTCCCTGCATGATTCCTCCATTTGTGGATGTTGAATATCCAGAATTAATCGCCACGTGGAGCACCGGTTGCCCCACGTGGATGCTTCAGCGGGTGTCGTCGAACCAGCGCCGCACCTTGTCGGGCACGCCGGGATTGCTGGACTCGACCGTGGCGATGACGTCGGCGAGGGTCTGCGCGGCCAGTTCGCGCCGCCACGCGAGCTCGGCCTTGCGCATCGCCGCGTCGATCGCGCACGGCGCCGCGGGCGCGGAGGTGGGTCCGGCTGCCTCCCCGGACCCGCCACGTTGACGGATCTCGGTGCAGCGGAACGCGGGGTCGGGGCCGTCGATGGCCGTGACGACGTCCATCAGCGTGACCTGCTCCGGCGCCTTCGCCAGCCGGAACCCGCCGCGCGGCCCGGACACGGACGTGAGGATGTTCGCCCTGGTCAACGCCTGGAGTTGCTTGTTGAGGTAGGCGGCGGGCAGTTCGTAGAACGCAGCGAGGCGGGCGGCCGGCACCGCACGCTCGGCTCCGAGCCAGGCCAGGTTGAGGCACGTGTGGGTCGCCCACTCGACGCCCTCGTTCATCCGCACAACCTGGACACTAGACATCCGGAATATCCCGACGCAAGTCCGCGGCACCGAAATGCCTATCGACCTGCAGAGAAGCGGGGTTGGTTCCACGTGGAACCAACCCCGCTTCGCAGGAGAGGTGGGTCGCTACTGCCGATGACGCTCGTTGGCCTCGTGGCGGCCGGCCTTGCGCTCGGCCTCCTTGGCCTCGTTCTCCTTCTCGGCGACCTCGCGCTGCGCCTGGCCCTTCTCCTGCTGCTCGGCGCCTTCGCGCTCCATGTCGTCCCGGCCGAGCATGGAGCCGGCTGCTTCCTTCACGCGGCCCTTGGCGTCTTCGACCGCGCCCTTGAGGCCTTCCTGTTTCTCGTCCCTGTCCGTCATCCGAGCCTCCTACGCGTCGTGTCACGCCTGGTCCGCGCATCGGCTGCCCTGGACGTGCACCAGATAAACTGGGCGAGGTCGAGTGCAGTACGATCGAGTGGCCGGGTCAGTTCGTGCCAGAGGGAGGGCTACGACCGTGAAGAAGCTGTTGGCGTTGGCTGTGATCGCAGGTGGCGTGTTCTTCGTGATCAAGCGGAACAAGGACGCCAAGGCCGAGGCCGACCTCTGGCGTGAGGCGACCGCGCCGAGCGACAATCACGTCAACGGCGTGTACCTCAACGGCAGCGCGCCGGCGAGCGCGAGCGTCAACCAGAACTGAGCAGCGCCCGCGAGCCACTCGCGGGCCCAGGGGCTATAGCTCAATTGGTAGAGCGCCGCTTTTGCAAGGCGGAGGTCAGGGGTTCGATTCCCCTTAGCTCCACAGATGTGTGGTCCGTGTCCGTAGAGGACGCGGACCGTTTCTGTTTCCGGCCGTGTCAGCACCTCGCGTCGCCGTGTTGGCGATCCAGGTGGGTGCAGGTCATTTCTCAGTCGCGCCAGGTGATCAGTGCGTCCAACGCCTCGATCCGTTCGGCTGAGACCTGCAACGGGTTCACCTCCATGGCCACGAGGTCGTCGCCGAGTGCGTGGGCCAGGGCGCCGATCCGGGCGATCACTCGGGCAAGCTCGTCGAGGTCCACGGACTCGGCGCCCCGCGCGCCGCGCAGTACCTGCAGACCCCGCAGCGAGTCGACGGCTCGACGGACCTCGTCCTCCGCCACAGGGAGGATGCGTAGGGCGCTCTCGTTGAGCAGCTCCACCCAGACACCACCGAGGGCGACGGCCAGCGTGAGGCCCCAGGCCGGGTCCCGCACGACGCCGACCAGCAGCTCGGTCCCGCCGCGGCGGTGTGGCTGGACCAGTAGTCGGGTCCCGGTGTGCCCGGCGCTCGTCATGGCACCACCAACCTCGTCGACCGCCGCCCGAAGTTCGTCATCGTCGGCGATTCCGAGCACGACGCCACCGATGTCGCTCTTGTGCTCCAGCCCCTCGACGGCGGCCTTGAGGACCACCGGATAGCCCAGGGCCCCAGCTGCATCGACGGCCTCGTCGGCCGAGGTGACCAACTCGGCCGGAACCATCGGCACGCCGTTGGCAGCCAGGAACGAGGCGGCCTGTGCTTCGGCCCACGAGCCACGGCGTGGCGGAAGACCGTCGGGGATCACGGGGTCCACCCGCCGTGGAGGCGCCGTGCTCTCCCGGTGCCGTCTCAGCGTTTCAGACCAGCGGACCCCGTGTCCGATCGCGTTCATGCCGTGCTCGATGCCGCCGACCACGGTCGGGTAGCCGGACTCGGCCTGGATGGTGCGTCCGGTCTCGTTGACGTCGGTGAGCACGTTGCCGACCGGGACGACCAACTTCGGTGACTCGCGGATGATCGCCGCGTTGCGCTGGAAGGTGTCGATGGCCAACTGCATGTCCGGCGTCTGCCGGGGCAGATCCTGCAGCACCAGGACGAAGTCGATGTTCGGATCCTGGACCACGACCCTCAGCGCCTTGCCCATGAGCTCGCGATCGAGCAGGACGTAGCCGGTCACATCCAGGGGGTTGTTCGGGGTGGCGAACGGCGGAAGCACTTCGGTGAGACGACTGGTTGTCTCCTCTGCGAGCTCCACGAGCTCGAGACCCTCGTCCTCGGCGCGGTCGGCGATGATCTCCGATGCACCCCCGGAGGGCGTGACCACGCCGACGCGGTGGCCCGGAAGGGACCGGTCTCCGCCAGCAGCCCGGACGTGATGATCAGGTCCTCGAGCGAGTCCACGCGAATGACGCCGAGCTGCTCGAACGCGGCCCCGACGGTCTTGTCGTCGCCCACGAGAGCTCCCGTGTGCGCCTGGGCCGTGCGCGACGCCTTGGCGCTGCGCCCGATCTTCAGCGCCACGATCGGCTTGCCTGCGTCCAGTGCCGCGCGGGCCACCGCCGCGAACTCCTCGGGTCGGCGCACCGCCTCCAGGAACAGCGCGATGGCCTTGGTCTTCGGGTCCTCGACGAGGGCCCGCACGACGTCGGTCACCGACATCACCGTCTCGTTGCCCATGGCCACCAGCAAGGAGATGCCGATGTTGCGCGACTGTGCGAACGACAGGACGCTGCTGGCCAGGGCGCCACTCTGCAGCACGACGCCGACCGAGCCGGCGATCAGGGGCTGGGGGATGGGCAGCCCGTACGGCGTGACGGCGTCCGCGGCGTTGATGAACCCGTTGCCGTTCGGGCCGAGGATCGTGACGTCGAGCTCGGCCGCGAGCGTCCGTAGCTCCTCCTCCCGCACGATCCCCTCACCACCGACCTCGCCATAGCCGGCCGTGAGCACGACGTAGTGGCGGATGCCCATGGCAGCCCCGTCGCGGATGACCTGGGGGACGACCCCGATCGGCGTCATGACATAGACCAGGTCGGCCGGGCGGGGAGTGTGTGACAGCGACGGGTAGGCCCGGGTGCCGTGCACGGTCTCGGCCCTCGGGTTCACGAGGTACACGTCGCCCTCGAACCCGTTGGCCTGCAGGTTGTTGAAGGTTGACAGGGACCATCCCGACTTGTCGGTTGCGCCCACGAGCGCGACGGACTTCGGTCGGAAGAATGCCATCGGGTCGATCGGCTGAGTGTTCACGACAGTGACGCCCCCACCTTCGCGTGGCCACGCAAGAGGTTGCGGGCGATGGTGCGGCGTTGGATCTCGTCGGTCCCCTCGAAGATGCGCAGCAGTCGCAACTCGCGGTACCAGCGCTCGATCGGCAGTTCCTTGGTGTATCCCATGCCGCCGTGGATCTGCAGGACGCGATCGACGACACGGTTGGCCATCGTGGTGCCGTAGAGCTTGGCGATGGAGGAGGAGTGGCGCGCATCCTCGCCGCGCTCCACCTGCCACGCCGCCCGGAGCGTCAGCCACCGGGCGGCCTCGAGCTCGACGGCACTGTCAGCGATGTGCCACTGGATCGCCTGGTACTCCGCGATCGGGTGTCCCATGGACTCGCGGTTGTTGGCGTGTTCGATGGCCATCTCGATCATCCGCTCGGCCGCACCGAGCGCGCCGGCGGGGATCATGAAGCGTCCCTGGCCGATCCACTGCATCGCGAGCTCGAAGCCCCGCCCCTCCTCCCCGAGGATGTTGCGGTGCGGCACCCGGACGTCCTGGAAGCTCAGCGAGGCCGGGCCCCACTCGCCCATCGTGGGGATGGGCGTGGACTCCCAGCCCATGTCTCGATCCGCGAGGAAGCACGTGACGCCGCCGTTGGCGCCCAGCTCGGGGTTCGTCACCGCGAAGACCATGACGAAGTCGGCCTCGTTGCCGTTGGTGATGAAGATCTTCTCGCCGTTGATGACCCAGTCGTCACCGTCGCGCACGGCACGGGTGCGGATATTGCGAGCATCGGATCCGGCACCGGGTTCGGTGATGGCGAAGCAGCTGCGACGATCGCCCTCGATAGTCGGGACCAGGTACTCCTGCTTCTGCTCCTCGTTGCCCGCGTAGAGGATGTTGTCGGCCGAGCCACCGAAGCGGAACGGCACGAAGGTGCGTCCGGCTTCCCCCGCGATGATCGCCGCCATGACCGGGCCGGCCTCCATCCCGCCGTACTCCTCGGGGGTGTTGATGCCCCAGTACCCGTACTTGCGGGCTTTCGCCTGCAGGTCGCGTAGCGTCTCGCGGTCGATCCCGGGGCGGCCCTCGCGCTCGTTGAGCAGAACCGTGGGCTCGAGCGGGGCGACTTCCTTGGTGATGAACTGGCGCACCGCGGCCTTGACGGCCCGCTGCTCCTCGCTGAGCTCGAAGTCGATCATGACCTCTCCCTTTGAACCAGTTTCTAGAACTCAACTCTAGAATTGTTTTCAGGATCACGTCTCGACCCATTCACGTCAAGGCCCACTTCGGGCCTACCCTTGACGACGTCACACCGAGTTACGAGGAGGCGAACGGTGGCCACAGGGGCGCGGGCAGGTACCACCGGACGACGCTGGGCCAAAACGGAGGAGACCCGCAAGCAGGTCCTCGACGCGGCGGCGGCGGTCTTCATCGAGCAGGGGTACACGCGGACAGGGGTTTCCGAGATCGTCTCCCGCGCAGGGTCCAGCGTCGGGAGCGTCTACCACCACTTCGGCGGCAAGGCGGAGGTCTACCTCGCCCTGTGGGAGAGCTACGTCGGCGAGCTCGCCCATGCCGCCGCCGATGCCGTCGCCAAGGTCCGGGCTTCCGGGGTCGAGGACCCGCTGGCGCAGTTCGAGGCGGGCACGCGGGCCTACCTCGACGCGACGTGGCGCCGGCGCCACCTCTACTCCATCTTCTACTCCGGGGACGCGCCGCCGGAGTTCGAGACCATGCGGCGCGAGCGAAGCCAGGAGTGGGTCCGGCGCAACGTCATGATCCTGGGCCTCGGCAAGAACGTCGAGGATCGGCTCTCCGTCGCCAGCTTGACGTCCGTCGTCGGCGACGCGGCCCGCATCACCGCCGGCTGCCGCACCGCCGCTCAGGCACGACGGGTCGCCGAGCACGCCGTGGTCCTGATTCGCCGGCTGTACCCGGGCCCCCGCTGACGGGCGGAGCTCACGCTGCAAACGTCGCTCGGCCGCGATCGATCACCACCGTCCCGTCACCGCGCCGCACCCTGAACGCCACCTGCCCTGTGTCGGTGTCCCAGATCTCGACCGCCAGGTCGTCGCCGGGTGTCACGGGGGCCGAGAACCGGCCGGACATCGAACGCATCGCGTCGCCGTCGCCCTTGGCCACGGCCCCGACCAACACCCGACAGGCGATTCCGTAGGTGCACAGTCCGTGCAGGATCGGTTGGGAGAACCCGCCCCGTGCCGCGAAGGTCGGGTCGCTGTGCAGCGGGTTGCGGTCGCCGCTGAGGCGGTAGAGGAGTGCCTGGCCCGGCCATGATCCGGTCTCCACCCGCTCTTCGGGGGTTCTCTCGGGCACGATGTCGCCGGAGGGCGCGCCCCGCTCGCCGCCGAAGCCGCCCTCGCCCCGGACGAAGACTCCCGAGCCGGCCGTGACCAGCGGCTCTCCCGAGTCCGCCAGCACCGCCTCCGCCTGTGAGCGCACCAGTGCCCCACTGCCCTTGTCCTCGATGCTCGTCACCATCGAGGTGATCGAGACCGTGCCCGACGTGGGCAGCGGGCGGTGTAGCTGCACCGACTGTTCGGCGTGCACGAGCATCGCCGGGTCGAAGTCGCCGAGTCGTCGACCCCGGACGCCCCACGTCAGCATGACGCCGTACGACGGCAGTACCTTCTGCTCCTCGCCTCCCGGGGCGCCGTGCTCGGTGGTGTAGGCCAGGTCCTCCAGCGGGTTGTCGTGACCGGCGCCCACACCCAACGCATAGAGGATGGCGTCCGTGCTGTCCCAGGACCGCTCGACCGGATCGGAGCGGACGCCGATGAGGTCGTGATCGAGACTCATGCCGATGCCTCCTCGGGAACCCGGCCGTTGGGCATCGCGTGCGGTCGGGCGCGGTCGAGGAGGTCGGGCACGATGTCGTCCAGTTCCTCCACCCGGAACCGACGCGTCTCCTCGACGCCCGGGCCGGCGATCCACCCCTCGGCCACGCTGATGTGCCCGCCACGGATGTTGAACACCCGCCCGGTGACGTCCTTCGCCGCAGGGCTCGCGAGCCAGGCGACGAGCGGGGAGACGTTCCCCGGCGCCCCGGGGTCGAACTCACCCTCGGGGATCACCGGCCGGTCGGGACGCAGGTTCTCGGTCATCCTCGTGTGTGCAGCCGGCGCGATGGCGTTGACCTTGACTCCGTAGCGGGCCAACTCCCGGGCCGCGATGATGGTCATGGCCGCGATGCCGGCCTTGGCCGCTCCGTAGTTGCTCTGCCCGGCGTTGCCGTAGATCCCCGACGACGAGGTGGTGTTGATGATCCGCCCGTCCACGTCGTGCCCGTCCTTGCTGAGCTGGCGCCAGTGCCGGGAGACGGCGCTCGTCGGTGCGAACGTGCCCCGCAGGTGCACCTTGATCACGGCGTCCCACTCCTCGACGGACATGTTGACGAGCATGCGGTCCCGTAGGATCCCGGCGTTATTGACCAGGACGTCGACCTTGCCGAACGCGTCCAGGGTGGCCTCGAGGAGCCGAGCGGCACCTTCGGGCTCGCTGATGTCGTCGCCGTTGACCAGGGACAGGCCCCCACGACGGCGTACCTCCTCGGCCACCTCGTCGGCCGGCTCCACCTGCGAGCCGGTGCCGTCGAGCGAGGCTCCGAGATCGTTGACGACCACGGCCGCACCGCGCTCGGCCAGCTGGAGTGCATGTGCGCGGCCGAGGCCACGACCGGCCCCGGTGATGATGACGACCTGACGGTCCAATGCAGACATCGCTACCTCCTGGGTTGGGAACTGATGGGTCAGCCGCGGCTCAGGACGAGGGTCGCGGCACTCATGAACATGCCGCCGTTGCCCAGCACGAGACTCGTCTCGACGTCGTCGACCTGGGCATCGGCCTCCCCGCGCAGCTGTCGGACGGACTCCTGGATGGCGAACATCCCGTACATGCCCGTGTGGGTGTAGGAGAGACCGCCGCCGTTGGTGTTCATGGGCAGCGAGCCCCCTGGCGAGGTGTGCCCGTCCGCCACGAAGGCACCCGCCTCGCCGCGGTCGACGAAACCCATGTCCTCCAGTCCGAACAGGGGGACGTGGGCGAAGGCGTCGTAGATCATCAGGTGGTCGATGTCCGCGGGTCCCATGCCGGCCTCCTTGAAGGCGGCGCTGCTGGAAAGCTCGAACTGCGGGCAGCGGCTCATGTCCTCCATCTGGGACACCAACGGCGTCGTGGCTGCCTCGCCCGTGCCACTCACCTGGACGAGAGGTTTGTCCGCGCCGTGCGCCTCGGCGAACGCGCGTGAGGTGACCACGAGAGCGCCGCCGCCGTCGGTGACCAGGCAGCACATGAGGAGTGTGAACGGCCAGGCGACGACGCGGGCGTCCAGCACGTCGTCGACCGTGATCTCCTCCCGGAACATGGCACGCGAGTTGCGCGAGGACCATCGGCGCTGGGCTACCGAGACCTGCCCCAGCTGCTCGAGCGTCGTTCCGGTCTCCCGCATGAACCTCAGGGCGGGGACGGTGAAGGTGGTGGAAGGTCCGAGCACGCCGTACGGCAGCTCGAACTGCGCCTGCATCGAGTCCTTGGGCCTGGCCCACGGCGACGCCCCGACGCGGGAACGTCCTGACTCGCCGTGCGTGATGAGCACGACCTGCGCATGACCGGCCTGGATCGCGGCGGCTGCGTGGCGCACGTGGAACAGGAAGGAGGAGCCGCCGACCGAGGTTCCGTCGATGTAGGTCGGGGTGATGCCGAGCGCGTGCGAGACACCCACGGGTCCCGGTCCGCCCGCGCTGACCGAGGCGATGCCGTCCACCTGGTCGAGATCGAGGCCGGCGTCGGCGAGGGCACGCCGCGCCGACTGCACGTGCAGCTCCAGTGTGGAGATGTGCGGCAGCTTGCCGATTTCCTCGGTCTCGGCCGCGCCCATGATGACGACGTCGCTCATCGCACACCTCGTTCGGCGTCGGGAGTGAAGACCGGCACGGCCATGTCCCCGCGTTGCTCGAAGGTGACCCGCAGGGCAAGGTCGAGCGGCAGGTTCTCCGGCTCGGGCTCGACCCCGACGACGTTGGTCATCATGCGCGGGCCTTCCTCGAGCTCGACCACGGCGATGACGGTCGGCGCATCGAACCCCGGTGCCGGACGGGCCGAGATGACGTAGGAGTAGAGCGTCGCGCGGCCCGAGCAGGTGATCCACGTGATGTCCGACGAACCGCACCGCGGGCACGAGGAGCGGGGGTAGAAGAACGGCCGGTCACAGGCACGGCAGGAGGTGACGCGCAGCTCGCCGGCCGCGGCGCCGTCCCAGTAGGGCTGGGTCTCCGGGGTCGCACGTGGGACGAATCGTTGTGGCGCGTCGTCCTCACGTGTGGTGGTGTCATGCGCTGGCATGGTCGGGCTCTCCTCAGGTGCGTTCAGGTGTGTGGACATCGAGGTAGTGCAGAATCGCCTCGATCGAGGCCTGTGCGGCGCGCAGACGACGTTCGTCGAGACGCGGGTGGAGGTTGCGGGCGATCTCCGCGGAGGACCACCCCCGGTGCGCGTGCGCGGCGACTTGTTCAACCCGGCGCATGCGGTCGCTCGTGCGGTCGGCCACGTACCGCCGGGGCTCACGCACCACGGGTCCGTGTCCGGGGAGGAACGTCCAGTCGTCGTCGGCGACCTGGGCCAGGCGCTGCATCGAGCCGAGCATGTCGCTCAACGTGCCGTCGGGGTGGCCGATGTAGGAGTTGACCCTCGCGATGACCGTGTCGCCGGTGAGCACGAGCCGTTCCGTGGGCAGCACGAGGCTGATGCCGTCCGACGTGTGACCGGGCGTCCTCATGGACCGAGCCTCGAGGGTCCCGACGTCGAACCGGGTTCCCTCCGCGACGATCCCGCGCTGGACACGCGGATTGATCGGGGCTTTCCAGCGTGCCGCAAGCGGTCGCGCGGCCTGGGAGTGGTCGCCGTGATGATGGGTCAGCACCACCTCGCGAACACGGGCCCGCGCACTCTTCACCACGGCGTCGATGACGTCCAGGTGTGCCGGGTCGTCGGGACCGGGGTCGACCACGATGGCGTCCCCGGCCCGCGTGAGGATCCAGGTGTTGGTCCCCTCGAAGGTCCATGCGTTGGCGTTGGGCGCGAGCACGAGGTGCACGCCGGGCGCCACCTCCAGCGGCTCGCCCGGCGCTGGAGGCGAGGTGTCGATATCCCACACGTCAGTCCTTGAGCCAGATGTTCTCGTACTCGCGCGTCGAGTAGTCCGGATGTGGGTTCCATCCGCGGACGCGAGGTGACAGCAGGGTCTGGCCGTTGAAGACGTAGAGGGGCAGCGGTGTCGCCACGTTCTCCAGCACGTACCGGTCTATCTCCTGCAGCGCCTGCTCGCGCTCGTCGGCGTCTGCGATCGTTCGCTGCTTCTCGATCAAGTCGTCCAGCGTCGGATCGTCTACAAAGGACCAGTTGCGGCTGCCGTCGGAGTGGTACTCGGTGGACAGGTACTCGTCGGCCGTGAGCATCGGAGTCTGCAGCCCGTAGGAGATCTGGTACTCGCCGTTCGGCCAGGTGTCGCCCGCGTAGGTGGCGTAATCCTGGACGTCCAACTCGACGTCGATGCCGACCTTGGCGAGGTCCTCCTGTACCCACTGGGCCTCGCGCACGATGGTCTCGCCGTATCCGGTGGTGACGACCATCGTGGCCTGGAACCCATCGGGGTACCCGGCCTCGGCGAGCAGACGCCGGGCTTCCTCGGGGTCGTACGGGAGGAGCTCCTCGACGTCCTTGGTCGGCATCGAGCCGAACATCGACGGGGTGATCGGTCCCGAGACCGCGCCGCCGGAGCGGATCGTGTCGATCATGCCCTGCTTGTCGATCGCCAGCGCCACCGCGCGACGCACCTCGAGCTGGTCGAACGGCTCCTCCTGCGCGTTCATGAACACCCGGGTCTGCGTCGTGCCCTCTTCCTCGCTCTTCTGCAACCCCTCGACCTGACTCAGCAGCTGGTCGACCTGGCGCTTCTCGGTGGACAGCGCCGTCATCATGTCGATCTTGCCGCTGCGCAGGGCAGCGATCTGGGCCTGAACGTCCGGCATGATCGTCGTCGTGTAGCCGTCCAGGTAGGGCTGTCCCTCGACGAAGTAGTCGGGGTTCTTCACGTAGACCCGCTCCTGGTCCCGATTCCAGCTCTCGAGCATGAACGGCCCCGTTCCGATCGCCTCGGTGGCGAGGTCGACGCCGCCCTCGGCGGCTTCGCAGGGGATGATGGCGAGGAACGGGTTCGCGAGTGTCTCGTCGAAGGCGGTGTACGGCGAGCCCAACCTGAAGACGACGGTGCGCTCGTCCGGGTTCTCGATCGACTCGACGTCGGCGATGAGGTTGAGCGCGTGCCCCTGGATCTCCTTGAGCCGGTCGAACGTGCAGATGACGTCGTCGGAGGTGAGGGCGCGCCCGCCGACCGGTTCCTTGTCGTGCCACTTCACGCCGTCGCGCAGGGTGATCGTCCAGGTCCTGGCGTCGTCGCTGACCTCCCACTCCTCGGCGAGGTCCCCCTCCACTTCGTTCGTGCCGTACTCGACGTCGTCACCGGTCCGGAAGGCCAGCAGTCGGCTGTACACCGCGCCGACCGAGGTGTGGACCGCGTAGGCGGCCTCCTTCTGGAAGTCGAGTGAGGTCGTGTCGGTGGTCCCGGCGATCTGGAAGGTGCCGCCGGACTGGGGCGGCCCGTCGTTGCGCACCAGCTGGCCGGCCTCGCCGTCGGACGCGCCGGAGCCGCTGCCGAAGCAGGCCGAGGTGAGGAGGCCGACGGCTAACAGGGCGCCGGCGGTTTTGTGTGGACGAGACATCGTGGCTCCTTTGCCGCGAAGGGGGACGGGTACGGCGCGGTTGGCGGGGTTCGGATCAGCGACGTTGTCGTGGGTCGAAGAAGTCGCGCAGCGCGTCGCCGAGCAGGTTGAATGCGAGCACCGAGACCGCCAGGGCGAGGCCGGGGAACAGCGCCATCCAGGGCGCGATCTCCAGCTGTCGCGAGGCCTCGCTGAGCATCCGCCCCCACGACGGCGTCGGCGGTGGCGTGCCGATGCCGAGGAAGCTCAGAGCGGACTCGGCTATCAGCACGATGGCGAACAGCAAGCTGGTGACGACGAACAGCGGCGCCATGAGGTTCGGCAGCCCGTAGCGCCGCAGGATGCGCGGCGTGCTGCAGCCGACCGCCTTGGCGGCCTCGACGTACGTCTCCTCGCGGATCCGGAGCATCTCTCCCCGGGCGACGCGGTTGAAGGCCGGGATGACCAGGAGTGCCAGCGCCAGGATGGTGTTGCGGACGCTGGGTCCGAGCAGCGAGGCGACGAACAACAGGAGCACGATGGAGGGGACCGCCATCAGGGAGTCCATGATGCGCTGGATGACGCTGTCGACCCACGTGCCGCCGAAATATCCCGAGACGATGCCGAGAAGACTCCCGATCAGTCCTCCCAGGGCAAGCGTGGCCACCGAGATCAGCAACGAGGTGCGGGCGCCGTAGAGGGTGCGGCTGAGGACATCGCGACCCAGCTCGTCGGTGCCCATGAGGTGGTCGGCCCCGGGCGGCACCATGATGGCGTCTCGACTCTGCTCCAGGGGGTTGTACGGCGTGATCAGCGGTGCCAGAGCAGCGAGCACGACGAACACGACGATCACCGTGGCGGCGACGGCGCCGAAGGGCTGCTCCCTGAGATAGCGGAGCACCCCGCGACGCTGGCCGGTCACCGCGGTGGTGCCGCCGAGCCTGGGCAGGTGAAGGGACATGTCCGAGCTCCTCTCAGTACCGGATCCGCGGGTCGACGACGGCGTACAGCACGTCGACCAGCAGGTTCACGAGGATGAAGATGGCGCCGTAGACCACCACGCAGCCCAGGACGACGGGGTAGTCGCGGGCCTGGACGGAGTCGAAGATCAGCGAGCCCATGCCCGGGATGGAGAAGATCGATTCCAGGATCACGGTGCCGCCGAGGATCCCGCCCACCTGAAGGCCGAGCAGGGAGAAGACCGGGATCAGACTGTTGCGGCCGGCGTGCTTGAACAGGACGTTCCACTCGGAGGCGCCACGTGCGCGCACCGTCCGCACGAAGTTGGACCCGAGCACCTCGAGCATCGACGATCTCAGCATTCGCGCGATGCCGGCCATGGAGTTCACGGCGAGCGCGAACGCCGGCAGGGCCATGTGGGTGAGGTTCTGGCCGAGGTCCTCCCCGGGACTGGAGTAGACCAGCGGCGGCGTCCATCCGAACCACTGCGCGAGGTATGTGATGAGCAGCAGCGCGAGCCAGAAGTTCGGCACCGACATCCCCACCACGGCGAGCACCCGTAGGAGCTGGTCGGTGAGCGAGTTCTGCCGCAGGGCGGCCATCACGCCGAGCGGCACGCCCAGGAGGAGTCCGAGCAGGAGAGCGAGGAGCCCGAGTTCGAGCGTGGCGGGCAGCCGCTCCGCGATGTGCTCGATGACCGGTCGTCCGTCGGCGAACGACGTACCGAAGTCGAGCCGCAGTGCCCCCGCCATGAACTCGACGAACTGCGAGGTGACCGGCTGGTCCAGCCCCAGTTCGGCAGCCCGCTCGGCCACCTGCGCTTCGGTGACCCCGGGGGCGTCGGCCAGCTGGACCCGGACGACGTCGCCCGGGATCAGCCGCAGTGTCAGGAAGGTGAAAGTGGTGACCAGGGCCAGGACCAGGAGGCCGTAGCCGAGTCGCCGGCCCGTGTAGGTGATCATGCGCCCACCTCGGAGGTCAGGAGGTGGCACGCGGCCGACCGTCGCCCGATCTGCAGGAGCTCGGGATCGACGTGGTCGCACGGTTCGAACCGTCGAGGACACCTCGTATGGAATCGACAGCCGGTGGGCGGCCTCGTGGGACTGGGGACCTCGCCGACCAGCGGCGTGCGCAGCTCGCCGCGCCGGTCGAGCGACGGCACCGACCCGACGAGTGCCTGCGAGTAGGGGTGCATCGCCGAGTCCATCAACGTGTCCGCCGGACCGGATTCGACGACCTGTCCGAGGTACATGACGCTGATGCGGTCGGACATGTAGCGGACGACGTTGAGGTCGTGGGCGATGAAGAGGTAGCTGAGACCCAGTTCGCGCTGCACCTCACGCAGCAGGTTGAGGATCTGCGCCTGGACGGACACGTCCAGCGCCGAGACGGCCTCGTCGCAGACGATCAGGTCCGGGTCGGTGGTGAGTGCGCGGGCGATGCCGATGCGCTGCGCCTGACCGCCGGAGAACTGGTGCGGGTAGCGCTCGAGCGCGTGGGAGGGGAGGCCCACCAGGTCGAGCAGCTCGCGGCATTTGGCCACCCGGGTCTTCGGGGTGCCGATGCCGTGCACCGTCATGGGTTCGGTGAGGATCTCCTCGATCGTCATGCGCGGGCTGAAAGAGCTGAGCGGGTCCTGGAAAACGAGCTGCATCCTGCGGCGCAGACGTGCCAGCTCGCGACGGCGCAGCCGCGAGACGTCCGAGCCGTCGAAGGTGACGGTCCCTGCGGTGGGCTCCAGCAGGCGCAGAGCCAGGCGACCGAGCGTGGACTTGCCCGAGCCGGATTCCCCCACCAGCCCGACGGTTTCGCCGCGGCCGACCGTGAGGGAGACGCCGTCCACCGCGCGTACCGGTGGCTTCCGCCGACGCCCGCCGAAGTGCTTCACGACGCTGTCGAGTCGCAGGATCGGTGACGTCGCGTCGTCCGTGTCGGTCGCCGGTAACGGGACCGCGTCGTTGATGGCCACGCCGGGTGATCCGTTCACGGTGCGACCTCCGCGATGCGCCGGGTCTCGGCGGGCGTCTCGGCCCGCCAGCACCTCGCCTGCCGACCACCCACGTCGTGCAGGGTCTGGGGCAGCTCGCAGCGGTCGCCGTCGGCGAGTGGACACCGGGTGGAGAAGCGACACCCCGACGGCATCTCGTCGAGCGTGGGCACCACTCCGGGGATGGCCGGCATCGGTTTGTCGCGCGGGGTGTCGGGCCGAGGGATCGCCTGAAGCAAGGCCTGGGTGTATGGGTGTCGAGGGTCGGTGAGGATCTGCTCCGCGGTCCCCGTCTCGACCACCTCGCCGGCGTAGAAGACCGCGACCCGATCGGCCATCTCGGCGACGACGCCCATGTCGTGGGTGATGAGCATCAGCGCGACACCGGTCTCGGTCTGCAGGTCACGCATCAGCCGAAGCACCTGCGCCTCGACGGTGACGTCCAGCGCGGTCGTGGGCTCGTCGGCGATCAGCAGGCGCGGCGTGCACGCCAGTGCGCCGGCGATCATGACGCGCTGACGCTGTCCTCCCGAGAGCTGATGCGGATAGGCGTCGACCTTGGACTCGGGGTCGGGGATGCCCACTTGCGACAGCAGCTCGACGACCCGCGCGCGAGCCTGCTTGCGCGGGATCCGGCGGTGCACCCGCAGTGCCTCGCGCAGCTGGCTGCCGATCGTGAACAGCGGATCGAGCGCCGTCATCGGGTCCTGGAAGACCACCGACATCTCGTTTCCTCGGATGCCCCGCATCTCGGCGTTGGACGCGTTGGTGATGTCTCGCCCGTCCCACGTGATCGTCCCGGCGCTGACCCGTCCGTTGCCCAGCAGGCCGAGCATCGCGAGAGCCGTGACGCTCTTGCCCGAGCCCGACTCGCCCACGACGGCGAGCGTTTCGCCCTCTCGGATTTCCAGGCTGACACCGCTTACCGCCTCGACGCTGCGGCCCCCGGTTTCGAACTCGACGTGGAGGTCGTCCACGGTGACGATCTGCTCACCCGGCCGGCTCACGAGCCCACTCCCAATCTAGAATCTCACTCTAGGATGGAAAGAGCATCCAACCGGAAACCCCCTGTGTCAAGGGTCACATCCCATTCGGATCGCCTTCTGCGTGCGCTCAATGCACCGTGGCCTCGACTTTCGACCGAACCATGTTTTAGAATTTGATTCTACTTGGAGGTCACGTGAGCAGAGGTCGATCCGGCGCCAGCGCCGCGGCGTGGTCGACGTTGTTCGTCGTGTGCATCGTCAGCATGCTGATCGGCCTCAACACCAGCACCGTGAATGTCGCGCTGCCCTCGCTGACCCGTCACTTCGACGCCAGCCAGGTCGAGGCGAGCTGGCTCCTGTTGTCGTACATGGTGGCCAACACCGCCTGCCTGCTGCTCTTCGGCCGGATCAGCGACATCGTGAACCAGAGGCTCCTCTATCTCGGCGCACTTGCCGTCTTCGTGCTCGCCAGCCTGGCGTGCGGGCTGGCACCGAGCGTCGACTGGCTCATCGGCCTTCGCATTCTTGCCGCGTTGGCCGGTGCGGTCCTGTTGGGCAACGGCGCCACCTTGATCCACGCGGCGTTCCCCCGTACGTCTCTCGGGACCGCCATGGGCCTGTACGCGGCGTCCTTCCCGGTGGCCACCCTCGCCGGGCCTATCGCGGCCGGCGTTGTCCTCGAGATCGCGGACTGGCGCTGGGTCTTCTGGCTGAACGTCCCGATCGGGCTTGTCGGGCTCATTTTCGGGTGCTTCCTGCTACGTCGCCGCCGAGCCGAGCGCCCACCGACGAGCCTGGACCTGCCGGGAAACCTGCTCGTGGTCGCCTTCATCTCGCTGGCGACCATCGGCATCTCGATGGTCGCCGAGCTCGGCTGGGCGAACCCGTTCGTGTACGGAAGCCTGCTCGGTGCTGCCCTCGTCCTGCCGCTCCTCGCCCTGGCCGAACGGCGCAGCAAGGACCCCGTCGTCGACATGGCCACGCTGCGCACCGGTGGCATCGGACTGCTGCTGCTCGCTGGATTCTTCCTCAGTGCAGGCCGTTTTCCCGCCATCGTGCTCGTGAGTCTGTTCCTGCAGGGGCCGATGGGTCTGCGCCCCTTCGAGGCGGCCGCGCTGCTGCTGCCCATGCCGGTGGGGAGCATCGTCGGCTCGCTGTGCGTGGGCTGGTTGTCGCGTCGCCTCAACTCGCGGCAGATCTCGTCCGCCGGAGCCGTGGTCGGTCAGCTGGGCATCGGTGTGCTGACTGCGGCGATGATCGCCGGGCACGAGGGCGTGCTCGTGGTCGGACTGGTGCTGATGGGGGGTGGCACCGGCCTGTTCATCGGCTCGAACGCCACGTCGCTGCTCGAGGCCACTCAGGAATCCAGCCTGGGCGTGGTCAACGGCATGCGCCTGGCCATGCAGAGCACGGGCAACGTCCTCAGCCTGGCGCTGGCCTTCACCCTGTTGACCGTCGGGATGTCCACCCAGCTCGGACAGGATGTCCTCCAGGCCACCCTCCCTGACGGCGACCCACCCACGGCCGTCATCGTCGGCTTCGGACTGGCGATGGGACTGCTGTGCATCGTCGGTCTCGTGGGCACGGTGTTGTCACTCATGGCCACCGCGAGGGCCCGAGGACTGGAGCCGCATCCGACGTCACCCACCATCCACGGCGACGTCGAGAACCCGCTGGCTCAGCAAACCAGCGAGGGCACACCCCCAGATCACGCCCGACGACAGCCGCCGTAGCCGAGGCCACGTCGCCGTGTCAGCACCTCGCGTCGCCGTGTCAGCACCCCACGCGGCCGTGTCAGCACCCCACGTCGCCGTGTTGGCATCTCGCGTCGCGGCGACTCGGGCGAGATCGGTCAGGCGCAGGGGCCGGCGGAGTGGGTCATTCGCCGAGGATCGGGTCGTACTTCATGCTCAGCCCGCGTTCCGGGCCGGCAAGGATGCCGACCTCGACTCCCGATAACCGCGCCAGGTGCGAGTCAGCCCTCGCGGATGGTCATTTTCGCCAGTTTGTCGCCGTCGACGTCGAAGGTGAACTGTGAGCGTCCGTTGGCCCAGTTCGACCGCCACTCGCCGACGACCGTGATCGTGGAGCCCGACGTCTCGACCTCCTCGACGGTCAGGACTCCGCGGGCGCCGATGAATTCCTTGTCGCTCCACTGTTTGATCGCGTCGCGGCCGGTGAACGTGCGTCCCCAGTCGTCGACGGCGCCACCGTCGGTGAAGGCGTCGAGGAAACCCTGCTCGTCGTGGGCGTTGACGCGCTCGATGAACGACGCGACCGGTTCCGGAATGCTCGGTGTGCTCATGTTCCGCTCCTGATCGTGCTCGTTGCTGCTGATCAGCGGCGGTGCCGCCGCTGGCGAACATAACGCCATCTACGCGTTCCGCAACTCGCCGACGCGGTCCAGGAGGTTGTTCACGAAGTCGGCGTAGGGCTCGAGGTCGTCGATGTAGAGCGGACCGCGGCGCCAGACGACGAGTTCGTCGTCGATGATGCGAAACACGGCTTCGCTGCTGCGGGCGAGCAGGAACCGGCGGACGTCGTCGTTGAGGAACCGCGCCGCGAAGGCTTTGTCGCGGGTCGTCACGGCGTACCGGCTGTCGAACTTCTCGTCCCCGGTTTCGTTGAACGACAACCCGATGCGCTGCGCCAATCCGCCGATGAACCCGCGAGGACCCACGGCGAGCGACGGTTGCGGTGACGGAAGTCCGACCGCGACCACCTGGTGGTGCCGACGCTCGGTGCGGTTCTCGCCGCGGTCCACCACGGCGCTGAAGTCGAACACCGTCAACGGGCGGCCCCGATACACGCCGCGGAACACATGCTCGGCGCGGCGGAAACGGCCGTCGTCGAACGGTTCGTAACGCCCGAACCGGCTCACGTAGGACCGGTCGGACTTCACGTACTCCCAGCCGAGTTTGTCTGCGATCTCGGCGTACTCGTTGTGTGTCTGCTGCTTCTGCTTCCAGCGGTAGTAGAAGTATCCGCCGAACACGAGCGGCGAGACGATGTACCAGAACCATTCAGGCATCGGCCGTCACTCCGGGAGGTCTTGCGCGACCCGCTCGGCGATACCCGTGGCCCAGCCGCACGGGTCGGCGCCGTCGAACTCCGCTTCCACGGCGATGGCGATGGGCGACGTGGCAGGGTCGCCGGTCTCAACGCTGACGACGCAGGACGAATCCCCGGAACTGCCGCGAGTGGCTTCGAGGCCGTTCACCGTGATCTGTTCCTCGTCGGCGGTCTCATCCATGGCCGGCACACCGGACGACACGAAGACGCTCAGGTGCGGCGCATCGACCGTCGTTGTGTAGGAACACATCGGGCCGTTCGTCGTCGCGTCCTTCAGTGGATGTCCGACGACGTCCTGGATGACGTCGACGGTCGTGATGTCGCACGGATCGACGGCCTGGCCCTGCGGCGCCTGATCGGAGGCCGGCGCCGCCTCCTGCCGCTCCGGCGCCTGTTCGTTGCCGCACGCGGCGACAACCAGACTCCCGGCGGCCACTGCAGCCAGGATCGATGCTCGTGCGATGCGCATGGTGCGACCGGTCGTCGTCACCGGATCCCCCTCGTTGCTCACGGCGGAACAGTCTGCCGTGATCGGGGCGACGATGCAGCTGCGACCCGCGACTACCTCGCCGCAGGCTGCACAGCATCCGGCGGAACGGTGCACATCGGACAAACACCGAGGCAACCGACCCAGTCGGATGGGCCGATCGGAGCAACGCCACGGCACGGCGTGGACACGAGGTGGCCACGTCGCCCGGATTTCACGGCGTGATCACCGATATCCCCGTAATCTGCAACATGCGGGCCCTGCGCACCTCCCCCCTCGCGCAGGGCCCGCCTTTACGTTCCCGGGTCACCAGCCGGTGGCGACGAGCTGCACGACGGCTGCCGAGCCGATCACCACGATGGCGCCGCGCAACATCCGCGGGGACAGTTTCCTGCCGACCTTGGCACCGAGCTGACCACCGATGACCGACCCGACGGCCAGCAGTGCGACGACGGGCCAGCTGATCGGCGCGACGAAGGCGTAGACCACGCCGGCGACGATGTTCACCGCCGCCGACAACACGTTCTTGATGCCGTTGAGTGTCTGCAGCCGCTCGGTCATCAGGATGCCCATGATCGCCATGAGCAGCACACCCTGCGCCGCGGTGAAGTATCCGCCGTAGATACCGGTCAGGAAGACCAACGTCACCAGCAGGACGGTGCCGCCCGCGCTCCGCCGCGCGCCCGCGCCGGCGTCGGCCTGGCGGCGCGCCACCCACGCCGACACCTTCGGCTGGATCACCACCAGCACCAGGGCCAGGACGATCAGCACCGGGACGATCGTTTCGAACGCATCCGCGGGCAACGACAACAGCAGGATCGTGCCCACCACAGCGCCGACGATCGACGCGGGCAGCAGCGACAACAACGTCCGTGCCTGCCCGCGCAGCTCGTGCCGGTAGCCGATCGCACCGGACACCGCACCCGGCGCCAACCCGATCGCGTTCGACGTCGTCGCCGTCACCGGCGGATATCCGAGCGCCACGAGCACGGGGAATGTCACCAACGTGCCCGATCCGACCACCGCATTGATCATCCCGGCCCATACGCCGGCCACACCGATGAGAATCGCATGCCACCACACCACCCCTGGACCGTAGGCAGCTGTGCCCGCCGCACGCCCCCTGCAGACTGCACACGAATTCCGCGGAACGACTGTGCACTCTGTCCGTGGAGTGAGCTCCGTGGGTCTCCGTAGCTTCGGGTCACGGCATCAGACCAACAGCCGGAAGGTGATGACGGTGACCGAGCTTCTATCCAAAGAGGACTTCCGAGCCCAACTCGAGCAAGCCATCAAGGGGCGCGAGGCGAGCAATGCGTCCTTCAGCAAGGCGTGGGCGGACGGCGAGCTCAAGCGGGAGCACTTCTCCCGCTGGGCTGAGAACCACTTCCACTACGTCGGTCCGTTCGCCGACTACCTCGGCTACATCTACGGCAACACGCCCGAGGAGTTCACCGGCGCCAAGGACTTCCTGCTCCAGAACATGTACGAGGAGGAGGTCGCCGACATCCGCCACACGGATCTGCTGATCCGGTTCGCGGAGGCGTGCGGCACCACGCGCGAGCGGGTCGAGGACCCGAACAACATGAACGCCGTGACCAGGGGTTTGCAGGCCTGGTGCTACGCCACGGCCATGCGGGAGCACTTCACCGTGTCGACCGCGGCGCTCGTGGTGGGCCTCGAATCGCAGGTTCCCAGCATCTACAAGAAGCAGATCGTCCCGCTGCGGGAGACCTACGGCTTCACCGAGGACGAGATCGAGTTCTTCGAACTGCACATCACGTCCGACGAGGTGCACGGCGAGCGCGGCTTCCAGATCGTGCTCGACCACGCCGACACACCCGCGTTGCAGCAGCGGTGCCTGAAGTTCGTGCGGTGGGGCGCCGAGATGCGCTTCTCGTACACGAAGGCGCTCTACGACACCTACGTCGCCCCCGATCTCGTCGGGGCATGAGCCGGTGGGGTGGACGGGTCCGCACGGCGGCTCGTCCACCCCGTCATCGGGAAGGGACGAGGTCTATGGACGAGTGGGTCGACCTGGCCGACATGACCGAGCTCGCGCGGCGCAAGAAGATGCGTGTGGAGGCTGCGGGCGAGGCGATCGCCCTGTTCCACCTGGAAGGCCGCGTGTACGCGCTCCAGGACTCGTGTGTCCACAAGCAACGGTCGTTGACCAAGGGAACCGTCCTGCACGGCCGGGTGATCTGCCCCGGCCACCAGTGGCGTTTCGACCCGGAGACCGGTGAGGCCGAGGGCCAGGACATGTGCCAGCCCACCTACGCCGTCCGGGTCGAGGACGGGCGGATCTACGTGAACCCCACGCAGCCGGCGACGTCCGCCGCGCCGCTGCAAGCCGAATCGAGGTGAGGCGCATGCCGACCGAGGAAGCCGGGATTCCCGGCACGACGCCGTCCGACATCGTGGTGATCGGCGCGGGGCAATGCGCCGCCGTCGCCGCCCGCACGTTGCGCCGTCGCGGATTCGACGGCGGCATCCAGATCATCGGTGCGGAACCGGACCTGCCGTACCAGCGTCCGCCGCTGTCCAAGGAGTACCTCGAGACGGGTGACACCGACGGACTCTTCCTGCTCACCGAGGAGTGGTGCGCCGACAAGGACGTGCAGCTGCGACTCGGCGCGCCTGTCCTCGGACTCGACCCTGCGTCCGGCAGCGTCCGGCTGGCCGACGACGAGGTGCGTGCCGACGCGGTGCTGATCGCGACCGGCGGCCGGCCCCGCACCCTGCCCGGGGTCGGCGGATCCCGCATCCACACCCTGCGCACGCGCGCCGACGCCGACCGGCTGCGCGACGTCCTGGTCCCCGGTGCGCGACTCGTCGTCGTGGGCGCCGGCTTCATCGGCTCGGAGGTCGCGGCGACGGCCCGGGCGCGGGGCGTCGACGTGGTGATCGTCGAGGCGCTGGACACTCCACTTCGGAGGGTCCTCGGTGCGGAGATGGGCGCCGTGTGCGGTTCGTTGCACCGGGAGAACGGCGTCGACCTGGTGCTGGGGGAGACCGTGGGCGCCGTCACCGAGGGCAGCGCCGGCGTGACCGTGACGACGTCGGGCGGCAGGCGGATCGACGCGGACGCCGTCGTCGTGGGCATCGGCATCGAACCGGCCACCGGCCTCGCCGTCGACGCGGGCATCACGGTGGCCGACGGGATCGTCGTCGACGAGCACGGCCGCACGTCGCTGCCGAACGTGTTCGCCGCGGGTGACGTCGCATCGCACTTCCACCCGCTCGTGGGTGGGCACGTCCGCACCGAGCACTTCGACAGCGCGAACCGGCTGTCCACGGCGGCGGCCAACGCGATGCTCGGCCGTAGTCAGCCGTTCGTCGACCCGCACTGGTTCTGGTCGGATCAGTACGACGTGAACCTGCAGTACGCGGGGCACGCGACGAGCTGGGACGAGATCGTCGTACGCGGTTCGTTGTCCGATGTGGACTTCTGTGCCTTCTTCCTGTCCGGCGGTGCGGTGCGCGCGGTGTTCGCCGCCGAGCGCGGCGGCGACGTGCTCGCGGCCAAGGAACTCATCTCCCGTGGGGTGCCCGTGAGCCCCGATGTCCTGAAGGACGAGGACGTGGATCTGTTCGAACTGGCGATGGAGGAAGTGGCATGACGGAGAACTTCATCGGTGGGGTGTGGACCGGCGCCGAGAGTGGACGCCGGTTCGAACGGCGCAACCCGGCGGACACGCGGTCCGTCGTTGCCACGGCGCCGGATTCCGCGGCGGCCGACGTCGCGGCGGCGGTCGGTGCGGTCGAGGCGGGCCGGCACGAGTGGGCGGCTGCGGGACCCGAGAAGCGTGCCGAGGTGTTGAACGCGGCGGCCGCGGTCCTGGAACGGGACCCGGAGAAGCTCGCGGCGGAGCTCGTCGCCGAGGAGGGCAAGACATTCGGTGAGGCGCTGGGCGAGGTGCGCCGCACGCCGGCGAACCTGCGCTTCTACGCGAGTGAGGCGCTGCGGATGACGGGCCGGACGTACCCGGCTGCGTCCGGGCTCGTGTACACGGCGCGGCAACCGGTGGGCGTGGTCGCCGCGATCACGCCGTGGAACTTCCCGCTCAACATCCCCTCGCGGAAGTTGGGGCCGGCGTTGGCCGCGGGCAACGGTGTCGTCTACAAGCCGAGCGAGGTCACGCCGGTTCTGGCGATGCGCATGGTGGAGGCGTTGCTCGAGGCCGGTGTGCCGAAGGGGGCGCTGGCGTTGGTGCACGGTGGCGGGGAGGTCGGTGCGGCGTTGGTCGGCGACCCCCGGGTATCGGCGGTGACGTTCACCGGATCGACCGCGGTCGGCGAGCGCATCCACAGCGCGGTCGGTCCCGACCGGCGTACGCAGCTGGAGTTGGGCGGCAAGAACGCCGTCGTCGTGCTCGAGGACGCCGACCTCGACCGTGCCGCGGACCTGATCGTGCGGGGAGCGTTCGGCCTCACCGGCCAGGCCTGCACGGGAACGAGCCGGGTCATCGCGCACACCGATGTCCACGACGCGCTGCTCGAGCGGGTCGTGGCGCGGACGGAGGCGTTGACCATCGGCGACGGGATGACCGACGGGGTTCAGCTCGGCCCGCTGGCCACGCAGGAGCAGTACGACAAGACGCGCCGGTACGTGCAGCTCGGCCTCGACGAGGGCGCCCGGCTGCACACGGGAGGACAACCACCGGCGGATGTCGAACACGGCTACTTCCTCGAACCCGCGGTCTTCTCCGGCGTCGCGCCGGACTCGCGGCTGGCGCAGGAGGAGGTGTTCGGACCGCTCGTGGCGTTCCTCGAGGTCGCCTCGTTCGCCGAGGCCGTCGAGGTGGCGGACGCGACGCCGTACGGACTGTCCACCGGCATCGTCACCGGCGACCTCGGCCGCGCGCTGGCCTTCGCCGAACAGGTGACGTCGGGTCTGGTGAAGATCAACCAGCCGACCACGGGCATGGCCGGCAACGCCCCGTTCGGCGGGCTCAAGGCGTCGAGCACGCAGACGTCCAAGGAGCAGGCCGGCGAGCAGATGTCGCAGTTCTACACCGCCGAGAAGACCGTCTACGTCAGTCCCTGACAGAACCACGGAGGAGCACGCATGGAATTCGTCAAGGTCGCCCGTTCCGGCCAGATTCCCGAGGGCTACGTTCGCCGTTTCTACGCGGGCGAACTGGAGATCGCCGTAGCGCGGCTGCGCGGCACGGCGTACGCGACGTCCAACTACTGCACGCATCTGGACTGTCTGCTTTCCTCGGGCAAGCTCGTCGACGAGGGCATCGGCTGTTCGTGCCACGGCAGCGTGTTCGACCTGGAGAGCGGGGAGCCGGTGTGCCCGCCGGCGACGAAGCCCATTCGCACCTACCCGGTGAAGGAGGAGGACGGCGAGATCTTCGTCGGCGTCACCCCGGAGGACATCGCCGAGGGTGGCCCGCGCCGCCGGAACGCCGTCGGATAACGACATGTGGCAACGGACATGGGACACGCCGGACCGTAGGGCCGTGCTCGGCTCGCGGCATCTGGCGGCAGCGAGTCATCCGGCCGTCACCGCGGCGGGCAATCACGTGCTCGCCTCGGGTGGGAACGCGGTCGACGCGACGTTGGCGATGGCAGCGCAGTGCTGGCTGACCCTGCCGGGACAGTGCGGCATCGGCGGCGACGCGTTCGCCGTCGTCCGCGAACCCGACGGGAGCGTGTGGACGGTCGGCGGAAGCGGGTTCGGCCCCGACGGCGGTGAGCCGTCGTTCTACCGGGACCGCGGGTGCACGGCGGTGCCGCTGCGCGGCGGGTTGTCGGTGGCCGTGCCCGGAGCTCCGGCGGCGTTGGCCGCGCTGCACGCACGGTCGGCGACACTTCCGCTGGACGAGTTGTGGGCCCCGGCGATCGCCGCCGCCGAACGCGGCGTCCCGTGCACGGCCAAGACCCGGGCGGACATCGCAGCGCACACCGAACTGCTCGCAGCCGATTCGGGCACCGGTGCGGTGTTCCTGCCCGAGCGGAGGGTGCCGGAGGTCGGAACCAGGCTGGTGCAGGCCGAACTCGCACAGACCATGCGCATTCTGGCTGCCGACCCCGGCACCTTCTACAAGGGCGAACTGGCCGAGAAGGCCGTTGCGGCACTGCGTGCCGCCGACGTCCCGTTCTCCGGTGACGAATGGCAGCTGTGCGGCGAGCCGCTGGTGGGCGGGGCGATCTCGACGCGCTACGGCGGGGTGACGGTGCATCAGACTCCGCCGCCCTCGGCCGGGTGGATGATGCTGCAGCAGGCCGCGCTCAGCGACGGCAGGCTCGGCGAACACCCGGTGCTGGGTGCGGACTCGGTGGACCTGTTCGCGGCCGCGGCGCGCCGCGCGTTCGCCGACCGGTTCGCCGGCTGCGCCAGCGACAACGACGAATGGCGGCGACTGCTCGAGCCCGACACCGTCCGCGCCGCGCGCGCCGAGATCGCCGCGGGCGAGCGTGCGGCGCCCGGTGACGTGCGCCCCGACGGGGACACGACCGCCACCGTGGCCGTCGACGCCGAGGGCCGGGCCGTCAGCTTCATCCACTCGCTGGCGTTCACGTTCGGTTCCGGCGTGACGATCCCGGGCACCGGGGTCGTGCTGAACAACCGGCTCGGCCGCGGTGCGTATCTGATCGACGGCCACCCCAACGAGGTGCGTCCCCGGCGCAGGCCGCTGCACACGCTCAACGCGTGGATCGCCACCGACGAGCAGGACCGGCTCCGCTACGTCGGCAACACCCCCGGCGGGGACGGGCAGGTGCAGTGGAACACCCAGCTGCTCTCGCACCTCGTCGACCACGGAGCCGACGCCCAGCAGGCCGTGTCCGCACCGCGGTTCACGGTCCACCCGGGCAGCGACGCGGACACGATCGGCGACGAACCGGAGCTGCGCTGCGAGGATCGCCTCGGCGACGACGTGCTCACCGAGCTGCGCGGCCGCGGCCACACCGTGCGCGCGATCGGCCCGTGGGACGCAGGCGGCTCGGCCCTGGTGCTGGCCGCCGACCACGCCGCGGGTGTGTTGTCCGGTGGTGCCGATCCGAGACAGGACGGGGTGGTGCTCGGTGACTGAACGGACCGAGACCCGACATGTCGCCCCACCGCAGGGTGACTACGTACCGGCCGTCGTGCACGGTGGTCTGGCCTTCAGCGCCGGGATGACCCCCAGGATCGGCGGCAAACTGCGCCTGCAGGGCAGGGTCGGCATCGAGGTCGACGTCGCCGCCGCGCGCAAGGCGGCGGCACTCGCCGCGTCGAATGCCCTGCTGGCGGTGGCCGACGCGGCCGGTGGCCTGGACCGGATCGCGCGGTGCCTGCGGATGACCGTGTACGTGGCCTGCGGACCGGACTTCACCGAGCACACGGCCGTCGCGGACGGTGCCTCGGAACCGCTGCGGGCGTGGCTGGGCGCGCGGGGAACCGTCGCGCGGACGGCGATCGGAGTGGCGAGCCTGCCCTCCGGCGCTCCGGTCGAGGTCGACCTCACCGCGTCCATCGTGACGATCCATTGGTGAAGCGGCGGCCCGGCAGTGCGTACTGCCGGGCCGCCGCTCTCGTCATCGTGTGCTCCAGGAGGCCTTCAGGAGGTGGGAACCGGTGCCACGTGCTCCTCGAACGCGGCCAGTGCCGCGGCCCCCACCGCCTTGTCCTGGTCGCCGTTGCCGCCGCTGACACCGACGCCGCCGACGATCTGACCCTCGTGCAGGATCGGGAATCCGCCGACGAAGATGGCGAACTTGCCCGGCAGCATGTGGCTGATCCCGAAGGCCTCGTTACCCGGCAGGGCAGGGCCGTTCGGCGGCTCGTTGAACAGGTGTGTGGCCCGCTCGTGGCCGGCCGCGGTGAACGCCTTCGCGATCGCGATCTCCACGCCGGTCAGGCGGGCACCGGGCAGCCGGTGGAGCGCGATCACGTTCCCGCCGTCGTCGCAGACGCAGATGGTCTGCTTCACGCCGATCTCCTCGGCCTTGGCCCTCGCGGCCGCGAGGATGGGCAGGGCGTCGTCGAGAGTGATCCGATTGACCGTGTGCACGTGGTCTCCTCCTGCTGGGAGTCGGGGTGGGATTCGAACTCCAATCTGGCCCTTGCGCCCGGTCGCCAACAATGGTCAAAATGCCGAATCCGACCGCCGTCTCCCTATGCACCCTGCCCAACGCGGTGTGAGCGAGCGGTGGGCCCGAAAGGGGAAAACGTGGAGCTGGCTGCACCCGAGACATCGACGCCGTCCCATGAACCGACTTCGTCCGACGACCCAGCCCTGTCCCACGAGCCGACGCTGGCCCGCGTGCTGCAGGAGCGGTTGTTCCGCGACGCGACGATCACCGGGGACGGCGCGCGCGACCGGGTCGTCACGTGGTGTCTGCCCTGGCAGCAGGCCCTGTCCGGGGAGGAGGACCTCGACGGGGTGCTCGTGTATGCGCGTGAGTCCGACGTCGAGGCCGATCAACTGGCCGAGCTGCGCGCCCGTCGCCCGGTGGCGCTCGTCGTCGCCGGCGGCGAACCCGGGACCGCCCAAGCCGACCGCGCCGACGCCGAGGCGATGCCGATCATCACGGTCGGTGCGCACACGGACTTCCGGCAGGTCGGCCGGCTCGTGGCCGAGCTCGTCCTGGCGCACGAGGCGCACGTCATGCGGTACGGGGTCCGGGTGCATCAGGCGCTGGCGGAGTTGTCGTACCGCGGAGCCGGCATCTCGGCGTTGTGTCACCAGATGTCGCGGCTGTCTCAGTGCGCCGTGGCAGTGCTGGACAGCGACTACCAGGTGCTCGAGTTCGCGCAGGCGGGTTCGGTCGGTGAGTCCTCGACCCCGTCCGGGGAGGTGCTGACCGCCCGGACCATGCGGGAACTGCTGCGGGACGATCCGCCGGATCTGCTCGACCGGGCGCTGGACGGCGGGCGCGGGCCGATCGTCGGTGCCGTCGAGATCGCCGGCAATCCGTTCACCTGCGTGGTCGGGGCGATCGTGCTGGGCGGTCGGCACGACGGCTGGGTGGTTCTCGTCGAGCCGGCGGCCCGGCCGCATCCGCACGACGTGGCGCAGCATCGGGTGGTCGTGGAGCAGGCGATCACCATCGTCGGCACCGAGATGCTGCGGATGCGCAGCATCTCCGAGGCGGAGGAACGTGCCCGCGGCGACTTCGTCCATGCGCTGTTGCACGGCAGGTTCGCGACGGAGGCCGATCTCGCGGCGCGGGCCGAGCACTACCGGTTCCCGACCGGTTCGGACTACGCGGTGATCGTCGCCGGCGGTTTCCGCGCGGCGAGCGGCGGCGAACCCGGCAACGCGGTCCCGAACGCCGTCCGCGACGTCGCGCGCACCTCACCACCCGGAACGCAGACCCTCGCCGCCGCGGTGGGCGACGTCCTGGCGGTGGTGTACCGGTTCGACCGGCCCAAACGGACCACCCCCGACGCAGCCAACCGGTTCGTCGCCGACTACGCGCGAACCCTGGAACAGGACCTGGTCCGCAAACTGGGGGTGCCGGTGCAGGTGGCCTACGGCAGGCCGGTCAGCGGCGCCGTCCGGATCACCGACAGCTACCGGGAGGCGCGGATCGCGCTCGGGCTCCGGCAGCAGCTCGGTCTGGACAGCGTGTGCGGTTTCCACGAGTTGCGCGTCTTCGCGGCGCTGTCCGAACTGGCCGGCAGCCCGGTGGGCAAGGGTTTCGCCGACGAACTGCTGGCCCCGTTGCGCGAGGAGAGCACGGGCGGGTCCGATCTGGAACGGGCCGTCGTCACCTACATCGAGTGCGGCGGCAATGTGAACGCGGCCGCGCGGGCGCTGCACATCCACCGCAACACGATGCTCTACAAGCTGGAGCGGGCGTCGCGGGCGCTGCGACTCAACCTGCGCGAGGCCGAGCACCAGTTCGCGTTGTGGCTGGCGTGCAAGTTGGAACTGCTCGCGAACACCACGGCGACGGTGGACCGGGAACTGCGGCCTACCTGAGGCCGGTCGGGGTCACACGGGTTCGGGGTCGCGGCCGGCGAAGCTGATCAGCAGCGCGAGGAGCGCGAGCGTCCCGCAGCCCACGAACAGCACGAGCGATTCCCCGCGCGGGTACAGCGATCCAGCCCACGCGGTGCCCAGGGTGGCGCCTCCGAAGCGGAGGGTGTTGAACACGCCGAGCGCCGCGCCGGCACCGGTCTGTGTCGTGCGGGCAGCGCCCGCTGCCGCGGGTGTCTGGACCAGCGCGATCCCGGTGCCGATCACGACGAGCAGCACCGTGAGCCACAGCAGCGGCGCCGCGCCGGTCATGATCGCGCCCAGCGCGCACGGGGCGCCCACGAGCGTCACCAGGCCGGTGCGCAGCACGACCCGGGGTCCGATCCGCTCGCTGAGCCTGCGACGACGGGTGCGAGCGCGGCCATCGCCGCGGGCAGCGCGAACGCCAACAGGCCCGCGACCGCCGTCGACCGTTCGAGCGCGCCGGTGACGTGGAGCGGCACGGCGACGAGCGTCGCGCCGAGGCAGAACATCTGCGCGCACGCGGCGACGCCGCTGCGGAAGAACCGTGGTGTCACGAACAGGGCAGGCGGCACGAACGCGGCGATGTTCCTCCTGGCCACGACCCGGGCGCGGGACACGAGTGCGAACAGCACGAGGCTCGCGACGCCCGTCGCGGCGAGCACGCCCACCGCCCACAGCGGGACGTCACCGTCCGGGCCGAGCGCGGCCGCCGACATCAACAACGCGACGCCGACGGTGAACGACAGCGCACCCGGCCAGTGCAGGCGCGTGGGGTGCGGCATCGCCCGCGGCACTAACGCGATCAGCGCCACGACGAGCAACGCGCTCACCGGCACCAGGATCCAGAACACGCCCCGCCAGCCGAGCGGTTGCGACAGCAGACCGCCCAGCGGAGGGCCGAGTGCCTGGCCGATGCCGTTGGCGGCGGCCCAGGCGCCCATCGTGCGGGTGCGGCGTGCCGGGCCGTAGACCGCCGAGAGCATGGCCATCACGCACGGCGGTGCCGCGGCGCAGCCGAGTCCCTGGACGCCCCTGCTCAGCGCCAGCACCGTCATCGTCGGCGCGAGCGCCGCGCCGATCATGCCGGCCAGCAACAGCAGCTGCGCGGTGATCAGCACGCGGGTGTGCCCGAACCGGTCGCCGATCCACCCCATCACCGGCATGGCCGCGGCCAGGACGAGCACGAACGCCGTCACGGCCAGCACCCCGGTGGGCAGCGGAACGCCCAGGTCGGTGCTGATGTCCCGCAGGGGAACGTTGACCACGGTGTTGCAGACCGTGCCGAAAAGCGTCACGGACAGCAGCGTGAGGAGGACACGAACGCCGGGCTCGGAATCGTTTCCCGATCGGATCCGGGGACTGCCGGTGTTGTGCACGGCCGCCTTCGACATGGAAGGAACGCACCTCCGCCCGTCGACTGAACACGAAAAGGTGCCGGCGTGGGTTACCGCGTCGTCACATTTCCACTAAATGCACCTTTTCTCAGATTGCGCGTGTGAACTCGCCTCGCTCTAGGGCAATGTGCACAACGTTGCTGTTGGGTGTTGTGCACATGGCTGGTAGACGATATGTGGTGCATGCGCGGACGCTCTTCGGTTAACGCGCGAATGCCTCCCGAAGGGAAGCCCGATGCCCCTGACTGCCGCTCACTGGTTCTACCTTGCCGGTGTCATCGTCATCCTGATCACGATGATCGCCCGCAAGAACATCATCGTTCCGGCCCTCGTCGCCACTTTCCTGACGGCCTTCGTGTTCTCCGGGAGTCTGATCACCGGAATCACGTCAATTTTCAACGCGAGCCTCGTGGCCGCCGCCAACCTGTTCAACATTTTCCTGATCATCGCGCTGGTCACCGCGATGCTCCATTCGCTCCAAGTCATCGGTGCGGACCGTAAGATGGTCGCTCCGTTCCGTAGGGTCATGCGCAACGGGCACATGGCGTTCTGGGTGCTCGCGCTCGTCATGTTCTTCATGTCGTTGTTCTTCTGGCCCACTCCCGTCGTGCCGCTGCTGGGCGCGGTCCTCTTCCCGGTGGCGATCCGGGCGGGCATGCGGCCCATCGCGGTCGGCGCCGTGGTGGCCACCGCCGGTCAGGGCATGGCGCTCTCGTCGGACTACGTGATGCGGGTGGCACCGGGACTGTCGGCGGAGGCGGGCGGCCTGTCGGCGAACGAGGTCACAGACAAGGCGCTCGTGCTGGCACTGGTCACCGGTGGTGTCGCGCTCCTGCTGACCTACGCGATCGAGATGCGCAAGATGCGCACCCCGTCGCCGCAGCTGCTGGCCGATTGGGAGGGCAAGGGTCAGGTCGTCGGTGTCGAGGCGGGCGGTGCCGTCGGGTCCAGGGAGGCGGGCTCGACCGGCAGCGGCGAACGGGCTGGCGCGCAGGTGCGGGCCGGTTCCGCGGGTTCCACCGGGGCCGGGGACGACGGTGGCGGTACGACGACGGTGGTCGCCGAACGGGCAGGCGGCTCCGGCGACGAGCCCGACCCCGACGATGCGGCGTCGTCGAACCCGAAGGCGTCGACGTTCTTCGCCATGCTCGTGCCCGCGCTGTACCTGTCGCTGATCGTGTACCTGATCGTCGCCAAGGTGTCGCCGTCGGTGCCGGACCTGGAGGCCGGCGAGGCGGCGGGTCTGGTCGGCGGCGTCGCGGCGTTCGTCGTGATCCTGGCCGCGCTGGTCGGCGAGGGCCGTGGATTCCTGGAGTCGTCGGCGACGCACGTGGTGAACGGGCTCGTGTTCGCGTTCAAGGCGATGGGCATCGTGATCCCCATCGCCGGGTTCTTCTTCCTCGGCAACGGGGAGTTCGCGGCCGAGATCCTCGGCAAGGACGACGTCGGCGAGGGCCTGCTGTTCGACATGGTCGCGACGGTGCAGCAGCATGTGCCGGACAGTCCGTTGATCGCGGCCTTCGCCATCCTGCTCGTGGGACTGGTCGCGGGCATGGACGGTTCGGGCTTCTCGGGTCTGCCGTTGACCGGTGCGCTCGCAGGCAGCTTCGGCGCCGGCTCGGGCATGAACCCGGAGACGCTCGCCGCGATCGGTCAGATGGGCAACATCTGGGCCGGCGGTGGCACGCTGGTCGCGTGGTCGTCGCTGATCGCCGTGGCCGGTTTCGCCCGCGTGCCGGTGCTCGACCTGGCGCGAAAGCTGTTCCTACCGGTGATGGCGGGCCTGTTCGTGTCGACCCTCGTGGCGGTGATCTTCCTGGGCTGACGTGGCCGAGTGGATGTGAGGTGAGCGATGGCCGGGGAGCTTCCCGTCGACTGCCATGTGCATTCCGAATGGTCGTGGGATGCGCCGGAGGGTTCGCTCGACGGCGCCTGCGCCAGGGCTGTCGAGACGGGGCTTCCCGGCATCGTGTTCACCGAGCACGCCGATCTGACCGCGTGGTTCATGCCCGACCACCTGCATGATCGTCTGCCGCCGACGTTCACCGCGCGGCTCGGCGACGACGGGGTGGTGCGTCCGCCGGAGTTGGACGTCGAGGCGCACGCGGCCGCCGTCGCGGCGGTGCGGCAGCGGTATCCGGGACTCGACGTGCGCGTGGGTGTCGAGGTCAGCGAGCCGCACCGGCATCCGCGGGCCGTGGCCGACCTGCGCGAGCGCGGGCGGTTCGACCTCCTGCTCGGCGCCGTGCACGCCGTCGACGTCGACGGCCACCCGCAGATGATCGAGAGCCTGTTCGCCGTCGAGGACGCCGGCACCGTCCTGCGCCGCTACCTGCGTGAGGTGCTCGCGATGGTGACCGGTACCGCCGAGTTCGACGTCCTCGCCCACATCGACTACCCGGTGCGCTCCTGGCCCGCCGACGCCGAACCGTTCGACCCGCACCGGTTCGCCGACGCGTTCCTCCCCGTGCTGCGGGCGCTGGCGGAATCGGGCCGCAGCCTGGAGATCAACACCAAACGACCCCTCGACCTGATGCTGCTGGACCGGTGGCGCGACGCCGGCGGCCCGAGCGTCACCTTCGGCAGCGACGCCCACGAACCCGGCCAGGTCGGCCGCCACTTCACCGACATCGCCCGCCACGCCGCCACCCTCGGCTACACCCCCGCCGACGACGGAATCCGCTGGCACCTGCGCTGAGGATCAACGTTTCGGCCGGGTCAGTGCCCGAGCCGAACCTCAGTCTCCACCACGGCCTCGCTCTCGAGAACAGTGTCGAACCGAGTATGGAGATCGGCGTAGATGCCCGGCATCGACTCCTCGACCTCGAGTTGCACGGCGAGTGCGTAGCGCTGCGACTTCCCCTCGGGTGCCCATCGCCCGGTGTTCTGAACAACGACGACCAGATTGCTGTGTTTCTGTGCGTCCCACCGGTCTCGCTTCCACAACGCACTCGCGGCCTGATTGGGGCCCGCGAGACGGTCCTGAGCCGAGGGCTGCAGGTTGACCTTCGCATTCTCCAGTTCTTCGGGTGGTTCACCGGCGTTGGCCGCGAACTTCGCCTGCACGTCGTCGGAGGAACGGCCGCGGTAGACGTGTACTGCCATCCTGCTTTCGAGGTACTGGAGTCGGGTTCCCCTGGTGTCGGGGTCGAAGGACAGGCCGATCGCCACCGTCTTCGCACCGGGTGTGAAGAACGACGAGGGGACGTCGACGTCGTAGAAATGCACCTGGTCGATCCGGAGCTCCTCCTCGGCGATCAGGAGAACGCGATGCTCCGTGGACGTTTCGGCGCGCTCAGCCGACACCTTGCCGTATCCGCTCATGAATCGCTGCATTCGCTGGGCATGGGCGTCGGTCGCACTGTCGATCACCCTGTCCACGGGTGTGCTGGTGGACAGGAGGAGTGCACGGACGGCGTTCGCCGACAGCCCCGGGTACTTGGCCAGTACCCGGAGCGCGGCGTGGGAGACGAGTGGGGCCGCGAAACTGGTGCCGATGTCGGCGCGTAGCAGGCGCTCCGGCCGGGCACCGCTGGCAGCGACAACGGTGCCGCGGGCAGCGTCCTGCCTGACGTTCCGAAACGCACGGTCGTAGACGTAGGTGCCGCCGGACGCGCTCAGTTCGGGTTTGACTGCGTCCTCGATGCCTGGGCCGGTGCGGCTGGCCGGACTCGGATCTCCCGGAGTGCCGAGATGGTTCACATCGACAGACTCCCGTGCCGGCACCGCGCCCTGATCGTGCTCGGGAACGAGCGCACCGACGGTCAGTGCCAGCGCGGCCATGGCCGGCGGTGCCAGATTCCGTTCCTCGAGGTGCAACTGCTCGGCCGCGTACCCGTTTCCGTCGTGCTCCTCTGGATGGACGTTGCCGGCGCTGACGACCACGATCACGTCGTGCTCGGCGACCATCCGATCCAGCGCCGCGGCGATACCGACGGGACGTGGGGGCACATAGGGATGCTTCGGGTCGCCGAGTGACAGGTTGATGACCCGCGCACCGAGGTCGATGGCCTTGTCCACCGCATCCAGCAGCTGGTTCTCCCACAGTCGTTCGTTGGAGAACTCATTGTGCTCGTTGAGAACGCGAATGCTCACCAGCCTGCCGCGCGCGGTAAGCGGTTCATGGCTGTGCAGTGGACGCTCCAGCGATCCGTGCAGCGCGATGCTGGCGACCATGGTTCCGTGGCCCGTGACATCGGATCCGTCGGTGCCGTCCACGCTCTCCGCCCGGTGGAACGCAGGCTCGACGAGTGGGTGGCCGGGTTGGACGCCGGAATCGATGACAGCGACGATCGGCGCGTCGGCGGGTGGCGGGACGACAGGTGGCAGCGCGTCGCGGGACCACCTGGTGACGTCGACCGCCCTCAGCAGTGGCCGGGGAATCCTCTTGATCCAGCTGACCCGGTCGGTTCGAGCCAGGTCGAGGATGCGGTCACCGGGAACGTCGGCACGAATCACGGACAGGCCGGCGTCGACATCCTTCCTGTTGTCGAGGACGGTTCCGCCGGCGGCGGCGACGGCTCCCAGCGTCTCGTCATGGCGTCGCATGGCTTCAGCACGGTTGTCGGGTGTCCAGCATTCGATGTCGACGCGCACGACGCTGTTGTCGAGATCTTCCAACTCAGGGTCGATGACGTCGGACGGTTCGAGTCGGCGAACCGTCTCGATGTATCCGAAAAGGTTGAGAAACCGGGGATTGCCGGTCTTGTCCGTGACCTCGTTCTCGTATTGGTCGAGTCGTTGCCGGAACTCGGTGAGTTCGGCGTCATCGGCGAACAGTGTCATCACCCGCGCGCCCGTCACGTCGAGTAGCTGGAGGCCGGCGCCGTCGAACGCGTCCACCGCCGCGGCGGCCTTGGCGTTCAACTCGACGACGAGGATGAGCTCCGGATCAATGCCGAGGATGCGTTCGCGGGTCTTGTGCCGTTCGCGAGTCTTGGCGAGCTGCGCTCGAATGTCCCGCGCGTGTGATCTGTGATCGGACCGCACCTCCGGCCCGCCACCGCGTACGAGCTTCCGACGCGGCTTGGGGTCGAGGGCGCGCGTCAGCCGCAGATGGACATGGGCGTCCCCGGCTCCCAGCGACAGCTGCGTCATGTAGTTACGTATACCCGAACAGTGACCAGTTGACGACGTGGCTGCCACGATGGGCGCAGTTGGACGTGCTTACGGCTGAGTGGTCTCGTCCTGGAGTAGCCGGCGGCGTTCGAGCATGCGGCCCAGTGCGCCTTCCATGGCGTCTTCATCGACGTCGTTGCTGCCGGCCAGAACTGCACGTCGCTGAGCGTCGAGGCAGACCAGCTCGACCTCTGCCGGGCTCAGTGACGCCAACCGCCGGGCCCAGGTGTCGCGGTCGAACGTCGGCCGCATGGCGCGCATCCGCAGGTCCAGCAATGCGGCAAGCTGGTCCTGGCCCAGGGAACCGAAGCCGACGATCTCGTCGAACCTGCGCCACATGGCCGAATCGACGAGGCGCGGGTGATTCGAGGTCGCCACGACGATGGATTCGCCGTGCAGCTCCTCCATCAGTTGAAGGAGCGTGGCCGCGACACGACGGAGCTCGCCGTGATCACGTTCGGTGCCGCGGTCCTGGGCGACGACGTCGAACTCGTCGAACAGCAGCACACACGGGACTTGCTCGGCGTAGGCAAGCACGGCCTCGAGGTTGCGGGCGGTATCGCCGAGCAGAGACGACGTGATCGAGGCCAGCGTGACCGTCGCGACGGGCAGGCTCAGCTCGGCAGCCAGGGCATGCGCTGTCGCGCTCTTGCCCGTTCCGGGCGGGCCGACGAACAGCAGCCGTTGCCGCGGGCGCAACGCGTGGTTGGTCAACGCGGTCCTGGACAGGTTCTCCCGGATCACGTCTTCGATGACCTGGCTGGTCTCCTCGGACAGGACCAGTTCGGCCAGATCACGGCGTGGCTTGGTGAGGGTGAGCAGTGGGCGCTCGTCACGGCTCTTGGGGATAGGGCGCAAGGACAGTGCGTCCTCACCGCCCGCGCGGCGGTTGCGGTTCAACGCGCGTTCGAGGTCATCGGCAAGGTTGCGGTGGTTCTTGCGGCGTTCGTCGGCGATCATCTCTGCCGCTGTCCGCCGGAACTCGCGATCGTCGGCCTCGGCGTAGCTCGCGAGAAGCCGGCGCAGTTGGTCGCTTCGCGCCATGCGTACCTCCCGCATTCCGTCTCCTGCCTACAGTACGACCGACCGCTGACATTAGCCGGTCGACTCGGTGGGTCGGTCACCCGCTGGAGCTTCGACACACGGCCGTGCGGGCTCGTACGAGTGCGTTTCGCCCGGCTATGCGCTCTCCTTCGAGGCAGCGACGGCTCGTTGTGGGAGAGTCGGCGGATGGTGCGTTGGGGGAGCCGGGCGGCCTTGTTGGTGACGGGCGTGTTGGTGCTGTCGGCGTGTGGTGCCGGTCCGGTGGGTGATCCGCCGCGGACGTTGACGATCGAACAGGCGCGGGAACGCTCGCAGGAGCACGTCGACAACGCGGTGGCGGCGTTGCCGGTGCAGCCACGGTTGACGTTGACGAGGTTCGGCGACAGCGAGTCGGAGTGCACCGACCCGACCGACCACGGCCCGCGTGGTCGATACCAGGTGGGTAAGTCGTACTGGCTCGATGATCTCCCGGCCGATCGCAATGCGGAGTTCGTGGACGTGCTGTTCGAGCACTGGCAGTCAAGCGACTACCGGGTGCTGACGGACAACCGCGAGGAGGACAACCGTTTCGTGTCCGTCGAGCACAACGATGACGCCTTCCGCATGTCGGTCACCGAAAGCACCGAGGGCGACCTCTCGATCGGCGCCTCGTCCCCGTGTGTCTGGCCGGACGGCGAACCGCCCGCCGACGCCGAGTAGGCGAGCGGTGCTGACCCACTCCCATAGATGGCCTGCGACGCCCGACCACGCCGACCGGCACACGGAAGCGACTTTCGACGGAGGTCCGGGGCCGGGTATCCCGCTTACGATGCGTCCCGGCGACGTGCGCCGACCTGGAGGGATACCGATGAAGATCAGGACCGCGACCGTGGCAGCCGTGACCCTGCTGGCCGTTCCCACTCTCGCGCCGGCGGCCGCGGCCGACGACACCTACTCCAGCTACGCCGAACTCGCCGCCAACGAGACCGAGGGCGTCGACTACCAGCGGTCCACGCGCTCCGGGGACACCGACGTCGCCCACATCGCCATCCACGGCGGCGGCATCGAACGGCCCACCACCGAGCTTGCCGACCACGCGGCCGAGGTCGGTGGCCACGCCTTCGCCACGTTCGAGGGGATCAAGCCGTCCGGCAACAGCGTTCTGCACATCACCTCGACCAACTTCGACGAGCCGAGGACCGTCGAGGTCGTCGAGAACTCCGACTACACGATCTCCTGGCACGGCGCGGCCGGCGACGATGCCAAGACGTACGTCGGTGGTCTGGACACCGAGCTGCGCGACGCGGTCCGCGAGGAACTTCGAGACGAGGGTTTCGAGGCGCCCAGCGACATTCCCGACAACCTCAAGGGCGAGAACCCCGACAACATCGCCAACCGCAACGACCGCGGCAAGGGCGTCCAGCTCGAACTCACGCGCGGCCAGCGCGACCTGTTGATGCCCGGCGGAACCCCGGTGGCCGCGATGGACGACTACATCGCCGCCGTTGAACGCGCCGTCAGCAACCGCTGAGCCGCAAGGCCTTCCGACGTCGAGTGGGCGGGCATCCACCTGGAACTGCAAGATCGGCGATCTCGCCGAACCCCTCCCACGGCCCACCCCGTCGGGGTACCTTTTGTCCGGATCATTTCTGGGGGAAGGACATCGACGTGAGTGGATACGACGTCGACTCGGCGACGCTGGTCGGCGCGGGCGACGAGTTCGTCGAGGTGGCTGATGCCGCGCGGGAAGCGGCAGTCGAGTTCCGGCGCGCAGCCGACGAGCATCACGACAGTATCGACGGTTTCGCCGCGGCGGCCACGTCCGCGAGCGTCGGGCTTCGGTGGGAGCACCACATCACCGACCTGTGCAAGCGGACCGCCGTGTTCGGCGGGTTCCTGCACCAGGGTGCCGCCGACTACGAGGGCATGGAGCAATCGGTGCTGGACACCCTGCCCGGTCTGGCGCCGGACGGTGACGCGTGAGCTCGAACTATCCCGACCCGGGCACGATCTCGTTCGAACAGCTCCGCGGCGTCGACCCCGAGTCGTTCGACGAGCTGGCGAAGAAGTGGGAACGCCTCGCTGGTGAGCTGTCGTCCACCGGCACGGATCTGAAGGCTGCCACGGGCCGCATCGAGGACTGGACCGGCGACGCCGCCGACACCGCACGCGACCACATCGGCGACGTGCGCGGCGGGTTCGCCACGGCCGTCGAGCACATCGAGCGGATCCCCGGCGTGCTGCGCACCTTGTCCGACGCGATCAGCGAGGCACAGGAGACGGTCAACCGGATCGTCGAGGCCGCCGAATCGACCCAGTATCTGACCGTCGAATCCGACGGCACCGTCCGCGCCGTCTCGGACGGACCGCAGGACGCGCGGAGCGACGAGGAACAGCGGGCCAACGCCGAACGCGCCGAGGAGATGACCCAGGTCGTCACGTCGACCCTGCAGCAGGTGTCGGAGGCCGACCGCACCGCGCGCGACGCACTCGAGGAGGCCGCACCCGACGCCGCCGGGCTGCAGCTCGAGGTCACCGGCGACGGGCACGTGCTCGGCAAGTCCGACATCCCGCACGACGCCTCGCCGCAGGACGTCAAGGACTGGTGGGACAGCCTCAGCCCCACCGAACAGGAATCGGCGATCTACAACCATCCCGAACTCATCGGCGGAATGGACGGCGTTCCCGTCGCCGCGCGCGATCGCGCCAACCGCAGCACCATCGTCGACGAGTACGCCGACCTGGTGGCACGGCGGGAAGAACTCGACGCGATGGGCGACGAACGCCACGAGGGACAGGACCGGGAACTGGAACAGGTCACCCAGGCGATCCGCGGGCTCGACTCCATCAACGAACGGTTGGAGGACGACAGCCTGGAGACGTACCTCATCGATTACTCCACAGAGGACAGTGGAACGTCGGTCGTCGCGACCGGTGGCAACCCGGACACCGCCGACAACGTCATCACCTCGGTGCCGGGAACCGGTTCGCACATCGGCAACGTCGGCGGCGAGTTCGGCAAGGCCGACGCGATCCTCGGTGCCGTGGAGACGACCGAGCGGGGCTCCGACACGGTCCACATCACGTGGCAGGGCTACGACGCGCCCCCGACCCTCGACGAGGCGGTCGGCAGCGGCCGCGCCGAGGACGCCGCCGGCGACCTGCTGTCGTTCCAGGACGGTTTGCGTGCCACCCACGAGGACGGCGGTTCGCACAACACGCTGATCGGGCACAGCTACGGGTCCACCGCGGTCGGGCACGCGGCGCAGGAGGGCACGCTGAACGTCGACAACGTCGTGGCCATCGGCAGTCCCGGTATGGGGGTGCGCAGCCTGGACGAGTTCAACCTGCCCGAGGGCACGGACGTGTACGCGGGTACGACCGAGAACGACATCATCAAGGGGACGCCGCCGTTCATTCACGGTATCCAGCCGCGCAGCATGGACGGCGTGATCGAGTTCGATGCCGGCGAGGGCGACTCGGGAGGGTTCCTCGGCAAATCCGACACGGCCCATTCGCAGTACTGGGACGAGAACTCGGAGTCGTTGAACAACCTCGCGAAGATCGTCGTGGGACAGTCACCCTCGACGCCGTGACGTCCGTGGAACAGGGGATGGGGAGCCGATGGATACGCTGACGATCGAGCAGGCGCACGAACGTGCGCAGCAGCATGTCGACGATGCCGTTGCGGCGTTGCCGGTGGCGCCGACGTTGACGGTGCTGCGCAACGGCGAGGCCGAGTGCACCGACCCGACCGACAACGGTCCGCGTGGTCGCTACCAGGTGTCGCGGAAGTACTGGCTCGACGACCTGCCCGCCGACCGGAACGACGAGTTCGTGGAGACTTTGTTGGCGCACTGGACGTCCCACGGCTACCACGTGCTGACCGACAAACGTGCCGACAACGACCGGTTCGTGTCCGTGGAGCACAACGACGACGCGTTCCGCATGTCTGTCAAGCAGAGCACCGACGGCAGCCTGGCGCTCGGCGCATCGTCGCCCTGCGTCTGGCCGGACGGGACACCGCCTGCCGACCCGCAACCCTCGGTTGATCCGGGGTCAGGTGCGTAGGGCTTCGTAGACCCGGGACAGCCCCTCGGCCCCGTGGCCGGCGGCGATCTGCTTCGCGATCAACGCCTGCAACGGGGCCAGGGGCGCCGGGTCGACGCCCTGTTCCTCGCTGGCGCGCAGGATCGGGGACAGGTCGGAGAAATCCAGACTCTGCTGACCGTCCACTGTGTAGTCCCCGCCGTCGATCACCGCCGCGTAGTCGACGACGCCACCCGCCATGGCCGACAGGAACGGCGCCGCGCGCGAGGCGAACTCGCCCGCGCTCATCCCCGCCGAACCGGCCATCGCCGCGCCGTGGAAGAACCCCGCGAACATCTGATACATCCCCGACAACAGCGCCAGATCCACCAGCGACGCCATGCCCGGATCGTCGCCGTCGAACACGCTCGCACCCCACACGTCCCACACGTCGCGGTACCGCTCGAACGCCTCCCGCGCACCGCTGTAGAACACCTGCGCCGCCGGCGACCCGATCATCTCCGGCACCGCCAGGATCGCGCCGTCCAGATACGTCACGTCCCACTCGGCCGCCCACCGCGCCAGTTCGCGCGCCTCGTTCGGCGTCGTCGTCGTGACGTTCACCAGCGTGCGTCCCCGCAGCTCGCCGGTTACCGGGCCGAGCGTGTCGCGCACCGAGTCGTGCCGCAGCAGGCATGCCACCACCAGCGGATGCGCCGACACCGCCTCCGCCACCGTGTCCGCGGCCGCCGCGCCACGCTCCACGAGCGCGGCCGTGCGCGCCGGCGTCCGGTTCCACACCGTCACCGGATGTCCCGCGTCCAGCAACGCACCCGCGAGCGCACCGCCCATCGCGCCCGTCCCCAACACCGTCACACCCGTTGCGTTCGTCATGGCATCCAACCTGACAGCGCACCGCCGGAGCGGGAAGTACGCACAATGTTCTGCGGTACTCACCCCGAGGTAAGTACCGGAACCACAAGCCGGTCAGGCGTCGACGTCCCCCGTGCGCACCCCGATCAGCCCCGTCCGCGCGGCCGGCCCGGGCTCGGTGCACACCTTCCTCCGGTTCGCGCTGCACCTGTCCCCGGGCGATGCCGCCGCGCTCCACGGGCGGTTACAGGCCGTGATCGACGAGTACGCCGCGAGCGACGACCAGCGCCTCGAACAGCCCACCTACGGAGGCGTCGTCGTGCTCCACGAGCTGCGCGTGGACCCCGATTCGACACCCACGGACCCGGGCTGACCAGGCGTTACCGTATTACCCGGTTGTGTGACGCTCTCGACACCTGAGAGCTACCTCTCGTTCATGTCGAGTAGGCTGAACGGCTGTTCTCGGCCGTCTCAACCGGAGCTGGCCCGACAAGCGCCTGCGAGGGGCCGTGACGATCGCGATCGACAAACCCGCCATACCCGCCGACGACCCTGCCCCGAGCGATCTCGCCGTCTACCGGACGGGGCCCGCGCCACGTCCCCGCACGCTGCTCGACATCCTCCACGCGACCGCCGCCCGGCACCGGGACGCGGCCGCTCTCGACGACGGATCGACCGTCCTGACCTACCGCGGTCTGCTGGCCGAGGTCGACGCCGTGCGCGCCAAGCTCGCCGCCGAAGGTGTCGGCGTCGGCGACCGCGTCGGCATCCGCATCGCCTCCGGGACCGCGGAACTGTACATCGCGATCCTCGGCACGCTGGCCGCCGGCGCCGCCTACGTACCCGTCGACGCCGACGACCCCGACGAACGCGCCCAGCTCGTGTTCGGCGAGGCCGGCGTGTGCGTCGTCCTCGGCGACGGCGGCGCCATCGAACGCCTCGCCGACTCCACGGGCACCCCGGGCGCACCGGGCGTCGACGACGACGCGTGGATCATCTTCACGTCCGGTTCCACCGGCAAGCCCAAGGGCGTGGCCGTCACCCACGGCAACGCCGCCGCGTTCGTCGACGCCGAGGCGCAGCTGTTCCTCACCGACGAACCGCTCGCGCCCGGCGACCGCGTGCTCGCCGGCCTGTCCGTCGCGTTCGACGCCTCGTGCGAGGAGATGTGGCTCGCGTGGCGGCACGGCGCCTGCCTCGTGCCCGCCCCGCGCGCGCTCGTGCGCACCGGCGTCGACCTCGGCCCGTGGCTGCTCGAACGCCGCATCACCGCCGTGTCGACCGTGCCCACGCTCGCCGCGCTGTGGCCCGCCGAGGCACTCGAGGACATCCGCCTGCTGATCTTCGGCGGCGAGGCCTGCCCGCCCGAACTCGCCGCCCGCGTCGCCGTCGAGGGCCGCGAGGCGTGGAACACCTACGGCCCCACCGAGGCCACCGTCGTCGCGTGCGGCGCCCAGCTCACCGGCGAGGAACAGGTGCGTATCGGCCTGCCGCTGCACGGCTGGGAACTCGCCGTCGTCGACGACGACGGCCGGCCCGTGCCCATGGGCTCGTCCGGCGAACTCGTCATCGGCGGCGTCGGCCTGGCCCGCTACCTCGACCCCGACAAGGACGCCGAGAAGTTCGCCCCGCTGCCCTCGCTCGGCTGGGAGCGCGCCTACCGCAGCGGCGACCTCGTGCGCGCCGACCCCGAAGGGCTCGTGTTCCTCGGCCGCGCCGACGAGCAGGTCAAACTCGGCGGACGGCGCATCGAACTCGGCGAGGTCGACGCCGCGCTGCAGGCGCTGCCCGGCGTCGCCGGCGCCGCGGCCGCCGTCCGCAGGACCGACGCGGGCAACCAGATGCTCGTCGGCTACGTGCTGCCCAGCGAGGCGGGCGACGAACCGTTCGACCGCGACGCCGCCGTCGAGCGACTGCGCGAACAGTTGCCCGCCGCGCTCGTGCCGCTGCTGGCCGTCGTCGACGACCTGCCCGTGCGCACCTCCGGCAAGGTCGACCGCGCCGCGCTGCCGTGGCCGCTGCCCGCAGGCGCCACCGACGGCGCCGACGAGGACGGACTCACCGAGACCGAACAGTGGCTCGCCGACGGCTGGACGTCGATCCTCGGCGTCACCGTCGCCGACGCGAAGGCCGACTTCTTTCGTCTCGGCGGCGGCAGCTCACCGCGGCGCAGCTCGTCGCGCGCATCCGCACCCGGCACCCCGACGTGTCGGTCACCGACGTCTACACCCACCCGAAGCTCGCCGACCTGGCCGAGAAACTCGACGGCCTCGAGGGCACCCGCACCCGCCGCGGTGAGGTCACGCCCGTGCCGCGGTCGACGGGCGTGCTCCAGTCGCTGCTGACGATTCCGCTGCTGACCGTCGTCGGCCTGCGCTGGACGACCATCGCCGCGACGTTGTCCACCGCGCTGTCCGTCGTCGCCGGCGTCGCCTGGGCACCGACGGCCCCGCTGTGGCTGCTCGGCCTCGCCTGGCTGACGCTGTTCAGCCCCGCCGGCCGCATCGGCGTGGCCGCGGCCGCGCCCGCATCCTGTTGCGCGGACTGCGGCCCGGCCGTTACCCGCGCGGCGGCAAGGTCCACATGCGACTCTGGGCGGCCGAACGGCTCGCCGACGTCACCGGCGCCACCGAGGTCGCGGCGCCACCTGGATGACCCGCTATGCCCGGCTGCTCGGCGCGAAGGTCGGCGCCGACGTCGACCTGCACACCCCGCCGCCGGTCACCGGCATGCTCAAACTCGGCAGGGGCGCGGCCGTCGAACCGGAGGCCGATCTGTCCGGCCACTGGGTCGAGGGCAACATCGTCCACATCGGAAAGATCCGCATCGGCGCGGGCGCGCGCGTGGGCACCCGCAGCACCCTGTTCCCCGGTGCGCGCATCGGCAAGGGCGCCGAGGTCGCCGCCGGTGCCACCGTGCGCGGCGCCGTGCCAGCCGGCCGGCGCTGGGCCGGTTCGCCCGCGGTCGCCGACCCCAAGGGCGGTCTGAACTGGCCGACGAAGAAGGCCGACCGGTCCCGGCGCTGGGCGTTCGCCTACGGCGTCACATCGTTCGTGCTCGGCCTGCTGCCCGCGTTGGCCACACTCCCCGCGGTGCTCATCGTCGGCTCCGCCGTGTCCGGCACCGCCGGTCTCGCCGCGGCGTGGGGCGCGGCCCTGGCCGTCACGCCCGTCGCGACGATCGCCTACCTGCTCACCTACGCCACGCTCGTGGTCGTCGGTGTGCGCGCGCTCGGCATCGGCCTGCGCGAGGGCTTCCACCCCGTGCACAGCAGGCTCGCCTGGCAGGTGTGGGCCACCGAACGGCTCATGGACGCCGCCCGCTCCGACCTGTTCCCGCTGTACGCCAGCCTGTTCACGCCCGTGTGGCTGCGGATGCTCGGCGCGAAGATCGGCCGCGGCGTCGAGGCGTCGACGGTGCTCGCCGTGCCGAGCATGACGAAGGTCGCCGACGGCGCGTTCCTCGCCGACGACACCATGGTCGCCGCCTACGAACTCGGCAACGGCTGGCTGCACGTCGCCCCCGCCCGCGTCGGCAAGCAGGCGTTCCTCGGCAACTCGGGCATCACCGCGCCCGGCCGGTCGGTGCCCAAACGCGGCCTCGTGGGCGTGCTGTCGTCGACGCCGAAGAAGGCGAAGAAGGGCTCGTCCTGGCTGGGCATGCCGCCGATGCCGCTGCGCAGGGCCGTCGAGACCGGCGACACCAGCCGCACGTTCGACCCGCCCGCCCGGCTGAAGATCGCCCGCGGGCTCGTCGAGCTGTGCCGCGTGGTGCCCGTGATGTTCTCGTTCGCCCTGTCGGTGTCGGCCGTCGCCGCGCTGTTGGCCGTGTGGTCGGTGGCCGGCCCGTGGGCTGCGGCGTTGCTGTCCGGTGTCGTGCTGTTCGGCGCGGGCGTCGTCGCCGCGGCACTGGCCACGGCCGCGAAGTGGTCGCTCGTCGGCCGGTTCCGCGCCCAGGAACGTCCACTGTGGAGCTCGTTCGTGTGGCGCGCCGAACTGGCCGACACGTTCGTCGAGACTCTCGCCGTGCCGTGGTTCGTCGGCGGCGTCGGCGGCACGCCACTGCTGCCCGCGTGGCTGCGCACCATGGGCGCGCGCATCGGCAAGGGCGCCTGGGTCGAGACGTACTGGCTGCCCGAGTCCGACCTGATCTCCATCGGCGACGGAGCGACCGTCAATCGGGGGTGTGTCGTCCAGACCCACCTGTTCCATGATCGCATCATGAGCGCCGGCACCGTCGAATTCGGCGCAGGCGCGACGCTCGGCCCGCACGGCATCGTGCTGCCCGGCGGCGGCATCGGCGCCCGCACGACCGTCGGCCCCGGTTCCCTCGTCACGCGCGGCGACGAGGTGCCCGCCGACTCGCGCTGGCAGGGCAACCCGATCGCCTCGTGGGGTGACGAGTGAACGCATCACCCTCGCCCGGCGCCGACGTCTCGGGCGATGCGTACCTGCCCGCGCACGGGAACGGCGGCTACCGCGTCCTGCGCTACGACCTCGACCTCGAATACCGGCCCGCCGCCAACCGGCTGTCCGGCACGGCGCGCATCACCGCCGTGGCGACGCAGCCGCTGTCGGGGCTGGTGCTCGACTTCGAGCCGTACAAGCTCAACCGCGTCCAGGTACAGGGCGTCAACGCGCGCTACACCCACCGCGGGCACAAGCTGCGCGTCAAACCCGCACGGTCGATCGCCGAGGGCGCCGAGTTCGTCGTCGACATCCGCTACGCGGGCAACCCGGCGCCGCTGAACTCGCCCGAATGGGGCGACGTCGGCTGGGACGAACTCACCGACGGCGCGCTCGTGGCCAGCCAGCCGGTCGGCGCGCCGTCGTGGTTCCCGTGCAACGACCACCCGTCCGACAAGGCCGCCTACCGGCTGTCGATGAAGGTGCCCGCGCCGTACACCGTCGTCGCCACGGGGCGACTCGTCGACACGCGCCGCTCCGCCGGCGCCACCACGTGGGTGTTCGAACGCGACGAACCGTCCGCCACGTACCTGATGAGCGTCCAAATCGGACAGTACGTGGAGGTGGCGCTCGACGACGTCGCGCGGATCTTCGTCCCGCCGCGCCTACGGGACAACGCGCTGTTCGACTTCGGTCGCCAGCCGCAGATCCGGCGGACCCTCGAGGACTGGTTCGGGCCGTACCCGTTCGACGAGTACGCCGTGGTCGTCACCGACGACGAGCTCGACGACCCCATCGAGGCGCAGGGCATGGCCGTGTTCGGCGCCGGGCACGTCGACGGACTGCGCACCCACGAACGGCTCGTCGTGCACGAGTTCGCGCACCAGTGGTTCGGCAACAGCCTCACGGTCGCCGACTGGAAACACATCTGGCTCAACGAGGGTTTCGCGACGTACGCCGAATGGCTGTGGTCGGAGGCCGCGGGCGGGGAGACGGCCGACGAGCTGGCCCGCCGGTGGCGCGCCGAACCCGCGCAACAGGGCGTCGGCCCGCGCATCGGCGACCCCGGCGTGCGCGACATGTTCTCCCAACGCGTCTACAAGGGCGGCGCGCTGACCCTGCACGCACTCCGCGGCCAGCTCGGCGACGAGACGTTCTTCGCCCTGCTGCGCGACTGGACGTCGACCCACCGCCACGGCACCGTCACCACCGCCGACTTCACCGCCCTCGCCGCCCACCACGCCGGCCGCCCCCTCGACACCTTCTTCACCACCTGGCTCGACACCGACACCCTCCCGGCCTGAGAACCTCCCGGTGCGGCCGGCGCGGCCGGCGCGGGCAGGTGCGGCACGGTTGCTCGCGGCGGTGCGGCCACCGCGAAGGGAACATTAGTCGCGTTGAATGCGCCCGACGGCCCCATGGCTGCGCTCAACGCGACCAAAGGGCCCTCGGGTGCATCGACGGCTCAGGGGAGGCCGGCGTGGGGGGTTTCGACTCGGGTGGTGCGGAGGCTGGCTTCGCGGGCCTGTTTGCGGGCGTCCTCGTGGAAGTCGGGGGCGGCGGAGATGAACAGGGTGCGTCCGTCGCGGCCGCCGAGCATGCATGCGAACACCCCGCTGTCGGCCGGGAGTTCCTCGGCGATCTCGCCGCCTTCGCGGACGCGCAGCAGACGTCCGTTGACGGCGTCGGCGATCCACAGCGCGCCGTCGGCGTCGAGGCAGCAGCCGTCGGAGGCGACCTTGATCTGCGGCAGCATCGACTCCAGTTCCACCTCGGTCGGCTGGTCGCCGAACGACGCCCACACGCGCCGGTTCGTCAACGATCCGTCGGCCGCGATGTCGAACGCCGTCACGCGGTTGGCGAACGTCTCGCACACCAGCAACGTCTCGTCCGCGGTGATCACGGCGCCGTTCGGGAACCACAGGTCGTCGGCCACCGTCGTCGCCGTGCCGTCCGGGTCGACGCGCACCAGCACGCCAGTCTCCAGCGGTGACCCGCCCATCAGGTCGAAGCCGAACTCGCCGATGAACGCCCTGCCCCGCTCGTCCACGACCATGTCGTTGACGTGCCCGCCCACGAGGTCGGACAGGTCGGCGTGCGTCACGAGCGTGCCGTCGGCCTCGCGGCGCAGCACCTTGCGGTCGCGCATCGACACGATCAGCAATCGCCCGTCCGGCAACCAGCCGATGCCCGACGGCTGCTGCGGCACGTCCGCCTCGACGCGCAGGTCGCTACCGTCCTCGGCCGCCGAGTACACGGCGTAGGTGTAGAAGTCGGAGAACCAGATGCGGCCCTCGTGCCAGCGCGGGCACTCGGTGTACGACATGTCGGTGACGATGGCGTCGACGGTGCGGCTCATGGGTCCCTCCCTGAGGGTCGGTGTGACGGGTGGTCTCGGGCGCGCGTCAGGCGGTGGCGGCGGCGAGGAAACGTTCGAGTTCGGTCTTCACGTCCGGTCCGCACGGCTGGAACACGACCTCGGTGACGCCACGGGCGGCGAGGTCGTCGAGACCGCGCCGGACCTCGTCGGCCGTGCCGGACAACGTGACGTCGCGCAGCGTGGCGTGTCCGCCTGCCTGCCAGGCGGCCTCGTCGGCGTCGTTCAGTTCCACACAATGTCCGTTGTGGACGGACAGGTGGGCGAGGTCGTCGGGCGACTTGTCGACCACGGCCATCCACTCGTCGCCGCCGGGCAGGGCGCGCACGGCGTCCGGCCCGCCGAACTCGTAGGCGCCGTGCAGCGACAACGCCCAGCCCGGGCCGCCCGCCGCGTGCGCGTGCTCGGAATCGGTGGGCTCGCCGTCGTCGAGCACCGTGCCCCACAGCAGGTACGCCGACCACGGGAAGTCGCCGATGTAGTCCGGCACCGACAGCGTGGCGTACAGGCCGTCGCCCAGCTCCTTCGCGACCTTGCCGCCCTTCGGGCCGAGCGCGCCCACGAGCACGGGCACCTCGACGGGACGGGCGGGGGCGTGGCCGTCGGGGTGCAGCATGCGCATCGACACGCCCTCCCACTCGACGGTCTCGCCGGCCAGCAGTCCCTTGTAGGCACGGATGTAGGCGTCCATGAACGACCACGGCACGGCGCCGTAGCCCATCGCGCGACGCCCGCTGAAGCCCGTGCCGAACGCGACCGCCACCCGTCCCGGCGCCAGCGCGCACAGGGTCGCCGTCGCCGAGGCGTTGACCATCGGATGTCTGAGGCTGGGCACGAGCACGCCGGGGCCGAGTCCGATGCGCTCCGTGCGCTCGGCGGCCATCGCGAGCGTCATCCACACGTCGGGGCTCTGCTGCGGCGTGTCGTAGACCCACGCCCGGCTGAAGCCGAGCTGCTCGGCGAGCTTGACGTGGTCAGGTGTTTCCAGGGCGGTGGGGAATGCGCACGACACCTCCATTGGTGTCTCCTTCCGGCTGAAACGCGAATGGTCGACGCTGACTGAGCGCACATTTAGCCTGGTGAGACAGTACGATAAGCGGCGACTATGACGCAAGGCACAGTTCGCGGGTACTGCCGGACACGCCACCACCTGCGGGAAAGGGGTTGCACATGGAGCCCACCGGGTTGTCGGAGACCGGCGTGGACCTGCCGGTGCGGGACGTCTCGGCCGAACTGTGGGACGCCGACCGCGGAGAGGTCGCCCGGAACCTGCTGACCTCCGGCGTGCGCTGCTTCGCCGCCAGCGGCTTCCACGCCACGACCACGCGCGACATCACCTCGCCGTCGGACTGTCACCCGGCGCGTTGTACGTGCACTTCCGGTCGAAGGAACACGTGCTGTTCGAGATCATCCGCGCCGGACACCGCAGCTCCCTCGACGCGCTCGCCGACGTCGAACCCGAGGGCGGTGGCGAGGGTGGTGCCACGGCGCATCTGCGCACGCTGGTGCGGCGGTTCGTGGCCTGGCACGCGCGGCACCACGTGGTCGCGCGGGTCTGCCAGTACGAACTGTCGGCGCTGTCGCCCGCGCACTACGCCGAGATCCGCGAACTGCGCAGGCAGTCGACGGCGACGTTCCAGGACGCGGTCGTGCGCGGCGTCGCGGAGCGGTCGTTCGTGGACGTCGACGTGCACCGGGTCGTGCGGGCGATGCTGTCCCTCGGCGTCGACCTCGTCCGCTGGTACCGCGCCGACGGCGCCGACACCCCCGAGCAACTCGGCGAGTTCTACGCCGACCTCGCCGTAGGCATGGTGACCACCTAGCACCCAACGGCCCCATGGCTGCGTGGAATCGAGCACTGCCGCGCGTCAGCGCGACCGTTTGGGTGGTGGCGGGCGACGGGTGGGCGCGACCAAAGGGCCCTCGGGTGCTTTTACCAGCGGGTGTTGCGGAGGAGGAGGGCCGTGTTGGCGACCGTGGTGTAGCCGCGCCACTCGAGGGCCGCGGCGGGGGAGTAGCTGTCGAAGTCGACGTCCCATCCGCCGTCGCGGCGCCGCGTGCGTTCGAGTCGGTCGAGGTCGGCCTCGACGGCGGCGGCCGTGACGAGTTCACGCACCGGACGTCCCGGGTCGGGCGCGAACGAGAGCAGGTGCAACGTCTCGCCCGCCGCGCCGCCGGCCACCGGAACCGCACCGTCGGCGGGCACGAACTGCGCCAACCGGTCGAGCAGTTCGCGCGCCTCGGGCCACGTGTCGTACGCGGCGTCCACCAGTTGCAGCGCGAACGACAGCACGTACGCGAACGGTGCCGCGTCGATCGCGCGGATCTGTTCGAAGCAGTACTCGGTCGCCTGGGCCAGCCACGGATGCGCGCCCACCGCCGGGTCGGCGCGCGCCAACCGGTACGCCTGCGCCGCCACCGCGGCCGTGATCTGCAACGACGACTCCGTCGGATCGGCGCGTGCCCAGAACGGCGCGCACGCCGTGTCGTCGGCGACGGGCAATGCGAACGGCAGTCCGCCGTCGGGCAGCGTCACCGACGTCAACCAGTCGAACAGCTCCAGCGAACGGGGTGTCGTGGCACCGGCGTCGGCCATCGCCTCGAACGCGTGCAACGCGCCCGCGGGCTGACTCTCCGGGGCGCGCAGGTCGGGTTCGATGCCCCAGCCGTAGCCGCCGTCGGGATTCCGGTACGCCTCGAGCGCGGCCAGCACCCCGCGCCGCGCGGCGCCGTCGCCGGTGAGCGCGTCGAACCGCCACCGGTCCAACTGCCGTCCGTGCGCGGTGACGAACTCCCGCGCCTGCCCGATACCCATGACCACAGCGTTGCACGCGGTGGGCGGTCGCCGCTTGTACGGAACGGTCAGCCTGAGAGCTCGCGCGGCGTGCACCCGGCGAGTCTGCGCACCTCGCGAGCCAGATGCGCCTGGTCGACATATCCGGCGGCCGCGGCGGTCTCTGCGGCAGGCGTGCCGCCGCGCATCAGGTGCCGAGCCCGCTGGAATCGGTGGATGGACGCGAGGGTCTTCGGCCCGTACCCGAACATCCGGTCGCTGGTTCGCCGCAGGGTGCGTTCGGACAACCCGTGAGCCGCGGCGATGTCGCGCACCGGTGTTCCGGCACGCGCGGCCCGGTCGAGCGACTGCGCCAACCGCAGCTGCGCGAGGTCCGGATCGGCGCGCCTCCACAACGCTTCGGCCACCCGCCTCAGCCGCATAGCCGGTCCGGCGGGGTCGTCGCTCGGCGGCGCCGGGTCAGCAAGGTCGACAAGGTCGACGAGGTCGACGAGGTCGACGCGTAGGTCGGTGAGCTCTCGCGCGGGCAGGCCGAACACGGCGGGCGCGACGCCGGGCGGGAGCCGCAATCCCCACGTCTCGTCCCCGCAGCCGGCATCCACGGTCTGTGCTGTCCGATCGGGACCTGCCACGACGAAACGCCGCTCGTGCCACATCAGATCGAGCACGCCGTCGGGCACGATGCGGCCGGGGCCGCCCGTGGCGACCGCGCGCCACAGCGTCCAGCGGTGCACCGGTGTTCCTCGCACAGGATCCACGCTAGTGGAGAACGTCTCATCCGTGGGCCGGCGGCCGTGTCGTCGCTGGCGGAGGCGCCTGTCGACGGTGTCGGCAACGACTGTGGAGTTTCAGCGGGTTCAGCCGAGCTTCCAGGACGCCTGCACGTGGCAGTCGTGGTTGGCCCACCACTGCAGGTCGATCCGGTCGACGCGCAGCCGTACCGGCAGCAGGTCGCGCAGCTCGCCGGCCACGGTCGCCGCCGTGACACCGCGGGCGTGGTCGACCCGGTCGAGCGTGAGGTGCGGGTCGACGGCGCCGAACTGCCCGCCGTACGGCGGATACGCGGGGAACGCCGCCGTGAGCGCCGCGGTCAGCGCGCGGAACGGCTCGTCGGGTTCGGGGCGCAGGTGGATCAGCCCGTCGGGGAACACGTCGATCCGCTGCAGGCACGTGTCGAACGGCGGGTGTTCGGCCGCGATGCGCCCGACGGCGTCGAGAGCGGACGGCGCCGGGTTCGCGATCCACGGCGCCAGCAGCGTGATGTGGGCGTGCCGGAACGCCGGGTCGGCGGACACGAACGACGCGTCGTACTGCGCCGTGCGCGTCCGCACCCAGTCGTCGAGGTCGGGGACACCGACCGCCAGGACGGTATGCCCGGTCACGAGGCGGGTGCGGGCTCCTGCTTGCGCGTCATACGGGCCTCGATGACGAGCACCGCGGCGACGACGCCGAACCCGACGAGGCCCAGGGTGAGGGCCATGCCGAGGCTCTCGCCGGGAGCGAGCAGGTCACGGTCCTCGGTCTGCCACGGCCACAGCGCGCGGAGGCTGCCGACCATCAGACCCGTGAGCACGACCAGCGTGATGCGCTGACGGTGCTCCAGCAACCACTGCAGCAACTTGACGATGGAGCTCAGGCCGATGAGCGCGCCGAGTGCGAACAGGCCGATGTAGGCCAGGTCGCGGTCGTTCACCGCGGCCAGCGTCGGCTGGTACAGGCCGATCGTCAGCAGCAGGAACGAACCCGACAGGCCGGGCAGCACGAGCGCGCAGATCGCGATGGCCGCCGCCACGACGATCACCGGGGCGCTCGCCTCGAGGTTGCCGGGGGGCAGGCTCACCAGGAAATACACGACGACACCGGTGGCCAGCGCGATCAGCACTTCGCTCCACGACCACGGCGCGGCCCGGCCGGTGCTGCCGCGCGGAGCCTTCGTCGCCATCGAGAACGGCACCCACAGCGAGGCCAGCACCATGCCGAAGAACAGCGCACGCGTCTGGATCGGGTAGTCCTCGACCCAGCCCTCCATGAACCGCGCCATCACCAGCAGTGCGACGGCCATGCCGGCCAGCAGCGGGATGACCGTCCGCCACGCCACCGACCGGTACTCGGCTACCGCGCGCGACGCGCCCTTGCCGCGCGGGATGTCGGTGACGGCGCGGGCCGTGCCGGTGATGAGGTGGCCCGCCGAGGTGATCGCCGTGTCGTAGACGCGGGTGACGAGTGCGACCGTGCCGCCGCTGACGCCGGGAACGGTCTCCGCGGTGCCGATCAGGGCGCCGCGTACCGCGTCGACGCCGTAGCTGGTCCACGCCGGGGCCTTGCCCGTGCGCTGCGGCGATGCCGTCACAACATTCTCCTTCGACAGGGCCGGAAAGTCTGATGTCCAGCCGAGACAGGCGGCGGCTGGCACCCCTATCGTGGCAGGCCCCGACGAAGCCGCTCCCGCAGGTCCGTTCAGGTGCGGCGGGCGGTGGCGAGGCGGCGGGTGCGGGTGGTCAGGACGACGATCAGCACGACGATCTCCGCCGCGGGGGCGGGGAATCCGACGGCCACGCTGAGCGCGATGTCGACCAGCGGCGCCGCGATCGCCGCACCGAACACGACGTTGCTCGCCGTCGGCGGTTTGCGGTCGGCCGACCAGGGCGTGCGTTTCCACGGCTTCGCCACCGACAGCCACGCCTGGAACGCGATCGACGCCGCCATCAGGGCACTGCCCACCAACAGCGCCGGGTTCGCCACGACCGCCCCTGCCTCGGCGTCGGCCGCCGCGTCGTTCAGGTTCGCCGACAGCACGAAGATGCCCACGTTCAGCGCGGCGATCGTGAGGACGAACTTCGCCACCACCCACCAGTGCCGGAAGAAACCCCACGCCGTCGTGGCCGACAACAGGAAGCCGGTGAAGGCGCTCGCGTTGGCCAACGGTGCGAGCAGGGAGGTGTCGAGCACGTGCGCCATCGACGTCGCGGCGATGCGCACGTCCTGGTCGGCCGAGGCGAACCCCACGGCCAGCAACGTCAACAGAGCGAGCGCCTGCGCCATCCAGCCGACCGACGTCAACACATGCAGCCACACCAACGTCTGCCGCGGACGTTGGGACTGCCGGGGACGGCGCGTCTCCGGACGGCGCTTCCACGGCTCGGGCTCCGTGGCGGGCTCAGCCGTGTCGGGTTCTGTGGGGTGTGTCGTCGCCATGCACCTCAGGCTGCGGCGAACCGACCCTCGGCGGTATCCGGAATGAGCCGGAGAAAACCCGGAGTTCGCGGGTCGATGCGACCAACGGCCCCATGGCTGCGCTCAACGCACCCGACGGCCCCATGGCTGCGTTGAACGCACCCGACGGCCCCATGGCTGCGTTGAACGCGACTATGGGGCCCTCGGGAGCTTCGGTCAGCGGCCGGCGCGGATGTCGGCGAGGGTGCGGTCGTTCTTGTGCACGTAGCCGCGGACGGTGGACTCGCTCAACGGGATGAACGCCGCGGCGATGAGGACGTTGGCGGGCACCATCATCCACGCGCCCTGGCTGATGGCGAGCACCAACACGACGAGGCTGACGGGCGTCCCGACGAGCAGGATGTAGTAGGCCCACCGCTTCGGTTCGGCCACCACGAGCGACGCGGCGATCAGGAACGGGAACTGCACGGTCGTGACGACCAGCAGCGTCCACAGCGTCCGGTCGGTCGTGGGCACGGCGGCGACCATCGCGAGCGGCAACGCCAGCATGGTGCTGAGGAGCACCAGCCAGCGGCACATCTTGAGCTTGCGCAGGGCCCGCTCGTCGGCCGAGAGCTGCGGTTCGGCGGGAGGCTCGGCGGGGTTGGTGCCGCCCGCGGCGGTGTCGACCGTCTCGTCCTGCTCGGCTGCCACCACGTTCACTCCCTCATTTGCCGGGTTCGCACCTTCCATCATCGACCATCCGCCCGGCGAGGACATCGACAGGTCCGTCCGTGGTGGCGCCGGCAACACACGCCCGTCGACCAGTTCTGTTGGACACAACTGGTTTTGTCTGACAAAATTCGATGATGTCGAGACCGGTGAAGTTCACCCGGCGTGCAAGGAAGCACAAGATCGGGAAAGCGCACGCGCTGGCCGCGATGAGCAGCTGCGGCGAACCGGAATTCGTTGCGGGAAAGGATGGGTACGACGACCAACTTGTATGGATCGGGGTCGACGACCGTGGCGTCGAGCTCGAGATCGTGGCAGTGATCCTGCCCGACTTCCTGCTGGTCATTCACGTCATGCCGACGCAGTTTCGGAGGCGATCGTTATGAGCAAGGACAGGTATTTCGACGCAGGGGACATCGACCTCGACGAGGAGGTCGTGCTCGACTCGCGCGGTGAACGGATCACCGAGGCCAGGGCCGAGGAGGTGGCGGAGGACGCCGTCCGGCGGGCGCGCGGTGGACGGCCCTCGCTGACCGGCGGTGGCAAGCGTTCACCGCAGATTGCGTTCCGGGTCCCGGAGAGTCTCGCCGAACGGGCGGCCGAGGAGGCCCGGCGCGAGGGCAAGACGGTGTCCCAGCTCGGCCGCGACGCGCTCGAGGACTATCTCGACCGAATCGGCGCCTGAGCGACACCGGCTCGACCATCCGCCCGGTGAGGACATCGACAGGTCCGTCCGTGGTGGCGCCGGCAACAGCGCCACCACGGACGGGGGTCGACGACGGGCTCAGTGCGTGTGGTGGACCTCGGCGGGTTCGTGCACGGGCGTCGGGATGCCGACGTGCCGGGCCTTGAGCTGCAGCGCCAGGTACAGCGAGTAGTGCCGCGACTGGTGCAGGTTGCCGCCGTGGAACCACAGCGCCTCCTGCTTCGTGGGCTTCCACATGTTGCGCTGCTCGCCCTCCCACGGGCCGGGGTCCTTGGGTGTGTCCGAGCCCAGGCCCCACACCTTGCCGACCTTGTCCGCGATGTCCTGACCCATCAGGTCGGCCGCCCAGCCGTTCATCGACCCGTAGCCCGTCGCGTACACGACGAGGTCCGCGGGCAGTTCCGTGCCGTCCTCGAGCACCACGCGTCCTCGGTGAGGTGGTCGACCTGGCCGTGCGCGAGCGCGATCCGCCCGTCGGCGACGAGGTCGGCCGCGCCGACGTCGATGTAGTACCCCGAACCGCGCCGCAGGTACTTCAGGAACAGCCCCGACTCGTCGGCACCGAAGTCGAGCCGGAACCCGGCGCGTTCGAGCCGTTCGTAGAACTCGGCGTCCTGCTCCTTCATCCGTTCGTACAGCGGGATCTGGAACTCGTGCAGGATCCGGTACGGCAGCGACGCGAAGATCATGTCGGCCTTCTCGGTGGTCACGCCCGAGGCGAGGGCGCGCTCCGAGTACAGGTCGCCCATGCCGATCTCCATGAGGCTGTCGCTCTTGACGATGTGCGTCGACGAACGCTGGACCATCGTCACGTCCGCGCCGTGCTCCCACAGCGCACCGCAGATGTCGAACGACGAGTTGTTGCTGCCGATCACCACGCACCGTTTGCCCGCGTAGGCGTCCGGTCCGGGGTGCTGCGACGAGTGGTGCTGCTCGCCGCGGAACACGTCCTGCCCCGGCAGCTGCGGCACGTTCGGCTTGCCCGACATGCCCGTGGCCAGCACGACGTGCGTCGGGTACAGCGTCATCCGCTCGCCGTCGCGGTCGATCTCGACGGTCCACTGCCCGGCCGCGGCGTCGTAGCTCGCCGACGTCGCCGTGGTCGAGCCCCAGTACGGGACCTCCATGATCTTCACGTACGCCTCGAGCCAGTCGGCGATCTTGTCCTTCGGCGCGAACACCGGCCAGTTGTCGGGGAACTTCAGATACGGCAGGTGGTCGTACCAGACCGGGTCGTGCAGGCACAGCGACTTGTACCGGCCGCGCCACTGGTCACCGGGCCGCGGATGGTTGTCGATCACCAGCGACGGCACGTCGAGCTGGCGCAACCGCGCACCGAGCGCGATCCCGCCCTGCCCGCCGCCGATGACCAGCACGTACGGCTGGGCCGTCGTGCCGAGCTCGGCCTCCTCCCGCGCACGCTCCTCGGCCCACGTCGCGCGTCCCGGGTGGATGCCGTGCTCGGTTCCCTTCGGCCGGTGCGTCCCGCGCGGCTCCTCGTGGCCCTTGAGCTCGTACATCGTGGTCAGGAACGTCCACGCCTTCGGCTCGTCGTCCTCCTCGACGAGCCGCACGAGACCGTGCCCACGGCCCACGGCGGTCTCGAACGTGAACCACGCCGTGATCACCCCGTCGGCCTGCTCCGGGGTGTCGTCGAGGGCGAAGTTCGTCGGATCGGTGTCGCCGAGCGTGGCCTCCAGTCGGTGCTGCACGCCGTCGGGATTCTCGGTGGTGGCGATGTTCCACGTGAACGCGATGAGGTCGCGCCAATAGCTGGTGGCGGCGAACATGCTCGCCGCGCGGGGGATGTCGCGGCCGGCGAGCGCGTCGGCGAACGCGGCCAGCCAGTTCTCCGCCTTCTGCTGCGGACTCGGCAGCGAATCGGTCTGCGGGGTACCGAGGGTCTGCGTCATTGGAGGTCCCTCCCTTGCGGCCAGGCACGGCATCGTGTGATGTGGGATACACGGTCTGCGCAGAGTTGTCGGCGCCGCCAGCGTTGCGCCGCGTTGCACGCGCACGCCGAAGGAGGTGCTGGTCGTGACCGGTGAAGCCGCGCTCCCGCTCGACGTGTCCGAACGCGCCCGCATGCTGCGCCGGATGCACGAGGCGGTGCTGTCGGGCACCCGCCCGCCCGTGCGCCCGCGCGGGGTGGTGCAACGGTCGTGGTCGCGGGTGCTGGACCTCGGACTGGACGCGTCGCGCGCCAACCGGGCGGCCGTGTCGTTCGACGAGGTCCAACTGCGCCGCCGACTCAGCGGGCTGGAACCGGTGATCGACGACCTGCGGCTGATGTTGCGCCACGCCGCCGAGACGTCACCGTTCCTGGTCGTCGTCACCGACGCGACGGCGTGGTGCTGTGGCGCGACGGCTCGACGCGGGTGCGGACCCACGCCGACGCCGTCGGCTTCGCCGAGGGCGCGCACTGGGGCGAGGCCACCGTCGGGACGAACGCCGTGGGCACGGCGCTCGTCGAGGCCGCACCGGTGCAGCTGTTGGCGGGCGAGCACTTCGAATCGGCGCAGCACGGCTGGTACTGCTGCGCGCAACCGGTGCACTCGCCGGTGACGGGTGAGCTGGCCGGGATCGTCGACATCAGCGGTCCGGCGTTGACGTGGCATCCCGCGGTCGGCGCGCTCGTCGAGACGTCGGTGCGGCTCGCCGAGACGAGCCTGTGGCGACTGCACGAACAACGACTGGAACGGCTGCGGCGCAGCGCCGAACCGGTGCTCGGCGGCACGGCCGAACCGCTGCTGGTGGTCGACGACGACGGCTGGGTCGCCATGCGCTCCGGCATCGCCGCGGGTGCGCGGGTGCCCGTGCCGCGCGAGGGACGGCCGATGGCGGTCGCCGGCGTCGGACTGTGCACCCCCGAACGACTCGGCGAGGGCTGGCTGCTGCGCCCCCGCGAACGGGGACCGATGCGCGCCGAACTCGACCTCACCGGAGCGGCCGGCGGGGCGCCCGTGGTGCGCGTGCACGACGGCGACGGATCGTGGTCGGCGGCGCTGACCAGGCGACAGGGCCAGGTGCTCGCGCTGATCGCCGACGCGGGCCCCGACGGACTCGACGCCGCCGCGCTGGGCCGCGGCCTGTTCGGCGACGACGGGCACGTGGTGACCGCGCGCGCCGAGGTCTCCCGACTCCGCCGCGTCGTCGGCGACCTCGTCGCCCCCGCCCCCTACCGCCTCGCCGACGGCGTGCACCTCACCGTCCACCGCTGACCGGGGAGCGCGTCCCGGGTGCTCCCGAGGGCCCCATAGTCGCGTTGAACGCAGCCATGGGGCCGTCGGGTGCGCCCACCCGTCGCCCGACCACCGCCCCCAAGGACGCGCTGACGCGCGACTGCGCTCAATCCGACTCATCGTCCCTTCGCTCGTGGGCGGCGCGGGCTTCGGTGGCCATGCGCTCGACGCAGTCGTGGGCCCGGGCTCGGATCGGTTCCGGCCACGTCTCGTCCGCGTACGTGGTGCCCAGGTAGAGGTCGCGGGCGTGCTCGACCACCGGGGCGTACTCGTCGGGCAGTCGGCGGGCGGCCCAGGCCGCCGCCTCGTCCTTCGTCATGATCGTGCCCGTCACCGCCGTCGACCACACGCGCGCAGCGGTCAGGACCACGTTCCGCGTATCCGTGCCCACTTCGGACAGCAGCTCGTCCAGGCTCTCCACGCTCGCGCGCACCACGTCGGACGTCGGCACCGGCTCCAGCACCGTGGCCGGCGGCGCACCCGCCAACGTCCGGTCGCTCTGCAGCGCCGTCGCGATCACCACCGCCAGATCCGGCATCGGCCCGCGTTCCGGCACCGTGCCCGCCTCGAACTCGGAGCGCAGCCACTCGCCGTACAGGAAATCCCCGGTCGGCGGAAACCGCCACGGCACGACGTCCTCGCGGACCACGACGGTCAACTCCACCGGCCGCACGTCGCCGCTCATGCCGGACAGGCGCAGGCAGCCGTCGGTCAACGCCCTGCGTTGCTCCCCGGTCAACGATCGCTCCGCCACGACGAGGACGTCGATGTCACTGGCCGGTCGCAGACTCCCCGCACCGCCGAACCGTGCGCATAACACCCCAGCAGCTCGCCGACCAGTACCTCGCGGACCAGCTCGACCACGCGGTCCCACTGGTTGCCGTTGCCTGCCGTTGACTCGGTGACGATGTCCATGCCACCAGCGTGCCAGCCGTCGCCGCACGGCCCCATCTGATTGACTCGCAGGCATGGGACGACTGTTCGGATCCGCCGGCGCCCGTCGCGCACTGATCGCGGCAACGGCCGCCGCCGCGCTCACCGTCACCGGCTGCACCATCCCCGAACCCGGCGGCAACGACGGCAACGGGGACAACGGCAGTGCGGCCGATGCCGAACAGGGCGAGCCGACCACCCGGACCGTCACCCGCACCAAACCCGCGCCCGAGCTGCCGCCCGAACCGCAGCCCGCCACCACCGGCGAATGCCCCTACCTGCCCACCGCCGAGGCCGAGCGCGCCAACGGGCAGGGCGTCGGCCAGGTGCGTCTCTCGGCCGACGAACCCCACCCCACGTGCTTCTTCTACCGGCCCGACGGCGAGGAGCAGCTGAGCGTGCAGGTCTACGTCGGCGAACCCGACGTCGCCACCGGACTCGTCGACCGCGCCGCCCCCATCGACACGTCCAACCCCACCGAACAGCCACCCGGCTGGAGCGGCGGCTACGAGGCCGACGAGACCGGCGCCGTGTACGCCGTGTCCAAGGAGGGCGACGCCGTCATCGTCACCACCAACCAGCAACAGAGCGTGAAGGCCAGGACCGTCGCCACCGACGTCATCGCCACCCTCGGCCTCTGAGAGCACCGGGTTCTCGCTCTCCGTGACCGGTCGGCGACGCATACGAGGCCACGACGTAGGTACCAAATGACCGGTGTACTAGGGTTGCGCCACACACGCGGACCACTCAGTGTTGATCAACAGACGCCGGCTCCCCTGAACAGGTGACGGTCGACCGTTCGGTTCCGCGTGGGGTCCCCCTCCGAATTTCGAAGTGACGAAGGAAGATCTCGTGGCTGACACCCTCAAGGAAGCTCTGCTCGACTCCACCAAGCGTCCGGACGTCGTCACCGACCTGACCGAGCTCATCGACGCAGAGGTCGGCGACAAGAGCGGCGTGTCCGGCACGGTCATCAAGACCGGCTACGGCGCCGTCAAGAAGATCAAGCCGGGCATCATCGGCTCCGCCGTCGACAGCCTCCTCGACGACTTCGTCGCGGCGCTCGAGCCGATCTTCGCCGACTTCAAGGCCAACGGCGGCGGCGACTTCGGCGCCTACCTGCCGTCCCGTGGCGACGAGGCCGCCGACGCGCTGCTGTCGGTCACCGACTCGCGCGCCGAGAAGTCCTCGCGCGACTCCATCAAGAAGGTCTACGAGAAGCTGCGCCCGAAGGGCAAGGAGAACGTCGTCGAGGCGCTGCCGCGCCTGGGTGCGCTCATCCAGAAGCACTCCGCCTGATCTTCGATTCTCACTCGAAAGGGCTACCTTCCCAGCGTGTTCACACGTCGAGGAAGGTAGCCCTTTCGCAGCTTTTCGGTTGTTCGGGCCCTGCCGCGGACCCGGCCTGAGCGACGACCGGACAGGTCCGGCCGACGCCGGTCAGGACTGCTTCGGCGTCTGGTTCGGCTGCGGCTTCGCGGCCGACTGGCCGTTCGAGCTCGCCGAACCCGCCGAGCCGGTCGAACCGGCAGCGCCCGTCGAACCGGACGTACCCGCCGAGCTCGACGTGCCGGGGGTCTCCGGCTTGTCGGTGCTCCTCGGCGGAGCCGGCGCCACCGGGGCCTCCGGCTTCGGCCGCAGCGCGTACGCCACGCCCGCGATCACGGCGATGGCCAGGAAGATCGGAAGCTTCCTGCGCTTCTTCTTCTCACCGTTCTCGCCGGTCGCAGCGCCCTTGGCGTCCTTCATCGCGGCCTTGAAGTCCTTCTTGGCCAGCTTGAAGTCCTTCTTCGCCCGGCGCTTGGACTCACCGGCGGCCTTGGCCGCTTGATGGCCGCCTTCTTGGCCTTGCGGGTCGGCTCGGCCAGTTCGCCGCGACGATCGTCGGCGACCTGCTTGGCCTTCTTGGCGCTCTTGGAGACCTCTTTGCCGGCCTTCTTGGCCTGAGCGGCCAGCTTCTTCTGGGCCCGCTTCGAGTTCTTCACGAGCTCCTCGGCCCCATCGGTCAGCTGGTCCTTCACGGACTCACCCGCCTCCGCGGTTCGAGTCATCGCCTCCACCTCGTCATTCGTCGGTTCTCTGACTGTCACCGTACAGTCCATCCTGCCCCTTAACGCTGGATTATGCCCGGGATGGCACGATGATTCGTGTGACTGAGAGCAATGAGAGCGTGGTCGGTTCCAAGATCAAGGCCACTCTGCATACGAACCGTGGCGACATCGCCATCAACCTCTTCCCTGATCACGCCCCGAAGACGGTCGCGAACTTCGTCGGTCTCGCCGAGGGCACCAAGGAATACACCCAGCCGAACGCCAAGGGCGAGAAGACCGGTCCGTTCTACGACGGCGCCATCTTCCACCGCGTCATCGACGGCTTCATGCTCCAGGGCGGCGACCCGACCGGCACCGGCCGCGGCGGCCCCGGTTACAAGTTCGACGACGAGTTCCACCCGGAACTGCAGTTCAACCGGCCGTACCTGCTGGCCATGGCGAACGCCGGACCGGGCACCAACGGTTCGCAGTTCTTCATCACGGTGGCGCCGACGCCGCACCTGAACTTCAAGCACACGATCTTCGGCGAGGCCGCCGACGACGCCTCCCGCGCCGTCGTCGACGAGATCGGCCGCGTCGCGACCGGTCCCGCCGACAAGCCGCTCGAGGACATCGTCATCGAGTCGGTCGAGATCGAGCGCTCCTGATCTCTGCTGCACCCACGCAGTACACGGTAGGTAGGTTGACGGTCGTGACGTGGAGCGTGTTGTGACCCAACCTCCGTACCCGCCCTACGGTGAGCCGCCCCGGCCGGACGAGGACGCCCGTCCCGGGTGCTGGTGGCACCCGCACACGCCGACCGGGCTGAGCTGTGTGCGCTGCGGCAGGCCCGCCTGCCCCGACTGTCTGCGCGACGCCTCGGTCGGCCAGCAGTGCATCGACTGCGTCGAGGCGGCGCGGGCGCAGCAGCGTCAGGCGCAGCCGCTCCGCCCCGGCGGCCGCACGGTCGCCGGGGCGCGCGTGTCGACGAGACCCGTCGTCATGCCGGTGCTCATCGCGCTCAACGTCCTGCTCTACGTCGTCACGGCCGCCCAGGTCGGCGACCCGATGCAGAACAACGAGTCCACGCTGTTCCAGGACGGACAGCTGTGGCCGCTGGCGATCCACATCGACGGCGAGTGGACCCGGCTGCTCATGTCCGGGTTCCTGCACTACGGACTGCTCCACCTGGCCATGAACATGCTGGCCCTGTGGATCCTCGGCCGCGACCTCGAACTGCTCCTCGGCAGGGTGCGGTTCCTCGCGCTGTACCTCGTGTCGCTGCTCGGCGGGTCGACGGCCGTCTACCTGCTCGGCTCGGTCAACACCGGCACCGCGGGCGCCTCGGGGGCCGTCTACGGCCTCATGGGCGCGCTGCTCGTCGCCGTGCTCAAGCTCAGGCTCAACCCCGGCGGCGCGATCGGCATCATCGCGATCAACCTCGTGCTCACGGTGACCCTGCCCGGCATCTCCCTGCTCGGTCACCTCGGCGGGCTCGTCGCCGGCGCTCTCGTCATGATCGCGATGCTGTACGCACCGGAGAAGCAGCGCACGCAGTTCCAGCTGACGACCGTCGCGCTGCTGGTCGCCCTGCTCGTCGGCCTGATCCTCTACCGGGACGCGACCATCGCCTCGGCCATCTGCACCGAACTGCCCTACCTCTGCCCCGGAACGACCGTCTAACGGCGGAGGGCCTCGAGCTCGTCGTGCACGTCGCGGGGGTCGGCGCCCAGTTCCAGCCACCCGAGCACGGTGAGCATGCCCGGGTCGACGTCGTCGAACGCCTGCCGCGGTTCGATCTCGAGGACGGGCTGGTCGCGGCCCATCCGCCGGATCGTCGTCAACTCGACCCGCGCGCGTCCCACGGCAGCTGCCGGGTTCCGCCGAGCGTGCGCAGGTGCAGGCCCTCGCGGTCGGCCGCCAGCCGGGGCCGGACGAACGTGCCGTAGGCCGACGCCGCCGCCAGCGCCACGGCCCCCACCCCAAACAGCAGCATCCCGGCTCGGTCGGCCGAACCCGACGACGCGACCGCGGCCGCCGTCGCACCCGCGGCGAGGACCCACCCGATCGCCACGAGGCCCGGGTGGGTCGACCAACGGAGAGTGGAGTTGTCCACAGAGCCATCCACAGTGGGGATTAGTGACACCGATGTAGTTCGCTACCGCGACCACCCTGTGCAGGTCAATCGGCTAACCGGATCAACAGGCCGGCCGGATCAACGCCACTTCATCGTCATGAGCAGGCCGCTGATCATCAGCGCGAAGCCGATCGCGAAGTTCCAGTTGCCCAGCTCCAACATGAAGCCGATGCGCTCGCCCGCGAGGTAGTTGACGACGAGCACAGCAGGCCCAGCAGCATCAACCCGAACATGACGATCTTGTAGGGAAGCGGCGACGGACCGGCTGCCGTGGCCTTGACCGGGGTTTTCCGGTCGGCAGGCGGGGTGTACGCCGTCTTCTTGCGGACCTTCGACTTGGGCATTGATGTCCTTGTGCGTTGCGGTCGTGACGCGTTCGGGAGCACGAGCTCCTCAGGGCGAGACGCTCTGGGGGCGAAACGCATGGCGGACTTGGGACACCGCCACCTCAACACGTTAACGTAAACGCCCACATGTCCGAAGCAGTACCGAGAAGGTCCACTGCGAGACACGGTCCGGGGAAGTACCGAGAAGGGCGACAAGGTGCGCGCGATCATCCGCGGGTTCGGCGAGGTGCTCATCACCCTCGGCCTCGTGCTGCTGCTGTTCGTCGTCTACTCGCTGTACGTCACCAACTGGAAGTCCGGCAACCTCCAGCGCGAGGCCAGTGCCGCGCTCGAGGAGGAGTGGACGTCCGGGGACCGCGGCGAACGTCAGCTGCACTCCGACCCGGCCGACGGCCAGTCGTTCGCCCGCATGTACATCCCGTCGTTCGGCGCCGACTGGAGCTTCACGGTGCAGGAGGGCGTCGGCCCGGCCGCGCTCGAGGTCGGCCCCGGCCACTACAAGGACACCGCGATGCCCGGCGAACCCGGCAACGTCGGCGTCGCCGGCCACCGCGTCGGCAAGGGCGCCCCGTTCAACGACCTCGACCTGCTCAACTCGTGCGACGCCGTGGTGCTGGAGACCGCCGACAACTTCTACGTCTACCGCGTGCTGCCCATGCAGGACGAGGTGGACGGGTGGGCCGAGAACCAGGGCGCCCAGGAGCGCTGCGACAACGTCGCCCCGCTGCAGGACGAACAGGGCGAGTACGACGAGACGTTCGGCAGGCGCATCGTGCTGCCCGACCGCGGCGACGCCGTCGCCCCCGTGCCGTACAAGGCCGACAGCGAGCTGCCGCCCGCGTCCCAGGCCTCGCTGCTGACGCTCACGACCTGCCACCCGCAGTTCTCCGACGCCGAACGCATGATCATCCACTCGGTGCTGACCAACCAGTACCGCAAGAGCGAGGGCACCGGTTACGAGGACCTGCTCGCCGCGATCGGGGAGGCGTGAACAGCAACATGTACGGGTGGATCTGGCGGCACCTGCCCGGGCCGGTGCCGGTGCGCATCCTCGCGGCGTTGATCCTCGTCGCCGGCGTGGTCGCGCTGCTGATGATGATCGTGTTCCCGTGGCTGGAGCCGATGCTGCCGTTCAACGAGGTCTACGTCCAAGAGTGAGCCGGGGCACTGCGCCCGCCCGGTACGCTGGCGGTATGCGTGTACTGGTCGTCGACAACTACGACAGCTTCGTCTACAACCTCGTGCAGTACCTGGCGCAGCTCGGCGCCGAGCCCGAGGTGTGGCGCAACGACGTCGTCGACACAGGCCGCATCGGTGACTTCGACGGCGTGCTCGTCTCGCCCGGCCCCGGCACGCCCGAACGCGCGGGGCAGAGCATCGACGTGATCCGCCGGTGCGCCGACGACGGCGTGCCGATGCTCGGCGTGTGCCTCGGCCACCAGGCCCTCGGCGTCGCGTGGGGCGCCACCGTCGACCGCGCGCCCGAACTGCTGCACGGCAAGACCAGCCAGGTGCACCACGGCGGCGTCGGCGTGCTCGCCGGCCTGCCCGACCCGTTCACCGCGACCCGCTACCACTCGCTGACCGTGCTGCCCGAGACGATCTCCGACGAGACGTTCGAGGTCACCGGGCGCACCGAGAGCGGCATCGTGATGGGCATGCGGCACCGCGAACTGCCCCTCGAAGGCGTGCAGTTCCACCCCGAGTCCGTGCTCACCCAGGGCGGCCACCGCATGCTCGCCAACTGGATGGCCGGAGCGGGCCACCCCGTCGACGAAGCCACCGTCGACCGTCTCGAAGAGTCCACCCGAGCCCTGCAACGCGCCGCCGCCTGAGCGGCCGGAGTATGAGAACGGCCGCGCGGCCCGGGGTGGGCGGCGCGGCCGTTTCGGGGGCTACGACGGGTCAGGGGAAGCCGGGGATGCCGTCGTCGTCCTCCTCCGAGGTGTCGGTGGGTGATGTCGGGGGCGAGCCCTGTTCCTCCGAGCCGACGTAGATCGTGACCGGACGGTTCTTGGGGATCGTCTGGCCCGCCGACGGGTTGGTGTTGGTCACCCTGCCCGCGTACTGCTCGTCGGCCTCCTCGTACTGGACGTTCGGCTCGCCGCCTTCCCAGCCGGCCTGGCGCAGCGCCTGCTTCGCCTCACCCTCCGTCATGCCGGTGAGGTCCGGCATCTGGATCTCCTGGTTGGCGCCGTTGGAGACCTGCAGCTGGATCGTGTGGCCCCGTTCGAACTCGCCCGCGTTCGGCGTCTGGTTCACCACGATGCCGCGCTGCTGGTCGCTGTCGACGTTCTCCCGCGCCACCGTGAAGCCGAGCTCCTCGAGCCGTTGCTTGGCCTCCTGGAACTGCTTGCCCTGCATGTTCTCGACGGCGATCGTGGCCGGTTCGATGCCGACCGTGATCGACACGGACGTGCCCCGTTCGACCTGCTGGTCGCTGCCGGGGTCCTGCGCGACGACCGTGCCGACGGCCGATTCGTCGCTGACCTCGGTCTCCTGGACGTCCTGGTCGAGCTGCAGGTCGGTCTCCCGGAGCGCCTCCTCGGCCTCCGACTGCGACATGCCGCGCAGGTCGGGAACCTGCACCTGCTCCGGTTCGGCGCCCACGCGCAACGTCACCTGCTCCGCCGGGTTGACCTGCTCGGCACCCTGCGGGTCGGTCCAGGTGACCTTGCCGATCTGGTCGGGGGTGCACGTGCTGTCGTCGGAGGGATCGGCGCCCGCGCGGCAGGTGATCCGTTCCTCGTTGATGTTGTTGAAACCGGCCTCGTTGAGGGTCCGTTTCGCCTCCTGCACCTGCATGCCGACGAGGTTCGACGGCATCGGCTGGAGGCCGTCGTCCTCGCTGCTGAACGCGCCCATCAGCCACGCCACGAGCGCGATGAGGCCCAGGCCGAGCAACACCAGCAGCGCGATCAGCCACGGCTTCCTGCGCCGCTTGCGGTCCTCGTCCTCGTACTCGTCGTACGGGGTGACGTCCTCGTCCCCGTCGCCGGCGGAGGCGCCCATCACCTGGGTGCGTTCCTCGTCCGACATCACCATCGGCGCCGACGGGCGCTGCCCGGTGAGCGTGCGCACCAGGTCCGAACGCATCTCCGCGGCCGACTGGTACCGGTTGTCGGCCCCCTTGGCCAGCGCCTTCAGCACGACGGCGTCGAGCTCGGGGGAGACCTCCGGGTTCGACGCCGACGGCGGCTTCGGATCCTCCCGCACGTGCTGGTAGGCCACCGCGACCGGCGAGTCGCCCGTGAACGGCGGATCGCCGGTGACGAGTTCGTACAGCACACAGCCCGCGGCGTAGACGTCGCTGCGCGCGTCGACCTTCTCACCGCGCGCCTGCTCCGGCGAGAGGTACTGGGCGGTGCCGATCACGGCGGCGGTCTGCGTCATCGCGGCCTGGCCGTCGTGCACCGCGCGCGCGATGCCGAAGTCCATCACCTTCACCGCGCCGCCGCGGGTGATCATCACGTTCGCCGGCTTGACGTCGCGGTGCACGATGCCGTGCCGGTGCGAGAAGTCCAGGGCGGCCGACACATCGGCCATGACCTCCATGGCCCGCCGCTCCGGCATCGGACCCTCGGTCTTGACGATGTCGCGCAGCGTCCTGCCCTCGACGTACTCCATGACGATGTAGGGCAGCGGGCCGTACTCGGTGTCGGCCTCACCGGTGTCGTAGACGGCGACGATCGCCGGATGGTTCAGCGCGGCCGCGTTCTGCGCCTCCCGCCGGAACCGCTCCTGGAACTGCGGATCGCGCGCCAGGTCGGCGCGCAGGATCTTGACGGCGACCTCACGGCCCAGTCGCACGTCGTGGGCATGGTGGACCTCGGACATGCCGCCGTACCCGAGCGTGTCGCCAAGCTCGTAGCGGTTGGAGAGCATTCTCGGTGCGCTCATTGCTCGGTGCCGTCCCACTTCGTCCACGGTGTGCCCGTCATGCCTTCTGCGTTCCGTTCGTTCCCGTGCTCGTCGTGCAGGTTGTTCCGGTCGTCTCGGATGTCGTAGTCCGCGTGGGACCAGTTACCGTTCGGCGCCGGTCGGTCGTCGACCTGACCCGGCGGTGTCGCCGAGCCGCGGCCGAGCAGCACGATGAGCAGGGCGGCCACCACGGCGACGACCAGGGCGGCCGCCAGCGTGAGCAGTATCCACATCCCGGCGGGCCGTTGCCGGGGATGCGCGCCCTGGTTCGTCATGCCAGGTGGCGTCATGCCGTGAGACGCGGGCCCGCCGCCGGCCATGACGCCGGGTTGCTGCGCTGAGACGGGCGCCACCGGCTGCATCGACGGATGCGATCCCGGACCCACCGTAGCGGGCTGACCGGGAGGAACGGCCGTTCCCGTGGGCGGCGTCGCAGCGCGGGAGGCGTAATCGGTCATTCCCGACGGAACGGGAAGCGCCCGGCCCGCGCGCACCGCCGCGATCGCCGCGGCGAACTCCCCGCCGCCGGCGTACCGCTGCCGCGGGTCCTTCACGAGCGTCGCCTCGATCACCGCCCGCGCATGCGGCGGCACGTCCTGCGGCAGCGGCGGCGGCACGTCGCGGATGTGCATCATCGCCACCGTCACGGCGTTCTCGGACAGGAACGGACGCCGGCCCGCCAGGCACTCGTAGCCGCACACCGCCAGGGAGTAGACGTCGCTGCCGGGCGCCGCGTCCTGGCCGAGGGCCTGTTCGGGCGCGATGTAGTGCGCGGTGCCCATGACCATGCCGTTGCGGGTCACGGGCGCCGAATCGGCGGCCTTGGCGATGCCGAAGTCGGTCAGCTTCACCGTGCCCGTCGGGGTGACCATGATGTTGCCGGGCTTGACGTCGCGGTGCACCAGACCGCGTTCGTGCGCGGCCTGCAGTGCCGCTGCGGCCTGCTCGAGGATGTCCAGGGTGCGTTCGGCGTTGATCCGCCCCTCCCGGTGCAGGATCCCGGCGAGCGGTTCGCCCTCGACGAGCTCCATCACCAGGAACGCGATGGCCGATTCGCCGGCCTCGGTCTCGCCGTAGTCGTGCACCGCGGCGATGTTCTGGTGGTTGAGCGAGGCCGTCGTCTTCGCCTCCGCGCGGAAGCGGTGCAGGAACTCGGCGTTGCCGGACAGCTCGGCCTTGAGGATCTTCACCGCGACGGTGCGATCCAGCCGCGTGTCACTGGCCTCCCACACCTCGCCCATGCCGCCGACGGCGATCTGGGAGGTGAGGCGGTAGCGCTCCGCGATGAGTTGTCCGGACGCCAGCATCTAGCCACCCCCGAGCTTGGCGGAGATGGTCGATCTGGCGATCTCGGCGGCCACCGTGCCACCCGTCGCGGCCAGTCCGTGGTTGCCGCCCGACTCGACGATCACCGCGACGGCGATCTGCGGGTCGTCGTGCGGCGCGAACGCCGTGTACCAGGCGTGCGGCGGGGTGTTCTTCGGGTCGGCGCCGTGCTCGGCGGTGCCCGTCTTCGACGCGATCCGCAGGTCGGGGTCCTTGCTGCCGCCCTGCGTGTTGTCCTCCGAGGCGATCATCATCTCGGTCAGCGCGTCGGCGCTCTCCGAGGACATCGCCTCGTCTCCGGTCAGTTCCTCGGGGGAGGTCTCCTCGATGGTCGACAGGTCCGGGGCCAACCGGGCCTTGACCAGGTTCGGCTTCATCGCCGTGCCGTCGTTGGCGACCGTCGAGGCCAGCAGGGCGTCCTGCAGCGGCGTGAGTCGCACGTCGAGCTGGCCGATGCCGCTCTGGTAGAGCGCGGCCTGGCTGCCGAGGTCGCCCACGCTGGAGGGCACGACCCCGAGCGGGATCTCGAGGTCGCTGTCGTAGCCGATGCCGAAGTTCTCGGCGGTCGCGCGCAGCTTCTCGTCGCCCAGGCCGCCCGCGATCTCGGCGAACGCCGTGTTGCACGAGTACCGGAACGCGTCCTGCAGCGTGCCGCCCTGGCACGTCGCCCCGCCGTAGTTCTCCAGCGTCGTCTGCGTGCCCGGCAACGTGACGTTGGAATCGCGCGTGACGTTCGCGTCCGGCTCCATGCCGTCCTCGAGCGCCGCGGCCGTGGTGACGATCTTGAACGTCGACCCCGGCGGGTACGTCTCGCGTACCGCCCTGTTCAGCATCGGGTTGCCGCCGGCCTCGGAGAACTCCTGCCACGCCTGCTGCTGGGCCTCGCCGTCGTGCGAGGCGAGCCGGTTCGGGTCGTACGACGCGTCGACACCATGGCCAGCACGTCCCCGGTCTTCGGGTCGAGCGCCACGACCGAACCGGTGTAGCCGCGTTCGGTCATGGCGTTGTAGGCCGCCTCCTGCACCGACGGCTGGATCGTCAGCCGGACGTTGCCGCCCCGCGGATCCCGGCCGGTGACCATGTCCGACAGCCGGCGCACGAACAGCCGCGGATCGGAGCCGTTGAGGAACGTGTCCTCGGCGTTCTCCATGCCGCCCGCGCCGTACATGATCGAGTAGTAGCCCGTGACCGGTGCGTACATCGGACCGTTGTGGTAGGTCCGCTTGAAGTTGAAGTTGTTGTCCGACGGCTCGACGCCGGCCAGCACCTGACCCGCCTCGTCTGCCACGATCTGGCCGCGCTCCCGGGAGTACTCCTCGTACAGGATCCGCGAGTTGCGCGAGTCGGAGGCGTAGTCGTCACCGCGGACGACCTGCACGTACGTCGTGTTGGCCAGCAGCAGCACGATCATCATGAGCATGGCCATGCCGACCTTCCGGAGGGGTGTGTTCACGGCGTGTCATCCCCCTTCGGTCGTGTCTGCGGTGCGTCCTCGTCGGTCGGCCACGCCGGTTCGTCGCCGCCCTGCTTCTCGCCGGCCTGCTTCTCGCTGTCGGACGGAGGCGGGGGCGATTGTGGTTGCTTCTGCGGTGTCTGCGCCTGCTGCGGCGGCGCGGACGGCTTCGCCGGCGGCTGTGCGGACGGCGGCTGAGGCGGCTGCTGCGCGGGTGCGGGCGAGGGTGCCGGCGGCGCCTGCTGCGGCGCGGGCGCCGGAGCGCCCTCCACGGCGACGCCGGAGGGGCGCTGCACCATGACCGTGTGGGCCTCGGCGATCGGCGCCAGCGGCTTCTGCGGGGCGGCCGGTCCACGCGACTTCGACTGCTGCGGACGCCGGGCCGTGTCGGAGATCCGCAGCAGCAGCGCCACCAGGATGTAGTTCGCCAGCAGCGACGAACCGCCCGCAGACAGGAACGGCGTGGTGATGCCCGTCATCGGGATCAGGTTGGTGATCCCGCCGACGATCACGAACACCTGCAGCGTGATCGCGAACGCGAGCCCGCCGCCGAGCAGCTTGCCGAACGTGTCGCGCACCGCCAGGGCGCTGCGCATCCCGCGCATCGACAGGATCAGGTACAGCAACAGCACGCACGCCAGGCCGACGAACCCGATCTCCTCGCCGAGCGCGGCGGTGATGAAGTCGGTGTGCGCCTCGGGCACCATCTCCGGTCTGCCCGAGCCGAGGCCGGTGCCGAACATGCCGCCCGTGCCGAGCCCGAACAGGCCCTGCGCGATCTGATACCCGCCGCCCGGGTCGTCGTAGGTCGACAGCGGGTCCATCCAGTTGACCACGCGCTGCTGGAAGTGCGTGAACAGCTGATACGCCACGACCGCGCCCGCGAAGAACATGCTCAGGCCCACCGCGACCCAGATGAACCGCTCGGTCGCGACGTACAACATCATCAGCGTGATGCCGAAGAACAGCAGCGCCGTGCCCAGGTCGCGCTGGAACACCAGGATGCCCAGGCACGCGACGGCGGCGATGATGATCGGCCCGAGGTCCCTGGCCCGCGGCAGCTCCACCCCGAGGATGCGCTTGCCCGCGGTCATGAACAGATCCCGCTTCGCGACCAGGAACGACGCGAAGAAGATCATCAGCAGGATCTTGGCGAACTCGCCCGGCTGGATCGAGAAGAACGGCGTCCGGATCCACACCTTCGCACCGTTCACCTCCGACATCGAGGTGGGCAGCACCGCGGGGATCGCCAGCAGGAACAGGCCGACCAGACCGGCGGTGTAGGCGTAGCTCGTCAGCGTGCGGTGGTCCTTGATCAGCCGCAGCACCGCGAGGAACAGCACGAGCGCCGCCACCGTGTACATGACCTGCCGCGGAGCGCTGCCGCCGAAGTCCTGGCCCAGCGACGCCGCACGCTCGGCCTGCGCCAGGTCGATCCGGTAGATGATCACCAGGCCGAGGCCGTTCAACAACGCCACGCACGGCAGGATCAGCGGATCCGCGTAGGGCGCCCACCAGCGCACCGCCAGGTGCGCCGCGGCGAAGATCGCCAGATACGCCCCGCCGTAGGACAGGATCGACCAGGACAACGCCTGTTCCTGATTGATCTGCACCAACACGAACGCCGTCGTGACGATGACCGCGGCGAACGCGAGAAGTCCCAGTTCGGTGCCCCGACGTTTGGGCAGTTCACGGGGTGGGTTGGTGGTGTACTGCTGACCGACCGCGCCCTGGTTGCCTGCGGCCGCGGCCATCAGTTACCGCCCGAGCCGGGCGCCGGACGGCAGTCCACCCCCGGCTGCTGGTCCTGTCCCGCTTGCGTTGTGGGCTGCTGCCGCTCGTCGGAGTCCCCGGAGCCCGGACGCCGCTGATCGGTCTCGTCGCCCTGGTCCTGGTCGCCCTGCCGGGGGTTCTCGCCGATGCCGCCGATGACGCCGCCGCCCTGCGGCTGCTGCTCGTCCTCGCAGATCTCCAGCATATTGTTGCGGCGCAGCGTGTCGATGTACTCCCGGGACGCCTCGAGGTCGTCGCGCTTGACCGAGTTCGACACGGCCGCACGCGCGTCCTGCTGCAGGTCCTGCAGGCGCAGCGGCTCACACAGCGTCGACGCGGGCGGACACGACCCCTCGGCCTCCTCGTTCAGCTGCATCCCGAGCACACTGCCCGGGATGCCCTGATAGATGACCACCTCGTCGTTCGCGCCGACCCCCACGTAGTACTGGCCCATCACGAAATACCGGGTCGCGATCGCCGCCGCCGCCAGCAGCACGAGCGCCAACCCGATGCCCACCAGCAGGCGAATACGTTTGCGTCGCTTGGCCCGCGGGTCCGCCGGTGGTTCGGCCGGCGCGATCTGGGCCGGGTTCGCCTGCTGCGGAGGCGCCGTCAGCGCTCGCGCCCGCGCGGCGGGGGAGTCGCCCTGCGGGGCCTCGTCGGTGCCGTCACCGGCGGCGCCGCCCACGATCGGGGCGTCCTCGCCGTAGTCGACGTCCACCACGTCCGCGATGATCACGGTGACGTTGTCGGTGCCGCCGCCCTTCAGGGCCAGCTCGATCATCCGGTCCGCGCACTCCTGCGGATCCGGGATCAACATCGCCTCGGCCAGTGTCTCGTTGCTGACCATGCCCGACAGGCCGTCCGAGCAGAACAGGTACCGGTCGCCGGCCCGCGCCTCGCGGACCGTCAGGCTCGGTTCGACGTCGTTGCCCGTCAACGCCTTGAGCAGCAGCGAACGCTGAGGATGCGTCGCCGCCTCCTCCTCGGTGATACGCCCCTGCTCGATCAGCTCGTTGACGAAGCTGTCGTCGCGCGTGATCTGCGAGAACTGGCCGCCCCGCAGCAGATATCCGCGCGAGTCGCCGACGTGAACCATGCCGAGCTTCGACCCGGAGAACAACGCCGCCGTCAGCGTCGTGCCCATGCCGTCCAGCTCGGGATCACTGGCCACCAACTCGGCGATGGCCTGATTGCCCTGGATGGTGGCGTCCCGGAGCTGGCTGACCAGATCGTCGCCGGGTTCGTCGTCGTCGAGCGGAGCCAACGACGCGATGACCACCTTGCTGGCCACCTCACCGGCGGCGTGGCCGCCCATACCGTCGGCCAGCGCCAACAGGCGGGGGCCGGCGTACACCGAGTCCTGGTTGTTGGACCGCACCAGGCCGCGGTCACTGCGTGCCGCGTAGCGAAGGACGAGAGTCATGGGCGAAGCTCGATCACCGTCTTGCCGATCCGGATGGGGACGCCGAGCGGGACTCGGAGGGGTGCAGTGACCTTAGCCCGGTCGAGGTAGGTGCCGTTAGTCGAGCCCAGGTCTTCCACGTACCACTCGTCTCCGCGCAGGGAGATGCGGGCGTGGCGCGTCGACGCGTAGTCGTCGTCCAACACCAGCGTGGAGTCGTCGGCGCGGCCGATCAGGATCGGCTTGCCGTCGAGTGCGATGCGGGTGCCCGACAGGGCCCCCTGCGTGACGACCAGTTGACGCGGCATCTTCGCGTTGCGCCCGCCACGCGGCGGCTGCTTCTCCTTGCCACGTCGCATGCCGGGCAGGTTGACCCGCAGACCGGACGCCGCGTAGAGGTCCGAGCGCACCACGCGCAGCGCGGTGAACACGAACAACCAGAGCAGGACGAGGAACCCCACTCTGGTGAGTTGTACGACTAACTCCGGCACCTGCCCTGTCAGCTCCCGCCATCACGCGCTCGCCCCACGGCGAACACGCCGCGGGTCCCCACATGGCCGCTATTATGCGGGACCCGCATCCGCGGCCCATGCGGGATTGGGGGAAAACCGGGTTCTTTCTCCTCACGGGAGTCCACCGCGAGGAGTGTCGATCGAACCCGGATCCGTTCAGCCCTGGGTACGGAACACCAGCGACGAGTGTCCGACCCGGATCACGTCGCCGTCCGCCAGCTGCCAGGTCTGGACCGGTGTCCCGTTGACCGTCGAGCCGTTCGTGGAGCCGATGTCGGCGAGCGTCGCGCTCTGGCCGTCCCAGGTGATCTCCAGGTGCCGCCGGGACACGCCCGTGTCCGGCAGGCGGAAATCGGCCTCCTGGCCGCGGCCCACGACGTTGCTGCCCTGCTTGAGCGAGTAGTTGCGGTTCGACCCGTCGTCGAGCTGCAACACCGCCGACAGCGCACGCGGGGGAGCGCCGGCCGGTCCGCCGGGCGCGGGCGGCGGGTAGCCACCGCCGCCGTACGGGTCCTGTGCGGGCTGGCCGTACGGGTCCGACTGCGGAGCCGGGGCCTGCTGGGCCGGGTAGCCGCCGGGCGGGCTGGGCGGGGGCGCGTAGCCCTGGTCGTACCCGCCGGGAGCCGGCTGGCCGTACTGGTCGTAGCCACCCTGGCCGTACTGGTCGTACCCGGGCTGACCATAGCCCTGGTCGTAGCCCGGCTGGCCATAACCCTGGTCATAGCCGGGCTGTCCCTGTCCGTATCCGTACTGGCCCTGCTGGCCGTACGGGTCGCCTTGGTCGTACTGGCCGTAGCCGCCGGGCTGGCTCATTGCTCGGTCTCCTGCGTCGCTGGTTCGTGCCGGCCGTGCGTGACCCCCGCCAGATGTTGCTGTGACGTCGGGATCAACGGTCGAGCGGGTCTTGAACTGTCCAGTATGCAGCGCGTCGTTGCGCTCTAGCGAAACTACGACGTCACCATAGGTGTCCCAACCGTGTTCGGACAGATGCTGTGAGACTGCATCCGCCAGCAAACTGGTGACCCGCTGTTCATCGCCCGCCATCCGGTCGTGATCTCGAGCACCCAAGGACACGATGTAGTGGTTCGGGGCAAGCTTCCGCCCACCCGCGAGCTCACGAACATTGTCCTCAGCCTCGCGCTCCAGACTGTGCGCCACTTCCTGAGTGACGACGTTGCCGCCGAACATCCGTGCGAAGGTGTTGCCCACAAGGTTCTCCAGGCGCCGGTCAAAACGCTGAACGCGGCCCATTCCGGACACCTCCTCCCCTTGTAGGACCTCCCCTCGACCGATCGTATCTGGGTTCGCCGGCCGTTACACCGGGGCCGGTGAAACGGTCTGACGCCCCCTGCTACGCTAGTCGAGCTGCTTCAGAGAGGCACTCGCGCGAGTGGCGGAATGGCAGACGCGCACGGTTCAGGTCCGTGTGTCCGAAAGGACGTGTGGGTTCAACTCCCACCTCGCGCACTCGACCGAAGGCGCCCCATGCTTGTCGCTGGGGCGCCTTCGCTGTTTGATCGGTCATCGTCATGTTTTCTGGGGGCGGAGCCCCCAGGCCCCCACCCGGGGCGTTCCCCGGACCCCCATCGCTCGGGTCGACCTGGGCTGATGAGTCCCACACCCCTGCCGGGGGCACGCCCCCGGACCCCCTCCCTGTCGCCTTGGTCGCGTGCGTTCGCTCTCCGCGAGATCTTCGGTCAGTGCCGTGGGGTTGTTGCTCCGGGCCCGAGATCTGCGTTTCGTGCCTCGATGTCTGCGTTCAGCGGCGTGGGGTTGTGACTGTGGGTTGTGGGTGGGCGCGGGCGTGGGTTCACTCCATCGTGTTCGGGTGGTGAGCGGGGTCATTACCGTTGGAGCGGTGAACGACATGTGGTCCGCGCGCACCCGCGCCATCCTCGCCGGACGTCCCGCCGCAGCCGACGGGCAACCCGCCAACACCCCGCTCGTCCCCGCCAGCGCCATGGGACTCGACTACTCCCGCGAGGTCGGCACCCCCACCTGGGCCGCCTTCGAAACCGCCGTCGGCAGTCTCGAAGGCGGCATCGCCACCGCCTTCGCCTCCGGCATGGCCACCGTCACCGCCGTGCTCGACCTCCTGCCCGCCGGCGCCACCGTCGCCGTACCCGTCTACAGCTACGCAGGCACCCGCGGCGCCCTCGACCACGCCCACAACCAGGGCAAGATCACCGTCCGGCGCATCGAACCCACCGACACCGACGCCTGGATCGCCGCCGCGGCCGACGCCGACCTCCTCTGGCTCGAAACCCCCACCAACCCGACGCTCGACGTCATGGACCTCGACGCCATCCTCAGCGCCGCCGACACTGCCGCCAAAACAACAGACCGCCGGCCGCTGACCGTCGTCGACAACACCTTCGCCACCCCGCTCGGCCAGCAGCCCCTCGCCCACGGCGCCGACGTCGTCGTGCACAGCGTCACCAAGTTCATCGGCGGGCACAGCGACCTGCTCCTGGGCGTCACCGTTACCGCGCCGCACCGCGGTGACCTGGCGCAGGCGCTCGTCGACGCGCGCACCCGCACCGGCGCCACCCCCGGCACGCTCGAGTCGTGGCTCGCGCTCCGCGGCCTGCGCACCCTCGGCGTGCGCCTCGCCGAGGCGAGCTCCACCGCCGCGTTCCTCGTCGACAAACTGTCCGGGCACCCGGCCGTGACCCACGTGCGCTATCCGGGCTCGGGCGCGATGGTGGCCTTCGACCTCGCCGACGGCGACGCCGCCGAACGCGTCTGCGCCGCCCTCGAACTCGTCCACAACGCCACGAGCCTCGGCGGCGTCGAGACCACGATCGAACGGCGCGCGCACCTGCCCGGCGACGCGCACGTCCCGGCCGGACTGCTGCGCCTGAGCGTCGGCCTCGAGGACCCCGCCGACCTGTGGCGCGACCTCGAATCCGCGCTCGCCGGCGAAACCGCCCAAACCTCGTGAGGTCTTGACCGGCGTCTCCCGTGGTGTAAACCTCATCGAACTCTTGATCACGTCGAGAGGCCCCGGCACCACGGGAGGCGCGCCATGGCACGGTTTCGACACCGAGGTGCGGTGGCGCTCGCCTCCGCGGCGGCGTTCGCCCTCTCGGCGTGCACCGCCGGGTCGACGGCGATGGTCAGCGACGATCCGTCGACGTTGGCCGTCGGCTTCACCGCCGAACCGCAGAACTTCGACTTCACCACCACCGACGGCGTCGCGATCCCGCAGGCGCTGCTCTACAACGTCTACGAGACGCTGGTGAAGGTCGACGAGAACGGCGACATCCAGGGCCTGCTGGCCGAGTCGTGGACCGTCAGCGACGACCGCACCGTCTACGACTTCCGGCTGCGCCCCGACGCGCGGTTCAGCAACGGCGAACCGTTCACCGCATCCGACGTCAAGTTCTCCATCGAGCAGGTCCAACAGGACTGGACCATCTCGTTGAAGTCGGCGATGGACGTGGTCGACCGGGTCGAGGTGGTCGACGACCACCATGCGCGCGTCGTGCTGAGCGAGCCGAGCAACTCGTGGCTGCGCGCCATGACCACCCGCATCGGCGCGATGTTCGACCCGAGCGGCGTCGAGAACCTCGCGAACGATCCCGTCGGCACCGGGCCCTACGACGTCGACAGCCGACGCCGCGGCGACTCCGTCGTGCTGACCCGCAATCCCGAGTACACGCGGCCGGCGCCGGAATACAGCACGGTGGTGCTCAAGTACTACGCCGACGCGACGGCGCTGAACAACGCGCTGCTGTCCGGTGGCATCGACGTCATCTCCGGGGTCACGGCGCCGGACTCGCTGCCGCAGTTCGAGGCCGACAACCGGTTCCGCGTGCTGCAGGGCACGACCAACGGTGAGGTCGTGCTCGCCTACAACAACCGCCGCGCCCCGCTCGACGACGTGCGCGTGCGGCAGGCGCTGACGTATGCGATCGACCGCGAGGCCCTGCTCAACGCCGCCTGGGGCGGGCGCGGCGACCTGATCGGCAGCATGGTCGCGCCCACCGATCCGTGGTTCGAGGACCTGTCCGGTGAGTACCCGCACGACCCCGAGCGGGCGCGGCACCTGCTCGCCGAGGCCGGCCACGAGTCGTTGCGGCTGACCCTGCGCATCGCCAACCTGCCGTACGCGGTGTCCTCGGCGCAGGTCGTCGCCTCGGACCTGGCGAAGGTGGGCGTGCAGGTCGACATCGAACCGCTCGACTTCCCGGCCGTGTGGTTGCAGCAGGTGTTCACCGACGGCGATTACGACCTGTCGATCGTCCAGCACGTCGAACCGCAGGACATCGTCACGTTCGGCGATCCGGAGTTCTACTGGGGCTACGACAGCCGGCGCGTGCAGGACCTGCTCGCCGAGGCCGACACCGCCTCCCCGCAGCGGCACGTCGCCGCGATGCGCGAGGTCGCCCGCACCCTGTCCGACGACGCCGCGGCGAACTGGCTGTTCCTGTACCCGAACATCGTCGTCGCCAAGAACGAGGTGCAGGGGCTGACCCGCAACCAGGTGAGCGAGTCGTTCGACCTGACGCAGCTGCGCAGGGGGCAGCCATGAGCGCGGTGTGGCCGCTCGCGCGCAGGGCGGGGATCTTCGTCGCCGGCGTGATCGCCGCGTCGATCGTGGTGTTCGCGTTCATGGCCGTGCTGCCGGGCGATCCGGCGCAGGTGGCGCTCGGCGTCAACGCGACCCCGGAACTCGTCGAGCAGACCCGGCAGCAGTTCGGCCTCGACCGGCCGCTCGTCACGCAGTACCTCGACTGGGTCGGCGGTCTGCTCACCGGCGACTTCGGCACGTCGTACGTCACGCGCGAACCGATCGGCCCGCAGCTGATCGACCGGCTCGGCGTCACGTTGTGGCTGGTCGGCGCCGGCATGCTCATCGCACTGCTGATCTCCGTGCCGATGGGCGTGCTCGCCGCCGTGCGGCACCGCAGGCCGAGCGGCGCGGTCGTGTCGGCCGGCGCGCAGCTGGGCGTCGCGGTGCCGGCGTTCCTGGCCGGCATCATTCTTGTACAGATCTTCGCCGTCCGGCTCGGCTGGCTGCCCTCCGGCGGCTGGACCCCACCGGCCTACGACGTCGGCGACTGGCTGCGCGGGCTGATCCTGCCCGCCGTGTCGCTCGGACTCGTGCAGGGCGCGGTGCTCACCCGGTACGTGCGGTCGGCCGTGCTCGACGTGCAACGCGAGGACTTCCTGCGCACCGCCCGCGCCAAGGGGCTGCGCCCGCGGGCCGCGCTCGTGCGGCACGGACTGCGCAACGCCGCCGTCCCCGTCGTCACCGTCCTCGGCCTGCAACTGGCGACGCTGCTCGTCGGCGCCGTCGTGATCGAGCGGGTGTTCGTCCTGCCAGGGCTCGGCAGCATGCTCCTCGACGCCGTCGCCGCGCGCGACCTGCTGACCGTGCAGGCGATCGTGCTCGTCCTCGTCGTCGGCGTGCTGCTGGTCAACTTCCTCGTGGACGTCGCCTACACGGTCCTCGACCCTCGGCTGAGGAGGTCGTGATGCGCGGGAACCTCGTCTCCGGGGCGGTCCTCGTCGGCATCGTCGTCGCGATCGCGCTCGTCTCGTTCGCCTGGACGCCCCATGACCCGCTCGCCGTGGACGCGAGCGTGCGCCTGCTCGGCCCGACCGCCGACCACCTGCTCGGTACCGACAAGTTCGGCCGCGACGTCGCCAGCCAGCTGATGGTCGCGCGCGCACCACGCTGTACGTCGGCATCGTCGCGGTCGGCCTCGCCGCCGCGGTGGGCGTGCCGCTCGGCGTGTTGTCGGCCATGGGTCCGCGCTGGCTCGGCGAACTCGTCATGCGCACCAGCGACCTCGTCCTCGCGTTCCCCGCGCTGCTGCTGGCGATCATGCTCGGCGCCGTCTACGGGGCCAGCACGTTGACGGCGATGATCGCGATCGGCGTGTCCACCGTGCCCTCGTTCGCTCGGGTCGCCAGGGCCGGCACGTTGCAGGTGCTCTCCCGCGAGTACACCCTGGCGGCGCGGGCCGGTGGCCGGTCGCGGACGTGGATCGCGTGGCGGCACGTGCTGCCGAACATCTCCGGCATGGTCGTCGTGCAGGCGTCGGTGTCGTTCGCGATCGCCGTGCTCGCCGAGGCGGCACTGTCGTTCCTCGGCTTCGGCACCGCCCCGCCGACCCCGTCGTGGGGCCGGATGCTGCAGGAGTCGCAGGAACTGCTCGCCGTCGACGCCCGGCTGGCCCTCGTGCCCGGCATCGCCATCGCCGTCGCCGTCCTCGGCTTCAACCTCCTCGGCGACGGCCTCCGCGACCGTTTCGACCCGCGCCTGGAGGTACGCCGATGACCCACGGTGACTACTCCCAAGGGCATAGTCGCGTTGAACGCAACTATGGGGCCCTTGGGAGCACCTCCTCGGGGGTGCTGGTGAGCGTTGAGGGGTTGACGGTTGCCCAGGGTGAGCGGGTGCTGGTCGACGACGTCGGGTTCACGCTCGCGCCGGGGGAACGGGTCGGGCTCATCGGCGCGTCCGGGTCGGGCAAGTCGCTCACCGCGTCGGCGATCATGGGCCTGCTGCCCGAGGACCTGACCGCATCGGGTTCGGTGCGCTTCGGCGACCAGGAGCTCCTCGGCGCCTCCGAACGCACCCTGTCGGGCCTGCGCGGCAAGGACCTCGGCATGGTCTTCCAGGAACCGATGACCGCGCTCAACCCGGCGATGCGCGTCGGCAGGCAGGTGGCCGAGGCGCTCACCATCCACGGCACCGGCCGCCGCGCCGCCAACCGGCGGGCCCGCGAACTGCTCGACCGCGTCGGCCTGCCCGAACGCACCGCGCGCGCCTACCCGCACGAACTTTCCGGTGGGCAACGCCAACGCGTGCTGCTCGCCGCCGCCCTCGCCAACGACCCGGCACTGCTGATCTGTGACGAACCCACCACCGCTCTCGACGTGACCGTGCAGGCGCAGGTGCTCGAACTCATCGCCGAGGGCGTCCGCGAACGTGGCACCACGCTGCTGTTCATCACCCACGACCTCGCCGTCGTCGCGTCCGTGTGCGACCGCGTGCTCGTGTGCCGCGACGGGCGCATCGTCGAGGAAGGCCCCGTGCGCGACGTGCTGTCGAACCCGGAACACGAGTACACGCGACAGCTCCTGGAGGCCGCGCTATGAGCGACGCCCCCGAGAACGCCGAGAACGCCGACGTGATCGTCTCCGCGCGCGAGCTCGAACGCACCTACCGCGGTGGGGTGCATGCGCTGCGCGGGGTGTCGTTCGACGTGCGCCGCGGCAGCCGGTTCGGTGTCGTCGGCGAGTCGGGGTCGGGCAAGTCCACCGTCGTCCGCCTGCTCGCCGCGCTCGACCGACCGACGGCCGGGACGATCGAGTTCGACGGCGCCCGCATCGACAACCTCCGCGAACGCGACCTCGGGTTCCTGCGCAGACGCCTGCAGATCGTGTTCCAGGACCCGATGGGCTCGCTCGACCCGCGCATGCGCGTGCGCGACATCATCAGCGAACCGCTCGGCCGTGCCCGCGACCGCTACGACCGCGTCGACGAGCTCCTCGACGCCGTCGGCCTGCCCGCCGACGCGGCCCGCAAGTACCCGCACCAGTTCTCCGGCGGCCAGCGGCAGCGCATCTCCATCGCCCGCGCGCTCGCCCCGCGGCCCGAGGTGCTCATCGCCGACGAGGCCGTCAGCGCGCTGGACGTGTTGGTGCGCAAGCAGATTCTCGACCTGCTCGACCGCCTCGCCGAGCAGTTCTCGTTGACGATGGTGTTCGTCTCGCACGACCTCGGCGTCGTGCGCCGGGTGTGCGACGAGGTCGCCGTGATGCGCCGCGGCGAGATCGTCGAACAGGGCCCGGTCGCCGACGTCTACGACACCCCACGCGCGGAGTACACGCGCAGCCTCATCGCCGCGGCGCCCACCCTCGACGCCGTACTGTCCGAAAAGGAGTGAGCAGTGACCCTGCCGGATATTCCTGCGTTGTCGGCGACCGAACTGGTGGCGGCCTACCGCGCGCGGACGCTGTCGCCGGTGGAGGTCACCGACGCGGTCCTCGCGCGGATCGACGCGCGGGAACCGCAGTTGCAGGCGCTGTACGCCTACGACCCGGACGCCGCGCGCGAGGCGGCGAAGGCGTCCGAACAGCGCTGGGGTGCCGGTGAGCCGGCCGGGCCGATCGACGGGATCCCGTTGACGCTCAAGGAGAACATCGCCACCCGCGGCACCCCGACGCCGCTGGGCACGGCCGCGACCGAGCTCGTCCCCGCGGCCGACGACGCACCCGCCGCCGCGCGCGTGCGCGAATCCGGCGGGGTGCTGCTGGCGAAGACGACCATGCCCGACTACGGCATGCTCACCTCGGGGCTGTCGAGTTTCCACCCCGCGACGCGGAATCCGTGGGACCTCACGCGCACGCCCGGCGGTTCGAGCGCGGGTGCGGGCGCCGCCGCGGCCGCCGGGTACGGACCGCTCCACGTGGGTACCGACATCGGAGGCTCGATCCGCCTGCCGGCGGGCTGGTGCGGCATCGTGGGACTCAAGCCGAGCTTCGGCCGCGTGCCGGTGGATCCGCCGTTCCCCGGACGCACCGCGGGCCCGATGACGCGGACGGTCGCCGACGCGGCGCTGCTGATGCGCGTGCTGTCCCGGCCCGACGCACGCGACCACCTGTCCCTGCCGCCCGCCGATGCGGACTGGACGTGCCCGCCCGCCGATCCGTCGGCGCTGCGCATCGGCCTGCAGCTCGACGCCGGGGTCGGGCTGCCCGTGGAACCGGCCGTGGCCGAGGCCGTGGAGGCGGCCGCGCGGCGGTTCGCCGCCGCGGGCGCCACCGTCGAGCCCGTGTCGCCGTGGCTGAGCCGCGACATGCTCGACGGGCTCGACCGGTTCTGGCGCACCCGCATGCTCGCCGAACTGTCCGCGTTGGACGCCGCCACCGAGGCGACGGTGCTGCCGTACATCGCCGCGTGGGGCCGCTCGGCCGAGGGGCTGTCCGGTGTGGACGTCTACGACGGGTTCACGCAGATGGACCGGATCGCCGTCGCCGCCCTGCGCGCCACCGAACGGTTCGACATCGTCCTGTCGCCCACCTGCCCGGTGTCGCCGCAGGCGTTCGACTCCCCGTCCGCCACCGGTGATCCGACCCGGCCGTTCGAGCACATCGCGTTCACGCTGCCCTACAACATGTCCGGCCAGCCCGCCGTGTCCGTCGACTGTGGACGCACCCCGGACGGGCTGCCGATCGGGCTGCAGATCGCCGGCCGCCGCTTCGACGACGTCGGCGTCCTCCGCGCCGCCGCCCTGTACGAACAACTCTGAGCAGCTCCGCGCCGGTCCTATGCGGCCAGGTCGGCGAGGCGGGTGTAGGAGTCGAGCATCGCGGCACGGTCGTGGGTGCTCATCGTGACGAGCAGCTCGTCGGCGCCGACCTGTTCGCTCAGGGCCGCGAGCGCATCGGCGACCTCGTCGGCCGTGCCGTGGATCTGCCCGCGGAGCGCGTCGTCGAGGTAGCGGCGTTCCCGGTCGTCGGGCTCGGGGATGTCGCCGGGCGCGGCGAGCGGCGGGAACGCCCCGTCGATCCGCGAGCGCACCAACGACCACGCCTCCGGCAGCAACAGCTCGCGCGCACCCGCGCGCGTGCCGGCCACGGCCACCGCGGTCGACACGACGACATGCGGATCCGGCCACCGCGTCGACGGCCGGAATCGCGCGCGGTAGGCGCGCACCCGATCGGCGAGCGCGTCGGCCCCGCCCAGCGGCGCGATCACCAACGCCAGCCCGAGCTCCGCGGCGACGTCCGCGCCCGCGCCCGTGGCCAGCACGAACGCCGGGATGTCCAGTCCCTGCGCCGGAACCGCGGGCACCCGCTGCGTGCCGTCGAGGTAGCCGAGCAGTTCGCGGACGTCGTCACCGAACCGCTCGGCGTCCGTCCGATCCGCGGCCAACGCCCTGCGCACCGCGCCGGTGAAGCCGACCGACCGGCCGAGCCCCATGTCGACCCGCCCCGGATACAACGAGGCCAGCGTGCCGAACTGCTCGGCCACGACGAGCGGTCGATGGTTCGGCAGCATCACGCCGCCGGTGCCGATGCGGATCGTCGACGTCGCCGCGCCGATCGCCGCGGCCAGCACCGTCGGCGCCGCGCCCGCGACGCCCGGAACGCCGTGATGCTCGGCGACCCAGAACCGCCGGAACCCCAACTGCTCGATCTCGCGGGCGAACGTCACCGTGTCGCGCAACGCCGCCGACGGCTCCTGACCACGGCGCACGGACGCCCGGTCGAGCACGGACAACGGCGGTAACCCCACACCCCCGACAACACCGAAACCACCCACCGGATTCCGCCGTGTCAGCACCCCACGTCGCCGTGTCAGCATCCTGCGCGGGCGTGTCAGCAGTTCGCGTCGCTGTGTTGGCGATTCGTGGACGCTGGGGCGCGGCTACTTCTCCGCGGCGGCTGCCTCGTTCTCGGCCGTGCTTTCGTCGTCGGCAGCCGCGGTCTCCTCGGCCTGCCCGGCGGTGTCCGCGGTGTCCGCAGTGTTCGCAGTGCTCGCGGTCTTCGCGCCGGTCTCGTCGATCGCGCCGGCGAGGGCCAACACCCGTTCGGCCTCGGCGACGTGCAGGCTCTCGACCATGCGCCCGTCGACCGTGACCACGGCGTCGCCGGCCCGCTGTGCGGCCTCGAACGCCGACACGACCTTGCGGGCCCACGCGATGGCCTCGTCGGACGGGGCGAACACCCGGTTGCAGGGCTCGATCTGCGCCGGGTGGATCAACGTCTTGCCGTCGAAACCGAACTGCCGCGACTGGGTCGCCTCGGCCTCGAAACCCGCGATGTCCTGGACGTTGTTGTAGACGCCGTCGAGGATCTGCTTGCCCGCCGCGCGCGCCGCCAGCAGCGCCAGCGACAGCCCGGCGACGAGCGGTGCGCGCCCGGCGGCCGTTTCGGCGTGCAGCTCCTTCGCCAGGTCGTTCGTGCCCATGACCAGCACCGTCAACCGTTCGCTCGCCGCCGCGATCTCCTCGGCCCGCAGCATCGCGGTCGGCGTCTCGAGCATCGCCCAGATCTTCGTCTGCTCGCCGGCGCCGTTGAGTTCCAACGCCCGCTCGATCGCCATGACCTCCCGCGCCGAGCTCACCTTCGGCACGACGACCGCCGCCGGTCCGGCCTGGGCCGCGGCCCGCAGGTCGGCGTCGTGCCACTCGGTGTCCAGACCGTTGACCCGGATCGCGATCTCGTGACGTCCGTAGTCACCCGACGCGGCCGCCGCGCACACGCGCTCGCGCGCGGACTCCTTCGCATCGGGCGACACGGCATCCTCGAGGTCGAAGATCAACGCGTCGGCAGGCAGCGTCTTCGCCTTCTCGAGCGCGCGTTCGTTCGCGCCGGGCATGTACAGAACGGAACGGCGCGGTGTCACGCGCGGACCTCCTCGTCGCTGGGGAGCATGCCGCCGCGCGGGCGGTCGGTGCTCGGGTGGGTGTCGTGGTGAGTTCGGGACGGCCACCGGATCGGGTCGGAAGGCGGAACCTTGTCCGAACCGGTTGCCACCGCTTGTCGAATGTGCTGCCCTGGACCCACGCAGCGCCCGTCGGGAACTGCCCGTCCGGCACACAGCCGCGGACAAGCGGCGGCCGAGCCACGGCCGACGGCGACTGTAACCGCCCGTCGTGGGCTCGTGCTGCGGTGAACGTCACCGCCACGTCGGATTTCGCCTCGTATACCCCGTTCGGTCGCATGTCACCCATACGGCAGCACTGCCGGGCCGAACTTCCGGCACCGCCCACCGACCGATCACCGACCGCTGGGCGCCGTCGATCGCAGCTACCCCGCCAGGCCGCAGACGTGGCCAGATTTCGGTTGCAATCTGGATTCGCAGCGCCCCGACGGCGCAGCCCGGTGCAGGGGCCGGTGGCCGTTTCTCCCGGACACGGGGCGAGGCAGCCGATTCGACAGCAGGCCGAGAGCACGGCCGGTAGACGAGAACGGGGAGGCAGATCCGTGGCGGCGACACCCGGACAGACCACGATCACCAGCGGCGCGAACGGAACACGTTCGGTGCCGAGTCGGGTGGTCCCGCCCGTCGAGCTGCCCGCGAACGTCGACGAGTTGGCGGCCGACGCCGCCGCGACCCTCGGCTGGCGCGGCCTCGTGCTGCCGCAGCTGACGATGTTCGGCCGGCGCGTCTACGTCGTGGCGAAGCTGCGTCCCGCCGCGCACGCCGAGCGGATCGCCCTCGGCCAGGACCCGGTCACCGACCGCGCGCAGGTGTCGACGTGGACGTGGCCCGAGATGGCCGACACGGCCCCTCAGCCCGCCGCGGACATCGTCGGCGTGCTCGCCGTCGCCCGGCACTGGCGCACCGGCCTCGCCGCGACCGTCCCGTTCTCCCGCTACGGCGAGGCCGCGATGGTGCTGCCGCAGTCGATGACCCTCACCCACGACTACGTCGACAACTGCCTGCCCCGTGCCCGCACCTACGGCGTCGCCGTCGTGTCCGCCGACGACTCGGCCGCCACCGACGAGGACACCGAGGCCACCGGTCACGTCACGCTCGACGTCGAGAGCCACCGCGACCGCATCCTGCTCGGCCAGGACGCCGTGTGGCGTTGGATCAACGAGGTCGTCTACGAGCGGCTCATCGCCGCCGAGAACGAGCTGGACGACACCGAGTCCGACTCCGCCGAATCCGACCCGGCGGAGGAGTCCGGCGCGACCGCCTGATCCGGGCGACGCTGCCTACGGCCACCGCCGCCCATACTGTGGCGCTGCGCGCCGCTCCTTAGGGCCCACCCGTCGCCCACCGCCGCCCATACTGTGGCGCTGCGCGCCGCTGCTTACGATTCAGGCATGCGCGTTGTGATTGCCGGTGGACACGGAAAGATCGCCCTGCTGCTCGAGAAGCGCCTCGCCGCGGCCGGGGACACGGGTGTCGGCATCATCCGCAACCCGGCGCAGGCCGACGACCTGCGCGCCGTGAGCGCCGAACCCGTCGTGCTCGACCTCGAGAACGCGACGGTCGACGAGCGACCGCCGCGGTCGCCGGCGCCGATGCCGCCGTGTTCGCCGCCGGCGCCGGACCGGGCAGCGGGGCCCCGCGCAAGGACACCGTGGACCGTGCCGCGGCGGTGCTGTTCGCCGACGCCGCCGAACGTGCCGGCGTGCGCAGGTTCGTGCAGATCAGCGCGATGGGCGCGAGCGGTCCCATCGACGCGGCCGTGGTGGGCGACGTGTTCGCCGCCTACCTCCACGCCAAGGCCGCGGCCGAGGAGGACCTGCGCTCCCGCGACCTGGACTGGACCATCCTGCGTCCGGGCGGACTCACCGACGACCCGGCGACCGGCCTGGTCCACCTCGCCGACGACGTCCCGCGCGGCGATGTGCCCCGCGACGACGTCGCCGCCGTGACGCAGGCACTGCTCAGCGACGACCTCGCCTTCGGTCGCACCGTCGAGCTGACGTCGGGCAACACGCCGATCGCCGAGGCCGTCAGCCGGCTTTGACCGGCCCCAGTACGCGGTCGAGGTAGCCGTTGCGGAACACCCCCGACGGGTCCACATCGGCCGCGACGCGCAGGAAGTCGTCGAACCGCGGATACCGTTCGCGCAGCATCGCGGCGTCCAGATCGTGCAGCTTGCCCCAGTGCGGCCGGCCGCCGACCGCTCCCGCGATCGACGCGAACGCCAGGAAGTACTCCCGATACGGCATGCGACGTACTGGTGGATCGCCACGTACGCGGTGTCGCGGCCGTAGGCCGTCGACAACCACACGTCGTCGGCCGCGGCCACACGCACCTCGGCGGGGAAGGCGATCGGCACCTGCAACGTCGGCACCAACGCCCGCAACTCCCGCAGCACGTCGCCCAACGCCTCCCGCGGCACCGCCCACTCCGACTCGACGAACCGCACCGACCGTTGTGTCGCGAACACCCGGTAGGACGTGTCGCGGTACGAGCGCGTCGACAACGCGGACGACGACACCCGGCCCAACGTCGGCACCAACCGCGGCACCGCCCGGCCCAACCGGCACAGCGCGCCGAACGCGACGTTCTCGGTGAGCGTGTAGTCGACGAACTCGCGCGCCCGCGACAACGGCTCGGGCGGACCGGCGACCCGGTTGTTCCGCTTGACCAGCGCGTTGCGCCCGTACGGGAACCAGTAGAACTCGACGTGGTCGTTGGCGTCGGCGTAGTCGTCGAACGCCTCGAGGACGGCGTCGAGCGGCTCCGGACCCTCCTGGGCGGCGAGGACGAACGACGGCTCGCACTGCAGCGTGACCGTCGTGATCACGCCCAGTGCGCCGAGCCCGACCCGTGCGGCGGCGAACAGCTCGGGGCGTTCGTGCTCGGAACACGAGACGACCGATCCGTCGGCGAGGACCAGCTCGAGCGCGCGGACCTGCGTCGCGAGCCCGCCGAAGCGGGCGCCGTGCGTGCGTGCCCGTCGAGATGGCGCCGGCGACCGTCTGGGCGTCGATGTCGCCGAGGTTGGTCATCGCCAGGCCGACCCGGGCGAGCTCGGTGTTCAGCCGGTGCAGCGTCGTCCCCGACCGCACCGTGGCCAGGCCGGTCTCCCGGTCGGCGTCGACCACGCCCGCCCATTCGGCGAGGTCGAGGGCGACGGCGTCGGTGGCGGCGATGCCCGTGAACGAATGGCCGCTGCCGAGTGGCCGGATGCGCATGCCCGCGTCGGCGGCCTGGCGCACCGCGGCGGCGATCCCGGCGAGGCTGCGTGGCCGGTGTGTCCGTTGCGGGCTCGCCGTGGCGGTGCCGGACCAGTTCGTCCACGTCGTCACGTGATCACCTGCCTGCGTGAGAGTTCGTCAGTAATATATGAATGGGTTTCGTGTTTGAGCCCATTCTGACGTACGGTAATCGGCGTGACCACCGTGAACGCCGCAGCGTACGACGCAGCGACCAAGGATCTCGACCCTCCATTGGCGGTTGTCGATCTGGATGCCTTCGACTCCAACGTCGAGCAGCTGACACGGCGTAGCGCCGGGACGCCGATCCGCGTCGCCAGCAAATCCGTACGCTGCAGAGACCTGCTCGAACGCGTGCTCGCCGCGCCCGGATTCCACGGCGTCCTGTGCTACTCGCTGGCCGAGGCGCTGTGGTTGCACCGATGTGGGGTTTCCGACGATCTCGTCGTCGCCTACCCGACCGCCGACCACGCAGCGTTGCGCGCGTTGGCCGCCGACGACGCGGCGCGCGCGGCCGTCACGATCATGGTCGACTCGACCGACCACCTCGACGTCGTCGACGCCGCCCTCGGCCCCGCGCACCCCGAGATCCGCATCGCCCTCGAACTCGACGTGTCGTGGCGGCCCGCGCCGGGCCTGCACGTCGGCGCACGCCGCTCGCCGGTGTTCCGGCCGAGCTCGGCCCGCGCGCTGGCCGAACGGATCGCGCGCCGTCCGGGATTCCGACCGGTCGGCATGATGGCCTACGAGGGGCAGATCGCGGGCGTGCCCGACGCCGGACACGGCCCGCAGGCGCGGCTCGTGCGCTGGATGCAGCGCCGCTCGGCCGACGAACTGACCCAGCGTCGCGGTGAGGCCGTCGACGCCGTGCGGGCGGTCGTCGAGGCCGAGGGACGGCTGGAGTTCGTCAACGGCGGCGGCACCGGCAGCGTCGAATCGACCCGCGCCGACCCGTCGGTCACCGAGATCGCCGCCGGCTCCGGACTGCTGGGACCGGGGCTGTTCGACGGCTACACCCGGTTCACGCCCGCACCCGCCGCCCTGTTCGCGTTGCCGGTGGTGCGCAGGCCGACCCGCGACATCGCGACGCTGTTCGCGGGCGGCTACATCGGCTCGGGCCCCGCGCACCCGTCGCGGCTGCCCACGCCGCTCGCCCCGGCCGGGTTGACGTTGATCGGCGTCGAGGGTGCCGGCGAGGTGCAGACCCCGGTCACGGGCAAGGCCGCCCGGGACCTGCGCATCGGCGACCGCGTGTGGTTCCGGCACGCCAAGGCCGGCGAACTCGCCGAACGGTTCCCCACCTACCACCTCGTCCGCGGCTCCCGCATCGAATCCTCGACCCCCACCTACCGCGGCGAATCCCACTCCTTCGGCTGATGGGGTTCAGTCGCCGAAGCGGCTGGCCAGGTAGGTCTTGATGAGGGACTTGGTCTCGGCGACGACCTGTTCGTCGCCGTTCGGGTCGGTGCGGAACGCGAACTTCAGCAGCGAGTCGGCGGCCTCGACGGCGATCGAGATCGGCAGGCCGAGCTGTTCGCGCGGCAGGTCGACATGGCCGGCGACGAGGTCGGCGAACGCGTCGGTGAGCACGTCGTTGTTGGTGCGCTGCTCGTCGAGCAGCTGGACGTCGACGGCGTCGCCGAAGTGCACCTGCGAGAACCCGGGCACCTCGCGGTGCATGTGGAGGTAGATGTCGAGCAGCGCGTCGACGACCTCCCACCAGCTCTGGTGGTCGACCCCGCGCAGCCGTTCGCCGACGGCGGCGACGAACCGGTCGAGGTTGCGGCGCGTCAACGCCTGGACGATCGCGCGCTTGTCGGGGAAGAACTGGTACAGCGAACCGACGGCGACACCCGCGCGTTTGGCGACGAGCGTCGTCGTGAGTCCGTCGTAGCCGACCTCGGCCAACAGCTCGGCGCCGGCGTCGAGCATCCGCTCGACCCGTTTGGCGCTGCGCTCCTGCACCGGTTTGCGGCGGAGTGGAAGATCGGAATGGTTCTCGGACACGTGTGGCTCCCTCGCTGTGCGTGGGGAACTCTAACGCCGACCGTGTGCGCTTCACGGTCGAGTGATCACCTGGCGCGATCGCGCCCACCGATGTGCCGGCCGACAGGCCGAGTGGGGGAGTTTTGGGACCGCGGGCGTGTCGGTCGGGGGAGGGGAATCTTCGACACCGGCCCGCGGGGATCGGGGCCCTTGCGTAGGCGGGGATCTACTGCGGGCTGTCTCCGCAGCGGGGGATCCGGCCGGTGCGCAAGGCGCACGAAGTGGCCGGGCCGCGGGATTATTCTGAAGTTGTCGTTCGCCGCTGTCGGCCAACCTAGCTGCATGTTGCCGAGTTCGCCAACGTACGAACGGCGGGATGTGCGATTAATCTACTTGGGGACCGGCAGCCGACTCGTCACGCTCGGGGGTACGGACGAGCCGGCCGCCGGCCGGGACGGGTGCGAAACCCGTCGTCGGGGTGCACACCTACCGGGCGGGGGATCCCGTCATGGCGTGCTGGGCGGCGGGCTGGGAGACCAGCGCGTGCCTGCCCGTTCGTTCGGCGGGCCCGGACTGTTCGGGGACCCGGGTCTCCGTCGACGCGTGCGCGGGGGACGTCGTGCGCCTGCGGTACTTGCGCTTCGTGGGCTGGCCGGTGGCGAGCCCACCTGCGACGAGGTGTTCGTGCGCGACCTGCCACACGGTGCACGGGGCTTTCACCTTGTGCCAGCGCGTCGAACACGTGGGGCAGTCGCCGCGGTCGTCCGGCTCGTGGGACCGCAGCATCTCCCTCCATCCGTCGGTCAGTCGGGGAAGCTCCGACCGGGCCACCGAGACCAGCGAGGGCTCGTCGGCGCGGTTCGCTAGGTCGGAGAGCATGTCCAGCCGCTCCCACACCGCATTGCGGAGCACTTGGCCGAGGATCTGATCCACTGGGAAGTCACCGTCACCTTTCCGCCAGTTTGGCGGCTTCGCCGAGCGCGGCCCTGAGTTGGCCGAGCTGGGTGCCGGTCAGCCGCGCCGTTTCACCGGGCGGGCCGACCAGCACAACTTCGTCGTCGTCCACGTACACCGTCAGGCAGCGTTCGCGGTCGATGAGGTCACCGCACTGCACCCGCCACACGACGTGACCGTTCTCGTGACGGTCACGCGGCGCGCGCTGTTCGGCTGAGGGGACCGGGGAGAGGTGCTGTCGGGACAGCGGAACCGAGCTGTTCATGCCGTGCGCGCCGCCGAGGTCGGGGGATTCGGGGGAGTCCTCGACGGCGGTACCGGCCGACCGAGCGGAGAGCGACGCGACCGACGAGGCTGACGCACCGTGTGGTGCCTGGTGTGTCATCTCCACGTCGTCTCCAGTCCGGGTGCTCGGGTGTTTCGGGGTGTTCGGATCGTGCTCGGGGGTGTTGCGTCGGGGTCTTGCTCGCCGGTGCGGTCGCTGACCGTGTTCGGGCGGTCACGTCCGCTTCCGGAACCAGATTGCGATGGATCAAACGCCGAAAGAAGCCTCGGTGGGCCGGGTAGCGGCGACCGGCCATGGCTGGCCGTTAAGCGGTCGACGGAGTTCGGCAGAACCGATCAGGGGTCACAAATCGGCTTTCGCGCGGTTCAATGGAAAGTGCCTACGCTGCTGATGACGCCCGGAAGGACGGTGGAGGGGCGCATGGACATCACTGACGGAACGGCGATCGCCCGGATCTCCGGTAGCGGCCTGGACCTGACGGCGGATGCGAAGTCCGTCGCCGCCCAGGGCGCACCGAACCGCCTGGACCCGCAGGTCTGGGAGGGCAAGGAGATGCGCGACGCACTCGCCGAACGCAACGTCAGCGAGGTCTATCGCCAACTGCGCAAGCACGGTGTGTCGCAACGCCAGATCGCGGCGATGACCGGCCAGTCGCAGTCCGAGGTCTCGGAAATCCTCAAAGGTCGCCAGGTCATGGCCTACGACGTGCTGGCGAGGATCTCCACCGGTTTGGGCATCCCACGTGGATACATGGGTCTCGCCTACGACGAGGCCACCGAGATTCAGGTCGCCGGAGCTTCCGGCGAGCAGCAGGCTGAGGAGGACGAGTCCGTGAAACGGCGGAAGTTCCTCGCGCACGCCGCCCAGGTCACGATGGGTGCCGCGGTCTTCGGATCGTCGGCGGAGGCCTGGGCTGCGAGCCCCGCAAGGACCCCCGCACCCGGACGCATCGGCGTCACCGACGTCCGGCAGGTCGAGGCCGCGACGAGAGCACTCCGCGCGCTCGACTACCAGTACGGCGGCGGTTTCTGCCGCGACGCCGTGGTGGCACAGCTGTCCTGGGGGCAGCAGATGCTGCAGTCCAGCAGCACCGAGGTCGTCAGATCGCGACTGTTCGTCGCGCTGGCCGACCTGCACAGCCTCGCCGGCTGGACGTCGTTCGACACCGGGTTGATCGACTCCGCCCGCGGCCACTCCGCCAACGCCCTCAACCTGGCGAAACAGGGGGACAACCACCCGCTCGTCGCGAACATCCTGTACCGGATGGGCCGCGTCTACCTGTCCCAGGAGGCGCCGAACGACGCGCTCAAGCTGTTCCAGCTCGGGCAGATCGCGGCGCAGGAGTCCGGTTCGGAACTGGCCGTGGCCGTGCTGTGCGCCAACGAGGCGTGGGCCTACGCGATGATGGGCAACGGCGAGCAGGCCGTGAAGCTGCTGGGCAGGACGCGCGACGAGTTCGCGCGCGCCGACCTGGCCAACGCCGAGTCGTGGGTCAAGTTCTTCACCGAGATCGACGTCCACGCGATGGTCGGCACGGTGCACACCGAGCTCGCGCAGTCGGCCGACCCGAGCCACACCAAGTACGCCATCCCGGCGCTGACCAGGGCCATCGACGCCTACAACGACGAGATGGCCCGCAGCAAGGTGTTCAACCTGGGCATGCTCGCCACGAACCACATGATCGACGGCGACATCGACCAGGGCGTCCGCGTCGGCGGCAAGGCACTCGAATCGGCGGAGGGCCTCAAGTCGGTCCGCGTCGAGCAGCGCATGCAGCCTCTCAAGCAGGAGGCGGCGCGCAGGTCGAACAACCCCGATGCCCGCGACTTCGTGGAACGGATGAACACATTCTTCGCCTAGCCGGCGAGCCGTTCGACGACCTGCTCGACGCCGTGTGTACGCGGCTGGATTCCGACCCGCGGGGCGCCACGCTGCTGCGATTCACCAACAACGCCGTGTACGCGCTCGGCGATCGCGAGGTGGTCGTGCGCATCGTCGGCACGCCCGCGCTGCGGCACCGCGTGGACAAGGTCGTGCAGGTCGCACGGCATCTCGAACGGCACGGTGTGCCCGCGGTGCGCCTGGTGTCCGACGTCGAGCAGCCGGTGCGTGTCGGCGACTACCTGGCGACCGTGTGGCACCGCGTGCCGGACACGGGGCGCCGGGCCGGTGCCGCCGAGCTGGCCGCCTTGCTGCGCAGCATGCACGCCACCGGCCTCGACGGGGCTTCGGACGGGGCTTCGGACGGGACCGGTGTGGACGGACTGGGCGAGCTGACGCCGTGGGAGCCGCTGGACGACGTCCGCGTGCGCCTGGACGCGGCAGGGCCCGAACTGGCGCCCGCCGACCGCGCGTTCCTGCTGGATCGCTGCGACGAGCTGGACGCACTCGTCGCCGAGCTCGACTTTCCCCTGGCCTCGACGCTCGCACACGGCGACGCGCACGCGGGCAACGTCATCGTCGGCCCGGACGGCCCCGTGCTGTGCGACTTCGACTCGGCGTGCGTGGGCCCGCCGGAGTGGGACCTGACGCCCGTCGCGGTCGGTTGCCTGCGGTTCGGCGATCCGCCGTCGTGGCACGGCGAGCTGGCCGAGGGCTACGGGTTCGACGTCACGGCGTGGGAGGGCTTCGACGTGCTGCGCGCCGTGCGGGAGCTCAAACTGGCCACGAGCGTGCTGCCGATCGCGGGCCGGGACGAGGCGGTGCGCGCCGAACTGGGCCGGCGCATCGCGGATCTACGCTCCGCGGACACGCACCAGCAGTGGATTCGCTATCACTGAGCGTGACAATCGGCTTCGTTCGGCGACGGAAACTGACCGTTCGGCGTTTGGGGTTGGAGGCGGCGTTTGACGGTGGTGTTCGGTCGGACTAATCGCCCCGGGCGGGTGAGGTGTTACGACTTCGGCGCGGCACCGGCCGGTGCCGCGCGGGTGCTGGTCAGCCGGGTGCGGTGCGGGTGAGCACGACCGCGAAGCCGAACGCCAGGCCCAGCACGGTGAGTTCGAGGGTCGCCCACCTGGCCAGTGCCGTTCGCCGATGCCGCAGCACCTGGGGCAGCAGCCGCATCCGCAGGTACCCGCCGAGCGCGGCCGCCGCGGCGAGGCAGCCCACCTTCAGCAGCACCAGCAGTCCGTACGGCGTGCCGAACAGGGAGGCGACGAGCGTCGAACCCGGCTGGGCGTCGAGTTCGACGAACGCGTTGAACGCGCCCGTCACCGTCACCGCGACCAGGCAGACGGTCGCGAGCGTCGAGAACCGCGGCAGCGCCGTGGCCAGCAGCGTCCGATTTCCGGCCAGCACCGCGGCGATGGCGCCGAGCCCGCCGGTCCAGGTGACGGCGGCCAGCACGTGCAGCTCGATGGAGATCGTCGCGTACTCGTGCATCGACCACCCCGTGGCGTGGCCGGTCACCGGCAACGGCAACAGGGCGAACAGCCCGAGCCCCACCCGCACCTCGGGCGGAACGGCCGACGGCCGCCACAGCGTGACCCCGCCCAGCACGGCCAGCGTCAGGGCCAACGCCGCGACCAGCACCAACGCCTTGCCCGCGGAGACGTCGGCGACGTAGGCCGCGACGTCGGGGTTCGTCGGGTGGTACTCGGCCGACTGCAGCAGCAGCGTCGTGGTGGCCGCGGCCGCCCACACACCGGCCGCGCCGATCGCGGCAGGCCGCGTCGCCGCGAGGAGCGGCGTCGTGAGGTTCGGCCGTTCCCTGCCGAGCAGGACCGGCAGCAGCGCCAGGCCGATGGTCGCGACGGCGGCCACGTTCATGACCGCGCGCGCGACCGGGATACCGGCCGAGACCGCCTCGCTCGCCACCGCGACCCCTTCGACGGGTTCGGTGGCGGTCAACGCGAACCCGATCAGCGAGCCCGCCACCGCGGCGGTGAGCAGGCCGATCAGGACGGTGGCGTTGGGGCGCGAGGCGGTCTCGGCACGGTTCACGAGTCGCGGCCCCCGTCGGAGCCGCTGCTCGTGTCGGGCCCCTTGCCGGAGCCGCTCGAGCTGCCGGAGCCGCTCGAGCCGCCGGCGCGCAGTGCTGCGGCCATGCCGAAGCCGAGGAGCACGACCGCGGCGACGATCCACACCCACACCGGCACGCCGCCGCCGTCGGATTCGGCCTGTTCATCGGACTGCTCGCCGCCCGGCTGAGCCGGGGCCTCGTCCCCGCCGGGGCCGGGCTGGTTGAGCGTGAACCGGATCTCGTCGCTCACCGAGTGCCCGTCGGCCGACAGGATCCGGTAGCCGATGACGTATTCGCCCTCAGGGCCGAGCGGGTGCAGGTCGGTAGTGACCTCGGCCCCGTCGATCTCGACGTCCCCGCGCTGCCACTGGCCGCCGTCGGGGCCGGTCACCGCGATCTGGTTGGCGCCGTCGGCACCTTCCTGCACGTGCTGGTCGAAGGTCAGCGTGATCTGCTCGGGCGGCTGGTCGAGCGCGTCGCCCGCGCCCGGGTTCGAGCTGATGAGCACGTTGTGCGCCGCGGCGGGACCCGCCGTGACCAGCAGCGCCGTGAGCGCGATGCCGACCACCGCCGACCACCGCCCCGCCCGCCGCGGCCGGTTGCTGCGCGTGGTGCTGTTCCGGGCGGTGCTGTTCCGCGTGGTGGAGCGTTCGGTCACGAGTCCGCCTTTCCGATCTTGCGGGCACGCAGGGTCGCACCCGCGCCGACGCCGACGCCGAGCGCGCCGACGAGGAGTCCGGCGCCGCCCAGCCATCGTGCGGTGTCGTCGGTCGCGTCGGCCGCGGCCTCGTGGTGGTCACCGCCGGCGGCGTCGGACTCGCCGCCGCCGTGACTGTGCCCGTGGCCGCCGCCCGACGCGGGGGCCAGTTCGACGACCGGCGCCGGGTGGTCGGGTTCCTCGGCGCCGTGCTGCTCCTCGCTCCAGTTGGACACGGTGCCGTCGGAGTAGGTCTGCTTCGTGGGCAGCAGGATCGAGTCGGTCTCGGGCAGCCCGCCGAGCACCAGGTCGAACTCCTGGTAGGAGTCGAGGCCGGCGGGGATCTCGTTGCCGTCGGACGCGGTCCAGGTGACCGTCTCGACGATGCCCTGGTCGTTCTTGCGGACCTCGGCGTCCCAGCCGGGCACCGGCTTGGCCCGCACGGTGCTGATCTCGTACTCGGCCGGCACGGTCACCTCGATCTCGGTGGTCCCGGCCTGCTGTTCCTCGTTCGGGACGCGGAGGCTGACCGCGCCGAAACCGCCCTGTTCCGGCTGGTCGCCGTAGACGTTGGCCGTGACGTGCGCGGATGCCAGGCCCGCGCCCGCGGACAGGGTGAGGCCGAGGGCAGCCGTCACAGCGGCGCCGCGCACGAGGTACGCCCGGCGGCGGGAGGGATAGGTCGACATGTCGTGATTCTCCTGAGGTGGGTGGGCTCGCGCGGACGCACCCGCGCGAGCAGGGGACGGCCGCTCGTCGAACGGCGAGCGGCTCGGTGGTGTGCGGGGATCAGGAGAGGACGGGCGGACCGCGTCTGCCGTGCACGCGGCGCAGCAGGATGTCGACGACGACGCGGGGGGCGTCGTCCGGCAGTGCGCGCGGGAGCCGAGTCGGGGCGGGCGTGGCAGGCGGGGCCTGCACCGGCGACGTCACCGGCCGCAGCAGCCACCGGGCCGCCGACGCCGCTGCCGCGAGCATCGTCTCGGCGTGGGCGAGCAGCCCGGCCGTCGCCGCGGTCGCCAGGACGTGCCCGGCCAGCATCGCCGGACCCTCCCCTCCCTCGAGGCCGTGGCCGGAGATCAGGGTCAACAGCGTGTGGGTCGCGAGTTGGCCGGTGCCCAGCACGGCCAGGATGCCGAGGGTGCCGTGGGTGCGGTGCGCGGTCGCCGTCGCGACCCAGCCGACCAGCGTGGCCAGCAGCAGGGTCGTCAACGGATGCGGCAGTCCGCCCCCGGCCAGGCCGTGCGCCGTCACCGACAACGCGGCCGACAGGCCCGCCAACAGCACGCCACGACAGAGCGGCAGAGCGCGGCCGCCCACCCGGCGGTGAGCAGACTGCTGCCTCACCCGGGCGGAGGACCTTGGCGTGCGCACGCGACCAGTTTATGAGACGCCACATTCTGTCCAGTTTGGTCCCGGATGCCGGAACCGTGGTCGAAAATTTCGGCGCGAAAGCCGGAAACAGTTGATGTTCGAGACGCCATGGGGAACGGTTGCCCGGGTGGTCGGGCCGCCCTCCAGCGTGTCCGAAATCAAACCGCGATTTTTCGCCGAAGCCCTATGGTGTTACCCCGAACGGGCGTATGCGCCGAAAAGGCGACAGGGAAAGGAGACGCGCCGAGTTCGTGGCGCGTGGTTATGTCCACAAATTCCGATTCTGAGAAGGCCGAGAAGGTCGAGAACGAGGTCACCGGTGCGGGCGGTGACTCCGAGGTCACCGGTGGCAACAGTGACGGCTTCCCGGCCGGCGGAAGCGGGGTCGGTGTCCGGACCGACGTGCCCGAAACATCCGCCGCGACCGGGAAGCCGTCACCGACAAGCCGGTGTTCGGTGTGGCCGCGCTGCTCGCGGTGGCGATCATCCTGTGGGGCGTGCTGCGCCCCGCGCACCTGCTCGAGGTGTCGGAGACGCTCCTGTTCGACGCGGTCATCCCGTTCGGCGGGTGGATCTTCGTCCTCACGGCCAGCGGATTCGTCGTGTTCGCGATCGGACTGGCCATCAGTCGCTACGGTCAGATCAAACTCGGGCAGGACGCCGAGAAGCCGGAATTTCGCACCTCGTCGTGGGTTGCGATGATGTTCAGTGCCGGAATGGGCATCGGTCTGATGTTCTTCGGCGTGTTCGAACCGGTGTCGTTCCTGGCCGAACCGCCGCCGGAAACGGGAATTCCACCCAATTCCGACCAGGCGATTCACATGGCCATGGCCACGACGCTGTTCCACTGGACCGTGCACCCGTGGGCGATCTACGCCGTCGTCGGCCTCGCCATCGCCTACAGCGCGTTCCGCCGCGGGCGCAGCCAGCTGATCAGCTCCGTGTTCTGGCCGCTGCTCGGCCGGCGGCACACCGAGGGCCCGCTCGGCAAGGCCATCGACGTGATGGCGGTCTTCGCGACGCTGTTCGGCTCGGCCGCCTCGCTCGGCCTCGGCGCACTGCAGGTCGGCGGCGGGCTCAGCGCCGTCGGCTGGATCGACACCCCCGGGGCGGGGCTGCTCGTCGGGCTCATCGCGTTCCTGACGGTGTGCTTCATCGCCTCGGCGGTGTCCGGCGTCGCGAAGGGCATCCAGTGGTTGTCCAACATCAACATGGTGCTGGCCGCCGTGTTGGCGGTGTTCATCCTGGTGGTCGGCCCGACCGTGATGATCCTCAACCTCGTGCCCGGCGCGATCGGCGACTACGTCCGCGAATTGCCCGAGATGGCGGGCCGCACCGGAGCCACCGGCGGCCAGGCGATGCAGGACTGGCTGTCGAGCTGGACGATCTTCTACTGGGCGTGGTGGATCTCGTGGACGCCCTTCGTCGGCATGTTCATCGCGCGCATTTCGCGCGGCCGGACGATCCGTCAGTTCATCGTCGGCGTCATCGCGGTGCCCAGTGTGGTGAGCCTCATCTGGTTCGCGATCTTCGGCGGCGCGGCCATGGATATGCAGGCCAACGACGGGATCGACATCGCGGGAACGGGTTCGAGCGAGGCCGCGACATTCACCATGCTCGAGAACCTGCCGTGGTTCCTGCCCGCCGCGATCATCGTGATGATCCTCGTGTCGATCTTCTTCGTCTCGGGGGCCGACGCGGCGTCCGTGGTGATGGGGACGCTGTCCCAGCGGGGGTCGGTCGAACCCAAGAAGGGAATCGTGATCTTCTGGGGCGTCCTCATGGGCGCGGTCGCCGCCGTGATGCTCATCGTCGGTGGTGAGGACGCTTTGTCGGGATTGCAGAATTTGACGATTCTGATCGCAGTACCATTCGTCTTCGTCATGGTCGGTTTGTGCGTCGCGGTGTGGATGGATCTGCGCAGTGACCCGCTCATTCTGAAGGAGGACGAGATGCGTCGATCTCTCGAGGAGATCCACGACGAGCGGAGTGAGGAGCGGCACGCACGCAGGCGAGGGCTGAGGGCGCGGCGCCGGTGAACCTGCTCGAATACGTCGTCGACCGCTGGGATCGACTGGCCCTGCAGTCGTGGCTGCACGTGAGCGCGGTCGTGCAGGCGACCCTGCTGGCGGCGGTGGCGGGCGTGCTGATCGGGATCGCGGTGTACCGCAGCCCGATCGGCTCCGCCGTCGCCACCGCCCTGGCCAGCACCATCCTGACCATCCCGTCGTTCGCGCTGCTCGGACTGCTGATTCCGGTGTTCGGCCTCGGGCCGACGCCGGCGATCATCGCGCTCGTGCTGTACGCGCTGCTGCCGATCACGCGCAACACGATCGTCGGCCTCGCGGGCGTCGACCCGGCCGTGACGGATGCCGCGAAAGGCATCGGGATGAACCGTGCCGCCGTGCTCACCAGGGTCGAACTGCGCCTCGCGTGGCCGGCGATCCTCGCGGGCATGCGCGTGGCGACCCAGATGCTGATGGGTATCGCCGTCATCGCCGCCTACGCGAAGGGGCCCGGCCTCGGCGGGGAGGTGTTCGCAGGCCTGACCAGGGCGGGCAGCGCCAACGCCACCAACGAGGCGCTCGCGGGCACCCTCGGCGTCGTCATCCTCGCCCTGCTGCTCGAGGGCATCTACTTCCTGATCGCCCGCTTCACCGTTTCGAGAGGTATCCGTGGCTGACACCAACGACAAGACCGAGCCCACCGACGCCGCTCCCGGTGCCTCGGGGCCCGGCGACGCCGCCGACTCCGGGGTCTCGGGCGTCGAGATCCAGTTGGAGGGCGTCACCAAGCGCTACTCGGGGTCGGCCGAACCGGCGGTGAAGGACTTCACGATGACGATCCCCGCCGGGAAGATCGTCATCTTCGTGGGCCCGTCCGGCTGCGGCAAGACGACCACGATGCGGATGATCAACCGCCTGATCGAGCCGACGTCGGGGCGCATCACGATCGGTGGTGAGGACGCGCTGAAACTCGACGACGTCCAGCTGCGCCGCAAGATCGGCTACGCCATCCAGCAGGCAGGCCTGTTCCCGCACTTCACCGTCGCGCAGAACATCGGCGTCGTGCCGGGCATGCTCGGCTGGAACAAGAAGCGCATCACCGACCGCGTCGAGGAGCTGATGGACCTCGTCGGGCTCGACCCGGTGCAGTTCCGCGACCGCTACCCCCGGCAGCTCTCCGGCGGTCAGCAGCAGCGCGTCGGCGTCGCCAGGGCCCTCGCGGCCGACCCGCCCGTGCTGTTGATGGACGAACCGTTCGGCGCGGTCGACCCGATCACCCGCGGCAACCTGCAGGACGAACTGCTGCGCCTGCAGGCCGACCTCGGCAAGACGATCGTGTTCGTCACGCACGACTTCGACGAGGCCGTGAAGCTGGGCGACCGGATCGCCGTCCTCGGCGACCAGTCGTCCATCCAGCAGTACGACACCCCCGAGGCGATCCTCGCCAACCCCGCCAACGACATGGTCGCCGGCTTCGTCGGCGCGGGCGCATCGCTCAAACAGCTCACGCTGCTGCGCGTGCGCGACGTCGCCTACCAGGACATCGCCCTCACCACCGAGGTCGACGAATCGCCCGCCGACCTGCGCAAGCGCATGACCGACAAGGGCAAGACGTACGCGCTGCTCGTCGACGGGCGACGCCGGCCGCAGCGCTGGGTCCACGTGCGCAGCCTGGGCACCGCGTCGTCGCTGGCCGTCCTCGGCAGGCCGGTCGGCGACACGGTGAGCACCCAGTCGACGCTGCAGGACGCGCTCGAGGCGATCCTCGCCGAGGGTGGCCACGCCGTCGTCACCGGAACCCGCGGCGAATACGTCGGCATGATCGACATCACGACGGTCACCGACGTGCTCGCCCAGCTCCGCGAGGAACACGACGCCGGGGCGGACGTGTCATGAGCAGCGTCGACGTCACCGGGTTCTCCACCGAGTCCGGTTCCCGCAGGGCCGACCGGATCCGGCTGCTCGCGCAGCCGCTGACCGTGCTCGTCGTGGTCGGCGCCGTACTGATCTGGGCGTTCACCAGGACCAACGACGAGATCGAGTCCGAGTCCATCCAGGCCGGTGTGCTGCTGACCAAGACGTGGGAACACCTGCAGATCACGCTCGTCGTGACGGCCATCGTCGTCGGCATCGCCGTACCGCTCGGCGCGATCCTCACCCGCCGCTGGGCCAAGCCGGTGGCGCCGGTGTTCATCGGCATCGCCAACATCGGCCAGGCCGCGCCCTCGCTCGGTGTGCTCGTGCTGTTCTTCCTGTGGACCGGGTGGGAAGGCCTGTGGGCCGCGGCGCTGCCCATCGCGTTCTACTCACTGCTGCCGGTGCTGCGGAACACGATCGTCGGCATCCAGGCCGTCGACCCGTCGCTCGTCGACGCCGCCAAGGGCATCGGCATGTCGCCGCGCGCCGTGCTGCTGCGCATCGAGATGCCGCTGGCGCTGCCGCTGATCCTCGCCGGCCTACGCACGTCGCTCGTGCTGGCCGTCGGTACCGCGACGTTGGCGTTCTTCGTCAACGGCGGCGGACTCGGCGAACTCGTCGACACCGGCTACAAACTGAACCGTCCCTCGGTGCTCGTCGTGGGCGCGGTGCTGGCCGTCGGCCTCGCGCTGCTCGTCGACTGGCTCGGCGCCGTCGCCGAGGAATACCTGGGACCGAAGGGACTGTCGTCATGAAGGGCGCCGGCATGCGCAGCACGGGGCGATTCGGGACGAAGGTGCGGTCGGTACTGGGCGCCACCGTCCTGCTGGCGACGACGTCGGCGTGCGGGCTCAGCGTCAACGCGGCGCTGCCCTACGACGTCCAGCCCGGGTCGATCCAACCCGTCCCCGAACTCGAGGGGGTCGAGGTCACCGTCGGGTCGAAGGACTTCACCGAGCAGATCGTGCTCGGCTACATCGCGCAGATCGCGCTCGAGGCCGCCGGTGCCGACACGGTCGACATGACCAACATCGCCGGGTCGAACAGCGCGCGCTACGCGTTGGAGGACGGCCAGCTCGCGCTGCAGTGGGAGTACACGGGTACCGGGTGGCTGTCCTACCTCGGGAACGACAGCCCGGTGGCCGGCGAGCAGGAGCAGTTCGAGGCCGTGCGCGAGGCCGACCTCGAACGCAACGACGTCGTCTGGCTGCCGTACTCGCAGGTCAACAACACGTACGCGTTCGCGACCACCGAGGAGTTCGCCGAGCAGCACGACCTGCGCACCACCACCGACATGACGAACTACCTCAAGGAGAACCCCGAGGAAGCGGTGTTCTGCGTCGAGACCGAGTTCGCCAGCCGGCCCGACGGCATGCCCGGGGTCACGAAGGAGTACGGCTTCCCCGTGACCGAGTCGAAGACGTTCGGCACCGGCGCCGTCTACGCGGCCATCGCCGGCGGCACGTGCACCTTCGGCGAGGTGTTCACCACCGACGGCCGGATCTCCGGCCTGAACCTGCGCGTGCTCGAGGACGACCGAAGCTTCTTCCCCGAGTACAACGCGTCGGTGACGCTGCGCAAGGACTTCTACGAGCAGCACCCCGAGATCGAGCAGGTGCTCGCGCCCGTCGCGGAGGCCCTCGACAACGAGGAGATCATCGAGCTGAACAAGCGGGTCGACGTCGACGGCCGCGATGCGTCGCAGGTCGCCTACGACTGGATGCGGGAGCAGGGCTTCGTCACCTGATCGCTGTTCCCGGTTCCCTCGTCTCGTTGGGTGGGCGGGGTTGTCCGACGGGCTCGAGCGGAGATAATCGAGACATGGCTCCTTTGTGGGATCGCTTCGGTGTCGCTGTCCTGCTGCTGCGGCGCGGCCGCCTCGGCTCGCCGCCACGCGCGGGTCGCTGACCAGGCCTTCGTGCCACGACACCCGATCCCACACGCGGAGGAAACTTCTCGATGACCATCGACATGTCCCCTGGATCAACCCTGTCCACATCCGAGTCGGCCGGTTCGGCTGGTGCCGAGTCGGCTGGTGCCGGTGCCGAGCCGGGCTTCGCCGGCGCGCCGGTGCCGGTTCGGCCGGTTCCCGTGCAGCGCTGCGCGAGTCGTGTGCGCCTGCGGGCGGAATCGTCGAGGGCCCGCGCACGCTGCACCGGCTGCCCGGCGGGGTTGACGAGTCGGCGCCGTACGAACTGTTCACCGTGCGTCCGCTCGGGCGGATCATCGGCGCCGAGATCGAGGGCGTCGACCTGTCCCGGCCGCTGACGCCGGAACTGCGGGACGAGCTGAACCGTGCCCTGCTCGAGTGGAAGGTCGTGTTCTTCCGCGACCAGGACATCACGCCCGCGCAGCAGCGGGACTTCGCCCGTCATTGGGGCACGCTCGAGACGAACCCGTTCATCCCGACCGGCGATTCCGACGAGGTGACGCGGTTCGAACGCACCGAGGCGATGCCCGCGTTCGAGAACATCTGGCACGTCGACGTCACGTTCCGACCCAACCCGGCGTTGGGTTCGGTGCTGCGCCTGGTCGAGGTGCCGCCGGTCGGCGGCGACACCATGTGGGCCGACATGGCCGCGGCCTACGACAACCTGCCCGACGACGTGAAGGAACGGATCGACGGGCTGACCGCCGTGCACGACTACGTGCCCGGGTTCGACCGGTTCTCCGACCACGAGTACCTCGCGCGGTGGCAGGAGACGTTCCCGCCCGTCGAGCACCCCGTCGTGCGCACCCATCCCGAGACCGGCCGCAAGACGCTGTTCGTCAACCAGGCCTTCACCACGCACATCGTCGGGATGGACCGCGACGAGAGCGACCAGCTGTTGCACTACCTGTTCATGCAGGCGCACGTGCCCGAATACCAGGTGCGGTTCCGCTGGACCACGAACACCGTCGCGTTCTGGGACAACCGCGCGACCCAGCACTACGCCGTGAACGACTACTCGCCACATCCGCGGGTGGCCGAGCGCGTCGCCATCGCCGGCGACCGCCCGTACTGACCACACGTCCCACGTCCGGCCCATCCGCTCACGCGGCAGCCCGGCCTGTGGCCTGCACGGCCCCGAGGCTGCCACGTGAGCGGGCGGCCGCGGGGCGGTGTCGGTGGGTGCCGGAGCGGTGCTCGACCCACCGGAACGCTCAGCCGGCCCACGCTCAGCCGTCCGGCTACTCAGCCGACGCCGAGGCGGCGGAGCAGCTCCGATTCGAGGTTGTCCAGCTCCGACGAGACGGCCTTGTGCGCGGCCTTGCGCCGCGTCGAGGGCATGTGCTCGGCCGCGCGAATGGACGCCGTGAGCTGCTCGAGCGTGCCCTGCGCGTGGTCGGCGAACGAGACGTCGTCCTTGGTCACCTGCGGGGTGCGGCGCAGCTCGGCCAGGCCCTCCGCCGCACCCGCGATCCGGGCGAGCAGGGCGCCGCCGTGTCCGCTGTACTCGCCGAGCTGGTCGACCGGGACACCGATCTTCCGTGCCTGATACCGGTCGTACGCATCGCGGACGGCGCTGGCTGCGCTGACGGCCAGCGGGATGAGCGCGGGCCCCACGGCCGGAATGACGACCTTCGCGACCCGCACGGCGTTCTTGGCGCGCTTCGGTGTCAGGCCCGACTCGTGCTCCTCGGCACCTTTCGCCGTCGAGGACTCGGCCGCCGTGTCGTCGTGGCCTTTCTTACGAGATTTGCGGGCCATCGCCGTTCCTCGCCTCCGTCGGGTCGTGCTGGGTCGCCTTGGATCCGTGATCGCGGCCGACCCAGAACTTACTGGTCTTTGCTGCTCGGGAGCACGTCGCCTCCGGGAGTGTCGGTCCCTTCTCTTAAAGTGACACCATGGCTGACGAGGTGTTACTCGACGCGAATGTGGTGACGCGGTGTCGCCGACGGGTGCATCTCGACAACGACCCCACGATGGTGGGCACCCCTCTGGCGCTGCCCGATCCGTCCTCTGAGCAGCGCATCGCCGACGCGAGGCACACCGAGTCGACGTCCGCGAACGCCTCCGCGCCGCCACTACGGGCCCCGCCGACACCGTTGCGGCTTCCGCGCTTTCCCCGGCTTCCGCCGAGGCCGACGTTGTGTCGCCGTCCAGTTCCTGGGTGATCGTGCCCCCCGACCTGCCGCCGGCCGAGCGGGCTCGCACGACGTTGGACGCGCTCGAACACGGCGCCCGCTACATCTGGGGCGGGTTGTTGCCGCGTGATCGCCAGTCGGGTCGTCGCGGCGGGATGCAACTGCTCGTGCGCACCGCCCACGGCTACGTGCCGGTCCTGGTGGTTCGCCACCGGATCACCGACCCCGGCGAGGGCGCCCGCACGACCGATGTGACCGACCTCGACCCCACGAACGCCGCCGTCGACGCGACCAGGAAGGTGCGGTCGCATCCGCGCGACCAGATGCGACTCGCGCACACCTATCGCCTGTTGCAGGCCGCCGGCTTCGCGGAGCCGGGCCGCGCGGTCGGCGGCGTGATCGGCCTCGACGTCGACTGCGTGCTGTGGCATGACCTCGAGGCCGGGACCTGGCCCGGGGGCCGGACCGCACTGGAGGAGTACGACAGCCGGTTCGCCGACCGCCTCGCCGTCGCACGTGCGGCCGCGGCGGGCGACGAGCCGCTTGCCGAACCCTCGCGCGTCCTGGAGTGCAAGGGCTGCCCGTGGTGGCCGACGTGCGAAGCCGAGCTGACCCGGGTTCGTGACGTGAGCCTCGTGGTGCGCGGCGAGGACGCGATGGAGCTGCGCCGCGCGGGGATCGCGACCGTGGACAAGCTCGCCGCACTCGATATCCATGACGATCCACCGATCCAATGGACGGGCGTGACGTTCCAGGACGCGGTGTCGTTGGCGCGGGCGTGGCTCGCGGACCTCACCATGGTCCGCCGGGTGCGGGACGTGGATGTGTCGCGCGGTGACGTCGAGGTCGACATCGACATGGAGAGTTTCGGCGACTCCGGGGCCTACCTGTGGGGCTGTCTCATGAGCGGCGTCGATATCGGCGTGGAGCACGGCTATCACGCCTTCGCCACGTGGGAACCGTTGCCGACGGACGACGAGGCTCGGTCGTTCGCGGAGTTCTGGACGTGGTTGTCGGACGTCCGCACCCGCACGGCCGAACGGGGTTTGTCGTTCCGTGCGTACTGCTACAACGCTCTCGCTGAGAACAGGTGGCTGTTCGCGTCGGCGGAGCGGTTCGCGGGTTTCCCTGGCGTGCCGTCGATGAACGAGGTGCGCGAGTTCGTGACTTCGGACGAGTGGGTCGATCTGTTCCGCAGCGTGTCGGACCAGTTCCTGTGTTCGCATGGCAAGGGCCTCAAGGTGGTCGCGCCGGTGGCCGGTTTCGCGTGGCGGGACGCCGAAGCCGGCGGTGAGGCGTCGATGCGGTGGTATCGGGATGCGGTCGGGATGCACGGCGGTGAACCGGTCTTGGCCCAGCGCACCCGCCTGTTGACCTACAACGAGGACGATGTCCTCGCCACGAAGGCGCTGCGCGAATGGATCAGCGACAGGGCGATGACCGACGTGCCGTTCACCGAGGATCTGTAGCGGGCACGCCGCCCGTCTGGTCGTCGTCGCCTCCGCCGTGCCGGTTGCGCGCCGACTTCTTGCGCTTGCGCCGGCGTTTGTTCGCGCGGAGCTTCTGCTGGTTGCCGATGTCGTCGCCGTGCGGAGGTTTTCCGGTGTAGGTCGTGCCGCTGGGGGTGCTGATCAGCAGCGTTCCGTCCGGGTTGAGGGTGAACGTCCAGCCCTCGGTGTGCTTGACCAGGTGGTGTCGGCGGCACAATCCGATCATGTTCGCCGTGCACGTCTTGCCCCCACAGCTGTACGGCTGCACGTGGTCGAGGTCCGAGAACTCGGTCGGCCGGTGGCAGCCGGGGAAGCGGCATTCGTAATCGCGGACGCGCACGTAGTCGGCAACGGCGGTCGGTGGTCGGTAGCGCGATCTGCTCACGGTGATCGGCGTGCCGTTGGCTCGGTCCATGATGACGCGGCGCCACGTCGACTTCGGGTTGTGGGCGATCTGCCGGGCGATCGCGGCCGGTATCGGCCCGTGGCCGGACAGTCGAGCCGGTCGGTCGGCGAGCTTGGCCAGTGTCTCGAAGTCGATGTGGAGGTAGATGTCGGCCTTCGGTGACGCAGCGGCCGCGGTGTCGGCGCTGTCGTTCACCAACCAGTCCGCCACCACGTCGGCGCGCAACTGGTCGAGGGTGCGCGGGTCGTCCTCGGTGCGCAGACGTTGTGCTGCGCGGTCGATCCGGGCGTAAGCCGCGGAGGCCTGTTCGGCAGGAAGGTAGGCCGATAACAACGCCATCGCGTCTTCCTGGTGTTTGAGCGTGACCTTGCGGTCGCTGCGCCGCTGCTCTGCACGGGTCTCGGCGCCGTCCGGGTCCACGCGTTGGACGGAGCGGTAGGCGACGCGTCTGATTCCCTCGGCGTCGCGGTGCGGAAGTTTGTCGGCGATCTCGCGGTCGACCGCCGCGGCCAGTTCGTTGCGGAGAACTGCGGTTTGATTGGCGACTTTTGCTGCCTTGCGTAGGTCGACGACGCCCTCGGTGAGTGCGTTCATCGTGGCCGGTAATCGTGTGGTCAGCTGCTCGGCCCAGTCGAGTTCCTTGCGTACCGTGTGTTCCGACTCGGCCAGGACCACCGCCAGTTCCGCGCTGATGTCGGCGGTTTTCGGGCGCTCTGCGGCGAATTTGGCCAGGGCGTGGACATAGGTCGCTTGTGCGTGACTGATCGCCCGCTTGGCTCGGACAACGTCGTCGATCGTCATGAATCCCCCTCGTCGGTCGGTCACGCCAACGTAGCGAAGGTTATCCAAGTCGTCAAACCTCTGTTCGAGGACGTTTGTCACGCTTGGAAATTCAGTTCTGCAATGGTGATGCAGTAGTGAAAAAGATTCTGTATTTGATCAGACTTTAGTCCCCGAAAGAGTGACGCCCCCGAAGTTGGCGGGTGAACTTCGGGGGCGAGATGTGACAGTCGTGCGTCAGCGCGGTGCCATGCGGAGCGCTCCGTCCATGCGGATGACATCGCCGTTGAGGTAGTCGTGCTCGACGATGTCGACGGCGAGCTGTGCGTACTCGTCGGGCCGGCCCAGCCGCTTGGGGAACGGCACGCCGGCTGCCAGGCTCGCGCGGAACTCGTCGCTCACGGTGGCGAGCATCGGAGTGTCGATGATGCCGGGCGCGATCGTCATAACCCGAATGCCATGGGACGCAAGGTCACGAGCCGCCGGAACGGTCATGCCGACGACCCCGCCCTTCGATGCCGCGTACGCGATCTGCCCGATCTGACCTTCGATCGCGGCCACCGACGCGGTGTTGATCACGACGCCCCGCTGGTCGTTCTCGAGCGGCTCGGTCTGGGCGATGGCCTCGGCCGCGAGGGTCATGACGTTGAAGGTGCCGACGAGATTGATGTTCACGACCTTGTGGAACAGGTCGAGGTCGTGCGTGCCCTTCTTGGACAGGATGCGCGACGACGGGCCGATACCGGCACAGTTGACGACGGTGCGCAGCGGCACATCACTGGAAGAGGCCTGCTCGACCGCCGGCCGCAGCGCCGCCCCGTCGGTGACATCGGCTTCGACGTAGGTCACGCCGTCGACCGTGTCGGCCTGGTCGATGGAGGCCGCGAGGTCGAAAGCGAACACGCGGGCACCCTTGGCCGCGAGTGCCTTTGCGGTGGCACCGCCCAGTCCGGAGGCTCCGCCCGTCACGATGGCCGCGGTGTCGTTGATCTGCATGGTCGTCCCTTCTTGCACGTCTTCGAGCAGGGCGAGCGTACGTGGTCACGCGGTCGATTCGTCGACGAATGTCCGCCTGATGGTTCCCCTGACGTTCGCTCGCAGGTCACCGTCGGCTGTGACCGTGCCTTCATGAACGCTGCGCGGATCGTCGTGGTCGGAACCGGATACGTCGGCCTCACCACCGGAGCCTGTTTGGCGAGCATGGGTCACACGGTGACCTGTGTGGACGTGGACAAGGTCAAGGTCGCACGGTTGTCAGCGGGAAGAGTCGACATCCTCGAGCCGGGACTGGCGGAGCTGGTCGCACGGGGACTCACCGGCGGCAACCTGTCATTCGTCGTGGGCGCCGCGGACGCCGTTCGTGACGCTGAGGCCGTCTTCCTGTGCGTGCCGACACCCATGGGTGCCGGCGGGGCGGCCGACCTGCGGGCCGTCGAGGAGGTCGTGGCCGAGGTCGCGGACCACTTGCCCTCCGACTGTGTGGTGGTCACCAAATCGACCGTGCCCGTCGGCACGACCCGACGGATCTCCGCGTTGCTGGGTCGGCCCGACATCGCCGTGGTTTCGAACCCGGAATTCCTGCGGGAAGGCACGGCCGTCGACGACTTCCTCGGCCCGGACCGGATCGTGGTCGGCTCGGACACCCCGGGCGCGCGCAGCGGATCGCCGACCTGTACGAGTCGCTGGGCGCGCCGTCGGTGGTGACCGACGCTGCCAGTGCCGAGCTCGTCAAGTACGCCGCGAACTGCTTCCTGGCCATGAAGCTCTCGTACGTCAACTCGGTTGCCGAGCTGTGCGAACGGTTCGGGGCCGACATCGAGTCGGTCACCGAGGGCATGGGTTACGACCGCCGGATCGGACGTTCCTTCCTCAAGCCGGGGCCCGGCTGGGGCGGGTCGTGCCTGCCGAAGGACACGAGCGCGTTGCTGCAGATGTCGGAGTCGACCGGGTTCGGTTTCGAGCTGCTGAACGCCGCGATCGCCGAGAACCTGGCCCAGCGGGACCGGATCATCGCGAAGATCGCCAGGGCGGTGGGCGGAAACCTCACCGACGCCCGCATCGGCGTGCTGGGCCTGGCTTTCAAGGCGGGGACGAACGACCTGCGTGACTCACCCGCGTTGGGTGTCGCGTCGGTGCTGTGCGCGCACGGCGCCGAGGTGACGGCCTACGACCCGGCCGTCGCCGAGGAGCAGCCCGGCATCCTGGTCGTCGACAGCGCCTACCGGGCGGCCAAGGGTGCGGATGCCGTCGTCGTGCTCACCGAGTGGCCGGAGTTCCGCCGCCTGGACTGGCACTACATGGCCGAGTCGATGCACGGCGACACCGTGCTCGACACGCGCAACCTGCTCGACCCGGACACGGTCCTCGACGCCGGCCTGAGCTGGCAGGGAATCGGGCGGCCGCGTGCTGTGCAGCGGGCCACGCCGATCGTTAGTTGAGATAACAACATAACCGGCCGTAGGGTCGTGGAGTGTCTGTAGCGAAGTCGTCCGCATTCACCACCAGACCGGAACTGGCCGGCACCCACGGCATGGTCGCCTCGACCCACTGGTTGGGTTCCGCTGCGGGTATGGCGGTACTCGAGGGCGGGGGCAATGCCTTCGACGCCGCGGTCGCTGCCGGGTTCGTCCTACAGGTCGCCGAACCGCACCTGAACGGCCCGGCCGGCCAGGTGCCGGCGATCTTCGCCCCGGCCGGGGAGTCTCCCCGCGTGCTCGCCGGGCAGGGCGTGGCCCCCGCGTCGGCGACGATCGGACACTTCGACGACCTCGGACTGACGTTGGTCCCGGGCAGCGGTCTGCTGTCGGCGACCGTGCCGGGCGCGTGGGACGCGTGGCTGTTGCTGCTGCGCGACTACGGAACCAAGTCGTTGCGCGACGTGCTGGGGTACGCAATTTCGTACGCGTGGAACGGCATTCCGGTGCTCGACCGGATCGCCGGCACCATCGACGCCGTCGCCGAACTCTTCGCTACCCACTGGCCGTCGTCGGCGCAGCTGTGGCTACCCGGCGGATACGCGCCGACGGCCGGTTCCCTGCATGCCAACCGGGTTCTCGCGCGCACCTGGCAGCGACTCCTAGCCGAGGCCGAAACAGTGACCGGACGCGAGGAACAGATCGACGCGGCTCGGCGCGCGTGGTCGCACGGCTTCGTCGCCGACGCGATCGACAGGTTCGGCAGGCAGGCGTTCCGCGACGACTCCGGCCGAGACCACGCGGGGTTGCTGACCGGCGACGACCTCGCCTCGTGGGAAGCGTCCTACGAGGACGCCGTCGTCACCGACTTCGGCGACTGGAGCCTGGTGAAATGCGGCGGCTGGACACAAGGGCCGGTCCTGGCGCAACAGTTGCGCATCCTGGAGGAGCTCGAGCTGTCCTACGTGGACGGCATTCCGACCGCGCGCACGATTCACCTCGCGACGGAGGCGGCCAAGTTGGCGTTCGCCGACCGTGAGGTTGGTACGGCGACACCGGCGACGTTCCGCTCGACTGGTTGCTGTCCCGGGAGTACGCGGCGGAACGTCGCACGTTGATCGGCGACCAGGCGAGCGACCGTTTGCGGCCCGGCGGGGTCGATCCCCGACTGCCGGCGATGATCGAACGCACCCGCGGGACGGCGGCCGGCTCCGGTGCGATCGGCGAACCGACCGTGGACCGGCAGGGTGCGACGCGCGGGGACACCGTGCACATCGACGTCGTGGACGCCGAGGGCAACATCGTCTCGGCGACGCCGTCCGGCGGGTGGCTGCAGTCCTCGCCGACCATTCCGGAACTCGGGTTCTGCCTCGACTCGAGGGCCCAGATGTTCTGGCTCGAGGACGGACTGCCGAACTCGCTCGCGCCCGGAAAACGACCGCGCATCACGCTGTCGCCGTCGATGGCGTTGCGAGGCGGCGAGCCGACGTTGGCGTTCGGCACACCGGGCGGCGACCAGCAGGACCAGTGGCAGCTGTGCTTCTGGCTTGCCCACGTCGGTGCCGGCATGAACCTTCAGGAGGCCATCGACGCGCCGGCGTGGCACACGACCGCGTTCCCGAGTTCGTTCTACCCGCGGTCGTGGACACCGAACGAACTCGTCGTCGAGTCACGCATCGGCGAACGGGCGCGCGCGGCGCTGTCCGAACGTGGTCATGACGTCGTGGACGCCGGGCCGTGGGCACTCGGCCGGATGTCGGCCGTCTCGCGCGATCCCCGCGGGGGCATCCTGCGCGCCGCCGCCAACGCCCGCGGTATGCAGGGCTACGCCGTCGGCCGCTGAACGGCCGATTTTCGGACGGCGCCTACACGCAGGGTCGTCGCGATCGTGTTCCGCACGGAGGGCGCCGGTCGCTTCATTGCCGTCCGTCCTGACGGGTGGCGCAATCGATGGCGGTGGCTAGTTCGGCGGCGTAGTGGGCCATGTCGAGGTCGGGCCGGCTGCGCAGCAGCAGCGGGAGCGCCTCGAGAGGGCGCTGGATCATGCCGGCGACCACCAGCGGGTCGAACCGGCGGAACTCGCCGGTGGCTTGGCCGCGCTCGAGCACCCCGATCAGGTAGCTCATGACTCCGCCGCGAGGGTCGGCCTGGGCGGCCTCGGGATTGTCGGGGTCGTCGTGAACGGCAGCGAAGATCGACCGTAGGGCACTGAGCCGCGCCTGGTGGGTGCCGACGTAGTCGACGACGGCCGTGATGTAGGCGCTCAGCTCCGCCGCCGCGGACTCCGGCTGGGGGAGTGGTCGATCCGTCGGTGGCTGGATCGGGCGGGTGGCCGGGTCGATCGCCATGCGTTCGAGCAGGAACTCGTTGATGGAGGCGTAGACGTCTGAGATCACCGCCTGCATCAGGTCGGCCTTGTCGGCGAAGTGGTAGGAGATCAGTCGCGTGCTGCTCAGTCCGCCGCGCTCGGCGATGCGCGTGTAAGTCGTCCGGGCGAAGCCGAGTTCCGAGATGGTCTCGATGGTCGCCTCGATGATCTGCTTCTGCCGGGACTCCCCCCGCGACGTGCTTCCGGTGGCAGTGGCCGCTCGGTCCGGTTCGTGCGGCTCGGTTGCTGTCACTGGTCGCTCCCTCTACGATCTTACTTGGCTGGGTAACTTACTCGGCTGAGTAAGTTACAGCAAGGGGTAGTGCCATGGTGCATCCGACGAAACACGTGCAGCCGTCCCGCCGGCGCAACCGTCGTGCCGCGTGGACGCTCATGCTCCTGACCCTGATCAGCGCAGAGATGACCTTTCTGGCGGTGGCGGTGCCGGCGATGTGGGTCATTTTCCCGATGCTGTTCCCGATGTACGGGGCCGGCGTCCTGCTCATCCGCGAGCTCGTCGTCCGTACTGGCGGCGGCTGGCCGAGTCTGATCGTCATGGGCGTGGTCTACGAGCTGGTCGAGGACGGCTTCGGTCTGCAGGCCCTCACCAGCGAGGTGATGTACAACGCGATCCATTGGGGTCCGCGCCTGTTCGGCGTCAACACGACGTACTGGGAGGTTCAGATCGGCTACCACGTCGTGTTCAGCGTGCTGATCCCCATTGCGATCACCGACCTGATCTTCTCCGACCTGCGATCACGGCCGTACCTCAAGACGAGCGGGGTGATCATCACCGCCGTCACCGCGGTGGTCGGCGTCGCGCTCGTTCGGGTTCTCATTGCGGAGACCGAGGATCCCGGACACGTCGCCCCGTGGCCGTTCGTCGTCACCGTGATCGCGCTCATCGCCGTGCTGAGCTTCATCGGGCTGCGTCTCCTCCCGCGTCGACGTTCCGCCACGACGCGGCCGGTGGCATCAGGCCTGCAGGTCGGGCGAGTGCCGAGTCCAGCGGTCGCCGGACTCGGCGCGTTCGCGGCGACGCTGGCGTTCATCGGCCTGCTGATGCCCTTGAATACGCAGGATCAGCGACCGGCCGTCGGTGCGCACGAATGGGTCTGGCTGGCCATGGTCGTCGCTGCGTCCATCGCGATCGGCGCGTTGCTGGCCATCCGCCACTGGCACGGACTGCCCGACTGGTCTGACACGCATCGGATCTGGCTGATCGGTGGCGCGCTCGTCGGGCACACCGCGTTCATCGTCGTCGCCATGATCCTGCACCCGGCCGACCAACTGACGAACATCCTCGCGTACACCCTCGGCCCCGCCATGATCGTCATCATGATCGTGGCGCTGGCATGGCTCGACCGCGTCGTCCGCAGACGCGCAACGGGTGAGGTAGACCGGCAGTCTCCGGCTCCATGAGGGGAGGTGTCGGGTGCCGATCTGGTTGCGACCGCGACCACGCCGGCGCCTTCCGGCTTCGTCGCTGGTCACGCTCCTGCCGGTAAGGCCGGCCGTGTCCCGCTCACCGACCGGACCGCGATCTCCAGAGATCGTCCTGCCGTTGCGCCATGCGCCATGCGCCAGCGTCGAGTGATCGCGTCGGGGTCGAGGTCGTCGCCGGGTCAGCGGGCGTGGCGTGGTCCGCGACCGGGCTCGTCCCGCGGCGGCTGCGATGTGGGTGGCGGCTGGGGCGGTTGAGCCGGGGGTGGCGTGCGGCCGGGCGCGCGGCGGCGGCGCGGGTCGACGTCCCGGCGCGGGTCGCGCTGTGGCCGGGCGACCGGTTCCGGGGCAGGGCGGCCGTTGGGCTCCGGCCGGCCATTGCGCTCCGGTCGGTCGTCGGGGGCGGCGCGCCGGTCCGGCTGCGGACGTCGGTCCGGACGGCGGTCGCGCTCGGGGTCCGACGGTCGGTCGCGTTCGGGGTCCGACGGCCGTTCGCGTTCCGGGCGTCGCTCACGTTCGGGTCGCTGTTCCGGCCGCGGTTCGGCGCGGTGTCGCGGCGGCGGCATGGGCTGCGACCGTGTCGGGCGCGCTGCGGTGAGGTCGCCGGCGGCGGTGGCTGCTGCGGGTGCGGAGGGCGCGGCTGTTGGGGTGGCCGCGCGCGTTCGACGTCGATCGGAGTGATGCGGGTCGTCTTCTCGGCCTCCGATTCGGGCCCGACCTCAGGCGGCTCGGCTGCTCCGGTGCCGTCGGGCGGATCGGGTGGATCGTCGGGGGTGACCGACTCGGCCGGCGGATCGGCCGGGGGGCGTTTTTCGGACGGCGGCTGCTGCGGGGTTCCGACCCGCCTGGACATACTCCGCGCCCACTCATGGCTCGGCCGTTCCACGCAGCGGTAGCTGATCTCGACCAGTGCGGCCGTGACCAGCAGCGATATCGGCAGGGCGATCGCAAACGGCACCGTCGGCCGCAGCAACCCGAGAGTCACGAAAATGCCCAGCCCGTGAAGCAGGTAGATGGAGTACGACCGTTCGGACAACGCCGTCCAGAAACGGAACTGGCGCAGCTTCGGCTCGGCGAAGTAGCCATGAAGAAGAACATCACGGCGATCGACATCGCGAGGTTGTACGAGTCGTCGATCCGACCGACGTCGAGGATGTCGCCGTAGACGTAGAGCATCCACGCGAGCACGCCGAAAATCGAACCCGCCCACAGCGGGATCTTCTTCGCCGTCGTCGCCCACGCGATCTGGCCGATGAGCAGGATCGGCAGGTACGACACGTTGACCGCGAACAGCGACCACGACTCGTTGAGCTCGCTGCGGCTCGACAGGACGACGAACACGAACGTCAACTCGATGCAGATCGCCAGCCACACCGCGCGCCGCAACACCGGCAGCAACGCCAGCAGCATCAGGTAGAAGAGGACCTCGATGATCATGGTCCAGGCCACCGGCATGAGGACGACCTGCGGATACAGGATGTAGTTCACCAACGTCCAGTTGGTGAACATCGTCCACAGCGTGACCTCCTGCGACTGGCCGGTCGACTGCGGCTCCAACCCCGCCCACAGCGCGGCCGACGTCAACAGCAGCACGAACAGCAACGGCGCGTAGACGCGGATGAACCGGTTGACCGCGAACTTCCGGTAGCCCTGCCGGATCGCGATCGGCGTCACGATGAACCCGCTGACCAGGAAGAAGAACGGCACGGCGATCTGCCCGATGCCCTGCGTCGCCATGAGCATCGGCTCGCTGGTGAAGGCCTCGACGAAGCCGATGACGGGCGCGTTCTCGTTCTTGTCCTCGACCCACGGGTGCGCGACGTGCGAGTAGACGACGAGCAACGCGGCGATCGCCCGGCCCATGTCGACGAACGAGATGCGCGTCTTGTCCGCACCTTCGAGCGGCTGGGAACGCCACGAACCGGCCAGCGTCCCCACCCCCTCCAGGTGCTCGAGCACGGCCACGGCCTGCGAAATCGCGCCGGCCCTCGTCAGGCGGCCGTCGCAGACCGTGCGTGTGTTGGTTCACTCCATCGGAGAACCGGGCAAATGGCAGCGTATCGGCAGTTAGCATTAGTGCGGAATCCCTGTCCGACCTGATGACCTGTGGCGTTGCGCATGACCCAAACGACCGCCGGCGACCGTCCGGCGTCGTACGAACCGCTCCGCCAACGGGTGTGGCGCAGCCTGCAGCCGGTGCTGCCGGCGCTCGTCGCGTTCTACGCCATCCAGGTTGTCTCGTTCCTCGTCATCGCCCTGGTCGCCGACCGGGCCGGGATGTCGCTGCCCGACGTACTGGGCGCCTACGACGTCAACTGGTACGCCGAGATCGCCGAGTACGGCTATCGCCAGGACGTCCAGGTCGACGCCAACGGTGACCCGACCCCGATCAGCCTCGCGTTCTTCCCGTTGCTGCCGGGACTGGCATCGATCTTCGTCCTGGTCGGAATTCCGGCCCACGCCGCATTGCTGCTCGTGTCGCTCATCGCGGGCGGGGTCGCGGCATGGGGGTTGCACACCTTCGGCACCCGTCTCTGGGGTCCTCGCGTGGGCAACCTCCTGGCCGTGCTGTGGGCGGTCGCGCCGGGCGGCGTCGTGCTGCGGATGGGCTACTCCGAAGCATTGCTGATCGCCCTCGCGGTCTGGACCCTCGTGGCCCTCGAACGGCGCCAATGGCTCGCCGCGGGCGGATTGGCCCTGGTCGCGGGCCTGTCGCGGAGTACGGCCATCGCGTTGATCGCCGCGGTCGGAATTGCGGCCCTGATCGCCGTCGTCCGCCGGCGTGACGGATGGCGTCCGTGGGCGGCCGCGGCGCTCGCCCCGCTCGGGCTGCTGTCGTTCCTGCTGTACGTCAGCTGGCGGGCCGGCCGACTCGATGCCTGGGTGTGGATCCAGAACGACGCCTGGCAGATGGGTTTCGACGGCGGCGCGCTCACCTGGGAGATGCTGGTCAAGGCGTTCACCGGGCAGGAGCCGATGTGGTCGGTGATCCTCGCCGTCGTGGTCGTGGCCAGCGTCGGACTGCTCGTGGCGTCCTGGTTCATCCGCTCGATCCCGCTGCCCGCGCAGGTGTACACCACCCTGATGGTCGCGTCGGCCCTGAGCACGGGTGCGTTCTGGAACAGCCGTGCCCGGTTCCTGCTGCCCGCGATCACGCTCGCCGTGCCGATCGCGCTCCTGTTGGCCCGCGCGCCGCGCTGGGTGTCGGCGATCGCCGTGGCGATCGCGGCCGTGGCGGGTGCCTGGTGGGGCGGTCACCTCATGGCGTACGCGGAGCTCAACCCGTAGCGGTCGAAAAACGACCGCGACCGACCGGCCACCCCGCCACCGGCCAGTTACCGGCCGCCGGGCTGCTACTGCGGGCGGAGCCAGAGCGTCGTGAAGCCCCGCTGGTCGTGGCGTGCGTGGTGGACCAGGGAGTCGTCGGGCTCGTCCTCGGCGAGGGTTCCGTCGAGTGCCAGCTCGATCGGCTGGTAACCCCACTTGCGGTAGGCGGTCAGCACGGCGTACGGGTCGTCGCCGAACTCCTCGATCGCCTCGGGGGAGAACTCGCACAGCACGTTCGGCCGGTCCCGCTCGAGCGTCTCCTGCAACCCGGCGAGGGCCCGGTGATCGCGCCCCTGCAGGTCGGTCTTGATCAGGCTGACGGGCTGGCTCAGCACGTCCGTATTTCCGTCCAGCCGCGTGGCCTGCACCATCAGCCCGGCCGTGCCGTCGGGTTCGCGCACGCGGTGGTCACCGCTGTTGCGCTCGTCCGGATGCGCGAGCACCAGGTTGCCGTCGGTGTCCCATGCGGCCACTTCGAGGACGCTGACCAGCCCGGACCGGTCCTTCGGCAGGTTCACGCCGATGTTGCGGCGCAGGTACTCGGCGTTCGTCGGGTCGGCCTCGACGGCCACGACGTTGGTGACCGCCGACGAGGCGCGCAGCAGGCTCAGCGTGTGGTAACCGACGTGCGCACCGATGTCGAGGAACGCACCCGGCCTGCGGGCCGCCAGTTGGGTCATGAGCTCCGCCTCGTCCCGTTCCCACGAACGGTGGTGGCGGATCCACGGCAGCATCACGTCGTCGAACGGCAGCAGCAGGATCCCGGCGTCGCACACGACGACGTCGCCACCGTCGGGGATCGGCGCGTGCATCAGCCGAGCCGCTTCCAGGACGGCCTCGAGGTCACGGCCGAGCCGCTGGATGGCGTGCTCGTCGTTGTCGAGCCGCTGGTCACGGGCCTGGATGAGGTTGTGGACCGTTTCCTGGCCGCGTTCGACGTCGGTCGAGAGCCTGGCCACGCGGTCGGCGACCTTGCGGACGTCGGCCTTGTTGCTGCGGAACTCCTCGGCGCTGATGTGGTCGGCGCGGCGCAACTCGTCGACGGACTTGCGCAACGCCTCCGCGCGCGTGTCCTGCCGGCGGGCGACCTGTTCGGCCTGCGCCGCCGCCCGTGCGTTCGCCTCGACGGACCGCTCGAGCGACTCGATCCGTTCCAGCAGCCGCTGCATGGTCGTTTCCGAGCCCTCGTGCAGCGTGCTGAGCACCTTGCGCTGGTGTACGTCGTAGTGGTCGAGCAGCCGCAGCACTGCCTTACGCAGCGCGGGCGCGATCGGCGTACGCGAGGCGGCGCCGGTTTCGGGCTGCCACCGCAGCGCCTCGCGCGCGCTGCGCATGGGCGTGAGCGGGTGTTCGGGCTGAGGGCCGGGCTCCTCGGCCGCCCTACGGCGTTGGAGCCACGTGTTGTGTGCGCGTTCCAGCTGGGTACGCAGCCACGTCGACGCGCCCTCCATGGACCGGGTCCGCAGGATGTGCTCCCGTGCGGCGCGGCCCCGGCGCGCGGCCTCCGCGGGGACGTCGGCGATCTGCCGCATCGCGTCGGCGGCGGCCTCGACGTCGGGCTCGGCCCACAACGCGTCCGGGTGGTACGGCTCGCAGCCCTCGCCGACGGGCACCATCCGGTAGGGCACCGGCCAGCCGGTGTCGCCGTCGAGGAACTCGGTGGTGCTCGAGTAGGCGGTGCTGATCACCGGCATGCCGCGCGCCATCGCCTCGGCGACCGTGAGGCCGAAGCCCTCGCTGCGGTGCAGCGACACGTAGCAGTCGGCCGTGGCGTACAGCTCGGCCAGGTCGGCGGCGCTGAGGTAACCCTCGATCAGTTCGATGCGGGCGTCGTCGGCGACCATCGTGCGCAGCCGCTCGGCCGCCTGCGGGTGCAGGTCACCGTTGATGGTCTTGAGCACGAGCCGCGCGTCGGTCCGCCCGTCGAACGCCAGGCGGAACGCCTCGACCGCGCCCCACGGGTTCTTGCGCTGGCCGACGCTGTTGAAGTCGAACGCGAACAGGAATCGGGTCGGGTCGCCGACCTTGCGGGTCCGCGCGGTGTACCCGGGGTCGCGGACCGGCACCGGGATGGTCTTCACGGGTACGGGCGAATGGGAGGCGAACGCGGCACGGCAGAAGTCGCTGACGGTCCACACCTCGTCGACCATGTCGAACGCCTCGTGCTGCCAATCGGGGAAGTCCTCGAGCTCCCACGCCCACAGTCCGATGCGGTACCGGTCGTGCATGACGTCCGGATGTGTGGACACGGCCAGCCGGGTCTGGTCGGCGTTGACGGCGATGAGGCTCACCGGGAACCGCGGGTCGCCCGTCGTCTCGGGTCGTTCGATGCCGGTGCGGTTGGAGACGGCCTTCTCCTCGACCACGGACGCCACCTCGACGCCGGCGTCGATCATCGCGTCGTGGATGACGCGGCCCATCTCGCCGAGGCCGAGTTCGGCGGTGAGGTAGCCGAGCAGGTTGACGCCGAAGTCCTCGGACGGTTCGGCCGGCTCGGGCCGCTGGTCGGGCAGCGCCCACTCGGGAAGTACGTTTTCCGACACACCGGAGGTGCGGCACCATTCGCGGAACCCGTCGGCGTCGGAACCGGTCGGGTGCGGGAACGTCAACTGCAGGTCGGTTCGCGCCCGCCACACCGACATCGCGAGCCGGTTCAGGCCGGCCGCGGTCTGGGAGTGGTCGGCCGGTGCGGAGAGCCACGCGCGCAGCGCCGCGCCGCCATCCTCCTCGTAGGCGTGCGGCGGCATCGGTTCGGTGCGTCCCGAGGCGTCCGGGGTTTCGGCGGCGATCCAGCCGTCGCGGAACAGCCGTCGGCACCCGGCGGGCAGCCGCGTGCCGTCGCCGAAGGTCGCGAAACCGTACGGGATGGCGTCGAGCGTCTCGGCGTAGCCGGAGGCCTTCAACGCCGCGCCGTAGGCGTCGCACAGTTCGCGCAGCTCGGGGTTGTCCGACAGCAGCACCCGCGGTTTGCGGGCGCAGTGGAACGTCAGCAGCCACGGCTTCTCGGGTCGGTAGCCGGAGAAGTGGAAGAACCGCACTGGACGTCCACCCGCGGTGATGGTGCCCGCGTCGTCATGGTCGACGGGCCGTTCGTGCAGGTTCCAGTAGGCGACGTTGAACCCCGGGTCGGTCAGCACGACGTGCCGGAACAACGCGGGTACCTGGTCGACCCACCGCTGGTCGGTGAACAGCTGCTGTTCGGGCGCGACGATCGCGTCCTGCCGCAGCCGGCCGGCCCAGAACTCGAGGAACTCCTCGGAGCCGGGGCCGACGCCGACGAACCCGAGGTTGAAGATGCCGGTGCCCATGATCACCGCGTCGTCCGGTTCCTTGCCGTCACGCGGCAGCGGCGCCGTGAAGTGCGGGGTGAGCACGATGCTGTGCTCGAGGGCCAGTTCGGCGACCTCGGGCATCGGGGCGAACACCTGGATGTCCGGGTCCAAATAGATGACCACGGGCGATTCGGCGCGCAGGCTGCGCAGCAGGTACGGCTTGACGGCCGTGGCCAGTTCGGTGACCGAGTAGGCCGTCGCCATGCGCAGGTAGGTCTCGGTGTCGATACCGAACGCGGACGGGCCGACGATGCGCAGGCCGTCGACCATGGTGTCGTCGCCGGCCACGTCGTCCGCGGCGCCGTGGTCGCTGTCGATGACACCGACGACGAACTGATGCCCCGGGTGGTGCTCGAGGTACGAAGCAGCGAGCACGCGCGCCGCGGGCAGGTAGTTGCGGGCGACGATCGTGCACGCGGTGACCACGGTCAGGTCACCACTGGCCTGCGTCGGTTCACTCATCGGCGGGCAGGTTCTCGAGCTGCGTGGTCAGGGCGGCCGCGAACTCGTCGCGGATGTCGTCCAGTTCGCCCTCGCTCGACACGCCCTCGACCCGCACCAGTACGTCGCCGGACAGGTAGTGGGCGCGCATCGTCGCGGCCTGGCCCTGCTTCTTGTCGACCTCCGTCACCTGCACCGAGCTCGGCACGCCGTTGACGGAAGTCGACTCCTGGCCGTTCTTCAGCTGGATGTCGCGCAGTTCGCCGACGGCGCTGGAGGCGGCGCCGCTGTCGGCCACCTTGATCATCAGGACGAGCGTGTTGTTGCCGTCGCCGTGGCTGAACACCCCGTACTTGGCCTCACCGGGAGCGGCGCCTGGTAGGCCTGCAGTTCGTCGTCGTTGAGCAGGTTGATGTCGGCGATCCGGTCCCACGAGTCGAGCTCGGAGCTGTTCTCCGGGGTGCCTTCCTGGCCCTCGAGCGGCATGTCGTCGGCGGGTTCCTCGGCCTGGCCGTTACCGCCGTTGCCGCCCTGATCGCCGGAACCGCCCTGCTGCTGGTTGTTGCCGCGGTCGTCGGCCTGCGGTTCCTCGTCGGAGCCGCCGAACAGGAAGAACGCGCCGGTCGCGATTCCGGCCAGGAGCACGACCGCCGCGACGATCGCGACGATCTTGCCCTTGCCGCCCTTCGATTCGCTCTCGAACGGGTCGTCGTCGCTCTGTCCCCACTCGGCCGAGTTGCCGGGCGAGACGGGCGGGAACTCGCCGCCCCAGGGCGGGCTCTGGTCGGCCTCGGGGGCGTTCCACGGCTGGTGCGGTTGCTGCGGTTGCTGGAAACCGGCCGCGGGGGAGGCGTGCGGCTGCTGGAAACCGGCTGCCGGCGAGGCGTGCGGCTGCTGGTACGGCGGCTGGACGGGCTGGACCGGCTGTACCGCCTGAGTGGCCTCCGCGTCGGCCGGCTGCACGGCCTGCGTGCGCTCGGGGTCGTTGTGCGGACCACCGGCCTGCGGCGGCTGGGCGGCACCACCGGGAGGCGGGGTCACCGGGGCGATGACCTGCGTGGAGTTGCTGTCCTGGTTCGGCTGCTGCGGGGCAGGGGGCTGCGGCTGCTGAGACTGCCCCTGTTGCTGCCCCTGCTGCGGCGGCTGCTGTTGGCCCTGTTGGGGCTGGCCCTGGGGCGGCTGCTGGGCCTGCGGATCCTGCGCCGGCTGTCCGGGCGGGGCCGGCGGCTGGGCGCCCGCGGCGTCCTCGCCGTGGGTGACGGCCGACGACAGGACCTGGTCACGACGGACGCGGTAGTCGTCTGCGGAGAGTCTGCCCGCCGCAAGCTCTTCGTCCAGCTTGCGCAACTCTTCCTGCCAGGACACGCTGCGACCCCCTGCTCGATCCGCGCCGCCGAGTGCCGGCGGCCGCTCCTGCGATGTGTTCGAACGTGCTCATTCTGCACGGTGTGCAGGCTGTGAGGTGGTGTGGGTCGTTTTGTGACCTCGCCGATTCCCGCCAGTCACCTGGTGTGTCACTCAGCTGGCGGGCAGTACGTCGTCGAGCGAGTCGAGGGTCGTTTCCAGGCGTTGGGTCAGTTCGGACGTGTCGCCGTCGGACGGCTGTGACACGCCGATACCGACCGCGGCGTTGCCGGACGAGTACCAGACGATGCTGACCCGGCCCGCCTCCTGCTCGCCGGTGTAGGCGGTGAACCGGTCGCCTGCGCCGAACCGGCTGTCGGAGAATCCCTCGTCGGCCAGCGATCCGTTCAACGACTCGGCCAGTTGGTCGGCTTTCTGGTCGCTGGTGGTGCGGGCGACGACCATGCTGTAGCCGTCGTTGCCCTCGGCCGAGGCCCGGTAGATGAGGTCGGAGACGCCGAACCTGCGCATCGAGTCGGCGTCGGTCGAGGTGATGAAGCCCAGGTCGAGCCCGCGGCTGATCGACATCGTCGAGTTGTCGGGGCTCGGGGTGCCGGGAAGTTCGGGCAGGCGGTCCTCGAGGGCGGAGTCGTCGGAGCCACCGGCCCCGCCCGAGTCGTCCGCGTCGCTGTCCGTGCCACCCGCCGCCGGTTCCGACGCCGGCGGCTGGGCGGCTGCGTCGCCGTTGTCCTGGCCGAGCCACCACGCACCGCCGATGACGGCACCCAACGCGAGCAGCACGGCCAGCGAGACCGCCAGCCATGTGCCGGTGCGGCCACGATTCGGTGGCGGGGTGAAGTCGGGATATCCCCCGTAGGGCTGGTCGGCGGTCTGCGCACCGAAACCCTGCTGCTGTTGTGGAGCGGGCGCGAAGGTCGGATTGTGCGCCGCACCCGGACGCCCGCGGACGCGGCGTCTGCGGGACGAAAAGTGGCGCGGGCTGTTTGGGCGCGTCGACGGCGCATAGTTCAGCGAGGTCGGGGCCGGTTTCGTCGAAGCAGGCGGTGTCGACTCGGCCGTCGATGTGTCCGCCGGGGCGCCGTCGAGCTGCTCGGCGGGGTGGTCGGGGGCTGTGCGGCGGCGGCCGGATTCGCGGCCGACCACCTGGGTCCGGAGTCGGGGTCGTTTTTCGTCCCACCGTCCGACTCGCCCTCGGAACGGGTCGGGGCGGACGCGTCGGCGGCGTTCTCGGAGTCGCTCGAGCTGCTGGCCTCGCCGCTCGCGGACGCACCGCTGGAGGCCTCGGCCAGCAGGTCGTCACGCTGTCGGCTGTGCTGATCCGGCGTGATGACGCCGGCCGCGAGCTGGGCGTCGAGACGTCTCAACTCTTCCTGCCATGACATGTGCGGACTCCTGCGAATCTCGGACCTGAGTGACAGCGCGTGTCACGTATATGGATGAACAGTACTGGGCCGTCACGGCACGGTCTCACCAGTTCGAAGGACATACCATCGATGTATGTCGTTTTTCGGTCGAGACAAGACGCGCCTCGTGTCCGCCGAGGAGGCCCTGCCGGGCCGCCCCGACCCACTCGTGACGCCGGAACTGCACGCCGTCCACCCCGACCGCCGCATCAAGCCGCCGTTCCCGGACGGAATGCGGACGGCCGTGTTCGGGCTCGGGTGCTTCTGGGGCGCCGAGCGGCTGTTCTGGATGACCGACGGCGTGTACTCGACCGCCGTCGGCTACGCAGGCGGGCACACGCCCAACCCGACCTATGAGGAGGTGTGCACGGCGCTGACCGGACACACCGAGGCGGTGCTCGTCGTCTATGACCCGGAGCAGGTCGGCTACGAACAGCTGCTGAAGGTGTTCTGGGAGGGTCACGACCCGACGCAGGGCATGCGCCAGGGCAACGATGTCGGCACCCAGTACCGCTCGGCCGTCTATTACGACGGTGCCGACCAGCAGGCCGAGGCGGAGGCCTCGCGCGCGACGTTCCAGCAGGCGCTGCGCACCGCCGGCCACGGCGAGATCACCACCGAGTTCGCCCCGCTCGGCGAGTTCTACTACGCCGAGGACTACCACCAGCAGTACCTTTCGGACAATAAAAACCCGAACGGCTACTGCGGTTTGGGTGGTACTGGGGTGTCGTGTCCGGTGGGGCTCGGGGTGGAGAAGTAGGCTCGTTTATCTGCTGATGACGGCGTTGATCGCTCCGTATACGAGTGCGTTGACGATGATGTAGACGAGAATGCCGACGCCGATGCCGGCCATGGGCGCGTAGTCGGAGCGGCTGCTGAAGGCGAAGCCGGTGAGTGCGCAGGCGATGGCGAGGACCAGGGCGATCCAGGGCAGCCAGAACGCGAGTTGCTGGCCGGGTGCTTCGCAGATCCAGCCGGTGGTTCCTCCTGTACAGGCGTCGCTGGACATGGTGAAGGCGAAGCTGAGTGCGTACGACACGACGAGGCCGACCACGACCAGCACGCCGAACAGTAGGCATGACCCGAGATGGTGGGCGCCTTTGTCCTGACTGTCGCCGGAGTCCGGCGACGGGTTCGTTTGGGCGCTCTTGTCGGTCATTGTGGTTGCCCCCTGACGGCCATGCTGTGCTCACTGCATGGTGGCTGGTTGGAGTGGAGTCGGCTGATTACTGGCGTGGTTGGCCCATCTCGGGTGGCAGGAATGCGACTTCGGCGGCCAGGTCTCGGAGTCAGTCGAGGTCGTCGAGGTGCGCTGAGGTGCCACCGTGTGTCGGGGCGGAGCGGAGGGGGTGTGGTCGTACCAGAGCTGCAGGCTGATCGCGAGGATCGCGGCTTCGCGGGCTGCGTCATCGCCTGCGTGGGTCACTGCGGCTGGTGGTTCCAGTCGGTATCCGTCGAGGACACGGAGTGCGTCGCGGATCTCCATCAGTCGTCGTTCGAAGCGATCGTTTGCCTCGGCGCGCATCACGGTGACGGTGTGGCGCGCTGCGATGACGGGTAGCAGGAAGTTCCACAGCGGCCGAAGCGCACGGTGATCTCGGCGTTGTCGCAGCCAGCGCGTCGGTCGGTTCCGGCTGCGGTCGGGGCCAGAGTCCATTCCCACAGCCTGCCTGGTCGCCAGCGGGTCGGGCTTCGACGACCTACCATCTGGCACCGGCTGTGAGGCAGGTGAATGTGCCTACGACTACCACCACCAGCAGTACCTTTCGGACAATAAAAACCCGAACGGCTACTGTGGGTTGGGTGGCACGGGTGTGAGCTGTCCGGTGGGGCTGGGTGTGGAGAAGTAGGCCGGTTACCGGCCGGCCTAGCGCGGTTGTTGACTCCAACCTGTTCGGTAAGTCGTGGTGCGGGCGGCGTCGTCCGGGGCGTTGAACCCACCGACTGCCAACCCTTTCGGGAGGTGGTCACGACCCGATGCTCGCCGAGAACGTCGACAGGCGCTGCGTTCTGATGTTGTTGGCGGTCTTCGGCGAGCTGGTGCTGCGTTGTCAGGGCGCGATGTCGGTGTCCCGGCGGCGCGGCAGGGGTGTGCTGGGGGAATGCTCGTGGTGGGTGGTGCCGTCGTCGAGCGTGCCGACGGTGCGCTCGGCGACGGTGATGGTCACATCGTGGCGGTGTCCACCGCGCCGGTCGTGTTCGGCCAGCAGCTGGGCGAGGGTGGTGTCGGCCTCAGCGCGGGTGGCGTGCACGGACACGTGCCGGTGGACCTTTGAAGTGGTGGCGCGTTCGAGGTCGCGGGCGCGCGGTGTGCCGCGGAGCCCGTCGGCGATCAGGACCCACACAGCGGCCGCGCGGCGGTCTGCAGCCAGCCGTGCTCGTTGGTGCAGCGTGCCGCCCGGGCGGGCCCCGAGCGTGGCGACCACGTCGGCGGTGTCGGCGGCAAGGTCGAGCGCGACCAATCGGGCGGCGATCTCGGGTTCGGAGGCACCGAGGGCGCGACGAGCTCGTGCATCGGCCGGCGGGATTGCCAGGCGGTGCGCAGCTGCTCGTCGGCTGGCGCGTCCCAGTAGAACTGGCCCTGGCGGGCGTAGGTCTCGCGCAGCGCGCCGCGCCAGTCGTAGTTCGGGTCGTTGACGAGCAGTGCGTGCAGGTCTAGATCGGCGGTGCGCGCGCGGGCGTCGGGTCCGGGCAGGAGCATGCGGCAGCGGCTGCGAATGCCGGTGGCGGTTCGGCCCACCCGGGCGGCGATGTCGTCGGCGGTGTGTCCGGCGGCCAGCAGCTTGAGCAGGGTCTCGATTTCCGGGTCGCTCCAGTACTCGCCGGACCGGCGCCCGGCGGCCGGTGCGGCGTCGACGTCGCACAGGTGGCAGCCCCCGGCCGGAGCGTGGGGATGCTGCGGACATGCCTGGCGCAACGGAAAGTCTGAGGCCGAGCGCGGGCGTAGATAGCCGGGCGGGGTGTGGCGGTAGGCGCAGTTGTAGCAACGCACCTGCTCGGCCCAGTCGTCCGCAACCCACGTGTCTTGGGCCTGCGGGTCCACGGCCGCGCCGCACACGGTCGCCGTGCCCTCAAGCCACAGGTGCACCCGCCCGCGTCGGCCCTTCACCAGCGTCGGCGTCAGGTTCTCGTCGCCAGTGTCGGTAGACGCGCCACTGTCGGCTCGCGGGTCGGGCTCGTCGGCACACATAAGCCCATCGTGCCGTGCAACGCCGACAAGATCGGCGAGTTGCACCCGCCCGCACCTCGATCGGACCAGCAACCCGGCCGTCCTTGTCCTCCGCTCCCTCCCGTCACGCTTGCGCTGACCACGTGGCGTCCCCGCCCGACCCATTGCTAGCGGCAGGACGCTTTCTGGCCGAGTGCGAAGATAACGATCAGCCACCAACCATCACTAGTCTCCGCTGGGTGCCAGTGACGATGGGTACCTGCTCACCCTGTACCTGAATCCCCGGGAAGACGAGGCCTGACGGATCTGCAACGACATCGGCGCGCGATATCGCGTAGCGACGAGCCGCGGTCCGTCCGGCTACTGCTCTGTCGATCGCAGGTGGCGCGCCAGTTGATGTTCCCGGCGGCACGCTGTGCAGGTCGCTTCGTCATTGGTCGGCGTGTCTTCTTCTGGCGCCCACCCGAACCCGCACAGTGCTTTGACGTGCGTGGGGTCCAGGACGTAGTGCGAGCCATGCCCAGGAACGTGCACGGTAGTGACCGGGCCCTCGTGCGGCGATCCTTCGGGCCAGACGTAGACAGGGTCAGTGGTGCAACGCATGCGGTAGTCCGGTCCAGTCCAACGACTGCCCCGCCGCGTCTGGTCACCAGCATCGACAGCATCGGCCAGCCGTTCAAATGAGCGATCGTAGTCGTGCATGTGGAGCCAGCGGCCAGATTCCTGTTTGGCCTGCGAGGTACGGAACTCCAGGAGAAGGCGGGCCAAGTCGTGGCGCTGTACCCGCACAGTGTCGGTAGCGAGGTCGTAGTCGTCGCTGTTCTGATGTGTCATTGGCGAATGCCTCTCGGTGTAGATCGTCCAGCGGCGGTCCGGCTGGGGACATGCCGTTTCGCGTGGATGGTGCGGAGGAGTCTGGTGGTGCCAAGCGGGTCAGCTGGGGGTGAGATTGTCGGGGTTGACGCCGTTGGCAGCAAAGAACTCGTCGCAGGCGTGTTTCAGCGCCTCGTACTCGGAGTCCCGGCGGTTGACCAGGGCGACAAGCGTTTCCGCCCCGGACTTGGAAAGCCGACGTTCGTCGGCCTTGTCCTGCGCGGCAACTATTGACGGAGCGCATTGGAGAGGTCTCTGAAATAGTTGTGTCGCGCCCAGAATGCGCGGTCGCCGATGACGTAGAGGCGGCGTTTCGCGCGGCTGGCTGCGACGTTGACGAGGTTCGGTGTATTTGCCCAGTTGGCTGGTGCGCCTGGCTTGTTGGGGTCGCCGCCGAGGACGAGGATCACGACGGGGGCTTCTCGTCCTTGCGACTTGTGGATGGTCCCTGCCCGGAGTCCCGGATACTGCGGGATGAGCCTCTCGAGTTGGTCGGCGACGGCTCGGAACGGTGAGATGGCGATGACGTCGGACGGTGGAATCCCGTTGCCCTCCAAGTAGTCGAGGGCCTTCACCAGCCGCTTGACCTGGTTCAGTTGGAGATGACTGCCGGGGCTGCCGGCTGGTTCGTCGGCCCAGTGGCTTGCGGCGACGATCGGCCCGGCGGGGCTGCTGAACGGATTTGGTTTGTCGGGGTTGTCGAGGTCGCGGTAGACGCCGTTGACCATGAGGTTGTTGTAGGCGATTTGGTTGCACAGGGTGAACATGGGGTCGTCGCAGCGGCGGTGGACGCGCAGCGGTGCGCTGACCCACACGTTGTCTTCGCCCTGGTCCAAGCTTGTTCCGAACTGTGTGACGCGGTCGGCCAGGGTTTGTACGGAAGCCCGGGGTGGAATCCAGGTCGGGCTGAGGTCGTAGCGGCTGGCGATGTTGCGCTGTGCCTTCTCGGGGAGTGTGACCACGGGTTCGAGTTGGAGCGGGTCACCGACGGCCACGATGCGGCGTGCTCGCCAGATGGCGCCGGTGGCGTGCTGGGGCGATGCCTGTCCGGCTTCGTCGATGAGGAGCCAACCGATTGCCTCGGGACCGAGGCCGCCGAACATGCGGCTGGCTGAAGCGAATGTCGTGGAGATCAACGGAACAGTCAGGAAGAACAATTGCCAGGCCGCGCGGATCTTCTCCGGCTCGAGGTCCCGCGGATAGTTCCCGGCGACGACCTCGCCGGCGGCGCGCAGTCCGTTGAGCATGTCCTTGGCGGTGTTGGCCAGGAAGTCCTGGTGCAGCTGGAGTGCGGCGATGAACAGGTCTGCGCGGGCCGTGTCGAGCTCTTCGTCGAGCCAGGGGGCGTGCAGCTCGCGCTGATCGCCAGTCCACGCCGGCCCGGGGTATGCCTTCCCGAACCTCTCCTCGTCCTGTGCGCACTGTGCTTGGAATCGGGCCCGCCGATCTTGAACGCTCGTGAGCTCCTGCTGGGCGGATGACAAGCGCGACTGGGACTCTTGAAGTGCTTCCCGCAGTCGCTGACCGTGACCGAACACGTCCCGATGGCGTTGCTCCGCGATGTCCAGCGCTTGGGTGACTGCGTCGTGGCGTGTGCGCCACTCCTGCATGCCGCGCCCGAGCGAGAACAGTGTCTCCAGCGTGCCGGGCTTCGTCGCCAGGTGGCGGCCGTAGCGCTCGGTGGCGTGGGCGCGTTCGGCTTGAGTTTGCTGCTCGAGGGGGTGGTGCCGGGTCAAGTCGTGCTGGATCTGGGCGAGGTTTCGGCGCTCGTGGTTGATCGCTGCTTCAAGAGCACGCGCCCGGTCAGCGAGTTGCGGCAGTTGTCGGAGCTGGTCCTGGGCCTGCGCGCGTTGCCGGATGAGCGTGTCGACTCGCTGTTCGGCAGTGTTGAAGGTTTCGCGTGCTTGCGCCCACGGCGTGTAGGGGGCGTCGTGGTCGCGCCATCTGGTCAGCCTGGTTTGCATCCGCGGGACGCTGTCCTCAACGGGTTTGTTGGTCTTGGGGTCCTTTTCGTCGAACCAGAAGGCGGAGTGGAAGGCGGCTCGGTTCTTCTTCTTACCGAGCCGGGCAGCCACCAGGCCCCACGCTGTCGGCGGTTCCGTGCTGCTGTTGGTGGCGTCGTCGGCTGCGACGTCTTGGAGGATCTTGGTCGCGATGTCGCCGAAGTAGTCGGCTTCCCCGCGCCACGGTGCTTCGATCGCCTTCTCGTCGGGGATCTCGGTGGTGATGTTCTCGACTGCGGCGTTGTTCGCCGACGCGACGACCATCTCAAAGCCAGTCAGTTCGGGGCGGAGCTGGCGAACGATCCGTGGGTGTCCCTCGCCGTCGGACCAGCGGTGTGTGACCTTGGTGAATGCATCCGACGGGTCGGAGAGTGCCGCGAGTCTCCGAGCGCGTTCGACGACGTTGCCGGCGAGGATGTCACGCAACATGGTGGTCTTGCCCGTGCCCGGCGGGCCGTTCACGCCCATGAGGCCGGCGTCGGGGCCGAGATCGTTCAAAGCCCGGTTGACGGCGAACTGCTGACTCAGCGCCAGCGCATGCTTTGGGTTGGCCGGCCAACGTCCCTTCGGGAGCCGTTCGATCGCGGTTCCCGCCTCGACGGCCTCAGGATGGGTGACGATATCGATCCGACCGGACACCGGGAGCGTTGTGTCGCTGGTCAGATATGCGGCAAGTCCAGCTCCCAGGTCGCCGCGCGCGACGTGGGAGCGCACCGCTGCGAGATCGTCGAGGTAGAAGCTGTTCAAGAAATCGGTGTCCGTGCCGTCCTCGGTCCGGCGTGCGGAAACCGCCACGCTATCGATCACCACGCGGTCGCTCGCCAGATCGTCGAATCCAGCCACGCCGGCAGCGACGTGGGCGATATTCAGCAACTCTGCCAGTGACCCAGGATCATGAGCAGGAGGCTGCTCGCTTCCAACCGAGTCGCGCCGGGCACCTTCAAAGGCATCAACGGCCTCACCGAACTCCTCCAGCGCCTCTTCGAACCCTTCCATCCAGCGCGGATTCCCAGGTCCGGGGTCTCGGGCCCGTCCGGCAGCCCACAACGCCGACGACAACACCGAGGAGCCGGCGACCAGCCGACCGTCGTGGTCGATGAGCAGCCCGGCACAGGCGCTCTCGCCGTCGGACCGTTTGTCGTAGCGTTGGGATCTTCGCCGAACACACGATCCAACGACTCATACATCGCCTCAAGCTTGTAGACGCCCAGATAGACCGTGTGGCGCCAGACCCTCCGGGTGCCGTTGAGCGGCGCAGGCGCACCCAGTACATCCCAGGGCAGAGAATCGCCGGCCCGCCATGCGATCACCTGACGATCCGGCGGGCGCGTTGCCTTCTGCGTCAGCTTTGAAACCTGCTGAGGGCTGAACAACTCCAGCATCCACCAGAACGTCAGAATCCGAAGCCGCTCATCCTCGACCCGAGCCCCTGCCATGGCCCTCATCCTGCCTGCCCGAAATCGCGACGACAGCCATAAACCAGATTCCGCGGCAGACGGTGCACGCCACGACACTCGCTCGCCGGACGACGCTTGGCCGAGTCTGGGCGCGAGGTTTGGACGTCGCTGGTTCTCGGCTAGTCAATAGGCTGGCGATCGTTGTCTATATCGGCAGGTCGTTGAACGTGTCGAGTCCGAGGTCCCCGTGCTCGCTGATGACGACGACGCCGGCTTCGCCGCGGCTTCGGATCCATGCGATGTATTCGACGAGATCGCGCGCCGACGGTCGCTTGTCGTTCGGACTTACTTCGCACACGGTGCGTTCCTGTAGGCCGACGGCCCAGCCAGCGATCGGGTCGGCGCCGCCGCTGGTGATGCCGAGGCGCACCACCAGTTGATTGCCGGTTACGGCTGCTTCCACGATGGTGTCTGCTCGGACAAGCGCGGATGTCGTTTTCAGCCATACTTGAGTCATGTGTCACACCGTAACGAGCGGCGTGACACGGCGCCGACAATTGGCCGTCGGCGCTAGGGTGGAGGCCACGGTCGGCCCCGCACAGCGAGGATCTTCGCAGGATTCCGACATTGATGGTGAGGCTGACCGCCCGGGTCTAGTTGCCCGACGTGGTGATCCGGGTCGACGACCCGCGATAGCTGCCCGGTTGGCATCCGCCACCAGCAGTACCTTTCGGACAGTAAAAACCCGAACGGCTACTGCGGGTTGGGCGGCACCGGGGTGTCGTGCCCGGTGGGGCTGGGCGTGGAGAAGTAGGTCTGGTTTCCGGTGGGCCCTTGGTGTTGGGCTGCAGCTTTGAAACTGAATGAAGGCTGGCTGGCCGTGGACTGTTTGTGCTGGTCAGGAAGTGTCCGCCCCGCGTACGCGGGGATGCTCCCATGGGCGAGCTATCGCTGCGGCGACTCCGCGCGTCCGACCCGCGTACGCGGGGATGCTCCGATCCACCCGACATAGCTCAAGTCCAGCTGATTGTCCGACCCGCGTACGCGGGGATGCTCCCAACCTGCCTCGCGGGTGTTCGTGAAGGGCTCCGTCCGCCCCGCGCATGCGGGGATACTCCGTCGTAGTCCCGGATCCACCGCGGGCCCAGACCGTGCGCCCCGCGTGCGCGGGGATACGCCGATGTGGCTCCAGGTCGCGCAGTTGATGTGCGGATATTTGCCACCAGCAGTACCTTTCGGACAATAAAAACCCGAACGGTTACTGCGGGTTGGGTGGCACCGGGGTGTCGTGTCCGGTGGGGCTGGGCGTGGAATAGCTGAGTGACGTGGTCGGCGCGGCGCTCCTCTGCGCGGGTTGAGCTCGTGTCGGTTGCCTGTGGATTGGCGGGAGGACCGCCTCCACTGGGGGCGGTCCTCCCTTCATGGGTGGGTTGGTAATTACCTAGCGTCGTCTGAGATTCGCAGGCGCCAGCCTGCACCGAAGGACACCGTGACCGGTTCCTCAGACCAGTCGGCAACTTGATCTCCTCGTGCTGCCTCCAGGTGTTCACCGTGTCCTGCTTCGGTCACGATGTCTGTCCCGGGAACGTCTGCATCCAGTCCAACGAGCGCCATGGCAGCGTCGAGGAGCTCGTCTAGTTCATCTGCTGGTTCGCCGTCTTGGTCTTCGCCGAGCGGGGGCCAACCGGATCGTTCGGCTGCCTTGAGCAGTCTGTCCGGGTCGTGTACGTGGAGTTCCCACATGTTGATGACTCGAAAAACTGGACCGGAGAGGTCTTCGAGACGTGCGTCGGACGGAGTTCTCGTCACGGAGTCACGTAGCTGTGGAGTGACCGGTTGGTCATCGGTGAGTTCGTAGCCGTAGGCGTTATGCACATCGTCGTGGGTCGGTAGGGGTTGGGGATCGTCAATTGGCCACGCATCGTCGTTGATGTGCTGTAGTGCTTGGCGGAGTGAGGCTGCGGGCGCGTCCGGTAGCTCGGCGGCTACGCGCTCGACCTCAGCAGTCATCCAATCCCCGGATCCTCCGTTCGTGGCCTGGCTGAGCAGGCTGGCTATGCGCTCGGCGAGTAACCGGTCGCCGCAGGTCAAGACCGCCTGACTGGGCCCCGTTTGGTGGTCCAGTGGTTATGAGAGTGCGGGTTGGTTGGTGATCCACTGCTCGCGGAAGGTGGTCGGGGGTTGGCCGCCGAGCG